>NZ_QKZL01000019.1 GCF_003253995.1 Palleronia aestuarii
CGCGCCATCTGCGCCTCGGTCAGCCAAAACAGGTTGCTCATGCATGTTGTCTCCTCGCGGAGCCTGAATCACGACCAACGTCGTCAATCAATGGGTCCTGAGCCTAACGCAAGGCCCTGAAGAAGGCGAAAATCGTTCCCTCCATGAGCCGAAAGGGCGACTGTTTGGACAACGCCCCCATGGAGAGCTTCTTCAGATCGCTGAAGACCGAGCGCATCTACCACCGCAGCTACGCCACCAGGGATGAAGCGCGCCGCAATCTGTTCGCGTGGATCAAGGGCTGGTACGATACGCACTGCCTCCACTCGGCGTTGGGATATCGTTCACCCGCCGCCATAGAACGCATGGTGGCCCAATCGTCCCTACCGAACCGGGGGAAGATCAAATCGAACATGGCCCTTGCCAAAGGGCCATCCATACACGGTCTGAGCCGACGGCCGAACGGCCTAAGAGCTTACCGAACGGCGACTAGCATGGCCGCTGACAATGGAGGCTTGGTCGCCTGATCTGGCGAACCAAAGTCGGCATGAACACGAAACGGCACGCCATCTGCGACGGCCAAGTAAAACCGATCGACCTGTTCGTCATTGCCGGTCAGGTCAGTGATTACATCAGCGCACGGGCGCTGCTCGGTGTCCTTCCAAAAGTCAAATAGCTGCTCGGCGATCGCGGCTATGATGCCGACTGGCTTCAAGAAGCTTTACGGCACAAGGGAATGCGTGCCTGCATTCCTGACCGGAAAGAGCGGAAGACCCCGGTCAGATACGACGGGCGCCGCTACAAGCTGCGCAACCAAATCAAAATCATGTTTGAAAGGCTCAAGAACTGGAGGCGTGAGGCAACCCGCTATGACCCATGTCCAAAAGTCTTCCTTTCAGCAATCGCCCTCTCGCCTCTCGTCATCTATTGATTATGAACCCTGATCCTAGGGGCGCACGACCGGGGCAACGGACGTGGATGGGTTTGACAAACCGCGCAAAACCGGCCCCGATAGCGGCAGGCAGCGCGGATGTTCCAGAGGGGCTTCCGCGCTCGAAAATCATGGGAGGAACGACATGAAGCATCTTGGACTGGGCCTCGCGGCCGCGCTGGCCCTGGGTACGGCCGCCTCCGCGCAGGATCTCTCGATCGCCACGGGCGGAACGGGCGGCACCTATTATCCCTACGGGGGCGGCCTCGCGGAACTCATCGGACGCCATATCGACGGCGCCTCCGCGGTGGCGGAAGTGACCGGCGCCTCGGTGGAGAACATGGCGCTCATCGCGCAAGGGCAGAGCGATCTCGCGATCGTGCTTGCCGACACCGCCTATGCCGCGGTCAACGGCACGATCGATCCGTTCACCGACCGGCCCGTCGACGCGCAGGCCATCGCCTCGATCTATCCCAACGCCGTACATATCGTGACCCTCGCGGGCAGCGGCATCGAGAGCCTGCAGGACCTCGTGGGCAAGCGCGTCTCCGTTGGCGCGCCAGGTTCGGGCACGGAGGTGAACGCGGAGCAGGTGCTGACCTCGAACGGGATCAGCTACGACGACATCACGCCCGAGCGGCTCAATTTCAACGAGACGGCGGACGCGCTTCGCGACGGCGACATCGACGCCGGCATCTGGAGCGTCGGGCCGCCCACCTCCTCGATCCTGAACCTCGCGGCGACCGCCGACATCCGGATCGTGCCCCTGACCGACGAGGAGATCGCCAAGGCGCAGGAAGCCGAGCCGGTCTTCGCCGCCTACACGCTGCAACCCGATCTCTACGAGGGGATGGAGGAGCCGGTGCAGACGATCTCCATCCCGAACGTGCTCGTCGTCAATGCCGACATGGACGAGGAGCTGGCCTACCAGATCACCATGAACATGTTCGAGCACGTGGACGAGCTCATCGCGGTGCATCCGGCCGCCAACGACACGACGGTCGAGTTCTCCGTCTCCTCCACGCCGATCCCGTTCCACCCGGGTGCGATCCGCTACTACGAGGAAGCGGGGGCGGAGATCCCGGACGATCTGCGTCCGTGACGCGCGGGCGGGCAGGGGGGGCGCCGCGGCGCTCCTTGCCGTCCTGGCCCTCCCGGCCGCGGGCGGGACGCTGTCGGTCGAGGGCCCGGACGGGCCGATCTACGAGATCGCGGTGCCCCGGGGCGGCGGGTGGTGCCTCGAATGGGCCCATTCCGTGACCGGCGGCGCGGTCGCCGATTGCTTCGTGAACGCGGACGGGCGGATGGTGCTCGACCGCTCCTATCTCCACGATTACGCCGCCGGCCTGGGCGAGGTACCGGGCCGCGGGCATGTGGTCGCGGCTCCCGGCGGCGGCTACTGGATCGAGGGGATCGACGAACCCGTTCCGGGCGACGCGCTGCCGCTGCGCGTGGGCGGCCCCCGGGTCGGTCACCGCATCGAGGCGGGCGGCCAGACCTATGACCTGACGGCGCGCGCGGCGGGCGCGCGTGTCATCCTGCGCCTGACGGAGTAGCGCCGATGTCCGATCCCGAAGAACGCGCCCGCACGCTCACCGACATGAGCGGGACGACGTCCCAGCCCCGCCCCGTCCTCTGGGCGATCGTGGCGGTGGGCGTGGCGCTGTCGCTTTTCCAGCTCTACAGCGCCGGGATCGAGCCGCTCGGGCTCTTCTACCAGCGCTCGATCCACCTCTCCTTCATCATGGTGCTCTGCTTCCTGATCTTCCCGGTCTTCGGCGAGCGGCCGCGGGGCCTCGTCGGATGGGTGGTCGACGGCGCCTTCCTCGCGGCCTCCGTGGCCTCCGGCGCCTATCTCGTCTGGAACCTCGACGCGATCTTCTCGCGCGCGGGGTTTTGGAGCGAGACCGACATCTGGATGGGGATCCTCACCGTCGTCGTCGTGCTCGAGGCGAGCCGCCGGGCGATCGGCCTCGTGATGACGCTGATCGGGGTCGTGGCGATCCTCTACGGTCTCGCGGGCTCGCGGGGCGCGCTGCCCTGGCTCACCGACTGGCTGCCGGGGCTGATGCAGCATCGCGGCAACTCGCTCGACCGCTTAGTGGGCCAGCTCTACCTGGGCCAGGAGGGAATCTACGGCCTGCCGCTCGGCGTGGCCGCGACCTACATCTTCGTCTTCGTCCTCTTCGGTGCCTTTCTCGAGGTGACGGGGGCGGGCAAGTTCTTCATCGATCTCGCCTATGCCGCGACGGGGCGAAAGCCCGGCGGACCCGCCAAGGCCGCGGTTCTGGCCTCCGCCGGCATGGGCTCGATCAGCGGATCGGCCATCGCCAACGTGGTGACGACCGGCGCCTTCACCATCCCGCTGATGAAGCGGCTGGGCTACCGCCCCGCGCAGGCCGGCGGCATCGAGGCCGCGGCCTCGACGGGGGGCCAGATCACGCCGCCCCTGATGGGGGCGGGCGCGTTCCTCATCTCCGAATACACCCGCGTACCCTATATCGACATCGTGCTTGTCTCGATCTACCCGGCGATCCTCTATCTCGGCACGGTCTATCTCTTCGTCCACATCGTCGCGATGAAGCGCGGCATGTCGGGAATGCCCGCGGACGAGTTGCCCGTGGTGCGCGACGTGCTGAAGGATGGCTGGCAGTTCATCCTGCCGCTCTTCATCCTGATCTTCCTCCTGGTGCAGAACCTCTCGCCGATGCGGGTGGGGTTCTGGGCGATCCTGTCGGTGGTCGCGGTGGCGTTTCTCAGGCGCGCGGTGGAGATCCTCGTGCTCGAACCGCGCCGGGGGACACCCGCGACGGCCGGGCGGATCGCGGCCTCCCTCCGTGCAGGCGTCCGGATCCTCGTCGAGGCGCTCTCCTTGGGCGCGCGCAACGCCGTCGCCGTGTCGATGGCCTGCGCGATCGCGGGCGTCATCGTGGGCGTGGTGGGGCTCACCGGGCTCGGGCTCAAGTTCTCCTCGATGATGATCGCGTTTTCGGGCGGCAACCTCGTCCTCGCACTGATCCTGGTGCTGCTGGCCTCTCTGATCCTCGGCATGGGACTGCCGGTCACGGCCTCCTACATCGTGCTGATCGTGCTCGTGGGCCCGGCCCTGAACCAGGAATTCGGCATCCCGCTCCTCATCGCGCATCTCGTCGTGTTCTGGTATTCGCAGGACAGCAACGTGACGCCGCCCATAGCCTTGGCGGGCTTCGCGGGCGCGGCCATCGCGGGCTCGAAACCGCTCGAGACGAGCGTCCAGGCCTGGAAGTTCGCCAAGGGCCTCTACCTCATCCCGGTCTTCATGGTCTACAATCCAGAGATCATCCTGGGCGGCCCGGTCTGGTACGTGATCTTCACGGGGATCATCTGCGCGCTGGCTCTCGCGGCCTTCGCGGCAGCGCTCGAGGGCTTCCTCTTTGGGCCGATGAACATCGTCTCGCGGCTTCTCGTCATTCCCGCGACGGTCGCCGTCTTCCATCCCTCCTTCGCGGTGGAGAGTGCGGGGGCCGTGGGCCTCGCCGCGATCCTCGCGCTCAACTGGGTCCGCGCGCGTCGGCCCGTCGCGGATGCCGCGCCGACCTGAGCGCGGCCGCGACGGGCGAAGATACCCCACGTCACGCTGCGCCGCGCTTGCAGTCGCACGGGGCTTGCGTTCTCATGGCCCGCGGTGAACGGGTCAGGGAGGCGGCCGGATGGGGGTGGCGCTCGAAGCGGTGGGGCTCACGAAGGAGTTCAAGGGGTTCGTCGCCGTGAACGACGTCTCGCTCGCCGTGGAGAAGGGGACGATCCACGCCCTGATTGGGCCGAACGGGGCGGGCAAGACGACCTGCTTCAACCTTCTCACGAAATTCCTGCAGCCCACGCGGGGCAAGATCACCTACGAGGGGCGCGACATCACGCGGATGGCGCCCGCGGAGATCGCCCGGCTCGGCATGGTCCGCTCGTTCCAGATCTCGGCGGTCTTCCCAGACCTTACGGTACTGCAGAATGTCCGCATCGCGCTGCAGCGCCGGCGTGGCGAGAGCTTCGACTTCTGGCGTTCGGAGAAGACGCTCGCGCGCTACGACGACGAGGCGCGGGGTCATGTCGCGGAGGTGGGGCTTTCGGAGTTCGAGGGCCATCGCGCGGCGGAACTCTCCTACGGGCGCAAGCGCGCGCTCGAGATCGCGACGACGCTGGCGCTCGAGCCCGAGATGCTGCTGCTCGACGAGCCGATGGCGGGGATGGCTGAGGCCGATGTCGCGCGGATCTCCGCGCTCATCCGGCGCATCGCCAAGGACCGTACGATCCTGATGGTGGAGCACAACCTGTCGGTCGTGGCGGACCTGTCGGACCGGATCACCGTACTCGCGCGCGGAGAGATCCTGGCCGAGGGGGATTACGCCACGATCTCCAAGGCGCCCGAGGTGATCGAGGCCTATATCGGAGCGGAGCATGAGTGAGGCCGGGGCCGGGAAAGGCGCGCCGCTTCTGAAGGTGGAGAACCTCCAGGGCTGGTACGGCGAGAGCCACGTGCTCCACGGCATCGATTTCGAGGTCCGCGAGGGCGAGGTGGTGACGCTTCTGGGCCGCAACGGGGCCGGAAAGACCTCCACGCTCCTCGCGATCATGGGCATCCTCGGCAAGCGCACCGGATCGATCACCCATGCCGGCCGCGAACTCATCGACCTTCCGCCGCGCCGGATCGCGCGGGAGGGGATCGCCTTCTGCCCCGAGGAGCGGGGCATCTTCGCCTCGCTCTCGGTGGAGGAGAACCTGATGCTGCCGCCCCGGATCGCCGAAGGCGGTCTTTCGGTGGAACGCATCCACGACCTCTTCCCGAACCTCAAGGAACGCCGCCGCAGCCAGGGCACCAAGCTCTCGGGCGGCGAGCAGCAGATGCTCGCCATCGCGCGGATCCTCAGGACCGGCGCGCGGCTCCTGCTCCTCGACGAGCCGACCGAGGGGCTCGCGCCCGTCATCGTGCAGCAGATCGGGCGCACGATCCGGGCGCTGAAGGAGGAGGGCTTCACTATCGTGCTCGTGGAGCAGAACTTCCGCTTCGCGGCCTCGGTCGCCGACCGCCACCACGTGGTCGACCAGGGGCGGGTGGTCGACATGATCCCCGCCGAGGCGCTCGAGGACAACAAGGACAGGATACAGGCCTATCTGGGCGTGTGACGAAGAAGGGGCGCCCGGACGCGCCGCAAACAGGGAGAGAGACCATATGAGACGATCCACGATCTTCGGGCCTGGCCTCGCGAGCCTCGCGCTCGCCGCCGCAATCGTCCCCGCCGCGGCGCAGGAGGCGATCGACGTCACGCTCGGCGTCCTCAACGACCGCTCGGGCACCTATGCCGACCTCTCGGGCGAGGGTTCGGTGGTGGCCGCGCGCATGGCGGTCGAGGATTTCGACGCCGAGGGCAAGGGGATGAACGTCGAGATCGTCTCCGCCGATCACCAGAACAAGCCCGATATCGGCTCGAACGTCGCACGCCAATGGTACGACCAGGACGGGGTCGACGTGATCCTCGACGTGCCGACCTCGTCGGTGGCGCTCGCCGTGGCCGACATCACCGCGGACGCGAACAAGGTCTTCATCAATTCGGGCGCGGGCTCGACCGAGCTCACCCGCGGCCAGTGCCGTCCCACCACGGTGCACTGGACCTACGACACCGCCGCGCTCGCCAAGGGCACGGGCAGCGCCATCACCGAAGCCGGCGGCGACACTTGGTTCTTCCTCACCGCCGATTACGCCTTCGGCCATTCGCTCGAGGAGAACACCGCCGAGGTGGTGGAGGAAGCGGGCGGCCAAGTGATGGGCGAGGTGCGCCATCCGTTCCCGGCGCGCGACTTCTCCTCCTACCTGCTGCAGGCCCAGGGCAGCGGCGCCAAGGTGATCGGGCTCGCCAATGCGGGCGGCGACACCGTCAACGCGATCAAGCAGGCCTCCGAGTTCGGCATCACCCAGTCGGGCCAGCAGCTCGCCGCGCTTCTGATGTTCATCACCGACGTCCACGCGCTCGGCGCCGAGACGGCGCAGGGCCTGCAGCTCACCGAGGCCTTCTACTGGGACCAGGACGACGCCACCCGCGACTGGTCCGCCCGCTTCGAGGAGATGCACGGCGCCAAGCCCACCATGGTGCAGGCCGGGGTCTATTCGGGCGTCATGAAATATCTCGCCGCGGTCGAAGCCCTGGGCTCGGCCGAGGACGGGGAGGCCGTGGTGGCCGAGATGAAGGCCGAGCCCTTCGACGACCCGCTCTTCGGCGAGGGCTACGTGCGCGCCGACGGGCGGGTGATCCACGACATGTACCTCTTCGAGGTCAAGTCGCCCGACGAATCCGAGAGCGAATGGGATCTCTATACCCAGAACGCGGTGATCGCGGGCGAGGAGGCCTGGCTGCCGATGCTCGAGGAATGCGACTTCTCGCAAGAGGCGGGCTGAACGCTCCTTGCAGCGCGGGCCCCGCGAGGCCCGCGCCCATCCCTTCCACCATCCGGGCAGGCCGATGTTCGAACTTCTGGGAATCACGCCGCAGGTCCTGATGGGCCAGCTTCTCCTGGGCCTCATCAACGGGTCCTTCTATGCCGTGCTGTCGCTCGGGCTCGCGGTGATCTTCGGGCTTCTCAACATCATCAACTTCACCCACGGCGCGCAGTACATGCTGGGCGCCTTCGTGGCCTGGATGCTCGGCGCCTATCTCGGCGTGGGCTATTGGTGGGCGCTTCTCGCGGCCCCCATCGTTGTCGGCGCCTCGGGTCTCGTGCTCGAGCGGCTGGCGCTGTCGAAACTCTACCATCTCGACCATCTCTACGGCCTCCTGCTGACCTTCGGGGTGGCGCTGATCCTGCAGGGCATCTTCCGCGACGCCTACGGCATCTCCGGGCAGCCCTACCAGATCCCCGACCTTCTCGCGGGTGGGCACAATCTGGGCTTCATGTTCCTACCGAACTACCGCGCCTGGGTGGTCGTGGCCTCCGTGATCGTGTGCTTCGCGACCTGGTTCGCAATCGAGAAGACGCGGCTCGGCGCCTATCTGCGCGCCGCGACGGAGAACCCGACGCTGGTGGGCGCCTTCGGGATCAACGTACCGCGGATGATCATGCTGACCTACGCCTTCGGGGTGGGGCTCGCGGGCTTCGCGGGCGTGCTCGCAGCCCCCATCTACTCGGTGAACCCGAACATGGGGGCGGATCTCATCATCGTGGTCTTCGCGGTCGTGGTGATCGGCGGCATGGGCTCGATCCTCGGCGCGATCGTGACGGGTTACGGGCTCGGCCTCGTCGAGGGGCTGACGCGGGTCTTCTACCCGGAGGCGTCCTCGGTGGTGATCTTCGTGATCATGGCGATCGTGCTGATGCTGAAGCCCGAAGGCCTCTTCGGGAGGAGCGCGTGATGGCCGAGACCGCGACTGACCCCGTGCCCTCCGCCGCGAGCCCCGCATCGAGCGGCATGCCCATGCTTCACAAGGCGATCTTCGCGATCCTTCTCGCGGCGCTCCTGGTGCTGCCCTTCCTCGTCTACCCGGTCTTCGCGATGAAGGCGATGTGCTTCGCGCTCTTCGCCGCCGCCTTCAACCTGCTCCTGGGCTTCGGTGGGCTCCTGTCCTTCGGCCATGCCGCCTATTTCGGCGGGGCGAGCTACATCGCGGCCCATGCCGCCAAGGTCTGGGGCTTCACGCCCGAGCTCGCCGTGCTGACGGGCACGGCGGCTGCGGCCCTTCTCGGGCTCGCCATCGGCGCGCTCGCGATCCGGCGGCAGGGCATCTACTTCGCCATGGTCACGCTCGCCTTCGCGCAGATGGTCTATTTCTTCGCGCTCCAGGCCGAATTCACCGGCGGCGAGGACGGGATCCAGTCCGTGCCGCGCGGCGACCTCTTCGGGATCGTGCCGATGGGCAGCAACCTCGCGCTCTACTTCTTCGTCCTCGCCGTGACCTTCGGCGGCATCCTCTGCCTCTACCGCATCGTCCACTCGCCCTTCGGCCAGGTCCTGAAGGCGATCCGCGAGAACGAACCGCGCGCGATCTCGCTGGGCTACCGGGTGAACCGCTACAAGCTCGCGGTCTTCACCCTCTCGGCCACCTTCGCGGGGCTTGCGGGCGCGACGAAGAGCCAGGTCTTCCAGCTGGCCTCGCTCACCGACGTCCACTGGTCGATGTCGGGCGAGGTGGTGCTGATGACGCTCCTGGGCGGGATGGGCACGATCTTCGGGCCGCTCGTCGGCGCCACGGTGATCGTCGCACTGCAGAACTACCTCGCGAGCTTCGGCGCCTGGGTCACGATCATCCAGGGCGTGATCTTCGTCCTGGGCGTGCTTCTCTTCCGGGAAGGCATCGTGGGCGTGCTGGCCCGTTGGACCGGTAGACGCCTATAATTTTCACATACCAATCAGGTATATGCGGGGCGACCTAGATCCTGAATGGATCGGTGATCTCGACACCTGCGGGAGCGAAATCGCGGGAATTGCCCGTCACCACGACGGCGCCGCGGACGCGCGCCTGTGCCGCGATCATCAGATCGGCGCCGGGATGGCCGATCTCGGCCGAGAGCGCGCCCCAGACCCGCGCATCCTCCGCCGTGAAGTCGAGGATGCGGTCGGAAAAGAGCGTGACCGTTCGCTCGAGCCAGGCGGCGAGATCGGTAGCGAAGGCGGGATTGCGCGCGCGCTGCAGCGCGATGCCGCGGGCGATCTCGCCCAGGGTGACGACGCTCAGGTAGAGATTCGCCTCCGCCTGCCCGCCGAGCCAGGCCGCGACCTGCGGCGCGCGGTCGGGCCGCCGGGCCGCGGAGACGACGTCGGTGTCGAGGATGTACATCTCAGAAGGCGACGTCGCGCGGGGCCGCCGAGGCGCGGTCCGTCTCCTCCTCGGGAAGGCCCGGGAAGGCCATGAGATGGTCGGCGAAGCTCTCGCGCCGCGCGCTGGCCCCGGCGACGAGGCGGGCATATTCCGCGGCCGCGACGATCACCACCGCGGGCTTGCCACGGCGCGAGACCTCCTGCGGCCGGCCCGCGAGCGCGGCCTCGACCACGGCGCTGAACCGGTTCTTCGCATCCTGCAACGTCAGCATGACCCATTCCCAAAACTGGCTAGCTATCTGACTAGCTAGTTATGGGAAAGATGCGGGTCAAGCCGAAACGGATTGGATGCTCTCGAAGATCTCGAGTTCGGGCGGGCCGAGATAGAGATCGGTCTTCGGGCGCACGCCGCTATGGGCGGCGCGGAACGCGTCCGAGCGCGTCCAGGCCTCGAAGGCCGCCCGGTCGCGCCAGGCGGTGTGCGAGGCGTAGAGCGTATGGTCGTCCTTCGTCGCGCCGCGCATGAGGTGGAACGCCACGAACCCGTCCACCTCCTTGAGGTGGCTGTCGCGGCTGAGCCACATCTCCTCGAAGGCGCTCTCCTGGCCGAGCGCGACCTTGAAGCGGTTCATCGTCAGATACATCGGCTCCCCCATGTGGCCTGTCCCTCCGCGAGATAGGGCCGGACCGCCCGGCGTCACCGGGCGGGCAATGAAACGGGGGATACGACGGGCGCGATCAGGCGCCGTAAGCGTGGTCCCGCGCGATCGTGTCGATCTGGTCGCGCCCGATGCCGATATCGGCGAGGTCGCGGGCGCTGAGTGCCATGAGTTCCTCGCGAACCCGGCGGTAGTCGCGATGCTGCGCCCGCCGCGCCGCCGTGGCCGCAACGGCCTCGGAGAGGCGGGCACGAAGGCCGGCGAAGGGACGGGGGGAGAAGGAAGCGGTGCTCGTATGGGCCATGAACGAAATCCTTTTGCTGCAGTGTGCTGCCGTTGAACCCGACCTAGCCACGATGCTGCAGACGCACAACGAACGGCGAGGCAATGCCGCGTTGCAGCAAGCGCATGGCCGGCCGGGCCGGAACACGCCCATCTCCGGACCTGCCGACAGGGACAACTCGCCACTCCCCGCGCGCCTTGCTAGGAGGGGGCGGGGACAGGGAACGGGACCGACCATGACGACATGCAGAGCGCTCTCGCGCCGGAGCTTCTTGATGACCACGACGGCGCTTCTCGCGACGTCCTTTCTGCCCGGGCGGGGTGCCGCCCAGGACGCGCCCGAGGAGGAGGCGAGGCCCTTCGACTTCGACATGCTGACCGCGCGGGCCGAGGAGCTCGCGGGCGCGCCCTATGCTGCGCCCGAACCCGCCGAGGGGCTGCCCGAGGGCCTGAGCTACGATCTCTACCGCCAGATCGCCTTCGACCCCACCGCTGCGCGCTGGGATTTCCCGGGCTCGAACTTCCGGCTCCACGCCTTCCACCTGGGCTGGCTCTTTCCGGCCGCGGTGCCGCTCCACGACGTCGACGGCGGGACGGAGCAGGACTTCGTCTTCACCACCGACGATTTCGACTACCGTCACGAGGCCGCCGACGTGCTGCCCCCGCATGCGGAGCTTCCGGGCGTGGCGGGCTTCCGCATCCATTACCCGCTGAACCGCGCGGACATCTACGACGAGCTCCTGGCGTTCCAGGGGGCGAGCTATTTCCGGGCGCTCGGGCGCGGCAATGCCTACGGGCTCAGCGCGCGCGGCCTCGCCATCGACACGGCGAGCGAGCGGCCGGAGGAATTCCCGACCTTCATCGAGTTCTATCTCGAGCGGCCCGCGCCCGGCGCGCGGACGATCACGTTCTATGCGCTCCTGGACAGCCCCAGCGTCGCGGGCGCCTACCGCTTCGTCGTCACGCCCGGGCGCGAAACGGCGATGGACGTGACCGCGCGGCTGAGGTTCCGCACCGACGTGGCCAATCTCGGCGTGGCGCCGCTCACCTCGATGTTCCTCTTTTCCGAGGCGAACCGGTCGGCTTTCGACGATTACCGCCCGCAGGTCCACGACAGCGAGGGGCTGATCATCGAGCGCGGCGATGGCGACGTACTCTGGCGCGCGCTCAACAATCCGCCGCGGCTCTCGAAATCGATCTTCTCAGAACCGGACGCGCGTGCCTTTGGTCTCTACCAGCGCGACCGCCGCTTCGAGAGCTACCAGGATGCCGGGGCGCATTACCAGGATCGCCCCTCCATCCGGGTCGAGCGGCAGGGCGATTGGGGCCCCGGGACGGTGCAACTCGTGGAGATCCCCACCGATATCGAGGCCAACGACAACATCGTGGCCTATTGGCAGCCCGACGAGAGCCCCCGCGCGGGCGAGGCGCGGGAGTACAGCTACCGCCTCGTCTGGGGCATGATGATGCCCGAGGACGGTACGCGGCTCGCGCATGTGGCCGAGACCCGGACCGGTCAGGGCGGCATCTCTGGCGTCCCCTACGAGGGGCAGGCGCGCAAGTTCGTGGTCGATTTCGAGGGCGGTCTGCTCGCGCGCATGGCGCCCGACGCGGAGGTGGTGCCGCAGATCACCGTGACGGGCGGCGAGGTCGTCGATCCGGTGCTCTTCAAGATCGAGGGCACCGGGACGTGGCGGCTCGCCTTCGACGTGGAGCCCGCGTCCGAGACCGAGCCCGGCGCCGTGATCGAGCTCATGGCGCATGTGGAGGGCTACGACCAGCGGCTGACGGAGATCTGGATGTTCCAGTCGATGCCGACCGTCTGATCTAGCAGGCTCAGAACGCGTGCTCGTAGCGGACGGAGATCCGCGCGCGGGTCTCGCGGGCCTGCCGTCCGAGGCCGAGCGTGACGCCGAGCCGCCGCGCGGCGTCCGGAAACCGCCGTTCCAGCCCGATCTCCGCGCTGCGCGCGCAGCGCGAGACCGTCTCGATCTCCCGCGCCTCCCGGCATTCGAGGCGCGGCGAGACGGAAAGCACGGCGCGCGCCTCCTCCACCGGGCGGGTGTCGAGCGCGATGTCGAGATCGGGGCTCAGCGCGAGTGCGAGCGTCGCGGCACGGCCGTCCCCGAGGGAGAAGGCGCGCCGCCCGTCGTGCCACATCCGCGTCCGGCGGGGCGCAGCCTGCCCATAGGCGAGCGAGAGACGCGGACGCAGGCGCAGGCCGCCCGTCCCGACAAAGCCGCTGAGCGTCCCGCCGACCGTCGCCCGCGGCATGGAATGGGCCCCCTCGAAGTCGAGGTCCCGCGCGGCATGACGTCCGAAGGCGCGGTCGATCCCGAACGACACGTAACCGTCGAGATAAAGCGCGTCTCCGAGGCTTCGGACCGCATAGGTGCCGAACGCGGCCCCGATCCGGTGCGCGGCCTCGGGATCGCCGCCGCCCGAGCGGTCCCGGGCGATCTCCGCACCGAGGTAATAGCCGAGCATCAGCGTTTCCGAATGCATCCGCTCGCGCAGGGTCCGGACCTCCACACGGGCCTCGAGGCGGCCGGACGGCGCCTTCTCGACGTCGAAGCTTCCCAGAACGAGACGGCGCCTCCGCCCGTCGAAGCTGCCGGACTGGCCGAAGAACCGGCCGTCCGAGCGCCAGGTTCCCGCCTCGAGCCCGGCCGTCCCCTCGAGGTCGAAGGGCACGACGTTGCGCCCGGCATATCCCGCCCCGTCGAACGTGCGCAGGGTGCGGCGTGCCGCGGCGAAGCGGTCGCGTGCCGCCTCCATCATCCGGCGGTCGGTGTCGAGCGTCGCGTCGACCGCGCTGCGCGCCGTGCCGAGGACCCGGCCGCGGATCCGCATCCGCGCCGTGAGCGCCTCGGAGCCGATCTCCGCCGGGGCGGGCAGGGCGGCCAGGACGATCGTCTCGTCTGCGGCCGCCGGGGTGGCGGCGAGGGACAGGACGGTAAGGGCCAGACGCCCGGCCCGCAGGCCGAGCCTGCGCCGCCATCCGGGTCTCCGGGACGGAACCTTTCGGGGTAACATGTGGGCGGTGCTCCGCTCTTGCTTGCTGCTCTGGGAAATCGGTCGCGCGGTGGGCGCGGTTCGGTCTCAGGCGGCAATTGTGGCGAAACGTCGTTGCCAAAAGATTGATGCGAAGCGTTTGAGAACCGCCCGCTGTTACGGCGGGCGGAAATTCGTGAGCGACATGCAGACAGGAACACAAGCGACTGATACGGAACGAAAGTCCTGCGTCAGGCGCTCATGGCGCGACCCATCACTGGATGTCGCGGATCGCCGGATAGGCGGCGCGGAAGGCCGCGTAGCCCTCGTCGAAGGCGTCCTTCAGCCCCGCGTCGGGTTCGATCCGCGCGCCGATTCCGGGCGGTGTCGCCACGCTCTCGGGATCGGCGCCTGTCGCGGCGATCTGGCCCAGCCGCGCCGCGCCCTGCGCCGCGCCGAACTCGCCGCCCTCGGGCAGGTCGAGCGGCACGTCGAGCACCGTGGCGAGGAGGTGCAGCCAGTAGCGCGAGCGCGTGCCGCCGCCGATGGCGATCAGCCGGTCGATCCGGGCGCCTGCCGCCTTCAGCGCCTCGTGGCTGTCCCTGAGCCCGTAGGCCACGCCCTCGAGCACGGCGCGGGTCATGTCGTCGCGCGCCGTCTCGGCACCGAGACCGGTGAAGCTGCCGCGGATGACCGCGTCGTTATGCGGCGTCCGTTCGCCCGAAAGATAGGGCAGGAACCGCACCCGCCCGGGGGCTTCGAGCCGCTCTCCGAGCGTCGCGGTCAGCTCGGCGGGCGAGACGCCCGCGATCCGCGCGAACCAGTTGAGCCCGTCCGTGGCCGAGAGCATGACCCCCATCTGGTACCAAAGCCCCGGCACGGCATGGCAGAAGGTGTGCAGCGCCGAGGCCGGATCGGGTCGGTAGCCGTCGCGCGCGGCCAGAAGCACGCCCGACGTGCCGAGCGAGAGGAACCCCTCGCCCTCGCGTAGCGCGCCGATCCCGCAGGCGGCGGCCGCGTTGTCGCCCGCGCCGCCCGCCACCACGACAGGCCCTTCGAGCCCCCAGGCCGTGCGGAGATCGGAGCGAAGCTCGCCTGCCGGCTCGGACCCCTCGACGAGGCGGGGCATCTGCGCGCGCTCCATGCCGCCCGCCGCGAGAAGCGCGTCCGACCAGGCACGGGCGCCCACGTCGAGCCAGGCCGTGCCCGCCGCGTCCGACATGTCGGTGACGTGCTCGCCCGTGAGATAGAGGTTGAGATAGGCCGCAGGCAGGAGCACCTTCGCCACCCGCGCGAAGGCCTCGGGCTCGTGGCGGCGGACCCAGGCGAGCTTCGGCGCGGTGAAGCCCGGAAAGACGATGTTGCCCGAGGCCTCGCGCACGCCGTCGGTCGCATCGAGTGCCGCGGCCTCCTCGTGCGCGCGGGTGTCGTTCCACAGGATGCAGGGCCGGATCACCCCGTCGTCCGCATCGAGGAGCGTCGCGCCGTGCATGTGCCCTGCCACGCCGATCCCCTTCAGCCCCGCGAAGTCCGGATACGTTTCCTTGAGCTCGCGCACCGCGCCCTCGAGCGCGTCGATCCAGTGGGCCGGGTCCTGCTCGCTCCAGCCCGGATGCGGGTGGCGGACGTCGTAATGCCGCTCCGCCGCTCCGATCGGCTGGCCGCCCTCGTCCACCAAGAGCGCCCTGAGCCCGGACGTACCGAGATCGATCCCGAGATAGCTCATCCTGCCTCCTCCCCTCGCGGGGTCCGTCTGTCATTTCCCCGCGCACAGTGCCGTCCCGACGCCGGGTTGCAAGCGCTTTACCGCGCGGCCGCTCTTTTGGTGGGTCCGCAGGAAGGGGGTTCCCGTTCCGCTGCAAGGCCTTATGCTGCACGGATGAAGAGGTGCGGACGGGATGGCGGGGAGGCCGTTCTGCCGCTTGCCTCAAGGAGGAGAACATTCCATGCGCCTGATCGCCCTGTCCGCCGCCGCCCTGATGGCCGCCGGTGCCGTGTCCGCCCAGTCGGACGGCGGCTCCGCCGAGGATTTCCCGACCAAGCAGATGACCTACATCATTCCGTTCAACGCGGGCGGAGAATCCGATCTCTCCGCGCGCTTCCAGCAGGCCGAATGGGAGGCGGTGACGGGCCATCCGGTCGTCATCCAGTACCAGCCCGGCGCCGGCGGGGCGCAGGCCTGGTCGCAGCTCAACCAGATCGCGGGCGACGGCTACACGATCATGGGGATCAACCTGCCGCACACGGTGCTGCAGCCGATGGAGGGCTCGGTCGGCTACGAGACCGACGACCTGACCCCGGTGAACTATTTCCACTACACGCCCGACGCGATCTTCGTGCCGCAGGACAGCCAGTTCGAGACGCTCGAGGATCTCGTGACCTATGCCGGCGAGAATCCCGGCCTCGTGACCTTCGCGGGCTCGGGGTCGAACTCGTCCAACAACCTCGCGCAGGCGAAGTTCGACGGGCTCGCCGACATCACCACCACCTATATCCCGTTCTCGGGCACCGGCCCCTCGATCACCGCGGTCCTGGGCGGGCAGACCATGGCCGGGTTCAATTACGCCACCTCGGGCGTGAACCAGGGCGAGGAGCTCCGGATGCTCGCCGTCGCGGCCGAGGAGCGGCTGCCGGCCTTCCCGGACGTACCGACCTTCACCGAGCTCGGCTACGACCTCGTGGGCGGGGCCTATCGCGGCGTCGCGGTGCCAGACTCGACCCCCGAGGAACTGCGCCAGCGCGTCTCCGACATCGTGACCGAGATCAACGAGCGCCCCGACTTCATCGAGAAGATGGAGACGAACGGCTTCGTGCTGACCGATATCGGCTACGGCGACATGGACGCGTTCCTCGAGGAGATGAAGGCCGAATACGCCGAAGGGGCGGAGGCGCTCGGAATCGGCGGCTGAGGACTTCCGAGTGGACATTCTCGGCTATCTCTGGGGGGCGCTCACGCCCCTCAACCTTCTCTTCGCGGCGGTGGGGGTGGTCCTCGGCACGGTCGTGGGCGCGCTGCCGGGGCTCTCGGCGACGATGGCCGTCGCGGTCCTCGTGCCCTTCACCTTCACCATGGATCCCGCCTCCGGCCTCATCGCGCTCGGGGCGATCTACACGGGCGCGATCTACGGCGGGGCCTATGCCGCGATCCTCGTCAACACGCCCGGCACGCCCTCGGCTATCGCCACCACCTTCGACGGCTACCCGATGGCGCGCCGCGGCGATGGCGGCGTCGCGATCTCGCTCGCCACGATGGCCTCCTTCGTGGGCGGCATCGTGGGCGCGCTGGCGCTTCTCGCCCTCGCCCCGCCGCTGGCGCGGGTGGCGCTCGCGTTCGGGCCGCCGGAATATTTCTGGCTCGCGATCTTCGGGCTTACGCTCATCGCCGCGCTTTCGGTGGGCAACACGCTGAAGGGGCTGATCGGCGCGCTCCTCGGCCTCTTCCTGTCGACGATCGGGGTGGCGGTGGTGGGCGGCGACGTGCGCTACACGCTCGGGATGCAGAGCTTTCTCGGCGGCATCGACCTGACCTCCGCGATCATCGGGCTCTACTGCATCCCCGTCCTCATCGACCTCGTGGCGACGCGCGATCCGCACCTGAAATCGGCGGAGACGGGCGGGCTCCGGCTCGGCGAGAGCGCGCGGATCTTCCTCGCGCAGAAGGTCAACGTGGTCCGCTCGGCCGTCATCGGCACCGTCGTGGGCATCCTGCCCGGCGCGGGCGGCTCCATCGCCGGGCTCGTCTCCTACAGCGAAGCGCGGCGGTCCTCCGACAGCCCCGAGCGCTTCGGCAAGGGCGCGCCCGAGGGCATCGTCGCGACCGAGGCCGCCAACAACGCCACGGTGGGCGGTGGCTTCATCCCCACGCTGGTCCTGGGGATCCCCGGCACGCCGCCCGACGCGATCATCCTGGGCGCGCTCCTCGTGCAGGGAATCAAGATCGGACCGACGCTCTTCGCCGACGAGGCGGGGATCGTCTACACCTTCATCTGGGGTCTCCTCATCGCCACCGTCCTGATGCTGCCCGCGGGGCTGCTGATCGGGCGCTACGCCTATTCCACGGTGGTGCGGATCCCGAAGGCCATGCTTGCGCCTACGGTGGCGCTCCTGACCGTGATCGGCTCCTTCGCGATCCACTCGAACCCCAAGGACGCGCAGATGATGGTGGGCCTCGGCATCCTCGCCTGGGGGCTCGCGCGCTACGGCTTCGCGCCCTCGCCGATCGTTCTGGGCCTCGTGCTCGGGCAGATCGCCGAGCAGGGCTTCGTGCAGACCTACCTCATCGGCAACGCCTCGGGACGGATCGCGGAGATGTTCTTCGGCCGGCCGATCAGCATCGGCATCATCCTCGCCGCCGTGCTGACGCTCGCCTATCCCTTCGTGGCCGACCGCATCCGCCGGCGCAAACGCACCGTCGAGACCGCCGCCGCGGCGCCGGTGGGCGGGGGCGGCGTGCCGGAGGCCGCGGATGACGGACAGGAAGGCGCGCGCGATCTCGGCACGCCGATCTGGGCCGGGCTCCTCGCGATCCTGGGCGTGCTCGCGCTCTGGGGCGCGCAGGGCATGAGCGCGATGGGCTCGGTCTTTCCGACCGTGATCGGCGCGGCGCTCGCGGTCCTGAGTCTGCTCTTGATCGGTCTCCATTTCGCGGGCCGCACGGCGCCGGCGGAGGCGACGGAGGGCGAGAGCCGCGTCCGCCGTGTCGCCCTCGCGGTGATCCTGGCGCTCTGGGTGGCGCTCCTGTCGGTGCTGGGCTTCCTGACGGCGAGCATCCTGGCCTTCCTCGCGATCATCGTCGTGGCCGATTACGACCGGCCCGCGCCGCGGGTCTGGGCGCTTTGGGTCGTCTCGGGGGTGCTGATCTGCATTGCCTTCTGGTGGATCCTGGCCGATGTCCTGCTCCTGAGGATGCCGTCGGGATTGCTGATCTGACGAAATTCGAAAGGAACGCGATGAAGAGCTACAAGATTGCGGCGATCCCCGGCGACGGGATCGGGGGCGAGGTCGTGGCCGCGGGGCTCGAGGTGCTGGAGGCGCTGGCCGCCCGCGACGGCGACTTCACGCTCGACACGAGCCATTTCGACTGGGGTTCCGAACGCTACGGGCGCACCGGCCGGCTCATGCCCGAGGGCGGCGCGGAGGAGCTTCGCGCCTTCGACGCGATCTTCTTCGGCGCGGTGGGCGCGCCCGACGTGCCCGACCACCTGACCCTCTGGGGCCTGCGCCTTGCCATCTGCCAGCCGCTCGACCAGTTCGCCAATGTCCGGCCCACCCGCGTCCTGCCGGGCATCGAGAGCCCGCTGCGCCGCGTCTCGGGGCCGGAGCTCGACTGGGTGATCGTGCGGGAGAACTCGGAAGGCGAATATGCCGGGCAGGGCGGCCGGTCGCACCAGGGCCTGCCCATCGAGGTGGCGACGGAGGTGTCGATCTTCACCCGCGCCGGCGTGGAGCGGATCATGCGCTACGCCTTCGAGCTCGCCCGCTCGCGGCCCCGCAAGCTCCTGACCGTCGTGACCAAGTCGAACGCGCAGCGCTATGGCATGGTGCTCTGGGACGAGGTCGCGGCCGAGGTGGCGAAGGATTTCCCGGACGTGACCTGGGACAAGATGCTCGTCGACGCGATGACCGTGCGGATGACGCTGAAACCCGGCAGCCTCGACACGATCGTGGCCACGAACCTGCACGCCGACATCCTGTCGGACCTCGCCGCGGCGCTCGCGGGTTCGATCGGCATCGCGCCCACGGCCAACATCAACCCCGACCGCGACATCCCCTCGATGTTCGAGCCGATCCACGGCTCGGCCTTCGACATCACCGGCAAGGGGATCGCGAACCCGATCGCCACCTTCTGGACCGCCTCGATGATGCTCGAGCATCTGGGCGAGGACCGCGCGGCGGCCGCGCTGATGAATGCGGTCGAGCAGGTGACGGCCGACACATCGCTCCACACGCCCGATCTCGGCGGCGAGGCCACGACGCGGAAGGTGACGGACGCGATGCTGGCCGCCATCTCCGGGCGCAACGAATAGGAAGACCACATGACACGGATCGCGGTGATCCCGGGCGACGGGATCGGCAAGGAAGTGATGCCCGAGGGCGTGCGCGCGCTTAAGGCGGCGGCGGAGCGGTTCGGCCTCGACCTGGGCTTCGACTGGTTCGCGTTCGGCTCCTGCGACTACTACGCCGAGCACGGGCGGATGATGCCCGAGGACTGGAAGGCGCAGGTGGAGGGCCATGACGCGATCCTCTTCGGCGCCGTGGGCTGGCCCGACACGGTGCCCGACCACATCTCCCTCTGGGGCTCGCTCATCCAGTTCCGCCGCGAATTCGACCTCTACGTGAACCTTCGCCCCGCGCGGCTCATGCCGGGCGTGCCCGCGCCGCTCGCGAACCGCAGCCCCGGCGAGATCGACATGATGATCGTGCGGGAGAACACCGAAGGGGAATATTCCTCCATCGGCGGCAAGATGTACGAAGGCACGCCGCGCGAGGTGGTGATGCAGGAAACGGTGATGAGCCGGCACGGCATCGACCGGGTGCTGAAATACGCCTTCGAGCTGGCCATGACCCGGCCCCGCAAGAAGCTCACCTCGGCCACCAAGTCGAACGGCATCTCCATCACCATGCCCTACTGGGACGAGCGCGTGGCGGAGATGGCGAAATCCTATCCCGACATCGCCGTCGACAAGTACCACATCGACATCCTGGCCGCGCATTTCGTGCTCAATCCCGACCGGTTCGACGTGGTCGTGGCCTCGAACCTGTTCGGCGACATCCTCTCCGATCTCGGGCCCGCCTGCACCGGCACGATCGGCATCGCGCCCTCGGGCAATATCGATCCCGAACACCGTTTCCCCTCCCTCTTCGAGCCCGTCCACGGCTCCGCGCCCGACATCGCGGGGCAGGGGATCGCCAACCCGGTGGGACAGATCTGGGCCGGAGCGATGATGCTCGACCATCTGGGCCACGCGGAGGCCGGCGCGGCCATCGTCGCGGCGATCGAGACCGTCCTGTCGAAACCCGAGACGCGCACCCGCGATCTCGGCGGACAGGCCGGGACGGAGGAATGCGGACGCGCCATCGCGGCCGCCATCACGGAAGGCACGTCATGAAGATCACCGCGATCCACGAGAAGACGGTCTCGATCGGCGCGCCGATCTCGAACGCCTATATCGACTTCTCCAAGATGACCTGCTCCGTCGTGGCGCTCGTCACCGACGTGATCCGCGACGGCAAGCCGGTCGTGGGCTACGGCTTCAACTCGAACGGCCGCTACGGGCAGGGCGCGCTGATGCGCGACCGCTTCCTCGCCCGTCTCGAGGAGGCCGATCCGGAGAGCCTGATCGACGCCGAGCACGACAATCTCGACCCGTTCGCGATCTGGTCGACGCTGATGGCCAACGAGAAGCCTGGCGGGCACGGCGAGCGCTCCGTCGCGGTGGGCACGATCGACATGGCGGTCTGGGACGCGGTGGCCAAGATCGCGGAGGTGCCGCTCTGGCGCCTGCTCGCGGACCGCTACCGCGGGGGCGAGGCCGACGAAAGCGTCTGGGTCTATGCCGCGGGGGGCTACTATTACCCCGGCAAGGACGACACGCAGCTAAAGGACGAGATGCGCTCCTATCTCGACCGCGGCTACGAGGTGGTGAAGATGAAGATCGGCGCCGTGCCTCTGCCTGAGGATCTGCGCCGGATCGAGGCCGTCCTCGACGTGGTGGGTGAAGGCGCGCGGCTCGCGGTCGACGCCAACGGCCGGTTCGACCTCGAGACCGCGATGGCCTATGGCGACGCGCTCGTCCCCTACGGCCTCTTCTGGTACGAGGAGGCGGGCGATCCGCTCGATTACCTGCTGCAGGCGAAGCTCGCCGAGCGCTACGCGGGCCCGCTCGCCACGGGCGAGAACCTCTTCTCGCACCAGGATGCGCGCAACCTCCTGCGCCATGGCGGCATGCGGCCCGACCGCGACTGGCTGCAATTCGACTGCGCGCTCTCCTACGGGCTCGTCGAGTATCTGCGCACGCTGGAAGTGCTCGAGGAGGAAGGCTGGTCGGCTCGCCGCGTCGTGCCGCATGGCGGCCACCAGATGTCGCTCAACATCGCCGCGGGTCTCGGGCTCGGCGGCAACGAGAGCTACCCGGACGTGTTCCAGCCCTTCGGCGGCTTCGCCGACGACATCCGGGTGGAGAAGGGGCGCGTGGGCCTGCCGCAGATCCCCGGCGTGGGCTTCGAGGCGAAATCGGCGCTCTACGCGTTGATGAAGGAGATCGCCTGACCTTCGGGGAACGCGGCCGCGACCCCCGACCACCACCGCCCGCTCGACCCGGAGGCCACGCAGGGTCTCTGGCGGATGCAGCGGGCGCAGATTTCCTCGGGCTGCAGCGCGTCGAAGAAGTGGATCGAGGTCCGGGACGCCGATGACATCGCGGGGCTTGGTCCCGCGACGAGCTACCAGGGCAACGCGCTCACCCTCTCCACCTCCGAAGGTGATTGCGAGGTGGCCGTGGGCACGCCGCGGCCGCGCGCGGGGAATGGGCCGAGTTGGGTCCGGACGGCGCGATGCGGGGCTGAACCGCGACCGGGCCTCAGCGGGCCCCGCCCGCGAGTGCCGCAGCTTCGGGGCGACGGCGCAGCGACAGCATCGCTGCCGCGCCCACGACGGGGCCGGGCACGAGGACGAGGAAGGCCCATCGCCAGCCGCCCATCGCCTCGGCCGCGAGCGGCACGATCCAGATCGCCAGAACGGTGAGCGCATAGCCGATGCCGAGCTGCAGCGTGAGCGCGGTGCCGACGAAGGCGCGGTCCGCGAGCTCGGTCACGGCGGCGGAGAATTGCGCGCTGTCGCCGATCACCGTGATCCCCCAGAGGAGCGCCACGAGCGCGAGCGCGAGCGGCGGCCCGTCGAAGACCGCCCCCATGAGGAGCGCGCAGGCCCCCGAGGCCGCCATCATCCCCGCCGTGGTCCGGCAGCGCCCGATCCGGTCCGAGAGCCACCCGCCCGCGAGGCAGCCCACCGCGCCCGCGGCCACCACCCAGAAGGCCAGCATCGAGGCCGATCCGAAGGGGAAGGGGGCAAGCCCCGCCGTCTCCACCGCCGCGGCGAAGGCGAGGATCCAGGCCCACATCGCGTAGAGCTCCCACATGTGACCGAAATAGCCGATATTGGCGAGGAGGAGCGCCCGGTCGGTGAAGATCGCGCCCGCGCGGCGCGGATCAAACGTGGCCCGTGCGAAGCCGTGCGGCCCCTCGCGCACGAGGCCGGCGAAGAGAAGCGCGCCCGCGCCCGCCGCGAGGCTCGTGGCCCAGACCACGGCGCGCCAATCCACCCCGTCCGTGAGCGCCCGGACGAGATGCGGCGCGGCGGAGCCCAGCGTCAGCGCGGCGATCATGGCGCCCATCGCGAGGCCGCGGCCCCGCACGAACCAGGTCGCCATGAGCTTCAGCGCCGGGGGATAGACGCAGGCGAGCGCCATGCCGGTCGCGAAGCGCGCCGCGATCGCGCCCCCGGGCCCGGTGACGAGAAGCGCCGCGTTGGCGAGCGCGGCGACGAGGCCCGCGATCGCGACGAGGCGCGTCATCCGCACGATGTCGGGCAGGTTGACGAGCGCCGCCAAGACCGCGCCCGCGACGAATCCGAGCTGCACCGCGTTGGTGAGCCAGGCCGCCTGCGCGGGCGTCATCGCCCATTCCTCGATGAGGTCGGGGACGATCGCGGTGGCCGAGAACCAGGTGGTGAGCATGCCGAGGACGCCCAGGCAGATGAGCGCCCCCGCGCGCAGGCGGCCCGGCCCGGTCCCGCTCGCTTCGTCCATCGTCCCGCCTCCCCGCGCCAATCCCGCTCGTGCAGCCCTCGCACCCGATCCGGGCGCGGTTTGCAAGCGGATCACGTCGCCCGGTCAGTCGGAATTGCGGCCGAAGGCTACCGCGAGACCGAGGAGCAGGATCGAGAGCCCGATCAGCATCGAGGAGATCGCGGCGATCGTCGGATCGACCTGGTCGCGCAAGCCCGAGAACATGCGCCGCGGGAGCGTCATGTTCTCGCCTCCGGCGATGAAGACGGAGATCACGACCTCGTCGAAGGAGGTAATGAAGGCGAAGAGCGCGCCCGACACGATGGAGCCCCGAAGCTGCGGCAGCGTCACCGTCAGCACCGCCATCCAGCGGCTCGCGCCGAGGCTCTGGGCCGCGCGCTCGAGCTGGTCGTCGAATTGCTGCAGACCGGACGTGGTCGTCACCATGACGAAGGGCAGCGCCAGGATCGTGTGGGCGAGCACGATCCCCGGCACGGTGTTGACGAGGTTGAGCCGCGCGTAGAGGTAGAAGACCCCGATCGCGATGATGATGACGGGCACGATCAGCGGGCTGATGAGCAGAAGGCTCACCGTGTTCGAGAATTTCAGTGTCGAGCGATAGAGCCCGTAGGCCGCCGCGACCCCGAGCGGCGTCGCGAGAAGCGTGACGAGGAGCGCTACCTTGAACGAGGTCACCGTCGCCTGCGTCCATTCGAGCGAGGCGAAGTAGTTGCGGTACCAGCGCAGCCCGTAGCTTTCGGGCGGAAAGCTCAGATAGCGCTCGTCGGAGAACGACATCGGTACCACGACGAAGACCGGCGCCACGAGGAAGATCAGGACGAGGGCCGCGAGCAGGTAGAGCCAGAGCCGCCCGAGATGCGAAATCTGGGTCTCGGAGGCGGGGGGCAGGGCCATCTCAGCTCCCCCCGAACAGGCGTTCGATCCGGGTCACGCGGCTGATCACCCAGAAGAGCAGGGCCGTCGCGGCGAGAAGCACGACCCCGAGCGCGGAGGCCGCGCCCCAGTCGAAATACATCGCGGCATTCTGCTGGATCTTCATCGACACCATGATCACCCGGCCGCCCCCGAGAAGCGCCGGGGTGACGTAGAAGCCAAGGCAGAGCACGAAGACGAGGAGCGTGCCTGCGATCACGCCCGGCATCGAGAGCGGCAGGAACACGGTGAAGAAGGCCCGCATCGGCGTCGCCCCGAGATTGGAGGCCGCGCGCATGAGCGAGGTATCGACCTTCACCAGCGCCGAATAGAGCGGCAGGATCATGAAGGGCAGCATCACGTGCAGCATCCCGATCACCGTGCCGGTGTAGTTGTTCACGAGGCTCAGCGGCCGGTCGATGAGGCCGAGGTCGATCAGCCAGCCGTTGATGATCCCGCGCCGCTGCAAGAGCACCATCCAGGCATAGGTCCGGACCAGGATCGACGTCCAGAATGGCAACATCACGCAGATCATCAGAAGCCCCGCGACCTTCCGCGGGATCTGGCTCAGGAGATAGGCCAGCGGATATCCCAGCAGGAGCGCCATGGCCGTGACTTGGAAGCTGATCTGGAACGTCTGGGTGAATATGCTGAGATAGGCGGGCTCGAGCAGGCGGCGGTAATGGACGAGGCTCGGTTGGCCGTCCGCCACGAGCGACAGGCCGAAGAGCCAGCCCACGGGCAGGAACACCAGAAATCCGACGATGAGGAGCGCGGGCAGGGCGAGGCCGAACATCGACCATTGCTCCCGCGTCTCGGCGGAGAGGGTGGCCGCGCGCCGCCCGTCGGAGGGTGCCTCGTCGATCGCGATCATGCCGTCCCGCCCTCCACGAGGATCGTGTCGTCGGCGTGGAGCGCGAGGGCGACCTCGCCGCCGGGTTCGGGCAGACGCGCGAGGACGTCGCGATGCGTAGTCTTGCGCATGAGGAGCGTCCTGCCCTGTCCGATCTCGATCCGGGCGAGAAGCGTGTCGCCCTGGTAGACGATCGATTGGAGCGTGCCCTCGAAGAGGTTGTGGTCCTCTTCCTGTCCGGGGTCGCGGAAGACGAGCTTCTCGGGGCGGACGACGAGCTGGCCCGCATCGGGCCTGACGGCGCGGCCGGTCTTGAGCGGACGGCCCTGGAACGTATAGCCCCCGTTCGTCCGGGCGACCGGAAGCAGGGTCGATTCCCCGATGAAGCCCGCCACGAAGGCGTTCGCGGGCCGGTCGTAGAGCGCGCGGGGGGTGTCAACCTGCGAGACGCGGCCGCCGTCGATGACCACGATCCGGTCGGACATGGTCAGCGCCTCGCGCTGGTCGTGGGTGACGTAGATCGTGGTGATCCCGAGGGTGTCGTGAAGCGCGCGGATCTCGATCTGCATCTGCTCGCGCAGGTTCTTGTCGAGCGCCGAGAGCGGCTCGTCCATCAGGAGGACGCGCGGCTCGAAGACGATGGCGCGGGCGAGCGCGATGCGCTGCTTCTGCCCGCCCGAGAGGGCGGAGATGCGGCGCGAAGCGAGATGCGACAGATGCACGAGCTCGAGCGCGCGGCCGACCTCGCGCTTGATCTCCGCCTTCGGATGGCGGCGGAGCTTCAGCGGATAGGCGATGTTGTCGAAGACGGACATGTGCGGGAAGAGCGCGTAGTTCTGGAACACCATCCCGAAATCGCGCTTGTGCGGCGGCACGCCGGTCATCTCCTCCCCGGCCACGAGGATGCGCCCGCGCGTGGGCCGCGTGAAGCCCGCGAGCACCATCAGGAGCGTCGTCTTGCCCGATCCCGAGGGCCCGAGCAGCGTCAGGAACTCGCCCGCCCCGATCTCGAGCGAGACGTCGTCGAGCGCGTGGAAATCGTCGTAGGTCTTGGTGATGTTCTCGATCGCGATCGGCGCCGCCTGGGCGGTTCGCTCGGTATGCGTCTCCGCGTCGCGTGTCATGTCGCGGGCTCCTCGATGACGCGCCCCCCGAAGGGCGGGGGCGCGGACAGCGTCAGCGGGTGATGAAGGCGTCCCAGCGTTCCTGGATCGCGGGGCGGTTCTCGGCCCAGAAATCCCCGCTGATCGGCAGCTGCACCGCCAGGTTGTCCGGGGCGGACGGGCTGATCGCGGTCTCGTCCTCGGTGATCTTGCCCTCCTCGAAGGCGAGCGAGGTGGTCGGTCCGTAATTGATGAGGCCGGGGATGTTGGCCTGCAGGTCCGGCTCGACCATGCGCGCGAGCACCTCCATCGCGAGCTCGGCATTGGGCGCGCCCCGCGGGATCGCGAGGCAGTCGAGCGACAGGAGCCCTTCGTTGAAGGTCAGCTCCGCGGGCACGCCCGCCTCCTGCACCGCGTCGAGCCGGCCGTTCCAGATCGAGGTCATGTCGACCTCGCCGTCGGCGATGAGCTGCGCCGATTGCGCCCCGGTCGACCACCAGACGTCGATATCGGGACGGATCTCCTCGAGCTTGGCGAAGGCACGGTCGACACCCTCGGGCGTCGAGAGCGTGTCGTAGACCTCCTCCATCGCGACGCCGTCGGCGATGAGCGCGATCTCCATGTTGCCCATCGGCACGTTCTGCAGCGCCCGCGCGCCGGGAAACGCCTCGACATCCCAGAAATCCGCCCAGGAGGCGGGATAGGTGTCGATGTACTCGGTGTTGTAGGCGAGCGCGGTGGAATAGTAGATGATGCCGATCCAGCCGTCGGAATAGGCGCTCTCCTCGAACCCCTCCGTCGAGATCATGTCGTAGTCGAGCGGCTCGAAGAGGCCCTCCGCCTCGGCGAGGGCGCAATCGCTCAGGCCCAGATCGACGATGTCCCAGCTGACCGCGCCCGACATGACCTGCGCGCGGACTTCCGCGATGCCCGTCAGCGTGTCCTCGCGGATGGTGATCCCCATCTCCTCCTCGATCGGATCGAGCAGCGCCTCGCGCTGTGCCTCCTGGTAGGTGCCGCCATAGGACGTGAAGGTCAGATCCTGCGCCCAGGCGGCCGGTGCCGCGAGCGTGAGCACGCAAAGGGTCGCGGAACGCGCGTGTCGTGGATGTTTCATGTTGGCCCCGTCGATTTTCATTCTTATTGAAATATCTTGTTGTGAGTTTCATCCTGAAGCGAATTTGTTAAGGCTGTCAACATTGCCAGAAGACCATCTCGACCGACCTGACGGTCCCAGGCCGCGCGCCTCGCAGGACGCGGCGCGGATCGGCCGGCGCCTGCGCGACCGCCGCAAGCTGCGCGGCCTGTCGCTGCGCGACGTGGCCGGGCGGGCCGGGATCTCGCTCGGGCAGCTGAGCCAGATCGAACGCGGGTTGAGCGTGCCGTCGCTCGACGCGATGATCGCGATCTGCGCCGGGATG
Organism: Palleronia aestuarii; assembly: GCF_003253995.1. GTDB lineage: Bacteria > Pseudomonadota > Alphaproteobacteria > Rhodobacterales > Rhodobacteraceae > Palleronia > Palleronia aestuarii. The sequence goes on from NZ_QKZL01000019.1 coordinate 27,720, forward strand.
GACATGCCCGTGAGCTGGCTTTTCGACAATGCGGGCCCGGGCGGAGGGGCGGATGACGAGGAAATGGTCGTTCGCCGCGCCAAGCGCCGCATTCTCGATCTGGGCGCGAAAGGGATGGTCAAGGAGATGCTGACCCCCGACCACGTGCGCGACGTGCAGATGATGCGGATCGTGATCCGTCCCGGCGGCTCCACGGGCGAGACCGCCTATGCCCATGCGGAGGGCGCCAAATGCGGCACCGTCCTGTCGGGCATGCTTTCGCTCGAGATCGACGGACGCGTCCACCTCGTCCGCTCGGGCGACAGCTTCGCCTTTCCGGCCACCGCGATGATCCGGTTCTGGAACGACGCGTCCGAGGATGCCGAGGTGATCTGGGTCGGCAGCCCGGCCTTCTACTGACAGCACCACGAACGGCCCCGTCCCAAGGCAAGGAGTTTCCCGATGATCGCAGACGAACGCCCCGTTCTCGCCGACAGCCTCTACACGGCCACGGCCAATCCGAGCGTGGAGGCGGCGCCGCTCGAGGGCCGCGCCGAGACCGAGGTCGCCGTCATCGGCGCGGGCTTCACCGGGCTCTCGACCGCGCTTCACCTCGCCGAGCGCGGCGTCGCGGTGACGGTTCTCGAGGCGCAGAGCCCCGGCTGGGGCGCCTCGGGCCGCAACGGAGGCCAGATCAATCCGGGCCTGAAGCACGATCCCGAGGCGGTGATCGCGAAATTCGGCGCCGGGATGGGCGGACGGATGCTCGACCTCTCCTCCGCCGCGCCCGATCTCGTCTTGGACATCGTGCGCCGGCACGCCATCGACTGCGACGCCGTGCAGCCGGGCTGGATCCAGCCCGCCCACGACGCGGCCTCGATGCGGATGCTCGAGGACCGCGCGCGGCAATGGGCGGCGCGCGGCGTCGAGCTGAGGCTCCTGTCGCAGGCGGAGGTCCGGGGGCTGATCGGGTCGGAGGCCTATATCGGCGGGCTCCTCGATCCCAGGGGCGGCAACCTGCATCCCCTGAACTACGCGCTGGGGCTGGCCGACGCGGTGCGCCGCCTCGGCGGACGGGTCCACGGACGCTCGCGGGTCACGGCGCTCGACCGCGAGGGGGCGGGCCACCTGCTGCGCACCGAGCGCGGGGAACTCGCCGCGCGCCGCGTCGTCGTGGCGACCAACGCCTATACCGATCGGTTCCTGCCGCCGCTCGGCCGGACGCTCCTGCCGATCAGGTCGGTGCAGGTCGCGACGCAGCCGCTCTCGGACAATCTGCGCCGCTCGATCCTACCCCAGCGCCAGGCGGTGGCCGATACGCGGCGGGTGATGGTCTATTACCGCACCGACGCGCAGGGCCGGCTCCTGATGGGCGGGCGCGGCGCGTTCGACGATCGCGGCAACACGCGGCTTCTGGAACTCCTGCGCCGGACCACGCGCGAGCTCTTCCCGCAGGTGGGGGAGGTGGAATGGGCCCATGCCTGGGGCGGCGACCTGGCGCTGACCACCGACCATTACACGCGCCTTTGCGTGCTCGGGGACGGGATCGTGTCGGCGACCGCCTATAACGGGCGCGGTGTCGCGCTCGCCACCGCGATGGGACGGGTTCTCGCGGACTGGGCAACCGGCACCGAGGAAGGGGCGCTCGACTTCCCCGTCACCGCGCCGAAGACGGTGCCGTTCCACTTTCTGCGCAAGCCTGCCATCCAGGCCGCGATCGGCTGGTCCCGCCTGCGCGACGCGCTGCCGTTCTGACTTCTTCTGGGTCTAGACGGAAAGCGGCCGGGAGCCGCAATCCGGAACCGGCCATGGACAGAAGGTCAGTCCGTGAAATGGCGCCCGCAATGGCCTGTCGACCGAAAGCGCGCGGCCATCTTCCTTGAAAAAGGCGGCTTGCCGGACCGGTCGCCCCTCGAAGCGGAGCCGGCCCGGCAGGCGGAGAGGGGCGAAGGACGCCCCGCCGCGCTTACCGCTCCCGCATCGCGTGCTGGACCTGGTCGACCATCGGCTTCACGAGGTAGGACAGGATCGAGCGCTCCTGCGTCTGGACGAAGACCTCGAGCGGCATGCCGGGGCGCAGGACCGCGCCGTCGATGCGGCCGAGTTCGTCCTCGGCGATCTGCAGGCGCGCGAGGTAGAAGGTCTGCCCGGTCCCCTCGTCGGTACTGGCATCGGGCGAGATGTCGATCACCGCGCCGCCGAGCTGGGGGGTCGTGCGCTGGTCGAGCCCGGTGAAGCGCAGCCGCGCCGCCTGTCCGGGATAGACCTGGTCCACGCTCTGCGGATCGAGGCGCATCTCGACGATCAGCCGGTCGTCGCCGGGAATGATCGTCACCAGCCGCTCGCCGGGCGCCACGACCTGTCCCAGCGTATGCACCGACAATTCGTGCAGCCGGCCGCCGATCGGGGCCCGTACGCTCAGCCGCCTCTGGCTGTCCATCGCGCCGATCTCCTCCTGGCGGAGTTGCGCGAGCCGGTCGCGGATCTCGTCGAGCTCGGTCAGTGCCTCCTCGCGGAACGTCTCGTCGAGGAGCGCGCGCTCGTACTGGCGGCCCGTGATCTCTTCGCGAGCCTCCAGGATCCGGGCGTCGAGGGACGCATCCTCGGCCTGGAGCTCCGCGAGCGAGCGTTTCGCATCGCGCAGGTCCGAGGCCCGGAGCAGGTTCGAATCCGACAGGCGCTGCCGGGTCTCGACCTCTTCCGCCGCGATCTCCATGCTCTGCGCGGCGGCGCGCTTTTGCGCCCGGAGCGCCACGACCTTCTCCTCGAGCTGGGCAATCTGGGCGCCGAGCTGGTTCTCGCGGCCGGCCCGAGCGGCGGCCCGCGCGCGCATCAGGTCGGCCTGGCCGCGCAGGAGCGCGTCGGCCTGTGGCGTTCCCGCGGCACGCAAGGCGGGCGACGTCTCGATGTCCGCCGCGCCCGCAAGTTCCGCCTGGAGCCGGGCCTCCTTGGCAAGGAGCGTGTCGATCTGGCCCTGGATGATGCCGAGCCGCGCCTCGACGGTGGTCGGGTCGAGGCGGAAGAGGACCTGGCCCTTCTCCACGGCATCGCCCTCGGCCACGCGGATCTCGGCCACGGTGCCGCCCTCGAGATGCTGGATCTCCTTCCACCGCCCCTCGACGATGAGCTTGCCCATGCCCACCACGGCACCGCTGATCTGGGCCAGGGCCGCCACGCCGCCCGCGCCGCCGAGGAGGAGCACCCCCACGAGGAGCGCGATCTTCACCTGCCGGCCCACCGAGTGGACGAGCGCGGCATCAATCTGGTCGTATCTCATCGTGAAGCCCTTTCCGGCTCGTGTGTCGCGTTCCTGGCCGGCCGGGGAACCGGCACGACCTTGCCCATGACCGCGTCGCGGTCGCCGAACTGCACCTGGTGGCCGTTCTGGATGACGAGGCCCCTGTTGACCGCGGAGAGCGCGCTCGCGCGGTGGGCGATGACGATCACGATCCCGCCGCGGGCGCGCACCGCCTTCATGGCCTGGGTCAGCGCCCGCTCGCCCATCGTGTCGAGATTGGAATTGGGCTCGTCGAGGACCACCAGGAAGGGCGATCCGTAGAGCGCCCGGGCCAGGCCCAGCCGCTGCCGCTGCCCGGCCGAGAGGCGGGTGCCGAACTCGCCGATCTGGGTCTCGTAGCCCTCCGGCAATCCGACGATCATCTCGTGGATGCCGGCGAGGTTCGCGGCCTCGAGGACCTGCTCGATCTGCGGCTCGGCGCTGAAACGGCAGATGTTCTCTGCCACGGTGCCGTCGAAGAGCTCCACGTCCTGCGGCAGGTAGCCGATGAACGCGCCGCGTTCGGCCTCGGTCCATTGATCGAGCGTCGCCCCGTCGAGGCGCACCGAGCCCGCGAGCTGCGGCCAGACGCCGACGAGGGCGCGCGCGAGGCTCGACTTGCCCGATCCCGACGGTCCGATGATCCCGAGCCCGTCGCCCGCGCGGAGCTCGAAGCTCGCATCCTGCAGCAGGAGCGCCTCGTCGCCCGGCGCAGCCGTGGCCAGCCCCTCGACCTTTAGCCCGGCCCGGGGCGCGGGCAGGCCCGCCGTCGCCGGCTGGTCGCGGCAGGCCTTCAGAGTCTCGTTGAGCCGGGTCGTGGCCTGGCGCGCCGCGATGAAGCTCGGCCAGTGCGAGACGGCCTGCTCGATCGGGGCGAGCGCGCGGGCCATGATGATCGACGATGCGATCATGACGCCCGGAGAGACCTCCTGCAGGATCACGAGCCAGGCGCCGAGCCCGAGCATCGCCGATTGCAGCATGAGCCGCGTCATCTTGATCGTGGAGGAGAAGAGGGTGCCGTGGTCGGACATGGCCTGCTGCCGGCGGTACTGCTCTTCCACGGCGCCGGAATAGCGGGTGGCGAGGTTGTCGAAGAGGCCCATCGCGGTGATCGATTCCGCGTTGCGCCGGGCCGTGGACATCATCCGGCTCTGCTGGCCCGAACTTGCGGAGAGATCCCGCGAGGGGCCGCGCGACAGGAATTCGTTGGCCACGACGAGCACGCCGATCACGACGCCCCCGCCCACGGCCAGCGCGCCGAGCCATTGGTGGAAGAGGAAAATGAGAAGGAAGTAGAAGGGCATGAAGGGCAGGTCGAAGATCGCCGCCGGCCCGGGGGAGCCCAGGAACTTCCGGATCGCCTCGACGTCGCGATGCGGGTTGATCGAGGCGGCGCGTCGCCCGGCCACCATCGGCATCCGCAGGTTGGCCCGGAAGGCGGGCCCCGAAAGTTTGGCATAGACCCGCATGGCGATCCGGTTCAGCGCCCGGAGCCGCAGGATGTCGAGCAGCCCGCTGGTGAGATAGAGGCCGATCGCGATCCCGGCTAGGACCAGGAGGGTGGGCGTGCTGCCGCTCGCGAGCACGCGGTCGTAGACCTGGAGCATGAAGACCGGACCGGTCAGCATGAGCAGGTTCACGATCGCGCTGATCACGAAGATCGCGCCGAAGGCATGGCCGCAGACGCGGATCGTGCGGCCGACGGTCGGGATCGTCTGGTCTTGGGACACTTCAATCATCTCCTGGATGGGATTGTCCCGCCGCGCCCGGAGGGGCGCGGCGGAGCCGGGTTCACGAGATCAGATCGTGTCCGAAGACATGGCCGAGACCGCCATCGGCATCGTCGTCGAGCAGGGCCGGATCGGTGTCGGCGAGATCGTACTCGGCGGTCGCCTCAGGCATCGGCTGCACCGATGTGGCGAAGGTCGACGCGGCCATCGCGGAGAACGACGGGGTCAGGCTGATCGAGGCGAGATCCTGGCTGCCGCCCGAGAAGGTGACGCGCATCACCTGCACGCCGGCCTCGAGCGCGACCTGGACGCTGTCGGTCGGCGCGAAGGTCGCCCAGCCGCCGGTCGGGTCGACACCGACCGGTCCCGTCTCCTCGTAGACGAGGCCGTCCTTCGCGAAGCTCGCCGAGATCGACCGCGCCCCGCTGCCGCCGAAGGCCGCCAGGAAGTCGAGATCGTAGAGACCCGCCTGGGCGACATCGACCGTGTATTCCAGCCATTCGCCGTTGTTGATCCAGCCGATATGGCCGGCCGAGGTCTGCTCCACGTCGCTGCCCGGACGTCCGCCGGTATCGCCGCCCTGCAGGCCCGGCATGTCGTTGTAGGCCACGCCCTGTCCGCCCTCGTCGTAATCGGAGGCGTCGATGGTGATCGCCGCCGACCCGATCTGGAACGGCTCGCCCAGATGCGGCGTCTGGCCGTCCCCGCCGGTATCGGGTGCGTATTCGTGCACGGTCACGGCGCTGAGCGGGGCGTTGTCGAGATCGGCCACGAGGTCGATCTCGATCGTCCCGTTCGTGACGGTGACGACGACCTCGACCGCGATGGGCGTATCGCCGCCCGCCTCTGCGAAGGCGTCGAAATCGGTCAGGACCTGCTGCCCGTTGACCGTGGCGTCGAACTGACGCCGGCCCGCCACGTTCCAGTAGGGCTCGTAGGTATAGAGCACCACGCGGTAGGTCCCGTTCGGCACCTCGATCGCGGCCGTCCAGTCCGATCCGTCCTCGTAGGTGCGGAAGGCCGATCCGGCCACCGTCCCCTGTCCGTTCGGATCGGAACGGGCGTCGACACCCTGGGCGGGGTTGACGCTGCCCGTGACCGTCACGCGCGGATCGGTCTGCGCGATCAGATCGACGCCCAGGACCGGATCGTCGGTGATGGCGCCGCCGCCGAAATTCACGCCGAGAACGAAGCCGTCGGGCGATTGCGGGGGTTCCGGATCCTCCGGAGTGTCGGGCGCCACGTCGGGATCGAAGAAGTCGATCGTGCCGTCGGCGTCGACATCGGCGACCAGCGCGTCGTTCACGCCGTCGCCATCCGCGTCCTCCTCGGCGGTGAGCGCGTGGGGAGCGACGTTCGTGATGACGAACATATGGTCGTTGTAGTCGTAGTTCCCCGCGCCCGGATAATCCTGGATTGCGATGTATGTGCCCGCGATCACCGCGCCCGACGCGTCGCGCGCCTGGAAGAAGCGGATGAGATGGCCCGCCGCGTCGTCCACGAGCTGCCCGAAATCGGGATCGATCCGGTTGATCTCGGGATCGGTCCAGGAGGCGTAGGTCGGCCGTCCGTCGACGGTCACCCGGAGGCCGAACGGCTCCGTGCCGGTGATCGTCCCGCGTGCCACGCCGCCGGTATCGCCCGGGCCGAAAACCAGCCCGTCGGGCAAGAGGGTCTGGCCCTGCTGGTCGTCGCCCGCCATGAGCCCGGTCGTCGCCGAAGAGCCGAGACCGTGGACGCCCAGCCGCGCGACGTTGCCCTGATTGAGGAAGGCGGCGATCTGGATCACCTCGATATCGGCCAAGGGGTCGAGCTTCTGCAGGTAGGGCATCAGCACCTCGTCCCCGACCGCCTCGACCCGGCCGCCATTGGCGAGCTCGGCGAGCGCCATGTCGGTGGAATAGCCGAAGGCCTCCACGATCAGGGCGACGTCGGGTTCGGAGTTTCTCTCCGAGAATTCCTGGGCGATGCCGGCGAGCTGGATCACCGAATTGGGCGTCTCCGGATCGTCGGTGACGATCGTGAGCGTCGAGGTGATCAGCTCCGCGCCGGCCGTGGTTCCGGCATGGGTGCCGATGAAGCGCACGGTGAGCGCGATGCTGCCGCCGGCCGGGATCGAGGCGGGGATGTTGCCCACGATCTCGTAGTTCGCCGTGTCGCCGAGGATCACGTCGGAGATCGCGAGCGGCACGAAGCCGTCGTTTCCGATCGTGACCACGGCCTCGTCGCGGAATTCCTGCGTCGCGTTCGCGGGCTGGTCGATGGAGGTGAAGACCAGGCGGTCGTCGGCCGCCGCGTCGTCGAGCCCCGAGATCGCCACGCTCTGGCCGAAGCCCGCCGGGGCGACGCCTTCGATGACGAACATGTTGTCGTTGTAGTCGTAGTTGATGCCCGTATAGTCCATCACCCCCAGGTAGACGTTGGGGATCACCCGCCCCTCGGCGTCGAGGGCCTGGAACATCTTCACCGTGTGACCCTGCTGTGCGCCCTCGACCACGATCGGTCCGGCCGGATTGAGGCGCGGATCGGTGGAGAGGCCGGCCATGCGGATGCCGAAGACGTCGTCGCCCTGCCAGCCGTCGGGAATGCGCGCCGCGTCGAACGTACCCGTCGCGAAGCCGGACCCGTTGGCATTGTTGGGCAGGATTCTCTGGTTGTCGGTGCCCTGGTGGTTCGACAGGGTAAAGGCACTGCCCTTGTTGCCGGGGTTGTGGAGCGCGATGTCCGCGCCGCTCGGCCCGTGATAGGCGGCGATCTGTGTGATGCGCGCCTGCGTCACGCCGTCGGCGAGACGCCAGTAGGGCGAGAGGACCTCCGTCTCGTCGGTCTGGGCGAAGACGTCGCGCGTATCGAGCGTGCTGTTCTCGCCGCCGCCCCGGAGGCTCAGCCCCTCAATGCGGTTGCCGAAGCCGAAAACTTCCCAGACCTCGTTGACGTTGGGTTCCTGCCCACCCTCGGGGATGCGCTGCCAGAAGCCCGCGAGGTCGATATCGGCGATCGGATCCTCCGCGTCGTTGGTCTGGATACGCAGCTGGCCCTTGAAGACCGTCGAGGTCGCGTCGATCTGCGCGTTCGTCCCGGTGGGCGGCGTGTAGGCCGCCCGGTCGAAGGCGACCGTCACGTCGAGGAAGGCACCGGGCGCGATGGAGCGCCCTTCGAGCGTGCCCGACGTGATCCGGAACGGCCCCGTCAGAAGGACGTCGGCGATGTCGAGCGGCTCCGTCCCGGTATTGCTGATCCGGACGGTGCCCGTCTCCTTCATGTCCCGCGCCGAGATGGTGTCGTTCGGGTTCGGATCGGGGTTCTCGATGTAGGAGAAGTGCAGGCGGTTGTCGAAATAGGAGGGATCGCCGCTCTGGATCGCGATGTCGGCATCGGGATTGCCCGGGGCCGGCGAGATGTCGAGATAGTCGAGCGCGCTCGCGCCGGGCGCGTCGGAGACCGCCCTGAGCACGTACTCCGTCCCGGCCTCGAGCGTCAGGACGATCGCCTCAGCCGCCGCCTCGCCGCTGCCCGGGAAGCCGGTCGCGTCGACCTGCTCGCCGTTCAGGAACCAGGTGAGGCCCTGGCCGTCCGGTGCGCCCGGGTTGGCCGCGGTCGCGATCCGGTAGGGGCCCGTTTCGCTCACGGTGAAGTGGAACGCCACCTCGCTGCCGCTCAACGTCTGGGCAGAGCCGTCCGTGGCCTCGAGCTCTATGCGGCCGGAGCCGTCAATCTCGGCCGGGTCGGCCACGAATTCCGTCACCGTCGAGCGCGACACGCGCAGGTAGTCGACGTTCGGACCGTTGCCGTCGGGCGCGGTCACCGTGATCGTGTTCGTGCCCGCCGCGAGCGTGACGACCGCCGATTGCGGTCCCCAGACATTCTCCCCGGTATTGGAGTTCGCCGCGAAGTCGAGCGTGCCCGCCGCCACGCCGTTGATCGTGAGGCTCATCGGCCGTGCCGCCTTGCCCGCACCGAGCGCGTAGAGGATGTCGAGCGCGTAGCTGCCCGCCGTGCCGACCGTGACGTCCCAGGTGATCGACTGGTCCGCGGTGCCGACGAAATCGACGAACTCGCCCGACTGGTTGCGCGGATCGGCGATCGTGAGCGCGCCGTCGAGAGCGGCGTTCTCCGCCTCGTAGATGTCGTAGACGACGCCGTTCACGATCTCCGTCCCGTCCGCATCCGGCGCTTCCGGCTCCTCGGTCGCTGGCGGAACCAGGATCTCGAGCTGGTCGATATTCGGCCCGGTATTGGATATGGCACGCAGCGTGACCGTGTTGGCGCCCCCGGCGAGGGTCGCCGGGACCTCGACGATCTGCCAGGTGCTCCAGGCGGCCTCGCCCGTCCCGGTGGGCGCGAAAGGCGCCAGCGTGACGATGGTGCCGTTGACCTCGACCTGGAGCGGACGATCCGCGGTGCCGCCATTGGCATAACGGAAGCGCAGGATCGCGTCGCCCGCATTCTCCGGAGAGACGTCGAAGGCGAAGGTAAGGAAATCGGCATTGGTGGAGCCGAAATCCGCATAACCCCCGAGAACACCGTCGGAATTGTCGGTGTTGCCGTCGACCCCGAAGGCGCCGGCGCGCAGACCGTATTCGAGACCCGAGGTGGTCTCGAGGTTGGACGCGTCGCGGATCACGATCTGCGCCTCCGGAGAGGTCGGCAGCAGGACCGCGGTGCCGTCGCCCGGCGTGCGGTCCTCGGCCTGGATCGTGAGGAGGGAGAGATAGTCGGCCTGGGGCGCCTCGCCGAGGGTGAAGTCGGTCGCGGCGGCCGCGGTGTTCAGGGCGTCGTCGGTCACCTCCAACACCGCGCGGATCTCGCCTTCGAGATCCGACAGGTCGATGGTGAAGCGGTTCTCCGCATCGAGCGTCACGGTGGTCGCGGGGCCGCCGTCGAAGGACACGCGGAGCGCGGTGATGTCGTCGTCGAGCCCGGTGACCTCGAAGATCGCGGCCGAGGGATCGCTCACGTCGAAAGCGAGAAGCGCGAGGTCGCCGGTCTCGTCGGCGCTGAGATCCTGGGTCACCCCGCCCGGGGCGGGCGTGAGCAGGATGAGCTGGCTCGCCCCGGTGCCGCGGTTCAGCGTCATCAGGTAGAGTTGCCCGGTCACCGGGTTCTCGATGATGTCGAGCGGGTCGATGTAATTGTCGATCACCGATCCGTCGGGACGGCGCAGCACGTCGTCGCCGGTGATCGCGCCGGTCTCGTCCACGTTGATGACGCGGACGTTGTCGCCCACCGAGAACTGCACGAAGAGTACCGCGCCCTTGAGGTTCGAGCCGAAGGCGTTGCCGGTATATTCCGTCACCCCGTTGGGCGAGCGGTTGTAGCCGAGATTGTAGATGCCCTCGACGTCGTAGGCTTCGTCCGGCTGCACGCCGGGCGCGTAGCCGTCGGTGTTGCGGTTGCCGTCATTGCCGCCCACGACCTCGTTCGGATCGGCGCCGTCCGTCGGGTTGCCGCCGTTCAGGATCCATTCGTCGCGCAGCGGGTTGGGATGGCCGTAATAGCCGCCCTCCGTCGCCGTGAAGAAGTAGTCGTACTGCTTGGGCGAGTTGGTGATCGTCGTGTCGAAATCCGCCTGGTCCGGATCCTGGGGCGTCTTCGCGCCCGAGGCCGTGCCGTTCGTGGGCAGGTAGAGGTTCCCGTTCGAATGCCAGACGAGGTCGTAGGCGTTGCGCACCCCGGTGGCGAAGATCTTCACCGGCGCGTCGTCGGCATAGGGGTTGTAGAACCCCGGATAGGTGCCGTCCTCGTTGAACTCGTCGGCCGGAGAGGTCGAGATCGGGTTGTCGTCGACGAGCGGTTCGGTGCGGAGGTCGAAGCCTCCCGCGGGCGGCTCCTTGGTGCGGTCCACCTCGAGGACGGCTGCGTTGAGCAGACGCTCGGGACGCAGCCCCCAGGCGGCGTCGGGCGAGCCGCCCGCGCTGTTGGAGCCTTGCGTCAGATAGAGCAGGTAGGCCGGCTCTCCGGTTTGTCCCGCAGCGGGATTGGCACGGAACTCGAGGCTGTTGGTCAGGTGGTCGCCGCCCGAGCGCGGCAGGCCGGAGGCAAAGGCCTCGGCCGTCGCGGTGCCGAAATCGCCGTTCTCGCCCAGGGTGATCTTGCTGATCCGGCCGGAGAATTCGGCAATGTCGAAGGATTTCGATTCCCGCGGGATCGGGGCGTTGTCGGTGATCCAGATCGTGTTCGCATCCTCGGGGTCGAAGACGAAGCCGATGATGCCGCGCCGGCCGCCGTCCTCGTTGAGATAGTCGAGCGAGAGCGTCTCCTGCGAGGTGCGGTCGATCGAGCCGTCGGCGTTCACGTCCCAGCGATGCACGTCGCCCATGATCGTCGCGACGTAGAGCTTGCCGTCCGGACCGAACTCGATCGAGGTGTAGCCGAAGGCCCCGTCGGCGAAGCCGTCGAGCAGCGTCGCCGTGTCGAAGGCGACCTCACGGGCCACGTCCTCGGGCGTCTCCCCGGTGACGAAGGTGGTGGTCAGATCCTGCATCTGGCGCAGGGGCGCGTTCGGATCCGTCACCGAGCCGAGATCGACCACGTCGCGGATCTTGAGCGTGTAGCTCGTGTTCTCGTCGAGATCGGCGAGCGGACGGATGGTGAGCGAATCCGCGCCGCCACTGACCTGGACGTCGATCGCGACCTCCTCGCCGGTCAGGGTGTTCACCAGGACCACGTTGTCGACATAGGCCACGTTCGGCCCGCGCTGGTCGCCGCCGGTCAGCTCGACGCCGATCACGAAGGACGCGGTGGGATCGATGCCCGTGGGCAGCGCACCGTCCGCACCGAGCGCGATCGAGACCTGACCGTCATTCGTCGCCGCCACGGGAGCCACGAAGCGCGAGTAATTCTGATCCGCGCTCTGGCCGTCATCGGGGGTGATGTCGGGGACGCGCTCGATCTCCAGATACTGGATCTCGGTGTTCTGGCCGCCGATCGAGTCGATCGTGAGGCGTCCGTCCTCGACGGTGACCATGCCGGTGACGAGGGTCGAGCGGAAGCCGCCCTCGAGCGCGCCGTCGATCGAATTGGCGGGAACCCAGTCGGGCATGAAGTTCTGCCCTTCGACATTGATCGCGTAGAGGCTGTCGAAGGCGCCCGCGGTGTCGCCCACCGAGAGCGTCACCTGGTAGGTGCCGTTCTCAAGCGCCATCTCCCAGGCGCGGGAAATGTCGCCCTGAGCCCCCGGATACTCGAAATGGGCGTAGGTCTTCTGCAGGTCGGAGGCGTCCGAGACGGTGCCCTTGTACCAGTGGGCGTTCGCCGGCTGGGCCTGGGGCGTAGTGCCGTTGGCGGTGCCGTCGGCCACGCTCGCCTCGCTCACCCAGCCATAGGAGAAGCCGTTGCCGCGATCGCCGAAGGCCGCGCCGGTATCGGCGAGGTAGCCCGCGGGCGTCGCGTAGCCCGCCGGCAGGCCCTGGAAGCCCTGGTCCTCCGCCGGCTCGAAGTTGATCTTCACGACCTCCTCGAAGCGGACGATGTCGCGCGTCTCGGCGTCGGGATCGCCGCGGCTGATCGTGACGTTGTCGAGGTTCGGACCGCTGGCAAGCGTGTTGGCGAGCGTCAGCGTGTTCGACCCGGCCACGAGATCGACCTCGACCTCCACGACCTGCCAATTGTCCCAGCCCTCGACGCCGGTTCCGGGGAAGGAGACGGTGAGCGTCTCGCCCGCGCCCGAGAGCGTCATCGGACGGTCGCCGTTGGCGCCGCCGCCGCCGTTCGAGTAGCGGATGGCGAGCGTGTAGGTGCCGGCTTCGGGCACGTCCACGGTGAAGCGCGCCGCGTCGCCCACCTGGCTGCCCATGTCGAGATAGCCGGTGCCGGTGGCGCCGTCCCAGATGCCGTTGCCGTCCGCGTCGCGGGGCAGGTCGCGAGGCTCGGGATTGGCCGCGCTGCGCGCGACGGTGTCGGCCGTGCCCTGGTCGGCGACCACGAAGGTCTCCGCTTCGATCGTGACGGAGAAGGGCGTGGGTTCGGACGTGTCCTCCTCGAGATAGGTGAAGGTCGCCTCGTCGATGTTGGGCCCGCCGGTCGCGCCCGCGGGCATCTCCAGACGGATCTGGTTCACCCCCGCCTCGAGCGTGACCTCGACTTTCTGGACGACCCAGGATTCCCAGCCATTGGCCGTGGTCCCGGTCCCCACGACGGGGCCCGGCGCGAAGTCCAGGAGCGCCCCGTCATCGCCGTTCACGCTGAGCTCGAGCGGGCGGTTCGCGGTGCCGCCATTGGCGTAGCGGAACGCCACCTCGTAGGTGCCGGCACGCGGCGCCTCGATTGTGAAGGTGATCGCGTCGCCGGGATTGGAGCCGAAATCCATGTAGGCATTGCCCACGGCGCCGGCGCGGAAATTGCCGAACGCATCGGGATTCTCGGCATCCACCACGCGGGTGAACGCGCCGTCGGTGGGCAGGCCGGTATCGTCGACGAAGACACGGGTCGCGTCCTCGCCCTGGATGGTGAAGGCGGCCGGGGACTCGACCTCGGCCTCCGCGATCACGATGCTCATGGTGGTGCTCGCGACATTGCCCGCCGCGTCGGTCACGTAGGCGATCGCGGTGTAGCTGCCGGGCGCGAGGGCGGAGCCGTCCACGACCAGGTCGCCATCGGCATCGGGGAAGACCTCCTGGCGGGTGATGCCGCCGTCGAAGCTGATCTCCGTCCGGACGATGTCGGCGTCGATCCCCGCGAGGTTGAAGTTGATCGAGGCGGCCTGGGTCTCGTTCAGGTCGGTGTCCGGACCGCTGAGGAAGAGCGGCTGGTCATCGGCATCCGCCGATGTGTCGGTCTGGGGCCGGGTGATCGTGATGGCGTCGATGTTGGGCCCGGTCGTGGCCCCTGCGGGGATGGCGAGCGAGAAGGTGTTCTCGCCGGCTTGCAGCGCGACGCTGACCGTCTGGACGTCCCAGTTGTTGAACCCTTCCGTGGGTCCCGCGACGTTGGTGCCGGTCGCCGCGAAAGGCAGGGTCTGCGCCTCGCCGTTGACGGTGAAGGAGAGCGGCCGGTCGGAATTGCTGGCATAGCGGATGGCAAATTCGTAGATGCCCGCGCTCGGCACGCTCACCGAGAAGGCCATGCTGTCGCCGGCCGTGTCGCCGAAATCGAGATAGCCGTCTCCGGTGAAGTCCGGACGCAGGCCGTTCGACAGGGCGGGGTTGCTTTCCAGGTTGTCCGGATCGCGCACGACGGTGACGTTGGTGTTGCTGCCGTCGTCGAGCAGCGTCAGCGTGCCGTCCTCGGCCTGGATCGTGATCGGCTCGAAATCGGGCGCGTCGCCGATCTCGACGGTGAAGGAGACGGATTCCGACTCCAGTTCTCCGTCGGTGGCGAAGACCTCGATCTCGTAGCTCCCGCGCGCCACGTCGCCCGCCACCGTGAGGATGCCGTTCTCGACGGTGAGACCTGCCGGCAGCGGTGCGCCGCCCGCGAGGCGCGCGCCGTAGAGGACCGCGTCCCCGTCGGGATCGGTGGCGCCGAGCGCCGCGGCGAGGTCGACCGACCCGCCGGTGCCCGCGCCGAGCTCGAGCGCGGGAAGGGCAGCGCCCTCGGCGAGGCGCGGCGCCTCGTTCACGTCGGCCACGTCGATGGCGAGGGTCGCGCTTTGCGACAGACCCGTGGCGTCCGTCGCCGTCACCACGACGGAGACAGTCTCCTCCGCCTCGTGGTCGAGCGCGACGCCGTCGGCGAGCCGCAGCGTGGTCCCCTCGATCACGAAGCGCGCGTCGTCGGTCGAGAAGGTGACCGCGTCCCCGTCGGGATCGACGGAGGAGAGGGTTCCGATCACGGCGCCCGGCGCGTTCTCGGCCACGAGGGTGCCCTCGAGCACCGGCGCCTCCGGCGCGAGGTTCACCGGCTCGGCGGCGGTGAGCGCGATCTGGTCGATGCGCAGCGCCTCGCCATCGGCCTGCCCGGTCAGGGTCAGCACGGTGCCGGCCTCGACGCGGATTACGGTGTCGAAGGTGATGGTCTTGCGGTTGCCCGCCTGGCCGCCATTGCCGCGGCCGGTCACGCCGTCCCCGTTGAGCCAGGTGCCCGCGTCGTCGAAGCTCGCCTCGTCGACGATCGTCGCCCCGTCCACGTAGATCGAGAAGCGCGCCGCGCCGTCGGTCTCGTCGTAGACGGTGATCGACAGCGTATAGTAGCCGTCCGGAACCCCGCCCGCCGAGAGATCGGTGGTGACGCTGCCCGCGCGGTGCACGTTCGTGCGAATGAGCTGGTCGCCCGAGGCGCCCACGGCCGCCGCGGTGTAGAAGTTCTGCGCGTCATCCAGGCCGGTGAAATCCTCGGCCTCGATCGTGAAGACCTCCGGCCCGGCCTCGCCTTCGATGTCGAGGTTGATCGTCAGGCGCGCGGTGAGCCCGCCCGGATCGGTCGCGGTCACGACCACGTCGTAGCTGCCGCCCGCAACCGGCGTGCCGGTGATGAGGCCGGTCGCGGGGTCGAAGGAGAGCCCCGCGGGCAGGGTGGCGGGATCGATGCCGAGAACCAGCTCGCCGCCTTCGGGATCGGTGAAGTAGGACGCGAAGGAGGCCACGTCGATCGCCTCGAAGGCCGCGTCGACCGCGCCGAAATAGGGCTCGAGCGCCGCGTCGGTCGCCACGGGCGCGTCGTTCACGTCGGCGATGGTCAGTGCGAAGCTGTCGCTTGTCACCGCGTTCGCCTCCGCGCCGTCATCGGCGGTGACCGTGACGGTGTAGCTGCCGGGACGGCGGGGCAGGGTGCCGGTGATCGCCGCGCCGTCGATGGCGAGGTCGGGGAAGAGGGCGGTCACGTCGGTGCCGTCCGCATCGGTGACGGCGAACGTGTAGCTGAGCGCCGCGCCCTCGGGGTCGACGAAGGGCAGGTCGATCTCGACCGCGCCGCCCTCGTCCACGTCGATATCCACGAGACCGCCGCCGATCACGGCCGGGGCCGCGTTGCCCGGCTCCGCGACGCCGTCCTCGACGAGCTGCACGTTCGAGAAGGTCACCGAGCCCAAGCCGTCGCGCGAGGCGCTGTCGTCGTCGGAGACGAAGACGAGCGTATCGATGCTTTTGCCCGCGTGGGCGGAGAGGTCGATGACGTAGCGCACCCAGCCATCGCCGAGATCGGTTCCGCTGCCCTTGAGGTCGAGGAAGCGGGACTGCCCGTCCGTCCCGTCGAGGAGATAGAGGCTCTGGTCGGTGTCGAACGGATCGTTGTCGAGATCGAAGCCCACGGCGACGAGCTCGGGCGCGTTCGCGCCGATCTGGATGTCGACGGAGAGCCGCGAGGTCGCGGTGATCTCGTAGGCCTCGCCGAGGGCCGCGCGCTTCCAGTTGTTGTCGTTGAGCGAGAGCGCGGCGCCGTCCTCGGAAACGACGACGTCGCTCCCGCCGTCCTGGGTGCCGGCATAGCTCGAGAGGTCGGCCTCGGAGAAGAGCACGTCGCGCACGATGTCGGGCGTCTCGGGGGTCACGGGCGCCTCGACGGCGAGGGCGATCTCGCTCTGCGCGCTCAGCGTGCCGTCGGAGGCGGTGACGGTCAGCGCGATCGCCTCGCCCGTGGCGAAGACGGCGCCTTCAGCCACGAAGATCTGCCCGCCCGCGATCTCGAAGCGCGGATCGCTCAGCGTGTATGAGATCTCCGCGCCCTCGGGATCGGTGGCCGTCACGGTGCCGAGGACGGTACCGGCGGCGATGTCGGAAGCGAGGATCGATGCGCCCGCATAGAGCGGCACGCTCGGGGCCTCGTCGATATCAGCGACCGAGACGCTCACGGACTGGGACGTGCCGTTGCCGACCGCGTCATAGGCGGTCACCTCGATGGAATAGCTGTCTTTCGCCTCGAAATCGGCCGCCTCGAGTAGGCTCAGCGCGCCGGTCACGGCGTCGATCCGGACGAGCTCGGCATCCGCGCCGCCGGTGATCGCATAGCTCACGGGGCCAGGCGTGCCGCCGCCGCGCGTGTCCTCGACCACGTCGGTCGCCATGACGGTGCCGATCTCGGTCGTCGTCTCGTCGAGCGCGAAGGCGCCCGGCGCGGTGAAGCGGGGCGCGAAGTCGGGGGTATCGCCCAGGGCGGTGATCGCCAGCGCGTCGACATTCGGCCCGAAGCCCGCATGGAGGAAGAGCTCGATCGCGTTCGCCCCTTCGGCGAGGTCGATCGTCACGGTCTGGACCGCCCAGTTGTTGAAGGCCTGCGAGCCGTCGTCCCCGGTCGTGTCGGGGAAGGCGACGGTCGCCGCGACCTCTCCGTCGATGCGGACCTGTGCAGTGCGCGTGTTGGTGCCGGCATAACGGATGTGGAGCGCGTAGCTGCCCGCCTCGGGCAGGTCGACGGTATAGCTCACCGCGTCTCCCGTGCTGCCGAAATCGAGATAGCCCTCGCCGCTGTAACCCGGGCGCAGGCCGAACGCGTCGATGGCGTTCTGGCCCTCGGTGGCCTCGTTGGTCTGGGTCAGGAACCGGCTGCCGGTGGCCGTGGAGGTCAGCGTGCCGCTCTCGGCCTGGATGTAGATCGGCTCGAAGCGCTCGGCCACGCTGACCGCGACGGTCTGCGTCGTGCTGGCGCCGGCGGCATCGGTCGCGGTCACCTCGACCGCGTAGGCATTGCCGGTCTCGGCCGCGTCGTAAACGGGGGCGGTCAGGAACGACAGCGTGCCGGTCTCGGGGTCGATGGCGAAGAGCGCCGCGTCCGCGCCGCCGGTGATCGCGTAGCCGACATCCTGCCCGTCCGCATCGGTCGCGAGGACGCGTCCGATCTCGGTCCGGCCCGCCATCACGTCGAACTCAGCCTCTCCTTCGAAGACCGGATCGAGGAAGCTGTAGCTCTCCCCCGCGGGGACGAGGGCCACGGCGTCGAAATTGGGACCCTGCGACTCGGTCTGCACGAAGGTCAGGACGTAGTCGCCGTTGGCGTCCGTCTCCGCCAGCGCGACCTCAATCGTCTCCGTGCGCCATTGCGTCCAGGCGCCGGTCCTGGTGTCGGCGACCGTTCCCACCTCGGTTCCGCCGTTCAGGATCGTGACGGGCCGCGATGCCGTGCTGCCGTTCGCGACCTTCATCACGAGCGAATAGGACGTTCCGGGCTCGATCTCGGCACCCGGCACGACGATGCTGAACTTGGCTTCCGCGCCCCCGTTCAGATCCACGTAGCCCGCGCCCGAATAGCCGGGGCGCAGGCCCAGGGCGTCGTGCCCCGCGGGATCGTTGGACGCGGTCGGCTCGGGCTGCTCGGCGCTGCGCAGAACGGTTCCGTCATTGGTGTCGAGGATCAGGAAATCGGTTTCTTGAAAGACGAGGGGGAGGGACATGGCGGACTCGATACTGACAGGTACAGAAAGGGGCTTCGAACGCGGCGCCGTCGGACGGCTCCGTCCCGACCTCGGGCACGGGCTCGAACTCGGGCAGGGCGGCGGTCTAGGGTTCGGTGTCGGGTGCGGCGCCGGTTCGGACATCGGCGGAGCTGCCGGAACCGATCTCGGCGCGGGCATGCGTGATGGCGTCCGGACGGGTCCCGGCGACCGCATCGCCGGAGCGGGCGGGCGCGAGGGAAGTCTCGAAAAATCCGGAACGGCCAGCGGGCATGGGAGTTCTCTCGAAGACGAATTGACGAGAGTTTTCTGAAAAATCCCCCGGGCTTAATCCATCTGCGAATCGTGCAGTGTTCCATTCGGAACGAATAGCGATCTGGCCCGAACTCTATTTGAAACGGAAAGGGCGTCGGCGTTTCAGGTATTCAACCGGAAGAACAAAGGGTGTTTCGGCATATTCCGACCGAAGAAAACCGATAAATTCTTCCTAAACGAATTAACTATGAACGAATTGTTATTCCAGTTCGCGCGCCTGAGTATAATGAAAGCGGAATATTAATCCTGTGGTTGCGGCGCTCCTTTCAAAAGAAGATACAATACTCGGCACAGGATCGTTTTGTATCTGTCTATCAACCTGAAATCGAAAAATCTTTCTCGCTCATTCGCGTTTCGGATAGGAATTTACCCGAGCATGGGCCCGACGTTCCGGGCCGCGGCCCGGAAGTGCCATCCGTAGCGAGTGGATCCATGACATGATCGAGACCATCTGCATCATCAGCGACAGCAATCTCGTGCGCGCCTATCTCGAGGGATCGCTCGCCGAGGCCGCCTGCACCATCTCCTCCCTGGAAGACGCCAGCCGTTTCGAGACCGAGGATCCCGGCCCGGGCGAGATCGTCGTGTGGGAAGTGAGCTGCGCGCGACGGTGCGGCGCGGTCCTAGATCGGCTGAAATCCCGCGGCGTGGCGCTCGACAAGGTGATCCTGCTGCTCCGTGGCGAGACCCTGGCGGTCGAACTGCACCGTTTCGTGCGCGATATCGGAGCGATCCTGGGCCCCGACACGCCGGTGGAGGTGCTGAAGCAGGTCCTGCATCCGGTGCAGGCGGGAGCCTGCGTGCTGCCCCGTCGCCTCCTGGGCGAGATCCTACCGGCGCATCCGGCCGTCGCCGCGTTTCCGGAGACTGTCCAACACCTGACGAACCAGGAACGGGTGATCCTCCAACGTCTGTCGGTCGGCAATTGCAACAAGACGATCGCGTCGGAGCTGAACATCACCGACGGGACCGTCCGCGTCCACGTGCGCTCGATATTGCGCAAGCTCGGCGTGCGGAACCGCACCGAGGCGGCGCTCTATGCGGGGCAGTTCGGCAGCGTGGCCTAGAGATATCGCCGGAGCGTCTCGAGAAGCTCGGCCTTCCGCGTGGGCTTGAGCAGGATCGCGTCGACGTCGTGCGTGGCGATCTCCGAGGTCCTGTCGGAATAGCTGTGCGCGGTCAGCAGGATGACGGGCAGCCGCGGCAGGCCCTCCTGGGACTCGCGCGCCCGGATCCGCCGCACGACTTCGAACCCGTCATAGCCGGGGATCGAGACGTCGAGGAGCAGGGCATCGAAATGCCGCTCGCGGAGCGCCTCGACGGCGCCCGGACCATCGACCGCCCAAGTCAGATCGAAGGGCTCGGCCTTCAGGAAACCGCTGACGACCATCCAGTTGACCTTGTTGTCCTCGGCCACGAGGACCGATCGCCGCGCCGCGACCGGGCCGGGTGGAATGTCGCGACCATCGGCCATTCCGGCCGGTGCGGGCAGCGCCCCCGCGCTCCGCGTGAGGGCGGCGAGGCTTTCGAAGAGGCGGCGTTGGCGGACCGGCTTGACGAGGTAGTCCTGCACGCCTCGCGCGCGAAAGGCTGAGATCGTGGCGTCGTCGTCGCCCGAGGAGAGGACCACCACGATCCCGTGGGCCGACGGTGCCTCGCGCTCCAGCCATTCGGCCACGGCCATCCCGTCGAGGCCGGGCATGTGGTAATCGAGCAGGATCAGCGGGAACGGCCGCCCCGCCCGCGCCGCCGCGCCGAGCTTCGCGATCGCGTCGGCGCCGTCCACCGCCGTCTCCGGCGCGAGGCCCCAGGCGCGGCATTGCTCGGAAAGGATCAGGCGGTTCACCTCGTTGTCGTCGACGATGAGGATGGGCGAGGGCGCAAGTCCCCCATCGGCCGCCGTCTCGCCGGGGGCCGGGTCCGCGACCGGATCGAGCGGCAACTCGACCCAGAAGGTCGTCCCGCCACCGTTGGCCGCCCGCACCCCCATCCGACCCTCCATCAGTTCGACCAGGCGGTTCGAGATCGTGAGACCGAGGCCCGTCCCGCCGTAAAGCCGCGTCGTCGCGCTTTCCGCCTGGCTGAACGCCTCGAAGATCGTCTCGAGCTTGTCGGCGGGGATGCCGATCCCGGTATCGGTGACCTCGATCCGCCAGACGGGCCTCCCGCCCGACATCTCCGCCGGGCGCACGGCGACGAGGATATGGCCCGCATGGGTGAACTTCGCGGCGTTCGCGACGAGGTTGTTCACGATCTGGCGGATCCGGCCCGCATCCCCCCTCATCCGCGCCGGGATCTCGGCCCCGCAATCCACGATCACCTCGACGCCCTTCTTCCGCGCGCCCGGCTCGTGCAGGATCGCGACCTGCTCGCAAAGATCGCGGAGATCGAAGGACACCGGATCGAGAACGATGGCGCCGGCCTCGATCTTCGAGAAGTCGAGCACGTCGTTGAGCACCCGCAGGAGCGCGTCGCCCGAGGACGCGATCGTATCCACGAACTGGCGCGGGCGGGGGGCGAGGTCGCAATCGAGCACGAGCTCGGTCATGCCGAGGATTCCGTTGAGCGGCGTGCGGATCTCGTGGCTCATGTTGGCGAGGAAGGTGCTCTTGGCCACGCTCGCCACCTCGGCCGCGCGGACCGCCGCCTCGAGCTTTCGCGTCGTGTCGCGCTGCTCGGCGATCAGGGCGGCGAGCCGCTCCTCGTCGGCCTTCTGGCGCGAGATGTCGCGCGTGATCTTGGCAAAGCCGATGAGATCGGCGCCGTCGTAGATCGCCGTGACGACGACGTTCGCCCAGAAGCGCGACCCGTCCTTGCGCAGCCGCCAGCCCGTCCCCTCGTAGCGTCCGGCCTCCCGCGCGGTCCGCAAGGCCTTTGCGGGCAGCCCGTCGGCCCGGTCCCCCGCCTCGTAAAAGACCGAGAAGTGCCGGCCGAGGATCTCCGTCTCGGCATATCCCTTCGCGCGCTCCGCACCCGCGTTCCAGTTGGCGACACGGCCTTCGGGATCGAGCATGTAGATCGCGTAGTCGGTCACCCCCTGGACGAGGAGGCGGAATTTCCGCTCGCTCGACCTGGCCTCCGCCTCGGCGCGGTTGCGCTCGGTGCAGTCCTTCGTGATCTTGGCGAAGCCTATCAGCGCGCCCGCCTCGTCGTAGACCGCGTCGATGACCACCATGGCCCAGAAGCGCGACCCGTCCTTGCGCAGCCGCCAGCCCTCCGCCTCGAACCGCCCCGCGCGGCGGGCCGTCTCGAGCGCCGTGGCGGGCGCGCCGAGGGCCCGCTGGTCCTCGGGATAGAAGCAGGAGAAGTGGTGGCCGACGATCTCCTCGGCGCGGTATCCTTTGGCCCGTTCGGCCCCGATGTTCCAGCTCGCCACATGGCCCTCGGGATCGAGCATGTAGATCGCGTAATCCACGATGCTGGCGACGAGAAGGCGGGCCATCCGGTCCGTCTCGTCCGATGGGGACGGGACGGGACGCGGCGCCACGTGTTCGAGGACGGCCACCGCGATCCGGCCGTCCTCCGACGCCGGGCCGGTCCGGTAGAGCGCCGTGGTCACGTCCCCGCCCCGCCGCACCCGGGTCTCCCGCCACGCATCCGGAGCGCTACCGAAATCTGGCAGGATCCCTGCCAGCGGCCGACCTATCGCGTCGTGGGCGCCAAGGCCGAAGAAATCCTCGGCGGCGTCGGGCCAGTCATGGATGTTGCCTTCGGGATCGACGGTGAACTGACAGCCCGCCGGAAGCAGCGCCGCGATCCGGGATGACGGAATGTCTTTCACGATGGAAAACCGTTCGATCTGCAAATACCGCTCGGGACCTATCGGCAGTTGGAAAAGAAAACATGAATGGACGCCTGGGGGACCGTCGCGCCAGCCGCCGGAGCCGGTGGCTACCCTTTGGGCGAGCGTCCGTCTCGATGCGTGGCTGGTGGGTCGATCTCGACCAGGCGGTCCCGACGGCGCTCTGGGTTGCAACGAGTACATTCCCGGCGGGAGGGGCGGGCATCGATCCCGAGGGCACATCTCGACGGCAAGCCGAAGCGGGCCCGGCGCTCGGCGTCCGACACATACCTCGGCATAAGCGCGCTGGATCGACGGAGCAGGGGGCGCTCACGTATCGAGGGGAGATGTTTTCGCGTCGGACACGAAAACGGCGGGCCCGTCGCCGAGCCCGCCGTTCGTCTTTCCGTCGATCAGCCGGTCCGCAGACCGGCCGGTCGGTTCAGGCGGCCTTCTTCGCCGCGGAGCCGGCCTTGTCGGCGGCACTCTCGGCATTGGCCATGGCCTTGTCGGCGATCTCGCGGCCGGTCTCGGAGGCCATGTCCGCGGAATGGCGGGCGGCTTCCTGCGTCACGCCGGCGAAATCCTGCGCGGTGCGCATGACGAGTTCCATCTGCTTCTGCACGAACGTGCCGTAGGCCTGACCGTAAGCGGCGGGCTCGTCACGAACCTGGGCGAACTCGCGCATGTTCTCGAAGCCTTCCTTCATGGCCTCGCTGAAGATGTCGGTCGAGCGGGTGCCGGTGTCGACCATGACTTGCGTCAGGCGCTCGTTCGAGCTGGCCATCGTCTTAAAGACGTTCTGGTAGCCCTGCGGGTCGAACAGGTTCTGGATGTCGTTGGCGGCGGATTTGGTGTTCTGCTTCGTAGCCATGTCAAATCTCCTTCTGGAGGGTCGGGGGAAAGGGTAGTTGCGCGCTGTTGACCCTCAGGTAACGCTGCAGCGCAGAACTACAAGCGGGATACGCTGCAATGCGGCAAAAAGTTTTGACCGTGCCATGGGCGGGTGATGACGGACCCGCGCAAGATGGACGTAGGGTAAGGGGCAGGCGCCGTCGTACGACCCCATCCACGATCCGAACGGTCATCCCTCGAACCTGGGCTATCTCGGGTGAGCCGCCGTTCGATATCGATCTGGCGTCCACGGAGCCGGCAGCGGATCAGCTCGGTGGTCTGCGGGAACCACCCCGGAAGCTCGCATGAGGCCCGGTCCGGAGATGGGGTAAAGTTCGACCGGGCCGCAATCCCGCTTTCGTGGAACCGCTTTCAGGCGGCAGACCGTGACTGGATCTCGATCGCGGCGGACGATGCGCGATGGAAAGCGACATCGATGTCCTTGCCGTCCCGGCAGGCTTCTTCGAGCGCCACGCAGGATTCCGCGAAATTCGTGAACCCCAGCATGCCCGAGAGAGAAATCAACGCATGTGCGTTCCGGGCGAGGTCGTGGCGTGATGGAATCCGGGACTGGCCGTCGAAGATCTCGGCGATCCGCTTGCTCAGGTCCGCCCGCGCGGCTGCGACCTTTTCCGGCCCGAGCAAGGCTTCGATCGAGATCGTTTCTGCGTCCGTTTCCGGTAACGGAACCGCCGCGATCCGACGATCGGCGCGTCGCAAGGACGCAAACACCTTCTCGAGGAGTTCCCCCTTGCGAAACGGTTTCGACACGTGCCCGTTCATGCCGGTTTCGCCGAACATCTTGATCTGATGGGGCAGGACGTTCGCTGTCATGGCGAGGATGGGAACATCACGGCTTCGATTGTCGAGGGCCCTGATCTGCGTCGCGGCCGTAAGCCCATCCATCACCGGCATCTGGATATCCATCAGGACCAGATCGTAATTTCCGGAACGGACCATAGCGACTGCCTCGGCCCCGTTACGTGCGGTCTCGACGTCGTGTCCGGCTTCGGTCAGGATCGCCATGGCCAGATCACGGTTATATTCGAGATCCTCGACGAGAAGGATGCGACCACCCGGACCCGATGAGGGCTGCCGATCGGCGAGCGCAGCCGGGATGGGGTCGCGACCGGTGCGGGGCAGACGGGCCGGAACGGTGAACCAGAAGGCCGATCCTTCGTCGGGTCGGCTCCGGACCCCGATCTCGCCCCCCATCGCCCGGACCAGTCGCTTGGATATGGCGAGCCCCAGTCCCGTTCCCCCGAAACGCGACATCCTCGCCTGGCCGACCTGGTAGAACTCGTCGAAGAGCCGATCGACCTGATCCTCCGCGATGCCGATACCGGTATCCTCGACGACGAACCGGATTCCGGGCCCCGCGATGAGGTCGACGCGGTCGACGGATACGCGAATTCCACCGGTCTCGGTGAACTTGGAGGCATTGTTCAGGAGGTTGAGGAGTACCTGCCGAATGCGGGTCTCGTCGCCGACGAGCACTTCCGGCAAATCGGAAGACAGATCGAGATCGAGCGTCAAACTCTTGCGCTCCACCTGATCGGCGACGATCGAGATGGCATTGTTGATGAGCGGCGGCAGCGAGAAGGACTGGTCGCGGAGCTGCACGCATCCCGCCTCGATCTTCGAGAAGTCGAGGATATCGTTCACCGTGGACAACAGCGACGATCCCGCGAATTGCACACGTTCGAGGTAGCGGCGTTGCACCGCGTCGAGTTCGGTGTCGGAGATCAGCTCGGAATAGCCGATGATCCCGTTCAGGGGAGTGCGGATCTCATGGCTCATCGAGGCCAGGAACTCCGTCTTGGCCTGGTTCGCGTCCTCGGCGCGGTGAAGCGCCAGCTCGGCCGCCCTGCGCGCCCGGGAGAGATCGCGCGCGGCGCGGCGGGTCTGACGGACATAGGCGAAGCCGACGATTCCGAAGACAAGGCTCAGCACGACCACGAGCGCTTCGAGCCGAACGATCGTGCGTCGGAAGGATTGCGTCGTTTGCCTTTCCGCCTGGACATAGTCGTCGATGATCGTGCTTTCGGTGACGAGAAGAGTATCCGCGAGCCCCAGGATTTCGTCGAAGGCTTCCGTGTCGGCAGCGGCGAGCGACAACGGGGGGGTGGTCATGCGGTCGCGGATCCGCTCGGCTAGGTGTTCGGCTTCGAAGTCGAAGGCCGTTCCCTCGGTCAGCCGATGCAATCGGTCGAGCCTCGCGGGAACGCCGGCGAAAGCCGATTCCCGCAGGTCGAGGAAATGCGCCTCCCCGGTCGCGGCATAGCGAAGCCCGGCAATCTCGGCCGTTCGCACCCTGTCGAGGATCTCCCACGTCACGGTCCTCGTCTCGACCAGGGTATCGAGTTCGAAACCGGTCGGGGACGTGGCAGAGACGTTCTGTCTCAGACTGCCGACGAGCAGGACGATCGCCAGAAGCAACGTGAGAGAGAAAATCGCGGCCAACGGAATGATCCGTGCATCGCCGGGCGCCCGGGCGCGTTCATCGGCATCGAGGGTGACACTCATCTTCAGCCGCCGAGAAGCTTGCCGCCGAGCGCGGCCGTGGCCGAACGACTGGCGGTTCCGAGGTTCCGGAACAGGGCGGACATATGGACCTTCACGGTGCCCTCGCCCAGATCGAGCCGGCGGGCGATCTCCTTGTTCGATTTGCCCAGAACCAGAAGTTCGAGCACCTCCTTCTGGCGCGGCGTCAGGCCCTCGAGGGTCGGTCGGACGGGGGCCGGTTCGCGCGCCTCCTCCACCTCGATCATGGTGATCGATTGCGGCACGTAGATCAGTCCCTCGAGCACCATCGACAGCGCATGGAAGATCTGGGTGGCGCCCAGGCTCTTCGGGACGTATCCGTGCACGCCGCTGGTCAGTGCCATGAGGATATCGTCCCGCCGCCGTGAACCGGAAATCACCGTGATCTTGAGGTCGGCGAATTCCTCGCGTACGGCGCGCAGGCTGGAAGCGCTCTTCATGCCGGGCATGTCCAAGTCGAAGACCCCGAGCGCGATCTCGTCGTGACGGGAGAGGAGATCGACGGCATCGTCGAGGGAGGTCGCCTCGATCACCTCCGAAAAACCCAGCCGCTGTGTAAGGATGACCCCGAGCGCCATTCGGAAGAATTCATCGTCGTCGGCGATCAGCGCGGTCCGGCCCCCTTTTGCGGCACGGAGCCGGTTCGGATCCGGATGATCGGCCTCTTCGCCCGGCACATCGAAAATCTTGGGGATGGCCCGTACTGCGGCACTACGCCTACCTGCGTCAAACATAATGGTTCTCGTCTGAATCACTCGTAACAAAGGTCGTGAACGCAATATACAGGACCGCGCGTTGCGAGATTAACAAATTCTTACTGCCAATCGAACCGGCATCGTAAGTAATACAGTCAAAAGATGAGATAATTAAAATTTTTCAATTTTAAGAAGAAGTGTGTAGAAGCGAGTGGACGACAAGATATTGGTTTGATTGAGTATTGCGAAGGTTAGAAACAGGCCTTCGCCAAATTGCGATTTTCGTCGATGTTGCGTCAAAGTGTCGCATCGTGGAACCAATCGACGATCATGCTTGCCAATGTCTCTCGTGGCATGCGCGATCCATGGTGCTGACCACTTCCGCTGACAGGTTTCAGCCGGTTTTCGAAGCTGTCGGTTCAAGTTCCATTCGACTGATCGTCGGAACCCGGCTTATTCCACTACCGATATGATTTGCCCGATGAGGATCTCTTCTGTTCCGTCATCGGCACATTCGATGGCCAGATCGGAATTGCCCGTCAGCTTGATCGTGTCCGCGATGACCTGCGTGCAGCCGTTGCTGCCATCGGAGTTTCCGGTGAACTCGACATCGGCGGCGGGCATGTAGATCGCGCCGGTGAAGCTTGAGGCGGAGTTACCAAGAATGTCGTGTGACAGCGTGTTGGACCGGGCGCCGAAGAAGAGAATGCCGGAATAGGGCCCGTCCTCGGGAGCGGAGAGATCGAACTGTGCGCCGCCGTTGAATTTCACCGAGGCCAAGGGACCCAGATAGAAGGTGACATCCTCTCCTGTCACGACAGCGGTGTTGTTGGCCGCAAAATCACCGTTGCCGATGATGTAGACACCGGGCTCGAAATGCACGGGCCCCTTCAGCGAGACGCCGTTGCAGAACTTCTTGACGTTCAGGACCGTCCCGTCGGGATGCGTCCACGTCTCGTCTGTCGTCACGGTCGTCAAAGAAGCGTTTTGGCCGCCGTTGCCGATCTGCACATTGCCACCGCCGGGTCCACCCGCCGGACAGGCCGGCGGCTCCATGACCCAGTAATACGGGTCAGCGACCGCCGGTGCATTGGTGAGGGGAGCCTCGCATTCGGTCATCGTCAGGTTGTCAGTTGTCTCCGCCCCTCCGGACGACTGGACGCAGTCGGTCGTCAAGGTGCCGCCCTGTCCCTGCATGTCGAAAGAATCGGATGCGGTCGAATTCGAGGCGACCGCGCATCCCGTCAGGGTGGCGGTGGTGCTTCCGGTCACGGTAACGGCACCGGATTCGGTCTCGTTCAGCGCAAGGATGCAGGCGGGCTGACCCAGGCCTGTCACGGCGGCCACGGCGCGGGCGGCGATGACCACGTCCTGGTCGTCCTCGCCCGCGAAGATCGCCGAGAAGAGCTTCGGCCGTGTCTCGGTCAGGATGACCTCGACCGCGGTCGGCTCGCCCGTGAAGGCGCCCGAAAGGGGCGGGATGTTGACGGTGATGGTGCCGACCGCGCCGTCGTAATCCGAGCCCAGGGCGACATCGAGCGCGGCGGCGTCGATGTCGTCCTTGTCGTCGCCCTTGGCCTTGTGCACCGCGCCGGCATGGGCGGCGAAGTCGGCGGCGTGCTGGAGGAGGCGCTGGTTGTGGTAGCGGTAGCCGGTTTCCGCACCGAGCCCCATGCCCCCCACGAGGACCGGCATCGCCAGCGCCACGTAGATGGCCACGCCACCGCGGCGGTCGGAAAGAAACGCGTGAAGACGGGTCCTGGACATGACGGGCTCCGGAAAGGGCGGCTCAGAGGTTCATGATCTGGATGCCCGCAGGACCCAGGATCACGCCGAAGAGGACGGGCAGGAAGAAGACGATCATCGGCACGGTAAGCTTCGGGGGCAGGGCAGCGGCCTTCTTCTCGGCAAGGCTCATGCGCAGGTCGCGGCTCTCCTGTGCCAGCACCCGCAGCGACTGCCCCAGCGACGTGCCGTGCTTCTCGGCCTGCACGAGGGTCGTGACTGCCTGGCGGATGCTGTCCACGCCGGTGCGATCGGAGAGGTTCTCGAACGCCTTGCGGCGATCGGCGAGGTAGGACATCTCGGCCGTGGTAAGGCTCAGCTCCTCGGCGAGCTCGACCGATTGCGCGCCGATCTCGATGGCCACCTTGCGCAATGCGCCCTCGATGCTCATGCCCGACTCGACGCAGATCAGAAGCAGGTCGAGCGCGTCGGGCCAGGCCCGCCGCATGGCCTGCTGGCGCTTGTCGATCCGGTTCTTCACGTAGATCGCGGGCCCGTAATAGCCGGCGCAGGCGGCCACCACGCAAATCCCCCATTTCAGCGCGAAGGGCTGAGCGAGATCGATCAGCACGAAAACGTAGAACGCGGCGAAGGCGAAGAGGCCGAGCGGGAGCAGGAAACGCATCGCGAGGAAGGCCATGATCGGCCCCTCGCCGCGAAAGCCCGCCATGCGGAGCCTCGCGCGCATTTCGCCGTCGGTCGCTTCCTGCGCCAGGCCGAAGCGCTCGACGATGTCCTTGAAAAGCTTCCTGGGCTCGCGCCGGAGCGATACCTTGTCCCCCGCCTTCAGTCGGGCGCGTTCGCGCACGCGGATCCGCTCGGCCTCGTCGGTCACGAGCCGCATCCGCCGCGCCAGGGTGTCGCTCACGAGATAGGGCCAGAGCGTGACCAGGATCCCGCAGGTGACGGCGGCCGCCGCCAGAAGCCCGATGGCCGGTTCGCGGTAGGTCTGGAGGAGAAGCTCGACGTTCATGACCCGGTCCTTCTAGAAGTCGAAAGCGATCATCTTGCGCATGACGAGGATGCCGATCAGCATCCAGAATGCGGATGCGGCGAGGATGACGTTGCCGATGATGTTGGAGAATAGCAGCGCGACATAATCCGGAGCGATGGCGGCCAGTGCGCCCCCGACGAGGAAGGGCAGTGCGCCGATGATCATCGCCGAGGCCTTGGCCTCCGAGCTCATCGCCTGGATCTTGTTCTTCATCTTCTTGCGCTCGCGCACCACGCTCGAAAGGTTGCCGAGCGCTTCCGAGAGAGAGCCGCCGCTGCGGCTCTGGATCGCGATGACGATGGCGAAGAAGGTCGCCTCGGGGACGGGCATCCGCTCCGGGAGCCGCACGGCCGCATCGGCCAATGTCATGCCCATCGTGTGGTCGTCGACGATCGCCTTGAACTCGGCGCGCACGGGCTCGGGGGCCTCCGCCGCGATCGCCTTCATGCAGTCCGAGAGTGGCAGGCCGGATTTCACGCCACGCACGATGACGTCGAGCGCGTCGGGCAGTTCCGAGACGAAGCGCGACATGCGCCGCGCGCGCTTGCGGTTGACGTAGAGGTTCGGCGCCAGAAGGCCGAAGCCGATACCGAAGCCGAGCGCCGGCACCGGCCCGAGTCCGGCCGCGACCGTCGCCAGCAGGAAACCGAAGAGCGCGGAGGCGAGGCCGAAGATGTAGAACGTCTTGCGCGTCCAGCCGAGTCCCGCCTGCCGGATGCGAAGTTGCAGCGACACCTTGCGGCGCTTGCCGTCGGCACCCGTCTCCTTCTCCGCGATCTCGCGGAGCGCGTCTTCTACGCTCTGCTTGCGACCACGATCCTTCAACGCGCCGGGCAGGACGGGCTTGCGGCCGCTCGCCACGGCGGTGAGGCGGTCGCTCGCGCGGCTGCCGCCGTCGAGGCGCGGCTTGAAGAGCGCCCAGAGCATGCCCGCGGAGGCCATCGCGGTGAGCAGGAAGACCAGGAAAGGCTGGGCGGCGGCGGACATCTAGACCTTCTTTCAGGCTGCAGGCGCGAGGGCGGCGTCGAGCGCCTCGGCAAGGCGCTTCTCCTCGCCGTAATACCGCGCGCGGTCCCAGAAGGCGGGACGGCCGATACCGGTGGAGACGTGGTTGCCGATCAGGCGGCCATCGGCATCCTCGCCCTGCACGTCGTAGAGCATCAGGTCCTGCGTGGTGATCACGTCGCCCTCCATGCCCAGAACCTCGGTGATGTGGGTGATGCGGCGCGAGCCGTCGCGCAGGCGCATGGCGTGCACGATCACGTCGATCGAGCCCGAGATCATCTCGCGGATGGTGCGCGCGGGCAGGTTGAAGCCGCCCATGGTGATCATAGACTCGAGCCGCGAGAGCGCCTCCCGGGGCGAGTTCGCGTGGACCGTGCCCATGGAGCCATCGTGACCGGTGTTCATCGCCTGCAAGAGGTCGAACGCCTCGGTACCGCGCACCTCGCCTACGATGATGCGGTCGGGCCGCATCCGGAGGCAGTTCTTGACGAGCTGGCGCATGGTGATCTCGCCCTCGCCCTCGATGTTCGGGGGGCGGGTCTCGAGCCGCACGGTATGGGGCTGCTGGAGTTGCAGTTCGGCCGCGTCCTCGCAGGTCACGATCCGCTCGCCGCCGTCGATATAGCGGGTGAGGCAGTTCAGGAGCGTTGTCTTGCCCGAGCCGGTACCGCCCGAGACGAGCACGTTGCAGCGCACGCGCCCGATGATGCGGAGCACGTCGGCACCGGCCCGCGTGATGGTGCCGAGGCGGACGAGCTCGTCGAGGGTCAGCCGGTCGCGGGCGAATTTCCGGATCGTCAGCGTGGTGCCGTCGACGGCGAGCGGCGGGGCGATGACGTTGACGCGGGAGCCGTCGAGCAGGCGCGCGTCGCAGATGGGCGAGGACTCATCGACCCGGCGGCCGACCTGGCTCACGATCTTTTGGCAGATGTTGAGAAGCTGGTCGGCGTCGCGGAAGCGCACCGGGGCCTGCTCCACCTTGCCGCCGATCTCGATATAGATTTGGTCGGGCCCGTTCACCATAATGTCGGTGATCTCGTCGCGCGCGAGCAGCGGCTCCAGCGGCCCGAGGCCCAGGACGTCGTTGCAGATGTCCTCGAGCAGGTCCTCTTGATCGGTGGCGGACAGCACCACCTTGCGGGCCGCGACGATATCGACAACGACACTACGCACGCTGGCGCGGGCGGTTTCGGGATCCATGTGTGACAACTGAGAAACGTCGATTGTCTCGACTAAAGCTGCGAAGATCGAGCCTTTCAAATCGTAATAGTCATTAGATTTGAGTATCAAATGCTTCGCCGGCGCGAGTATTTCTGGGCCCCAAGCACTACGAGACGCTATTGATCCGGACCCCGTCACGGAAAATTCGTGAGTTTTTGTATTTACTGCCGCAAAGGTTGCAGCCTGTCTTTTTCCGAACATGACCGACCAACACGGAATAGCTGAATAGGAGAACGGATGGGGGAGCGTTCCCCCATCCAGTGGCATGATGTGTTTAGCCGCCGGCAGCGGCAGGCGCGTTATCGTTCAGGGTGTTGCCAACAGCAAGGAAGATGCGATTGAGTGCGGGACCAGCAAGTTGCAGTCCCGCGATGATCACGATCGAAACGAGGCCGGCGATCAGGCCGTACTCGATCGCGGTGGCGCCGGATTCGTCGTTCTTGAAGCGAGCGATGAGGTTCGTCATTGAGAAGTCCCTTTTGGTTCAGTGGTGATCTGGCGGCCTGTTTCATGGCGGCCTGGCCAGCGGTGGTCGCCATGGTCGGCGTGCCACCAGTGATGCCCGTTAACATCCCGTTAAGAAATTCGGCCTGATGGCCTAGGCCGCCCGGGGGAGGCGCGACCTCTCGCAACCCGCTGGCAGAAAATGGAAATACATTTCTATGGCCTTGGAACGGGCCCCTCGAAGGCTTGGAATCACCTCCGCGACCATGGTGGCCCGGCACCCGGACTAGGCCATTCGGCCTAATCCACTTCGGCGGATGGCCTAGCCCGAGAGGCCGAATGGCGCGGACAGGTGCGGGGCGGGTAATCTCGACGGGCAACTCGCATTTCACGGCCCATCCCCCGGGTCGCGCGCCGCCCGAACGAAAGGTACCGCCATGCTGTCCCAGATCGCCGCCATCGGTGGAGCCGTCTTCTTCACGGGGGCCATGATCTATGCCGCGCTCGAGGATGCGCGCTGCTACACCATCCGCAACAAGCTCGTCCTCGCCGTCGCCGGTGGCTGGCTGCTGGTCGCGCCGCTCGCGGGCCTCTCGCTCGCGCAGATGGGGCTATCGCTCGGCACGGGGGCGCTGGTCCTCGCGGTGACCTTCACGCTCTTCGCCTTGAACGCGATCGGGGGCGGCGACGCCAAGCTCGCGGCGGCCGCGGCGCTCTGGCTCGGGCCCGAGGGCGCGCTCGCCTTCGCGCTCGGCACGATGCTGATCGGCGGCGTGCTCGCCATGGCGCTCCTCGCCTTCCGCGCGGCGCCGCTGCCCGCCACGCTCTACGGGCAGGCCTGGGTCGCGCGCCTGCAATCGCCGCAGACGGGGCTGCCCTACGCGGTGGCCATGGCGCCGGCGGCGCTCCTCGCGCTGCCCTCCGCGCCCTGGCTCGCCCAGCTCGTCTGATTTTCAAAGTAAGGATCGTCCCGATGCCCGTCTCCCGCCTTCTCGTCCTCGCCCTGTCGCTCACCGCCGGCGGCGGCGCGGCGTACCTGACCACGCAGGGCGAACCCGAGGTCCGGCAAGTGACCATGACGCAGACCGTTCCCGACGAGCGGGTGGAGATACTCGTGGCGGGTGCCGACCTGGAACAGCGCCGCCTGCTGGCGCCCGGCGATCTGGAATGGCGCTCCTGGCCGAAGGATGCCGTCCTCGACGGCTATGTCACGCGCGCCGAGCAGCCGGGCGCCGCCGAGGAGCTGGCGGGCAACCTGCTGCGCGCCTCGATCGCGAAGGGAGAGCCGGTGCGGCGCGACAGGATCGGCGTCTCCGACGGCGGCTATCTCTCGGCGATGCTGTCTTCCGGCAAGCGCGCGGTTTCGGTCAAGGTCACGGCCGAGAGCACCGCGGGTGGCTTCATCCTGCCCGAGGACCGGGTCGACGTGCTGCATACCGTCGTCGAGAACAACGGCGCCGGGGGAGTGACACGCACCGTGGTCACCAATGTCCGCGTCCTTGCCGTGGACCAGCAGGTCACCGCACCCGAAACCAATGCCGTGTCCGGCGCGAAGACGGCCACGCTGGAGCTCGGACCCGGCCAGGCGGAGATCGTCTCCGGGGCCGAAGCGACCGGGATTCTCTCGCTCTCGCTGCGCTCCTCGGCCGACAACGACGAGATGCAGATCGTGGCCAACGAGGACCGGCGCACCATACAGATCTTCGGTCGCGGCCAGGTCCGGACCGCCCAGACGAATTGAAGGACCTGAACGATGACCCTGATTTCCCCCATGCTCGGTTCGGTTCCCGCGGAGGACGGCGGCATCGGCAACCGGCCGGTCCCCAAGATCCGGATTGAGGCCTTCTGCGAGACGAACGATGTCCTCGACGTCGTCGCCACGCTCAGCCACGACCGGCACCTGATGCGCGCGAGCATTGATGCGGGCCTGCAAGGCGTGCAATCGGCGATCGCGCGCTACCGCACGCATCCGAGCCCCGACCTGGTGATCCTGGAACGCCAGGCTCCGGGCGATCTGCTGATCGAGGAACTCGAGAAGCTCGCCGAGGTGTGCGACGCCTGCACCAGGGTGATCGTGAT
This sequence comes from Palleronia aestuarii, assembly GCF_003253995.1. Lineage (GTDB taxonomy): Bacteria > Pseudomonadota > Alphaproteobacteria > Rhodobacterales > Rhodobacteraceae > Palleronia > Palleronia aestuarii. The sequence goes on from NZ_QKZL01000019.1 coordinate 61,724, forward strand.
CGGCGCCCTGAACGACATCGATCTCTACCGCAATCTGCTCGGCCGGGGCATCAGCGACTATCTCGTGGCCCCGATCGAGGCGCCTGCGCTGATCGCCTCCGTCGTCCGGCTCTACCAGCAGGAAGATGCGCGCAAGCTCGGCCGGACCTACGCCTTTGTAGGCGCCAAGGGCGGGGTCGGGTCATCGACCATCGCCCACAACGTCGCCGCGACCATGGCCGACGATCTCGCGCTCGACGTGATCCTGGCCGACCTGGACTTGCCGTTCGGAACCGCCGGCCTCGATTTCAACCTCGACAGCCCCCAGGGCGTGGCCGACGCACTCGACAGCGGTGCCAAGCTGGACGAACTGCTCTTCGAGCGGTTGCTGAGCAAATGCTCCGAACGGCTGAGCATGCTGGCCGCGCCCGCATCGCTCGACCGCCCCTATGACCAGAACGAGGAGGATTTCGACAATCTGATCGACATCGCCCGCGTCAGCACATCCCACCTCGTGCTCGACATGCCGCATCAATGGTCCTCCTGGTCGCGCCGGATGCTGCTCGCCGCCGACGAGATCGTGGTGACGGCGGCGCCGGACCTGGCGAACCTGCGCAATACGAAGGCCCTGCTCGAAGCACTGCGAAAGTCGCGGCCGAACGATGCGCCTCCCAAGGTGATCTTGAACCAGGTCGGCATGGCGAAGCGCCCCGAGATCAAGCCTGCCGAATTCGCGAAGGCGATCGGGTTCGATCCGGTCGCGACGATCTCCTTCGATCCCAAGCTCTACGGCACCGCCGCCAACAATGGCCAGATGATCGCGGATGTCGCCAAGCGGTCGGCGGCCCCCTTCGCCACCATCTCGTCCGCGATCCTGAAATCCGGGGCGGGGCGGGGGGCGCGTGGCTCGGCTGGGCTGCTGTCGAGATTGGGCCTCGGGCGGCGATCGGCATGAGACGCGCTGCCTCGCGTCTTCTGCGGCCTGTCTTCGCCGGGGCCGGGCGCCGATTCCGCGGAGACGAACGTGGTGTCTCGGCCGTCGAATTCGCGCTTCTCGCGCCGATGATCTTCTTCGGCCTGCTGTCGATGACCGACATCGCCTTCGCCCTCCGGGAGCGGATGTGGGTGGACCAGATCCTGCGCTCCGGCGGTCAGCCGGCGATGCGTGGGCTGGAGCCCGCCGATGTCGAAGAGACGATGGAGCGCGCGACCTGCACGTCGGCGGAGACCTATCCGGACTGCGCGGCGATCCCCCTCATGACCTTTTCCGCCGATCGCTATTGCATCTGTCCGACGACGGAGGAAGTGGACGCGTCCTGCACGGCCACCTGTGCCGTACGACCGATGCGATATTACGAGATCTCGGCGACCAAGAGCTATGACGGCATCTTCCTGCCGCAATTCGATTTCGCCCCGACGGTACTGGTGGAAGCGAGATGAGCCGCGGCCGACGCCTCCTCCGGTGCGAAGCGGGCACCGCCGCGATCGAGTTCGCCTTCATCGGGCTCTTGCTCTTCACGGTGACGATCGGCCTCGTGGAGGCCGGACGCGCGTTCTTCCTGATGAACGAATTGTCCCACGCCGCCGACCGGGCCGCACGCGCGGTGATGCTGAACTTCGAAATCGAGGGTGATGACCTGACGACCCTGGTCCAGGACGATGACTTCCTGACCGGACTTACGCCGGCATCGGTTCTGGTCGACTCCCCCATGCCATCCACGGCGGACATGTTTCGCAACGTGAGGTTGAGCTATCCCTTCACGCCGATCATCGCGGGCTTTACGCTCGGGGGTGCCACGCTTTCCACCGACCGCCAGGTGGCCCGGTAGCGGTCCCAGCACGGAGCAGCCTTCATGCCGCAGAACTTCTTCTTTCGGTTTCCCCCCGTCCGCCTCGCCCCTCTCTGCGCGATCACCGTCGTGGCGACGAATGTCGCGATGGCACAGGGCGACGGGCAGGACGGTTTGCGGTTGCAGCAATCGGTGGACGGCGCCGGGACGATCGTTCCCATGGGGGAGGTGGGCGAGACGTTCGAGATCACGGTCGGCCATTCGCGGCTCCTGACGGGCGAGACCCCCTTCGACACGATCATCGTCGGCGACGACGCCATCGTCGGTGCGTCGCCGGGGCCGGGGGATTCCATAATCGTTACCGGGCTCGCCGCGGGCTCGACGAACCTCATCGTTCTCGACCAAGGCAGATCGTCCATGCTCTCGACGCAGATCTCGGTGTCGCCGGTGACCGGCCCGCTACGCTCCACCGTGACGGTCCTGAAGGGAGCAGAGGCGCGCGAGAGTTACGAGTGCCGCGGTATGACCTGCCTCAGGACCGATGACGGCGACGAACAGCGCGAACTTCCCTTCGTCCTCCTTTCCGCGCCCGACGAGACGCAGGCCCAGGAGAACTGATTTCCGCCGCGCCCGCCGGGGTTCCGGGCGGTCTTCGCCTTCTTGGCCCCTGTTGCGAGAAAATCGCAATCGTCACCCTGTTTCGAGGCGAAGGCGGAAGATCAAATTCAACTTCTGGACAGGAAGAACCGCCTGTGGCCCTTTCCGATGGTTAATACACGAGGCAATTGTCAATTTATCGAGATAGATCATGCACGCATTTGGTGTGAAACCGCCGGACAGGCCCGATACGAAGGCCCGTCGCCTCGCGCTCGTCATGCTGCTTGCGGGCCTCGGCACCGTCGCCGGCTGCGGATCGACGGGGATCGAGGCGTCCCGGAACGCCATTCCGAGAAGCGTGCCGGCGGTTCCGGCCGGCACCGAGCTCGCGACGGCGCGCACGGCTTTCGACAGCGGCAGCTTCGGCTATTCGGCGAAGTACTACGAGATGGCCGCGAAATCCGATCCCGCAAGCATGGAAGCCTGCCTCGGCATGGCCGCCTCCTACGATTGGCTCTACCGGTTCGACGAGGCCGACAAGGCCTATGCCAGATGTTCGAAGATCGCGTCCGATACCTTCCAATATCACAACAACATGGGGTTCTCGTACCTGCTCCGCGGCGATTACGGCAAGGCGTCGGTGAGCTTTACGCGGGCCCGGAGCATCCGGCCGGCCGACCCGGTGGTCAACACGAATTTGAGGATTTTGCGTGATGCGGCTTCTGGCTAGAGCGACCCTCCTTTTCGTTCTGGCGCTTGCCGCCCCCTGGCCGGGCGGCAACCGGGCCACGGGACAGGAGGCGCTGCGGCTCAGCAATCTCCAGGCCGAGAAGATCGCGGTGCCGGTCGGCGAATCCCGTGTCTTCTCCACTGGCCGCGACATCTCCCAGTTGGTGATCGGCAATCCCGAGGTCGCGGATGTCGTGCTGGTCTCGCCGCGTTCGTTCTATGTCCTCGGGCAGGGGCTGGGGCAGACGAACCTGCAGGTCTTCGCCGACGGGGAATATCCCATCGGCCTCGTCGACCTCGAGGTGACGGTGGATACGGGCGATCTGTCCTCGGCGCTGCGCAACGCGGCTCCCGCTGCCGACATCCGCGCGCAATCGGTCAACGGGCGGCTTCGATTGCAGGGCACCGTTCCGGATGCGCCGACGCTCGACCGGGTCCTCGAGATTGCCGGGCAATACGGCTCCGAGGAGGTCATCAACGGGTTGCAGGTCACGAGCCCCCAGCAGGTGTTCCTCGAGGTCCGCATAATCGAGGCCTCGCGCGACGCCGGAAAGAGCCTCGGGATAAACGTCGACGTCTTCGACCAAGGCTCCGAGGGCTTTACCAGCCTGAATTCAGGTCGCCGCCTGAACGGAGACGACATTCCGTTCGGCAGCTTTCTCGCCACCCTCGTCCGCGGTGGGCTGAACGTCGATCTGCTCATCGATACGCTCGAGGAGCGTGGATTGGCGCGGAGCCTGGCCGAGCCGACCCTCGCGGCGCTTTCGGGAGAAACGGCGAGCTTTCTCGCGGGCGGCGAGATTCCGATCCCCGTTGCGGAAGAAGACGGTCGGGTCACCATCGTGTTCAAGGAATTCGGCGTGCGGCTGAGCTTCACGCCGGTAGTGCTCGACAACGGCCTCATCAATCTCGAACTCGAACCCGAAGTCAGTCAGGTCGATTTCTCCAACACGTTCGATACGGGCCTCATCGAGTTGCCGAGCTTCTCGACCCGCCGCGCGAACACCACGATCGAGCTTGCCGACGGGCAGAGTTTCGCCATCGCGGGCCTCCTGCAGCGCAACAACACGCGCCGCCAGCGCCAGGTCCCCTGGCTCGGCGACGTTCCGGTCCTCGGCGCCCTGTTCCGGTCGGCCTCCTACCAGAAGGACGAAACCGACCTGGTGATCCTCGTGACCCCGCGTCTCAGCCGTCCCGCCGCCTCTCCGAGCCTGCTCGCGACACCGCTCGATTATTCCACGGTAACCCGCGAAAGCACCTATTTCCTCTACGGGATCCAGGAGATCAGCCGCGGGGAGATGACCCGCCAGCTCGAGCAGCGCGGGATCGAGGCCCCATTCGGACACGTTATCGACGACGATTATATTCCGGGGCTGAAATATGCCGGCAAATAGGCGAGCATTCTCTCTGGCGGCCCTGCTTTGCCTGCTCGCGGGCTGCAGTGCCGACCCGATGGATGGAACGGACGGCATCTTCCCGACCGCTGGACTGGCGCAGGCTCACAACGCCAACGTCCATGTCATCAATCCCAACGCCGGTTACGGGGCGAGGGGCAATCCCGGCGCGTCGGGCAAGCGCGCGGCCGTCGTGATCGATCGCTACAATACCGACGCCGATAGCGACGATAATTCAGACAGTCTCGGAACGATCGAGTTCAATCTCCAATAGTGGGAATGCACAGCTCTGTTTCCCGCAAGCCATGATCGCGAGGTTCCTCGCGAAATGGATCAGGAGTGGCCCGGTTTGCCGGCACGGCGTCCGGGCCCTCACCTGATCGTCTTCGCATCCCACCGTTCGCCGGAACCGATCCACGAGGACGTTGTCGCCACCAAACGGAGGGACGGTCGGATACACGACCCGTTTGCGACCGATCGGACGGCGACGCCCATACATGCCCCGACCAGGTGGAAGCCTTGCCAAGTCTGCCTGGCATGAGTGTCACTAGGAGTGCCACGGGGACCCGCGGGATTTCTGGCGGCGTTGGCAGGGCAGGTCCGGCCGAGGGCCCGGAGCATGGAACGGAAGGGGAGCCCACGATGGCGCACGACCACCACGAGAGCGGAGAGGCGGCCTGGAAGCACGACGGCATCCGCGTGATCAAGGGCGACCGGCTCGACGACAACACCCCGCAGACGCCGGGCATGTACCGGCAGGCCGCGATCGACGCCGCCCGCGTCGGCGCGCAGAAGATCTGGGCGGGCACGGTCGCGATCGAGCCCGACGCCAAGACCGGCGTGCATCATCACGGCGCGCTCGAGAGCGTGATCTACGTCGTGCGGGGCCGCGCCCGTCTGCGCTGGGGCGAACGGCTCGAATTCGTGGCGGAGGCGGAGCCCGGGGACTTCATCTTCGTCCCGCCCTTCTGCCCTCATCAGGAGATCAACGCCGAACCGGGCGAGGTGCTCCATTGCGTGCTCATGCGCTCCGACAACGAGGCCGTGGTCGTGAACATCGACGATGTCGATCCGGTCGAGCGTCCGGAGGAGGTCTATTGGGTCGACCCGATCCACAAGGCGCCAGATTGATCCCGTAACGCACGGGAGCGGTCCGCCGATGCCCCCGGCCTCATGCCGCTGGGGGGGGGCGGGACATGGCCTCCTGCATTCCGGGGCCTTTCCGGCGACGACCAGTCGGATCGAGCCACGGGGTCTGCCGCCCTGATGCCGGACAATCAGAGCCGGTGGCCGCGGGTCGCGTGAACAAAAGCCGTGGATGGCTGTTCATCTTCTTCGAGCCAAAGCCGCAATTGACCCCGAGCGATCAAGGAAGCCCACCATGGCACAGCACGATATCGGAGCGATCGAGGATTTCGAGATCGACCGCCCCACCAGCGCCGAAGCCGGCGAGACCGAGATCATGGTGATCCGGCGCGGCGACACGGTGCTCGCCATGACCCATGCCTGCCCGCATTACGGCCTGCCGCTCTCGGGCGGGCATCTCGACGGCGACAGGCTCATCTGTCCGTTCCACCACGCCTGCTTCGATGTCTCCACCGGCCATCAGCTGGAGCCGCCCGGCAAGGGCGACCTGCGCCGCTACGACGTCTCCGTCATGGACGGACGGGTGATCGTGGAGGTGCCCGAGGGTGCCGATCCACATCCCGCGCCGGCTCATGTGCGCCGCGGCGCCGATGCAAGGCGGGTGGTCATCGCGGGGTCGGGGACGGCCGCCAATGCCTGCGCCTTCATGCTCCGCGACCGGGGATTCGAGGGGGAGGTCGAGATGATCTCTCCCGACCCGGCCTTGCCCTACGACCGGACGCTCCTGTCGAAGGCGGTGCTCGCGGGAGGGGACGGTCCGCGACCGCTCACCACGGTCTCGCAGGACGCGCTCGACGCGCGCGACATCGTCCTCAGCGAAGGGCGGCTCGCCTCCGTGGACGCGGAGGCGGGCGGGATCACGCTCGCGGGCGGGCAAACGCGGGACTTCGACGCGCTGCTCGTTGCCACGGGGGGCGAGGCCAAAAGGCTCGATCTGCCCGGCGCCGATCTTCCCGGCGTCCACACCCTCCGAAGCCGCGCGGAGGCGGAGCAAATCGCCGAGGCCGCGGGCGGCGTGCGACGGGCGATCCTCGTGGGCGGGGGCTTCATCGGGCTCGAGGTCGCTCTCAGCCTCGCCAAGCGAGACATCGAGGTCCATGTGGTGATGCGGGAAGCCGTCCCTCTTGCGCGGATCGTGGGCGAACGGATCGGCCGTGCCATCATGGCCGAGCACGAGGAGAAGGGGGTCGTCTTCCATCCCGAGGCCGGCCTGTCCTCTCTCGAGGGTGACGGGACGCTCTCCGGCATCCGGTTGCGCGACGGCACCACGATCGACGCGGAATTGGCGATCCTCGCCGTGGGCGTCCGGCCGGCGACTGCGATCGAGGGCCTTCCGACGGAAGAGAACGGCGCCATAAGTGTCGCGGATGACCTCTCCGTCCCGGGTCTCCGGGGCGTGTGGGCGGCGGGCGACATCGCGCTTGCCCCGACGCCCTGGGGCCGCGTACGGATCGAGCATTGGCGCGTCGCGCAGCAGCACGGCCAGCGGGCCGCGCGCGCGATCCTCGGGGAGCGCGTGGCCTCGCTCGGCGTACCGTTCTTCTGGACCGCGCTCGCCCGTCAATACCGATATCTCGGCCATGCGGAGGGATGGGATGACATCCGCTTCGATGGCGCGCCGGAGAATGGCGGCGATTTCACGGCCTACTACATCAAGGACGACCGCGTGATGGCGCTGATGGGGGCAGGCCGGGATGCCGAACTCGCCGCGACGCATGCGCGCATGATCCGCGAGGGCGGCCCGCTTCCGGCCTGAGGCCGCGCGACGTCGCGGCATGCCGGCCCCGCCGAGGGGCCGGAGCCGACAGGAGGACTGTGATGCGGGTTACAGCACTAATCGCCATCCACTCCGATTTTCCACCGGCAACCCCGCGAGCATCGGTGGCGGCCGCGAGGACGAACTTCAGGGCTACCGGGTCGTTGAGGAGCTCGACCGGCTAGCCAGGATCAGGGGCAAAGCCACTGACCTGAGCCCCGTTTCTTCCTCCAGATTTGGGTAGAGTCCGCTTCAACGAGGAGACGGACAATGAAGCGATCGAGGTTCAACGAGGAACAGATCATCGGCATCCTGAAGGATCAGGAAGCCGGCATGGCGACGGCTGACGTGTGCCGCAAGCACGGCGTGAGCACGGCGACGTTCTACAAGTG
>NZ_QKZL01000020.1:0-24895 GCF_003253995.1 Palleronia aestuarii
GGCGGCCGAGGGCGCGGAACGGCAGACGATCATGATCGACGCAACTTATCTCAAGGCACATCGCACGGCTTCCAGCCTGCGGTTGAAAAAGGGGGCGTGGCAGGCTGATCGGACGGAGTTCGAGGATCAGGAGACGATCTAGTGGATCGTTTCCCCGAGGACGGCGGGATGAACACGAAGCTTCACGCCATCACCGACAGCATCGGGCGCCCGATACGGTTCTTCATCACAGCCGGACAAGTCAGCGACTATACCGGAGCCAGGGCTTTGGTGGGTAGTTTGCCGGCGGCCAACTGGCTGCTGGGAGATCGCGGATACGATGCCGACTGGTTCCGAGAAGACCTTATCGATAGGGGAATAACCCCCTGCATTCCGGGACGGAAGTCGCGCGACAAGCCGGTCCGATATGATAAACGCCGCTACAAGCGCCGCAGCAGGATCGAGATCATGTTCGGGCGCCTGAAGGACTGGCGCCGCGTCGCCACTCGCTACGATCGCTGCCCGAAGGTTTTCCTGTCAGCGATCGCCCTCGCAGCAACCGTCTTGTTCTGGCTCTAACTTAGTGATTCTGGAGCCTAACCCCTTCTGCGCAGATTGTTCTTCCGTTCGAACTGGTGAGGGGCTGTCATACCATCAATGCCATCTGGGCGCCGGACGAGGAGAGGGAAGCGAGGCGGATCCTCGAAATGGCGAGCGCCGTGCTTTGCGCCTACTCGGTCACCGTGGGCGGTGCGAGGCAGAGCTTGGACCCGTGCCCTGAAAGGAACGCAGCTGCCGCGGCGCCCACGGTGTCGAAATGCTCGAGTCGCGCGAAATGGCGCTGATCTGCCAGCGCCTCGGCCACGGGACGCTGAAGCGAGGCGAAGTAGATTTCGAGGTTCTTCTCCTCGATGCCGTCAAGCAATCTCGTCAGCATCCTCAGCCCCGTCGCATCCACCGCGGTCACCGCCCGCATGTCGAGGACGAGGCATTCCGCCTCAGGATGTTCGGCCACAATCCGCGTGACCTGCTCTTCGGCGTAGCCGGTGTTGCCGAAGTAGAGCGGGCGATCGATGCGGACGACCAGGAGGTGCCCGGTGTCCGCATCCACCCCGTCCCGCGTCACTGAGCGGTAGATCCCCTGCCCCGCGCTTGGGTCGGGCCCCTCACGCGTCACGCGCGGCACTGATGAGGTCCACAGAAAACTCATCACCCCCGAGACCGCCCCCGCCAGAAGTCCCCACTTCACCCCGAGGAAAAGCGTGGCGAGAAAGGTCGCCGCGATGACCCCGGTCTCCAGCCGGCTGTGAGCCGCAACCTCGCGGATGTCACTCCAGCGGATCAGTCCCGCCACCGCGCTGATGACAAGGGCCGAGAGCACCGTTACGGGAAGCTGCGACAGGAGCGCGCCCCCGAAAAGCGTCACCGGCAGCACGATCAGCGCCGCCATGGCCGAGGCCAGCGGAGAGTTCGTCCCCACGTCATGGACCAACGCCGAGCGCGAGAGACTCACGCCCGGCGCGTAGCCCCCCGTAACCCCGCAGGCGAGGCTGGCGATGCCGATGGCGGCCGCCTCCCCGTTGGACCGGACCGTCTGGCGGCGGCGGGCCGTCATGGATTTTACCACCGCGATGCCGGTAACGAAGACCACGATGGCCACGGTCAGGCTCGGCACCAGGAGGGCGATCCACACAGGGGGCGGCGCGAGGGGCAGGACCAGACCCGGCAGCGCCGCCTCGGGCACCGAAATGCGTGGTACCTGCGGCAGCGCCAGCGCGGCGAGCGAGGCCAGCAAGATCACCACGAGCGAAGCCGATTTCATCAGGGCAAGCCGCGCCGTGCCCGTTTGCCGCAGAACGAGCGCCACGCGCCGCATGATCGCCTCTCCCATCACGAAGCCCGCCAGCGCGCACAGTCCAAGGATCAGAGCCCACCAGTCGGGGCGCCCCGCCTCCCAGATCGCTATCAGCGCGTCTTGCAGAGTGCCCGACCGCTCCGCATCGATCCCCGCCAGACCGGGAAACTGGCTTCCGGCGATCAGGACAGCGGCCGCGGCGGTGAACCCCAAGAGCGCCGGCTCCGAGATGAAATTCACCAGCCGCCCCATGCGGAAGACCGCCAGCAGCGTGAGCATCGCCCCCGCCTCGATGGCGACGATACTTGCCGCCACGGCCGGGTCGATGTCGATATCCACCAGCGCCCCCGCGACGAGCAGCGAGGCCAGCGCCACCGGACCCATGGAGACCGAGGCGCTCTGTCCGATGAGCGCGTAAACGAGCGGCGCGACCATCGCCGTGGTCAGGCCCATGCCAGGAGAAAGGCCCGCAAGCTGCGCGTAGGCCATGGCCTGCGGGACAAGGAGGACCGAGAGGACAGCGCCCGCAAGAGCGTCGCGTCCCAAGGCGGCAGCATTGTATTCCAAGAGCCAGGGCGGGGCGAGATCGCTTGGGGCAAAGCGCATGGCGGGTCCGTGGCGTTCCTCTGCCCGGGGTACGTTCCAAGCCGCAGCGTCTCCCGAAGGAATGGAAAGGCTGCTCCTCCCTCAGACCTTCGGGCCCGACGTAGCGAACGTCAACTCTCCGTCCTTCCTGTCATTCGCGGCAATGCCGCAATGACGCCTCCTACCCCCCTTCCCCGTCCCGTCTCTCGCCTTCCGCGACGATCTCTAGAGCGCCCTCGGGCAGCGGCCGCTGCAGCGCCTTCGCCTCGTCGAACGGGGCCGTCAGCCACGTCTCCCATTCGTCGGGCTCGGTGAGGATCACCGGCATGGCCTTTGGATGGACGGCGCCTACGGTTTCATTCGCCTCCGTGGTCAGGAACCCGTAGAGGTCGGCCGTCACCTCGCCTTCCTTCACCTTCCGCACGCTCGTCCATTCGGTCCAGATGCCGGCGAAGAAGGTCAGCGGCCGATCCTCGTTCTGGGCGAACCAGACCGGGGTGCGGCTCTTGTCCTTTTCCACGCGGTATTCGGAGAAGCTCGTGAAGGGCACGAGGCAGCGATGCTCTGGCCCCAGCCAGCGCCGCCAATGCGACGAGCCGAGATTGCGGACGTTCGTCACGCCGGGATCGGTCTTGCGGTTCTTCAATGCGAACTTGGGAGACGGCATCCCCCAGCGCATCATGACGAGCTCGCGGCCCTCCTCGCCCTGGCGCACCACCGGGGCGGACTGGTCGGGGAAGATGGCCGGCAGCGAGGGCAGGTTGCCGATGCGGTCCGTCATGGCCCCGACGATCTCGCGGATCGCCGCCTGGCCCTTGGTCAGCGAATACAGGTTGCAGATGGCTCAGGTCTCCTTGGTTCTGGCATTAACCTTGCCATACCCATCGCGGATGCGCTGCACTGTCATGCGGCTGGTGCCGAACCGTCGCGCCAGGTCGGAGATCGCCTCGCCTTTCCGAAGCCCGGCCGCGATCTCGGCGCGGCGCTCTGGGTCGAGGGCCGGCGGCCGGCCGAGCCGCTTGCCCTGCGCGCGGGCGCGGTCGATCCCGGCCCTGGCCCGCTCGATCGGCAGCTCGCGCTCGAACTGCGCGACCACGTTGAGGATGTTCGTCGTCATCCGCCCCGCGGCGCTGGTGAGGTCCGCCTCGCCGAGGTCGAGGCTCCGCACCCGCACCGACATCTCCCCCAGGCGCGCGATCGTCGCCATCACATCCATGGCGTTGCGGCCCAGCCGGTCCATCTTGGTGACCACCAGCATGTCGCCGGGTTCGAGCCGGTCGACGAGCCGCGCGAAGCCCGGCCGCTTTATCGCCTCGACACTGCCCGAGACGGTCTCGGCCATGACGCGGTACTCCTCCACCGCGATCCCGGCGGCAGCGATCTGCTGCTTCTGGGTCTCGGTAGTCTGACCGGCGGTCGAGACCCGGAGGTAGGCGAAAGTGCGCGGCACGGCGGCCCGAAACCCCCCGATCATTATGGGCATGTCCGTAACGCATCAGGGGCATAGTTTGGGGCAGCGTTCAAGGTGGGTGTCTGGAACCGGTGATTTTGCCGCCGCGGCCCGCACCTTCGCCTACCTCCGCATCGCCGTCGCAGGGAGCGAGGTCGAAGAGCGTTGTTACAGGAAGGCTGGACAGGATTCACAGCACAAGCCTGATAACGTAGCTGGGCGGCATGTCGAAGCCTGCCCCGCCCCGCTGCCACACCCCGAACTGGTCCGCCTACAATGCCTCGCTGCGAGAGCACGGGTCACTGACGGTCTACGACCCATCGACGTATTGGCATCCAACACTTCCTGATTTAGGGCAGCCGATCTCCAGCGACGCCGCGATCCAAGCGTCCCTTTCACTTCATGTGCGCCCCATCGGGCGCCTGAAAGTTTGCCGTGCCATGACCTTCTTGCGGTTCCCTTTGCCGTCTTGCAGATCTTCGACTCCACAAACACTCCGTCGAAAGCGGACGGCGGGCTCTGGACTGCTTCAGGCCAGACTCCCGATGTATGCGAATGCGAGCAGAAGCCCCCCAAACAGCAGCCTGTAGACCGCGAAAATCTTAAAGCGATGGGTTTGGATATATCCCAAGAGCCACTTGACCGCGACGAACGCCGTGATCGTCGAGACGCCGAAGGCGATGCCGAGCGCCGTCCAGTCCGTCTAACCTGTCCCACGCGGATCTCGGACAGCAGTTCGTAGCCGCTGGCCGCGTAAATCTTTGGAATGCCGACGAGGAATGCGAACTCCGTCGCGGCTGCTCGGTTCGTCGTGCCTGCGAGCATTGCCGCAAAGATCGTCGCGGCCGACCCGGACGTGCCAGGAAAGACCCCGGCCACGATCTGCGCAAAGCCAACGATCACGGCCACCCGCCATGTGACATGACTGCTATCGTCCCGGGGTGCGGCCATGCCTTCCGCTGCGAGCATCCAGACACCGCCGATGACAAGCGCTCATGCGACGGGGCGGAATTCGGTCGGCAGTTCGAAACCAGGCTTCTTGACGATGAGCCCGAGCGCCGCCGTGATAAAGAAGGCCACCCCCAGCTTGACGAGATAGTCGCGGCTTGCGGGATCGCGCCAGCTCGTCATCAGGCTGACGATCCGTCGCCAGTAGATCATCGTAACGGCAAGGATTGTTCCAGCCTGGATGACGATGTTGAAGGTATCGGATCGACCGCCGAACCAATGCTCGACGATGATCAGGTGTCCGGTACTTGAGATTGGCAGGAATTCAGTGATCCCCTCAATAACCCCGAGGAACGGCGAACGCGAAACGGGATCAGGCGCGGCGAAGGTCGTCATGATTTCTGCGGTCCGATGGAGTAGAGGAGATCGGGGCTTTCGATTAAAAGCCGGTTCATCAGGAAAAACCGGGGGCTTCCTTCGAAGGCCCCCGGTACGCGGGTCACGCGGAACGGACGAGTGTCTCTTCCTGTCCGCGATGGGTGGCCGAGAGCCAGGCCACGATGGAGACGATGACGGCGAGGAAAATGGCGCTCGTGACGATGGTCCCGAGGCCGAGCCCCCCGTAATCCTTCGGCTGCGAGAGAAGGTCGCCGAAAGACGCGCCGAGGGGCCGGGTGAAGATGTAGGCGATCCAGAAGGCCCAGATCCCGTCGAGCCGGAGCAGGTAGTACCCCGCCGTGATCGACGCGATGATCATACCGAACAGGATCCCGGTCGCCATGTAGCCGAGGCCGAACTGTTCGGCGACGAGATCGCCGGCGGCGGTGCCGAGGGCGAAGGTGAAGAGGATGGCGAGCCAGTAGAACGCTTCTCTCCGGGTGGTCTTGATCTCGTGGATCGAAAGCGTGCGCTCGGCGGCGTACCAGATCGTGAAGGTCGCGCCGAGTGCCAGGGTGAAGCCAATCGTGCAGGTAATGAGCGAGACGCCGAGATTATCCACGAGGTTGTCAGTGACGAGCGTGCCGACGACGGAGATCAGCACTACCGCAAGCCAGTATGACCAGGCGACATAGCGCTTCTGACGGAACTGCAGCACCAGGGCCGCAACAAGGATCGCGGCCATCATCAGTGACGTTGCCGTCAGTCCAAGACCCAGGTTGACCGCCAGGAAATCGGCGGCGGTCTCGCCCATGGTCACGGCCATCAGCTTGATAAGCCAGAACTCAACGGTGACCGCGGGCACGCGGTTCGGACCGAGGGCCGAAGCCGCATAGTCCGCCTTAATGAAGAGCGCGGCGGCGACGCCGGAAATGTTGGTCATGATCGTATCCTCCTTTTGGGGATCAATTGGCCAACAGGGCGAGGCCCTGGGCAAGAAAGGCGTCGGCGCGGATGTCGTCGTCGGCATTGCACCGTTCGGTGCCCTTGGACTGAAGCTCGGTGGCCTTGGCACGGTCGGCATCCGAGAGGTTGGAGGCCGCGAGCTTGGTGCGGAACGTGTCGAGCATGACTTCGCAGGGCAGCGGGTGGCCGGAACTGTCCGTGACCGCGATGCGCGCGACGGTTCCCGCCTGTTGTGTCGGACCCGTGGCCGCGGCGGGATCGGCAAGCGTCGTCTGCAACGTAGCGAGGGTCGCATCGACCTTGCCCCGGTCCGGGTTCGGCGCGCGCAGAGCCGCGAGCGCGTCGTCGATAGCTGTATCGACGCTGCCCCATTCTGCCGTGCTGACTGGCCGCAGCTTCGGCTCCGCGTCGTCCCAGGCGGTCTCGAGATCGGCGATCCGGGTCTTGGCCGCGGCGAGGTCGCCCGACGAGGCGATCGATTGGACATCCGTAGTGATCGTCTCGAAGGGCGTCATGTCGCCAAGGGGTGGGCCGGCCTTGGCGATTGAGCTCGCGGTCGTCTGAGAGGGCGGTGCAAGGACGGGGTAGGCGGTCGCGAACACCGCGACGGGAACGGCGACCAGGACGACGCTGAGAAGGAGATTTTTCATGACGGGTGTTCCGCGAATGGTGGGCCATCAGGCGCAGGGTTTGCAGTGGCGTGATCTTGAGGCGCGGTAAATACGGCGAGCTGTCGGTCATGTTACAAAGATGCAATCGACCGAGGCGGGATCGGGGCGCGTCGCGAGGCCACGGCGATCACCCCCTTCGGCTGCGACCCGATTGCTAGTCCGGTACGGACACGGATGTCGCCGCCAGACCTCCTTGCGAAAGAGCAGCAACCACACCGGACGTGGACGTCGCGGCCCCGCTCGATGCCTCGTCATCCGGGATCAATCCCGCGAGGGGAGCTTCGCGGACTAGGGTCGCGACCCAGATGGTTCGTCGGTCCGGGAACCGGAAGCGGCTCGGCCACAGGCGAAGATGCAGGCGAGGCTCGACGGCTTCGGTTTCCGTCGGCCCGACGAATCCGAGCGTATTGGGCATGCCGTGCCAGAAGGTTGGTACGATAGCCGGATCCGTCGGTGAACTGTCCATCAGGTCGGACCAGATGGCTCCGAATAGCGTGCCGAGGTTGGGTCGCGGGACCGGGATCCACCCCGCCTCCTGTAGAGCCGTGGTGATCTGATCCGAAGTTTCCGCCGCGATCGTCATGTAGATGGAAGCCCGGGGGGCGCCGAATAGATCAAACGTCTTCCCCGGAGCGTGTCCGTCCGCAAAGGGTGCTGCAAGAGATGCCGATAGTTCGGTGCGGGTAGGTTGGGGCGGCCTGTTGAGCGCCGGGTGGGAGAGTGTCGTCGCAAGACCTGCGGCCAATAGCACGGATGCCCCGACTGCCCATGCGGCAAGCCCGCTCCGCATGTTCCGCATGTTCCGCATGGATTGGACAGGCCAGCGTAAGCGCAATCCTTCGGCACCGGCAATTCCAAGGATCAGCCAAAGGGCGCCGACGAGCCAGCCGCTCATGACGTCGGAGAGATAATGCTCGATCAGGTAGAGGCGGCTCGCCCCGATCGATCCTGCGATGGCGAGCCCCGCAAGCGCGGCGAACTCCCCCGGCAACACTCGCGTGCGCCAGGCAACGTAGACGAGCATGCCCAGGATCGCGACGGAAGATGCGGCATGGCCGCTCGGAAAACTGCCGGAGGTCTCGGCAAAGACGCCGAGGGGGGATCGCGGCCGGTCAAAGACGTGCTTGAGGAGCGTCACGGTGATCTGGTTGCCGAGAACCGCGATCCAGAGGCCCGCGATCAATGCGGGACGGCGCCGAAGGACAAGGGCGACGCTGGCACCGACGACGAGCACGCTCCAGACTTTCCATCCGCCGAAGGCGGTGATCCAGGCGAAGACCGATACCAGATGCGGGTCGCGGACCGCATACAGCAAGTTCGCCAACCGCATGTCGGTGTCGGTCACCGCGGGAGCTGTGAGATAGTCGAACACGCCGTCGAGATAGACGGCGAGAACTGTTCCGAAAAAGAGAACTAGCGCTGTCGCCGGAAGCCCGGAGAAGCGGTCCGGGGCGAGACGCGCGGCCAGGACGGCTGTCATCTTCGGATGGCGAAATCGCCAGGAGCCGACGACGGGTCGTTGCGATAATCCCTGCCAGCTGGCCCGGCCGATCTCAGCGAGCGCTGGCATGGCGCGGCGCAGACGGTTGGACAGGAACCGGACGAGCACCAGAACGGCGAGGATCGTTACACCGGCGGCAAGGATCCAAGGCGTGGCCCCGCCGACGATTGCGAGCAGCCGTCCGGAGAAGTATCCGATCGCCGGGAGCCCGAAGGCATAGGGGGCCGCGCTCGCGACGTTCCAGACCAGGAAACGGCGCGGCGCCATGCCGGCGAGCGCGGCCGAGAACGGCACGAAGGCGGAGAGCGGACCCAGGAACCGCCCGATCATCATGGCGAACCCCCCGTAGCGGACCAGCAGGTCCGCGGCACGACGCGTATGAGTCGACGCGGCTCCTCCGCCGCGCCGTGCCATGCCGAGCGCCGCGAGACGGCCCAGTCGGAAACTGACCTCGCTGCCGAGGACGGTTCCGGCCAGGACGAACCATCCTAGGTCGAAGAAGTCGATGACGCCACGCTGCACGAGAATGCCGCCGGCGATGACGGCCAGCGCGCCGGGGACGGCAACGCCGGTGAAGATGATCGCCTCGAGCATGGCAAAGAGGGCGAGAATCCAGTAGGTCCAGACCCCCATTGATTGAAGCGATGGAATGAGCTGGTCGAGGGAATGGGGCATGCAGTGGACGTGTCCTACGAAGGCATCAGGCGTCGGGAGGGTCGATGCGATCGCGGGGCCTCCGTCGTCTCGCCGAAAGGATCGCCATGACGGCGCAGAAAGTCAGCAAATCCGTGGCTGCGATCACATCCCACCTCCAGTCGATCCAGGAGAAGACGTCGATCGAGTGCCCGAGCAGGGTTCCGATGCCGAGGAAAATCACTGCATAGGTGAATCCACCGATCGCTTTTAAAAAGACAAACCGCTTGCGGGACATCTGCGAAAGTCCGGCGACGACGGGTATTACGGGCCGTAGCGGCCCGACAAAATGTCCGACCAAGACGCTGAGCGGCCCGAACCTGTCGAACATTCGCCGCGCGCGGGCGAGATTGGCCTCCGACAGTACCCGACCTTCCGGGCGCGACAGCCTGCTTGCCCGTGCGCCGATGACGTAGCTGATTTCGGCGCCCAGGATGGTTCCGATCGCCACGACCAAGATCATGTCGCCGAAATCGTAGAGGCCGTGGGAAACCAGCACGCCACCCAACACGACGATCACGGAGCCCGGTGCGAAGAGGCTGGTCACCGCGACCGCTTCGAGCATTGCGAGCAGGCCGATCGCCCAGTATCCCCAGAGCCCGAGGGACTGGAACGAGGGGAGCCAGTCGTTCACCGCCGCCTGCATCTTGCATTCCATCCAACTGCGACAAGGCTGGGCGTGATCCCGAGGGCCCACGCCCCGCGTCAGCGTCCGAGCTTATTCCGGAATCCTGACGGGTTCCGAACTGCCGCGGCGCGTCGATATAAACAGCACGATGCCGAGGGCCGCGAGCGTCACAAGAGACGCCCATTCGCGCGGCAGGTTCAAGCCGCCGCTGTTTAGAGGCTTGGTCAGGAAGTCGCCGAACGTCGCGCCGAAGGGCCGGGTGAAGATGAAGGCGATCCAGAAAAGCAGGACGGCATTGATCTTCGTCGTGTAGTGCAGCGCCAGGACCACGCCGATGATCGCGGCGGTAATGAGCGCGCCCTGGATATAGCTGAGCGACAGGTTGTCGGTGAGGAAGTCACCGAACGCGGTGCCGAGGGAGTTGGAGAACACGACCGCGACCCAGAACAGGGTCTCGACGCGGCGCTTGGTGATCGGCTCGACAGACAGGTGTCCGTGGCGTGCCTTCCAGACCGCGAGCGTTGCGGCAAGACCGATGACGAGGACGATGGAGCCCCAGATGTAGCCGAAGCCGAGAGACCGGTCCATAAGATCGGAAACTTCCGTCCCGGCCGTCGTAGTGGCGATGATGGTAAGCCAGAAGAGGCTCGGGGAGTAGTCCGTCGAACGTATCTTGGCCCAGAGGATGACGGCAAGGAAGGCAAAGGTGATCGCAAAGCTGACATAGTAACCGAGGTTCAGGGTCATCGACAGGAAGTCTCCGGTCGTCTCTCCGAGCGTTGTGGCGAGCACCTTCATGATCCAGAAGGCAATGGTGACCTGAGCCACGCGGTTGAGGGTGTCGGGCAGGCCGCTTGACGCGGTGCAGTCGGGCTCTGCGGGATCGTAAGTTGCGTCGGACATTGGAGTGTCTCCGGAGGTAAAGCGGCGCGCGGGATTGCGGTAGGTTCCGAATGCCGCACCGGTCCGACACGATCCTGCCGGGGCGATTGCAAATTTGTAATCTCGCCGACAGGCGCGGGTCGGCGATGGCACGCACCTTGGGGTCGGAGGACGGCATGATGCCTGTCCCGATCCAAGGAGACGACGATGAGAATGACGAAATCCCGGCTTGGCGCGGCGGCGCTGCTCTCGATGGGCCTCGTGGCCGGCGCCGCATCGGCGCAATCGACCACCGATACGCGGACTGATGACCAGATGGAGGTTGAGGCTTTGATGTCGTCGCAGATAACACTTGGTGATGCCGTCTCCGCCGCTGAATCCGACAGTGGCGGCACCGCGGTGAGCGCCGAGTTCACGATGGAAACGGACGACGATACGCCGGTCTTCGTGGTCGAGGTCGCCAAGTCCGACGGGACCACGAGCGAGCTGGCCGTGGCCTCCGACGGGACCGTCAGTCCCTATGCCGAGCCCGATGACAACGGGCACGAGAACGGCGAGGATATGGAGGAAAGCGACGACGACGATACCTGAGATGGCTCGAAATCCTCTACGGCGGCGCGATCAGGCGCCGCCGGGACCACCATGAGATAACTGTTCGAATGAAGATACTGGTCATCGAGGACGACAGGACAACCGGCGAGTACATCGCCGATGGTTTGCGTCAGGAGGGGCATTCCGTCGATCTGATCGGTGACGGTGCCGACGGCCTCATCCAGGCCCGTGTCGGGACCTACGACATATTGATCGTCGACCGCATGTTGCCTGGCGTCGACGGTGTGTCGATCGTCAAGACGCTGCGCGGCGCGAAGACGCGCACGCCGGTCCTGTTCCTGACGGCGCTCGGCGGGGTTGACGACCGGATCGAAGGGCTGAACGCGGGTGCCGACGATTACTTGGTCAAGCCCTTCGCCTTCGGCGAGCTCAGCGCCCGCATCGCGGCAATCGGGCGCCGTCCGCAGATGTCAGAGGAGATCACGGTCCTGCGGGCGGGCGATCTGGAGATGAACCTGCTGACCCGGAAGGTGACACGCGCCGGGCAGGCGATCGATCTTCTCCCTCGGGAGTTCGCCCTTCTCGAGCACCTCCTGCGTCGAAAAGGCCGGGTACAGACCCGCACCATGCTCCTCGAAGCGGTCTGGGACATTCATTTCGATCCGCAGACGAACGTGGTCGAGACCCATGTGAGCCGGCTGCGCGCAAAGGTCGACCGGCCCTTCGACCGCGACCTGATCGAGACACTGCGCGGTTCGGGCTACAGGATCAACGCGGAATGAAGTCCAGGTCGGGGCCGTCGCCGTGGCGTTCGACGCCCATGCGGCTGACGGTGCTCTTGATCGCGATTTTCAGCGTGTCGTCGCTGACGAGCTTCGGGATCGCCTATTGGGTGATCCGCAGCAACTTCGACACGATCCTAAAGGCACAGGTGCACCAGGCGATCGTAAGCTACGAGACGATGTCCGAGACCGAAGGATTGCGGGAACGGCTCGTTGCAGATGCCGGTGCAACCGACCCTGCGACGATGGCGCTGGTCTATGTCGCCGACGACGGAACGCGGATCGCCAACGTGGTGACGTTTCCGTCGATCGATGGGTACACGATCGTGCCGGAGCAAGCCGTCACAGCCAGAGGTGGCGAGATAGCCGACAGCTATTTGGCGCTGGATGCGCGGGTGGGCGACGGTCGGCTGATCGTCGCCCTGACCCGCGAACAGGTCATCGAGATGGGTGAAATCTTCAGCACCGTTTTCCTGGTAAGTCTACTGCCGACCCTCGCTATCGCATCCGTAACGGGGCTTCTGACAGCCGGGCGGGCACGGGACCGGATCGAAGGCATTCGGCAGGTCCTCGGACGTCTGACCGATGGCAATCTGAGTGCGCGGGCCCATGTTGCAGGGAGCGGACGCGAGGATCTCGACGAGATCGCGCTCGACGTGAACGCGATGGCGCAAGCGCAGGAAGCGCAGGTTTCATCCCTGAAGCAGATCTCGGCCGATATCGCCCACGATCTCAAGACACCGATCCAGCGCGTAGCGGTCCATCTGGATCGGCTCGAGAAGACGTCGCTCGACGCAGACCAACGAATGATTGTCGCCCGCGCGCTCGACGAGACGGACCGGATCGTCAAGACGTTCCAGTCGCTCTTGCAGATCGCCCAGATCGAAGGGGGCCATGTGCGGGAACGTTTCACGCCAGTGTCACTGCGCGCCATCGTGGAAGATATGGTGGACGTGTTCGGTCCTGCGGCGGAGGAGAGTGGTCACGGCTTGACGCTCGAACTGTCCGGCCCGGAGGCGTTCGGTATCGCGGGCGACCGACAACTTCTGAGCCAGGTTCTGGCCAACCTGATCGAGAATGCTCTGCGCCACGTCCCCGCAGGGGGGCATGTCGCGGTCGGATTGACCCGCATCGCCGGGCGTGTCGAACTATCGGTGCGCGACGACGGGCCGGGTATTCCCGATCATGAACGCGGGAACGTCCTGCGCCGACTCTATCGTCTCGAACGCAGCCGGACCAGTGAGGGCAACGGTCTCGGCCTCGCGCTGGTCGCGGCGATCTGCGAGTTGCACGGCGCGGAACTGGCGTTGACAGACAATGTGCCGGGGCTGGCCGTCGTCATGACCTTCCCCGCGCCGAGTAAACCGTCGGGAAAGACGTAAACAGGTGCGGTGGGACTGCCTGCGGCGACCGCGGTGCATACGCACTCGCCGCAAGCTTCACCGATCGGACGATCACTGGTTGATAATTTCTTCGATCCGGTTCGTGCTTTCGCTGTCGTCTCGTCCTAGGAGCCCCTGGATCTCGGCAAGCTGATTGGCGGACAGGGTCTCGACCTCCACTTCGATGCCGCGGGCGGCAAGTTGGTCCCCGATGCTTTTCTGAAGCTGGGTCTCCGATTGTTCGTCCATCGTCGGATCCGCGCTCTGGGCGGCGGCCGGCAGTGCCGTCGCGAGGGTCATCGCCGTCATCGCGGCGGTGCCGAGTCCGAACAGGATGGCTCGCATGGTCCGCTTCGTCGTCGTCGGTGTCATGGCATGTGTCTCCTTTGGTGTCCGGCGGATCGAGATGATCGGCGCCTAAGACACCAGCTACTTCCGGGCTTCGCTCACGACCTGTCAGCGCATATACAATTTTGTATTGGGCGATACCGTCGTCCGCGACGGGCCGGGGATCGCGTGCCGCCCCCTCTTCGACCGCGTGATGCGAGGCAGGGCGCTATACCGATAATCAATGTCGGCGTCAGGAAGCCGACAGCTTCGTCATAGAAATGAGGCCCGGGATGAGTTCGCATGGGCCTTGTGGCGCAAAGCCTGCCTGGGATTCACATCACGAGTCCAGCGACATATCTGAGCGGCATGTCCAAACCTGCGCCCACCCGCTATCGCACCCTGAACTGGTCCAGCTACAACGCATCGCTGCGAGAGCGGGGGTCGCTGAGCGTATGGTTCGACCCGGACATGGACTGGCATGCGGCACCGTCGGGCGAGCGCGGCCGTCAGCAGACTTTCTCGGACGCGGCGATCCAAGCGTGCCTGACCATCAAGGTGCTGTTCGGCCTGCCGCTTCGCCAGACAACGGGCTTCGTGGCGAGCCTGCTGCGGCTTGCGGGCCTCGATTGGCCAGTGCCGGACTTCTCGACGCTGTGCCGGCGCCAAAAGACCCTTGCCGTGCAACTGCCCTATCGGGGATCGGGTGGGCCGCTGTATCTCCTGATCGACAATTAGGCATTGACCGCCATTGGTCCGAGGACAATGCCGAATGGTATCAAAGTCCGGGGCGAAGGGGAGTGGCATGCACGCAAGCATGGCGGGGCCAAGCGCCGCGTGTGGCGCAAGGTGCGCTTGGCGGTGGACGAGGCGACGGTGGAAGTCCGAGCCGTCGAAATCACCGGGAGCGGCATCGGCGACGCGCCATTCGTCGGGGTATCGATCCACTGGATCGATCCCTGTTCCTCTCCATTGCCCGGCCTGCTGTCGCAGATCCCCGCGGGCGAGCCGATCGCGTCGGTGACCGCCGACGGCGCCTATGATGGCCGCGCCTGCCGCGACGCCATCGCGTCCCGGGGCGCCGAGGCGATCATCCCGCCGCGTCGCGACGCGCAGCCCTGGAAGAAAGACAGCCTTGGAGCTGCACCGAGGAACGAGGCCCTGCGCGCCATCAAACGCTTCGGTCGGACGCTCTGGAGAAGGTGGTCCGGCTACCACCGTCGAAGCCGCGTCGAGACCAAGATGAACTGCATGAAGCTTCTCCGCCAAAGGCTCGCCGCCCGAGACTTCGACCGCCAGACCGCCGAGCTCCACGTCCGCATCGCCATCCTCAACCGCTTCACCTCACTCGGCATGGCATTGTCAGGTTGTTTTGCGGCCTCGGACAAGGTGCCGCCGGCAACCGCTCACGCGGACAGATCGATCGTGCAAGCTGCTCAGATGTGGAACGCATCCTGTCTTGCGTGGTGGTAGGAGCGGGCGGAAAGACGATGGCGGCGTGGGCGGAAGATGGCAGCTGTCTGATCATGGACCGACAGGAACCGCTGAGCATGGCGGGGTGACTTGAACCGGCCCATGATCTTCTCCCGTCGGCGGGTGTGCCGGTGCTATGCTTCCGCCGCGTTGTCGATTCCCTTGTGTCGACGGTGCTCGAAGCCGAGGGCGAGTTTCACCTTCGCGGTAGAGTAGGATTCGAGCTTGTCGGTCACCATCACCCTTGGGAGACCCCATCGCTTGAAGAGCTTGCGCATGAAGCGCCTGGCGGCTGAGGTGTCGCGGCGCGACTGCACGAGGATGTCCAGAACATCGCCGTTCGCGTCCACCGCCCGCCAGAGCCAATGCCTGACGCCGTTGATCTTGAGGGCGACCTCGTCGAGATGCCACTTGTCAGCAGGCCCGGGCCGATCGCGCCGGATCTTCGCGGCGATCTGCGTCCCGAACCTTGCGACTCAGACCCGGATCGTCTCGTAGGAAACGACGACCCCGCGCTCCGCGAGCAGGTCCTCGACATCGCGAAGGCTCAAGGCGAAGCGGTGATACGCCCAGACGGCGTAGCCGATGACGGTTCGCGAAAAGCGATGCCCCTTGGCGCGAGAGATCGTCGAGGTTCAGCGTACAGGCGAGCTACCGGGCATCCAAGAGGCCATCAACCTGACAATGCTTGCGCCCTGCATTGGCCGAGATCGAGGCGACGGACCTCTTTCGCGAACGCGTCGCGATGGGCCGCGGTCGGGCTGTAGACGCCCGTGACCTCGACGTTCCGAACGCCGATCAACGCTTTCAGGTGAAACCCGGTGATGAAGCCAATACGTAAGGGGGTCATCCGGATCTCCCGTCGGACAAGGCGCCGGTGCCGGGGATCGCCGACAGCAAGGCGCGGGTATATTCCTGTCGGGGATGGGCGAAGATCTCGGCCGCGGGCCCGATCTCGACGATCTCACCCCGCTGCATGACCGCGACGCGGTCGCAGATCTGCGCCGCCACCTGCAAGTCGTGCGTGATGAAAAGGATGGCGAGGTCCAGCTTCCGCTTCAGATCCTCCAGCAAGTCGAGCACCTGCGCCTGAACGGTGACGTCGAGGGCCGAGACCGCCTCGTCGGCCACCAGGACCTGTGGCTCGAGAGCCAAGGCGCGGGCGATGCCGATCCTCTGTCGCTGGCCGCCGGAGAACTCGTGCGGCAGACGGTCGGCCGACCGCGGATCGATGCCCACGAGGTCCAGAAGCCGCCGGGCGTCGGACATTGCCGTCTCGCGCGGGACGCCGGCGGCTATCGGGCCATCGGCGATGGCCTGACCGACGCGGCGCTGCGGATTAAGCGATCCGAAGGGGTCCTGGAACACCATCTGGATCCGACGCCGTCCCTCGCGCAGTCGCGCACCCTGCAGCGTGGCCAGGTCGTCGCCGAAAAGACGCACCCGGCCCGCGTCGGGCGTCTCGATCCGGGTCACCAGGCGCGCGATCGTCGACTTGCCCGATCCGCTTTCCCCCACCAGCCCCAGGGTCTCCCCGCGATGCAGGTCGAAGGAGACGCCGCGGACGGCGCGGATCTCGCGCTTCGGGGCAAAGAGCCCCCGGCTCAGGCGGAACGTCTTCTGTAGGCTCTCAACGGACAGGACCGTCTCCGTCGCAGGCTTCGGCCGTTTGGGCGGCACGCCCTTGGGCACGGCCGCCAGCAGCGCCCGCGTATAGGGGTGGCGCGCGGCCTCCAGGACTTCGGAGGCCGTTCCCTGTTCGACGACGACCCCCTTCTCCAGGACCAGGACCCGGTCGGCGATATCGTGCACGACCCCGAAATCGTGGGTAATGAAGATGACCGCCATGCCGCGGCGATCCTGGATTTCCCGGATGAGGGCTAGGATCCGGGCCTGCGTCGTCACGTCGAGCGCCGTGGTCGGTTCGTCGGCGATGAGGAGCGCCGGCTCGAGCGCCAGTGCCATCGCGATCACCGCGCGCTGTCGCTGTCCGCCGGAGAGCTGATGGGGGAAGGCCCGGAGCATCCGTTCCGGGTCGGGAAGCTTGACCTCGCGCGCCAGATCGAGGACGCGCTTGCGCCGTTCTGCGGGCGTGAGCAGGCCGTGAGCCTCGAACACCTCCGCGATCTGGTCGCCGATCCGGAGCGACGGATTCAGCGCGGTCAGCGGTTCCTGGAAAATCATGCCGATCCGGCGTCCGCGATAGTCCCGCTGCATGTGCCGCGACAGCCGGAGGAGGTCGGTTCCCTCGAAATCGGTCTCGCCGCCATCGAGGGTCACGGCCCTCGGCAGGAGGCCGATCAGCGCCTGTGCCGCGAGCGACTTGCCGGAACCGCTCTCGCCCACGATGCAGAGGATCTCGCCGGCCTTGAGATCGAAGGACAGATCCTCAAGCGCATGGCGCCTGTCGGCCCCCGCCGGCAGGCGCAGGGAGAGGTGGCGGACCGACAGGACGCGGTGATCGGCTGTTTGCGTCATGCGAGCTCCCCGGACCACGCCGTTCCCGACCGCGAAAGGCGCGATGCCGCCGCAGGATCCGCGATGATCGTGACATCGAGATGCCGGCGCAGGAAGCTCGCGGGGCAGGATGGCGTCATCGGTCCGTTCAGGGCGGCGGCCAGGGCCGCGGCCTTGGTCTCGCCCGTGGCCACGAGCACGATCGACCGCGCCTCCAGGATCGTGGCGATCCCCATGGTGACGGCCTGATGTGGCACGTCCCGATCGTGGAACTGCGCCGCGTTGGCAAGGCGTGTCTCGGCGCTGAGATCGACCGTCCGGGTTCGGCTCGCGACTGTCGAGCCGGGCTCGTTGAACCCGATATGGCCGTTCACACCGATCCCGAGGAGTTGCAGGTCGAGGCCGCCCGCCGCCACGATCCGCGCTTCGTACTCCGCCGCGGCGCCGTCGCGGACGTCGGGGAAATGCACGCGGTCGCCCGGAATTCCCGCCGGACCGAACAGTTGCTCCGCCATGAAGGTACGGAAGCTCGCCGGGTGATCGGAGGGGAGATCGCGATATTCGTCGAGATTGAACGTCGTGGCCCGCGCGAGGCTCACCCCGGAGGAGCGAAGCGCCCGGTATACGCCAATCATCGTGCGGCCGGTCGCGAGCCCCAGGTTAGCGGCGGGCCTGTCCTCTAGCACGGCCGCGACCCTCCTCGCGCAGGCCTCCTCGGCGGCCAGCGCGGAGGGATGCAGTTCGAGCGCGGGTCCGGTCATCACGCCACCTCGCCCGCTTCGCCGCCCGCGCGCTGCCGCACAAGCCCGGAATCGCCATCCGCCTCGAAAAGTTCGTTCCAGAGGTTCTCCGAGCCTTCCGCGAGCGTCCCCAAAAGACCCGCCCGGCTCCCGAGCTGGCTGATCGTGATCGACGGCGGTGCGGGCATGCAGCCCGCGACGGCCATCCTCACACGGCTCAGCACTTCCTGGCGCGAACCGATGCTGCCACCCAGGATGACGCGGGCCGGATCGACGACCGCGCAGACCGCGAGGATCGCTGCACCCACGCATCGCGCCACCTCGTCGAGGACCCGCGCGGCGCGATGATCGTCCTCGGAGAGACGGTCGATGATCCGCCGTACGTCGAGATCCCGTTCACCACCCAGGGCCTCGTAGCGGTCCTTGATCGCGGCGCTTCCGACGGCGGTCTCCAATGCGCCGGAGCGGAAGGTGCGGCTGTCATACGGATCGGCCCCCACCGGCAGGGTCGCGATCTCGCCCGCAGCACCGCGGGCCCCCGACAGGATGCGGTTCTCGTTGATGACGCCCATGCCGATCCCGGTGCCGAGGGCGATGAAGGCGAAGGAGGAAAGACCCGCTCCCGCACCGCGCCACTGCTCGCCCTTGGCGGCCATGTTGACGTCGTTGCCGATGCTGACGGAGAAGCCGAGCCGCGCCTCGAGACGATCGCGGATCGCCGAGCCTTCGAGACCCTCGATGTTCGGGACCATCATCAATCTGCCGGTCGCGGCATCGAAGGCGCCCGGAAGCCCGATCGTCCCGGCGAGGATCCGTGACCGCCCCACATCCGCCTCGCGGGCAAGGTCGTCGGCCAGGTCTGCGATCTGGGCGACGACGAAATCACCGCCGGACGGTTCCGTCGCGACCACGGTCTCGGCGACGATCTCGCCCGTCATGTCGACCAGCGCGGCCCGGATCTTGGTGCCGCCGACATCGGCGCCGAACACCAGGGCACGCTGCGGCGCCACACTGTAGACCATGGCGCTGCGCCCGACCTTTCCCTGACGACGGCCCGAGACCTGCACCCACCCGTCTTCTTCCAGCTCGCGGAATACCTCCGACATCGTCGGTTTAGACACTCCGGTGATCCGGGCGAGCTCTGCACGCGAGATCGGTCCGCGCAACAGAATTTCGCGGAGCACCCTGCGCAGCGTGTTCTGGCGCATCATCGCCACCGAGGAGAAGTCAGTCATAAATTGCACGTCGATTTGGTTTCAGGATCTAACTAAATGGAACCACATCCCGTTCGGCAAGCCCAAAAACTCGTCTTTCCTTCGATATTATTCGGAGAATACAGAAAAATAGGGCCGCATTAGTTCAACCCGTTTACAAATATGTGACTTCATGCTTCGATCCGACCAAGGTGGAAGGGCACGTCAAGGATAGAGGCCCACGGACCGACCCACAGGAGGGAGTGCAATGCGAGTTACCAACGAGATCATGGCGCTGGCCACGTTTGCAATTATGGCGTCTTCCGGCGCGATGGCCCAGACGCTTCGTGTCGGCCTGCAGGACGACCCCGATTCGCTCGATCCCGCGACCGGTGGCACCTATGCCGGGCGGATCGTCTTCGATGCCCTGTGCGACAAGCTCGTCGATATCGACGCAAACCTGCAGATCGTCCCGCAACTCGCGACGGAGTGGAGCTGGAACGAGGATCAGACCGCACTGACGATGAAACTGCGCGAGGGCGTGACCTTCCACGACGGCGAGACGTTCGACGCGGAGGCGGTCAAGGCGAATATCGAGCGCATGCAGACGATGGGGGAGTCCCGCCGCAAGAGCGAGCTCTCGCCGATCGCCTCTGTCGAGGCGACGGATGCGACGACGGTCGTGTTCACGTTGGAGCAGTCCTTCGCGCCGCTTCTGTCGATCCTGACGGACCGGGCCGGCATGATGGTCTCGCCCGCCGCCGCAACCTCCGCCGACGCCTTCGCGGAGAACCCGGCATGTTCGGGCCCGTTCGAATTCGCCTCGCGGCAATCACGCGACAATATCAAGCTGACGCGGTTCGAGGATTACTGGAACGCGGACGAGATCTCCTACGACGAGGTCGAGTACGACATCGTTCCCGATGCCACGGTAAGGCTCGCGCGGCTGCAGGCGGGCGATCTCGAGGTGGCGGAGCGGATGGCGCCGACCGACCTCGCCGCGATCCGTGACGATGCGGGCCTCGCGCTCCATACCGCTCCGGGCCTCGCCGTGTCCCACCTCTTCGTCAATCTCGGCGAGAATGGCGGTGATCTCGCCGCCTCGCCGGATCTGCGGCACGCGCTCGAACTCTCCATCGATCGCAGCGTCATCAATCAGGTGGCCTTCAGTGGTGAATTCACCGCCGACAACCAAATGATCCCGCCCTCATCGGACTATCACAGCGACGCGGTGCCGATGCCCGAACGCGACGTCGAGCGGGCACAGGAGCTGATCGAGCAATCCGGCATTCCAAGCCCCACTATCGAGATTACGTTCGAGAACTCGACCACCGATGCCCGCGTCGCTCAGATCATCCAGCAGATGGCGAGCGAGGCCGGCTTCGCCGTCGAATTGTTGCCGCTCGAGACCTCCTCGGCGATCGAGCGCTATCTCAACGGGAACTTCGAGCTCTATATCGGCAACTGGTCCGGACGCGCGGATCCCGATCCCACGCTGACCACCTTCTTCGGCAGCGAGGGAAGCCAGAACCTGAACGGCTACCGCAGCGAGGAGATGGACGCGGCGTTGGAGGAGGGACGGACCTCGCTGGAAGCCGAGGCCCGGAAGGCGGCCTACGACGAGGTCGCGCAGATCTACCTCGAAGACCTGCCGACGATCCCGCTTTATCATCCGACCTGGTTCTACGGATCGCAAGCCGGCATCGAGGGGATCGAGATCTACCCCGACGGCATCCTGCGCCTCACCGGCGTCAAACCGACCGCGAACTGAGCCTAGCGCATCCGGCGCCCCCGATCCGGGGCGCCACCACCTTGTTTCGGAACCGACCGACCCCTCCATGACCCGCCTGATCCTCAACCGACTACTCGTGGCCATCCCGACCCTTCTGCTGGTCTCGATCTTCGTTTTCGGGCTTCTAAAGCTCTTGCCGGGCGATCCTGTTCTGGCCCTCGCGGGTGAAGAGCGCGATCCTCAGGTGATTGAGATGCTGCGGGACAAGTATGGCCTGAACCAATCATTGCCGGTCCAATACATCCGATGGCTCGGTGGCATTCTCCAGGGCGATTTCGGCCTGTCCATCCGCACGCGCCTGCCGATCGGGGAAATGCTTCTAGAACGGCTGCCGGTGACCCTCCAGCTATCGTTTCAGGCGCTGATCATCGCTCTCGTCATCGGCATTCCCGCGGGTGTCTTCGCCGCAATCTGGCGCCGCTCGCCACTCGACTGGATGATCACCAGCATCGGCCTCGCCGGTCTCTCGATCCCAAGCTTCTGGCTCGGGATCATGCTGATCCTCTGGTTCGCCGTCGGACTTGGCTGGTTGCCCTCAGGCGGTTATGCCGGATTCTTCAGTGCGCCAATCGAGAATCTGCGAACGACCCTGTTGCCGAGCCTCGTGCTCGGGACGGCTGCGGCGGCGATCGTCATGCGCCACACCCGCAGCTCGATGATCACAGCGCTCAAGTCCGATTACGTCCGTACCGCCCGGGCCAAGGGACTACGTGAAGGGATCATCGTACGCCGCCATGTCTTGCGGAACGCCCTTATCCCCGTTGTCACAACGGTGACCTTACACTTCGGAGAGTTGTTGTCAGGGGCCGTCCTGACAGAGCAGGTCTTCGGTATTCCCGGCTTTGGCAAGATGATCGTCGATGGTGTCTTCAGCCGTGACTACGCGGTCGTACAAGCTGTCGTCATGGTGTCCGCGGTGATGTTCGTGACGATGAGCCTGATCGCCGACATTGCCTATGTCATCCTGAGCCCGAGGCTAAGGACATGAACACCGCAACGGACATGTCCGGTCCCCGCCGCCGTTCCGGGACGAGCATGGCCCTGCGGCGGGCCTTGACCCAGCCCGGCGTCAAGATCGGCGGCACCATCGTCGTCTTTTTCGTTCTGGTGGCGATCCTCGCTCCCCTGATCGCTCCGTATGGTCCGACCGAACCCGACTGGATGGCGATCCGGCAGCCGCCGTCCGCCGCGCACTGGTTCGGGACCGACGACCTCGGCCGCGACGTGTTGTCACGCGTGATTTACGGCGCCCGATCCTCGCTCGCGGCCGGGATCACCGCAGCCGTGATCGCATTGGTCTTCGGCGTTCCACTCGGTCTCATCGCCGGTTATTTCGGCGGTCTCGTCGACATGGTGATCTCGCGCTGCACCGACGCGCTCCTCGCATGCCCATTTCTGGTGCTCGCGATCGCTCTGGCCGCGTTCCTCGGACCCAGCCTGCAGAACGCGATGATCGCCATCGGCATCTCCGCCATGCCGATCTTCATCCGCCTGACCCGTGGGCAGGTCATTTCGGTGAAGCAAGAGGATTACGTCACTGCGGTTCGCGCACAGGGCTTAGGCGACGGCGCGATCATCATCTCCCACATTCTGCCGAACGTCGTGGCCCCGATAGTCGTTCAGATGACGATCACAATGGCCGTCGCCGTGCTGGCAGAGGCGAGTCTCGCGTTTCTTGGCCTGGGCCAACGACCGCCGGCGCCATCCTGGGGCTCCATGCTCGACATCGCGCGGCAATTCCTCGTCGAGGCGCCGTGGATGGCGGTCTGGCCCGGCCTCGCCATCGTTGTCATCGTCCTAGGGTTCAATCTGCTCGGCGACGGCCTGAACGACGCGTTGAACCCGCGTGATGATTGAGGCGAGGCGCCCAGGCGGGGTCGTTACACCCGGTCGGACGCCTTCCCGGGGGGGCGGGACCCATGCGTAACTTCCATCGGCCCGGCCGATCCGTCGCGATGGGGTGCCACGGGGCCGCGGCGACGTCGCACCAGCAGGCGACCCTGATCGCGGCTGAGGTCCTGAGAAACGGCGGAGCAGCGACCGACGCAGCCGTCGCCGCTGCGGCGTTGCTGGGAGTGATCGAGCCGAACAGCACGGGCATTGGCGGCGACAGTTTCGCGCTCGTCTGGCAGGCGGACGAGGGCAAACTCTACGGCGTGAACGGGTCGGGTCACGCTCCCGAGGGCCTCTCGACCGAATGGCTTCTCGGTCAGGGCGTCGGCCGAATTTCCGAGGACAGCGTGCACAGTGTCCTTGTTCCGGGCGCGTTGCGTTGCTGGGAAACGCTCCTCGCCCGCTTCGGTCGCCACAGCCTCACGGACATGCTCGCGCCCGCAATCTCCTCGGCGGAAGGGGGTTTTCCCGTCGCAGAGCGCATTGCCCATGACTGGGCGTTCCACGGCCATCGGCTGGACCGTCACGACGAAAGCCGCCGTGTTCTCCTGCATGGCGGATCTCCACCGGCGCCCGGCACGGTGATCCGCTTCCCGAAGCTCGCGCGGACATTGCGACAAGTGGCTGAGGGGGGCGCCGACGCTTTCTATACCGGCGATGTCGCTACCGCGATGGTCGCGACGCTCGGCGGCCTAGGAGGCCGCCATTCGGTCGACGATTTCGCGTCGTGGCGGCCGCAATTCGTCACTCCCGTCACGACCCGCTACCGAGATGTCGACGTGCATCAGATCCCGCCGAACGGGCAGGGGATCATGGTCTCGATCATGCTGAACGTGCTCGAAGGCTTCGATCACGCCGCCCTCGATCCCCTGGGGGCGGACCGCTTCCATCTCCAGATCGAGGCCTATCGTTTGGCCGCCGCCGCGCGGAACGAATATATCGCCGATCCCGACCACGCTGAGGTTCCTGTCGCCGAACTCATCTCCCCAAGTTACGCTGATGCCCTGCGCGACCGTATTGACCCGCGTCGGGCGATGATGGGCGCGATGGTCGAACCCATAGGTCCGACCGACACCATCTACCTGACGACGGCGGATGCCGAGGGGAACATGTGCTCCTTTATCTCCTCGATTTCGGCGGCATTCGGCTCGGCGATCCTTTGTCCGCGCACGGGCGTCCTTTTCCAGAACCGCGGTTCCGGATTCGTGGTCGAACCGGGACATCGGAACGCCGTTGCGCCGCGCAAGCGGTCGCTGCACACGATCATTCCGGGCTTCGCCACGCGCGTCGGCGCGCCGTGGCTGTCCTTTGGAGTCATGCACGGGCTTTACCAGCCTGTAGGCCAGGTTCAGGTGCTGCAGAACATTCTCGATTTTGGCATGGACGTGCAGGAGGCGATCAACGCCCCCCGCGGACTGCGCGACGCATCCGCCTTCCACGCGGAGACGGCCATCCCGGAGGCGACGATGCTGGAACTTCTCCGGCGCGGCCATCCCGTCTCCGTCGCCTCCGAGCCCTGGGGAGGCGCTCAAGCTATCCTGTCGTGCAATGGGGTTTTCTTTGCAGGATCCGATCCACGGAAGGATGGAGCAGCGGCGGCCTGGTAAAGCCCACCTCCGTAAAGCCTGACACCTCTTGTGCGATCTTCCGACAGGCTCGACTTAAAACCTTGCTCGACATCTTGGTCTTGCCCCTGTTTCACCGGACACTCAGGCGGTTGCGGTTTGAGCGGCGATGAATTCGCGAGGCGAGCGCATTTTCAGCCCTG
>NZ_QKZL01000020.1:25775-30010 GCF_003253995.1 Palleronia aestuarii
ACGATCCTCGCCGCTTCAACGCAGCGTTATAGTCAAACCAGTTCGTCGTGCGGTAGCGGCTGTTGGCAGGCTTTGGCATGCCATCGATCTAACTATCAGGATTCCCGAGGTGAAACCTTCTCACCGATATATGCAACAAGGCCCATATACATGTTCACAATATTACATAATTATTACTCTAAGAATTTGTATTCCGGAGACGGGCACATTCTAAACTGGGTTTCGACATCTTGGTCTTGCCCCTGTTTCACCGGACACTCAGGCGGTTGCGGTTTGAGCGGCGATGAATTCGCGAGGCGAGCGCATTTTCAGCCCTGAGTGCGGGTGGTTTTCGTTGTAGTCGCGCTTCAGCGTCTTCACGAAGGCCTCCGATATTCCGTTGCTCTGCGGGCTCTGGATCGGCGTGAAGCAGGGTTTCAGGCCGAGCTGACGGGTGAAGATCTGCGTGTCTTTCGCGATGTAGGGTGAGCCGTTGTCGGACAGCATCTCGATGACCGAGGACGCGCGGTATGCGCCGAAGCGGCGTTCCACGGCCTCGAGCATGATGTCGCGGATGTCGGAGCCACTGATCCCGGCGTTGACCACGGCACGCCAAGCAATGATCTCGCGGTCGTGGGCGTCGATGATGAAGGCGCCGCGGACGATGTCGCCGTTCCAACAGGTATACTCGAACCCGTCCGAGCAGTGAGCCGGTGAGGCGCCACTGGTTCGAGCCCACCGGCGAACGC
The DNA here is from genome assembly GCF_003253995.1 of Palleronia aestuarii. Classification (GTDB taxonomy): domain Bacteria; phylum Pseudomonadota; class Alphaproteobacteria; order Rhodobacterales; family Rhodobacteraceae; genus Palleronia; species Palleronia aestuarii. The sequence continues at coordinate 26,504 of NZ_QKZL01000020.1, forward strand.
AGGTTCGAACGCACGACGATGACCTTGCCGTCGTGGACATGCTCGGGACGCTCCGTGTATTTCCGTGCGAACAGCAGGTTGTGGGCCTTCATGATGCGACAGACCCGCTTGTGATTGACCGGCGCCAAGTCCCGAGCTCGAAGCTGCCGGTTCAGGAGCGCGTCGCCAGTGGTCGCTCGGACCAGTGGCGCAACCACTGGCAACTCCGCCGGTAGCCGTAGGTCGGACGCGCTGCCACCAGCGCCGTGATCATTGGCACCACCGCCGCGTCTTGCGCTTTATGGTAGCGCCGCCGCGGCTTTGTCTCCCCCTTCGACCGGTCGATCAGGTTGGAACGGGCGACACCCAGAGTTTAGGCCACGACCTTAACCGGAAATCGTCCTTCAGCGGCGACCGCGCGAGCAAGGTCAGTTTTTTTGAGCGTGACTTGTCCAGAGCCTCGCGCAGGATTTCGGCCTCCAGCGTCTTGCGGCCGAGCTGGCGTTCGAGTTCGCGGATGCGGTCCTCCATCTGGCGGACGACCTGTCTCGCAGGCTCGACCTGGTGACGTCATCATCCTCGGACACGGCGACACTTCCCCCTTCGAGCATGAGCCGGCGCCAACGATACAGCAGGTTCGGTGCTGCGCTATTGCGGCGCGCAACCACCGAGATGCTGGCACGGTCGTCCAGCGTCTCTTCCACGATCCGCAGCTTCTCAGCCGCGGTCCAGCGGCGCCGACGGCCGCCATCGGTGATAATTTCTATCTCAGACATAAGCACGTGCTCAGGCATATGCCCAAGCCTCCATGGTTATGCCTGAGTGTCCGGTCAAAACGGGGGCCAGTTCACATCTCTTCTATCCTCCTGAGAAGCAGGAAATTGAAAGATGGCCCACACGAAGCCGAATTTTCGCGAACGGCGTACGACAGAGGACATGCGGAATGCGAAAGTGCCAGTAATCCGGATCGCGCCCGAGGGAAAGGTAATGACCGACTTCGCCTCCATCTCCATGGAAAATTGCCGGGCGCTGCCGTCGGGCATGAGGTCGGTGTATTTCGACGTCTCCTCCCGGGTCATGAACGGCTGGTCGCTCACTTCGAGACGCCGCAGCCACTTGATGTGCGTGTTCCCTTCAAATCTAGGCAACAGCAGCCGCAGCGGATAGCCCGAAGTTGTCACGGTTGGCCCCTTGTCCGGCCACCCGAAGTGACTGACAATCTCGCCGGGACTGAACATCTAAGCCGGACTGGCTTCGACAAATGCACCTTGACGCGCGTCAGCTACTAGGGAGCGCAAGCGCCGCAGCGTACGCCAGACCTCTGCCGTTGAGGACTATTCCACCGGTCAGATGACCAATTTTGCTCCGGGATTGACAATCGGCCTCGTCCTTGGCCGATTACTGATGTGACGCCCGACAACTTTAAATCTGCGCCGTTCGGGCGGATGATTTCGAACAGTCCGATATCCGAACGGTAGCCTCGCATGGAAGATCCATGCGAACGAGGAAGAGCGAATGACAATGACGCTTCTCAACAGCCTGGAACGGATCCTTGGCAAACGGCACCTCCACGTAGGTGATCGAGCCACGCGGCTCTACCGAAAAGGATATCGCTACGGGGACGGAGAGGTTCTTTGCGTGGCACGCCCCGGCACGCTACTCGAGCAGTGGCGTGTTATGGAAGCCTGCGTCGCCGCAGACGTTGTGATGATTTTTCAGGCTGCGAATACGGGCCTGACCGGCGGCTCAACACCATTCGGAGAAGGGTACGACCGCCCAATCGTCATCATCAACACGATGCGTAACGATCGCATCGACATCATTGACGACGGCCGTCAGGTCATTTGCATGCCGGGAGCGCGTCTGGATAGCTTAGAGCGCGTGCTCAAACCTCTCGGACGCGAGCCCCATTCGGTGATCGGCTCGACCTGTATCGGCGCATCTGTCACCGGAGGAGTTTGCAACAATTCCGGCGGCTCGCTGGTCCAGCGCGGTCCCTCCTATACCCAGCTTTCCCTGTTCGCTCAGGTTGACGGGACCGGGCGCCTCCATCTCGTGAACCACCTGGGCGTCGAACTCGGCGAGGAGCCGGAAGAAATCCTGCGCCGGCTGGATACAAAGGATTACGGCGCGCACGACATTCAATCGAGCGCCAATGCCTGGGCCTCCGACCGGGAATACCATCAGCACGTCCGGGACATCGACTCCGATAAGCCCGCGCGCTTCAATGCCGATCCGCGCCGTCTCTACGAGGCTTCGGGCTCCGCCGGAAAGATCGGAATCTTCGCGACACGGCTCGACACCTTCGTTGCGGATGAAGAAGAGCAGGTGTTCTACATCGGCAGCCAGTCTCCCGGCGAACTCGAAGAGATCCGGCGCAATATCCTCTCGACTTTCGAGCATCTGCCGATCGCCGGCGAATACATGCATCAGGACGCCTATCGGATCTGCCAGAGCTACGGGAAAGACCTCTTCTTGTTCATCAAGGCGTTCGGCACAACCCGCGTACCGATGGCATTCGCGATGAAAAGTCGGGTGGACGGTCTGTGCGAACGGCTTGGACTGTGCTCGGCGATTAGCGACCGCATCCTTCAAGGCGTAGCATCGCTTTTCCCGGACCACCTGCCGAAACGGCTGAATGAATATCGCGACCGGTTCACACATCATCTGATGCTGCGCACAGGCGGACCGTGCATCGCGGAAATGAGGGCTTATCTTGGAAGCCACTTTCCCTCCGAGACCGGCTCGTTCATCGAATGCACACCGGACGAGGGGAACGCGGCCTTCCTCAATCGCTTCGCATCCGGGGGTGCAGTGGTTCGCTATCGAGCCGTTAATACACGCACTTGCGAAGGGATCGTCCCGCTTGATGTGGCACTGCCGCGTAACCTGACCGACTGGTTCGAGACGCTACCGCCTGAAATCGAGAGCAAGATCGTGAAAAAAGTTTATGTAGGCCACTTTCTATGCCACGTTATTCATCAGGAGTATCTCATTAAAAAGGGAGAGGATCTTGAAGCGATCGAACGCGAAATCCTGAAGTTGCTGACGGCGAGAGGTGCCGAATATCCGGCTGAACACAATGTCGGCCACCTCTACGAAGCCAAGCCTGCCCTTGAGGCATTTTACCGTGAGCTTGATCCCACCAATCGGTTCAACCCCGGCATTGGCAAGACTTCGAAACAGCGAGACTGGTCCTGTGCAAAAATGCCTCGGCTCTAATTACGCGGACTTCGGAGTTTCGGAACATCTTGGGAAGAGGCTGACCTGCCACGGGACACTCATCCAGTAGCGACCGGAGCCCGGTTGTTGTTTACGCCGTTCGGCGCAGGGTTAGCAATCGCCCGACGCGCGGAGCTTTCATCTCGCGCAGCGGGGCGGGCGATTGCGGTGGTCAGGGCTTGCGCGTAGTCAGCCGGGGTCTGGTAGTCCAAAGCCGAATGCGGGCGCTCGGTGTTGTAGTCGGCAGCCCAGGCCGCAATGACGGCACGGGCGTGAGCCAGGTTCCGGAACATGGTCTCATTGAGC
>NZ_QKZL01000020.1:30020-68616 GCF_003253995.1 Palleronia aestuarii
TCGACATCTTGGTCTTGCCCCTGTTTCACCGGACACTCAGGCGGTTGCGGTTTGAGCGGCGATGAATTCGCGAGGCGAGCGCATTTTCAGCCCTGAGTGCGGGTGGTTTTCGTTGTAGTCGCGCTTCAGCGTCTTCACGAAGGCCTCCGATATTCCGTTGCTCTGCGGGCTCTGGATCGGCGTGAAGCAGGGTTTCAGGCCGAGCTGACGGGTGAAGATCTGCGTGTCTTTCGCGATGTAGGGTGAGCCGTTGTCGGACAGCATCTCGATGACCGAGGACGCGCGGTATGCGCCGAAGCGGCGTTCCACGGCCTCGAGCATGATGTCGCGGATGTCGGAGCCACTGATCCCGGCGTTGACCACGGCACGCCAAGCAATGATCTCGCGGTCGTGGGCGTCGATGATGAAGGCGCCGCGGACGATGTCGCCGTTCCAACAGGTATACTCGAACCCGTCCGAGCAGTGAGCCGGTGAGGCGCCACTGGTTCGAGCCCACCGGCGAACGCAGGTTCGAACGCACGACGATGACCTTGCCGTCGTGGACATGCTCGGGACGCTCCGTGTATTTCCGTGCGAACAGCAGGTTGTGGGCCTTCATGATGCGACAGACCCGCTTGTGATTGACCGGCGCCAAGTCCCGAGCTCGAAGCTGCCGGTTCAGGAGCGCGTCGCCAGTGGTCGCTCGGACCAGTGGCGCAACCACTGGCAACTCCGCCGGTAGCCGTAGGTCGGACGCGCTGCCACCAGCGCCGTGATCATTGGCACCACCGCCGCGTCTTGCGCTTTATGGTAGCGCCGCCGCGGCTTTGTCTCCCCCTTCGACCGGTCGATCAGGTTGGAACGGGCGACACCCAGAGTTTAGGCCACGACCTTAACCGGAAATCGTCCTTCAGCGGCGACCGCGCGAGCAAGGTCAGTTTTTTTGAGCGTGACTTGTCCAGAGCCTCGCGCAGGATTTCGGCCTCCAGCGTCTTGCGGCCGAGCTGGCGTTCGAGTTCGCGGATGCGGTCCTCCATCTGGCGGACGACCTGTCTCGCAGGCTCGACCTGGTGACGTCATCATCCTCGGACACGGCGACACTTCCCCCTTCGAGCATGAGCCGGCGCCAACGATACAGCAGGTTCGGTGCTGCGCTATTGCGGCGCGCAACCACCGAGATGCTGGCACGGTCGTCCAGCGTCTCTTCCACGATCCGCAGCTTCTCAGCCGCGGTCCAGCGGCGCCGACGGCCGCCATCGGTGATAATTTCTATCTCAGACATAAGCACGTGCTCAGGCATATGCCCAAGCCTCCATGGTTATGCCTGAGTGTCCGGTCAAAACGGGGGCCAGTTCAACGGATTACGCCAGTCATTACGGCATGACCGGGCAATTGGAAGAAAATGAGTAGCGCGCCCATCGTAACCGGCTGCCGAGGACCGTCTACCGCGGAGAGGGGTCGAATTTTATGCTCCGTCGTTCCTGGACGTTGACAATGACGTCGTATCGAACAGAGGCAGGGATGCGGCGCAAGGTGATCGTTGGTGCGGAAAGGCGTCGACGGGGGACCCGAGAACAGAAGCGCAGAGTGCCGTCAAAAATCGGCGTCGGCAGAGCGAAATTGACCTTACCCTTGGATTAGTGCCGCGTTGATCCGGAAAATTGCGGTCACCGCACAATGTTCAGCGACAGTACGAAGACAGCAGGTAGGCATGGATCATGTCGTCGCTGCAGACATGCTGGCCACTCCCCCTGCAGCTCAGCGCCGCATCCCACGGCATCTTTGGGTCGAACCAGACAGTCAGCGAGCCATGCTTACGCAGTTCGGCATTTTCAGCGGCCCAGTCAAGTTGCGCTAGCGGATCGAAGTTGGTCGCATCATGCACTCTGGCTGTCTCACTGATTTGCCATTGTGTCTTCCACCAGTACGGGGCTGTGCGACAAGGTCCTGGTAAGCGAGCTGTGCCGCCAGCGCCGGCAAACGGCGGTACCGGTCGCGGGTGTGGCATAGCTACTATCGTGCCTCGCGCGTTGTAGCGTCGGCGAGGGTCGCACGGTCGATCTCGATGCCGAGGCCGGGGCCATCCGGGATCGCGATCATTCCGCCGTGCGGGACGAGCGGCGTCGTCAGCACGGTCTGCTGGAACGGGTGCTCGGTCCGGTCGAACTCCAACATCGGCGCGATGGGGGCGCCGCGCACCGGGTCGGGCGGCATCGCCGCGATGAACTGGAGCGCCGCGGCGATCTGCACCGCCGTTCCCCACACGTGCGGGATCACGCGGATACCGAACAGGCTGGCAAGGTCGTGGATGCGCTTGGCCTCGGTGAAACCGCCGCAGCCGCCCACATCGGGTTGGAGGATGTCGACCGAGCGGCGCCGCAGCGCCTCGTACATGCCCCAGCGGGTGTGCCAGGTCTCGCCGCCGGCGACCGGCAGCGGCTGACCCGCGCGCACCGCGTCGTAGGCATCGAGTTGCTCGGGGACCACCGGCTCCTCGAACCACTTCACACCGTACTCGGCCGCCCTGCGTCCCACATCGAGGCTTTCCAGGACGTCATAAGCGTTGTTGGCGTCGATCATCAGGTCCATGCCGTCGCCCATCACCTCGCGCACGGCGGCGATGACGCGCATGTCCTCCTCCACATCGAAGCCGATCTTGATCTTCGCCGCCTTGAACCCGTCCGACTTGTGGCGCTCCATGTCGAGCGCGTTGTCCTCCACCCGGTCGACGCCTTCGCGTTTGAAGGCGCCGGTCGCGTATGCCTGGACCTCCTCGCGGAAGCGCCCGCCCATGAGGGTGGAGATCGGCACACCGAAGTGCTTGCCCTTGATGTCCCACAGCGCGATGTCAATCCCCGACAGCGCCGTCACCGTCAGCCCACGCTGGCCCTGGTGGCGCAGCGCGCTATAGAGTGTCGACCAGGTCTTCTCGGTTTCAAGCGGATTGCTGCCCGTGAGCCAGCCTGCATACGTCTCCACGATCGCTGCATTCGCCCAGGCCGGGCCGAGGCATTCGCCCCACCCCGTCGTCCCGTCATCGCACACGATCTCTACAAGCGTGTGCGTGCGACGGGAGAACTTCATCGTCGCCGCCTCGTAGGGGACCTCCATCGGGGTATCGAGCACATGCGTGCGGACGAGGTCGATCTTCATCGCGGGTGTTTCCTGTTGCCTGGTGCGGCCGTAGGCCGGCTATCGTTCGTACAAAGTCGTCCCGGCCTCACCGGCCGGGCGTTGCGCGGCTGCGGTCTTCGTCGGCAGACGCCTCCGCGGACGGCGCCGGAGCGCCGGCATGGCTGAGCATGAGCGTGCGGTAGCGCTTCTGGCTCCATAAGAGGTGCGTGCGCATGGCTTGCCGGGCGCCATCCGGATCGCCGTTCATGATCGCTGCAATGATGGCGTCGTGCTCGGCAAGCAGCGTCTGCAAGTCTGGCAGAAGTTCGGAGCCGGGGCCGCGGACCGCCTTGCGCGGCAGCCCCTCGACCCCCATCGCCTCCAGAAAAGCCGCAAAGCGCGGGTTGCCCGAACCCAAGGCCACCGCGTGATGGAAGCCATAATCGGCATCGTTGCTCGGCTCGCCGCGCGCGATGACCGCGCGCAGTGTCTCGTTGGCCTCCATCATGGCGACCTCCTGCGCGGCGGTCCGGCGCAGCGCGGCGAAGGCGGCCGTCTCCACCTCCACTGCCATGCGCAATTCCAGCATCTCCAGGATCGATGAGATGTTCTGCGGGTCGACGGTCGTAAAGTCCAACGCGCGGGCCTTCGCCTCGCACACAAAGGCGCCGGAGCCGCGGCGGGAGACCAGAAGGCCATCGGCTCGCAGCACGGCGAGCGCTTCGCGGATGACGGTGCGGCTGACGCCGAACTGATCCACCAAGCGCACCTCTGCCGGCAGCTTGCCGCCGGTCTTGTACTCGCCGGCGCGGATCGATCGGCGCAGCCCTTCGGCGACCCGTTCCGCGCGGCTTTGCGACCCGGTGTGCAGTGGAGCCGAATTCTCGCCGGGGCGGCGTACCTGTTTCATCTGTCCGTACGTACCCTGTCTCGCCTGATCACCAATGTACCAGACGCACCCTCGCAATACAATTAGTCATACAACTTTACGCAAAGCAGTCGTACTGTTAATGTATAACGGGAATTAGGGCGGGGGAGTCGCTGGAGCCATGCCATCAGCGCGGCCGAGGTCCCGCAGTTTTTGGGAGGATACCTTGCGCACTATCACATCACTTGTGCCCGCGATCGCGATTGCGGCGGGCCTGACCCTTGCCGCGCCCGCACAGGCCAAAACTCTAAAATTCGCGCATACCTACGAGACCAGCGAGCCTTACCACGAGGGCGCGCTTTGGATTGCCGATGAGATTGAGAAGCGCACCGAGGGGCGCTACGACATCGAGGTTTTCCCCGCCTCATCGCTGGGCAAGGAGGTCGACATCAACGAGGGTCTCGGCCTTGGGACCGTCGACATAATCTACACCGGCGCGCTGTTCGTCTCGACGAGTTACGGCCCGCTTGCCATCTCTGATGCGCCCTACATCATGAGAGATTTCGACCACTGGCTTGCTTACCGCGAAAGTGGCCTGCTGAAAGAATTGTCGCAGGGGTATGAGGAGGCCACCGGTAACCACCTCCTCAGCATCGTCTACCACGGGCAGCGCCACATCACGGCGAACCGGCCGATCCTCTCGCCGGAGGACATGAAAGGAATGAAGCTGCGCGTGCCCAATGCACCGCTTTTCCACCTGCTCACCGATCCGCTCGGCGCCAATGCCACTCCGATCTCCTTCGCCGAAGTTTATCTCGCTTTGCAGCAGGGCGTGGTGGAAGGGCAGGAGAACCCGCTCATCACCATCCGCGCCAAGCGCTTTTACGAGGTGCAGAGTGACATCTCGCTGACCGGCCATATCGCCAACACACTCCTCCTCCTGATGAGCGGCAACGCCTGGAACGAGCTCAGCGAGGCGGATCAGGCGATCTTCACCGAAGTCTTCGAAGAGGCCGCAGTGGAAATCACGAAAGATGTACGCGTGCAGGAGGCCGAACTCGTGCAGTGGTTCCGCGACCAGGGCGTGAACGTCCACGAGGTCGATCGTGCGCCCTTCCGTGAAATTGTGCTGCCAGGCCTTACCGGCCCGAATGCGCCGTGGACGCAGGACCAGTTCGACCGTCTTCAGGCGCTCGCGAACTAAGAGCGGGCCTCGTTGTAAGAAGCCTACAGCGTTCGTTCGCGCTACTGGCCCGGTAACCGCGGCCCCTCGCACGAGGAACGGCCCTGAACCACGAGAAGCTCTGTCGGCTCTGCTGGCACGAGAGGCTACTGCGCTCTCTGAGGGCTGCGCAACCAGCTATGGCCTCCGTCAGCACGTCATTCCAAAGCTGTTACGGGACGGAGTTCACCAGCCGGGAATCCTCTGGGAGGCAGATCAGAACGCGGCCCCCTGGCACGACATCGACCCCGTCAAGCCGCAGCAGAACGCCTTCATCGAGTCCTTCAGCAGAAGCCTCTGGGACGAACTGCTAAACTAGGAGATCTTCGATACCCCGGACGATGCCAAGAGCAAGCTGACGCTACGACGATAACGCCGTTAGGCCGCACTCATCGCTTGGAAACCCGACGCCACTCGAAGCGCGCCAAATGCTTCGGCAATTAGAGGGCTCCGAGCCCGGCGCGATCACCCGAAACGACTGGCCCGGCTACCAATCTCGCTTTCGCAGGCTTTCCCTATAACCAACAAACCGGCACCGGGCAGGTCACCTCCGGCAGACCCGGGACGGTCCAATTTCCATCAGCTTCACCGAGGGGTCTCGATTGAGGCAAAGCGCTTGTACCGCCGCATCGCAGGGTTCACGGTACCGCAATATGAGTGGGGTGAGTTGCGATGCAGTGGCGTGGGCGTAGAGGAAGCAGCAATATCGAGGATCGGCGTGGCCGTAGGGGTGGCGCTGCGGCGATCGGCAGCGTGGGGGGGCTCGGCGTTGTCGCCGTGGTCGTGATCGGGTGGTTTCTGGGGGTCGACCTGACGCCGCTTCTTCGAGATCAGGAGATCTCGCTCGGGGGTGGCGGAGAAAGCCAGATCACTCAAGCCGACGAGGAAGCGGCAGAATTCGTCAGCGTCACGCTCGCCGATACGGAGGAAGTCTGGTCCGCGATTTTTTCTGAGCAGGTGGGCGAGGTCTACGAGCCGCCAACCCTGGTGCTCTTCAAGAACGTGACCCAAAGCTCATGCGGCAACGCCTCTGGGGCAACCGGGCCATTTTATTGCCCTGGCGACCGCAAGATCTATCTCGACACCGCCTTTTTCACCACCATGTCCGAACGCCTGGGCGCGGAGGGGGATTTCGCCGCTGCCTACGTAGTAGCTCACGAGGTCGCGCATTACGTGCAAGACGAGTTGGGTATTCTCGGAGAAGCCAATCGGATCCGCTCGCAGGCAAGCCAGATCGACGCGAATGCCATATCCGTCAGGATCGAGCTTCAAGCCGATTGTCTTGCCGGCATCTGGGCGCGCGCCGCTGGCGACCGTTTCGGCTCGCTCGATCAGGGCGACATCGAGGAGGCGATGAACGCTGCCAAGCAGATCGGCGACGACACGCTGCAGCGCCGTGCAGGACGCGTTCCCGCACCGCATACCTTTACCCACGGCACTTCGGAGCAGCGCGCAAAATGGTTCGAAATCGGGTATGGGTCGGGAGAGGTTCCCGCCTGCAATACGTTCAGCGCGGAGCAACTTTAAGCGTTAGGCGAACCGTTGAGTTGGCATTGTCAGGTGTTTGACCGCGACGCGGGAGTAGTCGCTTGGAACCGCTTATGCCGACAGTTCGGTCGTGTAGCCTGCCCAATGGTCGAACGCGTCCCGTCCGGCATGGCGATCGGAATGGGCGGAGAGGCGGTGACGGTGGGGGCGGAAGATGGCGGCGGCCTGGTCGTGGACCGACAGGAACCGCTAGGCCTGTCGCGTCGATCGCCCGCCACAACCAATACTTCATTCCGTCGATCTCGAGGACGACATCGTCGAGGTGCCACGTGTCGGCCGGCCCGGGCCGGTCACGCCATATTTTCTCGGCGATCGGTGTCCCGCATTTCGCCGCCCAAACCCGGATCGTCTCGCAGGAGACGACGACCCCGCGTTCGGCGAGGAGATCCTTGCCGTCGTGCAGGCCGAGGGCGAAGCGGTGATAGGCTCAGACGGCATATCCGATCACGGTTCGCGGGAACCGATGTCCCTTGAGGCAGGAGAGATCGTCGGGGTTCAGCATCCGGAGGGGCTGGCTGGGCGTCGCCGGGCCGTCAGCATGACAATCCCGCGGGATGGGCTTGTCGAACCCCGGGCGCATTCGACGGATGCACGGGCCAAGACAATTCACCTAACGAACCGAGCCCGCGCCCTGCACGCTTCGGCAAAGGCCGCCGCGTGAAAGGTCAACGCGATGGCCCTCGGACACTTCGACGAGGGCAACTGCGATCTCTTCGTGTCCACGATGCGCAGTGCCGTCGAGAAGCTGAAGGCGGGAGAGGCCAGTTAGCGTGAGGGCAACGAAGCGCGCCGCGACTACGATCGTCAGCCCCGATGCCGGGCAGAGAACTATCTGCTCACCCGCGCCTAGTTGGAAGCTGAAACGCGGGCGTGCCTGCGCTCCGGAACGGCCATTCCCCCGCCTTCCCGCACCGGTCGAAATAGGTGCCTACCAGACAATGTCATGCGTCTCGCCGGTGCTCACGTTGACGAAGCCCTGCGGCGCGGCTTCCGTCGGCGCTACGAGGACCCAGCGCCAAGGCGAACATGTCAGCGTTGCGAAGATCAATCGTTCGGGGAAGCCCGGCTCCCACCTTGGTCCGGGCGATTGCTCCCACATCCAGTTTACCTGCTCGGCTTCGGCATAGAGGTTCTGCATTTCTGCATCGAGTTCTTCGGCCGAGCGACAAGACATCAGGCCGCCGATTTCGTAGCGCACGGTTGCCGCAACAGCGCCCTCCCTCACGAGGACCCAACCACCCTGTTGTTCCTTCATCGTGTTCGCTGCGAGGGCCATTGCCTTATCGGACGATCCCACAACCCATAGGTTATGCTTGTCATGGGCTACCGTGCAGGCAAGCGCAGTGTCTTTCGTAGATGGACCGCAACCGCGCCAGAACATCTTGGACGTAAGGCCATTCCCGGAAAAGCGGTCCACCATGGCGAATTTCGTTATGTTCTGGGAATGATCCCGGAGCACTGCGCCATCTTCGACCGGGAGCTCTACGGTCTCGAAGTCGTCCTTCCAGTGGAACGGTCTGAGGATCGCGGCCGTCATCGTCTCGCGACCGGGGAGGGCTGCAATCGCGAAGTCGTCCGCTACGATTTCACGCTCGATCTTGACGGTCTTCACGGCCCAGTCTGGCCATTCGATGCGTGGAACCTCGGGCTTGTAAACCGAACCTTCTGAAATCTGCGTGCCGTCGGCCCATACCTCGGCGATGGAAAGTGATGCGACATCGTCGAGCAGCACCATGTCCGCGTATCGACCGGGCGACACCGATCCGACCCAAGGTGTCAGCCGCATGTGACGTGCAGGATTAATCGTAACACATTGGATGGCTATCTCGGGTGTCAGCCCCGCTTTCATTGCCGTTCGCACGTTGTGATCGGATGCGCCGTACCGAAGCGTGTCCGACGCACTTCGATCGTCGGTCGTAAATGCTATCTGCGACCAGTCTTCCAGACCGATCTTGAAGAGGGCGGAAATGATCTCTTGGGCATTGTAGGGACGGATTTCGACGAAAATGCCCCGACTGAGTTTCGCGATCACCTCTTCGGGTGTCTGGACCTCGTGGTCGGAGGCAAGCCCCGACGCTGCAAATGCACTGATCGAATGAGGATCGCGCAATCCGGCCCCATGGCCTTCGACCACACCGCGATGTTCGAAAGTCGCGCGGATCATTCCCCAGAGGCGATCATGGGAAGGATTGTTCCTGTCGTGGACCGCGGGCCAGTCCATCACCTCGTCGAGACCGGGCACCATCAAAGACTGCTGGAGAAACGACGATTGCTCCTCGTAACCAAAATGTCCGCCACCCCATTCGTATCCAGTAGGTGGTACAGCTGATCCGGGAAGGGGAAAGATCTTCAGTGGCGATCCTTGCAGACGGCTCTCCAACCAGAATTCCAGGTTCCGTTCGCCATTCACATTCGAAAATTCGTGGCTCGCCTCGCATGTCCACGTGTTGCCGCGCGGCAGGACGAGCGCGGCTTCCCATTCCGGCGTCAAATGAGAACTTTCGATATGCTTGTGAACCTCGCCGAACCCCGGGACGGCGGATAGGTACGATCGATCGACGGTCAGGCTGGTCCGACCGGGATAGGTGCCAGCATCTCCTATCCAGGCGATCCGCTTTCCGCGGACGACGACCTCCTGATCCTCCAGCCATCGTCGCGTGTGGACGTCCAGAAGCCGCCCTACGCGGATAGAGACATCGGCCTCTCGTTTTCCCAAGGCGACCTGAGTGAGGTCCTGACGGATTTTTATTTCGTCGAACGCTTCGATGCGAAGATCGGGCGGAATTTCTGTATCTTCGATTTTTGACATTGGGTCAGTCAACTATCCGGTTGGAATTTTGCGGCAGGAACTATCCGGAAAGAACATGTCTTCACGGGTCTCGCAATCGAGGCGTCGTCTCAGATGCCTTGCGACAAGTAGATGAAGATCAGGAAGATGACGTCGAGACCGATCAGCATCGGCGTAACATGTTCCCAGCGTCGGCGCGCGATCACGATCAGCGTGTAGACGAAGCATCCCATCGCGATCCCCATGATGAGGTTGGTCGTGGTGACCGTGATGAGCAGCGTCATGATCGGGGCGATGGCATTTTCCGGTTCCGTGACGTCGAGGTCACGGATGCCCTCCATCATGAGGACACCGACGAGCACCAGCGCGGGCGATGTCGCCTGGGCGGGAATTATCGCGACAAGGGGCCAGAGGAATAGAGACAGACAGAACAGTGCCGCTACCACGATGGCCGTCAGGCCAGTACGGCCGCCAGCTTCTACGCCAGAGGCCGACTCGATGTACGTGGTGACCGTCGACGTACCGAGAGCGGAGCCGACGACGGTGGCGGCTGCGTCTGCCGTGAACGCTGCCCGCGCGTTCGGGATTTCCCCGCCTTCGGTCATCATGTTGCCGCGACGGGTCACACCGATCAGTGTGGCCGTCGAAGAGAAGAAGTCGGAGATGAAGAAGTAGAGAGTGATCGGCAGCAACAGGAAGAAATTCGAGAAGAACTCGTTGAAATTAAAAGCCAGAAAGATGCTGCTCGGAAATATAGGGAAATCCAGGATTCGATCCGGGATCGGGGTCACACTGTTGTCTGTCCCGGACGGCACGAAAAGGCCAATGAGTGTTAGGCCGATGATAGAGACCAGGAAAGCCGCGGGAATCTTCAAGGCGATGAGCACCGGCGTGACGAGAAGTCCGAGGAACGTCAGAAGGACGGCCGGTCGGGACAGGTCTCCGAAACTGACACTGCCGTCACCAACGACGAGAATGCCTCCATTGCGCAGCCCGAGATAGGCAATGAAGAGACCTATACCGCATTGGATGCCGAGCCGGATTGCTTCCGGGAAGCCGCGCACAATCTGCTCCCGAGCCCGCGTCAGTGACAGGATGAGGAAGAGTGTGCCGGAAACGAGCACCATCGTCAGTGCGGTCTGATAGGAGACACCTAGCTGGATCACCACGATCTGGGCGAACACGATGTTGCTGCCCATTCCGGGCGCGAGCGCGACAGGCAGGTTTGCTGTCAGAGCCATCACAAGGCAGCCGAAAATGGCGGCGAGGCCCGTCGTGATGATGAGCTCCTGCCGATCCATCCCTGCAGCAGAGAGGATCGCCGGATTGACGGCCATGATGTAACTCATAGCCCCGAAGGTCGTGAGGCCCGCTATCACCTCGCGCGAAATAGTGGATCCAGACGACGTAAGACCGAAGTACCGATTGAGAACACCGTCCCTGTCGCTCCCAGCCGCGCTTTCGTTGACCATGGAAATCCCGTCCCCTTGAGTGATGGCCCCGGGTTTCGCCGGCGCCGATCCAATTGGACCAGTAGCTCAGTCTATGTTTTCCCTTTAGGGTCCACCTTTGCTGCCGAAAGAGGCAGGAAATTTCCGAAGTGCCCCGATCCCGGCATGAAACCATTCCAGCCGGTCGAGCCGTCCATCCCTCAAAACGAGCAGACCATCGGATCGTAGGATCACAGGCCTATGGATGGCTTATGCACCGAACAGAAACGGCGGGCCCGTCACCAAGCCCGCCGTTCGTCTTTCCGTCGATCGGCCGGTCCGCAGACCGGCTGGTCGGTTCAGGCAGCCTTCTTCGCCGCGGGGCCGGCCTTGTCGGCGGCGCTCTCGGCGTTCGCCGTGGCTTGCTCGGCCATGTCCCGGCCGGCTTCGGAGGCCAGCTCGGCGGAGTTCTTGGCCGTCTCTTGCGTCACGCCGGCAAAGCTCTGCGCCGTGCGCATGAAGAGCTCCATCTGCTTCTGGAAGAATTCGTTGTAGGCTTGACCGTAGGCCGCCGGTTCATCCCGGACCTGGCCAAGCTCGTGCAGGTTCGACAGCGCTTCCTTCGACGTCTCGCTGAAGATCTCGGTCGACCGGGTGCCGGTCTCGACCATCACCTGCGTCAGGCGCTCGTTCGAGTTCGCCATCGTGCGGAAGACGTTCTGGTAGCCCTGCGGGTCGAACAGGCTCTGGATGTCGTTGGCGGCGGATTTGGTGCTTTGCTTCGTGGCCATGTCGGGTCTCCTTCTGGAGTGTCGGTGTGTGTCTCGGGGCATGTCTTGCGCCGTTGACCCATACCTAATGCCGCAGCGCAGCATTTAAACCGGGATACGCTGCACTGCGGCAAGAAAGTTTGTGCCGTGGAGAAGACCAGCGGTAGGCGAGGTCATGTTGACAAATGGCGTAGCCAGAGGCGGATCGACGTGATGTCGACGAAGCCCAGGAAGCTCTCTGCACTCTTGTCGTATTGGGTTGCGACCCGGCGGGCATTCTTCAGTTTGTTGAAACAGCGCTCTATCAGGTTGTGCAGCCGATAGAGCGATCGTTCCACACCAACCCGCATCTTGCGGGATTTCGGCATAGGGATCACCGGTAAGGCATTGCGGTGTTCGACAGCTGTCCGGATGTGATCCGCATCATAGCCCCGATCGGCGAGCAAGACGCTCGGGGCGGGCATGTTGTCGGCCATCACCAGATCGAAGCTGCGGTAATCGGACGTTTGACCCGGCGTGATCTCGGTTCTCATGGGCAGGCAGCTCGGCATCGTCCTCGGACCGATGACGGACAATGCCTCGCCGTTAACGAGGAGGTGGAGCTTGGTCGTGAAACCACCACGAGAACGGCCGAGACCTTGGCGCGGAGTCCCCCTTTTGAGCCTGCTGCCTGATGGTGGGAGCGGATCACCGTACTATCGATCATTTGGAGCGCGTCCGGCACGGCACCGCGGCGGTTCAGCGCTTCCATGATATCCTCCCAGAGGCCGGCCAGCGTCCAGCGCCGAAACTGCCGGTAGACGCTGGACCACTTGCCGAACTCTCACGGCAGGCCGCGCCACGGAGCCCCGGTCCGGGCGATCCAGAAGACGCCATCCAGAACACGCCGGTGATTGCGGGTTTGCGCCCGTTCGAAGCGCGGGCGGCCAGGATGAAGGGCTCAAAAAAAGCCCACTCCTCGTCTGACATCAGGTCTCATGCCAAAATGGTCTCCATCGCAGATACCAGCTTGGATCACGCCTTCCAGTCAGCGTGAATCCCTTCTTTCAACACAGCCTAGGCAACCATCAACGGCGATCTCACAGGATGTAGGGCCTGGCCTTTGTCACCGGAATCGGTCGGTTTCGAGAAAGTCCCGTTAAGTCGCAGCCCCTTGCGGCTATACGGATATAGACTAATGTTAGTCTAGACCGGAGGGGTTCATGCAGTTCAATATCCATGAAGCTAAGACGCAGTTCTCGAAGCTCGTTGCCGCGGTCGAAAAGGGTGAGACCGTTACGATCTGCCGCAACGGGAAACCAGTGATCTCGTGCGTTCCGATCGTCCCGGCAAGTCCGTTTCCCTTCGGAGCCTGGAAATCGGTGCAGGACACCTCCGGTCCATTGCATTACCTCGCCAATCCGACCGATGAGAGCTTGCTGAATGACATGGGGCTCTGATGCTTCTCGATAAGCATGTGCTCGCTTGGTCGATGCTGGCACCTGAGTACCTGTCCCGTGACGCCTACAATGCGCTGGCGTCTGCGACAGAGAGATGTGTAAGCGCAGCAAGTCTCTAAGAGATCACCTACAAGGCGATGCTTGGGAAATGGCCGGAAATTGCCGGGCTACTGTCTTTCAACCTGAATGCACGACTGCAATCTGACGGCTTCGAGGTCATTCCAACCACGGGTGCCATCATGGAATGCGCCGGGCGCTTCGACTGGGCGCACCGCGATCCGTTCGATCGGATCATAGTGGCCACTTCGATACAACGAGCTATGCCTGTTGTGTCGAAGGATGCCACCCTGGACGGGGTACCGGACCGCGGATTCCGTCGGCTCTGGTAGGCCCGTTGCGTGAACCGCCCTGCGCCGCGCGGCGGGCTCGGGATTTCGATGGATCGCCCAAGCCTGGCGCTTGGCTATGCTCGAGCCGCGCGAGAGGCCCGGCCGGGTCAAGTGGCTCGGACGGCACAGGGCATCGTCATGCCGGAGCGGCGATGTGACGTGGCAGCTGATCTTGCAGTGGCACCGTCGACTTAGTGGGCTAGCCGACCTCGCGGCGGCCGGATAGCCTTTGCGGATGACACCCAGGCGCGACGCTTTCTACTCCGCCTACCGCTATCCGGCGGCGGTCATTGCCCATGACGTTTGGTTGTACTCCTGCTTCCCGCTGAGCTTGAGGATAGTCGAGGAAATGCTGGCCGAGCGCGGCATCGTGGTGAATTACGAGACGATCCGCCGATAGGGACGGAAGTTCGGCGGGGCGTACGCCGCCGAGATCCGTCGGCCTGAACAACCTTGCGGAGAGCGGTCACTAGTCGACCCGAACACGGTAGAGGATCATGAAGCGCTTTAAGTCATTTAGACAGGCGCAGCGATTTTTCTCTACCCACGATCATGTCGCCAATCTCTTAACGACGCCCGCAACCGCCACCGCCGATCAACGCCGAGAAACGAAGCGACAAGCTCACGTCGTCTGGAAGAATATTGCGCGGGTTCCTGTCGCCTGACCCATCGACCCAAAGCGCCCACCTTACGTTGAGAGCGAAAGTTGACGGTGCCAAACTGCTGCTTCCACCGCGCACTCATCCCGCCTTCGTCTAAGCTTGGTCCCGGTGGCATCGAGAGCACCAAGCCCCCGCCGCAATCAACTGTCGAGGGACACTGCTCAATGCGCAACTGTAGTACTAGGCTTGCCGTTACTGATGACGATGACCTTGGCCCCGACCCATTCAACTCACCGTAATCATGGGGTCTGATGCTCTTCGGAGGCGGGAGGTTCACTACGTCGCGAGGGATCTCCATGTCTCGCGGAGACCGTGTTGATATATGCGGTCAGATGCCGCTCCATGCGCTTCCGGGCCAGAGGTTCGTTGCGTGCCCGGACCGCTTCGAGGATCGCTTCGTGCGCGGTCTTGGCGGCCTTTCGCATCTCCGCGGTCGTTGCTTGCTGATAGCCGGACGTCTCGAAGATCGGGTCGGATATCGCTTCCATCAAAGTGTACAAGAGGTCGTTGTGGCTGGCGGCGGCGATGGCGAGATGCCAGTCGAGATTGAGGCGCTTGTAGTGGCTGATATCCTCTTCCGCTAGGAAGGCCGCATGAATCTCCTCTATATGCGCAAGGTCCGCCTCCGTACGGTTCGCTGCGGTGCGGCCCGCGAGGAACGGCTCCACGGCAAGGCGGCAGTCGAAGAGGGAGGCCAGGTCGATCTCCCGGCTGCGGACGTAGAGTTGCAGCGGCCGTGCCACGGCGTCGCGCCCGACCTGCCGCACTGTCGATCCACCCGCCCGTCCCGGTCGGGTCGTGATGAGTCCCTCGACCTCGAGAAGCCTCAACGCATCGCGCACGGAGGTGCGGCTGATGCCCGAACTATGAACCAGGTCGCGTTCCGCCGGTAGCAGTTCGCCGGGCTGGTACTGCCCGTTCAGGATCAGGGAGCGAAGCTGTTCGGCGAGGATGTCGGAGGCTTTCGGCACGTTGATATGCGTGATGCGTGCCGGGTCCGATCGTGAACTTTTCGTCATACCGGTTATTGCACTTTCTGATGGAGGGACGCTCGAATATATAAAGATCGAAATGTCGGACCAAAACACGAATCCTCCATTCCAGTCTTTTCCACTCCACATTCCGCGGCCGAAGGATGCGCCGCTGCCTCTGGCCGGCGTGCGTGTCGCGGATTTCACGCGGTACATGGCTGGGCCCTACTGTACGCAGACCTTATGCGATCTCGGGGCGGAGGTGATCAAGATCGAGGCAGTGGAGGGTGGTGACGAGACCCGAACCTTCATACCCCCGGAAATAGATGGCGAAAGCCCGTACTTTCTCGGTTTGAACCGTGGAAAACGGAGCGTTGCGCTCAATCTCGCAAGCGAGGGCGGGCGCAGGGTCGCGCGCGATATCGTCGCGGCCTGCGACATCGTGGTCGAGAACTTCTCGCCCGGCGTGATGGAGCGGCTCGGACTGTCGGAGCCCGACCTGCGGAAGGTTCGCCCGGACATCATTTACTGCGCCATCAGCGGGTACGGGTCCGGGACGAGCCATGCGGATCAGCCGGGCTTCGATTCCGTCTTCCAGGCAGAGACGGGTTTCATGTCGATGACGGGCGCGTCCAATGGCCCGCCGATGCGGACAGGTTCGCCAATCATAGACATCGCAAGTGCCATGCAGGCCACGACGGCGATCCTCGCCGCGCTGGTTGCGCGACACGTCCATGGTGACGGTCAGCGGGTCGAAGTCTCAATGTTCGATACCGGTCTCGCGATCCTGGGCTACCAATCGATGAACTACCTCTCTGGCGGCGGTGATCCCGTTCGTCAGGGCAACGAGGCGGCGGTCGCGACGCCGATCGGGTTGTTCGACACGGCGGATGGCGGCCAGCTTTATGTAAGCTGCGGCTCGCAGCGGTCTTGGATCGCGCTCGCGAAACATGTGCTTGAGCGACCGGACCTCGTTGAGGATCCCCGCTTCTCGGACAATCGGAGGCGGAACGAGAACCGCTTGGATCTGACGGAGATCATGGAGCGCATTTTCTCCGGCGCACCGCGCGATCATTGGATTGGCAAGGCGCGGGCGGGCCGCGTTCCGATTGGGGCCGTCCGCACGGTGGGCGAGGCTATGGAGGCGACGCTGACCCGCGAACGGGGACTAGTTTCCCGTATTGAAGACGCCTCCGGACGTCAGGTGCCGAACATCGGCTCGCCCCTCCGGTTCGATCGCACGCCGGTCGCCGATCCGCAGCCGGCGCCGCGGCTGGGGGCCGACACGGAACCGGTGCTCCGCACGTGGCTCGGCTATGACGATGCGTGTATGGAGAAGGCGAGGCGGGACGGCGCCTTCTCACCGAGGAAGCCGAAGTGATCGCGGGGACGTTACCGCGTTCTCAGCGAGAAATGACCTTGGGCTTGGACACACACGCTGTCGCGCATCCTTAGCCTCAATCGCTCGCGCGCAGCGTCTCTGTCGCGCCCGTGTCGATCCGGAGTGGACGATCCGCCGTTTCGCGAATGACGACCTTGTAGGTATCGCGCGCGGCCTCGATCGTGATGTAGCCCATCTCCACGTCCTCGAGCACCGTGTCGGGCGCGCGCTCTGTCGGATCGCCGAAACCGCCGCCGCCGGGGGTCTGCGCGTAGACCCAATCGTCCGGCGAGAGAACCGTCTTCTGTACCTTGGACCGCATCGGCGGCCTTTCTTCCCGGCCGTCCGCCTTGATGACGAGCCGGCTCGGCGCGGCTGCATGGCCGCCGGCGATACCGAAGGGCGGGTGGTCCTGACGATCGCCAAGGACGGAGATCGTCATCTCGGAGAGGGTACGGATGCGGTACTGCGTCCCGCAGCCGCCACGAAACGTACCGGCGCCGCCGGAATTCTCACGAAGGGCATACTCGTCGAACTGCAGGGGATAGCGGTGTTCCGATGCCTCGATTGACATGAAATTCGCCATCGAGACCGGCGGGGTCCCGTTCACAAGCCCGTCGCCCCCCGAATAGCCGCCATAGCCGCCGGGATAGGGAAAGACCGCGACGAAGTAATCCCCGGTATCGGGTTGCCTGCCGCCGGCAGTGATGACGCCGACGGTTCCGAAGGCGGGCGCGGGCACGCGGTCGGGGATCGCGAGAGAAAGCGCACCGATCACCACGTCGAAGACGCGCCCGATCGGCTCGAGATAACCCGAGACGGGCGAGGGATAGGACGCGGCGACGACGGAGCCCTCCGGGATGTCGAAGGCCGTCGGTCTGAATGCGCCTCCATTGACCGGCACTTCGGCGAAGATGTGCTTGAGCGCGATGAAGCAGGTGGATTGCGTGGTCGATCGCGCAAGGTTCAGCGGGCCCCGCGCCGCCGGATCGCTCCCCGTGAAATCGAAGTGCAGATTGTCGCCTCGGACGGTCAGCTTCAATGCGACGCGGATCGGTGCATCGACGATGCCATCGTTGTCCATGAAATCTTCGTATTCGTAGACCCCGTCCGGTATCTCCTCGATATAGGAGCGCATCTGCCGTTCGGACCGGTCGTTCAGGGCGGCAATGCAGTCCGACAACGTCTCCCGCCCGTAGCGCGCGACGAGGGCGTCGAGGCCACGCTGTCCGACGTGGAAAACGTTCGCCATCGCGAACATGTCGCCCCTGATCTGGTCGGGGAGCCTGACATTGCCGGTGAACATCGAGACGAGGCCGTCGTTCAGCCTCCCGGCCTCGTAGAGTTTGCAGGGCGGTATGAGGATGCCTTCGGTATGGATGTCCTGCGCCGCCGGTGCCCAGCCTCCAGGGACGCTGCCACCGATATCCATCCAGTGACCGGTGCTCGCGAGAAGGGCGAAGAGCTCCTCGTCGACGAAATGGGGGGCGACGAGCACGACGTCCTGCAGATGCGTGCCGCTGAGATAGGGGTCGTTCAGGATCCACACGTCGCCGGGCGAAAAGCCGCCGTGGGCCCTAACGTGCTCGACCAGGTTCTGGACCGTGAACTGCATGTTCGCAAGAAAGACCGGCAGCCCGAACCGGCCCTGCGCGACGGTTTCACCGGTATCTGGAAGGAAGATACCGTGGGCGCAGTCGTTCGTCTCGGAGATGATCGGCGAAAGGGCGGCGTGGATCAGGTGCTGATCCATCTCGTCGGCGATCTGTTCGAGGGCGCCGCGGACGACGGCAAGGGTGACGGGATCCATTAGGCGATCTCCACGAGGATGTTGTCGTAGGCGTCGACCCTGCCGATCATGCCGGGCTCGATGACGATCGTCGTGTCTGCCTGCTCGACGATGCAGGGCCCATGCACGACGACCCCGGGCTCGAACGTTTCACGGTCGTAGATCGCGCTGTCGTGCCAGCCGCCGAAATAGACGGGGCGATGTCCCGCCGGCTCCAGCGCCGACTTCTCGGCCGGAGCCGGCAGGTCGCGATGATCGCGGTTCCGCTGTCCCTCGACCACCGTCCGAAGGCTCACGATGGCGGTCGGAATGCCGTCGAGCAGGTTTCCGAACTCGGATCGGTAAGCTTTCGCGAAGGCCGCATCGACTTTCTCAGGCCCCCAACCGCGTTCGACAGGAACGCGGAGGGTATGGATCTGCCCCTTATAGGCCATCTCCGCGAAATGCCGAACGAGCACGCTGCGCACGGTTACGCCGCTCTCCTCGAGTTGTCCGCGTCCTTCTGCTTCCTGGGCATCGAGATGGGCAGCGAGCGCGTCGGCTGTGATCTCCTGCGTCGGCCGGGCGAGGGTGCGCGAGATGTCGTAGCGAAGATCGGCCACGACGCATCCCATTGCGCAGAGCACGCCCGGCGCGGGCGGGACGATCATCGTCTTGATCCCGACCTCGCGGATTATGGCGGCACCATGCAGCGGGCCCGCGCCGCCGAAGATGACGAGCGCGAAGTCCCGGGGATCGTATCCACGCTCGATCGACAGGAGGCGCGTCCGGCCAGCCATGTTCTGATTGACGACGGTCAGGATCGCCTCCGCCGTTTCCTCAACGCCCAAACCGAGCTTTTCACCAAGCGATCCGATCGCCGCCCGCGCCGCCTCAACGTCGAGGCGATCGAGATTGGTGAGCCCGATCGGATCTTCCGCGTTGATACGCGACAGGACGACGTTTGCATCGGTTACCGTCGGCTCCGTCCCTCCATGCCCGAAGCAGGCAGGTCCGGGACGGGCGCGTGCGGATCGTGGGCCGACCACTAGCAGCCCGGCTCGGTCGATCGACGCGATCGACCCGCCGCCCGCGCCGATCGTGTGGACGTTGATCATCGAGACGCGCAGCGGCATCCGGAAATCGAGATTGGTGCTTGGCGTGATCTCCGGCTCGCCGTCGATCACCACGGCGACGTCGAAGCTCGTCCCGCCCATATCGCCCGTGATCGCGCGGTCGAAGCCCGCCTCGGCCGCGATCCGGGCGGCGGCCGTCACGCCCGCCGCAGGTCCCGAACGAACGATATGCGCGGCCTTGTCGCCGAGCCGTTCGGCCGGCGTGAGCCCGCCATTCGACTGCATCACCAGCGTGCGGCGATCGAAACCCCATTTTTCGAGACGTTCCAGCAGGCGGGACGCATACTGCTTGATCAGGGGCTGCAGGAAGGCCTGGATCGCGGCGGTGCTGGTGCGTTCGAACTCGTAGTATTCCCGGTTGATGGCCGAGGAAACGACGATCTCCCAGTCTGGATTGACCTCCCTGAGGATACGCGCCGTTTCCTCCTCGTGGCCGGCATTCGCGTAGGAATGGAGATAGGAGACGACGACGGCTTCAATGTTCAGCTTTTTGAGGTGCTTGGCGAGACGCCGGACCTCTTCCCCATCTACGGCCTTTTGAACCTCGCCTCGATGAGTCATTCGCTCGCCGATCTCGAAGCGCAGGTTCCGGGCAATCAGCGGGTTCTGTTTGTCCGTCAGCCCGTAAAAGTGCGGCCGATCGCGGCGGCCGAGTTCGAGGACGTCGCGAAATCCTTTCGTCGTCACCAGGGCGCAACGTGCGCCCACCCTCTCGATCACGGCATTGGTCGCGATCGTGGTGCCATGTAGGATAAGTCCCAGTGCCTCCTTGCGGACACCTGTCTCGTGCAGGCGGTCCAGCGCGTCGAGCAAACCTTCGGACGGATCGTGCGGGGTCGATGGCACCTTGAGGATCCGGTGCGGATTGATGCCGTCCTCCGAATAGAAAAGGTCGGTGAAGGTGCCGCCCACGTCAATTCCAACCACATCCGCCACAGACACCTCCCTCGATCGCCAGGGCGGCACTGCCGTCAGCCCGACCATCTGGCCGCACCCACCATCAAAGACGAACCGCACGCGGTCAAGAGGTTTGGTCCAATATTTAGATCTATCTTTGGTACGATGATATGTTGACTCCGGCGGGGTTCATGCCGGACAGTTACAGAGCGCGCAGGTTTGGTTGACGGGAAGAGGAGGAGCTTTCGGGCATGGATCAGCAGATGGAAGCAGACGCGGATCGCGCGCTCGGAGCCTGGGAGATGCCCGAGGAGTTCGAAATGCTCCGCACGACCGCGCGGCGCTTCATGAAGGACGAAGTATTGCCGCGCGAAGAGCGGCTGGAGCACGATGCCTACGCCTTTCCCGACGGCGAACTCTCCGAACTGCAGCGCCGGGCGCGGGAGATCGGATTGTGGTGCGTGCAGACGCCGGCGGAATATGGTGGGGCGGGGCTGAACCTTCTTGCGCAATGCGTCGTGGCCGAGGAATCCTCCCAATGCCGGATGGGCGCCTATATCCCGGCGGGCGGCGCGTTCGGCTTCGATCCCCCGAACGTGATCTTCAAGGGCACGTCAGACCAGATCGAGAAATACGCGCGACCAATCATCGAGGGCGGCGGCAAGACGTTCGTGGCGATCTCGGAGCCGTCGGGCGGTTCCGATCCCGCGCGATCGATCCAGACGCGCGCGGTCAGGGACGGGAACCACTACGTGCTCAACGGCACGAAGGTCTGGATCTCGGGCGCCAGCCAGGCCGAATGGGGCATCGTCTACGCGCGGACCGGTTCGGAGAAGGCGCGCGGCAACATCACCGCCTTCATCGTCGAGCGGGACACGCCCGGCCTCACGCAGACCCGGATCCCGGTCATCCGCTCCTATTCGCCCTATGAATTGACCTTCGAGGATGTGCGCGTCCCGATCGAGAACCGGCTGGGAGAGGAGGGTGAGGGCTTCAAGCTGGCCGAGGAGTGGCTGGTCCACGGCCGTGTCCCCTACGCAGCCGCGACGCTGGGGATCGCGGAGGCGTCCCTGCGGATGGCCATCGAATGGGCGAAGGACCGCTATCTTTTCAAGTCCGCCTTGGCCGAGAAGCAGGCGGTCCAGTGGATGATCGCCGATTCCGAGATCGAATTGCGCGCCGCGAAACTGATGGTCTACCAGGCCGCCTGGCGGGCCGATCTCGGCCGGGACATCAAGGTCGACGCGTCGATGGCGAAGGTGCTGGCGACCGAAACGGCAGGACGGATCGTGGATCGCTGCATTCAGATCCACGGCGGCATGGGCGTGGCCTGCGAAATGCCGCTCGAACGCTGGTACCGCGAGATGCGGATCAAGCGGATCGGCGAAGGGCCGTCGGAGGTCCACCGCATGGTCGTCGCGCGCGACATCCTCGGCAGTCCCAACCGCCGCTCGAGCGCGGCGTGACGCCATGTCCATCGATTTCGAACTGACGGACGGCATCGCGACGATCACAATCAACCGCCCAGAGCGGATGAACGCGATGGATGCCGAGCATTATTCGGGCCTTTCTGACGCCTGGAAGCGGGTACGTGACGACGACGACATCCGCGTCGCGATCGTGACCGGGGCGGGCGAGAAATCTTTCACGGCCGGGGCGGACATCAAGAGTTTCATCGGCAAGCCGCCCGGTATCGAGGAGATGTGGCTGACGCAGAAGGACCAGCTTCTGAACCGCGGCCTCGAACTCTGGAAGCCCGTGATATCCGCGGTGAACGGGTATTGTCTCGGCGGGGGCATGACGCTGCTTCTGGCCACCGACATCCGCCTCGCCGCGCCACATGCCACGTTCTCGCTCGCGGAAGTGAAGCGGGGCGTGATCGCGGGCAACGGAGGGACGCAGAGGATCCTGTCGCAGGTTCCCTACGCGATTGGGATGGAGCTTCTGCTTACCGGCGACGGGATCGATGCCGAGACCGCGGCACGGTGGGGTCTCGTCAACCGGATCGTCGCGGCGGACGAGCTGATGGAGGCCGCCCGGGAGGTCGCGAAAAAGATCGCGGCCAATGCTCCGCTCGCGACGCAGGCGGCCAAGGAACTGGCGATCCGGTCGCGCGACATGCCGCTATCCACCGGTCTGCGTGTCGAGCAGATGTGGAACCGCATGCTGCAATTCTCCGACGACGCGCGGGAAGGCCCGGCGGCCTTCGCCGAAAAGCGCCCGCCCGAATTCAGGGGGCGCTGAGATGTCCCAGAAGCTCCCCCTGACCGGCATCACGGTGATCGATTTCGGGCAGATCTACAACGGACCCTATGCCAGTTTCCTTATGGCGATGGCAGGGGCGCGGGTCATAAAGATCGAACCGCCCCAAGGAGAGAACATGCGCCGTCGCGGCGCGGTCGGCGGGGCAATGATCCCCTTCGCGATGCTGAATTCGAACAAGGAATTCGTGACGCTCAACCTCAAGACGGAGGAGGGTCTGTCACTGGCACGGCAGATGATCGCGCGCGCCGATGTGGTCCTGGAGAACTTTGCGCCGGGCGTGATGGAGCGGTTGGGGCTAGGCCACGAATTGCTTCTAAGCCTCAATCCGAAGCTGATCTACGCCGCCGGAACGGGGTACGGTTGGTCGGGGCCGTATCGCGACTTTCCGGCGATGGACCTGACCGTGCAGGCCATGTCGGGGATCATGTCGACGACGGGCTTTCCGGATCGTCCGCCGGTGAAGGCCGGACCCGCGGTCGCCGACTTCTTCGGTGGCGTCCACCTCTACGGCGCGGTGGTGACCGCGCTCTACGAGAGGGAGCAGACCGGGCGGGGCCGCCGGGTCGAGGTCTCGATGCTCGATTCCGTCTATGCGTCGCTCGCTTCCGCGCTCGGGCTCTATTTCGGCGGGAAGGACGTCCCGAGCCGGACCGGGAACCGCCATTCCGGCATGGCCGAGGCACCTTACAACGTCTATCCTGCGAAGGACGGGTATCTCGCCCTCATCTGCGTAAGCGAACGTCACTGGACCTCCCTTCTTTCCGCCCTCGGCCGCGAGGATCTGAACGAGGATCCGCGCCTGGGGAGCCTAGCCGCGCGCGTAGAGAATATAGAATTCGTCGATGAGACGATTGCGGCCTTCACGCAGCAATTCACCCGTGCGGAACTCTACGAGCGATTGAAAGCGCATCGCGTTCCCTGCGCGCCGGTTCGCGATCTCGACGAGGTGGTCCATGATCCGCACCTGCACGAACGCGGCATGTTGCGCCATGTGCATCATCCCTTGCTGGGCGATCTGGTCCTTCCCGCCTCGCCCATGCGCTACGACGGAGAGGCAATCGAGGACTTGCGGCCATCGAAGTCGCTCGGTGCCGACAACGAATATGTCTACCGCGACTGGCTCGGATTGTCGCAGGACGAATTTGCAGCCTACGGCTCGAAGGGGGTGTTCTGATGGCATCGCGAGCGGTCATCGCGGGAATCGGCCAGACGGCGTTTGGCCGGCTGCCCGGACGGACGACGGAATCCCTCAACATCGAGGCCTGCCGCAAGGCACTCGAGGATGCCGCAATCGAGAAGGACCGCGTGGACGGCCTCCTCGTCAAGGTTCCGACCTCCCGTGTCGAGATGATGTACGGCCAGAAACTCGCGGAGGCGATGGGGATGCAGCCGCGGTTCGGCGGCGTCTTCGATCAGGGCGGCGCATCCAACATCAGCATGATCGGGATCGCGGCGATGGCGATCGAGGCGGGGCAATGTGAGATCGCGCTGGTCTCGCTGGCCGACAATCCCAAGACCGGAAGTCGGGCGGCCTACGAGAAGCCGTGGGGGGATGCCGCCGATCTGGGCTGGTCGAGCGTCGTTGCGGGCTACGCACTGATCGCGCGGCGCTACCTGCACGAGTTTCCCAACGCCGAGGAGCTTTTCCGGGACATTGCGATCGCGGCCCGGGCGCATGGTGCGGAAAATCCGAACGCGCAGCTCCGAAAGCCGCTCGACACGGCGACGTACGAGGCGGCCAACTGGATCGTCGAACCGTTGCGCCGGGACGATTGCTGTCTCATCTCCGACGGTGCCGCGGCCGTCGTCGTCATGTCGGAGGCGAGGGCGAAGGAGTTGGACGTTCGCGCGCCGGTTCCGGTGCTCGGTATCGGGCAGGGCAACTCCTCCTCGGACGTGACGCTGCGGGCGGATCTGACGAAGACGCGTGCCGACGTATCGGCCGCCACGGCCTTCGCGATGGCAGGTCTCGAACCGCGCGACATGGATTGCGCGCAGATCTACGACTGCTTCACCGTGACCGTCGCGATGACGCTTGAAGCTTACGGTTTCGGCTCGTTCGACGCACTCCACGAACTAGGCCGGGCCGGGGGGTTCGGCGTATCGGGCGATCTGCCGATCAACACGTCGGGCGGCCTTCTCAGCGAGACGGGGATGCCCGGAATGCAGCTCGTCCTCGAAGGGGTGCGGCAAATGCGCGGGGACTCCGTGAACCAGGTGGAAAACGCGCGCAAGTGCGTCGTGAGCAATCAGGGAGGGATCATGCATACGCATTCGACACTGATCCTGGGCCAATGACCGATACGCCCGCCATGTCCCCGACAGAGACGTATCGCGCGAACCTCGCCGAGCGGAGGCTGACGTTCCAGTCCTGCCGTGCCTGTGGGCAGACCTGGATGCCGGCGCGGTCCGAATGTCCGAACTGCCTCTCCCCCGAATTCGAATGGTGCGAGGCGGGAGGGCGGGCGACGATCGTCAGTTGGGTCGTCTTCCACGTGGCCTTCGATCCGCGCTACGAGGATCGCCTTCCCTACAACGTTGCGCTCGTCGACCTGGAGGAGGGCGCGCGCATGGTCACGAACATCATCGATCTCCCGGATGGGGAGGATGTCATCGGCAGAACGGTCACGCTGGAATTCGAGCACGATCTCGAACGGGAATTGCCGCGGTTCCGGCTCGCCGACTGACCGCGCTTGCATGTGGGAGGAGCGGGCCGGCTCGGCCTGCGCAGAGGAGGAGAACGAGATGATAGGAACGACACGGCGTACCTTCGTCGCCGCTGTTATCGCGGCGATCGCCGCGGGCGGCACGGCAGCGGCGCAGGACGATCCGATCCGGATCGGGGCCATCAATCCCTATTCTGGCCAGCTTGCATTATACGGGACCGAGGTCACGCGGGGCTACGAGCTCGCCGCCGACCAACTCAACGCCAATGGCGGGCTCCTGGGATCGCAGGTGGAGGTCGTTCGCGGCAACGCCGCGAGCCCGCAGGAGGGGATCGCCGTGGTCGAGAGGCTTGCCGGTCGCGACGACGTCGATGCCTTCATCGGTACCTATCTCAGCGCGGTATCGGGGGCCGCGTCCGAGGCGGCGCTGAACTACAACAAGCTCTACTGGGATACGAACGCGATCGCCGCGGGCCTGACCGAGCGTGGCTTGCCGAACTTCGTGCGGTCGGGCCCCTATGCCACCACGTTCGCCGACGCCTCCGTCGAACTGGTGATCGATGCGCTCGCGCAGGAACTCGGGAAGGATCCCTCCGAACTCCGCGTCTGGCTCGAGCACGAGGAATCCGTCTACGGAACCTCGATCTCCGAACGCCAAGAAGCGCAGTTCGAGGACGCGGGTGTCGAGGTCGTCGGAGTTGGCTCGCACGATTACCGCTCCATCGACCTGACCGACAGCGTGCTGCGAGCGAAGGACGCGGACCCGGATGTCTTCATCCAGACGGGCTACGTTCCGGATGGGAATCTTCTCCTGCGCACCATGCGCGACCAGGATTTCGATCCCAATGCGATCGTGTTCGTCGGGACCGGCGATACGGCCGAGACACTGCAAGCGATGGGGGAAAAGGGGGTCGAGGGCCTGCTCGTCGTGTCCTATCCCCGTCCCGGCATCTCGGAGGAATTCGGGCCGGGCTCCGGCGCCTACCTGGAGGCCTACCGCGAGAAGTACGGTTCGGACCCGGTCGCGCCGCAGGGGATGGCCGCCTATGTCGGGTTCCAGATCATGGCCGAGGCCGTGGAGAAGGCGGGCAGCTTCGATCCCGCGGAGGTAACCGCGATACTGGGCGAGTTCGACGAACCGCAGGGCACCTACGCCACCGGCTTCGGCGCCCGGTTCGACGAGAACAAGCAGAACGTCCTCGCCTATCCGACGGTGATCCAGTGGCAAGGCGGTGAGCCGGTCACGGTATTCCCCGAGGAAGCAGCCGGCGGCTCCAAGATGACGGGTTTCGGAGGCTAGGCCGCGATTGGCGGCGATGCTTCGGCATCGCTGCCGACGCTGCAGGCTTCTTGGGGGAGGAGAATGGCAGCTTTTCTGAACATCGTCACAGTAGGCCTCCTGCTCGGCGGGATCTACGGCCTCGTGAGCATGGGCCTGAACGTGATATTCGGGGTGATCCGCATCGTCAATTTCGCCCAGGGCGAACTGGTGATGCTCGGCATGTACGGCGCCTACATGAGCTGGGCGCTTCTCGGGATGGATCCCTACCTTTCGGTCCTGATCGTCGTCCCCGGCCTCTTCGTTCTAGGCATGATCCTGCAGCGTTTCGTCCTCCAGCCTTTGCAGAACGAACCTTTCATGCAGATCTTCGCAACGTTCGGATTGCTGATGTTCTTCCAGAACCTCGTCCTCGGCATCACGGGCGGCACGGGTTATTCGGTGCGCTCCGATATCGCGTCGGAGGTGATCCGGATCGGCCCGGTGAACCTGACGCTGTCTCGCCTCATCGTGCTCGCGACAGTCATCGTGGTGGCGCTCGGGATGAACTGGTTCGTGAAGTACACGATGCCGGGCAAGGCCGTCCGCGCCGTGACGCAGGACCGGCGCGCGGCGCGGCTGATGGGGATCAATGTCGAATGGGTCTTCATGCTGACCTTCGGGGCGGGTGCCGCGCTCGCGGGAATGGCTGGGGTCCTTCTCTCGCCGATCTACACGCTCTCGCCCCAGATCGGCAGCAACTTCATCCTGGCGGCGTTCGCGGTCGTGGTTCTCGGCGGGCTCGGAAGCGTCTGGGGGGCGTTCATCGGCGGGTTCGTCATCGGGCTCGTGGAGGCATTCTCGGGCTATTACTTCGATCCTGCCCTGAAACACGCGATCTGGTTCCTGATCTTCATCGCGGTCTTGCTGGTCCGTCCCGGTGGGCTCTTCGGGATCGCCGGAGCAGAGGAGATGGGTCTTCGTGAGCAAGATTGAGGCGACGGAACTGGGCGGCCGCCGGACCACCGGAAAAGGTGATCGGCATATCACGTCGCTCGCGACGGAACTCTTGCGGATCGCGGGTCTGGCAGGTCTTTTCGCGATCGCGCTCGTGGTTCTGCGGGACGATCCGTTCCTTCTGAACATCCTGGCTTATACCTGCCTCTTCGGCGGGCTCGCTACGAGCTGGAACATCATCGGCGGGTTCGGGGGTCAGTTCTCGCTCGGTCACGGGGTATTCTTCGCCGCAGGGGCCTATACCACGGCCAATCTTTACTTCCATTTCGGCATCTCGCCCTGGCTGACCCTCATCCCGGCCGTCGTCGTCGCATCCGCGGTGGCGCTCGCCGTGTCCTGGCCAACCTTCCGGCTCAAGGGGCCGTTCTTCGCCATCGCGACGCTTGCCTTGAACGAGGTGGCGTTCGTGCTCGCCAACTATTTCGACGGTCTGACGGGGGGGCCGCGCGGCATGATGCTGCCGTTCCGGGCCGGGTTCGAGAACATGGTCTTCACCTCGAAACTGCCCTACGCGATCATCATGATCGGCTTCCTCCTGGTCACGCTCGTCACCGCGGCGATCGTGTTGCGCAGCCGGCTCGGGTATTACCTCCAGGCCGTCCGCCTGGACGAGGATGCGGCCCGGTCCGTCGGTATCGGCGTTCTCAGGGTCAAGCTCATGGGCATGGCAGTGAGCGCGGGCCTGACCGGGGTCGGCGGTTCGCTCTTCGCGATGTACATCCGGTACGTCGATCCCCCGACGCTGCTGAGCATCCAGGATGTCGGTGTGCGCTTTCTCCTGATCTCGCTGATCGGCGGTGTCGGAACCCTCTATGGTCCGCTCGCCGGGGCGCTGCTGATCGTGCCGCTGGAGTTCCAGCTTCGCGCGACCCTCGGCAGCGCGTTGCCGGGCGGCAATTTGATGGTTCTGGGGGCCCTGCTCGTCATCTTCGCGCTCTTCATGCGCAAGGGTCTCGTCGGAACGGTGTCGGACATCTGGGACAGGTACGGGAGGCGGCGCGATGAGTGATGCCACGGCCCTCGCGGCCGAGAATCTCACCAAGCGCTTCGGCGGCCTGACCGCCGTGGGTGGATTGAACTTCTCGCTGCGGCGAGGTGATCTGCTCTCGATCATCGGCCCGAACGGGGCGGGCAAGACCACGCTGTTCAACCTCCTGACCGGGCAGCATCCGCCCAGCGATGGCCGCGTGATCCATGAAGGCCGCGACATCTCCGCCCTCGCGCCGGAACAGAGAGCCCGCCTCGGCCTAGGACGGACGTTTCAGATCTCGAAGACGCTCACCTCGATGACGGCGCTCGAGAACGTCATGATCGGCGCATTCCTGCACCGCGGAAAACTCGCCGCGGCTGCCGAACATGCGATGCACATTCTCGACCGCGTCGGTCTTGCCCGCCGCGCGTCGGTAAGGGCCGGTACCCTAACGCTGAGTGAGCGGCGGCGGCTCGAGATCGCGCGGGCACTCGCGCTCGACTGTTCCGTCCTGCTTCTCGACGAGGTTATGGCGGGCCTGAACCAACGGGAGGTGGACGACGTCATCGGCCTCGTCAGGCAGCTCCATGCCGAGGGACTGACGGTGCTCGTAATCGAGCACAATCTCAAGGTCGTCCGTGCCTTCGAGAACCGGGTGATCGTGATGGATTTCGGTCGGATGATCGCCGACGGGACGCCGGACAAGGTTCTGTCCGACCCGCAGGTGGTGGAAGCGTATCTGGGGAAGAAGGCGGAATGAGCATCGGGCTTGCGATCGAGAACCTCCATGCGGGTTACGGGCCGGCGACAGTGCTCGAGGATGTTTCGCTCACCGTGAATGCAGGCGACATAGTCGCCATCGTCGGGGCCAACGGGGCGGGCAAGAGCACGCTTCTGAACACGATCGCGGGGCTCGTTCCGGCAAGTTCGGGGCGAATGCGCTTCGGCGACACGGATATCGCGGCGACGCGCGCCGATGCCCTTCCCCGCAAGGGCCTCGTCCTCGTCCCGGAAGGCGGGCGGCTCTTTCCCTTCATGACAGTCCGGGAAAACCTCGAGGTCGGCGGGTTCAGCCGCCGCAAATCGGCCGACTTCTCGACATGGCTCGACGAAGTGATGGACCTGTTCCCTATTCTGCGGGAACGCCAGGGACAGCTCGCCGGATCGCTCTCGGGGGGCGAGCGACAGATGTGCGCGATCGCGCGGGCAGTGATGAGTCAGCCGGATCTGATCATGCTGGACGAGCCCTCCGTTGGCCTGTCGCCAAAGCTGGCCCACGAGGTACTCGGCCTGGTGCAGACGCTGCGGGACACGAAGGATGTCACCGTGATCCTCGTCGAGCAGAACGTCGGCGAGGCCCTCGCCGTCTCCGATCAGGCACATGTCCTCGATCACGGGCGCATCGTGCGTTCCGGCCCCGCGGCCGAACTGGCAGACGATCCCGCGATACAGAAGGCGTATATGGGGTTGTAAGGCGTCCCTCGACGTTCGGTACGTGACGGAGGAACGATCTTCCGGATTGTCGTCAGTCTACCCCTCGCTGGGGCATTGTCAGGTTGTTCGACCGCGACGCGGAAGTCGTCACCCGGAACCGCTTATGCCGACAGGTCGGTCGAGTAGTCTGCCCAAAGGTCGAACGCCTCCCGTCCGGCATGGCGATAGGAACGGGCGGAGAGGCGGCGACAGTGCAGGCGGTCTGGCCGTGAACCGACAGGAACCGCTGCGCCTGTCGCGTTGACATGAACCGCCCCATGACCTTTTTTCGTCTCCTCGTATGCCGATGCGATGCTTAGGCCGCGACGTTGATCCCCTTGTGGTGGCGATGCTCTAAGCCACGGGGCGAGTTTTGCCGTCGCGGCGGCGTAGGACCGAAGTTTGTCGAGCTTCATCACCCGCGGCAGATCCCATCTTCTAAAGAGCTTGCGCATGAACCGTCTGGCGGTAACGGCGTGGCGGCGTGACCGGGCGAGGATGTCCAGGATATCGCCAGCCGCGTCGATGGCCCACCACAACTAATGCCTTAGTCCGATGATCTTGAGGACGACCTCGTCGAGGTGCCACGTGTCGGTCGGCCCGGGCTGGTCGCGCCGTACCTTTGCGGCGATCTGCGTCCCGAACTTCGCCAACCAAACGCGGATCGTTTCGTACGAGACAACAACCCCGCGTTCGACGTGGAGAACCTCGCCGTCTCGCAGGTGTCGTGTTGCTTCACGTAATTCTCTTACCGCTTGCCTAATCGAGCGTGTTGCCTGCTGACGTGGTATGGGGCCTTGGTTCGCCGTATGGTTCGGGGCTCCCGACCTCCCCAATGAGCCGTTGGACGGCTTGCCGCCGCCATTCTCCCACGCGCCGTTGCAGCGTGTGAACCTGCCGCAAGGTGTATCGTTCTAAGTAGAGGGCCTTAAAACGACAAGGAGTTCGTGCGCGGTCTGATCGGGGCGTTCTCTAAGTAGGCCTCCGGCGGGAGCCGCCTGCTGCGGGTGGGGGTTTGTCGGCTATCTGACCTTATGGGTGCCCATATGGACAGACCGCAGGTGATGACGCTGGACGTGGTGGACACGGGCTGGCGGCGTCGCTGGACGGATGCGGAGAAGCAGCGGATCATTGAGGAGAGCTTTGCGGCGCCCCGGCAGGTGGCGGCGACGGCGCGACGGCACGGGATGTCGCGCTCGTTGCTGACAACGTGGCGGCGGCTGCATCGGCAAGATCTCCTGTCGAGGGCTGGAACTCCCGCGCCGGGATTTGCATCGGTGACATTGGCTCCCGATCCGCCACCCACGCCTGCACCGCGGTTTCCTGTCGTGGATTGCGGTCGTGTCGAGATCGTGCTGCGGAACGACCGCTGAACCATCATCGGCGCGGGCATGGACCCGGCTGCCCTGGCGCAGCTGATCGCGGTGGTCGAGCGGGCATGATCGCGCTGCCGCCGGGCGCGCGGGTCTAGCTGGCCAACGGGGTGACGGACATGCGGAAGGGCATGCCGGGGCTTGCGCTGTTGATACAAGAGGGGCTGGGGCGCGACCCGCATGCCGGCGACCTGTACGTGTTCCGCGGCCGCTCGGGATCAATGGTCAAGGTTCTCTGGCACGACGGCGTGGGCATGTCGCTCTACATCAAGAATCTCGAGCGCGGGCACTTCATCCGGCCCGTTCCGAAGGACGGCGCGGTGGCGATTTCGGCGGCGCAGCTGACCTATCTGCTGGACGGCATCGACTGGCGCAATCCGCGCCATACCTGGCGGCCGGCAGTGGCCGGATAATCTACCCTGCAAGGGAGATTGCGCTCTAACTTGCTGTGAAGGCGTTCTAATATCCGGCATGCCCGCCGATGCTCCATCCGACTTCGAAGCCTTGCGCGCCGCCCTCGCGGCATCCGAGGCGCGGGCAGACGCGATGGCGGCCGAGATCGCCGCGGTGCGGGCGCAGGCCACTCGGGCCCAGGCCGCCGCATCGGGCGACGCGGCGGTGATCGCGACGCTCAAGCTGGAGATCGAGAAGCTGCGCCGCGCGCTTTACGGACACCGCTCCGAGCGCAGCGCCCGGTTGCTCGACCAGTTGGAGTTGCAGCTCGAGGAGATCGAGGCCGCGGTGACCGAGGACGAGCTTTTGGCCGAGCAGGCTGCCCGCCGCGCGGGGACCGATCCATCACCGACCTCCCGACGCCATCCCGGCCGCAAGCCGTTCCCCGCCCACCTGCCGCGCGAGCGCGTGGTGATCGAGGCGCCCTGCGCCTGCATGGCCTGCGGCTCGGGCCGGATCGTCAAGTTGGGCGAGGACATCACCGAGACCCTGGAGGTCGTGCCCCGGTCTTGGAAAGTAATCCAGACCGTGCGCGAGCGGTTCGCCTGCCGCGACTGCGAGCGCATCACCCAACCGTCGGCACCCTTTCATCCCACGCCGCGCGGGTGGGCGGGCCCGAGCTTCCTCGCCATGCTCCTGTTTGAGAGCGAGCCTTGTCCGCCATTGGTCCAAGGACAATGGCGAGCGGGCAGCACCAGCCGCTGAACCGGCAGGCCGAGCGCTATGCGCGCGAGGGCGTCGAGTTGAGCCAGTCGACGCTGGCAGACCAGGTCGGCGCGGCCGCCGCGGCGCTCGCGCCGCTGCACGCGCGGATCGAGGCGCACGTCATGGCCGCTACGCGTCTGCACGGAGACGATACGACCGTGCCGGTGCTGGCGAAGGGTCGGACCCGAACCGGACGGCTGTGGGTCTACGTGCGCGACGACCGTCCCTTCGGTGGGCAAACCCCGCCGGCAGCACTGTTCCGCTACTCCCCCGACCGGCGCGGCGAGCATCCGGAGGCGCATCTCGAAGCATGGTCCGGCATTCTCCAGGCGGACGCCTATGCCGGCTTCGGAGGCCTTTATGCCGAAGGTCGCAACCCGGCTCCGGTCGTGTCCGCGCTCTGTTGGGCGCATGCGCGACGTAAGTTCTACGAGCTGGCCGACATCGCCGCGGGCACGCGACGCGGAAAGGCCGCGCCGTCGATCTCGCCACTCGCCTTGGAAGCCGTGCGGCGCATCGACGGGATCTTCGATGCCGAGCGCGCCATCAATGGCGCCAGCGTGGACGCGCGCCTCGACGCACAGCGCGAGACGATCGCGCCGATGGTCGCGGATCTCGAGCGGTGGATGCGCGACGAGCGTGCCCGCCTGTCCCGCCACGCCCCCGTCGCCAGGGCAATGGACTACATGCTCCGCCGCTGGCCGGGCTTCGCGACCTTCCTCGAGGACGGCCGCGCCTGCCTCACCAACAGCGAGCCTGTGAACGCCACCGGTTCGAGAGAACAGGCGAACGCCGAGCGCGCGCTGCGCGGCGTCGCTCTCGGAAGAAAGGCATGGCTCTTTGCGGGCTCGAACCGCGGTGGCGAGCGCGCCGCCTTCGTCTACGGCATGATCGCTACAGCCAAGCTCAACAGCGTCGACCCCCACGCCTGGCTCGCAGACGTCCTTGCCCACATCGCCGACATGCCCGCCTCGCGCCTCGACGATCTCCTGCCTTGGAACTGGGCTGCTACGGTAACGACAGCAAAAGCCGCCTGACCGTGGCCCACGCCGGAAGGTTACTTCTTTGAGGCATTGCGTCATCGCTTCTAAGTCCTCCCTGAAAATAATTGGACGCAGTCCGCGGGGCTTATCGCCGAGACGATAGGTCTCGGGACCGATGACGACGCCGCAGGCCCGCGCGGCCTGTCGCCATTGGCTGACCCGGCGCGCCAGCGTCTTGTACTGCTTGCGCGTGAACCAGCCTGGGAATTGGGTACACAACTCTTCGTAGAGCTGTGCGGCGCTGATGCTCGGGAGTTCCTCCCGCCGGTGATTGCGATATGAACTTTCGGCCAAAGCAGCGATATTCCTGCCGACAGGCCACGAGCCGCCTGGCGATCGGACATGCCAGCGAGCTCGACCGCGTATGCAACGAAAAAGCCTTGCGTATCGACGAGCATCTGGCGCTTGCGCCCCGTCACGTGCTTGTGGCCGTCGAAGCCGCCCCCCTTTCAGTCGTCTTCATCGATTGGGCGTCCATGATCACCACCGTGGGATCGGTTCGGCGGCCGGCCTTCAGCCGGGCCGCCGCATAAAAGGCTCGATGCTAACCCACCCATACCCCGCCGAGCCACCAACGCCGGACGTACCACCAGACTGGGCCCATGGAAGTAAAGTCGGCCGGCAGCATCCGCCATTAACAGCCTGTCCGCAGCAGATGGAGGATCGCGTCCAACACGGCGCGCAGATCGGTTCGACGGGGTCTCCCACCCCGCTGCTCGGGCGGGAAATAGAGCGAGATCATTTCCCACTAAACATCACTCAGGT
Source organism: Palleronia aestuarii (assembly GCF_003253995.1). Lineage (GTDB taxonomy): Bacteria > Pseudomonadota > Alphaproteobacteria > Rhodobacterales > Rhodobacteraceae > Palleronia > Palleronia aestuarii. The sequence goes on from NZ_QKZL01000020.1 coordinate 64,371, forward strand.
TCGTCGGGAGCTGCGTCGCGCCCTGTCATGCCTCCAATTCGCAGAGAACAAAATGGTCTTCCGCACGAGAACGGCGACGTCTCACACACCCTCTAATTAGTATCGTGCTCGATCGGACGCTACAGCCGCCGTGGCTGCAGAGAGCAGTAGGGCTTCGTCGGTGTTTGTCGTCATGAAGCGCGCTCCATTCGCGATACACTTGGCGCGTTGCGCCTGATCTCGTTCGCCGCCCAGCCCCCAAAGCTTCCCCCTTGATGTCGCAGCGTGCGCCGTCTGCAAGATAGCTTGCGCAAACTCGAAAGGGCGAACATCTGGATCAACGCCCATGGCCACGCGTAGGTCGACACATCCTATGTGGAGAAGGTCGACCCCCGGCACCGCCGCGATGGCGTCGGCATTGGCCACGCCGGTGGTGGTCTCGATCATGCACACTACCAGCGGATCGTCGTCTCCACCCGGAGCAGTCGGCTTGGCGGACGAGCGCCTACCATCCGGCGGCAGCCGGCAGAGGCTGACCGCATGGGCCGCTTCTTCACCCGAGTTTATATTCGGTAGGATCACACCCGCTGCGCCGACATCAAGGTGGAGAGTGATATCCGGGTCATCGGATCCGCGGACCCGCACCAGCGCAGGAATATCTACCCCTTCGGCCGCCACGATCAGGTCCGCTATGGACTCGCGCGAGAACGGCGCATGTTGCGTGTCAATGAAGAGAAAATCATGCCCGCTCATCTTCGCGATGCGCGCAATACCACGTGCGCGGGTCATCCGCACGATCATTCCGAGGGCCACACAGTCTCCGCGCATCAGCGACCGCAGCCGCGCTCCCGGGCGCCGGTCACGCATTCACCTCTCCTAAATTTGGTCCAACATTTGTTGACTAAATATTATTATTCCATTTAATGATTGTGCGGGTAACCGATCAAGAGAGATGTGAGACGTCCATGCACTTGCGTTAATCTACGAGCGCATGCCCAGGGAGGGGATACCAATGCGAATCTTGGAATACTTGATGTGCGCCGGAGCGCTCATTGCCACTCAGGCGACGGCAGAGCCGGTAAGTCTCCGACTCTCCGAGCACTTTCCGCCGACACATGTTGGGTCTCAATCGGGCGCTCAGCATTTCATGCAACGCGTAGAGGAGATTGCTCCCGGAAAGATTGAATTTGAGCATTACCCCGGCGAACAACTTGCGAAGGCCGCCGGACAGCTCGACGCGGTATCGAAGGGCCTTGTCGACATGGCTGTCGTCGGTCTGGTCTACGTCACGGAGAAGGTGCCGCTTTCTACCGCCGTCGAGCTGCCAGGGCTGTTCTCCGATGCAACGGTAGGAGCACGTGCGTTCTGGAAGCTCGCGCAGAACGACTTGCTAGAGAAAGAATACAAGCCTCTGGGAGTCCGGCCGCTCTTTACATTCGTCGTAACGCCATACCAACTTATGATCACGAGTGACCAAGAGATTAACGATTTAAGTCAAATCGAGGGCCTAAAGCTGCGCGTAGCCGGCGCTACCGGCGAATTGATTGCAAGTTCTTTGGGGGCTGTCGGAGTAAAGATTTCGCCCACTGACCTCTATCTCGCGTTAGAGCGCGGCGTGGTGGATGGGGCAATCTCTAACCCCGCGAGTCAAGTCACTTATAAGACCGACGCGCTACTGAATTCCTGGACTACCAATGCCAGTCTCGGCAACGTCGCGTTCGGGCTCTTCGTCAATGAGCGGCGCTGGCAAGAGCTACCGGAGGACGTCAAGCAAGCGCTTCTTAAGGCCGGTGAGGAAACCGGTGTTAACGTCGCGCAAAAGTATACCGACGGCGACAAGGAAACTTTCGCCAAGCTTCGCGATGAAGGAAAGACGGTGTACGAGCTAACATCCGAAATGCTTTCGCAGATGGACGATCGGCTTCAGGCCGTGCGGGAGAACTGGCTGAAGCAGATGACGGAGCGCGGGCTCGACGGCGAGGAAGTTCTCGCAAATTTTCGCGCATACGTTGAGGAGGAACGCGCGGAATGACTGTTGCCCCGTCGCGCTCGGTCCGTTTCGTGGGCCGAGCGCTTACCTTTGCGGAACGGGCGTTCATGCTGATCGCGTTGCTGAGCCTCATCTCGATGGTCCTGTCGGTCTCTGCAGACGCGATTGGCCGTTACGCCTTCCGCGCGCCGTTCTCCGGCAATTACGAATTCACCTCCTTCTTCGCCATGGTGGCGCTGACATTCATGGGCATGCCGGGGACCTATGCTAGCGGAGGCCATATCCGCCTAACCATATTCACTCCGTTTCTCGATCGTATTCCGGGGCGACTTTCCGAACGCATCAACGTGATCTTCGGCATCGTCGCATTTGGCCTTCTTGCCTGGGCGACTGGTCAGGAGGCAATCCATAAATTCGCGGTTCTTGAGACGACTTTGGGCGCTGTCCAATTCCCGATGTACTGGAGCTACGTTTGGGTTCCGCTCGGCGCCGGTCTGCTTTGCCTCCGCCTTCTTTACGAGCTTGTTCATCCACAATCCCGCGCATCCGTCGAAGTTCCGGCGTGACGCTGGCGGGCATCACCGCATTGCTTTTTGCCATGCTGGCAAACGGCGCGCCGGTCGCCTTCGCGATGCTCGGAGCGGGCGTTATTGGCATTTACTTAGTAGCCGGATCGTTTCCCTTAGACGGCGTACTTGCGACCGCGCCCTACGAGACTGTGGCGAGCTATACGCTCTCCACCCTCCCGATGTTCATTCTAATGGGCGAGTTCCTTACCGCCGGCCGCTACACACGCGACGTGTTTGACGCATCTCACCGCTGGCTCGGGCACCTGCGAGGCGGGCTAGGTTATGCCGCGATCACCGGCGGCGTACTGCTGGCAGCGGTAACGGGATCGAGCACCGCGGCGGCTAGCACGCTGGCCGGTGCTGCTTATCCAGAAATGAAGCGATACGGGTACAAGGATTCACTTTCCACCGCCACCCTCGCCGTGATCGGTACGCTCGCGATCCTGATCCCGCCGAGTGTTACTCTCATCATTTACGGCATCCTGACCGAAACTTCTGTCGGCGCGCTTCTAATTGCCGGAGTGGCGCCAGGCATCCTCACAGCTCTAGGCTTTGTTACGGCGATCAAGGTTTCGGTGACGCGTGATCCCAACGCGGCGCCCGTCGCGACCGAGCGCTATCCGCTGCGTCAGCGCATCGTCTCTTTAGGATCGGTGTGGCCCGTCATGCTACTGATGTTCTTTCTGCTGGGAGGCATCTACAGCGGAGCGGTCACTGTGACCGAGATCGGCGCGGTCGGAGCGCTTGCGGCCTTTCTTATTGCTATGCTCATGGGGCGTCTCACGGTCGGCTCGACGATCGGGGCGCTGGTTCGAACTGCCCGCAGCAGCGCGATGATCCTGACGATCATTGCCAGTGCCGCGGTGTTCGGCATTTTCATCACCCTGACCCAAGCGCCGCAGCAGCTTCTGACTTTCGTACAGGAGGCCGGGCTTGACCGCAGGTCGGTGTTGTTAGCGGTCCTGTGCGTGTTGCTAATGCTGGGTTTCTTCCTTGATCAGCTTGCAATCCTAGTGCTGACTATGCCGATCGTCTTCCCAATACTTATCGGGCTCCAGTTTGATCCGGTATGGCTAGGTATCATTGTCATCAAGACTGTTGAGATCGGACTTATTACACCGCCGATGGGCCTAAACTGTTTCGTTGTTTCGAGCGTCACCGGCGTTCCTGTGCATCGAGTATTTCGGGGGGTTTGGATCTTCGTCGGCATTGACCTTGCCATTCTAGCCATTTTAGCTGCGTTTCCCGAGATATCGTTGTTTCTACCTCGATGGGCAGGCATAAATTGAGCGTCGATGGCGCGGGACGGGCACTGGTGCGAACTCGGTGGGCGCGGATGGGCGCTAATGGCTCAACCGCCCTTAGAAGGCATAGATGTGCCACGGTGGGTCTAGACGGCCTTGTTGCGCAAATCTCCTGACGGAGGGACTTCCCCTTTCTTCGTTTGAGGTCAGCCGACGGGCTGCGTGACGGGGATGCCGAGGGCGGTGAAGCGGTTGAGGATGGCGATGCGAACTTGGAGTTCGGCGGTCTGGCGGTCGAAGTCGCGGGACATGAGCTTCTGACCGAGGAGCTTCATGCAGTTCATCTTGGTCTCGACGCGGCTTCGACGGTGGTAGCCGGACCACCTTCTCCAGAGCGTCCGACCGAAGCGTTTGATGGCGCGCAGGGCCTCGTTTCTCGCACCTGCCCCCGGGCTGTCTTTCTT
>NZ_QKZL01000021.1 GCF_003253995.1 Palleronia aestuarii
TCGCCACGAAGCCCGTTGTCTGGCGAAGCGGCAGGCCGAACAGCACCTTGATGGTCAGGCACGCTTGGATCGCCGCGTCCGAGAAGGTTTGCTGCCGCCCCTGCTTGCCCGAAGGCGCCGCGTGCCAAGCCATGCCCGGGTCGAACCAGACCGTCAGAGACCCGCGCTCACGCAGCGACGCGTTGTAACTCGACCCGTTCAGGGTGCGGCAACGGGTGGGCGCAGGCTTGGACATGCCGGACAGCTATGTCGCTGGACTCACGATGTGAATCCCACGCAGGCTTTCTGCAACAAGGCCCCTTGTCGATCTTCGGCGCCATGGCTTGATCGGTCATCTGTCCCACCCGATGTCGAAGGGACGACGCGCCGTCGGCGCGCCATCTTTCCGGGTCGTCACGGGAGATACCCTTCGTCTTCCAGGATCTCGGTGATGCCTTCCTGCGCATCGGCAAGGGCCTCGGCGGCGCTCGACTGGCCGATCTCGACCGACTGGACCGCCTGGCCCATACGGTCGCTCACGAGTTGCCAGATCGGGGTCGGCGGATAGTAATCCGGCGGCGCCACTTCGAGGCTCGACTGATAGGCATCGAGGAACGATCCGCCGCCATAGTCGAAATTGTACTTCTCGTTGAAGGTCTCGTTCTCCCAGATCGAGGTCCGCGGCGTCGCGAGATATGTGGAGTTCTGCGAGACCTCGATCATGGTCTTCTGGCTCAGCGCCCATTCGAGGAACATGTACGCCGCTTCGGGATTGTCCGAGCTCGCCGAGATGCAGAGACCATGCGCGGCGAAGGCCGGTTTCGGCCCGGCCGGGCCGCCCGGTACGACCGCGAAACCGAGATTGCCGGCGACCCGCGATTGCTCGGGGTCGAGAATCCGGCCCGCAAGCGGCGCGCCCTCGATCGCCATGACGACGTTGCCCTGTTGCATCGCGGTGACGACATCGTCGAAGACGAAGTTCACCGAACCGTCCGGCGTGTAATCCTGCTTCAGCGTCGTGAAGAGCTCGAGCGCCTTCTGGACCTCCGGCGTGTCGACCGTCGGGGTCATGTCATCGGGGAAATCCGCGAAATACTTCCCGCCCTCGCCCAGCATGAAGACGTTGAAGATCCAGATATTGCCCGCCGTCGACGGCGGGCTGCCGCGCAGCGCGAGCGCGGGCACGTCCGGCGTGCCGACCTTCCCCGCCACCTCTAGCAGCTCGTCGAACGTCGAGGGCGGCTCCGTGATGCCGGCCTCTTCGAACTTGTCGATCTGATAATAGAGGATCACCGTCGCCGCGAAGAACGGCAGGCAATATTGCGTGTCGTCATAGGACATCGCCTGAAGCGTCGAGGGGATGAAATCGTCGAGCGCAAGTTGTTCGGGATCGGCGAATTCGCTCTCGAAGTAATCCTCGACCGGCACCACCCAGCCGTTCTCGGCGTAGAGGGGCAGGTTGCCGCTCTGGATGCCGACGATGTCGAAGGCCCCGCTTCCCGTTGCGGACTCGATCTGCGCCTTCTGGCGCGCCGCCCCCTCGGACAACGTCTCGATATTGACGGTGATGCCGGTCATCTCTTCGAAGTCCGGCAGCAGTTCGCGCAATCCCGGTATGAACGAGATCTCGGCGTAGAGCATGTCGAGCTCTGTGCCCTCGAATTGCCGCATGTCGGCATCCTGGGCTGTCGCCCCAGCAACCGACCCGATCAAGAGCGCGGCCGAGGCCGCACCGAATTTCAATGGATTTCTCATCGTTTCCTCCTCCCATGTCCGAAACGTCGGCTCACCCGCATCAGGTGGCCGTGGATCTGTCTCCCTCCGCGGCTGACCATGCGTCGGCCGACGACGCCCCGAGCCGCTTCACATGCGCGTCGGGGGCGTCGAGAAATGCCTTGAGTTCGCGATTGGCTGCACCGTAGCAGATCGCCGCGGTGCCGAGTTCAGACAGGTACAATCGATCACGCAGTGCCCGCCCACCCTCTCGGTCGGGAAGGCCGTCGAGATGCCGCCTGACCCCCTGGAGATACCAGTCGGCCATTCGCGGATGGGAACTGCCAAGGACGATGCGACCCGGCCGAAGAAGGCTGTCCGCATCGACGATTCCGTGCGCGAGATGGTCACCGGCCTCGATCAGGGCAGCCTGCGCGGCTTCGTCTCCGGCATCCGCATTGCGCGCGACGCGGGCGAAAGCGGCCCCGTCGTCGCCATCCAGACGTCCGAGCGCCTGCAGCACGGCCCGCCCGGATGAGTATTGCAGCAGGCATCCCCTGCGCCCGCATTCGCATGCGCGTCCTGCGCGATCGATCGAGAGATGGCCGAGTTCGCCCACCCCGCCATGATCGGTGATCCAGCCCTCTCCACCGGAGATCAGGCCGAGCCCGATCCCGGCATAGTCGATCACGACGAAGGCCACGGAGGTCGCAGGCCGTTGCTGGCGCCGGGCAATCCGCTCTTCGCCGTAGGCCGCGGCGACGGCACCGGTCTGGATCGTGACCGGGATGCCGTGAACCCGTTCGAGATATCCCGCGATGTCGAAGCCCCGCAGGGCCGGGAAATGGATCGACTGGATCACGCCCTCGTCCCCGACGACCGGACCGACCGATCCCACGCCGAGCGCGGTCACGGGCGAGACGGCGGCACCCATCAACTCGACCAGAAGGGCATCGATCGCTGACAGCACGTCACCGCGCGACGCGCCGATGCTGAGCTCGCGCGTGTCGAAGGCGGTCATTTCCCCACGGAGGTCGACGAGGCAGGCCGATATCTTCTCTCGCCGAATGTCCAGGCCGGCGAATTGCAATGCCGACGCCCTGATCCTGAGTGGGGTCGGCCGCGGCCCCCCACGTCTCGACGCCGATGCCGACCCTGTCTCGTAGAGAAAGCCGCAACCAAGAAGGGGACGAACGATATTCGTGACCGTCGCGCGCGTGAGGCCGGTGCGCCGCGCGAGTTCATGCCGCGAGAGGCTGTCGGCAGTGTCGAGCGCCGAAACGATCTGACCGGTCGTCGTCTTCAGGACCAATTCCTCCCAGTTGGTTAATTCATGAAACTTACTAACCGAGTTATGTCAAGGGTGATGCGATGCGCGCCTTACGCCGGTCGCGCCGTTCCACGTCGGTGATCTGCCCCTCATGTGCAGCACGCCCGAAGCCTTGGCACAGTCAGGCAGACCGGAATGACGGGGCTACGAGAAGCGCATGCGCCTTTGGTTCAGGACCTATCGATCTGATCAAGGCTGCCCGCTGGCGTTCTCCATGTCGGCGGGCTGGCCAATCGGACCGTTCCAACTTTGACGACCAATCGGTCTGGAGTCCGGTCGAACGGGTATCGTCCACCCCCGGGCCTACCGGGCGCCTCCGCGGTCCTGGGATGCCTGCCGTTTCGCGAATGGCGCCCCGACGCGAACGCCCATGCCAGACAAGCGGGCGATTGCAGAGCCATCGTCCTTTTCGCTGGAGGCCGGACTTGTCTCGCCCCGGACATCGTGCAGATGGGGAACAAACCCATCCGAACCCACTGGAGGCACGAATGTACCGCCACCTCGCCCTGGCCGCCACGATGGCGACCGGCCTCGCCGCAGGACACGCCCAGGCGCAGCAGACGGAGATCCTGAACGTCTCCTACGACATCGCGCGGGAACTCTACGCCGCGATCAACCCCGCCTTCCTTGAGCAATGGGACGGCGAGGGAGAGCTCACGATCAACCAGAGCCATGCCGGCTCCTCCACGCAGGCGCGTGCGATCCTGCAAGGGCTGCAGGCCGATCTCGTCACCTTCAACCAGGTGACGGACGTGAACATCCTCGCCGAGAACGGCTTCGTCGCGGAGGATTGGCAGGATCGGTTCCCCAACAACGCCTCCCCCTACTATTCCCTGCCCGCCTTCATGGTGCGGGAGGGCAATCCGCAAGGCGTCGAGGGCTGGGCCGATCTGGCGCGCGACGGCGTGTCGGTGATCTTCCCGAACCCCAAGACCTCCGGCAACGGTCGCTACACCTATCTCGCCGCCCTGGCCTGGGCCGAGGAGGAGTTCGACGGCAACGAGGAGGAGGTGCAGTCCTACATGCGGGACTTCATCGGCAACGTGGAGGTCTTCGACACCGGCGGACGGGGTGCGACCACCACCTTCGTCGAGCGTGGCATCGGCGACGTGCTCATCACCTTCGAAGCCGAGACGCTCAACATCTCGGAGGAGACGCCGGGCTACGAGGTCGTGGTGCCCGCGCAATCGCTCCTGGCCGAATTCCCCGTGGCCATCGTCGACCGGGTCGCCGAGAACCGCGGCACGGAAGAGATCGCCCGCGCCTATCTCGATTTCCTCTACACGACCGAGGGGCAGGAGATCGTCGCGTCCTTCAACAACCGCGTGAACGACGAGAGCGTCATGGAGGCGAATGCCGACCGCTTCCCCGAGGTGGAGCTCTTCACCGTGGAGGAGGAGTTCGGCTCCTGGGCGGAGGCGCAGGAAGCGCATTTCGCGTCGGGTGGCAGCTACGACCAGTTGCTTCGTAACTAGAAAACTCCTTATGAGCGGCCCGCGCGCGTCGGTTTTGCGCGCGCGGATGCCCAGAGGCCCAATCCATGCCCGCGTTACAGACCACGATCGGGGCGCTCTCGCGCCGACGGCGCTCGCCGCTGCCGGGCCTCGGGCTGTCGCTCGGGATCACGGTGACCTTCGTCACGCTGATCGTGCTCGTTCCGCTCGCCGGACTCTTCTGGCAGCTCGCGCAACTCGGACCGTCCGATTACCTCTTCATCGTGAGCGATCCCAGGACGCTCGCGGCCCTGCGCATCACGATCACAGCGGCGGCGGCGGCGACCCTCGTCAACGGGACCTTCGGGCTGATCCTCGCCTGGGTGATCGTGCGCTACCGCTTCCGCGGGCGGGCCGCCCTCGACGCGCTCGTGGACCTGCCCTTCGCGCTGCCCACCTCCGTCGCGGGGATCGCGCTCGTCGCGCTCTATTCGGAGAACGGCTGGATCGGCTCGCTCCTCGAACCCCTCGGGCTCCAGGTCGCCTATGCCTGGACGGGAATCGTCATCGCCATGACCTTCACCTCTATCCCCTTCGCCGTGCGTGCCATCCAGCCGCTGATCGAGGAGCTCGATCCGGACGAGGAGGCGGCGGCGCGGACGCTCGGCGCGTCGCCCGCGCAGACTTTCCTGCGCGTGACGATGCCGCAGCTCCTCCCCGGCATCCTCACGGGCACGGGGCTCAGCTTCGTGCGTTCGCTGGGCGAGTTCGGCGCGGTGATCTTCATCGCCGGCAACCGCCCCTTCGAGACCGAGGTCGCCTCCCTTCTTGTGCGGATCCGGCTGGACGAGTTCGACTATCCCGCCGCCTCCGCGATCGCGGGCACGCTTCTGGGCCTGTCGCTGATCCTGCTCGTGGCGATCAACGTGGCGCAGACGCGGATCTACCGCCGTCTCGACGGGGGCGCATGATGGCCCGCGCCGTTCTCATCGCCCTGGCCCTAGCCTTCTCCGTCCTCTTCATCGTGCTGCCGGTGGCCGCGATCTTCACCCGCGCCTTCGCGGACGGACCCGGCGCCTGGATCGCCGCGGTGACCGAGCCCGAGACGCTGGCCGCGATCCGGCTCACGGTGCTGACCGCGCTCATCGTGGTGCCGGTCAACATCGTGTTCGGCCTCGCCGCCGCCTGGGCCATCGCGCGGTTCCGGTTTCCCGGCCGCCGCGCGCTTCTCGTCCTCATCGAGGTGCCCTTCGCGATCTCGCCGATCATCGCGGGGCTGTGCTTCCTACTCGTCTACGGCGCCTATGGCCCCGTGGGGGGCGCGTTGCAGCCGCTGGGTATCCAGCTCATGTTCAACCTGACGGGTATCGTGCTCGTCTCGCTCTTCGTCACCTGCCCCTTCGTGATGCGCGAGGTGCTGCCGGCGCTTTCGGTTTCGGGCGAGGACGAGGAGCATGCGGCGCTCACGCTCGGCGCGTCGGGCTGGCAGGTCTTCCGGCTGGTGACGCTTCCGAACATCACCTGGCCGCTCGTCTACGGCGCGATCCTCGCCACCGCGCGGGCGATCGGGGAATTCGGCGCGGTCAGCGTCGTGTCGGGCGCGATCCGGGGGCAGACGATGACGCTGCCGCTGCAGATCGAGCTTCTCTACAACGATTACAACACGACGGCCGCCTTCGCCGCCGCGACGGTGCTGGCGCTCCTCGCGCTGGTCACGCTGGTGCTGCGCGGGATCGTCGATGCCATCCAGCCCGCCCGGGGAGCCACGCCATGAGCCTCGAGATCGCGAATGTCTCGAAATCCTTCGACGGCGCGGAGGCGGTGCTCGACGACGTGTCGCTCGCCATGCACGAAGGGGAATTCCTCGCACTCCTCGGCCCCTCGGGCTCGGGCAAGACGACGCTCCTGAACGTCGTCGCGGGGCTCACGCGGCCCGATCGCGGGCGGCTCGTCCTCGACGGCGAGGACATCACCGACCGGCACGCGGGGGCGCGGCGGTTCGGGATGGTGTTCCAGTCCTACGCGCTCTTCCGGCACATGAGCGTGGCGCAGAACGTCGATTTCGGGCTGCGCGTCCTGCCCCGGGCGGAGCGACCGCCCAAGGCCGAGCGCGACGCGCGGGTGCGCGAACTTCTCGACCTGATCGAGATGGGCGATCTCGGCGCGCGCTATCCCGCGCAGCTTTCGGGCGGACAGCGCCAGCGGGTGGCGATGGCGCGCGCACTCGCGATCTCCCCGAAGCTCCTCCTCCTCGACGAGCCCTTCTCCGCGCTCGACGCGCAGGTGCGCCAGTCCCTGCGCGGCTCCGTGCGGGAGTTGCAGCGCAAGGTGGGGGTCGCCGCGATCCTCGTCACCCACGACCAGACGGAGGCCTTCGCCATCGCCGATCGCGTGGCGGTGATGAATACGGGCCGGATCGAACAGATCGGTACGGAACGCGAGCTTCGCGACGCGCCGGCGAGCCCGTTCGTCCGCGACTTTCTCAAGGCCGGGGCGGGCTGACCGCCGAACTCAGGCCGCCTTTCCGAGCGATCCTGCGACCTCTTCCGTTGCGGAAAGGAAGAAGGCCGCATCTGACGCGGTGAAGCACAGCGGCGGACGGATCTTCAGTACGTTGCCGTAGGGCCCCGTCGCGCCTACCATGACGCCGCGGCTCCGAAGCCCGTTGATGAGCGCGCTCGCCGCCGCCGCATCGGGCTCCCGCGTGCCGGGCACGCTGATCTCCACGCCGATGAAGAGCCCCGCACCGCGCACGTCGCCGATGATGGAGCCCTCGCCCTGAAGCCCGCGGAGCCCCGCCCGGAGATGCTCGCCCATTGCCCGCGCATTCTCCATCAGCCCCTCCCCATGAATGGTCTCGAGCACCGCGAGCCCCGCCGCGGCCGCCAGGGGATTACCGCCGAACGTGTTGAAGTAGCCCGATCCCTGCGCGGAGAAACGGTCGACGATGTCGGGCCGGGCGACGATGCCCGACATCGGGAACCCGTTGCCCATGGGTTTGCCCATCGTGACCATGTCTGGCCGGACGGCGTGCATCTTGTAGCCCCACATTCCCGTTCCCGTGCGACCGAAGCCCGGCTGCACCTCGTCGGCGATGAAAAGCCCGCCCGCGTCCTGCACCGCCGCGACGGCGGCCGCAATGAGACCGGGCGGTGCGCAATAGACGCCGTCGCTCGAGAAGATCGTGTCGACGACGAGGCAGGAGATCCCGTGTCCCGCCGCCTCCAGATCCGCGATGGCGGCGCGGACGGCGCCCGCGAACGTGGCACCGGGATCGGCGTCGCCGCTCCGGAACGCCTCGGGCGGGGGGACGGTGCGGATATGGTCGGGCACGGAGCGGTCGGGGCGCGATCCGGGAGAGATGGCCGTCGTGGAAGCCGAATTGCCATGATAGGCGAACTCGGTGACGATCACGCCGCGTCTGCCCGTCATCGCCTCCGCCATCCTGAGCGCGAGGTCGTTGCTCTCCGATCCGGTGCAGGTCAGCACGACGTTCGACAGATCGCCCGGAAACTCGCTCAGAAGCCGCTCCGCGTAATCGTGGACGATGTCGACGAGGTAGCGGGTGTTGGTGTTGAGCACCCCGGCCTGCCTGGCGATGGCCTCCGCAACGGCGGGATGCGAATGACCGATGCAGGGGACGTTGTTGTAGAGGTCGAGATAGGGGCGATCCTCCGCGTCGTACATCCACGCGCCCTCCGCACGCGCCATGCGGATCGGCCGGTCGTAGAAGAGGACGGAGGCCGCGCCGAAACTGGCCTTCCTCCGCGCGAGCGCCCGGACGAGGCCGGGGTCGTCGGTGACCTCGCCCTCCCTGTAGCGGTTGAGCTCCATGACTTCGCTGATTTCGGGCATCTGGGGCGTCCTTCCGGGAGCGGTCAGGCGTGGTGGGTGAGATAGCGTTCGGCCAGGGCGACGGTGTCCTCGGCGAAGGCGCGGTCGACGCGCTGGCCGAAGGGGGTCTCCGCGTGGCTGACCGCCCAGGCGGTGAGCTGGATGCGGCGGATCATGACGAAACTCGGGATCATCGCCTCATTCGCGGCCGAGAGCGGGGTCGCACGGCGGTACCCTTCAAGCCAGTTTCCGAGGAACGCGTCGTATCGCGGATCGCATTCCATGAGGCTCACCGAGGCCGCGAAATCGAGCATGAACCAGCTCCAGCCGCAATCGTCGAAATCGATGACGGCAAGCCGATCCTCGTGCGCGATCAGGTTGCCGGGGCGCATATCGGCGTGGATCAGGCCCCAGGTCTGCGCGCTCCGGCCGAAGGCTTGGGTCTCGGCGCGGAGCGCGTCCACCGCGCGCCCGATCACGGCGAGCCCCGCCGCGTCGAGGTCGCGGCCCGCGCGCCAATCGCCCCAATCGGCCTCGGGGCCGATGCAGTGCTCCCAATCCCAGGTCCGCCGGGTGAAGCCCTGAGGTTTCGGCCACGTGCGGGCGTGGTGATGCATGCGACCCGTCATCTCGCCCAGCTGGTCGAACCAGGCCGTCAGGTCGCCCACCTCGTCGGGCGGTGCGCCGGGCAAAAACTCGAAGGCCGCGACGAGCATCTCCACGCCGCCCGCATCGAACCGGGCGAGAAACCCGCCACGCTCCAGCGGGATGGGCGCCGCCGCGCGGACCACCTCGTCGCTACGAAGTGCCGCGAGCCAGTCGAGCTCGGACCGGATCGCGGCTTCGGTATTGTAGCCCGGGCGCTGCACGCGGAGCGCGATCGTCCCCGAAGGCGGCTCCGCGAGATAGGTGGCGTTCTCCGACACGGTAAGGAGCCGCAAGGGCGTGTCGGGGGGAAGGCCCCATTCCGGCAGGACGCGGCGCACGCCATCCGAGAGAAGGGCAAGGAAGGCATCGTCGTAGAGCATGGATCAGTTTCCGGGAATGCTGCGGGTGGTCTCGGGATCGAAAAGGTGGAGCTTGCTTGTATCGGCGTGAAGGCGAAGGGCCGCGCCGATCCGCCAATCCCCCTCGGGCGGCAGGCGGGCGGCAAGCTCCGTGCCGTCTCGGCCCAGCCGCAGGGTCAGGATCGTCTCGGGGCCCAGCGCCTCCACCGTCTCGATAGTGCAGTCGAGCGCGGCGGTCGCGGCACCCACCGGCGCCTCGTGCAGATCCTCCGGCCGGAGGCCCAGGATCACGTCCCGGCCCGCATGGCGCGCCCAGCCGGGCCGGGAGGCCAGCGGCAGGGCGATCTCCTGACCCTCTATGCGGAGCCGCAGCGCGCCGTCGGCCACGTCGAGGCGGGCGGGGAGCAGGTTCATCGGCGGCGTGGCGAGAAAGCCCGCGACGAAGGTGTCGACCGGCTCGCGATAGACGTCCTGCGGCCGGCCGACCTGCACGATCTCGCCGCCCCGCATGATGCAGATGCGAGTGCCCATCGTCATCGCTTCCACCTGATCGTGGGTGACGTGGATCATGGTCGTCCCGAGCGTGCGGTGCAGCTTGATGAGCTCGGTGCGCATGACGGAGCGGAGTTTCGCGTCGAGATTGGAGAGCGGCTCGTCGAGCAGGAAGGCGCGCGGCTCGCGCACGAGCGCGCGGCCCAGCGCCACGCGCTGGCGCTGCCCGCCCGAGAGCTGCGCGGGCCGGCGGTCGAGAAGCGCCTCAACGCCGAGCGTCTCGGCCACGCGCGCGATGCGCGACCCGATCTCGGCCTCCGCCATGCCGCGGAGCTTCAGCCCGAAGGCCATGTTCTTGCGCACCGACATGTGGGGGTAGAGGGCGTAGTTCTGGAACACGATGGCGAGGTCGCGCTCCGCGGGATCGATATCGTTCACCCGCACCCCGTCGATCAGCAGCTCCCCCTCGGAGACCGGCTCGAGCCCCGCGATCATGCGCAGCGTCGTGGACTTGCCGCAGCCCGAGGGGCCGAGGAAGATCATGAACTCGCCATCCTCGACACGGAGGTCGATCCGGTCCACCGCGCGGATGGCCTGCGCGCCCGCGCCGAAGATGCGGGAGACGGATCTCAGTTCGATGGAGGCCATGGGGATCCGTTCCTCATTCTCCGACCTGCCGCATCGCGCGCCACAGCATCGCCGTCATCCCGGCGATCACGACGAGCAGCATGACGGCCATCGCGCAGGCCTGGCCCAGATCGAGGCTCACGAAGGCGCGGCGGTAGATGAAATAGCTGATCAGGTCGGTCGCGACCCCCGGCCCGCCGCGGGTCATGATGTAGATGATGTCGTAGGTCTTGATCGCGAAGATCATGCGGATGAGCAGCGTGACGATGATGACGGGCCGCATCAGCGGCAGCGTGATGTGCCAGAACCGCTGGAACGCCGTCGCGCCGTCGCATCTCGCCGCCTCGTAGGGCTCCGTCGGCAGGGCGCTCAGCCCCGCGAGGAGCAGCACGACCATGAACGAGACCTGGTGCCAGATGTCGACGAGCACGACCGTCCAGAACGCCATGTCGGGCGCGCCCAGCCAGTTGACCGGCGCGATCCCGACCGTGCCCAGGAGCCAGTTCACGATGCCGAGCGTCGGGTGCAGGATCATCCGCCACATGAGACCCACGACGACCGGATTGATGAGGAGCGGACAGAGGAGGATGAGGTAATAGACGCTCTTGCCGCGCCGCGCATCGTTGAGCGCGAGTGCCACGACCATGCCGATGACGAACTGGATCGCGACCACGGCCACCACGAAGAGGAGCGTGATCCAGGCGGAATGGAGAAATTCCCCCTGCCCCGCCGCCATGCGGTAGTTCCCGATCCCCACGAAGCTGTCGTAGCCCGGCATCAGGAGCGTGTAGTCGAAGAAAGAGGTGAGCCCGGCCCAGACGATCGGAAAAAGGACCACCGCCCCGAGAAGCAACAGGCCCGGCGCGCTCAGCATCCAGCCGAAGCGCCGGTCCCGCCGCTCCATATGTGTGGCGTGCACCACCTCGCAGGATCAGCCCCGGCGTCCGTCGCGCTCGGCGAGCGCATCGAATTCCTCCGCCGCCGCGTCGAGCGCTTCCCGGGCCGATTTCTCGCCCGCGACGGCGAGCGAGAGCTCGCGGCCCAGCACCTCCACGAATTGCGGCGTGTAGGTGAAGGTGGGGAAGTTGTGCGCGCCCAGGAGAAGCTCCTTCAACGCCTCGGTCTGCGGATATTCGGCGATGACCTCCGCGTCATCGAACACGTCGAGCCGGGTGGGCGAGCCGCCCATCAACGCGCGGCGCTTGGCGATCTCGGGGCTCTCGACCCATTTCAGGAATTCCCAGGCCGCGTCCGGGTCGGGAGAGGAGCGCGGGATCGCCCAGCCCCAGGCACCGTTGAGCGAGCCGCCCTCCCCGGGCGTCGGGCCCGGCACGCCCATGATCTCCGCCGCGCCCGCAACGGAGGACTGGCTCGGATCGTCCACCGCGGCGCGGAAGAAGTTGTAGGTAATGTAGCTGTAGGCCTGGCCTTGCGAGAACACGTTGAACGCCTCGTCGAAGGAGAAGCTCGCCGCGCCGACGGGGCCGTATTGATCGATATTTGCGATGTAAGCCTTGAGCGCGGCCACGCCTTCGTCGGAATTGAAGGTCGCGTGCCAGGTTTCGTCCATGAACGTGCCGCCATGCGCGAAGAGGTAGTTCGACCACTCCATCGCGATCGGGTCGGGACGGAGCCCCTGGTTGACGACGCCGTAGATCCCGTCCTTCGTGAAGAACGCCACTTGGTCGCGATACTCGTCCCATGTCTCGGGCGGGCGGAGCTCCGATCCGTGCTCTTCCTTCCAGGCCGTGCGGTTGGCCTCGTCCTCCAGAAGATCGGTGCGGTAGAGGAGCCCCATCGCGTAATTGTAGAAGGGCAGCATGTAGGTCGTGCCCTCCACCTCCCCGACGAGATCCATCATCGCGGGGACGTAGACGGAGGTGTCGAACCCGTCGGCCTCGATCCGGTCGTCGAGCGGCTGCATCCAGCCCGCGCGGTAGAACTCGCCCACCCAGTAGAAATCGACCACGATCGCAGAGTAGCTGCCCGAATTCGAGACGAGTTGCGGCACGAGCTTGGTGTGCATCTCCGCGT
Organism: Palleronia aestuarii; assembly: GCF_003253995.1. Taxonomy (GTDB): domain Bacteria; phylum Pseudomonadota; class Alphaproteobacteria; order Rhodobacterales; family Rhodobacteraceae; genus Palleronia; species Palleronia aestuarii. The sequence goes on from NZ_QKZL01000021.1 coordinate 12,450, forward strand.
AGTTGACGACCTCGAGATTGACGTCGATGCCAGTCGCCTCCTCGAATTCCGGAAGCAGTTCCTGGACGTAGGTCGTGTCGGGGACCGCCTCCATCAGGATGTTGATGCTCTGGGCCTGGACGGCGCCCGCGCCCATCGCGAACGCGCCGAAGGGGATCAGGATATGCGGTCTCATGTCGTATCTCCGTGTTGGCGGGACGGCCGGTCTTGGCGCCGGCTCATTTCAGGGCACCGAGTGACAGACCCTTGACGAGGTAGGTCTGCAGGAACGGCAGCAGCAGCAGGACCGGGGCGAGTGCCAGAAGGGTGGCGGCGGCGAGCGGCGCGATGTTGACCCCGGCATGGGTCTCGAGCGAGGCGAGCCCCACGGCCAGCGTCTGGCTCGAATGGTTGCCGAGAAGGAGCGCATAGAGAAACTCGTTCCAGCTCAGGATGAAGCCCAGAAGGCCCGCGGCGATGATGCCGGGCATCGCGACGGGGACCGTGATGCGGGTGAAGGCCTGCCACCGGGTCGCCCCGTCGCAGCGCGCCGCCTCCTCCAGCATCCGCGTATCGGCGTCGAAGAAGCTCGCCATGATCCAGGCCATGAACGGAAGGTTGATGGCGACATGCGCGATGGTGATCGCGACGAGCCCCGGAACCGGCACGAGCGTGGTGAAGACGAGGAACATCGGCAGCACGAGCACGATCGGCGGGATCATCTGGCTTGCCAGCACGCCGAGCATCAGCGGCCATCCCCCGGTGCGGAAGCGCGCCGCCGCATAGGCCATCATCGCGGCCGCGGGCAGCGAGACGAGCGTGGCGAGGACCGCGACGGTCACGGAATTGCCGAACCAGCGTGTGAAGTCGAAGGCGGTGAAGACCTCGACATAGTTCTGCAGGCCGATCTCCCCGATCTCGGGCGGAAGTCGGTAGGCGGTGGCCTTGTCGGTCAGGCTGACGCGGAGCACCCAGAGAAGCGGCATTGCGATGACAGCGGAGAACCCGCCCAGGATCAGGTGGCGCAGGAGCGCGGCACCCCGGGCGGACCTCACTCGGGGCCTCCCGTCGATCCCGTGCCCGAACCGCGTCGCATCATCTCTCGCCAACCCCTGATAGTGCGTCGGACGCTTCCACAGCTTCGGCGTTCTTGCAACATGGCTTCGGGTTTCAACTTGCGTTTTTGTTCTTTCTTGTGCGGTATGATCCCTGCAAGACATTTTGCGAGCGCGGGTATGCGCATGCAGGGAATTCGAGGCCGGTCGGACGCTGCGGCTTTCGAACCCGACCGATGAGATATTAGGATCGCCTGGCACGGTCGGACCCAAATGACGAAGGCATGACACCATGACGCTCGATTTCTTCGGATCCCGCCCCAAGGGCGTCATCGCCATGGCCCATATCGGCGCCCTGCCCGGCTCCCCGCTCTACGACGCGGATGGCGGCATGGCGAAGCTGATCGACGATGTCGCGGCGGACGTGGAGAAGCTCCAGGACGGCGGCGTGCACGCCATCATGTTCGGCAACGAGAACGACCGCCCCTACCAGCTTCGCGCCTGCCCCGCCTCGCTCGCCGCGATGACGGCCGTGGTGACGGCGATCCGGCCGATGCTGAAGGTGCCGTTCGGGGTCAACTACCTCTGGGACCCCGTCGCCACCGTCGCCATGGCGAGCGCCACGGGGGCGAGCTTCGCGCGGGAGATCTTCACCGGTCTCTTCGCCTCCGACATGGGCCTTTGGGAGCCGAATGCGGGCGAGGCACTGCGGCTAAGGCGCAATCTCGGCCGCGGCGACCTGAAACTCCTCTTCAACATCAACGCCGAATTCGCCGCGACGCTCGATACCCGTCCGATCGCCCTTCGCGCGAAAAGCGCCGTTTTCTCCTCGCTCGCGGACGCGATCCTGGTCTCTGGCCCCCTTACCGGGCAATCGGCGGAGACCTCCGATCTGCGGGACGTGCGCGAGGCGGTGCCGAACACGCCCGTCCTCGCCAATACCGGCGTGAAGCTCGACAACGTGAAGGAAGTGCTCTCGATCGCCGATGGCTGCGTGATCGGGACGCATTTCAAGGTCGACGGCGATACCTGGAACAAGGTCGATGGCGACCGGGTGAAGCGTTTCATGGACGTGGTCGACGGCCTTGGCTGACGGCACCCCTCCCGGCTATGTCATCGGTCTCGACATCGGGACGACGAGCACGATCGCGGCCCTCGTGGCCCTGCCCGCGAAGATCGCGGCCACGGCAAGCCGCCCGGTGACGCTGAGCGCGCCCCGCACCGGCTGGGCGGAGGAGGATCCGGAGGAATGGTGGCGCAATTCCTGCGCCGTCCTCGGCGAGGTGATGGCGGCGCTGCCCGAGGGTGCCGCGCTCCACGGCATCTGCGTGACGGGAATGCTGCCCGCCATCGTGCTGCTCGACGCGGACGGCCAGATCCTGCGCCCCTCGATCCAGCAGAGCGACGGGCGCTGCGGGGCGGAGGTTCGCGAGCTCGCTGCCGAGGTCGCGGAAGAGGCGTTCCTCGCCCGGACCGGCAACGGCATCAATCAGCAGCTCGCCGCCGCCAAGCTACGCTGGATCGCGGCCCACGAGCCCGATGTGTTCGCGCGCGTGGCGACGGTGTTCGGCTCCTACGATTTCATCAACCTGCGCCTCACGGGGCTCCGTGGGGTGGAGCGGAACTGGGCGCTCGAGGCAGGGTTCGTCGATCTCGCCGATCACCGGATCGCGGCAGACCTCGTGGCCCTTTCGGGATTGCCCGTCGAGGCGGTGCCGCCGCTCCACGCGTCCCACGACGTGATCGGTGCGGTTACGGCAAGCGCCGCGGAAGCCACGGGACTGCCCGAGGGGCTGACGGTCTTCGGAGGCGCGGCCGACCACATCGCCTCCGCCCTCGCCGCGGGGCTCACGGCGCCGGGCGACGTGCTTCTGAAATTCGGCGGCGCGGGCGACATCATCGTGATCTCCGACAGCGTCCGGGCCGATCCGCGGATGTTTCTCGACTATCACCTCGTCCCGGACCTCTACGCGCCCAATGGCTGCATGGCCGCGACGGGCTCCGCACTCAACTGGTTCTCCGCCCTGCTCGTACCGGATGCGGGGGACGAGAAACCGCATCGACGGCTCGACCGACTCGCGGGAGAGATCCCGCCGGGCAGCGACGGCGTGCTCTGCCTGCCCTATTTCCTCGGGGAGAAGACGCCGATCCACGATCCGCTGGCCCGCGGCACCTTCACGGGCCTGTCGTTCAACCACGGAACCGGGCATCTCTGGCGCGCTCTGCTCGAGGCGGTGGCCTACGCGTTCCGCCACCATCTCGAGGTGCTCGACGAGATCGGGCATCGTCCCGTCCGCCTCTTCGCCTCGGACGGCGGCAGTGCGAGCCGGGTCTGGATGCAGATCATGGCCGACGTGGCGGGGCGGCCCGTCCAGGTCCTGGGCAACGATCACGGCTCCTGCGCGGGGGCGGCCTGGGTCGCGGCAGTGGCGTCGGGGGCGGCGGATTGGGACGAGATCGGCGCGCTCGTGACCTATGGCGAGACCTTCTCGCCCAAACCCGGCGCGGTGCGCAGCTACGACGCGCGCTACGCGGCGTTCCGTGCGCTCTACGTCGCGCTGAAGCCCATCTTTTATGCAGGCGAAACGGCGGCAGGACCCACCGATCAACCTTTTTGACCGCATACGGTGCGGGATTGTGCGGTATCGGGGATACTTTTGCGTGATTCTTGCTGTAATGTACTAGTTCGTTCGAATGATCGAGGATCGGTAACGGAACGCGGCCCTCCCGGCGGCACGACAGGAGCCCGGGCAGGCGGGCCGTCCGTCTTGTAGAGGGCGTGATGTGATGACGAAGATCTCGACCGCAGGCAGGGGAAAGCTGATCGGACGGGTCCGCAAGGACCGGATCGCACAACTCATCAGAGACAACGGCTTCATGTCGTCCGCCGACCTCGCGGATCAGTTCGAGGTCTCCGAGATGACCATCCGGCGTGATCTGGCCGAGCTCGAAGTGCAGGGCGGGATCACACGGACCCATGGCGGCGCCGTGGCGACACACGGCGCCGAACCCCGCCCCGTCGACGAGCCCTATTTCAGCGAACGGCAGAAGAGCAACGCGGAGGCCAAGCGCCGGATCGCGCAGCTTGCCGCGACGCTGGTCCAGCCCGGACAGATCACCGCCCTCGACGTGGGCACGACGACCTACGAGCTCGGAAAGCTCCTCGCGGCCGATGCGCAGAACCTCGTCTTCACCAACAATCTCAGGATCGCGCTCCTCGACACCCGCGCCGAGATCTACCTGCTTGGCGGGCGGCTCAGGGCGCACGAGAAGTCGATCGTGGGGCCGATCGCCATCGAGCAGGCGCGCAAGCTCTGGTTCGACATCGCCTTCCTCGGCGTCTCGTCGCTGTCGTCGAACGGGCTTTTCGACTATTCGATCGAGGATACGGAGATCAAGCGCGCCTATATCGGCCGCGCCACGCGCCGCGTCGTGCTGGCCGATTCCTCGAAATTCGACGAGATGGCGCTGGTGCAGGTCGGGGCGCTCGACGAGGTCGACATCCTCGTGACCGACCGGAAACCGACCGGAGGGCTCGCCGCCGACCTCGCCACGGCCAAGGTCCAGGTGATGGTCGCGGAAGCCGGACGCGGAGACGCCGCGCCCGGGCCACAGGCGCCCTGACGCCGTGGGCAAGACGGGCCCTCCTCTCTTATCAGGACAAGAGCATGGAGTACGTTCCCCAGACCGCGTCGGAACTGGAACAGGATAGCGGCGCGGCCTCGCGGGCGAACGTCGAGGCGATCATATCCGGCGTGATGTCGTCCGCATCCTCGATCGGACGAGTGGCGGGATCCGACGCGACCCGCCGCGTTCCGGACCGACCTACCCGGTCGCGCGCGCCAGATCGACGAGCATCCGGGCGGCGAGCACGACATCCGCCACCTCGACGAACTCGTCGATGGAATGCGCCTCCTCGATGCGGCCGGGGCCGAAAACGATCGTGGGAATGGCGGAAAGGTTCACCATCTTCGTCGCATCCGAGCCGAAGGGCACGCCGATTGCCGCGTCCGGAAGCCCCCTCTCCCGGCAGATCGCCGCCATCCGCGAGACGACCGACGCCACGTCCGGCACGTCCATCGCGGAGGAATCGACGAACGGCGCCCCGACCGTGACGGCGATGCCAGGCAGCGCTCCGGCTAGTCCCTCCGCGACCGCGCGAAACGCTTTGTAGACCTCCGCGCCCGTCTCGGACGGCAGGTAGCGGTAGTCGAACCTGAGCCGGGCGCGCGACGGGACGGTGTTCGGCCCCTCTCCCGCCTCGAACCCCGTGGTGACCAGCGTGGCGGGACCGAGGAGCGAATGCGTCCCCGTCCGCGTCGCCATCTCCGCGTCGTAGAGATCGAGGAGCCGCCGCCCTGCGTCGAGGGCGCTCATCCCCTCCTCGGGCCGCGCGGTATGGGCGCTCCGCCCCTCGAGCGTGACCTCCCAGCGGACGCAGCCCTTGCAGGCGCGGACCACCTGCAGCTCCGTGGGCTCGCCCGCGACGCCCAGCGCGAAGGACCCGCCACGGTCGAGGTGATGGAGTACGCCCTTGTAGGCGTATTCCTCGTCCATCGCCGCGCAGAACTCGACATCACCGGGCGGCGGATCGCGGGACAGGGCGCGAAGGGCGAGGAGGAACGCGGCGACGCAGCCCCCGTCATCGACCGCGCCCCGTCCGTGGAGCCGGCCATTCTCGAGGCGCGGCACGAAGGGTGCCTCCATACCCGTGACCTGCACGGTGTCGAGATGCCCCTCCCAGAGCATGGCGGGCCCGCCCGACCGGCCCGCGATCCGCGCGACGAGATTGGGACGGCCCGCCGTCACCTCGTCGAGTTCCGCCGCGATCCCGTTTGCCTCGAGCCAGTCGCCGAGCGCGCGTGCGAGCGCCGCCTCCCCGAACGACGCGGGATCGTCGCCCGGCATCCGGAAGGCGGGGTTGATCGAGGGGATGGAGACGATGATCCGCAGAAGCTCCAGCACGGCGTCCTCGGTGATTCCGTCCGTCACGTCGTGTAGACCCCGCCCGTGACGTTGATCCCCTGCCCCGTCATGAAGCCCGAGGCGTCGGAGGCGAGGAAGGCCACGAGCCGGGCGATGTCCTCCGGCTCCTCCAGCCGGCCGAGCGGCGTCTGCGCGATGTAGTCCGCGATCACCGCGTCGGGCGCGATCCCGCGCAGCTCCGCCTCCCAGGCGACCTCGCGGTCCTGCATCCCCGTCCGCACGAAGCCGGGACAGACGGCGTTCACCCGGATCCCCTCGGGCGCGAGCTCGCGCGCGAGCGCCTGCGTCCAGCCCAGGACCGCGAATTTCGAGGCGGAGTAATGGGCGAGGAACGGCGCCCCGACCTTCGCCGCGAGCGACGCGGTGTTGACGATGACGCCCCGCCCCGCGGCGAGGAAATCACGCGCCGCAAGCTGGTTCGTCAGGAACACGCCGCGCGTGTTGACGTCGAAATTGAAGTCCCATTCCTCGTCGGTCAGGTCGACCGCCCGGTTCATCGTGGAGACACCGGCATTGGCGCAGAGGATCTCGTATCCCCCGAGCGCAACGCGCGCGGCGGCGAAGGCGGCCTCCACGCTCTCGCGGGTCCTCACGTCGATGCCGATCCCGACATGGTCCGGCCCGAGGCGTCCGGCCGTCTCCCGCGCGGCCGCCTCGTCGAGATCGGCGATGGCGAGCGTCACGCCATGCTCCGCGAGCGTGGCCGAGATCGCCGCGCCGATCCCCTTCGCGCCCCCGGTGACGATGGCCCGCCGCCCGGCGAGGTCGGTTCCGATCTTCATCCTAGAGGCTCCTGTCCTCGCACGGGCGCGACCGCGAACGGGTCGAGAAAGCGCCACAATGCGTTTGCGGTGATCGTCGAGACGATGGCGTCGGAACCCGACCGGACGAGCGCCCTGCGCCACCCGATCCGCCACCGGAGTCCCTCGCGGTGATCCGCACGCCGTGGAGCATCCCCCGCAATCGCGCCGACCATCAGCCGTCTCCCGCGAGAACCCGCGCCTCGCCCGCGACCAGCGCGACGAGGTCGGGCAGCCGCGTGACCGTGGCCTCCGCGCCGGGCACCGCGGCATGTTCCGTGGCGATGCCGAAGACCCTGAGCCCCGCCGCCCGGGCCGAGGCGGCGCCGGTCGCGCTGTCCTCGATCGCGGCGAGCGATCCCGGGGCCAGGTCGAGGCGCCGCGCGGCCTCGAGATAGGGATCGGGGGCGGGCTTGCCGGCCCGCACGTCGTCGACGCTGATCGAGAAGTCCACGAGACGGTCGATCCCGAGTGCGGCGAGCGTCGCATCGACGACCCTCCGCCGGGAATTCGAGACGCAGACCTGCCGCAGCCCCGCCCGGCGGAAGGCCTCGAACGTCTCGTGTAGCCCCGGCATCGGTTCGAGCGTGTCGCTGCGCGCGCAGTAGGTCTCCGTGATCCTCTCCTGCCACGCCGTCGCGGTCAGGCTTTCGGGGCGCCGGGAGCCGAGGGCCGTCCAGACGTCGTCGAGATGCAGACCGCGGAAATCGTCGTCCCCGAGCCCCGAGAGATCGATCCCGCTGGCACTGCAGACCTCCCTGAAGACCGACAGATGCACCGGCTCGTTGTCGGTCAGCGTTCCGTCGATATCCCAGGCAATCGCGCGAAGCGGGGCGCCCGCGTCCGGCCCGTCCGTCAAACCATTCCGCTGCACGTCCCGCTCCTCGCGATCTCCGTCGTTCCACTCAGGACCGGACGGTCTAAAACAAATTCGAACAATGCAACCGCTACCGTGCCTGCCGGGCTGGCTCGGATCGCATCCGTCGTGCCGGAGTGTTAAGGCGGACGGCGGCGTCGTGGAAGACCCGGCGCTGTGCGATGTCCGGCAAATCGGTAGTCACTTCGCAGTAGATGTCGAGCGGCGCCCCGCCTCCGAGCGAACGCGCGTGGCGTTCCCCCGCCCCGCGATCTCCGCGCGTCCATCCTCCAGACACTGGCGCAGTACAAAGGTCGGGGGCGAGGGCCCGGAGACGGTGATCGGCCCCGCCCAACGTCCCGCTTTCCTCCCTCTCGATGCTCGGGGTTTTCCGGCTTGTCCGCCCCGGCGGACCTCCCTACGCTCCCGCCATCGAGCGAACTTGGTCACGAGGCGCCCATGGGACCGAGCGCGTCCCGATGACGAAGCGGCATTCGGAGGATCGGCGGCAGGACGGGCGGACGGCCCGGCGCGGGACATGCCGCGAATGCAGGGCCGCCGCGGCCCCGGACCGGACCTGAGACGCGCGCGATGTATGTCGGGCTCGATATCGGAACCTCCATGATCAAGGCCGCCCTGTTCGACGAACGGGGCCGGGAAATCGCCGAACGCGGACAGCGGGCGAGGCAGCTCCACGCGCCGCTCGGCTGGTCGGAGATCGACGGGGAGGCGACCTGGCGCGCGGTCTGCGCGGTCATCGGCCGCCTGATGGAGGGGCGCGATCCGCGTGCCCTGCGCGGCATGGGGCTCACCGGCGTGATGCTCGGGGCGTGGCTCGTCGACGGGCGGGGCGACGTCCTGCGCCCGCCGATCCTCTGGAACGACGCACGCACGCAATCGCTTGTCGACGGGCTCGTGGCGGAGACGCCCGACCTCATCGCGCAGATCTATGGCGAGTCGGGCTCGACCATGCAGCTCGGCTGCACACTGCCGATCCTCGCATGGCTCCGCCGCCACGAGCCGGAAATTCTCGATCGCGCAAAATGGGCTCTGCCCGCCAAGGATTACATCCGCTTCCGCCTGACCGGCGAGATCGCGACGGACGAGTCTGAGGGCGCGATGGCCCCCGGCTCGGCGCGCGACCGCACTTATTCCGCATCGCAAGCCGCACGTCTGGGCGTCTCCGGGCTCACGCATCTCCTCGCACCCGTGCGCCGCGGCGAGACGCTCGGCGGTCGGGTGACGCGCGCCGCGGCGGAGGCGACGGGCCTGCCCGAGGGCCTGCCGGTTGCGATCGGGACCGGGGACACTTCCGCCTGCGCGCTCGGGGCTGGCTGTTACCGCGCGGAGCAGGCCGCGAGCGTCCTCGGCACGACCTGCCTCAACGGCGTCCTCCTCGACGCGCCCGCCTTCGGTCCGGTGCAGGGCCTCCTCTTCATCCTGCCGGGCGGGCTCTGGATGCGGACGATGGTGAACGTCGCGGGAACCACGGTGCTCGACTGGGCGCTCGCCACGCTCTGCCGCGATCTCGCCGCCGACCCCGCGCCCTACGACACGATGGGCGCGCTCGCCGCCGCCGCGCCCGCCCATGCGGGAGGACTCGTCTTCGTCCCCTATCTGTCGGCGAGCGGCGTCATCGCACCCCGGATCGAGCCGCGGGCGCGGGCGGGCTTCATGGGCCTCGCGCCGCAGCACGACCGCGCGACGATGCTCCGTGCAATCTACGAGGGCATCGCGCACGCGATCCGCGACTGCTACGCCCAGATCGGCCGTCCGCCGAGCGATATACGGCTCTGCGGCGGCGGTGCGCGCAGTGCGTTCTGGTCGCAGATAATCGCCGACGCGACCGGCACGGTGGTCGCGGTGCCCGAGGGCAGCCAGTTCGGCGCCAAGGGCGCGGCGCTCTGCGCGGCCACGGCGATCGGCGACTTCGCCGATATCAGGGAGGCGAGCGCGGCCACCTCCATCCTGCATCGCCGCCACGAGCCCGACCCGCGCGCCGCCTCCCGCTTCGACGAGGCGCATCTGCGCTACCGCATCGCGGCGGACGCGGCGATGGGGCCGCTCACTGCGATGGCGGGACCGCCCCCGCGGGACGGAGCCGCGCGCAAGCCGGACCGATCGCATCCGGGCACGGATTGACACGGCCCGCCACTCCTCCCAACCCTGTCGCAGGCACAGGGCCCGGGGTCACCGCATGAGCGCCACGAGCGGGAGAGAGGCCGACGTCATCATCGTCGGCGGCGGCTCCGCCGGCTGCGTCCTCGCCGCGCGGCTCTCCGAACGGCCCGGGATCCGTGTCCTACTGATCGAGGCGGGCATTGACGCGGAACGGCCCGACGATCACCCCGCCCTCGCGAGCCCCTATCCCGGCAAGGCCTATACCGACCCGCGATATACCTGGCGGGGCCTGCGCGCGAACTATGGCCATACGGGCGCGAACCGCCCGGAGGCGCGGGCGACGCCGTACGAACAGGCGCGGCTTCTGGGCGGCGGCTGCGCGATCAACGGGATCGGCGCCAATCGCGGCGCGCCCGGCGATTACGACGATTGGGCGGCGGCGGGCCTGCCGGACTGGTCGTTTCGGGATTGCCTGCCCTATTTCCGCAAGCTCGAGCGCGATCTCGATTTCGGCGACGACCCGCTGCACTGTGCGGACGGGCCGTTCCCGGTCCGACGGCGCGGCGCCGGGATCTGGACGCCCTTCATCCACGCGATGCTCGCCAATTGCGAAGGGCGCGGCATCCCGTTCCTGCCCGACCAGAACGGTCCCTGGACGGACGGCACGTTCGAGATGGTCGTCAATATGGACGAAAGCCGCCGACGGGTGAGTTGCGCCTGGGCCTACCTGACCGCGGAGGTCCGCGCCCGCCCCAATCTCGAGATCCGGACGGAGACGCAGGTGGCCGAGCTTCTCTTCGAGGAGGGACGCGCGGTGGGCGTGGTCGCCATCCGTGCGGGCGTGCGGGAGACGCTCGGGGCAAGGCGCGTGATCCTCTCGGCGGGCGCCCTCGCCTCGCCGGCGATCCTGATGCGCGCGGGGATCGGTCCCGCCGCCCATCTCGCGGAATGCGGGATCGCGGTGCGGACGAACCTGCCGGGCGTAGGGCAGAACCTCATGGAGCACCCCTCCGCGGGGCTCGTGACCTATCTCAGGCCCCACGCGCGGCAGAGGGGCCCGCTCGACTACCACATCCCCATCGGCTACCGCTTCTCCTCCGGGCACGATGGCTGTCCGCCGGGCGACATGCACATGAACTTCGTCACCCGCGCCGCGTGGCACCGGATGGGCAGCCTTTTCGGCCCGCTCTTCTTCTGGGTCAACAAGTCCTACTCGACGGGCCAGCTCCTGCTCGATCCCGCCGACCCGACCGGCTTTCCGCGGATCGATTTCCGCATGCTGTCGGACCGCCGCGACCTCGTCCGGCTCGCCGACGCGTTCGAACGTGCCGTCACCCTCGCAGCCGACCCGTCGCTCGCGCGGGTCGTCGACGGCGTCTATGCCGGCGGCCTGTCGGGGCAGGCCCGCAGATACGCTGCACCCTCGCGGCGCAACGGGATCGCGACGGCGCTCGCCGCCACCGGCATCGATCTCGTCCGCCGCCTGCGGGAGACCGCCCTGCCGTACATGATCGGGAATTTCCGCGATCCCGCGGAGCTCGTCGCCGACCGCGACGGGCTCGAGGCCTATCTTCGGACGGTCGTGGGCGGCGTCTGGCATCCGTCCTGCACCTGCCGCATGGGGCCGCCGGACGACGCGATGGCGGTGACCGATGCGGGGGGCAAGGTCCGGGGCATCGACGGGCTCTATGTCTGCGATGCCTCGATCATGCCCTCCATTCCCTGCGCGAATACCAACGTGCCGACGATGATGATGGCAGAAAAGCTCGCCGACGCGCACAAGGCCACGCTCTGAACCCCGGCGCCCGATACGAGAAGGCCCGCCGCGCGGAACGCGGCGGGCCTCTGGTCCCCGATGCGGGGCCGGGTCGCTACTCGCTCGGCGTGACGCCGGGCTGGACCTTGTCGCCGCCCTTGTACTTCGTGATCTCGCCCGAGCGCAGGCGGCGGACATAGCTGTCGAGTTCGCCGCGCACGATCGGCATCAGGAAGTAGAGCGCGATGATGTTCACGATCGCCATCGAGAAGAGCATGGCGTCCGAGAAGTCGATCACCGGCCCGAGGCTCGCCGCCGCCCCGACGATGATGAAGAGGCAGAAGACGATCTTGAAGGTCAGCTCCTGCACCTTGCCCTCTCCGAAGAGGTAGGTCGTGGCCTTGAGCCCGTAATAGCTCCACGACAGCATCGTGGAGAAGGCGAAGAGCACGACGGAGATGGCGAGGAGCGGCGGGAACCACGAGAACGCCTGCGCATAGGCCTGCGAGGTCAACTCGACCCCCTGCACGCCGCCCTCGGTCGCGATCCGTCCGGCTTCCGCGTTCCAGATATAGAGGCCGGTCTCCGGGTCCTGCTGCAGCACGCCGGTGATGACGATGACGAGCGCCGTCATGGTGCAAATCACGACCGTGTCGATGAACGGCTCGAGCAGCGCCACGTAGCCTTCCGTCACCGGCTCCTTGGTCCGCACCGCCGAGTGGGCGATGGCGGCCGAGCCGATCCCCGCCTCGTTGGAGAAGGCCGCGCGCCGGAAGCCCTGGATCAGCGCCCCGGTAAAGCCGCCCGCGACACCGAGACCCGTGAACGCACCCTCGAAGATCTGGCCGAAGGCCCAGAAGATCTCGTCGTAGTTCCGAAGCAGGATGACGATGGAGACGAGGACGTAGAAGATGCCCATGAACGGCACGACCTTCTCGGTCACCCGCGCGATCGACTTCAGCCCGCCCACGATGACGATGAAGACGACGGCCGCGAGGATCACGCCGGTGATCCACCCCGGATAGCCACCCAGCACGCCCGAAAGCTGCGCATGCGCCTGATTGGCCTGGAACATGTTGCCGCCGCCCAGCGCGCCGAGGATGGTGAAGATGCAGAAGATCACGGCGAACACCTTGCCGCCCGGAAGGCCGCGTTCCTTGAAGCCCTTGACCATGTAGTACATCGGCCCGCCGGAGACGTTGCCGTCCGGGTACTCGTTGCGGTACTTCACGCCGAGTGTGCATTCGGTGAACTTCGTGGCCATCCCGAAGAGGCCCGCGATCACCATCCAGAACGTGGCGCCCGGCCCGCCGATGCCCACGGCCACCGCAACGCCCGCGATGTTACCGAGGCCCACGGTGCCCGAGAGCGCGGTGGCGAGCGCCTGGAAATGGCTCACCTCGCCCGCGTCGTTCGGGTCCGAATAATCGCCCTTCACCAGCCTTATCGAGTGCAGGAAGCCCTTGAACTGGATGAAGCCGAAATAGACCGAGAAGACGACCGCGCCGACGACGAGCCAGAGCGCGATCCAGGAGAAGTTGGTGCCGGGGAGGTTGGCGAAGATGATCGCCACGTACCAGCCGGTATAGTCGGCGAAGATGGTGTTGATCATCTCGTCGAGGCCGCCGCCTTCCGCGGCGTCCTGGGCACGCGCGAGGGTCGGCAGCAGGAGAGAGGCTGCGAGGGCCGGAGCGAAATGTCTCATGACCGGTACTCCTTCAGGGAACGATGGTGACGGGGACGGAGGATTGCGCGACGAGGCGGCCCGAGACGCCGCCGAAGATGCGCTCCGCGAGGTTCCTCTGGCCCAGGCGACCGATGATGATCTGCGTGGCGCCCTTCTCCACGGCGAGCCGGTCGAGGATGTCGGCGGCGTCGCCATGGGCCACGTGCCCCTCGACGGAGAGCCCCGCCTCCCGCAACTCCTCGATCGCGGGGTCGAGCACCTTGTCGCGGGCGACGTCGATCTCTTCCTCGCGGCGCTTGTGACGGGCCTCGTTGACCTCGGCGGACTGGAACGTGAAGGGGGACCATTCGATGACGAAGCAGGCCGTGACCTGGCAATCGGTCATCGACCCCGCCTCCTTCTTCACGAATTCGATCACCCGGCGGGCCGCATCCGATCCGTCCAGCCCGACCACGATATGCGTTGACGCCATTCCGACCTCCTTGGCAGCTACACGATTTCGCGAGCCTAACAGGCGTTGGCCGTTAACCTAGCCTTAATATTTTCGGCCCGCCTTTCGGGGAAAGGTGTGCTTGTGGCGCCTCTGGCGCCGCCATAGACTCCCCCCAACGTCCCAGACCGAGGTTGTCATGCAGATCGCGATGATGGCGCAAAACGCCAATCTTTACTCACACAAGCGCCTGAAGGAGGCGGCCGAGGCGCGCGGCCACGACTTCACCATCATCAAGACGCTCGGCTGTTACATGAACATCGCCTCGCGGCGTCCGGAGGTCTATTACAACGGCGAGAAGCTGCCCAAATATGATGCGGTCATTCCCCGGATTGGCGCGTCGGTGACCTTCTACGGTCTCGCTGTTCTGCGCCAGTTCGAGATGCAGGGCGTCTATCCGCTGAACGAGTCGGTCGCGATCGGCCGCTCCCGCGACAAGCTCCGCTCGATGCAGCTCATGGCCCGCGACGGGATCGGCCTGCCCGTCACCACCTTCGCGCACGACCCGAAGCAGACGGAGGAGGTGCTCAAGATCGCGGGCGGCGCGCCGACCGTGATCAAGCTTCTCGAGGGCACGCAGGGCATCGGCGTCGTGCTCGCCGACACCGACCGCTCCGCCAAGTCGGTGATCGAGGCGTTCCGGGGCGCCAACGTCAACATCATGGTGCAGGAATTCATCAAGGAGGCGGGCGGGACAGACATCCGCGCCCTCGTCGTCGGCGGCAAGGTCATCGCCGCGATGAAGCGCACCGGGGCCGAGGGGGAGTTCCGCTCCAATCTGCATCGCGGCGGCTCCGCCCAGACGATCAAGATTTCGCCCGAGGAACGCGCAACCGCGATCCGCGCCGCGAAGTCGATGGGGCTCAACGTCTGCGGCGTCGACATGCTGCGCGCCAATCACGGCCCCGTCGTGATGGAGGTGAACTCCTCGCCCGGCCTCGAAGGGGTGGAGAAGGCCACGGGGATCGACATCGCGGGCAAGATCGTGGAGTTCATCGAGAAGAACGCCCGTCCCGGCAAGACCAGCACCCGCGGCCGCGGCTGATCCCGCCGCCTGGCGGCAGAACAGGGAAAGGTTTCGATGGCCCGCCAGAACTTCGAGCTCGGAGGCAAGGAGGTCGCGCCCGGCACGCGCCGGACGATCGACCTGCCCGTGAGCGTCCTCTCCGACCACACGCCCGTCACGATGTCGGTGCAGGTGATCCACGGCCGCAGGCCCGGCCCCGTCCTCTTCGTCTCCGCCGCCGTCCACGGGGACGAGGTGATCGGGGTGGAGATCGCGCGCCGGCTCCTGCGCGCACCGCAGCTCGACGCCCTGCGCGGCACGCTCCTCGTCGTGCCGATCGTCAACACCTTCGGATTCCTAAACAATTCGCGCTACATGCCCGACCGGCGCGACCTCAACCGGTCGTTTCCGGGCTCCGAAGGCGGCTCGCTCGCCTCGCGGCTCGCGCATCTCTTCATGACGGAAATCGTCGCGCGGTCCGAATTCGGCATCGACCTCCATTCCGCCGCGATCCACCGCACCAACGTGCCGCAGATCCGCGTCTCCGCAAGCCGGGAGGAGACGCTGGAACGGGCCGACGCCTTCGGCGCGCCGGTCGTCGTGCGCGCCAAGCTGCGCGAGGGATCCTTGCGCGCAGCGGCGCGGGAGACGGGCTGCGACATCCTGCTCTACGAGGCCGGGGAGGCGCTGCGCTTCGACGAGATGTCGGCCCGCGTGGGAGTGAGCGGCATCCTGCGGGTCATGCACAGGATGGACATGATCGGCGGCAAGGGGCTCGGCCCCCGCCGCGCCGCGCCGATGCAATGCGCAGGCTCCGGCTGGGTCCGCGCGCCCGCGGGCGGGCTGCTCCGAAGCTTCAAGGAGGTCGGCGAGGGCGTCGAAGAGGGTACTCTGCTGGCCATCGTCGCCGATCCCTTCGGGGAGACCGAGCAGGAGATCGTCTCAACGGGCCCCGCGGTGGTGCTCGGTCGCGCGACGATGCCGGTCGTGAACGAGGGCGACGCCATCTACCACCTCGCCGCCACCAAGGCCGACGCCGACGCCCGCATGGCCCGCCTCGCCGCCGATCTCGAGGCCGATCCGATGTTCGACGAGGACGAGATCCTTTAACCCCCGCCTCGAATCACGCGCAGCCCCGCTGACGCGCGCCCGGATCGGTTTTCCGCCGCATCGACCGGTCGAACCGCCGACGCTCGACCCGGATACAACCCAGATATGCGGGGTCCATCGGATCGCTCCGGAGCGCGGCACGCTAGGGGTGTAAAACGCGGCCCGGATCCCGAGATCGGTTGCGCCGCCCCGTTCGGACCCTGATTCTGCCGCCGAAAGCGGCCATGAGGGCCGATCGCGTCTCGGAAAGGATACCAGCTTGCGACATCTTACCTTGAGTTGCGCGGCCCTCCTCGGCCTCGCCGGCGCCGCCGATGCCAGCGTCTACCAGTACGACCTGACCGCGGAACTGACCGTGAATTCGCTATATTTCGATTACGTATTCGGCGTCGGCACCATCCCGGACTCCGTTCCTCCGGGCCTGACATGCCAACAGAACGCACCGTTCGAGGGTGTCGACGATTTCAATTGCGCGGGCCGCGTGAATTTCGCCGACGATCCCGACGCCTACGGCTTTCCCTATCTTCGGGACAGGACGATCTCCGCGACCCTGATCTTCGAGGAAAGCGAATTCACGGCCAGTCCGTACGACGAGGTCAGGACGCCCGAATGCACGGGAGATGCGTTCGTCTGTTCCTACATCTCGATCGGTCCGCGGGATTTTGGCTCCTACGAGGCAAACGAGAACGGTTTCCAATACGGCGCGACCGACGGCCTGATCTACTCGTTCCAACTGAACTCGGAGGGCCTGACCTTCCAAGACGACAGCATTCAGGACTTCACCGTCGACGGGGTCTACTACCAGAGCATCAACGGCCAGAACGTGAACTACAGGGTCACATCCCTCGACATCACCGACCTGTCCGACTACCCCGCGCCGATACCGCTGCCCGCAGGCGGCGTGCTGCTGTCCTCGGCGTTCCTGGCCTTGGCGTTGAGACGGCGGCGCGGACGCGGCTGACGCCTATTCCGCGTTCACGTCCACGCCGCGGCGGATCTGTTCGAAGAAGGTGATCAGGTCCTCCACGGCGGCGTCGTGCGGCCGTGGAGGCCGCCCGGCGAGGCGCTGGAACTCGTCGAAGCGGATCTCGTCGGCCCCCGAAAAGCCCATGTCGCAGTCCTGAAACCGCCGTTTCTCGTTTTCCCCGCGCGTGAGAACGTCGATATGGCTGTGCCGCCAATCCTTGCGGATCCGGAAGAAGACGGCCCGCAGCGCCGTCCTGGGCCCCTCGATATACTGCGCGAACCAGTCGTCCTCGCGGTGCAGGATCCCGGTTATCCCGTTGCCACGGTTGTAGATTCGCGCATCCAGACAGATCGCCAGCTCCTCCGCAGAGTTCGCGGGAACGTTTGCACGACTGACATAGACGAGGTGTGAAAAAGTGGTCGCCATCCCTGCCAATCCCTTTTCTCCTCCAGCGGTTCCCACCTTCCGTTCCACCGTCCGGAGCGTTAAACCGCGCGCAAGCCTCACGAACGGAGCACGCCATGGCAGCCTATCAGTTCGTCTATCACATGGACGGAGTGTCGAAAACAATTCCCGGCGGCAAGAAGCTTTTCGAGAACATCCGACTGAACTTCCTGCCCGGCGTGAAGATCGGCGTCGTGGGCGTCAACGGCGCGGGTAAATCCACGCTGCTCAAGATCATGGCCGGTCAGGACAAGGATTTCTCCGGCGAGGCCTGGGCGGCCGAAGGCGCCCGCGTGGGTTACCTCCCGCAGGAGCCGCATCTCGACCCGGCCCTCACCGTGCGCGAGAACGTCATGCTCGGCGTGGGACAGAAACAGGCGATCCTCGACCGCTACAACGAGCTCGCCATGAACTATTCCGACGAGACCGCCGAGGAGATGGCGGAGCTCCAGGACGTGATCGACAGCCAGAACCTCTGGGATCTCGACGCACAGGTCGACATCTCCATGGAGGCGCTGCGCTGCCCCCCCGACGATGCCGACGTCACCTCGCTCTCGGGCGGTGAGGCGCGGCGCGTGGCGCTCTGCCGGCTGCTGCTCGAAGCGCCCGACATGCTGCTCCTCGACGAACCCACGAACCACCTCGACGCGGAAACGATCGCCTGGCTGCAGAACCACCTGATCGCCTATAACGGCACGATCCTGATCGTCACCCACGACCGCTACTTCCTCGACGACATCACGAGCTGGATTCTCGAACTCGACCGCGGCCGCGGCATTCCCTACGAGGGCAATTATTCCGACTGGCTGGGCCAGAAGGTCAAGCGCCTCGACCAGGAGGCGCGCGAGGACCGCACCAAGCAGAAGACGCTGGAGCGCGAGCTCGAATGGATGCGCCAGGGCGCCAAGGCGCGGCAGGCCAAGTCCAAGGCCCGCATCACCGCCTACGAGGAACTCGCCGGCCAGTCCGTGCGCGAACGCGTCGGCAAGGCGCAGATCGTCATCCCGAACGGCGAGCGTCTCGGCTCCAAGGTCATCGAGGTGGAGAACCTGCGCAAGGGCATGGGCGACAAGCTCCTGATCGAGAATCTGAGCTTCTCGCTGCCGCCGGGCGGCATCGTCGGCGTGATCGGCCCGAACGGCGCCGGCAAGACCACGCTCTTCCGCATGTTGACCGGCCAGGAGCAGCCCGACGAGGGCACCGTGGAGTTCGGCAACACGGTGCAGCTCTCCTACGTGGACCAGTCCCGCGACGCGCTCGATCCGTCGAAGACCGTCTGGGAGGAGATCTCGGGCGGCGGGGAGATCATCGACCTCGGCGACGCGCAGATGAACTCCCGCGCCTATTGCGGCGCCTTCAACTTCAAGGGCGGCGACCAGCAGAAGAAGGTGGGCCTGCTCTCGGGCGGCGAGCGCAACCGCGTCCACATGGCCAAGCTGCTGAAATCGGGCGGCAACGTGCTGCTCCTCGACGAGCCCACGAACGACCTCGACGTGGAGACGCTGAGGGCGCTCGAGGACGCGCTGCAGGATTTCGCGGGCTGCGCCGTCATCATCTCGCACGACCGCTTCTTCCTCGACCGCCTCTGCACCCACATCCTCGCCTTCGAGGGCGACGCCCATGTCGAGTGGTTCGAGGGCAATTTCGAGGATTACGAGGAAGACAAGAAGCGCCGCCTCGGCGTCGATTCGCTGGAGCCGAAGCGGGTGAAGTTCAAGAAATTCGCGCGGTGAATTGATGGCAACGTTTCGCGACTGCCAAGAAGTTGCGAGGAGATTGAGTTTCGTCCTTCTGGCCGCGTCATCACCTGATGCTGCCATTGAGGAAACTCAAGGAAACGGAGTGCCGGAGGACAGTGAACCCGGAACGGCAATTCGCTCGCATTGGCATTCCGTTTCTCACCTACTCCGCTTGGCGTCGGCAATTGAAAGAGTATATATATCCATTCCAAAATTAGACCCATTGCGGTCTGGTGACTCTTGTGAGCCGCCTTCTGCATTTAATGCTATTCATGACTGGTTGCTGCAAGACTATTTCACGGCTCATGCTCGATTCCTGCTCATATGGAATGCTTATGAATTAATTAGAGGTTCATCGGCAATTGGTCGTCATCTTATGGGCAACCATCCTTTATACACAAGTTCACACCGAACGCCATTCTGGTCGCTTGATTACTATCCCTATCTTCGGGAGTTATATGGGGATCTAGATCAAGCTTGGGTCGCGGAGCCACATCCATTCCGTACTGGCGGTCAGCCTCCCGCCCTGGAATCTCGAGATCTTCGGAAGTTGAGCGGATGCTCTATGGCGGCTCGGGCTGGACTGACACTTAATAGGTATCGGAATTACATCTTCCATGGTGATGAAGAACCGCCTTCGCCGGATGATTCGTTTGATCATTTTGGGGACAGTCCATTAGCTGGACGATCGATCAAGGCAATTCGAATGGATGCTGCAGCTAATCTGGCAATGCTTATGATATGCTTATTCTCGTCAGATTGGATGCCTAGCTTATACGCGTCGTCAGGCGCCAATTATGAAAACCTGTATTTAGTTGGTCTCGACATCGATTCCGGCAGTGAAGAACAAATCCTGCGCCAAATATTGACCGGGGTCTTTGTGATAGGTCAAGCCGGAAGCTCATCGGAGTTAGGACTGTTGTAGTATAGGTAGGGTGCGCTGAAGCGCACTCTACATGGCCGATCGATTCAAAATGAAGCTTTGGCTCCAATGAACCGATGATTACGGTCTATCCGTCGGTTCCTCAATCAATTCGTGGTCGACTGGATCGGCCCGGCGTTACCGGAAATTCATTAGATACGACTTTACATCGCGGATGTGATGCTGTGAGAACCACCTCTGCCGAATGACCTTTCCCGCCGCGTAACTTAGCTTCGGCGGCATTGGCCGGGATCGAGGCAGCGCGAGAAACGCGCCTATATCTCCCCACCACTGCCCGAAAGAATTTCGGTCGTCGACGCGCAGCGTTCACACCGCGTGGAAATAATCGGGCAGGACCACGCAGATATCGATGGCGAAGGCTTGATCGGCCAGCGCGACGGCGAAGGAGGATCCTGGCGGCGGTGATGCGCGGGCGGATATGGGCGGGCATCCCCTGCCCTGCCGGAACGGGATCGACGCCGGCCTGATCGCCATCCGGCCCCATCCGCACTAGCGGAATCTTCACCATCTTGCCCGACGATCGCCGGTGACATCCCCTGGCGACGAAGGCGGCTTCCCGATGGACGCGATCCTGTTCCTGACCTTCCTGATCTGGCTCGCGACCCCCGTTCCAGAGGCCCCGGCCTGGGAGGCGAGCTATTACGAGGCGCAGCACGGAGACGAAATGAGCGTCTGCCTCGCGGGTGTCGTATCGCCGTCGAGCCGGTTCCAGCTCCGCATCTTCGACCGGCAAATGGATTTCTACCTCCACCGGACGGACTTCGCGATCCCGCTCGACCAGCCGCTGGGGGACGTCTATCTCGACCTCGCGGAGGAGGTCTACACGCTCGCGGTGGAGCCGATCCCTATCGCGGGCGACGACGTGGAGACGAACTCGCTCCTGCTCACCCCCGCGCATGCGGACTATCTCGACATCGTCAACGGGTTGCGCGCGGGCGGCGTCGCGCGGCTCTGGTTCCCGGACGGCTCCGCCCGGAACGTGGATCTCGCGGGCAGCGAGGCCGCGCTCCTCGAAGTATTCGAGTGCTGGGACGCGCATGAAACCGGTTTCGCCGGCGGCAATCCGGTCGAATTTCCGCCAGCGGTCCAGCGCGTGGAGTGACCGGACGGTCGAACGCGAAAAGGCCACCCCGGGGGGCGGCCTTTTCGTATCGGGTCTCGATCGTCGTGGCGCTGGCTAGAGCTTCTTCTTCGCCATCTTCGCCACACCGCTCGCGATCTGCGATTCCGGGCTGCGCTTACCGGTCGAGTGGGTGGTGCCGGTCGAGTGGGTGGTGGTCCGGCGGCCGCCACCCTTGAACATGTTGAGCAGGCGTCTGAGCATTGTATCTCTCCTCTCGTTAAGGGTCCAACACGTTCGGCGCTCCGATGTTCCGCGCCCGGCCGAAACACGATGTCCGTACACGTGCTGCACATCTGCTGTACGCCCGATGCACGCGGCATGTACGCCCGCCGCACGCCTTCCATACGCCTCGTGTACGGGCTGTGTACGCCCAGTGTACGTTCGGTGTACGCGGAAAAAGCTGGACAGACGGGGCCGGACCTGTCAGACCGACGGCGCTAAGACGACCTCTATCGATCCCCTGTCTTCCCCTCGCGGGCGACACGCGCACTCGATCCGGGCACACTTCGCCACGCTGTTGCACTTCCGCGAACAGACTGAAAAGACAGGAGAATTCACGATGGCCAAAGGCACCGTGAAATGGTTCAACGCAACCAAAGGCTTCGGCTTCATCGCGCCCGAGACCGGTGGTAAGGACGTGTTCGTCCACATTTCCGCCGTCGAGCGTGCAGGCCTCACCGGCCTCGCCGACGACCAGAAAGTCGAGTACGACATCGAATCCGGCCGCGACGGCCGCCAGAGCGCGACGAACCTGCAGCTCGCCTGATAAGGCACTCGAATCATTCGGAAAGGCGCGGGCAATCCCCGCGCCTTTTTCATGCGATGCGGGCCAGGATCTCGTCCCTGAGCGCCGAAATCTCGGCACTCCAGGCCCCCTTCCCGCGTTCGAGCACGCCAAGCCCCTGGCCCAGCGTCTCCGCATAGACGACCCGGTTTCCCAATACAGTCTCCGCCCGCACCGCCTCGCGATCCGCCAGCGCCGTTGAAATCTCGTCGGAAAGCCGCGTCCCCGCCTTGTAGCGGTTGAGCACGATCATCGTCGGCCGCCCGACCCTCTCCGCAAGGTCGAGGATCGAATCCACCGCCCAGAGATCGACCTGGCTCGTCGCGACCGGAACCAGAACCAGGTCGCTTTCCCGCAGCGCCGGGCGAAGATCGGAATCGACCTTCGGTGGCGTATCGACGATCACGAAATCGCAGCTTTTCCGCAGCTTGTCGCATTCGTATCCCACGCCCCAAGCGCTCGACGTCGCGAATTCCATGCCCGGATCGCCGATCTCGCGGCGCGTCATGAACCAGCGCCCGAGGGAACCTTGAGGGTCGGTGTCGAGAACGGCGACGGCATGTCCCGCCTGCTGCAGCGCTACGGCGATGTTGGCCGCGATCGTGGTCTTGCCCGAGCCGCCCTTTTGCTGGGCGATCGTGATGACATGGGCCAATGCGGCGCCTCCCAGGGTTTTCCCCACGGACCTTACGGCAACCTTCGGTCGGGCCGCAATCACGCAGAGGCGATCCCCAGGAAGAGCGCGATCGGAATGGCGGTAGCGGCACCCGCAAAGCCGAGTCCCAGAAGTGCGATGAGGCCGTCATGCGCAAGCAGCGCCGTCACCAAACAGACCACCGCGAACCCGAGTAGCGAGGATGAAAACGGGACGATCTCGAGCATCGGCATGGTCAGGCCGCAGATCGCGATGACGAGGCCGAGTACCCGCGGGGAGCCGACGAGCAGTTCGAGGCGATCTCGCGAATACCGGTCGATGCGATCCGCCACCCATCTCAAACGCGCAAGACCGTGGCCCAGGCGCTCGCCGCCGACGCTTCGGCGCAGGATCATCCCCGGCAGCCACAGCCCCGGTCGTCGCAGCACGAACTGCCCCGCAATAAGGGCGATCGTGATGCCGCAAATGCTCGAGAAAAGCGGGATGCCGCTCAGCGGCGACACGACGAGGAGCGCGGGCACCATCATGACGGGCAGGAAAGCCGTCGCGCCGAAGGCCGTGACGACATCCGATACCGAGATTTCGTCCCTGTGTGTCAGACCCTCCAGCTTCTCGATGACGCTGCGGACATGGTGCCGTGTTTCGGTGATCTCATTGGTAGAACGCATCCTGCCGAGATAATCAGGCCGTGCGGCAAAACCACTCACGATCACGGCAGGTACACCGGTAAAGCCTGGAACGCGCGCGATGTCGCCGATTGCCGCCTCTTTCGATCTGGCATGGTTACTAGATGAGACCTCCGTGCAGATCGT
The DNA here is from genome assembly GCF_003253995.1 of Palleronia aestuarii. Lineage (GTDB taxonomy): Bacteria > Pseudomonadota > Alphaproteobacteria > Rhodobacterales > Rhodobacteraceae > Palleronia > Palleronia aestuarii. The sequence goes on from NZ_QKZL01000021.1 coordinate 35,763, forward strand.
CAGCCGACCAGCGGCCTCGAAGGTTCGGGCGATGCGCGTGGACCGACCGGCCCGCAAACCGGCTGTGGCGCGCGATGGCTTGGGGCGACGCTGTTTCCTAGCGATGAGCGATCCGGGCGCGTCGTCGCGCGATGCGTTGCCCGTCGATCTCACGGTTCGCGTTACGATGGTCATGGGACACTGCGCCGCTTGCCGATAGTCCCGCGCCCCGTCAAAGAGGGAATTGAGAACGAGAGGAATGCGGATGAGGATCGAGCGTCGGAGCGTGCTTCTCGGAATGGCGGCCCTGGGTCTGACGGCCTGCGGCAATGCACCGATCGCATCGCGGGAGCCGGACGGATTACCGCCCGAGATGCGTCCCGTCCCCAATCCCGGATGGGAGGCCTGGAGTCGCGGGTTCCAGGCCCGGGCCATCTCGTCGGGGATCGCGCCGGAGGTCGTTTCCCGCGCCTTCCTGCGGGCAGGCTACCTCCCCGGCGTGATCGAACGCGATCGCAACCAGACGGAATTCACGCGTTCGCTCGAAGACTATCTCTCAATCGCCGCCTCGCCCGACCGGGTAGAGACAGGCCGGCGGCAATTCGCCCGATACCGCGAGACGCTGTCCCGCATCGAGGCGAGCTACGGCGTACCGGCGCCGATCGTCACGGCGATCTGGGGGCTCGAGAGCAATTACGGGGAACGCCGGGGCCAGATTCCGGTCGTTTCCGCCCTCGGCACCCTCGCCTATGACGGGCGGCGCGGCACGTTCTTCGAAAGCCAGCTCCTGGCTGCCCTGCGCATTCTCGAGCGCGGCGACACCACCCCCGAAAGGCTTGTCGGCAGCTGGGCAGGAGCGATGGGCCATACGCAGTTCATTCCGACATCCTACCAAGCCTATGCCGTGGACTTCACCGGCGACGGACGTCGCGACATCTGGTCCGACGATCCGACCGACGCGCTCGCCTCCGCCGCATCTTATCTCGCGCGTTCGGGATGGCGGAGCGGCGAGGATTGGGGCGGGGAAATCGGCGTGGCCGGAACACCTTCAGCGGGCGGCCCCGTCATCACGCCGCAACCGGGCGGGCCGTCCTTCCGGGTCCTGCGGAACTTCGACGTGATCAAGCGCTACAACAATTCGACGAACTACGCGATCGGCGTCGGGCATCTCGCCGACCGGATCGTCGGCGGGCCGGAGATTCAGGGTCGGTTTCCACCAGATGAATACGGATTGACGAAGGAAATGCGGCAATCGCTGCAACGACGGCTTTCCGCTGCGGGATATGATACGGGCGGCGACGACGGCGTCATCGGCCCCTCCAGCCGCGCCGCGATCGAAGCCTACCAGCGCGCATCGGGCCTGCCCATCGATGGCAATCCCGGTCGCGCGCTCCTAAGTCGTCTGGGCGGCTAGACCGATACGCAAGAAAATAGGCGTTCGGTCCGTACGCCCATATCCATGCGGCCCTTCATGGACTTTCGGGATCACGCTGCATTTCGCGTCCTAGCCCCGGAGGCGTCGATACGGTCGGCTGACCGACCGCAGCAGGATGAGGAGCACGGTGCATGCCGCCGGTTGGGGCCGGCATGCACCATCCCGATTGCATCACGCCCGGGCGGTCTCTCCCTCGGCCTCCTCCGCGTCCGGCGCGACGTCGGTCCCGAGTGACGTTCCAAGCACCCAGAGAATCGCGACGAGCGCGACGGCGCCCAGAGGCAGGGTGATCCAGAAGGGGATACCATAGCCCGTCGGGATGAGCCCACAGACGATCGCCACTCCGCCAACGGTCAGCGCATAGGGGATCTGGGTACGCACGTGGTCGATATGGTTGGACCCCGAGGCGACCGAGGAGATGATCGTCGTGTCCGAGATCGGCGAGCAATGGTCGCCCCAGACCGAGCCGGCGAGGATCGTGCCGATCGTGGCGTAGAGGATGTAGCCATCCTCCTCCATCGAGAGGCCCGCATTCTGCATCAGCGCCCATATGAGCGGCACGGCCAGCGGCATGAGGATGCCCATCGTCCCCCAGGACGTACCCACGGCGAAGGAGACGGCGGCCGAGAGGCAGAAGAGGATCGCGGGCAACCATTGCGGCGGGATCGAATCGCCCAGGATCGAGACGAGCCAGGATGCGGTGTGCAGATCCTCTGCGATGGCGGCGAGCGACCAGGCGAGCGTGAGGATGATCATCACGAAGAGCACGGAGCGTAGACCCGCGAACCATGCACCCATCGTCTCCTTCATCGAAAGGAGCCCCTGCCCCATCGAAAGCCCCGCGGCGAGCACGACGGAGACGAGCGCCGCCCAGACAAGCGCCGTGTTGCCGTCCGCGCTTCCCATGATCTCCCTCAGTGTGCTGCCTTCGCCGGTGACGTAGAGACCGGCCGCGACCATCACGATGAGCGTGCCGATGGGCAGGATGGCGTTGATCGAGCGCTGCGTCACGTCATCCTTGAGATAGAGTTCACCCCCCTCCTCGTCGTCGCTCTCCTCCGCGTCGGCATCCTGGCGGATCACCTGTCCTTCCTCGAGCGCCCGGCGCTCCGCCTTGGCCATCGGACCAAAATCACGGCCCATCGCACCGATCAGGATCACCATGACGAGCGCCAGGATCGGGTAGAAGTTGTAGGGGATCGCGTTGAGAAAGATGGAATAAGCGCTCTGGTTCACGCCGATGCCGCTCACCGCCTCTTCGATGAGACCGAGCTGGTAGCCGATCCACGTCGAGATGATGGCGATGGAGGCCAGGGGGGCTGCGGTGGAATCGACGATATAGGCAAGTTTCTCGCGACTGATCTTCATGCGGTCCGTGACGGGACGCATCGTGTTCCCGACGATGAGGGAGTTCGCATAGGTCGAAAAGAAGATGGCGAAGCCGAGGCCGCATGCGCCGAGCTGCGTCTTGCGACGGGTATTGGCGATGGAGGCGATGCGCGCGGCGATCGCGTGGGCACCGCCGTTGCGATAGATGATGCCGATCATTCCGCCCATCATCAGGGTGAAGATGACGATCTGCATGTGGCTCTTCGAGCCGTCGGGCGGCACGAGGGCCTCGAGCACGTAGATCTGGATCGTGTCGAGCAGGCCGAACCAGAGGCCGGGAAGCGACATTCCGTAGGTGAACCACGAACCGAGCACGATGCCGAGGAAAAGCGCGGGGATCACCTGCCGTGTGGCAAGTGCGATGCCGATGGCGATCAGCGCGGGCAGGATCGAAAGCCAGCCGGCAATGGCGTTTGTCGTACCCTCCGCGACGACTTCCCCGTCCTCGAGAAGCCGCATCGTCACCTCGTCACCCGTGGCCGTGACGTCCTCGACTTCCGCGAGATAGGCGACGCTGTCGGCAAGCTGCGTGAAATCGTCCGGCGCAACCTCGTAGCTCTCCTCGCCCACCTCGAGCGTGAGCGGCGCCGCTGGCGGAACGGAGGCACGAATGGACTGCGTGAACGGCACCCCGTCGAGCACCACGCGCGGCGCCTCGATCGTGTAGGGCGTGGGCGGTTCGTCCTCCTTCAAATCCTGCGCGGCGACGGGCAGGCAGAACGCGAGAGTTGCGAAGATGGCCAGGACGAGACGGATGGCGGGATGGCGGCGATCGGGCATTGCGGCTCCTTTATGGGGGGCCTCCGGGGCGGAAGAAGAGAAGCCGCCCAAGACGCTTTGACCGCCTCGGGGACGGATCACACGATGGTGAAGCGCCGCGCGACGTTGCGTCAACCTTTTTCCAACCTGCACCTCCCTCGGGACGTGCAGTGCTGCCTGTTACATCGCCTCCTTAAGTCCCGCGCGGATCAGCCACCAATTCACCGGATACGCGGTGGCGAAACCGCAGAGCATCGCGATCTGCATCATGAACCAGAATTCGAACGAGAGCGGGTCGAGCGCGACACCCAGGATCCGCCCGAAGATCCAAAAATGCGCGATCGCCATGAAGCCGTACATGCCGACCTGCCAAGCGGTAAGCGATAATGCGTCGGCCTTGACGGCAGCCCAGAGACCCGGCAGCAGCGACAACCCGCGCATCGGCACAATGGTGAAGTACTGGAACACCACACCGATCGCAAAGGCCAGGATATAGTCGAGTACCCAGATCGCGAAGATCCGCTCCGAGAAGAGCGTGCCGTAGCCCATCAACGCGACGATTCCGGGAAAGAGCACGGCAAACCATTCGGCAAGGATGTCGCCAAGCGTGCAGCCCGCGCCGCAATGCGAGGCGCCCTTGCCGACCTTCACGAAGAACGGAAGCTCTGCCTGATGCGGTGTCTCGCCCCGCTCCTGCGTCGCACGTCGCCCCGCCAGGAAATAGAAAAGCAGCCCGATCGGCCCGGCGAAGAGACCCGTGATCGGCCACACGACGTTCATGATCCTCATCTTCTGAGGATGGGCACAGATATCGAGCGCGACGACTGCCGCGCACACGAAACCACCGAGGACCGAGATGAGTGCAAGGATGTGCAGCCAGTAGGGGATCATCGTGACGGCCTCTCTTCTTCTTTCGAAGGGAAACGGCGTAAGTAATCGAAGTTCCCCCGGAGTCACGATGGGGCAGGCCGCGACCTCCACGTGATGTCGCACGAGACCCGCATAGACGCCGTACGGTTCCGCACACGGTTGTTGCGCAGACCGCTTTTAAGCGACAGCGGCGTACCGCCCGGGATCATCACGTGGAACAGGCGTTGAACGGGCTTGCGCAATCCTCTCGATCGCGTCGTCGATGGCTTAGAAAAAAGAATGCTCCCGCAGTTTCCCGCGGGAGCATGATGCGGCTGATATCCGTCGGCGGCCTTGGCGCCACCTCCGGATGCCGATCAGTTCTGGGCGTAGTATTCGATGACGAGGTTCGGCTCCATCTGCACGGCGAAAGGTACGTCGCCTAATCCCGGGGTACGGGTGAAGGTGCAGGTCATCTTGGAATGGTCGACCTCGAGATAGTCGGGCACGTCACGCTCCGCCAGGCCAACGGCTTCGAGCACGGAGGCGAGCTGCTTCGACTTCTGGCGCACCTCGATCACGTCACCTTCCTTCACCTGATAGGAGGGGATGTTCACGCGGCGGCCATTCACCAGGACGTGGCCGTGGTTCACGAATTGCCGCGCGGCGAAAACGGTTGCGACGAACTTCGCGCGGTACACGACGGCGTCGAGCCGACGCTCCAGCAGGCCGATGAGGTTCTCGCCGGTATCGCCGCGGACCCGCTCGGCTTCCGCGAAGATGCGGCGGAACTGCTTCTCGGTCAGGTCGCCGTAATGGCCCTTCAGCTTCTGCTTGGCACGGAGCTGGATGCCGAAGTCGGACATCTTGCCCTTGCGGCGCTGGCCATGCTGGCCGGGGCCGTATTCACGGCGGTTCACGGGGCTCTTCGGGCGGCCCCAGATGTTCTCGCCCATGCGGCGGTCGAGCTTGTACTTGGCAGACGTGCGTTTGGTCACGGCTGATCTCCTTTCGCGGTCACAAAAGGGCGTTGTCCTCTGGGCCTCAGGCCCTGACAGGGTTCCCCTCGCGGGGTCCACCAACACCAATGAAGGGCGCCTTATATGCGGTCGCGCTCCCATGTCAACATCGCGCGACCGGCTTGGAACGGGGAACGCGCCGCGGTATGGGGCAGGCCCGATCCGAGGAGGATTTGCATGATCGTCTGCCGCACGAAAACCGAATTGCGCGCGGCGCGAGCGGATATGGCGGGTCGCGTCGGGCTCGTGCCCACCATGGGGTATCTTCACGACGGACACATGGCACTCGTCGCGCGCGCCCGTTCCGAGAATGACGCGGTCCTCGCCACGATCTTCGTCAATCCCATGCAATTCGGGCCGAACGAGGATCTCGATACCTATCCCCGGGCGATCGAGCGCGATCTCGCGATGCTGGAGGCGGCGGGCGTCGACGCGGTCTTCGTCCCGGATGCGCAGGAGATGTATCACGAGGACGCGCAGACGCATGTGGAAACCACGGGCCTCTCCCGGATCCTGATCGGACGGCTTCGGCCCGGTCACTTCCGCGGCGTGGCGACGGTGGTCCTGAAGCTCTTCAACCTCGCACGGCCCGACGCGGCGTATTTCGGATGGAAAGACTATCAGCAGGTCCAGGTCATCCGCACCATGGTGCGCGACCTTGATGTCCCCGTCCGGATCACCGGGGTGGAAATCGTTCGCGAGGAAGACGGACTGGCCATGTCCTCGCGCAATGTCCGATTGTCGCCCGAGGCCCGGGCAGCGGCCCCTGTCCTGCATGCCGCGCTTCTCGAGGCCGAAACGTTATCGCGGGGTGGTGCAAGCGTCGCGCGGATCACGGCCCGGCTGCGCGCCCGGATCGCCACCGCCCCGGAGGCGGAGCTGCTCTCCATCGACCTGCGCGACGCAGAGACGCTCGCTCCCGTTCGCGGACGCCCCACGCGCCCCGTCGTCGCGCTTCTGGCGGCACGGTTCGGGGACGTGCTCCTGATCGACAACAAGGTCCTGAACCCGGAGGAAACCCGATGAGTACCGAGACCGCGAAACCCGTCCGCCGGATCACCGTGCCCGAGATCGCCGGCCGCAAGGGTGGCCAGCCGATCGTCTCCCTCACCTCCTACCATGCGCATACCGCCGCGATCGTCGACAGGCACGCGGACTTCATCCTGGTGGGAGACAGCCTCGGAATGGTGATGCACGGCATGGAAACGACCGTGGGCGTCCCGCTGGACCTCATGATCATGCATGGCCGCGCGGTGGTGCGGGGGACGCGACGCGCTCTGATCGTCGTGGACATGCCGTTCGGAAGCTACGAGGAGAGCCCGGCCGCTGCGTTCCGCAATGCGGCGCACGTGATGAAGGAAACACAGTGCGGCGCCGTGAAGCTTGAGGGCGGCGCCCGCATGGCCGAGACGATCCGGTTCCTCACCGATCGCGGTATTCCGGTCATGGCCCATATCGGACTCACGCCCCAAAGCTCCCACACGATGGGTGGATTCCGGACGCAGGGCCGGGATCGGGAAAGCTGGCCGCACCATATCGCCGACGCGGTGGCGGTAGCGGAGGCCGGGGCCTTCGCGATCGTGATCGAGGGGGTGGTCGAGCCGCTTGCGCGCGAGATTACCGAAGCGGTGCCGATCCCCACGATCGGCATCGGAGCCTCCGCGCATTGCGACGGGCAGATCCTGGTGCTGGAAGACATGCTCGGGCTCAATGCCAGGCCGCCGAAATTCGTGAAGGTCTATGGCGATCTCGGCGCGCAAATCGAACGCGCGGTAGAGGCTTACGCTACTGACGTTCGCGAAAGGACTTTTCCCGACGACAACCAGGTATATCGGTGAAAAAAATTCTAATGTGCGTCAGAGCATATACGGATTGACGAGGCTTCAATCTGAACGCGTATCCGGGAGGGTAATCGCCTTGAGATCGACGATTGTCTTCAATCGAATTCGAGGCATCGGACTCGAGTAGTCACCGAATTAAGGGTGCCGGCTCCGCAATGGGACCAACGCGGAGCCGGGTACGATCGGTGTCTCAATGTTCAGCAAGCCATTCGTCGACCTCGCGCCGCGCTTCCTCTTTCGTCTTGCCGTACCGTTCCTGCAGAATTCCCTCGAACCGCTCCCGATCGCCTGCCGCGACATCGGTATCGTCGTCCGTGAGTCGGCCCCATTTCTCCTGTGCCCGACCCTTAAATTGTTTCCAATTTCCTTCGACTTGATCCCAGTTCATGGTATTTCCTTTTCTTCCGTCAACAGTCACCTTGCCAACTCATTGAAGAAACCGTGGTTCCGCCGAGGCAGGGCGGTATTAACCATTCATTTTCTTTGCCTGACGGTACGATTCTATCTTATTCAATTTGAAATAATTCGATGGGGATCGAACCGTGTATTTTCGCAGATTGGCCACGACCATGAAATTGGTCGAGGCACAGCTTGTTGTTGCCATTCGTCATGGCGCTTCCGCGCGGGTCCACGCCGCGCTTTTCACCCGTTCTTCGTCCCTGATGGATGAACTGGAAGCCTACGTTCCGACGTCGCAGGCCGAGTTGCGTGACATGGTGGGCTTCTTCGTCCGACGCTCCTCCAGTTTACAACGGACCGGCGACGGAGATCGCGCGCTCGAAATCGCGATGAAATTGACCCGACAATACCGCGACCGGGACCTGCCGGTGGAGGCGGACCAGCCCTACGCGTCCTTCCAGCCCGCCCGGCCGATCCGTTCGGCCCTCGACCCGGAGGAACTGGCGGCACTCGTTTCCAGTTCACCCGACAAGATCGCCCTCGTTGATGAGCAATTCCACATCCTGGGGTCCAGCGAGAGTTGCGCCCGGAGCCATCGCTCCACGCCGATCGGCATGATGGGCCTTCATGTGGCCGAGGTCGTCGGCCGCCGCGCGTTCGAGCAACACAAGCGGGCGCGTCTGGTCGCGTGCTTTGACGGCGTTCCGCAGGATTTTCCCTACGAGGTCGAGGATCCACTGGGCGGAGCGCAAAGGCTTCAATGCCGGATGACCCCGATCACGGATCGCACCCGGCTGCTGTATTGTGCGCTCATCCAGTTCGTGGATACCGGCGGCTCTTCGTCCGCCGTCCCGGAGGATCAGGACGTCTCGTTCGGCTAGAGCATCGACGGCACGACCTGATCGGGGGGGCGATGGCCGTCCGCGAAGGTCTTGATGTTGATGATCACCTTCTCGCCCATCTCGATCCGGCCCTCTCGCGTGGCCGATCCCATATGCGGCAGGAGCACGACGTTGGGCAATGCGCGAAGCTGAGGATGGATCTCCGTCCCGTGCTCGAACACATCGAGCCCTGCCCCGGCAATCGCGCCCGCCGAAAGCGCACGCGCGAGGGCGTTCTCGTCCACGACCTCTCCCCGCGACGTGTTGACCACGACCGCGTCCGGCTTGAGGAGCCCGATCCGCCGGGCATTGAGGAGATGGAACGTGCTCGGCGTATGCGGGCAATTGATCGAGACGATGTCGACCCGAGACAGCATATGGTCGAGGCTGTCGTGATACGTCGCTTCCAGGTCATCGACATGCGGCGGCTGCAATGGCGTGCGGTTGTGATAGTGGATATGCATCCCGAAGACACGCGCGCGACGCGCGACCGCGCGACCGATCCGCCCCATCCCGAGTATCCCGAGCCGGCGACCGGCAATCCGCCCACCCAGAAGCGCGTTGGGGGCCCAGCCATGCCAGGCATCGCTCTGCATCACGGTGAGGCCTTCCGGAATGCGGCGCGTGACGGCCAGCATCAGGGCGATCGCCATGTCCGCCGTATCCTCGGTCGTCACGCCGGGCGTGTTCGAAACGAGGATGCCCCGTTCGCGTGCTGTCGCCACATCGAGATTGTCGACGCCCGAGCCGTAATGCGCGATCAGTTTCAGCCGATCGCCAGCGCGCGCGAGAATGCCGGCATCGATTTGGTCGGTGATCGTCGGGACCAGCACGTCGGCGCGGCCCACGGCGTCGATCAGTTCCTCCCGCGTCATCGGCCGGTCATCCGTCCGGAGTTCCGCGTCGAAAAGCTCCCGCAGGCGTGATTCCACGGGATCGGGCAACCGTCGCGTGACGACAACAGTTAGGCGATCGGCTGACATATAAGGTACTCCGCGACTTTCCTTCCGCATCTCCGGAATGCAAGGTGACCCGTAAAGGGGCGTGGCACAAGCCGGAAGACCCCGGATAAAGACGCCACCCGCGATGTGGCAGATCGAGCAGGCGGACGACATGACGCGGATATTGCTTCTCCCGGCGCTCGTTTTGTCGATGATGACCGCGGGTTTCGCCGCAGAGGCGACGCGCGGCGCGGTTACGAACCTTCCCCTGCCGAGATTCGTTTCCGTGAAGGCATCCGAAGCGAATGTCCGCCGCGGACCGTCGCGGGCCCACCGTATCGACTGGGTTTACACGCGTCGCGACCTGCCGTTGCGCATCGTCGCGGAGCATGGCCATTGGCGCCGGGTGGAGGATCGCGACGGGCTAGGCGGCTGGGTGCATTACTCGCTCCTGTCAGGAAAACGGACGGCGCTCGTTGAAAGCGATCAGATCGTGCTGCGGATGCGCCCCCTCGACACCGCGCCGGAGAATGCCCGGGCCGGCCGCGGGGTCGTCGTCCGGATCGAAAGCTGCGCGATCGACTGGTGCCACCTCATGGCTGGCGGTTATCGCGGATGGGCGCGGAAGGACGGTCTATGGGGCGTAGCGGCGGACGAGATCATCGATTAGGCCGCGTTCTCGGCAAGGTCAGCTTGCAGCATTGGCGTGGTTTTAATGATCGGGTAAGCTCGCGGTCATCTTCACCGGATTATGCCAACCATGAACGATCTCCCCGCCATCTCTTCGAGGTCGATCGGGCTGGAAACGGCGGCTTTCATGTTTGGCGTTGAAGATCCGGGAAGCCGTTCCGCGGCGCCGTGTCCACTCCTATGAAGGGGCAGGCCCGAATCCATGTCATGGGCGCCGCGTGCAGCGGCACGACCACGTTGGGCCGGCGCCTCGCCATGGCGCTCGATTGCCCGCATCTCGACGCCGATGCCTTCTACTGGAAAAGCGCGGCCATTCCGTTCACGCGTCGCCGTCCGCCGGCCGAGCGCCGGACGTTGCTGCGCACCGCACAGGCCGATGCAGGCTGGGTGTTGTCAGGGTCGGTGGTGGGATGGGGAGAAGAGGTACTGGACGATGTTCATCTGATCGTTTTCCTTACCGCCGATACGGCGACGCGGCTCACGCGCCTGCGATATCGCGAGAGCAAGCTGCATGGTGCACGGATCGCAGAGGGCGGCGACATGTACCACATCCACCAAGCGTTTCTGGAGCGGACGAGGAGCTACGACCTGCCGGACCTGGGAAAACCCTGCAGGGTCTCGCATGAATTGTGGCTCGACGGGCAAACCGCGCCAGTGCTGAGGCTCGATGGAACGCTCCCACCCGACGAACTTGCAAGAGTAACTCTCTCGCGGGCCGCGCAATTGACCGGCGAAAAGGACGCAGCCCAACTTTCGCACCCGGGACAGATCGCTTCGCCGCCCGGGCGCTGAGCCGGTCCTTCAGTGGACGCTGACGGGCGCCATGTCGTTTTGTCGGGCGACGAAGAAGGCAAGCTTGCGGTCGCGCACGAGAGCGAGGCGTTCGCCTTCCGCGCTATGGACCGCATATAGCTCCGTCAGTCCTTCGGTATGTACCTGCGCCTGCAGATCATCGGGCAGATCGCCCACGGCCACCGATCGAACGTACACGATCTTCTCGCGATCCTCGATCTTGATATCCTGAAACTCGTTCATGACTTCTCCCGATCGTTATCATCCCCACCACGAGGACGGGAGATTTCGATTGTCTTGACGACCTGCTCGATTGGCGCACGAAGCAGATCGATATGCAACAACCCGTCCTTCATGAAGGCACCTTCGACTTCCACACCATGTGCCAAAACAAAGCTGCGCTGAAATTGCCGTGACGCGATGCCACGGTGGAAGAACGTCCGGTCGGATGAGGGATCCGGCAGCCGGCCGCGCACCCTGAGTTGGCGGTCCTCTATTGTAATTGACAAATCCTCCCGTGCAAATCCTGCAACGGCGAGCGAAATGCGATATGACCTCTCATCCACCTGCTCGATGTTGAAAGGCGGGTAGTTTCCACTGTCTGACCTTGCCGTTCGCTCGACCAGTTGCTCGAGCTGCTCGAACCCGAGCAGAAACGGGTGGCCCCCCAGACCGATCTTCGTCATGGACACGTCCTTCTCAAAGCGATCGTGTTGCGCTCCGTCCCGCATGCGGCAACGGCTCTGGTGACAATGTGGGGCCTCAAACGCCAGCCGACAAGAGATCTCGGATGCCCGTGGCTTGCCCGCGGGTCGGGGTTCGGGCATCATCACCATCATGGACGATGCGCCCCGCAATCACACCCATCGCATGATGGAGGACGAGATCCTGCGCGTCAGGCTCGAGGTGCTTCGGCGCGAGCATCGCGATCTCGACGAATCCGTCGCGGCATTGCAGGCACGCGGGACGGCCGACATGCTGACGCTGCAGCGATTGAAGCGGCGAAAGCTGGTCCTGAAGGACAAGATCGCCGCGCTGGAAGATCGCCTCCTGCCGGACATCATCGCCTGACTTCGCTTTGCGTTGCGGCGGCAGGATCGGCTGATATTGTCCCTGCGGCGACGAACGGGGGACGGGCATGAGCACGGTTGTGGGCATCATCATGGGCAGCCAGTCAGACTGGCCGACGATGCGGGAGGCGGCGGAGATCCTCGACGCGCTCGGAATTTCGTATGAGGCGCGAATCGTCTCTGCCCATCGCACGCCCGACCGGCTCTGGTCTTACGGGCGGGAGGCGGCGGGACGTGGCCTTAAGGTAATCGTCGCGGGCGCCGGCGGGGCGGCGCATCTGCCCGGCATGATGGCGTCGAAGACGCGGCTTCCCGTGATCGGCGTGCCGGTCCAGACCCGCGCGCTCTCGGGCGTCGATTCGCTCTATTCGATCGTGCAGATGCCGCGCGGATTTCCGGTGGCGACGATGGCGATCGGCGCCGCGGGGGCGGCCAATGGCGGCCTCATGGCCGCGTCGATCCTTGCTCTCGGGGACGCGGCGCTCGCGGAGCGGCTGGAGGCCTGGCGCGCAGACCTCTCGAATTCCATCCCGGAGGTGCCGGAAGATGTCTGAGCAGCTACGACCCGGTGCCACGATCGGCATCCTCGGCGGCGGACAGCTCGGCCGCATGCTCGCCGTCGCCGCGGCACGGCTGGGGCTCCACGTCCATGTCTTCGACCCCGATCCCGCCTGCCCCGCAAGGGACGTGGCACGGGCCGCGACCCACGCGGGCTATGACGATGCCGACAGCCTGAAGGCGTTCGCCGCAGCGGTGGATGTCGTCACCTACGAGTTCGAGAACATTCCCACCGAAACGCTCGACCTGATCGAGGCGGCGCGGCCGATCCGTCCGAGCCGCGAGGCGCTTCGCGTGAGCCAGGACCGGCTGACGGAGAAGACCTGGCTAGAGGAATTGGGGCTGACCTGCGCGCCCTTCGCCGCGGTCGACGATGCGGAGGGGCTTGCGCGCGCTGTGGAGCGGATCGGAACGCCCGCGATCCTGAAGACGCGGCGCTTCGGCTATGACGGCAAGGGACAGGCGCGGATCGCGACGCCGGGGGAGGCCGGCGCGGCGTGGGAGGCGATCGGCGGCGCGCCTGCCGTACTCGAGGGCCACGTCGATTTCCTGCGGGAGATCTCCGTGATCGGCGCCCGCGGGCTCGACGGAAAGGTGGCCTGCTTCGATCCGGGCGAGAACCACCACGAGGGCGGCATCCTGAAGACGACGCGGATCCCTGCGGAGATTTCTCATGCCTTGGCGACCGATGCGGTCCTGCTCGCGGGCCGGATCCTCACCGCGCTCGATTACGTGGGCGTGCTCGGCGTCGAACTCTTCGTCACCGAAACCGGGCTCGTGGTGAACGAGATCGCCCCGAGGGTCCACAATTCCGGGCATTGGACGCAGAACGGAACGATGATCGACCAGTTCGAGCAGCATATCCGCGCCGTGGCCGGCTGGCCCCTCGGCGACGGTCGGCGCCACTGCGACATCGTCATGGAGAACCTGATCGGCGACGAGGTCGAGACGGCGCTTGCCCTCGCGGCCGATCCCGCCGTGGCGCTGCATCTTTACGGCAAGGCAGAAAGTCGTCCGGGTCGGAAGATGGGTCACGTGAACCGGCGGATCGACTGACCCCGCGGATCAGGAATGGTCGAACGACCCGGTCTCGAGGAAACGGATGACCTGATCGATCACGAGCGGGCTCATCATCATGAAGGTATGCGTCACCGGCAAGACGATATGGTCGTCCATCCCCTCGATCCGGGTCGATGCGACGGAGACCTTGCCGTCGTCCGGTCCGTCGATGAGCGTGGAATAGAACGGGTTCAGCGAGCGGCTTCCGGCGATCACGCCGAGTTCGAACCGCGGCAGGTCCAGCCGGTTCGGCACGCTGTCGGGGCCGGTGCCGAGCTGCATGCCCGCAGGACCGTTCATCCATTCGAAGGGGCGAAGGTCGTCGAACGTGTCGACGAGCTGCGAGCCGTGATTGGGCGGTCCGAGCATGACGGCGCGGCCCATCCGCTCGGGGCGGTGATCGGCGAGCCAGGCGCGCACGAGGATGCCGCCGAGCGAATGGGCGACGAAATTGACCTCCCGGTCGCCACAGACCTCGACCGCGCCGGGGATCGCACGTTCGACGAGCTCCGCCACGGGCGCCTCCGTCGAGGGGTAATCGACATTGACCGTATCGAATCCGTCCTCGCGAAGCGCCTCGGCGAGTACGTCCATCGACGCGGCGCCACGGGCGAGGCCGTGCAGAAGAATCACGCAGCGATCGGCAGCGCGCGCCGGGGCGGCGGCGAGGAACAGGAGAAGGAGCAGAGATAGGGCGCGCATGAGATGCAGATAGCGCCCGCGTCCGTCTCCCGCCAGTCGCAGCCGGCACGGTGACGCTTCGGAATCCACACGCCGCATCGCGAATGACGCGCCGCGATCCTGCAGGGTCGGGGGGAGAGGCGCCGCTGGCTTCCGCGCCGCCGCTGGTCTATGACGCCGCCCGACACCAAATTTCGGAGCTTGCCAGTGGACCGCATCCTCATCACCTCCGCGATCCCCTACATCAACGGCATCAAGCATCTCGGAAACCTCGTGGGCAGCCAGCTCCCCGCGGACCTTCATGCGCGCTACCATCGGGGGCGGGGCCGGGAGGTGATGTTCCTTTGCGCCACCGACGAGCACGGCACCCCGGCGGAACTCGCCGCGGCGAAGGCGGGCAAGCCGGTTGCGGAATATTGCGCCGAAATGTGGCAGGTGCAGAAGGATCTCTCCGACGGCTTCCGGCTCAGCTTCGACATGTTCGGTCGGTCGTCCTCGCCGCAGAACCGCACGCTCACGCAGCACTTCGCCGGACGCCTTTTCGACGCGGGACTGATCGAGGAGGTGTCGGAGACGCAGATCTATTCGCCCGCCGACGGACGCTTCCTGCCGGACCGCTACATCGAGGGGACCTGCCCCAATTGCGGCTACGACCGTGCGCGGGGCGATCAGTGCGAGAACTGCACCAAGCAGCTCGACCCGACGGACCTCATCGATCCGCGCTCCGCCGTGTCGGGATCGACCGACCTGGAGCCGCGGCAGACGACACATCTCTACCTGCGCCAGAGCCTGATGCGCGACCGGCTGCGCGACTGGATCGACGGACAGAAGGACTGGCCGGTGCTCACGACCTCAATCGCGAAGAAATGGCTCGACGACGGCGAGGGCCTGCGCGACCGCGGCATCACCCGCGATCTCGACTGGGGGGTGCCGGTCAAGCGCGGGACGGAAGAATGGCCGGGCATGGAAGGCAAAGTCTTCTACGTCTGGTTCGACGCGCCGATCGAGTACATCGCCGCCGCGCACGAATGGGCGGATGCGCAGGGCCTCGGGCAGGAGCAGTGGTATCGCTGGTGGCGGACCGATGCGGGCGCGGACGACGTGCGCTACGTGCAATTCATGGGCAAGGACAACGTGCCTTTCCACACGCTCTCGTTCCCGGTGACGATCATGGGCTCCGGAGAGCCGTGGAAGCTCGTCGATTACATCAAATCGTTCAACTACCTCAATTACGACGGCGGTCAGTTCTCCACCTCGCAGGGCCGCGGCGTCTTCATGGACCAGGCGCTGTCGATCCTGCCGGCCGATTACTGGCGCTGGTGGCTGCTCAGGAACGCGCCGGAGACGGGGGATTCCGAGTTTACCTGGGAAAGTTTCCAGCTCGCCTCGAACCGCGACCTCGCCGACGTGCTCGGCAATTTCGTGAGCCGGGTGACGAAGTTCTGCCGCTCGAAATTCGGAGAAGCCGTGCCCGCGGGCGGCGCGTACGGCCCCGCGGAGGCGGCGCTGATCGCCGATCTCGAGACGCGCGTGCGCACCTACGAACGGCACATGGAGGCGATCGAGATCCGCAAGGCCGCGGCGGAATTGCGCGCGATCTGGGTCGCCGGGAACGAGTACCTCCAATCGGCGGCGCCCTGGGCCGCGATCAAGGAGGACGAGGATCGGGCCGCGGCGATCATCCGGTTGTCGCTGAACCTCGTACGGCTCTACGCGGTGCTCTCGCAGCCCTTCATCCCCGATGCCGCCGGCAAGATGCTCGACGCGATGGGGGCAAGCGCGGACTGGCCGGACGATCTCTCCGAGGCGCTCCGGACGATGGCGGAAGGTCAGCTCTTCACGGTGCCCGAGAACCTTTTCGCGAAGATCACGGACGCGGAGCGCGACGACTGGGCCACACGGTTCTCCGGCCGACGCGACTGATCGCGCGTCAGAGGATCCGCATCCAGCGCAGGATCCCGAGCGCGCCGATACCGAGCAGGACGAGAAGCCCCGTGAAGGTCCAGAAGGCCGGGCTCCACGAGGCGCCCGGCATACCCGCGAGATTGATGCCCATCAGACCCGTCAGGAAGCTCAGGGGCAGGAACACGGCGGAGATGACAGAAAGGACGTAGAGGTTGCGGTTCAGCCGGTCCGCGCGGTCCCGTTCGAGCTCGTCGCGCAGCGTCTGCAACTGCTCGCGCAGCGCTTCCAGGCTCTCGGTGACGCGCGTCAGTTGATCGGCCTGCTCCCCGAGCTTGCGCCTGTCCGCGTCCGTCAGCCAGGGCATGGGCGCGCGCAGGATATCACGGACCGCATCGCGCTGCGGCGGCAGATAGCGGCGCAGCTCCGTCAGCTCCAGCCGCTGGTCCGCCACCTCCGCACCGAGATCGGCATGCGGACCGGCGATCACGTCGGCCTCGAGCTGCTCGGTCCGATCGTCGAGATCGTTGACCTGCACCTCGATCCTGTCCGTGAGCTCGTCGATCAAGTCGGCGAGGAACGCCCCGGTCCGCTCCGGCCCGGTCCCCTCTCCGATCCGTTCCGCAAGCGCATCGACAGAGCGCAGCGGCCTCCGCGAGAGAGAGACGATGCAGCGCGGATCGAGCCAGAGCCTGAGCGAAATCATGTCCTCCGGATCGCTGCCCTGGTTGAAATTGATCCCGCGCAGGAAGAGCAGGAGCCCGTCGCCTATCCGAAGGGCGCGCGGCCGGGTCTCGGGTTCGACGAGCGCCGCGCGGATCGACGGGTCGAGATGGCCCAGATGCGCATCGACCCAGGCCGGGGTATCGGGGTGGTTTGCCGAAAGGTGCAGCCAGGCCGGAGGGTCCGCGCGCAGGGCCGCGGAGATGACCTCCGGATCCTCCATCCTGCGCTCTTCCGGATCGGGGCCGAGGCGCAGGGCAAAAGCGATATGCGTGTCCATTTCCGAGACCTAGCCGTCGTCTCGTCGGTTTGGAAGTGGCGCCAACGGGATGAAACATCGCGCCTTATGGAACAAGATGCCCGGTGAACCGGATTTACCGTCGAAGCCGGTGCCGGACCGGCCCGCCGCCATGGAGATAAGAGCACACATGAAACCATTCGTCGCCACCTACCGCCTGCAATTGCGTGGCGATGTCGATTTCGATGCCGCGGCGTCGTACCTGCCGCTCCTCGGCGCCTACGGGATCAGCCATCTCTACCTCTCGCCGATCTTCACCGCGGCGACGGGCTCAACGCATGGCTACGACATCACCGATCCGTCGGAGATCGATCCGGTGCTCGGCGGGGAGGAAGGTTTCACGCGGCTCTCGCGGCGGGCGGGGGAAGCGGGGATCGGCCTCGTCATCGACATGGTGCCCAATCACACCGCCTTCTCCGTGGAGAACCCATGGCTCCGCGACGTGCTGCGTCATGGACCCGCAAGCAGGTATGCGAAGCATTTCGACATCGACTGGGCGGCGGGACCGCTGATCATCCCGACACTTGGGGAGACATTCGAGGATATGGTGGCTGCGGGAGAGATCCGGGTCGAGGATGACGCGATGATCGCCCACGACAAGGCCTATCCGCTCCGCCCCGACGGGCCCGAGACGGACGATCTGGAGACGCTCCATGCGGCGCAGCACTGGCGCCTCGTCCACTGGCACCACGGCCGCGACAGCGTCACCCACCGCCGGTTCTTCAATGTGACCGACCTCATCGGCATGCGAGTCGAGGATCCGGACGTGTTCGACGACATGGACGCCTTGCCGATCCGACTGTCGAAGGACGGGCTCGTCGACGGACTTCGGCTCGACCATATCGACGGGCTCGCCGATCCGACCGAATATCTCGAGCGACTGAGAAAGCGGCTGCCCGACACGCCGATCTGGGTGGAGAAGATCCTGACGGGCGACGAGACCCTGCCCGACTGGCCCGTCGAAGGGACGACCGGCTATGAGGCGGGGCGGCGTATCGCGATGCTGCTGACCGACCCGGAGGGCCATGCCCGGCTCGTCGAGCAATGGCAGGAGGTTGCGGGGATCGACAGCGACTTCGAGGGCGCGCTCGAATGGGCGAAGGGCGAGGTCATGACCGACGAACTCGCCGCGGAACTGCACCAGCTTATCGCGCTCGCGGGCGAAGTCGTGCCCGATGCGGGCGCGGAGACGCGGCGCGAGGCTGTGATGGCGCTCCTGCGCGCCTTTCCGCGCTACCGGACCTACATCACCGACGATCACGTGTCCGGAGCCGATGCCGCGCTGATGCGGAAGGTCGCCGATCACGCCGCCGAATGGGTGCGCGTGCGGGACACGGTCGACGCCCTCACGGACGCGATCGTGACGCCGGGCGAAGCCCCCACGTTCACGGTGCGGTTCCAGCAGGTGACGGGGGCGCTGCTCGCCAAGGCGCACGAGGACACGGCGGGCTTTCGCTGGAACGCTTATCTCGCCGCGAACGAGGTCGGCGCCGATCCGGCGGAGGTATCGACCGACGCCGCGGGCTTTACCGCGTGGTGCGCCGACCGGACGCCCCTCGCCCTGACGTTGACATCCTCGCACGACACGAAGAGGTCCGAGGACGCCCGGATGCGGCTCGTCGCGATCAGCCGCTGCCCCGACGCGTTCGCGGCGCTGTGGAAGGCGGCCCCGCCTTCGGACGCGGTAACGCCGAACCGGCGCTGGTATCTGCTGCAATCCGCGCTGGCCATCTGGGACCCGGAGGATTCCGATCTCGAGCAACGGCTCCGCGACCATACGATGAAGGCGATGCGGGAGGCGAAGACGACGTCGAACTGGACCCAGCCCGACGAAGACGCCGAAGAAGCCGCGGGCGACTGGGTAGCGGGACTCGTCGCGGGTTGGCGAAAGGCGGAACCGGAGGCGCTCCGCGAACTCGTCGAGGTCGGTGCGCGGCTTTCTCTCGTGCAGCTTGCTCTGAAGGTGATGATGCCGGGCGTTCCCGACTTCTATCAGGGCTGCCTTGGTCGCGATCTGTCGTTGACGGACCCGGACAATCGCCGTCCGGTCGATCCGGACACGCAGCGCGCGCTTCTCGATCGGACCGACCTGCACGGCGACAAGGCGCGACTGAGCCGTGATCTCATCGCGCTCCGGCGCGAGGATCCGGCCTTCTTCGAACACGCGGCCTTCGCGGTGGAGGGGACCCGCGACATGCTGCGGCTGACACGGACCGGCGACAGGCGGACGATCGCCGTGGAGGCCGATCTGGGCGACGCGGACGGCACGAAGCGGGTGCGGATCGTCGAAGGCGGCTGACGCCTAGAGGGTTCTGCCGGCCCAATGCCCCGATACCGCGGCGGACCGGTCCGCCGCGACGGATGACGATAGGTCAAAAATTCGTCAGGCCGGGGGGTGGGGGGCATTGCCCATCCGGCGGCGTTTGCGGATAGTCCCCCCATGTCGCTATTCCTGATCGTCGCATTGCCCTTTCTGGGCGCCCTTCTCCCGGGCCTCATGATAAAGGCAGGCCGTCAGGCCTGCTTCTCCGCGACCTTTCTGGTCACCTTGACGGCCTTCGTAGGCCTCGTGAGCCAGGCGCCGGCGGTACTCCGCGGCGAGACGGTCACGGCCCGTGTCGAATGGCTGCCGGGCCTCGGTATGAACGCGAACCTCTTCCTCGATCCGCTGGGCCTCTTCTTCGCCGGGCTGATCCTCGGGATCGGGCTCCTCATCGTGGCCTATGCCCGCTCGTATCTCTCCCGCGACGACAATATGGGTGAGTTCTTCACCTATCTGCTGCTCTTCCAGGGCGCGATGGTCGGCATCGTGCTTTCCGACAACATCCTGATGCTGCTGGTCTTCTGGGAGCTCACTTCGCTTTCCTCCTTCCTGCTCATCGGGTTCTGGAAGCACCTGCCCGAAGGCCGGCAGGGCGCGCGGATGGCTCTGACGGTCACCGGGATGGGCGGGCTCGCCATGATCGGCGGGATGCTGCTTCTGGGCGAGATCGTCGGCAGCTACGACCTGACGGTCATCCTCGAGAACCGCGATCTGATCCAGGCGTCGCCCCTCTACATCCCGGCGCTCCTGTTGATTCTCCTTGGCTGCTTCACGAAATCGGCGCAGTTTCCCTTTCATTTCTGGTTGCCGCACGCGATGGCGGCGCCCACGCCCGTATCCGCCTATCTCCACTCCGCGACGATGGTGAAGGCGGGGATTTTCCTCATGGCACGGATGTGGCCTGTCCTCTCCGGTAGCGACGCATGGTTCTGGCTCGTCTCGGGCGCGGGGCTCGCAACGATGGTGATCGGCGCCGTTATCGCGCTCTTCAAGCACGATCTGAAGGCCCTCCTCGCCTTCTCCACGGTCAGTCACCTGGGCTTCATCACGTTCCTCCTCGGCACAGGGACGGGGTTCGGAGCGCTTGCCGCGGTGTTCCACATCCTCAACCATGCAGCGTTCAAATGCGCGCTCTTCATGACCGCGGGCATCATCGACCACGAGGCGCATACCCGCGACATCCGTCGCCTCGGCGGGCTTCGCACGCTCATGCCCGTGACCTTCGTGATCGCGACGCTCGCAGCACTCGCCATGGCGGGATTCCCTCTTCTCAACGGCTTCCTGTCGAAGGAGATGATGCTCGAGGAGGCGCTTCATACCTCCTTCTTCGGCACCCATTGGTTCGTCCCCGCGGCGGCGACCCTCGGCGCGCTCTTCTCCGCCGCCTATTCGTTCCGCTTCATCTTCCATACCTTCTTCGGGCCGGTTCGTGACGATTACCCGGCAAAGCCCCACGATCCGGGCGCGAAGCTCTGGATCCCGCCCGCGATCCTCATCATTCCCGTCGTGGGAATCGGCCTCCTGCCCTTCCTCGTGGAGCCTTTCGTCTTCTTCGTGACCGAGGCCGTCCTCGGCGGCACGGCCGAGATCCCCGAAGGATATCACCTCGCGATCTGGCACGGCTTCACGATCCCGCTCCTGATGTCGGCCATCGCAGTCGTCGGCGGCGCGCTTCTCCTTATGGCGTTCGCACCGCTCTCGCGCGCCTGGGAGACTATGCCGCGGCCGGAGGCGAAGGGGATCTTCGACGCGGTGATCGCCGGTTGCGTGACCGTCGCCCGCACCGTGACCGGACGTCTCCACGACGGCAGCTTCACCCGCTTCGCCGCGATCTTCGTCGTGACGGTCGTGGTGGTCGGCGTCTACGCCTGGATCGGCGGCGAGCCGGCGGCCGAGAGCCGAGCGAGCCTGCCCATCACCGCAAACGCGCTTGCGGCCTGGGGCATGCTGATCGCCGCGGCGGGATTCCTCGTCGCCTATCACCGCAACCGCCTCGCCGTGCTCATCCTCATGGGCATCATCGGACTCATGGTCTCGGTCGCATTCAACTACTTCTCCGCCCCCGACCTTGCGCTCACGCAGATCTCCGTGGAGGTCGTGACGATCATCCTATTGTTGCTCGCGCTGAACTTCCTGCCCGATTACAGCCCGAGGGAATCGACCCTGCCAAGGCGGGCGCGGGATGCCGCGATCGCGGTGGTGGGCGGCGGCGCGGTCGCGATGTTGACCTATGCCGTGCTTCTGACCGGTCCCGTTGAAGCGCCGATCTCCGACTATCACCTGCAGAATTCCTACGTGGGCGGCGGCGGCACCAACGTCGTCAACGTCATCCTCGTGGACTTCCGCGGCTTCGACACGTTCGGGGAGATAACCGTGCTCGGCATCGCGGCGCTCGTCATCTACGCGCTGACGGAGACGATCCTGTCCAGCACGGCACGCGCGCGGCTCCTGAACCGCGGTTACGAGACACCGAAGGCGGGCGACGCCCACCCGCTCATGATGGTGGTCCTCACCCGCGTGATCATGCCCGTCATCCTCCTCGTGGGCTTCTACATCTTCCTGCGCGGCCATAACGAGCCCGGCGGCGGCTTCATTTCCGGCCTGATCGTCGCGATCGCTGTCGTGATGCAGTACATGGCGAGCGGCTTCGCCTGGGCGGAGAAGCGCCAGCGCTTCCCCTATCACGGGATCGTCGGCGCGGGCGTCCTGATCGCGGGGCTGACCGGTATCGGATCGTGGTTCGTGGGCGAGCCCTTCCTGACCTCGGCCTTCGGTTATTTCCGCATCCCGCCTTTCGAGAAATTCGAACTCGCGACGGCGATGGCCTTCGATCTCGGCGTCTTCCTCGCCGTGGTGGGTGCGGTGATGCTGTCACTCGAGAGTTTCTCGCGGCTCGGACGCCGCGCCGATACGGAGGTGAGCGAGCACCCGATGGATATCGACCCGTCCCGTGAAGCGACCCGAGCGGCGGAGGGAGCCTGACATGGAATTTCTCGTCGCATCGGCGATCGGTGTGCTCACCGCCGCCGGCATCTACCTTGTCCTTCGGCAGAGGACGTTCCCCGTCATCATCGGGATTTCGCTGCTTACCTATGCCGTGAACGCCTTTCTCTTCATCTCCGGCCGGCTCACCCTCAACGCCGCACCGGTGCTCCAGGACGGGGTGTCGCACTACGCGGATCCGCTTCCGCAGGCCCTGGTCCTGACGGCGATCGTCATTTCCTTCGGGATGACGGCGGTCGTGGTGATCATCGCGCTCGGAAGCTGGCTCGCCTGCCAGGACGACCTCGTCGATACGCCCCCTGATGGGGATGGACCCGGAGGCGCGCGATGACCCATTGGACCGTCCTTCCCGTCGTGCTTCCGGCGATGCTCGGCGCGATCATCGTGCTCGCCACCCGGTTTCACCTGTCTCTCGCGCGGGTCTTCTCAATGGCGGGTACGCTGGCGCTCCTGGTGCTCGCCCTCGGTCTGTTCTGGCGCGCCTCCGACGGGACGATCTCGCTTTACCAACTCGGCGACTGGGCCGCGCCATTCGGGATCGTACTGGTCGCCGACCGGCTCAGCACGCTCATGGTGCTTCTCACGGCTCTCCTCGCCGTCCCGGTCGTGCTCTACGCGATCGGCTCCGGCTGGGATGCGCGGGGGCGGCATTTCCATGCGCTCTTCCAGTTCCAGCTGATGGGGATCATGGGGGCGTTCCTGACCGGCGACGCATTCAACCTGTTCGTGTTCTTCGAGATCCTGCTCATCGCCTCCTACGGGCTGATGATCCATGCCGGAGGATCGGCACGGCTTCGGGCCGGGACACAGTACGTTCTCTACAACCTCCTGGGCTCCACGCTCTTCCTCTTCGCTCTCGGCACGATCTACGCGGAGACGGGCACCCTCAACATGGCGGACCTCGCAGTCCGGGTCGCGGCGATCGATCCCGACGCCTCTGCAGGCATCCGGGTGGCCTCCGTGCTGCTGCTGGCGGTGTTCGCGATCAAGGCGGCGATCCTGCCGTTGCATTTCTGGCTTCCGGGCAGCTACGCCGAAGCCCCGGCCCCCGTCGCGGCGCTCTTCGCGATCATGACGAAGGTCGGTGCCTACGGCATCATCCGCTTCTACACGCTGGTCTTTCCGCCCGAACTTTCCCTGACGAACGGGCTCTTCGACACGTGGCTTCTGCCCGCGGCGCTGCTGACGCTAGCGATCGGCATGATCGGGGTGCTCGGCGCACGGGAGGTCGGGCGGCTTGTGGCTTTCTCGGCCGTGGGCTCGATGGGCATGATGCTCATAGCCGTCGCCGCGTTCACGCCGCAGGGTATCGCCGCCGCGCTTTATTATGCGGTCCATTCGACCTTCGCGGCGGCCGTCCTGTTCCTCGTCGTCGACCTCGTTCGGGAGCGACGTGGCGAGGTCGCGGGACGGCTTGATCCCACGAACCCGATGCAGGGCGGCGCGATGGTCGCGGGCGCCTATTTCGTTGGCGCCATCATCATGTGCGGGCTGCCGCCGCTTTCGGGATTTCTCGGCAAGCTCCTCGTCATGGACGCGGTGCGCGACGTCGCGTGGTTCGGATGGGCCTGGGCCGTCATCCTCGCCTCCTCCCTCGTGGCGATCGTCGGCTTCTCGCGAGGTGGCTCGGAAATCTTCTGGAAATCGCACGAGGTCGCCATCGGACATCCCGGCGAGGAAACGGAAGCCGGCGAGAGAAACGTCGCCGATCCCGCCGCCCCACCGGCCGTGATGCAGATGGTGGCGATCGGGCTCCTGATCGCCGCGTCGGTCGCGGCGACGGTCTTCGCCGGCCCTTTGCAGCGGACGCTCATGGCCACGTCCGACCAGCTTTTCGCGCCGGAGCCCTATATCTCGACAGTGATGGAGACACCGGGCAAAACGATCACCCATGGCTACGAAAGCGCGGAGGGCGACGCGCCACCGACACCGGACGAGGAGCATTGAGATGACGCGCCACATCTTCAAGCGCCTTCTGCCGCACCCGATGCTCACGCTCCTGCTCGTCGTGGTCTGGTGTCTGCTGAACAACACGATCGGACCCGGGGCCATCGTCTTCGGCGCGATCCTCGGGCTCGTCATCCCCGCGGTGACGGCCCCCTACTGGCCGGATCGCCCATCGGTGCCGCAGCCATGGGGCATGCTGGTCTACATATTCATCGTGCTCTGGGACATTATCGTCGCGAATGTCGTGGTGGCCCGGATCATTCTCTTCAAGAGCAATGCCGACATGAAGTCGGCCTGGGTCCGCATACCGCTCGATCTGCGCAAGCCAGAAGCCATCACCATCCTCGCGGGCACGATCACTCTCACACCCGGGACGGTCAGCGCGGACCTCTCCTCCGACGGTACGGAGCTGCTCGTCCACGCGCTCCATGCCCCCGATCCGGACGCGGTCCGCGACGAGATCAAATCCCGCTACGAACGCCGCCTGAAGGAGCTTTTCGAATGATCGACATCGCCCTCTACATCGCGTTCGGCGCGATCGGGCTGGCGCAGGTGCTCGCGATGGTGCGCCTGATCCTCGGGCCCGAGATCGGAGACCGGATTCTCGCCCTCGACACGATGGTCATTAACGCGATCGCGCTCATCGTGCTCGTGGGATTCTACTGGGGGACCCAGGTCTATTTCGAGAGCGCGATTATCATTGCGATGCTCGGTTTCGTCTCCACCGTCGCCTTGGCACGGTTCGTCCTCCGCGGCGATATCATCGAGTGAGGACGTCATGCTGATCAACGTGCTCATCGTCGTCATCCTGATCATCGGCGCCTTCTTCACGCTCGTCGGATCGGTTGGACTGCTGAAGCTCAAATCTCCCATGGCGCGTCTGCACGCACCGACGAAGGCATCGACGCTCGGGGTGGGATCGCTTCTCCTCGCCTCCATGATCGACGCCTTCGCTCATCGCGAGCCCTCGCTCCACGAGGTTCTGGTGATGGCGTTCCTCTTCGTCACGGCGCCGATTTCGGCAAATTTCATTGCCAAGGTCCATATCCACCGCCGCTCGAACGTCGATGCCCTCCCCCCGCTCCCGGAGGGAACCGAATGGGCGACTCTCGACGCCCCCCCGGACCAGAAGATCGAACCTTCCGAAGGTCTCCGCTAGGCCGCGACCGACGTTACCCGTCGATTACGGCTCAGGGTATCCGACAGACGTTCCGTCCTACATTTAAAGAAACGAATCAGCAGCCCTGCCGTTGAGGTGGCGCGGCGCGTCTGTGAGCTTGGATGAGTGATGCGGTCTGGAAACGACGCCGATGCGACTAGAGAGATCGCAGAATCGTGGCGGTACGCGGCAAACGTGTCTCGATGGAGCACGTCGCGATACCGTGCGTCAGCGCTCCTTCGGACCGAATGGATCACATCCGCCATATAGCGGATGCGTCTGTCGTACGCCCGGCTGGGCCGAGCGGTTCGCAAGGCTGCCCCGGGCCGGACCCGGGACCTTGCGGGGTGGATCAGATCACTCGAGGATCTTCGACACTACGCCCGCGCCCACGGTGCGGCCGCCTTCGCGGATGGCGAAGCGCAGCTTCTCCTCCATCGCGATCGGCGCGATCAGCTCAACCCCAAACGACACGTTGTCGCCCGGCATCACCATCTCGGTGCCCTCGGCAAGCTGCACCGTCCCGGTCACGTCCGTCGTGCGGAAGTAGAATTGCGGACG
>NZ_QKZL01000022.1 GCF_003253995.1 Palleronia aestuarii
CGTCGATGGTGTGACCCCGGTGTCGGTCATGTGGAGCTGATAGGCGCGAAGATCCTCCGGCGTCGCCGTGTCGGGTGATCGCCCAAGAAAGGCCGCGAAATCCTTGATCGCGCGGATATGGGACTTCTGCGCCTTGTCGCCCATCCCGCGGATGCGCATGTCTTCGATCATCCGCTGGCGCAGCGGGGTTGCTCTCTCCTCCTTCATGGGAACCTCCTGTCTGATGATTGAGAAGGCCCCAATCGTCAGCCAGGTCGTGCAGATCACGAAATGCGCGCCGCTATGGGCGGCTCACTCCATCAGCCAAATGCGCCAATGCCGCGGAGCGGCTTCGTCCTTGGGCCGAAACCAGTCCCGCCAGCTGGCATTGCCAGACGACACGCGTGGATACCCGGCGAAAGACATCCTCGATCCAGCGTTGCCGGATGCGGGCCGGAACTACAGCGCAGCGTCGAACGGAGGCCGGCCGCCCTTCTAGCGCGGCGGTCGACCGAGCGCCTTTTGCAGCACAGGCTGAAACATCCCGAAGTCCACCGTCGACGTTAACGTCTCCAGCGGATCGTCCCCCGTCGTCGCGACGGTAGGCTCTGGGCCGAAATCTCCGCCAGCCGGTCCGCGATCGACCAGAACCCCAGCTGACCAGTCATCGCGTTACCTCCACCTTGTCAGAACAACCGATTACGATTCAGCGCTCAGGGCGAGATTTTCGGAGGTGTTCAGTTTCACCCCCAGGCACGTGATCCTGCGATCTGTGCCGGCGAGAAGCAGATCAACCAGGGAGATCGCGCCCACCACCTCCACCGCCGTTTCCGGCGCCCGGGCGGAGTCTGGGGGTGACTGGCCTTCACCGTTCCGCAAGTGAATTGGCCAGGGTCCGACCTGGCAGCGCATCCTCTCTCCGAAACTGGCAATCCAAGGGAGGTACGAAAAGCCTCCCCCGTCCATTTCAGGTTTCGCTGCCGGATTACCCAGCGTAGCGCTGGAAGTCCGCGTCGGAGACCTCTTCGGAGGTAAGATCGAGATTAAGTACGCCCGGCATTTGCGCGCGGGGAGAGTGCTCCGCCTGGGGACTGGCGACGGCGGCGACCTTGGGGGCCTTCTCAGGACGGGGCGCGGCAGACTTGGAGGCCCCGGCGTCTACCTCAAAGTAGGAGATGACGCCGGTCAGTTGTTCGGACTGGGCGGCAAGCTCCTGACTGGTAGCGGCGGCCTCTTCGGCGGCGGAGGCGTTCTGCAGGATCACCTGATTCAGTTCGCGGATCGCCTGGTTGATCTGCTCGGCGCCCACGTTCTGCTCCCGCGTGGAGGCCGAGATCTCGGCCACGAGATCGGCGGTGCGTTGAATGTTCGGGACCAGCGCGTCGAGCATGCGCCCGGCCTCGCCCGAGACTTCCACCGTCTCTTTCGAGAGCTGGCTGATCTCGGCCGCCGCCTGCTGGCTGCGCTCGGCAAGCTTGCGTACCTCGGAGGCCACCACCGCGAAACCCTTGCCGTGAGTCCCGGCGCGGGCCGCTTCCACCGCCGCGTTGAGTGCCAGCAGGTCGGTCTGGCGGGCGATCTCTTGGATGATGGTGATGCGTTCGGCAATGGTCTTCATGGCGTGCAGCGCATTGCCCACCGTCTCGCCAGAGCGACGCGCGTCGTCGGCCGACTGGCCCGCGATCTTCTCGGTCTGGGCCGCGTTGTCGGCGTTCTGGCGGATGTTGGCGGTCATCTCCTCGATCGAGGCGGAGGCCTCCTCCACTGCGGAGGCCTGCTGGGTCGAGCCTGCCGAGAGCTGCTCGGCCGTCGCGGACATGTTCGAGGCCCCGTCGGAGACATGGGTGGCGCTGACGGCCGAGTTCGAGATCACCTCGCGCAGCTTCAGCACCATGTCGCGGAGCGCGATCCCCAAACGGTCCTCCTCGGAACGCGGCGTCACGTCTACCTTCAGGTCGCCTTTCGAGATCGCTTCGGCTGACCGGCTCATGCCCTTCAGGTCACCCACCATCTTGTCCATGGCATTGAGCAGATTGCCGATCTCGTCGCGGCTCCTGGTCGAGGCGTCCACATCGAGATTGCCGCGGGCAACTTCCGTGACCACCCGTTCGGCGCGGCGGACATTGCGCGAGATCGCCGTTGCCAGGAAGGCCGCGACGGCCAGGCCGATGGCCAGGGCGATGGCGGTCAGGGCGATCATCGTGCGGGTGATGCTGGTTTCCGTCATCTCGGCGTGGTGCCGCTCCTTGGCCATCTCCTCGGCCAGCAGATCCAGCTCGTGGGAGATGTCCACGAGGACCGTGGCGAAAGCGGCCTCGGCGGTGCGATAGATCTCGTGGACCTCCTCGGCACCATCCGGCCCGGCGAGCGCTACGGGACGCAGCTGCGCTTCCAGGACGGTATAGGCCTCCCAATCGTCCCGCAGTTCCTCGAGGACCGCGACCTCCGCCTCGGAGGCCTGGGCCTCCAGCTCGACGAGGAGCGCGTCCACCTCCGTCGCGCCCCGATCGAAAGTCGCGATCGCCGCGTCGATCTCGGCAGGATTCCCCCCGACGAGGGCGTCGTCGATATAGGCCAGGACCGCGCGGTCCATCTCCATCATGGTGGCCCGGACCTCCTGCATCACGGCGCGCTTCCGGGCGGTCGTATCCACCAGGAGCTCGACGTCGTGTCCGATGGTGCGGATCCCGTGCAGCCCGGTCAGGGCGGTGATTCCGGTCAGGGCGATCATCACCGCGAAGCCGGCGATGATCTTCGTCTTGATCGTCAGACGCATTGTTTCGCCTCGCCTCCAAGCCATGGGGAATGAACGGAGCACCGACCGACGTGACAGGGGTGGAGGACGTTGGCAGCGCACCTCCCAGGCGGTTATCCAGATGTCGAGTGTCAGCCGAGGAAATGCCGGTTCCGGCTCAGGGTCGGGGCCAATCAGCGAACCACCCGAGTTTCCCGGCCTTTTGCCGGGCGACAGAGTTTCCGTAGCTGCCGCGTTATCTTGCGGAATTACGGGTTAAATCGGCAGTTTGAATTAAAGACATCTGAATCTGCTCCGGGTGCGACGGTCTGTCCTTGCCAAATTCCGCGAGAAACCCGCGCGACCTGTCCAAATGGATAGGGTCGGGAGATCGTCCGGAAAATATCTCAGAAACAATGCAAGCAGGAGTAGAAGTTTGTTCTAGAGCGGACGCTCATCCGACCAGGACGTTCTCGAAGCGACCGAAGGGGATCGTCTAAAAGGATCAAAAGGTCAGCAAAGCCGCGATCCGTTCGAGATGCTGATCGCAACCGATGCCAAAGACGCGCGGCGCCGGTTCGGAGCCCTTGCCGGGCAATTGGTGCAGCCGCCGCTCGGATCGTTCCACCTGGTCGTCGGGGGAGTCGATCGATTTCGGTTTCGCTCCCCGTCGGCCCCGATCCGATCTTTCCGATGCAGAGATCCCGGCTACAGCCGACATTGGAGCGCTATGCAGCGAAAGTCCGCTCGGACCCGCTCAGCCGACCTTGCGTCCTCGCGTCCTCGCCAACGTTCGCAAGCGCAGCGAATGGCAGGTGTGGTGAAGCTGCGGCGCGGCGTAGGAATGGTGACTGGAAGTCCGCTCTGGGCCGTGAGCGTTGGCGGGATCTCCTCGGCGGCCATCTCGGAGCGCCGCGCTGCCGCAAGGCGGCTTCGAGCTCGTTCCACCGAATGATTTACGGTCTTTCGACGTCGGCTTCAGCGATCCCGCGCTTGACGGAACTCGATTACAACGGCCTGAGGGTGGTACAACAACACTGAAGCGAATGGTCGGGGATGCAGGCATGAGTAGAGTTGCGGACGGTACATACATCGTAACGGCCTCCGAGATCGCCAGCATGGAAGGGCTCGCGAAGACGCACTTCCTGAACCCGAACGCCCGCCGGGTGAACAAAAGCCTAGGGGATTTAACCGGCCTGACCGGCTTGGGTTTTCATGTCATAGAGGTGGAGCCGGGCCACGAGACAACCGAGCACCACGTCCATCATCATGAAGACGAATGCGTTTACGTACTGGATGGAGAAGCGACGGCGGTGATCGGCGAGGAAGAGCATCCGATCGGTCCGGGGGACTTCATCGGCTACCGCAAGGGCGGGTACGCGCATTCAATCCGCAACACGGGCGACCAAACTTTGCGCTGCATCGTCGTTGGCGAGCGTTTAGCGCACGATGTTGGTGACTACCCACTGCGGGGAAAACGCCTCTACCGTAACCGTGGTCTGGCTTGGAACGTCGTCGACCACGATGCGATCAGCGAACCGAAGGCGGGCGCGAAAAAGTAGAGATCGTCTGCGCCGAGCGGCCGACAGGCCTACCCGACGAGAACGGACGTTCGCATCAATCGCGGCGAGTAATCATTCCGTCCCGCAGAGAGTGAGTTCGGGGATGCCTCGATCTCGCGACCGCGGCGAATGGCCGGTTCGGTGGGCCGCGCCGCGGCATCCAGAGAAGACGTGAACGGCAGCTGTGGGCCGTGAGCATGGGCGAAACCTCATAGGTCGCCATCACGTACCGCCGCGCTGCCGCAGGTCCGCTTGGAGCGCTGTTTGCGCTTTCGACAGGCTGCCGCGAAAGGTCACTAACACCCTTGAAGCAAGTCAGTATAGCTGCGAGGCATGGCATTACGCTTTAATAAAATTAAAAAACTTCCCGATTATTATAGAAGAATTACAAAAATGTAGTATGGGGGATACATGATTCAGCGTAAATCATTTTTTTTCTATCGACTGAAAGCTTCAGCAGTTATTTTTTTGCTGTTTGCCGCTCCCGTCTATGCTTTTGCACCGACGCTAGAAGGAGTCGACGAATCCTTTGTCCTGAAAATGATGGAGCGGCTAGCTTCAATGGATTGGGTAGACGCTTCGCGTAAAGATGGAGTTGTCTATGCTCTCCCATCTACACGCTACAGCTACGTAAAGATTGGAGTCTCAAATGAGCGTAATCTTGAAAGTCGGAATCAGCAAACACTGCACAATAACCCCTATGCTAATCTCAGCAAACAGGGGAGGGTGAAGCATAGATGCGGTGAAAGATTGAGATGTTGGATCCTTGAACAGACAGTCCAGCACCATTTACAACTTGAGGGCAATTGGCTTGCTCCTTCCTTAGAAACAGAATTCAGTTCGAGGGAGATATACGATATCTCTCCGCATAACGCGCGGATACTTATTATTGCTTACGATAGGGCACTAAAACCCTTCGATAGGTTTATTTCAAAAGCAGCGAAGGTGATGGAAAAAAGTAAGGTCCGCGCTCCCGCTCTGGCGGCACAACTTGCCAAAAAGAGTGCCGCAAGGTCTGCAGTCTTGGCACGGCTCGTGAAGTTCGGCAAAATATCGTCTCGACGCGCTGGTTGGGTCGGTGGGATGCTGCTGATTTATGACTTATACGATTACTCGTTCCCCGCCGAGCAAGATGATTCCGAGCTGAAGCAAATTGCACGGTCTAGAAAGCTTATCCAAGAGGCTGAAGACGAAATTGCCGCGCAAAAGCTCTATACTTGGCTTGATGAAATCGGTTCGGAGCTATCTGCGGATTTGTGGGAATGCACATGGGTTGATGACGAGAGGGTCGATGTGCTCGGCAAGGAAATTGGCCGGAGCAGATTCGAAATTCTGCGCAAGTTTCCGACCTCAGAGTTTGGCTCAATAAGCTGTTCAGAACCGCTTGATCAGCAATGGGATGCCGCGTGGAACGCTAGGTCTATCGTTTGGTTCAGCGACTTGGATTCAGATCACCCTGATTTGTTTGAAGCATTAACGACTGATCAAACTTACCAGGTGCCCGCAGAACCGAGAGTGTCTGCCGAAATAGTGCCATCCGTTAGTGACGAAGACTTCCGCAGATATTGTGGATGGGTTTTCAGATTCGGAGCCGAAAGAGTAGTGAATTCTTTAGCGTGGAGGTACCGATTTTTTGCCTTGAAGTTGCACGGGTGGCGGCTCGGAATGGGAGCTCTTCAAGATATGCGGGAGGTCAAGGAACTGTTCACAAATTACTACGGCGAGGCGAAGCGGCTAAACGCTCGTATGGAGTGGCTAGATAACTTCAGTTCACGAATGGTTCGAGCATGTCGACAAGAAGGCGAAGCACGAGGACTGCTATGAATACAGCTGTCTCTTAAAACGAGTCCAACCGAGATGAGGCTTAGTGGCAGTTGGTCGCTCAGGGCCGAACGACTGGATTGTCCGCATAGTGTGAGTTCGGCTGCCGCGATGCTTTGCGACCGCGGCGAATGGCCGGTTCGGCGGGCTGCGCCGCGGCATCGAAAGCGAAGGCGAACGGCAGGTTTGGGCCGCATGCGCTAGGTGCGATGATGTCCCGAGATGTGGTGTAGCTCACCGCGGGCCTCGCGCTTTCAAGCGGGCCGAGCTGGTCAGTTGCGCTGCGCTGCAGGCAGGCAGAGGTGGTCGCGAGATTTCGGACCAGTTGCCTCTCGACCCTGCGTCCTAAACGCTGCGTGCTTCGCCCGCTATTGGATGTGGCGGGCGAAGCGCGGTGCCAATCAATCAAGTATGGATTTCACCTTCTCCGCGACGCCTCGCCCGATATTCCCGTGGGCTTCGGCCGAGAAATGCACACCATCTATCCCATCGGTTTCGGCTAGGGTCCCGACATCGAGAAATTCCGCCCCAGCGGCCGCGGCGATGGCCTCGTAATATTGCGGAAGCGCCTGCGTTTTCTCCACGCCCCCGGCGAACCGCTCAGCGCGACCCTCGGGGAACAGATCCCCGAGCGGGGGCGGTGCCAGTACCAGGATCTCGGGTGTGTGATAGTCCGTGCCGACGCCGCTGCCGGTTTGCTGCACGATGTCAACGAGCGCTCCCATCCCAAGGCCGATCCGAAATGGAGACCGGTCGAACTGGACCTTCACGTCATTGGTGCCAAGCATGATCACCACGAGATCGAGCGGCAGGTGCGATGCGATGATTGGCGACAACGCTTCGGACCCGTCCAACCCTGCACCAGAGATGTGCGGCAAGCTGGGATCGGCAACGTCGGTGGTTCGCGCGCTCAAGCCTTCTTCGATGATCTCGAAATCATCCCCTAGTTCTGCCTGCATCACGCCCGGCCAGCGAATATCGGCGGGATAGCGTTCGGTCGGGCCGCTCTCGACGGGAATGTAACCCCAGGTATTGGAATCGCCGTAGATCAGGACGCGTTTGGCCTCTTCTGCTTGTTCTTGATCCTGTGCGTGGACTACCCCCGCCGAAACAAGCGCAAACGTGGCGATGGCACCTAGAAGTCTACGACGCGTAGTGGACATGGTTTTCCTCCCCATTGAGAAACCGAGGTTAGCAGGGTCGCGGTCCCAGTCCAAATCGTCGATCGGTGGAGGCTGGTCCTGTTCGCCACCTCGGAGTGGTACGATTGACGCTCTGATCCATGAAGTGGCGCACCAAACTGCGTGATTAGTCAATCGTTTCCTGGGCGGCACCCGAGTGAGGTCGCCATCGCTCTTTGCGGCTGCGGCGAACGGCCAGTTCGGCGGGCCGCGCTGCGGCATCAAAGCCGGCGTTAAACGGCGGCTCAGGGCCGAGACCAGCCATGAAATCGAACCCGCCGGTTCCGGCGGACGTCGAGGCGCCGGTCGTCGATATTGTCCAGAGGCCCGGGACCTTCGTCATGGGAGTGAATTCGAACCCGGAGAGACGCGAAGCAAATTCGGGGCCTGCCCGGAATGCCCCGACCCACAGAACCGCACCGCCGCCGAAGATAAGAAGTTGCCGTCGTGTTGCCATGTCGTTCCTTGTCATCGTTCCAGGCCATTAGTGGCGCGACAGGCTTATCAACACCTTATGGGCGTCACTCGGGAAACTGCCCCCTCATCTTAAGTTTGGCATAAGGTGGCGCCGGCATCGCCGGGGCCATGATACGCTCACACGCACTCCCCGCCCTGGTCGCACTTCTACTGTCCCTCGCGTCGGGTGTGGCCACCGCGCAGTCCGGCACGCCCTTGCACCCCTCAGAGGCTTTCCGGATCTCCGCGGAAAAGACCGACGACGGGACAGTGCTGCACTTCGACATCGAAGAGGGGTACTACCTCTACCGCGAGTATCTTGCCGCGGAAGAACCCGGCGGAGAGATTCCACTCGAGACGATGCCCGGAACGGTCAAGGAGGACCCGACTTTCGGGCGAATGGAAGTCTACTACGACGAGGCGTCGGCACGACTGCCAGCGTCGGGCGGACCGGTAACGGTAACCTGGCAAGGCTGTCAGGATGGCGGGATTTGCTATCCTCCGCAGACGGCGTCGCTGAACGAGATCCCCGCTTCAGCGGGCGGTGCCGGAACCGCAGGTGATGCCTTTGTCGAAGGTGCCGGTGGGCCCACCGCCGTTCAGGAGCCATCGGGCATCCAGCTCGCAGAGGAAGCCGGCCTGGCGGGTCTTGATGGCGGCGCCGGCCTCGTCGTTCTGACGTTCTTCGGTCTGGGCCTCCTCTTGTCGGTCACGCCCTGTGTGTTTCCCATGTTCCCCATCGTGGCCGGCATGGTCACGGGACAGGGCAAGGATCTGACCATGGGGCGCGGCATTGCGCTGACCGGGGCCTACGTGATTGCGATGGCGGCGGCGTTCGGCCTTTTGGGCGTCGCGGCGGCGTGGTCCGGGCAGAACTTGCAGATGGTGCTGCAATCTCCCTGGGCGGTCGGCAGCATCGCGGCGCTCTTCGTCGTCTTCTCGCTCGCCATGTTCGGAGCCTTCGACATTGCGCTGCCCGGGGCGCTGACCAGCCGGGTGCAGCGGCTCGGCAGTCGCGGCGGATCGCTTAGCGGAGCGGCGGGACTGGGCTTTACCTCGGCGTTGATCATCGGGCCTTGCGTCACCGCGCCGTTGGCCGGCGCGCTCCTCTACATCGCGCGGACGGGCGACGTGTTGCTTGGCGCCGGCGCACTCTTCGCGCTTGGGCTGGGGCAGGGCATGCCGCTCCTGGCGATCGGAGCCTTCGGGTCGCAGATCCTGCCGCGTGCGGGCGTATGGATGGAGCGCGCCAAGCAGGCGTTCGGCGTGGTCTTTCTCGGCCTTGCGATCTGGATGATCGGGCGGATCGTTCCCGGGCCGGCGGTCCTGGCGCTCTGGTCCGTGCTCCTGATCGGAACAGGGGTGTTCCTCGGCGGGCTCGATTGCCCGGCACCGGGCGCCGGCCCGGTTCGGCGCGGGGCGACAAGTCTTGGCGTGCTGGCGCTGCTGGCCGGGGCGCTGCAGGGGATCGGCGCGGCGTCCGGAGCGAGCGATCCGCTGCGTCCGCTCGCGGCCTTTGCCGGAGAGGCAGCAGCCGACGATCCCAAGGCGGTGTTTGCCCGGGTTACCGACAGGCCGGGGCTGAAGGCGGCGCTTGCCTCCGCAAGCGGTCCCAGCATGGTCTACGTCACCGCCGAGTGGTGTACGTCCTGCCGGGTGATCGAACGCCATGCCTTGGCCAATCGAGATGTACAGGCGGCCCTGGCGAGCCTTGGAGCGGTCGAGGTGGACGTCTCCAAGTTCACTGAAGAGTCGCAGGCGCTCCTCGACGAGTTGGGATCGGTGGGACCGCCCACGATGGTGTTCCTCGATGGATCACGGCGCGAGGTGCCGGATACCCGCCTTGTGGGCGAGGTCGGTGCATCCGAGGTAATGACTTCCCTTGCTGAGATGACCCGATGAACGCCGTGCAGATCGGCCCGCTCCTGTTCGATGGCGCCCGCTTCACCGCGATCATAGCGGCCCTGGCCTTCGCGGTTACAGCCGGGATCGTCTCCTGGTGGTACGCGCGCCGAGGAATGGAGACCCGTGTCCCGGTGTTCGCCCTGATCGTTGTGTGGATCGTGGCGGCGCGAGTAGGGTTCGTGGCGATAAATTGGGAGACCTTCGCCGCGCATCCGCTCGAGGCCTTCGCCCTGTGGCAGGGAGGCTTCTCGGCCCGTGCCGGAACGATCGGCTTCGCGGTCGTGGCACTGGCCGCCATCCTTTCGCGGCCCGGGACCGTCGCGCCGATCCTCATAGGAGCGGGTGTGGCGGTCCTGGCCGCGAATGCGACCGAGTTCGCCCTCCGGGACGGGTCCGCCGCGACCCTGCCCGGGACCGCCTTCTCCGCCTACGAGGGGGCGCCGGTGACCCTGTCGGATCGGAACGGTACGCCGCTTGTCGTGAATCTCTGGGCCACGTGGTGCCCGCCCTGCCGGCGGGAGATGCCGATGATGTTAGAGGTCGCGGGCCAGGCTGAGGGCATCGACGTGGTTTTCGCCAACCAGGGCGAGACCCCGCCGCAGATCGCAAGTTTCCTCGACGAGACGGGCTTGGACGGCGACGGCATCGTGTTCGATCCAGACGGCCAGCTTCTGGGCGGGCTTGGGGCCATGGGTCTGCCAACGACGCTCTTTTTCGACGCCCAGGGGAGCCTTGTCTCCGCCCATACTGGAGAGATTTCCCGTGCGGCCTTCACCTCGGCCATCGAGGACCTTGGGGGTAAGGTTCGATGACAAGGGTTTCTCTGGCATTCGCGTTTCTTCTCGCCCTCGGGGCCTGTGCGGCGCCGCCCCCGGTGGACACGACCCGGATCGCACCACCCCCTCCTCAATTCGATCCCGAACTTTCCCGCATGTACGGTGCAGTCGCGGACCGCGAGGTCGCCGTGCCGGCGGTGCCGCCTCGATACCTTTCGCAACGCAACAAGCGCCAGCGCGTCGATTACTGGTCGGACGAACCGCCCGGTACCATCGTCGTCGATCCCTACGAGCGGTTTCTCTACCTCGTGCAGGAGAACGACACCGCGCTGCGCTACGGCATCGCCGTGGGCGAGGCGGGACGCCAATTCTCCGGCGAAGCGACGATCCCCTACCAACGGGACTGGCCCTCCTGGACACCGACGAGGAACATGATCGAGCGCGAACCGGAGGTTTACGGGCCATTCGCCGGCGGGCAGGACGGTAGTCTCGAGAACCCTCTCGGAGCCCGTGCCCTCTACCTGCATCGCGGCGGGGAGGACACGCTTTACCGCATCCACGGCACATCGCAGCCCTGGTCCATCGGGCAGGCCGCGTCGTCGGGCTGCATCCGCCTCTACAATCAGGACATCATCGATCTGGCCGACCGGGTACGGAGCGGAACTAAGGTCGTGGTGCTCACCCAAGCGCAATCGGGGCAGGGCACCCGCCTGCCCGGAAGTCTTCCCACACCCTCTCTCGGAACGGAGCTTTACTGATGCATCTGAGCAGACGCAGTCTCATCGGCGCGGCTGGGGCAGCCCTCGCCCTGCCATCGATCGTCCGTGCGCAAGACCGTCAACTGACGGTCGAGGAAGTCCTCTACGATACCGACGCGCCGGTCCTGGCCAATCCCGAGGGCGATGTCACGGTGGTGGAGTTCTTCGACTATCAATGTCCCTACTGCAAGCGGGCGCATCCGATGCTGATGGACGTCACAGCCCGTGACCCCGGTGTCCGTCTCGTTCTGAAGGATTGGCCGCTCTTCGGTGCGCCATCGGTGCGCGCCAGCCAACTCGCCCTCGGCGCGGTGGAGCTCGGAGCATACGGGGCCGTGAACGAGGCCTTGATGGCGACCGAGGGACGCCTCAGCATCGAGACCGTCGAGGAGACGGTGGGATCGGAAGTGGCGGCCGAGGCAGCGATGACGTCCTACCGCGATGCTCGAACGAAGTGGGACGGCCTCATGAGCCGCAACCAGATGCAGGCTGCCGCCTTCGGCTTCCAGGGAACGCCTTCCTTCGTCATAGGAACCACGCTCTTTGGCGGGATGATCGATCGCGACACGCTGGACGCCGCTATCCGCGAAGCACGAAAGGCCTGATCCATGGTACGAACATCGAAGTACCGGCTGATACGGAACCTGACCGTTTTTGGAATGCTCGCCGCCGGTTCCACCGCCGTGATGGCTGAGGAGCGCAGTCTCACAATCCTGCATACGAACGACATCCATGGCCGATATGCGGCTTTCGAGGTTGCACCCGGAAACGCCACTTCGCAGACGGGCGATCCGGGCCGGGATCCGGAGGAGTTCGATCGCTCCGGTGAGATTGGCGGCTTTTCCCGACTGGCGACCAAGGTACGGCAGGTTCGGGAACGGCATGATGCGGAGAATGTCCTCCTCGTCGATGCCGGCGATACGTTCAGTGACGACCTTGTCGGCAACGAGACCGAAGGTGAAGCAATCATTACCCTCATGAATGCCGTGGGGTATAATTTCATGGCGCTCGGGAACCACGATTTCGACTACGGCCTGGAACGAACGCGCGAACTCGAGACATTCGCCACCTTCCCGATGCGTGCCGCCAACATACTTGAGGACGACCAACCGGTCTTCGGAAAGCCCTGGCAGGTGTTCGAGCGGGCAGGGATGCGGATTGCGGTCGTCGGCATCGGCTATCACAATACCGATCAGACCAGCGGCGC
The DNA here is from genome assembly GCF_003253995.1 of Palleronia aestuarii. Classification (GTDB taxonomy): domain Bacteria; phylum Pseudomonadota; class Alphaproteobacteria; order Rhodobacterales; family Rhodobacteraceae; genus Palleronia; species Palleronia aestuarii. Next base: position 12,380 of record NZ_QKZL01000022.1, read on the forward strand.
CAGTAACATACGCGGATTGTTCTTCACCGACGGGATTGCGGCGGTCGAAGACCTCCTGCCGGAAATGCAGGAGGCATCCGACATCGTGGTCGCCATTTCCCATCAGGGCACGAAGGCGGATCGCTTGCTTGCCTCGCGCGTGGACGGGATCGACGTGATTGTCGGCGGTCATTCGCACGACAGGTTGCAGCCCCCTGAGAAGATCGAGGGCACCTGGATCGTTCAGGCTCTCGCCGATGCGGCGATGCTGGGTGAGCTGACGCTCGTGGTCGACGAAGCGAACCGCCTGCGTCGTGTCGAGGGGGCCGTCCATCTACTCTGGGCGGACGAAATCGAGCCCGACCCTGAGATCGCCTCCCTCGTTACCGATCTTGCCGAGCCATTTGCGGACGCGCGCGATACGATCCTTACGGAGAGCGTCGATCGTATCGGGCGGCAATACCGCAGCGCCAGTCCGTTCGACACGCTCGTCGGCGACATCCTGCGCGACCATACCGGGGCGGACATCGCGATGATGCCGGGCGTCGGTTACGGGCTTTCGTTTGGTCCCGGGCCGGTGACGCGCGGAGCACTTTATACCCTGCTGCCGCATCCCGCCAAGCTGGTGACCTTCGAGATGAGAGGGGAAGATATCGTGGCTGTACTGGAGCAGAGCGCCACGAACCAGAGTCCGGTCGACCCGCAGGACACGGTCGGCGGGCTGGTCCAGACATCCAATCTTGGATGGACCGTCGATCTGACGCGACCCGTCAGCGCGCGCATCTCCGATGTGACGATCGAGGGCCGGCCGATCCAGATGGATGAATGGTACCGCGTCGCGACCAATTCGGGGATGGCCAACGGTCTGCACCGGTACGACTTTTCGGACATACGCGAGAAGACGGTCCACGAAGTGTCTGTCACCAGTGTCGTGGAGGACGAGCTCGCGCGGCGTGAGAGCATCACGGCCCCACCGACGGACCATGTCAAACTGATCCGATGAGGCTCAACGGCCCTTAAGGCTCGCTTAAGCCGGGGGGTCGAGACGGCTCGGAGCACCAGAGCGGAGAGCAGAATGACAGTTTACCTTTCGCGGCGGCGCTTCCTCGCGACGACGTTGGTCGGCCTCGCGACACCCGCCATCGCACGTGCGTCCGCGACCCGCCGCAACGCGTCGAGCTTCCGCATGCAGGATTGGCGGGAGCATTTCGACGATCTGGGCGTGGGCACGATCATCGCCGACACGCGATCCCGTGCCGTGCATTTCTGGAACGGCGACGGGAGCGACTATCGCGTCTACCCCACGTCGGTGCCGACATCGGACGAACTGACCAAGCGCGGCTATACCGAGATCGTGCGCAAGAAGGTCGGTCCGGACTGGACGCCCACGCCGTCGCAAAAGGAGCGGTTCGGCTGGGAATACATGCCGCCGGGGCCCGACAACCCGCTCGGGACGCACGCGATGTATCTCTCGTGGCCCGCCTACCTGATCCACGGAACGCATGATACGCGCAAGATCGGCCGGCGATCTTCGGACGGCTGCATCGGTCTCTACAATGCCCAGATCGAGGAGCTTTATGCCCTTTGCCCGGTCGGGACACAGGTCCGGGTGATCTGAGATGACTATTGCCCGCCGTCGATTCCTTACTGGCGTGGCCGCGCTTGCCTCGGCACCTCTGGCCCTTCCCGCGCAGACCTTCGCACCGGTCATGGAGCCGCAGGTCGTCGCGTTGCGCCATCCGCTGCCGCCCGGTGAGGTCCATGTCTTCCCCGATCACTTCCGGCTCTACTGGACGCTGCCGGAGGGGCGGGCCTGGGTCTATCCGATCCGCGTCGGACGCGACGATCTCTACGAGGCGGGAGAATTCTATGTGGGCGCCAAGAAGGAATGGCCGTCTTGGATGCCGACGCCGGGTATGATCGAGCGCGAGCCGGAGATTTACTCTCAATATGCGGAGGACGGGATGGAGGGCGGCCCTGGCAATCCCCTGGGGGCCCGCGCCCTCTACCTCTTCCAGGAGGGGCGCGGCGACACCTTCCTGCGCATTCACGGAACGAACGATCCGAACAGCATTGGTCGGGCGGTTTCGAACGGCTGCGCGGGTCTGACGAATGCCCACATCGTAAAACTCTACGACCAGGTCCCCCTTAACACCCGCGTGATCCTCTATCCCAAGATGGGATCCTCCGCCTTCACGGCAGGATGAGCAGGCAACCCCGGAACTCCGCCGCGCGGCATGTCGCGAGTGCCGGCGGATGGATGCGTCGAGCATGAATGATCTTGGAGCAATCCAGTACGGTCTTGGTGCAGTCTTGGGCATCCTGATCGGTGTAAAGCTCGGGCTCTTCGGTGGCGGCGGATCGATCCTTGCCGTTCCTCTGCTGATTTATCTCGTGGGCGTCCCGTCCGCGCATATGGCGATAGGAACGAGTGTGTTGGCCGTCGCCGCGAATGCCCTCGCAAGCCTTGCGAACCACGCCCGGCACAGTTCGATTCGCTGGGCCGCCGCATTCGCCTTCTCGGCTGCCGGCATTCTCGGAGCCTGGGGTGGATCCAGCCTTGGAAAAAGCTTTCGATGGCGATCGCCTTCTATTCTTCTTCGCGCTTCTCATGATGGGCGTAGCCATCGCGATGTTTCTGAAGCGCGATACGTCGGGTGGAGCCGCGGCGAAACGGAAGGCCGGCCGTTGGGCAATCGCCGTCGCGGGCGGTGTGACGGGCCTTCTGTCCGGCTTTTTCGGGATCGGCGGCGGTTTCCTGATCGTGCCCGCGCTCATGTGGACAACGGGAATGCCGATACTCGATGCGGTGGGGACGTCGCTCTTTGCGGTCGCATCCTTTGGCCTGACCACGGCGTCCAACTACGCATTCTCGGGCTTCGTCGACTGGCCGCTGACCGCGGCGCTCGTCGCCGGCGGAGCCGCTGGGAGCGTTTTGGGAGAACGAGGAGCCCGCTACCTGTCGACGAAGGATGGTCGGCTCGACATCGGGTTCTCCGCTCGGGTCTTCGTCGTTGCCATCTACATGGCCATCGAAAGCCAGTATGCCGTCTCGTAGCAGGAATGAGGAGCGATTGCATTTCTGCGCCGGACACCTGCTATGCTGGCCAGTGGGCCTCTGCGAAGAGGCCATCTCGCGCCTCCCGGAGGCAACCTCCGATACGGTCGAACGTCTCGGCACGGGCCGAGCTCTTCCGCCAGGCCAGCACGATCTCGCGTGGTCTCGCCCCGCGGAGTGCCGTTAGCGAAAGATGCTGACCCGTGACTGCACCGGCGGCGATGGCCAGGTCGGGCAGCAGCGTGATGCCGAGACCCTCCTCCACCATGGCCGCAAGCGTGGGCAGGCTCGTGGCGGCGAAGCTCTCGTCCTCGCCCAGAAGCGCCTCGGGGAAGGCCGAAAGGGCGTGACGTTGAAGGCAGTGGCCCCGGTCGAGGAGAAGCAGGCGGCGTCCGCTCAGATCCTCGCCGTCCACGATACCGGCATTGGCAAGCGGGTGATCTACGCGCGTGGCGAGATGGTAGCTGTCTTCGAACAGGGCCCGGGTTTCCACACGGGCCGGGACAGGGTGCGGCAGCGCCATCAGTACAAGGTCGAGGCGTCCGGCCAGAAGTGCCTCGATAAGGCTGTCGGTCAGTTCCTCCCGCAGCGAGACCTTCAATCCCGGCAGGTGCTCGCGAATGAGCGGCAGGGCGCGCGGCAGGACGAACGGCCCGACCGTGGGGATCACCCCCATCCTGAGAAGCGCGCCGCCCGTCCCGGCCTCCCGCGCCGCGTGATCCTCGAGATCGGCCACGGAAGCGAGCACATCCCGAGCCCGGGCGGCGAGGTCGTTCCCGAGCGGTGTCATCGATACGCTCTGCCGTGTCCGCTCCGCCACCTGGATACCAAGCCCTTCCTCCAACTCCCGGATGCCGGCCGAGAACGTGGATTGCGTGACGTGACAGCGTCCTGCCGCCTGCGAGAAGCTGCACGTCTCGTCGAGGGCGACGAGGAAGCTAAGCTGGCGGAGCGTGGTCATCCGTTATCGATACAGTCGATCACAACGCGCTGTAAATTCAATTTCACCGCAGGAAGTGGTTATCCTAATAATTGCGGATATTGCCGTCAGGGTCCGAGGAGGAGAAGACCATGGACGTGAAGAAACTCACCGACAGGCTTTCGGTCGGGCCGCAGATCACTCCGGCCGACGTGGCTGACCTGAAGTCCAGGGGCTTTCGATCGATCGTCGTGAACCGGCCCGATGGTGAGGGCGGCGATCAGCCTGCCTTCTCCGAGATCGAGGTGGCCGCACGGGAGCAGGGACTGGAGGCGCGGCACATCCCGGTCGAGACCGGCAAGGTCTCGGACGCCGACGTAAAGGCTTTCGCCACGGCGCTCGAAGAGTTGCCAGGGCCGATCTATGCCCATTGCCGGTCGGGAATGCGATCCGCCACGCTCTGGGCCCTGAGCCAGGCGGGTCATCGTCCGATGGCCGACATCCTCGCGCGCGGTAAGACGGCGGGCTTCGATCTGAACGGTGTCGCGCGGCGGATTGCCAATGGCGGCCGCGTGCCGACCGATACGGGCGACGCGAAGTACGACGTCGTCATCGTCGGCGGCGGGGCCGCCGGGATCGCCGTGGCCGCCTCGCTGAAGTCGCGCCGCTCGGGGCTCTCCATCGCCATCGTCGAACCGGCGGAGGTGCATTACTACCAGCCGGGCTGGACCATGGTCGGCGCCGGCATCTTCACCGCCGACGAGACGGCGAAGACCATGGGCGCTTTGATCCCGAAGGGCATCACTTGGATCAAGGGCGCGGTCGCGGCCTTTGAACCGGAGAAGAACGCCGTGGTGCTCGAGGGATGCCGGGTCGTGACTTACGACCGGCTCGTGGTTTGCCCGGGGCTGAAGCTCGACTGGAACGCAGTCGAAGGCTTGAGCGAGACACTGGGCCGGAACGGCGTAACCTCGAACTACCGCTACGACCTCGCGCCCTATACCTGGGAGCTTGTGCAGGAAATGCGGGGCGGGACAGCGGTCTTCACGCAGCCGCCGATGCCGATCAAGTGCGCCGGTGCGCCACAAAAGGCAATGTATCTCTCGGCCGATCACTGGAACAGCAAAGGGCGGCTCAAGGACATCGACATTCACTTCGCCAATGCCGGCGGCGTGCTCTTCGGCGTCAAGGATTACGTGCCCGCGCTGATGGAATACGTGAAGAAGTACGACGCCACGCTCGATTTCTTCCATAATCTCGTCGCCGTGGACGGGTCGGCGCGCAAGGCGACCTTCAAGGTGACGAAGGAAGGCGAGGAGCCGACCATGCGGGAGATGGCGTTCGACATGCTCCATGTCTGCCCGCCGCAGACCGCACCCGACTTCATCCGAGTCTCGCCGCTGGCCGATGACGCCGCCGGTTGGGTGGACGTGGACCAGCACACCCTTCGCCACAAGAGTTTCGACAACGTCTGGTCGCTCGGCGACGTGATGAATGCCCCCAACGCCAAGACGGCTGCCGCGGCCCGGAAGCAGGCACCGACCGTGGCCGAGAACATCGTGGCGGATATCAAGGGCGGATCGGCCGTCGCTGCCTATGACGGGTATGGCTCCTGCCCACTGACGGTGGAGCGCGGCAAGATCGTGCTGGCCGAGTTCGGCTACGGCGGCGCGCTGCTCCCGACCTTCCCCAAATGGATCCTCGACGGGAAAAAGCCTACGCGGCTTGCGTGGATGCTCAAGGCGCAGATGCTGCCGCCGATCTACTGGCAGGGCATGCTGAAGGGGCGTGAATGGATGGCCGCCCCGGGCCTCGCGCCGCAGGACGCACCAACCGAACGGGCGTGACCTCTACGCCGGCGGCATGGCCGCCGGTCCTCCCGAACCACCGAGTACCCCATGATCCGCACGCTGCGCAGATACCTCCCCATCCTGGACTGGGGCCGCCACTACGATGGCGCCGCGTTCGGCAGTGATGCGCTGGCGGCCCTGATCGTGACGATCATGCTGATCCCGCAATCACTGGCCTACGCCCTGCTTGCCGGGCTGCCGGCCGAGGCGGGGATCTACGCCTCGATCCTGCCCATCGTGCTCTACGCGATTTTTGGGACGTCGCGATCTCTGGCCGTCGGGCCCGTCGCCGTCGTCTCGCTCCTCACTGCGACGGCTGTCGGGCAGGTCGCCGAACAAGGGGCGGCCGGTTATGCGACTGCCGCGCTGACGCTCGCGGGGCTGTCGGGCATGTTCCTCATTCTTCTCGGCGTGTTCCGGTTGGGGATACTTGCGAACTTTCTCAGCCATCCGGTGATCGCCGGGTTCATCACCGCCTCGGGCATTCTGATCGCTACCTCGCAGCTGCGCCATATCCTCGGTATCGAGGCCGGGGGGCACACGCTGATCGAGATGGTCGCGTCGATCGGCGCCAATCTGGGTCAAATCCATCTCGCCACCCTGGCGATCGGGGTTCCGGCCACGGCGTTCCTGTTCTGGGTGCGGCGGGGCATGAAACCGGCGCTGCTGAAGCTGGGCGTTTCGGCGACGTTGGCCGATGTCATGACGAAGGCCGGCCCGGTGCTGGCGGTCGTGGTGACCACCTTGGCGGTCTGGGTGCTGTCGCTTGATCGGGTGGGCGTTGCCGTCATCGGAGACGTACCGCAAGGCTTGCCGCCCTTCACTCTTCCGGGTCTCTCACCGGATCTGGTCCGCCAACTCTTGGTCCCGGCGATCCTGATCTCGATCATCGGCTTCGTGGAATCTGTCTCTGTCGCACAAACGCTGGCCGCAAAGCGACGTGAACGGATCGATCCCGACCAGGAGCTGATCGGGCTCGGGGCGGCCAATCTCGGCGCCGCGTTCACCGGCGGCTATCCGGTGACGGGGGGCTTCTCGCGTTCCGTCGTCAACGACGATGCCGGAGCGGCGACACCCGCGGCCGGGGCCTACACTGCCGTGGGCCTGGCCTTTGCGGCGGCGTTCCTGACACCCCTGATCTACTACCTGCCGAACGCCACTTTGGCGGCAACGATCATCGTGGCCGTTCTCGGCCTCGTGGACCTCTCGATCCTGCGTCGGACCTGGGCTTACTCAAGGGGCGATTTCGCCGCTGTAGCGATCACCATCCTTCTGACGCTCGGGGCGGGCGTCGAGATCGGTGTGGCGACCGGCGTGGTCGTGTCGCTGCTGCTGCATCTCGTAAAGACCTCGAAGCCCCACGTAGCGGAAGTTGGTCTCGTTCCCGGCACCCATCATTTCCGCAACGTCGACCGTCATGCGGTCGAAACCGACCCGGGCCTGCTGACGCTCCGGATCGACGAGAGCCTCTATTTCGTCAATGCGCGGTTCCTCGAGACGCTTGTACAGGATCGCGTCACCGAAGGCTGCGCCCTGCGTCACGTGGTCCTGATGTGCCCGGCGGTGAACGATATCGACTTCTCGGCCCTTGAAAGCCTTGAGGCGGTAAACCTTCGGCTGACCAAGCTCGGCATCGGTTTTCATCTCAGCGAGGTGAAGGGGCCCGTCATGGATCGCCTGAATACCACGCATTTCCTCGACGCGCTGAACGGCCGCGTCTTCCTTAGCCAGTACGACGCCTGGACCGCGCTTGCCGGGACGTCGTCGAGATCCGCAGCAGAATGAAAGAGGCGAAGATGGACATCCTGTCGAAGGTCAGCCCCTCCACCGGGCCCGGCTCCCCCCGCGTGGTAGGGTTCTACGAGCCGGTCTCGGGGTCGTGCCAGTACATCGCGATCTGCGAGGCGACCCGCAAGGCTGCGCTGATCGACGTGGTGCTGAACTTCGACGCGGCCGCCGCGCGGACCTCTACCGAACACGCGGAATGGGCGCTCGCCTATCTGGAACGGGAGGGGCTCGAGCTCGACTGGATTCTCGACACACATCCTCATGCCGATCACCTGATGGCGTCGGCCTGGCTGAAGGAGCGCACGGGCGGGCCCACGGCCATCGGCGAGAAGGTGCGCGACATCGCCGGGCTCTGGAGAGACCTCTACCACATGCCGGACGCCTTCGATCCCGACGTGGATTTCGACCGACTTTTCGCCGACGGTGACACGTTCCGGGTAGGGGAGTGCGAGGTAAAGGTCATGCTGTCGCCCGGCCACACCTTGGGCTCGATTACCTACGTGATCGGCGATGCGATCTTCGCCCACGATACGTTCATGCAACCCGACGCCGGAACGTCGCGCTGCGATTTCCCGGGTGGCTCGGCGCGGGACCTCTATGCTTCATTGACGGCCATCCTCGATCATCCGGACGGGCACCGGATCTTCATCGGCCACGATTACGGCACGGACAGCCGCGATGAGCCCGCCTGGGAGAGTACCGTGGCCGAGCAGAAGGCGTCGAACAAGCATATGGGCGGCGGCACTTCGGAGGACGAATATGTCGAGATTCGCGAGACGCGCGACGCGACGCTCGGCCTGCCGACCCAGATGCTCCACGCTCTTCAGGTCAATCTACGCGGCGGTCGCCTGCCGGAACCCGAGGCCGACGGGCACAGCTATTTCAAGATCCCGGCGAACAGGTTCTGAGGCGATGGATTGGGACGCACGATATGCCGAGAACGCTTTCCTGTTCGGCACCGAGCCGGCGGCGTTCCTTACCCGCCACGCGAACCAGGTTGCCCCGGGGGACCGGGTACTCTGCGTCGCCGACGGGGAGGGGCGCAACTCCGTCTGGCTCTCCGAGCGGGGCGCCAACGTCACGGCTTGGGACGCCTCTCCGGTGGCGGTAGAGAAGGCGAGAGGTCTTGCCCAGGCGCGCGGGGTCGACGTGGCTTTCTCCGTCGATGACGCGGATACGTACGATTGGTCCGAGCGATCCTTCGATGCCGTCGTCGCAATCTTCGTCCAGTTCGCAGGGCCGGAACTCAGACGTCGCATGTTCGCCGGCATGAAGCGCGCAGTCCGGCCCGGTGGAACGCTCCTGCTGCACGGCTACACGCGGGAGCAGATCGACCTCGGCACGGGCGGACCGTCGCAGGTGGAGAACCTCTATACCGAGGAAATGCTACGGGAGGCGTTCGGCGATTGGGAGCTCTCTTTCCTTTCAGCTTATGAGGCCGTGATCGAGGAAGGTTCGGCGCATGCCGGACGGTCCGCACTGATCGATCTCGTCGCCCGTCGGCTGGCATAGCCGAGCGGCGTCGACTGGATCACGATGCGACATCCGTTCTCTCGGTCAAGCAGCGATCGTTCCTCAAATCGTAGGTGCAGACGGCATTAACGAGCGCGATTTTCTCCGTGTTCGGGCCGGAGAATATGAGCTTGATCGACCCGGTACCGGACTCGGACGCCCCAGACGGCTGGATCACCCGCACCTGCTCCCTCGGAGTGGCGCACGACCCGCTGTTGCCGTTTGGCGTGGCTCATTGGAGTGCTCTTTTCGGTGCGAAGATGTCGAGCGATTTCGCCCGTGCGCCGAGCCAGAGGCCGACAAGCATCGCGGGCAGGAAAATCAGCGTGCCGGGCGCGAGCAGCGGCAGCGCCGTCCAGGCGGGGCCGGGGCAGAAGCCGCCGATGCCCCAGCCCGTGCCGAAGAGCGCCGCACCGGCGATCAACGGCCGGTCGATCCGGGTACTGGTAGGGACGTCGAACGCGGTTTCCAGCGCCGGTGCCGCCCGCCGCCAGACGAGGCGGTAGCCGAGAAAGGCGGTCGCGGTGGCGCCGGCCATGACGAAGGCGAGGCTCGGGTCCCACGTCCCCGCGAGATCGAGGAAGTTCAGGACCTTCGCCGGGTTCGCCATGCCCGAGATCACGAGGCCCAGGCCGAAGACGAGACCGCTGAGAAAACCGAGGGCGGGACGCATCTTCATGCTCCTCCAAGAATGTGGCGCAGTACGAAGACCGTGGCGAAACCGGCGGCCATGAAGGTCGTCACCGCCGCCAGCGACCGGCGCGACAGGCGCGCCAGCCCGCAGACGCCGTGCCCCGACGTGCAGCCGGAGCCGAGCGCCGTGCCCAGGCCCACTAGAAGGCCGGCAGTTGCCATGCCGGGAAGGTTCGAGGGAACGGAGTGCGCGACCGTTCCGCTAGCCAGCAGGATCGCGAAAGGCGCGGCCATCAGGCCGAGCAGGAAGGTCAGACGCCAATCCCTGTCCCGCGGCGAGCCGGGCGTCGGCAGGACGGCGCCCAGAAATCCCTGCGTGATCCCGGATATCCCGGCGATCCGGCCGAACAGGCCCATCACCATCACCGCGCTCAGGCCGATCAGGCCCCCGCCGGCGAGCGATGACCACGGCGTGAACGTCGTCTGCAACTCCATCTCCATGACATGCCCCCGTTCTATCGCCCGCGCTTGCACCAGCCGGGATTGCCGGCTACATATGAGTAACAACTAAATAAGTCAATTCTAATATAATGAATTTGGATGCAGACATGTCCGTAATTGCTCTCCAAGGGCGGGCCGATTACGTCGCTGCTCGCTTGGCGCTCGTCTCTAACGCGAAGCGGCTTCTGATCCTGTGCGAACTGGTGAAGGGCGAGCGATCGGTGGGCGCGCTTCAGGCTGCCGTGGGGCTGAGCCAATCGGCCCTGAGCCAGCATCTTGCTAAGCTGCGCGAGGCCGGCATGGTGGAAACCCGGCGGGAGAGCCAAACGATCTACTACCGCATCAGCGACCCGGACCTCGAAGTCCTGATGGCGGCGCTCTACCACTCATTCTGTAGGGACCTCTGAGGCCCTCCCTGCCCGATGCCCCTGATGGCCGAAATGTTCGCTTTTCCGGCACGGTCTGCAAACTTCAGGCCCGAACTGTTCTTCGCAAGATGTCCAATGTGCAAGAAATCCGTGTTCCAACTACGAAGCGGCGTTCGGGGAAGGCGCGGCCCATACCGGGCGGTCTGCGCTGATCCGTCCCGATGCCCACCGGGCGGTATATCTGAGCCGCATCGCATTGATCACGACGCAGAGGGAGCTTGCGGCCATCGCGAGGGCCGCTGCGAGGGGAGGGACCGCACCGGCCACGGCGAAGGCGAGAGCGCCTACGTTGTACGCGCAGGCAAAGACAAGGTTCTGTCGTAGGAGGCGGGCGGTTCGGCGGGACAGAGCATCGAGCTCGAGAAGTGGCCTTAGGCCCCTCCGGGAAAAGACCACGTCCGCGACGGCAACGCTGGCCGAGGATGCGTCGCTCACGGCGATACCGACATCCGCGGCGGCAATGGCGCCGGCATCGTTGAGCCCGTCGCCGGCGAAAGCCACTGGCCCGGGGAGGTCGCGCAGAAGGGCGACCTTCGCTTCCGGTGTGAGGCCGGCATGGAGTGTTTCGGGGGCGAGCCCGAGATCCCGGCCTAATGCTACGACCCGCGCCGCTGTGTCGCCGGATGCCACGAGGACCCGGTAGCCATGCGCCTGCAGCGATGCCACCAGGGCCGGAGCCTCGGGCCTCATGGCGTCCACGATGTCGATATCTCCGGCATGACGGCCCTCGATCGCGACATGGATGCCGGTCGCGTCCTCGGGCACCGACACGCCGTGCCTGGAAAGGAAGGCCCTGTTGCCCACGCACACGCGCATCCCGTCCACCTGCGCGGCGACGCCATCCTCGGACCTTTCACTGTCCCGCGTCTCCAGGCACGTCTCCCTCGCAGCCCGGATCGCGTCGGCGATCGGATGGCGGACATCCCCTTCAGCAGCGGCCGCGATGTCGAGCAAATGCTGCGGATCCATCGACGTGGCGACCGAGCGGATCCCGGGTCGACCCTCGGTCAGCGTTCCCGTCTTGTCGAGGACGATGGTGCGTACGGCGGCGAAACGCTCCGCGGCTTGCGGGCGGCGCAGAAAGATACCCGCGCGCGCCGCGACCGACGCGGCGCGAAGATGGGTGAGCGGAGCCGCCAGCGCCAGGGCGCAAGGACAGGCGACGATAAGGACGGAAAGGGCACGGATGGCACTCTCGGACCCCGGAAGGTCGAACGCGAACCCTGCGAGAAGCGTCGCGCCCGCCAGGCCGATCGCCAAGGGCGCGACCAGGCGGGCCGTACGCGTCGCCAGGGCATCCATTTCCGATCGGCCATGCAGCATCTCGGCGATCGCCTCGCCCATCCGGTCCACGTGTCGCGCGCCGACCCCGGCGATCACCCTGGCCGAGACGGAACGGTCGAGATTGATGAACCCCGCCTCAATCGCGGCCCCTGACCCGAGCGGGCGCGGCGCGCTTTCGCCGGTCAGGCTGGCGGTGTCGAACCGGCTTTGCCCTTGCGTGATCTCGGCATCGAGCGGCACGCGCTCACCGGGGGCGATCCGAATGATCGCACCCGGTCTCACGTCGCTCGCCATGACCTCGCGCACCCGGTCGTGCGTCTCGAGGGCAGCCCTCTCCGGCAGCGCATCCTCGACCGCGGCGATGGCCGCGCCGGAACGGCGCAAGGTGGCGATCTCGATCAGCCGAGCGACGAGAAGCAGGATGACGAGCATGACGGCCGTGTCGAACCAGACTTCGTTCCTCCCGAGACCCAGGGAGGCGACCGATCCGATCGTAGCCGCGAGTGCGCCCAGGGCCACGAGCGTATCCATTCCCGGAGCGCCCGCGCGCAACGTCCGCCAGCCGCTGAAAATCAACGGCGCTCCGGCGCCGAACATTACCGGCAGCGCCGCCAGGCCTGCGCCGGTGGCAAGCATCCGTTCGGGCAGGCCGCTGCCGCCGAGATAGATGAGGATCGACAGCGTCATCGTCCACATGCCGAACACGACGGCGATGGCCAGCCGGATGGCGAACCGGCGCTGCTCGGCTGCAATACGCGCATCGCGGTCATCGTGCCCGCGGCGCGGCCCAAGCGTATAGCCGAGCCGTGTGACGCGGCGGGCGATCTCGCGCAGATCCGTGCCCTCCGACCACAGGATCGCAGCCGAGGCGCTGGCGAAACTAACCTCGGCCCGAGCGACGCCCGGCGTGGTGGCGATCATACGTTCCACCGCCCCCGCGCAGCTCGGGCACCAGAGCCCGTCGATGGCGAAGATGGCCCGGTCCGTCTCAGCATAATCGGCCGGATCGAACGCGGGGGCAGCACTCATTTCGGTGCGGCGGGATCGGGGACGACGGTCCCTGTCGCGGAAGGCGTGTCGGCCGGGTCGCCCGAGACGCCGGCACCGAGAACGGTGCCGTCGACTTCGGCCCCGTAGAAGCCGGGATCGTCGGAATGGAACCGCTCCTGCGCCTCCGCCACCGTCAATCCGCCCTGCGACTGGCGCGGGTCGGCGGGGCGCTCCTGACTGTTGATCCAGGCAGCCACGTCCCATGCCTCTTGTGGCGACAGCGAATAGGGCAAGCCGAGCGGCATGTTGGCGTAGATGAACCCGGCCGCCGTGTTCACGCGGTGCATCCCGGCCCCCCAATTGTAGGCGTCCGACCCCCAGAGCGGCGGAAAGACGTAGCGGCCGTTTATGTCCTGCCGGCCCTGGCCGGTCTCGCCGTGGCAGACCGAACACCGCGCGGCGAAGACCTCCCGCCCGCGCTCGCGATCGTAGCCGGCTTCCGGCATGTCGGGCGTCGGGTATCCGCGCCCTGGAAGTTCGACATTCAGGGGCGCACCGGTCGCGAGCCAGTAGAAGTAACTCTCGAGATCCTTATAGATCTGATGCCCCTTGGGCGGCGCGGCGCCGGATGGGGAGGCCTGGGCGTTCATGGAGTAGGTGAAGCATCCGTTCACCCGATCCTCCATCGTGTTGATCATCTTGTTCTTGCCGCGCCAGGCGGGATATTCGCCCGCCGCGGCCCACATCGGCGCGGCATTTGCAAGACGACCGGCATCGAGGTGGCAATTGGCGCAGGCCAGGGAATTGCCGACATACTCGGTGGCGTTCGCCGCCGGATTGAGGAAAATTTCGCGTCCCCGCCGCACCGACTGGCCGAACTCGTCATCCGGGATCGATGACGGATCGGGCGGCTGGAAATATCCCTCCGCTCCGATCGGCACCGCGGGGGCATGCGGCGCGTTCTCCTCCGCGCCAAGATTGGCAACCTCGTCGTCGAAAGTTGCCCGCGCTTCTCGGCCGGCGCGGGTGGCCGCCTCGCCCGCGCTTTCGGTTTCGGCGGTTCCGGCGATCCGCGCGAGCGTGTTGTTGCGGTAGAGCCCGCCGCCCACGACAACCAGGGCCGCGACAGCGAGGACGATAAGGATTGCCCTGGAGACAGTCGTGCGGTGCCTGTCACTCATCTTGCGGCTCCCGGGTCAGCGATACGCGATCGCGCGGTTGAGGTGGGGGAAGTTCGGCCAGGTAATCCGACACGGACTTTATATCGCTGGCCGAAAGTCCCTTTGCGACGGAATGCATGAGGCCGAGCGGCGAGTTGGCCCGGTCGCCGGACTTCCAGGCGGAGAGCTGGCGGTCGATATAGGCGGCGTGCTGTCCCGCGATCGGCGGGAAGGCCTGCTCGACACCCCAGCCGGACGGGCCATGGCAGGAGAAGCAGGAAGGGACGTCGACCGTCCAATCCCCTTCAAGCGCCAGCGTCCGTCCGCGCGCGAGATCACCGCCCAGTGTGGCCCCGGCCGTCGGCTGCCGAATCTGCGCCGCGTAATAGGCACCGAGCGCCGCCATCTGCGTCGCGTCGAGCCGGTTCGCCACATACTGCATGTTGTCGTTGAGGCGCGCGCCCGCGGCATAGTCATGGAGTTGCTTGACGATATAGCCCGCCGGCAGACCGGCGAGGGCCGGGATCGGCCCCGCGCCTTGGCCGTTCTCTCCGTGGCAGGACGCACAGGCCCAGGCGCCGTCAGTACCCTCACCCTCAACAAGCGGGATCGCGATCAACGGGTCCGCCTCCGCTGCGGCATCCGCGTAGGTCTCTGCGGCGCTCCAGTCCGGCGGTTCATCCTGCGCCAGGGACGCCAGCGGGACGAAAGCCACGCAGATTGCGGCGCGCAGGATCATCGGTCGGCCTCCGGTGCGGGGGCGTTTGTGGGTATGGCGAAGAGTTCTTCGAGCTCCGAACCGCCATCGAGCGGCAAGGTCGCGGCGTCGCCAAGTCCGGCACGGCGGGCCGCGACCTGATCGGGAGAGATCTCGTCGGCGCTGTTCGACCATGACGCCCGAATGTAGGTCAGGATCCTGGCGATCTGCCCGTCATCGAGCGTCGGACCGAAGGTGGGCATGCGGCCGGTATAGATCTCTCCCTTCACCTCGATCGGGCCAGCGATGCCGCGCAGCAGGATGGTGATGGGAACATCGGCGTCGGCCGTGACGTAGCGCGATCCGTCGAGGGGCGGGATCGCGGCGCGGATGCCGGACCCGTTCGCCTGATGGCAGGTGGCGCAGTAATCGCCGAAAAGCGTAGCGCCGTCCGCCGACTCCATGATCGTCTGGTCGGAGCCCGGATCGGCCACGTTCTTTGCGGTCCCCGTTTCGGAGGCCTGCGCATCGAGCCAGAGCGTGACCGCGCCCCAGACGACGAGCGCGAGGACGACGGCGATCAGCGGCCAGGGGATCGGATTGTCGCGCTCGTGCAACTCGAACGCCGGGTCCCGGTCTTGCGCCGAGGCGCTGAAATCGTCGGGTAGCCTGCTCATCCCGACGTCTCCTCGCCCTCGACGAAGCCGTTGTCGCGGAGCGTTGGCTCGTCGGCCGGATAGGTTCGGTCGAGCGAGAGCAGGTAGTCCACGAGATCGAGGGCAGATTGTCTCGCCACGACGACCTCCCCGTCCGGTCGCATGCCCTCGGGCACCTGAACTTCGACATCGCCGTCTTCCACCTCGGGCTTGGTCTCGAAGAGGAAGGGGAAGCCCGGCATGATCGAGGTCGGCGAGATCGCGCGCGGCTGGTAAAGATGCGTCAGGTGCCAGGCACGACTCGGCATGCGGGCGCCGATGTTCAGAAGATCGGGGCCAGTCCGCATTGTGCCGAGCAGATGCGGCGCGTCGTAGACGTAATCGGCCGCGGTCGAGGCGCGCCCCCAGCCACGCTGCACGTCGGGCCCCTGGGCCGGGCTGCGCGGCTGCTGCGAGTGGCAATAGACGCAGCCCAGATCGACGTAATGCGCGCGGCCCCGGAGCTCGGCCTCCGTGTAGGGGGCCAGACCCTCGGGCGCCGCGATCGTTCTGATCTCGGCCGCCGGGACGATCACGAGGAACACGGTGGCGAAGGCCAGGATGCCGGCGGAGAGGAGGATGAGGGGAACGAAGCGGTTCACGGCAGGTCCCTCACTCGGCCGGGGCGAGCGTGTCGGCGGCCGGTGCCCGTGCAGCGCCATATCCGATGAGGATGGCCCCGAGATTCACGGCGAAGAGGACGTGACCGAGTGTCATCAATGCCCCGCCCACGGATCGTCCCTGCAGGTAAGGGATGGTCAGCTCCATGCTCTCCATCCAGTCGCGCGAGGCGTCGAGCATCGCGAGGCCCTGGAGCCAGCCGCCGATGGTCAGGGAGAGGAAGTAGATCGCGAAGCCGATCGCCACGAGCCAGAAGTGCCAGACCATGAGGGAGGGCAGGGGCCATACCCGCTCGACCAAGCGGGGGATCACGTAATAGAGCCCGCCGAACATCACGAGGCTGACGAAGCCGTAGGCGCCGAGATGCGCGTGGGCCACGGTGTAATGGGTGAAGTGGGTGACGGTGTTCACGCTGCGCACCGCCTCGAGCGAGCCCTGAAACGACGCGGCCGTGTAGAGCAGGGCCCCAAGCGCCACGAAACGCAGCGGGATGCTGGCGCGCACGACGTCGAGATTGCCGAGGCTCAGCGTGTGCTGATTGATCGCCACGGCGATGACGGGGACGAACATCATAACCGATTGCACGACGGAGAGCGTCACGACCCAGGTCGGGACGGGACCGCCGATGAGATGGTGCATGCCAACCTGGCTGTAGAAGAGTGCGAGTGCCCAGAAGCCGAGGAGCGAAAGGCGGTAGGAATAAATCGGTTTTCCGATGATGCGGGGAATGAAGTAATAGGCCGCGCCGACACCGAGCGGGGTTAGCCAGAGCCCGAGCACGTTGTGCGCGAACCACCAGTTGACGGTTGCCTGCTGCGCGCCGACGTGGAGACCGGGTATGTTGGCGACGAGAAACAGGGTCGGGAACCAGATCAATGCGCCAATATAGTACCACCCAGTGACGTAGATGTGGTGCACCTGCCGATGGCGCGCCGTCACGAGGAGCGGGATCGCGAGACAGGCACCGCCGGCGGCGAGCAGAATGTCGATCTGCCATGGGATCTCCAGCCATTCCAGACCGTCGGTCCAGCCGATATCGATCGCCACAGCCCCGAGCGCGACGCCGATCGTCCAGAGAGCCGCGCCGAGCGCGGCCAGTCCTGCCAGCCGCAGATGCGTGCCGAGGATCGTCGGCACGAGCCACAGCGCCATGCCGATGCCGACGAGGCTGAGCCAGCCGTAGGCGACGAGGTTGAGATGGACGGCGCGCATCCGACCGAAGGTGAGTGGCGCGGCGCCGTCGAGCCAGTCGGGCAGGTGAAGCTTCATCGAGGCGACGAGGCCGAAGGCGGAACCCGCCAGCATGTAGAGCGTTCCGGCCGAAAAGATTGCCAGGAGGAGCATTCGTGCGAACGGCGAAACGATCGGTTCGCCGGTTAGGTCGGAGGCCTGCGAGGCCTTTTCGGGCGACACGCTCGGATCGTCGATCCCGGTTCCCCGCGCATCCTCAGCGGCGAAGATTGTCCGGGCGTCGTTTTCGTCGAAGCTCATCTGGTTGCGTGCGATTGCCCAGATCAGAACCGCCAGCGCCGCCAAGGAGACCAGAAAACTGACGAGAACGAGCGTGCCGATCGTGAACCCCATGACCCCTCCGGATACGGCCGACCCGAGAAGCTTCTGGCCGACCGTCTGGAGACGACATCCGAAGCTTAAGCGAACCTTAAGCTCACGCGGGTGACGGCATTTCCCGGGGAATGGTCAGACGTACCATCTGGCCTCTCTCCGAGACCGTGAAGTCAATCGTCCCTGCCATTCGCTCCGTCGCGGCCGCCACGATCGACAATCCCAGCCCGCTTCCGGTACTGCCGGGTCTTCGCCCCCGGACAAAACGGTCGGTAACATGGGATCGGATGTCGTCGGGAATACCGGCTCCCTCGTCCTCCACCGTGATCCGGCATGTCCGAGGATCACAGTCCGAGCGGATGGTCACTTCCGTGTCGACAGGACTGGCGAGAATGGCGTTCTCGACGACGTTGCGCACAGCGGCGTGGAAAAGAAACCTCGGCAGGCAAACGTCGTCGGTACTGTTCATCGAAAGCGACAGGGCGACGCCGCACTGATCTGCCAGGTGGCTCAATTCCGCTGTCACATCTTTCAGGATGCTGCTGACCGCGAAGGTCTGTTGCGGCAGATCTTCGCCTTCCACGGCCGCGAGTTCCAGAAGTTGCCTGACGAGTCGATCGGTCCGGGAGATGGAGGTCTCAATCTCGCGCAACGCCGCGACGCGGGTCGCATCGTCCGGGGCAATCTGTGCGATCTGCGCTTGCGTCTTAAGACCCGCGAGCGGCGTCTTCAATTCGTGCGCGGCGAAGGCGGTGAAGTCGCGCTCCGTCTCCCGGGCGCGGGCCACCCGCTCGAAGAGCGCATTCAGGGCATTGCGGACGGGGCGGATCTCGGAGGGGACGGGACCCGTAGGAAGCGGGCTAAAATCAGTCGGCTGCCTGGCGCGAAGAACCTGAGCCAACCGATCGAGAGGGCGCAGGCCACTGGCGACTCCAATCAGGATGATGACCGCCAAAATAGGGAGAACGACCGCCGCCGGCAGAACGAACCCCTCGATGACGTCCCGGACCAGCCTGTCCCGGACGGCGACGCTGTCGCCGACCATCACGCGGGCCCCGATGCGCTCGTTGACGATCGAATAGACCCGCCACCGCTCTCCGTTGATCGTGGAATAGGAGTATCCCTGGTCGACCGCATCCGTCAGCCGGCCGGGCGGAGCCCCGCCTGATTGGCCGATCAATGTCCCGGAAAGAGACCAGATTTGGCATGAAAGCTGGTGGGAATATGCGCTTCCGCCCGGCAGGGCCTCGGCAAACGCGCCACTTGCATTTGTGACCTCGATGCGCCCGTCGGAGAGGAGCGAGGAGACCATGCGCGCAGATTCCGCGAGGCGGGCATCGAGTACCTGCTCGACCTTGCCCCGGGTTGAGTTCTCGATCCAGATTACGGCGGACAGCCAGACGACACCGGTGGCGAGAACGAGGGCGAGGATCAGGCGCAGCCGGATCGACATCAGGAGCCGTTTTCCAAAGCAAGTCGATAGCCGACACCGCGCACGGTCTCGATGAACCGCGCGCCGAGCTTGCCGCGCAATTTATGGATGTGGACCTCTACCGCGTTACTCTCGATCTCCTCGTTCCACCCGTAAAGCCGCTCCTCCAACTCCGCCTTCGAACGTATCGTACCCGGACGTTCCAGGAGATATTGCAGCAGAGCGAACTCGCGAACGGAGAATTTGATTGCTTTCCCTTGGTGCTCGCCAGACATCGTGTCCGGAAAGGCGACGAGCCCATTCCACTCGATGGACGATCGCGCGCGTCCCTCGCCCCTTCGGAGCAGCGCCCTGAGGCGCGCCGACAACTCCGCAAGGTCGAACGGTTTCCCCATGTAGTCGTCCGCTCCGGTATCAAGGCCGGCAATCCGATCCGCCACTTGATCGCGGGCCGTCAGCAGGAGAACCGGGCAGGTGTCGCCGTTTCGCCGGATGCCATGGAGGAGATCCAGGCCCGACCCGTCCGGTAAGCCAATGTCGAGTACGATCGCCAGGAAGCCTCCCGCTTCGATCGCGATGCGGGCGTCCGAAAGGGAGGCAACGGCCTCGGGAGAAAAACCGCCGATCTTCAGACCGACCACGAGCCCGTTCATCAAGACGGGATCGTCTTCGACGATGAGAACGCGCATGGCGGTACCTCCAGCTCGAAGCGATGCCTCCCTATACTTAAGCGAAGCTTACAAGGTATTCGGCAAAGGTTTCGACGTATCGATTGATGGATCTTGTCGACGATGGTTCCAACGCTTGACGGACAGCCTGCGACGCACGGTTCCGGTGAACCTCAATCCTCCGAAGCAGCTACTCGTGCTCCTCAACGTCATTCCGCGACAAAAAATTTTTTCCGAACACAGAGGCTGACGCATACCACCAATTCAAATTCGTGCCGGCGGTTTTTACGAGCTTCGGCAAATATATCCGCCCAAGGGTGCCCCTTACCTGTATGCTCCCTAGAGAATTTTGATCGTATGTTGGGGAAGGGTCTTGCATGGTAACGCGACGCGGCTTTGTTGGCCAAACGGCTTTTCTCGGGTTCACCCTCCTGAACGGGGGACGGCTTTGGTCGGCGACCGAGACGGATCTAGGTGATGCGATGATCACCACGCTGAGCGACGGCCATCTGTCTCTGCCAGAGAGCTTTCTGTTCGGCGATCTGGATCGCGACGCCGTCGAGCGGGTCCTGGGCGAGACGGGGGCATCGGCGAGGGCCCTGGAGCCACCGTGCAACCTCACGCTCTTCCGCGCCAACGGTGCCGTCGTCCTCTTCGACGCCGGTTCCGGCCCCTCGTTCATGCCATCGGCCGGAAAACTGCCTGCGGCGCTCAATGCTGCAGGTGTTTCGGCAGAAGACGTGACCCACGTCGTTTTCACCCATGCCCATCCGGACCATCTCTGGGGGGTGCTCGATGATTTCGACGAACCTGTCTTTGCGAACGCCCAACACCTGATGGGAGGCGACGAATTGGCCTATTGGTCATCCCCCGACACGCTCGAGACCATATCTCCGGAACGACAAAGTTTTGCGGCCGGGGCGGCTCGTCGGATCGAGATCCTGGGTGATCGGTTGGCAACCTTCGATGATGCCGAACGGATCATTCCCGGCATTACCTCTGTCATGACACCGGGACACACGCCCGGACATATGTCCTTCGAGATTGCAGGTGATACCGGTCGGGTTTTCCTCATCGGCGATGCCATCGGCAACGACCATGTCGCCTTCGCCCACCCCGAATGGCATGCTCCCGCCGATCAGGATCCGGAGACGGGAGCGCGCACGAGATTGGCCCTTTTCGAACGGCTGACGGAGGACGACGTACAAGCCGTGGGGTTCCATCTGCCAAGCGGGGGATTGGGCCGGATCGTCCGATCGGGAGACAGGTTCGACTGGGACGCCGGCTAAGCTACTCCGCCGCGATCGATCGTCGTTCGAGCGAGCACCGGGACCACAATTCGCTCAACGCGGCGACGAGGTGATCGAGATCGTCCTCGGAATGAACCGGGGAAGGCGTGATCCTAAGCCGCTCGGTCCCCTTTGGCACAGTCGGATGATTGATCGGTTGAATATAGATTCCGAACTCGTCGAGCAGAAGATCAGCGACGTAGCGACATTTGACCGGGTGCCCGACCAATACCGGGACGATATGGCTGTCATTCTGCATATGGGGCAGACCAACGACATCTAGTCGCCGACGCAATTCCTCGACCCGTGTCTGCTGTTGCCGCCGCTCGACATCGGAAGATTTCAAGTGGCGAACGGCCGCCAGTGCTCCAGCCGCAATGGCTGGAGGCAGCGCCGTGGTAAAGATGAACCCGGAAGCGAAACTTCTGACGAAGTCGACCGCAGCAGCCGATGCCGCGATATATCCCCCCATGATGCCATAGGCCTTGCCGAGAGTTCCTTCGATCACGTCGATCCGATGGGCAAGGCCCCGGGCTTCCGCCACACCTCCACCCCTTGGACCGTAGAGCCCGACAGCATGCACTTCATCGAGATACGTCAGAGCGCCAAAATGTTCGGCAAGCTCGCAAATCTCGGCGATGGGA
Organism: Palleronia aestuarii; assembly: GCF_003253995.1. Taxonomy (GTDB): domain Bacteria; phylum Pseudomonadota; class Alphaproteobacteria; order Rhodobacterales; family Rhodobacteraceae; genus Palleronia; species Palleronia aestuarii. The sequence goes on from NZ_QKZL01000022.1 coordinate 34,091, forward strand.
GAAATATCCCCATCCATGGAATAGACGCTCTCGAACGCGACGATCTTCGGGCGATCTCGAGGGATGATCGCAAGTTGCCGTTCGAGATCGTCTAGGTCGTTATGAGCCCAGATCCTCTTTTCGACGCGGGAATGCCGGATACCCTCGATCATGCTGGCATGATTCTTCGCGTCGGATAGCACCACGCATCCGGGCAGCTTGCCCGCGAGCGTCCCAAGAGCGGCCCAGTTCGCGACATAGCCGGATGTAAAGAGCAGCGCTGCCTCCTTGCCATGGAGATCGGCCAACTCATGCTCGAGCTCGGCATGAAAGACGGTATTTCCGGAAATATTGCGGGTGCCGCCCGCTCCGGCCCCAGCTCGGTCGAGGGCGGCATGCATCGCGGCGAGGACGTCTGGATGCTGACCCATTCCCAGATAATCGTTCGAGCACCAGACAGTGACGTCTGCCAGTTTCGATCCAACGAGACGCTTTGCACGAGGGAAGGCGCCGCGTCGGCGTTCCAGCTCGGCGAAGACGCGATAATTGCCCTCGACCTTCAGGTCATCGATCGCCCGGGCGAACAGACCGTCATAGTTCATTGCCCGGAGGCTTCTCGTGCGATCTCATCAAGCAGGGCTTCCACTTCGTCCATGGGGCCATCCGGGTAGGTTCGGTAGCCCACCATGACCTTTCCATCCCGCTCAGCGACGAAAACGCTATAGGGACAGTAGGCGATGTTCATTGGATCGGCTTCCATCACATTGCGCGATACGACCGCCGAACAAAACAGGTAGGCATCGGCTGCTTCGAAAAGCTTGGTATCAGAGCCCACGTCGTCGCCCGTTCGATTGAGCATGTCGCCGACATGGCTGACAAAGTCGACAACAAGTCCGCGATTGACGATCGCCGTGTCCACACCAAACGCAGCATCCTCCATGCTGCCGTCATACTCGTAGGTAATGACTTCTTGGGCCGAAACCTTGCTTCCAAGACCTATCGCTAGAGCCAGTATAAGGGCATATCGCATATCCACCTCCCATGGATTTTGCTCAGGTCAGTCGTCACCCGAATTTCAAATGAGGCCGCCGTTTAGGACGCCGGCCTGCGGATCAATCCCCGTGGCTCGCCAGGAACGCGATGATGGCCTCACGATCCTCCACCTTGGGCAGGCCGCGGAAGGACATCTTGTTGCCGGGAAGATAGCCACGCGGATCCTCGAGGAAGGCGGCGAGCGTTTCCTCGTTCCAGATGCGACCTTCGCTATTCGCCTCCTGAAGCGCAGACGAATACTTGAATCCTTCCGCGTCGCCCATCGTCCGACCCACGACGCCGTTTAATTGCGGGCCGACCTTGTTGCTCGCGCCCTCGCCTACGGCGTGGCAGGCTTGGCATTTGCGAAAGACCCCTTCGCCGGCTTCGACGAGCTCGGGATCGAGCGCCGCGACCTCGTCCGGCGCAGCTTCAGTGTCAGAAGTGGCCGCCACGCCTTCTTCGGAAACCGTCTCGGCATCCGCCTCCGCGACCTCGAGCGATGTCGCGTTGCCTTCTGCCGCCATGTCGGTGTCGCTGACGGCTTCGGCTGGAGCGCTCGCCGCCTCGTCCACGGCTTTCTCGTCGGTGCCCGGGGTCACGTCGAGCACGGCCGCATGCATCGTGATCTCGACAGCGTCTTTGCACGCTTCCATGCACGGCTCGGTCCGCCACTGTTCGAGCTCGGTCTCGGCCCGGTCATCCATGAAGAAGCCGTCGGTATTCGGCATCTCGACGTCCGCGAACGTCTCCTTGGACAGGACGAAGTCATCCTCCACAATGTTATTGAGATAAAGGATGTAGGCCGTCAGCGCGTAGACTTGGTCGGGCTCCAGCGATTGCGCGTTCCCGAATGGCATGGCGCGATGAATGTAATCGTAGACGGTCGAGAGGTAGGGCCAGTAGCTGCCGACGGTCTTGACCGGGTCCTTACGGGCAAGCGTGTCCCAGCCGCCTGCGATCACGGGCCAGCGGCCGACGGCCTCACCAAAATCGCCGTGGCACATCGCGCAGTTTTCGACCCAGACTTCCTCGCCGGTCCAGACATCACCGGAGCCTTCAGGCAGGCCCTGCCCATCGGGACGGATATCGATGTCCCAAGCCGCGATCTCGTCGAGCAGCGCTTCGCGACCAAGGCCGAAGCCGCCGTCACGGGACAGGATGGTGCCTTCTATATCGTCCGCGGGAGCATTCGTGCCGGATGCCTCCTGGGCATTCGCGGGCGTCGCAAGGCCTGCATAAGAGGGTGCCTCAGGTGCGACCTCTTCGGGTTTTGCTCCATTCACCGCCACGGGAATTCCCGGTTCCGGCCGGACATCATTCGACGGTCGATGAACCATGTGATCGGCCGTCACGACGGAGAGCGCCAGCAAAGCCGCCGTGCCTGTAAGAGCTGGAACCAGGATCTTTACGGTTTCAAGAGATTTCGACATTCTCGGCCTCCCCGTTCTCGTTCACGGACCAGGTCTGGATGCCGTTGTTGTGGTAGATCGAGTTCTCGCCGCGCACCTTGCGAAGCATGTCTTTCGTCGGTTGCACGTAGCCCGTGGAATCCATCGCGCGCGATTGCAGAAGGAGCGGCGAGCCATCCCAGTCCATCTCATAGTAGAAGCGGTGCATCGACTTGTTGAAGCTCGGCCCCGACATCCGTGCCGCGTTCCAGGTCATCCCGCCATCGGTCGTCACATCGACCCGCGGGATCGTTCCGCGTCCTGACCAGGCGATGCCGGTTATGACGAGGGGGCCCTTTCCATGGGTGATCGGCGCCTGCGGCGAGGGATTGGTGATGACCGACTTGGCATCCATCTCCCAGGTGAACTTTCGCGCTTTTCCGTTGTCGAGGAGATCAGTGTATTTCGACGTTTCCTCTCGGTGCTCCCATGGCTGATCTCCAACTTCGAGGCGGCGCAGCCATTTTACCCACATGTTGCCTTCCCAGCCGGGGACGACCAGTCGGACAGGATACCCCTGCTCAGGGCGCAGAGCCTCGCCGTTCATCTTGAAGGCGACGAGGCAATCGTCGAGAGCTTTCTCCATGGGAATCGAACGGGTCATGGCGGCGGCGTCCGCGCCTTCGGCCAACAGCCACTTGCCGTCAGTTCTAACTCCGGCTTCCTCGAGAAGGAGACGTAGCGGCACGCCGGTATACTGGACGTTGTGAATCATTCCGTGCGTGAACTGACAGCCGTTCAGCTGCGCACCGGCCCATTCCATGCCGGAATTGGCGGCGCACTCGAGAAAGTGCACCCGGTTAACGCGTGGAAAGCGCATCAAGTCGGCCATGGTGAACACGAGCGGCGTTTCGACAAGGCCGTTGATCATCACCCGATGCTCAGCTGGATCGACCTCAGCAATGCCCGAATGGTGACGCTCAAAGCAGAGGCCATTCGGCGTAATGATCCCATCGAGCTCATGTAGGGGCGTGAAGTTGACCGAACTGACCGGGTCTGCCGTTAACCATTCGACGTTCCGGCGGACCACGTGGGCCTCATACTCCGACGGATGGCCGTAGGGACGAGCATCGACGCCCTCACCAAGCTGCTGCATCCATGGCTGGAGATTGGTAATGGCGGGATCGGCATCTTGGGCGATCACACGCCCCCCGGCCAGCCCGGCGCCGACGGCAAGGCCGACCTTCAGTACTCCCCGGCGTGTAGTTCTCGTCATCGTGTCATCCTCCATCCGGGGCTCAAGGCCGCACGTAGGCGTAGCCGTCTTCCTGCAACTCGATCAGCCGTACGACGCCCGAGGGCACCATCGAGGCCTCTTGCATGAGCGCGATCTCGTGCCCGGCCTTTTTTTCCATGCCGTCAAGCGTGTTCTGGCAGGCCGAAAACTTGAGATTGGACAGTTCCATCGACATCGTCTCGATCCGATCGGCGACCGGGCTGTCCGCCTCCACCAGCATGTGCAGTCCGGGCCCGTAGGCGACGACCTCGACCACCACTTCATCACCCTGCTCGGCGTAGTACTCGGCCACGTTCGCGACGTTGTTCAGTGCCATATTCATCACCTGAGTGTCGTTCTCGTCGACATGGACGGCGACGCGGTGCGTTTCGCCCTCAGCGAGCGCGGCAGAGGCTGCAAACCACAGGACGGCGGCTAAGCCTAGTCTTGGCATCCTAATTCTCCGACTTGAGAGCAACGGTCGTGTTCTCGGCTACCGAGACGGTGCCACGGTCGCGGATATGGGCTTCGACCACGTTCCAGATCGGCGGACCTTCGGTGCCTTCGTTGACACTGGCCCAGCCGGCGATGACGTAGTTGCGCGAGGGATCGATAGCCTCCCCCGAGGCCAGAAGGACCATGTCACTGATCCGGTCGCCCTGTTTTTGCATGATGTCGATCCGGTAGCCCAAGCCCCCCACGCGAACCATGTCGCCGCCTTGTTGATAGTACGGATCGGGATTGAAGAGGTTGTCGGCCACGTCCTCGAGCACGATCTTCAGCATCTCGCCCGACATCTCGTTGCGGTACGCAGCGGGATAGGACATTGCCGTAGCGTTGAAGATGTCCTCTCGCGTGATCGGATCGCCCGGCAGCAAGGACGCGCCCCAACGGAAGCCAGGGCTGAGCGCGATCTCGGCATCCCGCTGCTCCAGCAGCGCATCACAAATCAGATCGTCCCAGGTACCGTTAAAATTGCCGCGGCGGTAGAGCAGGCTGTCGGTTTTTCCGATTTCTTCGGTAAGCTCTTCCTTAAAAGGCGCGCGAGTCTCCTCCACCAGCGCCGTCATCTCGGGGTCGGGCGCGATCACGTCCGAGAAAATCGGGATCAACCGGTGCTCGAGACCTTGCATCCGGCCATCACGGACGTCGAGATCGACGCGCGAGACGAACTTTCCGTGCGACCCACTTGCAATCAGGAAGGTCTCGCCGATCTGCACCGGTTCGGGTAAGGCATCATGGGTGTGACCGGTCAGGATCACGTCGATGCCCGGCACATCGGCAGCCATTTTGCGATCGACGTCGAAGCCATTGTGACTGAGAACGACAACCACTTCGGCGCCACCGTCACGAGCCTCCTGCACGACGCTGGCCATCCGTTCCTGACGGACGCCGAAGCTCAGATCGGGAAACATCCAAGACGGATTGGCGATCGGCAGGTAGGGAAAGGCCTGTCCGATCACGGCAATCTTAGTCCCGCCACGCTCGAAGCTGGTCATCGCCTCATAGGCTGGCTCGTCCCACATCGCGTCGAAGATGTTGGCGCCGAGGAACGGCATCTGCAGTTCGGACTCGATGATCTCGGTCACCCGCTCGATCCCAAGGGTGAACTCCCAATGTGAGGTCATCGCTTCGGCACCGAGCGCATTGAAGAGGTGCACCATGTCCGCCCCCTGGGTCCGATGCGCAGGCAAGGACCCCTGCCAAGTATCGCCGCCATCAAGGAGGATTGCCTCGGGGGATTGCGCACGGATCGCCTTGACCACGGTTGCGATCCGGTCGAGCCCGCCCATTCGACCATACTCGCGGGCGAGTGCCGTGAAATCCTCGTATGTCAGTGCGTAATCGAGCGCCGATCCATCATCGATCCCGTAGAGCTGGCGGAACGCTTTCCCGGTCAGATGAGGGGGTTGTCCTTCAGCTTGACCGACGCCGAGATTGATCGACGGTTCGCGGAACCAGATCGGCTGGGTCTGGGCATGGATGTCTGTGATATGGATCAGCGTGACGTTGCCCGATCCGCTCTCGCCGATCAGTCCCTCCTGGGTGAGCGATTGCTGCGCCGCAAGGCGCGACCAGTTTCCGAAGCCAGACGTTCCCCAAAGGGCCGAGGCGGCCAGTCCGGCTTGAAGGAAATGTCGACGCGGAATCATGGCAACTCCAGTATTTGCATTCTTATTTCGGAATGTGTCCGAATAGAAAACGCCCCGTCAGGGCAATCCCGACGGGGCGATTGGGTTAGTTTCTGACCGAAGGGCCTTCTACGGACAAGCCGTTGCCGCGTGATGCGACATAGAGTTCAAGCGCGATGAATTCGGGGCTTCCCGGCTCGAAGGTTTCTGCCCGGGTGTCCCGAATACACCCTTTGAAGCGGTCGTGGACGGAGTTCAGCTGAGCGTTCTTGAGACGATAGGCTGGAAATCCGTTGATCTGCCCCTGGCTCAGGTGATCTGCGCGGAGCATGTTGCCGTAATTGTCTTCGTGACAGTTCGCGCAGGCGAGTTCCAACTGTCCGTAACGGGTGTAGTAGATGTCTTTGCCCTGCTCCCATGTGGATTGCGCGGGACCATCGATGGCAACGTTGACCGGCATTCCGCGAGAAACCGAGGCGAGCAACGCCATCATGTTGGTCATGTCGTTCGACGTGTACTCCCAGGCGTCAGTGCTCATCCGCTCGGTCAGGCATTCGTTGACCTGCATCTCGAGCGTCTGAACTTCACCGTGCTCCTCGTCCCATTTCGGGTAGACGGCCCGAGCACCGGCGAGATCCTCGGGCGTATCGTGGCAGGACGAGCAGGCCTGATCGTCCGGCCCCATAGCAGTATCGAACTGCGCGCGGGCATCATCGACGAAGATCATGCCCGGATTCTCGAAGTCGTCTTCCTCGAGAGACTGGGTTTCCGGAGATCGGAACTCCCAGCCCGAGATCACCTCCGGCAGCGCGCCTTCGACCGATGCAGGCGCCTCGGCACGCGTGGTAATCGGGATCTCGCCGTTGATGACGAGTTCAGGCTCCTCCTGCGCGAATGCGGCTCCACCCAGCGCTGCCAGTATCAAGCCGCTCGACGTGAGGGTCATCTTCATCATCAGTCTCCTCCCCCTGAAGGATAACGGTATTATCCGACCGTGACGTCTTTGGACTCGGTGTATTCCGACCCATCGTCGTCGAACCACGTGAACTCAAAGGTGCCGCTTTCGGGGACCTTCGCAACAAACTCGAAATATGGGTTCGTCGAGATCGCGGGCTCCATCGTAACATCGATCACGGTCTCCCCGTTAAAGGTCGTGACGAAGCGATGAATTATCGACCGGGGGATGATATTTCCCTCCTTGTCCTTGCGCTGACCCGACTCCATCGGGTGCGAAATCAGGGTCTTGATCGTGATTTCCTCGCCGGCGCTGGCCTTCGAAGGTACGCGGACGCGGGGTGTGACGTTCTCTGCCATTCTCTCTCTCCTTGTCCGAACTCAACCGCCGCAGCCGCCGATGGTGACTTTCACTTCCTGGCTGGCGCGCTGGAAGGTGCCGTCCGCCATCTTGGCAACTGCTACTACGTCCTGCGTACCGGCGAGGCGAATACGGGTCGAAGCCATCTGGGACGCCGCAAGCGGCCCGAAGGCGAATGTGCCGACATCGGGGTTGGGGTTGCCGGACGCCAGTACGATGATCGATTCGGCGCCCGGCGCATCGACCTCGATCGGAACGGTATTGCCGTTCTCGGCAATTTCGGGCGCCGTCAGCGTCAGTCCCGTTGCCTCGGCCACATCGGCACCGCCGGTGAACTCAGCGATCGCGTCATCAGTGGCCGTGGCCCAGGCGATGCGAGGTCCAAACACCAACGCGGCCGTACCGAGAGCCATCGTTTGTCTACGGGATAGATACATCGTGTTCCTCCTCAGGATTCCTTGAGGGTCATTAAATAGGCTACTACGTCCTCGATCTGCTGAGCCGATAATAGCGGATCGAGCGGCCCTTCGGCCGCCGCTCCAGTAAAGGCGTCACCTGGACGGATATACCCATCGCTCTTGTAGAACGCGGGCATGATCGTTCCGGGGAAAGTCTGCTTAGCATTCGCGACGATGCCCCGCAGATCCGCTTCGGTCCAGCGGTCCGCTACGCCGTCGAGCGCCGGACCGACCTCACCTTGGAAGGGTACGTCCGCAAGATCGGAAACCTGATGGCACGTCACGCAGTTTCCGAGACTTCTGTCGGCAAGAATCTTTGCGCCCTCGGCTGGATCACCGGGTTCGCCCGTCAAGGACGCATCGACCGCCCCGTATTCATCGTAAGTCACATCGCTGGGGGCTGGAGCGTCTGCCGCGTGCGCCGTCGTAGATAAAGACAGGGCAACGCCGGCCAAAAGCCGTGTCAGGTGCGTCATAATTCCTCCCTTAGGTGCCGGGCACCATTGCTGTCATCCTACGCACAGCAGACGCGGGCAATCAATGACAGATTTTAGATTCCGAATGCGTTATGCGTTCATTTCCCACCATCTTGTGCCTCGATCATGCGCGCGTGGTACTTCTGGAATGGTTCGTCGCCGTCATATCCTTCGTCTAGGATCCAGGTCAGAAGGTTCTCCGTGGTCCAGCGCCCGAAAGCGCCGGGCATCGTCACCACGGCTGCTTCCGAGGCTGCCGCGTCGTTGGGCACATCATCGGCATGCTCGGGAAAGAACATGAGTGTCGGCGTGAACATTGCGCCCCATTTCCGGACCGCGTCTTTCTCGGACAGGGTCTCGCCGTCGAAGTCGGTCACCTCAACGTCGCCGAACATGTTCAATTGTACCACGAAGAAGTCTTCGGCCAGCATCGCGTCGATCTCGGGCACGACGAAAACTTCCTCATGCATCTTGGTACAGTAGATGCAGCCGCGCTGCTCGATCATGACGAGAAGCCGTTTGCCCTCGGTGTCGGCCTCGGAAAGATCTTCGCGCAGATCCTTGAACGTGTCCTGCATCCACGGTGCCTTGTGCAGGCCGTCGTCGCCGATCACCGGATCGCGCGGCGCGCCCAGGGCGGGCAGTGCGAAGATGCAGAGAATTGCGACAACGCGAAGCATGGCAGTCTCCTTTAGCCGTAGCGACTGAAGATGGGAAATGTCTCGATCATCCACTGCGCGATGGCGTTGACCGAGTTCGTGGCGATGAGCAGGGCAAAAACGATGAGAAGCGTACCCATTACCTTCTCTATGATGCCCAGATGGCGGCGGAAGCGGCTCATGGCACGCGTGAAGGGTTGCACGAACGCTGCCGCGAGCACGAACGGCAACGTCATGCCAATCCCGTAGCCTAAGAGCAGGAGAGCGCCGCGACCTGCGCTTTCCGCACCTGCGGCCGTGAAAAGGATCGCGGCGAGCACGGGTCCAACACAGGGGGTCCAACCGAAGGCGAAGGCTAGACCGACGACGTAGGCACCGGCGAGCGACAGGTTCGACATGTCGCCCGGTTCGGCCCGGAACTGTCGGTAGAGCAAGGGGATGCGCACAATGCCAAGGAAGTGCAGCCCCATAATTCCAATGATTGCCGCCGCCACGTAGCGCAGAATGTCGAACCAGGATCGAAGCGCCTGACCGACCATTGAGGCAGATGCGCCGAGAGCGACGAAGACGGTAATGATCCCCGCGGCGAAGAAAAGCGCGCCTAGCACAGCTCGCGACCGCAAGGCGGCTGGAACCCTGCCGTCCGCTCCAACGGCCTGCAGCGATCCTCCGGCAAGATAGCCGAGGTAAAACGGAACCATCGGCAGAATGCAGGGCGAGAGGAAGGACAGTAGTCCTGCCAGCATCGCGCCGCCAAGCGTCACGTCAAACATCCATTCCTCCCTTTGATAGATAGAACATTTGGAATATGTACTTCGTCAAGTTCTTTGGCGGAGGAATGGCTTTGCGACCTTTCATATTGGTTCTTGCGACTGTTCTGCTGGCGGGTCCTCTCAACGCCCAAACTGCGCTCGTGATGGTCGAGCAGGATGGATGCGCCTGGTGCGCTAAATGGAATGCCGAGGTCGCACCGGGGTACGCGGAGAGTGTTGAGGGCAAGGTTGCGCCGCTCCGCAGGATCGATTTGCATCAGCCCGTTCCGGCAGAGTTGATGCTCGACAGCCCCCCGCGGGTGACGCCGACTTTCATCCTTGTCGAGAACGGCAACGAGGTAGGCCGGATTGAAGGGTATCCTGGGGAGAACTTCTTCTGGCCAATGCTGGACGCGCTCATGGATCGCAGGGAGAACCGCTAGCACCCAAGTGTGACGCGGGCCATGTTTGCCATGAGCGCATGGAACGATTAACGGTATCCCGTCCCGCTTGACGCAGCCTGCATGGAAATTCGGAGTTTTGATCTTGCCGCTGCCGGTCTTTCGCCAAGATACGACGGACGAGGAGTTCGATCGCATGGCGCAGAATGCGCGCGATGCAGCCGATTTTCTCAAGGTACTCAGCCATGAGAGCCGCCTGATGATTTTGTGCTATCTCGCGACCGGCGAAAAATCGGTGACGCAGCTCGAAGCCCTCTTGTCGGCACGCCAAGCGGCGGTCTCGCAGCAGCTGATGCGTTTGCGGCAGGAGAACCTCGTCACGACCCGCCGCGACGGGAAGGCAATCTACTATTCGTTGACCGATGACCGCACGCAGAAGATTATGGACGTCGTCTACGACCTGTTCTGCACCTGAGAGGTCGGGGCGGGAGGATACATGATTGCTCTAATCGGCGAGCCGGGGTTTGCCGCGTTGATCGGACTGATCAGCGGGATCGTCCTAGGACTCGCGGCACGTCTCGGTCGGTTCTGCACATTGGGCGCGATCGAAGATCAGCTCTACGGTAATGACTGCACACGGCTGCGCATGTGGGGCGTCGCCATCGGAAGCGCGATGGTGTTAAGTTTCGTCGCAATGGCGCTGGGTCTGGTGGACCCAACCGAAAGTTTTTATCTTTCCGAAACGTGGAGCCTTGCTGCAGCGATCCTGGGCGGTCTCGCCTTCGGCTACGGCATGGCGTTGGCCGGAAATTGTGGATACGGCGCGCTTGCCCGTGCCGGGGGCGGCGATCTGCGGTCACTCGTCATCGTCTTGGTGATGGGGCTCGCGGCTTACGCCACGTTGTCGGGGCCCCTCGCTGGTTTGCGCACTTCGCTGTTTCCACGAATGGAGGCTACGGCACCCCAGGGTATTGCGCATGTACTGGGGCCGTTAATCGGTATGCCGATATGGCTCGTCGGGTGTGTGATTGGCGTCGTGATCATAGCGGCATCGATCGTCGGACCTGTACACGGCGTAATTCGTCTTGGTGGGCTAATATGGGGAACGATCGTTGGGCTGGCCATTGCCTTCGCTTGGATCGCAACATCGTGGCTCAACCAAACCGGGTTCGACGAATTACCCGTTGTATCGCACACGTTTTCCGCCCCGATCGGGGAGTTCCTCCTCTATGTTATGACATCCTCCGGCGCGCATTTGTCGTTCGGCATTGGATCCGTGGCCGGCGTTGTAGCCGGCGCGTTTCTTGGATCCTTCGAACGGGGGCAATTCCGATGGGAAGCCTGCGATGATCCGCGAGAACTGCGGCGGCAGATAATGGGGGCTGTCTTGATGGGATGGGGTGCCGTGACGGCCTCCGGATGTTCGATCGGGCAGGGCCTCTCGGCTTTCTCATTCCTTGCGTTCAGCGCTCCGGTGACACTGATTGCAATCTGGATCGGCGCGGCCCTTGGCCTTCGGAAGCTAATGACGGGATATCTACTTCCGACGCTATGATAATCAGCACGAGAAAACGCTAGGCGCTCGTGGCTGGAATCGGTTTTAATGGTGTACCGCTTCCTACCTTGGATCGACGCTGACCCAAGTTCGCACCACATATGCTGTGGGGGGCGGTCGAACGGTTGCATCGTTATCGCCTAAACCACGAAGAAAGTCTGACGGTCTGCAAAGGGGACGACTGACTCAGGATAATCGGAATACGAGCGCCGATCCTGATCGAGGGGTTTCTAAGAGACATAAACGCTTCTGGCTGGATAGAGGAGCAGATCGAAGTCCGTTCGACCGCCTTTCTGCATCTCGCGTATCGCCTCGTCCGACAGCGGAGCGAGCCACCCCGTGTGACACCGTTTCTCGACATTTGCTCCCGTCAGCATGCAAGTCCGTCCCGTCACCTCCGTCAGGGCCGCCGTTATGTCGTTCAACTCTATGCCTGGAGCACAAACATAGAGGCGCGCCCCTCCAAATTTTTCCTTGAAGTCGAGGATACTCGCTTCCGTGCCCCGGTTCCTGGCAAGCCGATCGGCGATCGCGTCCGCTGCCGCTCGTGTCGCGCGCACCCATCCGCGGGGTGGAACGATCTGGCATGCTCCTGTGGCCCCCGCGGTTGTAAGAGTGGCATGGATGCCTTCAATTTCATGCCAGAATTCGTCTACTGATGCAGGCGTGCCTGGTGGTACATTTAGCATGTGAAGTCCCTTTGCTGGACATATCGGCTGCCCTCGCCACTCCCATCGCTTGCCAGCTAGCGATCCAAGCATAGCACGCAGCCGCAGGCGGAGGGGAGGAAAGGGCGGATATCCGATCGATCCGTGCCGAAACGCTGATAGCCACTGCAGGCGTTCGACCTGTCCTCCTTCATCGAGTACGGTGACGTGGATATAACCTTCTCGATCGCCGCGATGCATGTCAGCTTGCCTCCCCGGGTCATGCCGGGAAGCGTTCCGGACGGAACCGAAGTGTTCGCCGTCGGAGATATCCACGGCCGGGCGGATCTCCTGTCCGCTTGCCTTGATGAGATCGCTGAAACAGAGCGTGAACCAGGAACAGAGCGGGTCATCGTCCTTCTCGGGGATCTGATTGATCGCGGTCCCGACAGTCTCAGGGCTATCCGGCTCGCGCTTGATACCGATGCCCTGACCCGAGCCGATCGCTTCGTCCTGCTTCCCGGCAATCACGAGCTGATGTTGCTCGACGTTCTTGACGGTGTCGATCCCGCACTCTGGATCGGCAATGGCGGGGCGACCTTGATGGACGAAATCGAGGGCGAATGGCGCAGGAGGCCATGGAGCGATAGCCTCCGTTTGTTGAACGACAGACTGCCGGACGGGTTCGCGGACATGGTTCGCGCCGCGCCGTCCAACACCCGGATCGGAGACTTTGTGTTTGTCCATGCCGGTCTCGATCCGGAGGTTGATGATGCTGTACATCTCGACCGTCGCCGCCCGGTCGACGACCGGCACTGGGCGTGGATCCGTCACGAGTTCCTGACATGGCAGGGTGGTTGGGACGTGGAATCCGAGACAGGTGCCCGAGCGGTTGGACGGACCATCGTTGTGCATGGGCATACACCGGCCTTGCGGGGGCGGCTAACGGGCAATCCGGGCGAACTGGCGCCGCTTGACGGTGTCGATACGCATTGTGCCGTTTGTCTCGATGCCGGGGCGGCTTATCGCCCCCAGGTCGGGTGGGCCCGGTTCTGGCGAGATGGCGAGACGACCCTGATGCAGATCCACGCCACGTACGACGCACAGCTGGACGCGGGCTGGCTTCCCTGAAGGCAGCCCTCGCCAGAACGGAGCTTTTTGTCCGGCGGTCGGATTGGCAGCCTGCAGCGCGTCAATCCACTATTGATCCATGAGCGAATATGGATGACCCGTCATGACATCGCCGTAACTAGTAGCAGGTGACCGCCGTTCGGTGCGTCATCACCACCGCAGCATCGCGCTGCATGAACACGCCAACGGCCTCACCCCCGCCGCTGTGCGCACGGTGAAACGCTGGAGCGTCCTAGGCTCCCCATAGAACCGAATGACATGCCTCGCGGTCCCGTAGCCGGCGTGAATGCGGTCCTTCCTGATGCGGGCAAGGGTGGCCTGCAAGCAACTTCAATCCGAACCTTTTGCGAAAACAGGAACCCCTCTCTCTTTTTAGAGCGAGCTCTCCATAGATTTTCCGCATTCGCATAAACCTGTTAGTCAAATCCGGATATATTTTTCGCATAATATTAAAGTGCACTATGCAATTTAATATTCAACGTTTCACCTTCGGGAATTTAGTGTATTCATCGTCGCGATGGGGATTATCCTGATAAACAGAGACGCGATTCGTTTACCCGGGTCGGGTCAAGAAGAAGGGATTCCAGATGTCTGCGGATCGGATTGATTATATCCTGACCTTGATCGAGGAGGCGATCGAACGGGAACAAAACGGGATGCGAGACCGGTCTCGGGCAGAGGGAGAAATTGCTGAGTTGATCCGCAACGAAGACAACGATGCGCGGGACCTCGACAATTTGACCCATGCGCTGGAACGACGACGCGCGTCCACCGACTTTGATGTGCCGCATGTCGTCGACTATCTGCAAGGTAGCCTCGACAAGGTGATCCTCCGCGGAGACAGCGAACGAAAATGGTGGCTGAGCGAGCGTGATCGGATGACCTACCGGATCATCATAGTTGCATTCGGAGCGACCGCGTTTTTCGGGATCTTGTCACCCTACATGTCGTCGGACGGAATCGTCGGACTTTTCGCTTGCGCCTTGAGCGGGCTCTGCCTGCTGGGGATGGCCATTTATCCGTTCCGTGCGTTTCCCGCACGGGCGCGCGCTCAGCAGCATTCGGATGCGCTTGGCGCGTTTATCACGTCCGCCCGGACCCTCAAGCTTCGCCTCGCCAGTATTACCTCGATCAAGGGTGATAAAACCGCGGCAGGTTGAACGGAACGCGCTAGAGTGGACCAGAACTTTCAATAATTAGGTTTGGTCCATGAAACAGAACAGGAACGATTTATCCGCAATATCGCAAAGTTTCTTGCTGGTTGATCAGATGTCCTATAAGAACTCCTTTAGATCTAGAGGATCGCCTCTTCAACGTCGCCGCTGCGATAAGCGACCGAGATAACGCCAGTGTGACATGAACAGCGTGGCTATAAACTCCGGGCTACATAGCGTTCAGATTTCAGGGATAGAATGCACCTTCGCTGTTGTGATAGAATTATAAAGAGAATCGCGCAAACTGGTGGGGCCGTAATAGACGAATGACAAGGCCTATTTAATTCCTGCGATTTATGCCGAGTTCTCTATTTATCACTGGTCAGCTTGCAGACCTTCGCTAAACCGTCATCCAGCTGCTGATCCAGTTCGCGTCTAGCTAAAAGATTGTTTCGTAGCGTATCAAACTCCGCAAGTATTGCGGTGCGAGCTGCAGCCATCTCCTCTCCACTTCTTGTGTCGGTCAACGTTCCAATTTTATAAAGGCCTTCAGGCAAGGCGAGTCTTTCGATCTCTTCTAATGGAATCGTGGGGCTGCGAGGATTGGTTGCGATGTCTCTCCAGTGATTTCGAAGTAAAGGGGTGAGAAGATACATGAATAGGAGGCGAGGGTCACATGAAGGACGACCTGCTTCAGCAGCTGTCCGGCGCTTGGCTCGGATAATTACCAGGGACTGAGAAGCCCACCAGTCGTGACGTTCCTCGCTTGCCGCCCTCATCGGGATATGTCCCACCCGTCCAACCGGACCCTTCAGCGCTAGCACGATGTCATTCACCCGTAGCTTTTGCTCTTCGAGCCTGACAAAGATGCCTTCGCGCACGGATATCTTCCGGGAAGTCCCCAAGATCTCGCCGTAATCGGAGATGTCGCTTGGGGTGACCTCTGTCACTCTCTCTTCGCCCCATTGTTCGCCGCGGGTCGTCTTGGGTCTGATCACGTCGAAGACGTCGCTGAGCCGAACTCGCTCCGGCTCCCTCCCCCTTGAAATTATCTTTGCAATCGAACCTCCGCGAAGAGGGCCTGTCGAAAGAAACCTGACAGGTGCCAAGGATCCATTCGCCGCGCGCACTTCATCATAGGATACTTGCTGAACCGCTCCGCGCCGCTCGCGTATGGTCGGTGTCCATTCAGGCCAAGTAGAAAGCAAATCTGACCTTCTCACAACAAAGGATGCATTGGGATGATCATCCGTATCTAGGTCGAGAATGAACCGACTATCAGGTTGGCGGTTTGCCGGTGCTAAAGGCAGTTCGGTGATATGCTTGATTCGTCTGGCCTCTACCAATTCTGACCGAACAGTGTGATTTGACCTTCTGCGACCGGCCAGCACATTTTCCGACACCACAATGCGAGCGGAAGCGGACTGTTGACTTAGATACCTCAGCATGACGCTTTCGACGTCAAGGCGCCCACGGGCGAGCGATTGAGGGACGCGCATCGCAAGGACGCTTGCCTTCAAATGATCCATGTCTTGCAGCTGCTGTTTGTTCGGAGGGAACGAGATTTCGATATCAGGGTCGTCTGTAGATGGTTCATCTTCTTCGAACGGGACACTCCGTTCCCAAGGAGGTCCAGTGTCGACATAGACTCTGAGGTCCAGGAAACGAGTTGCAAACGCCATTAGCCGGACATCTTCGCCAATACCCGCATATCTTACCGGATAATCAGGTGTCCGGTGTGGTGGGAGGTTGAGTGCAGCAAGGTCACGGGCATGTAAGAGGCACGGGTGAATGGCCGGTTCGAAGGAAAACCGTGTGACCTTATCCAAAGAGATCGGACTGACGAACTTCTTGGCAACGTTTCGATCCGGCCACGATGACGTGACGCCATCGTCGCTGGCGAGGGAGATGAGGTCGCAAGCATATTCAAACTGATTATCCCAGCTCTGCCCGTCGAGAAATACGGCGCCGTCGGTCAACACCCCCGGTGTCTTGCTTGCGAATTTTTCAACACCGAGCCGAATATCCGTGTTCTCCACGAAGATGCGCGACAGCTGATCACATCGACGGAGAAGGCCGATCCGGAAGAGCCCGGCGAGCCCGGCAAAAGTAAGCAGCCCGGCTTCGCGGAGGATACCTTCCAAATTCATGTTATCCCCCAGCTCGCTTTTCGGGAGATCATCTTAGACTATGCCGAAGACTAAAAGCCCAGAGTTCACAGTGGACTGTCCAACATCGTCTATCAGGTGCTGATAGAGGTATTTTCAAGTTGTACAACTCACTGGCGAGCCATGCCCGATCTCATTACGTTGGTGAGAGACGAGGAGGGGTGCCGATGGCCGGATCGTGCAGCGGGGGACGAAAATCGTGATCGATCCACGGGACAGCATGATGATCCAAACGTCGGGAAAGCAGTTACGAGCAACAATTTTCGCACTTAAAATCAGTGACTTGACTCAAATCTTCTCATGGGGAATGTCATCAGCCATTCTAGAATCACCACCCGACGCCTCGATGGTGCGGAAGGGAAACAGGAGACATAGCGACGGCGCATGTTCAGGGCACTCAAAAAGGTTCCGTCTCGGACCTATCTCTTGAGTTCGCATCCTGAAGCCAACTGATCCGCTGGCGTACGCCAAGCCCTCGGGAAGCCAGGGGTAATCACCCGGCGTTGCAGCATTCTGCGGCGGCCGTCCTTTGGTGTCCTGATCGAGCATTCACAATTCCGGCTTGGTCACCGGAGATTCCCAAAATGCTGAACACAAATGCGCGCCGTGTGCCGTCGGTCGCGAACAGGAGAGGCATGTCATGTCTACCACGACTTCGAGCGACGCGACCCATCTTTTCGTTGATCCTCCGCACGTGGCCGCTGGAACGTTGACTTTCCCGCCGCTTGCAGACCCTGACGAGCCGCACCGCATTGTTCGATCACACTTGTTGAAGATCGATCT
The DNA here is from genome assembly GCF_003253995.1 of Palleronia aestuarii. Taxonomy (GTDB): domain Bacteria; phylum Pseudomonadota; class Alphaproteobacteria; order Rhodobacterales; family Rhodobacteraceae; genus Palleronia; species Palleronia aestuarii. The sequence goes on from NZ_QKZL01000022.1 coordinate 51,400, forward strand.
CGGCAAGTCGAGCAGTTCATGCAAGGCTGCCCTCATTACTCGGCTGCATCGAACGACTGCAATGCAGGAATTCTGGTGTGCATCGTTCGAGGAGTCGCAGGTCTATCTAAATCTTGCTGCCCACCCCGACGTGGTAAATTTCAGGGAGCAGTCAACAAGGGTGGAATTTCTCAAGGCAGATGGCTCTGCATCGCACACCGTCGTCGATGCACATGCGCTTCTCCGCAATGGTTCCGAAGTCCTGTTCTCGGTAAAATATGAGGGGAAAGCAAAGCGCGCTTCGTATCTCGAGGAAGTCGAAAGCATCGCCCGACAGTGTTCGCGCAACATCGCAGATCGTTTCGTTGTGGTCTCCCGATACAGCTTTCATTCCGTGTTTCGGGAATGCGCCCTAAAGATTCACATCGCACGCAGGGGCTGGGATCCGGAAGCCGATCAGATCGTTCTCGGGGCAGCGCATGACTTGGGTGCAAGCTTTTCTCTGCAGGAACTCCTCGATCGCTCGGGCTTGGGAGGACGCGGTTACAGGGCGGCTGTTCGCCTTATCGGTGACGGAGATATTGGTAAGCACCCTCTCGATCCCATTGCGTACGACACGCGGCTTCGGGGAGTCAAAGCATGACGTATTTCGACAAGATCACGAAATCGGACCTGGTCACGTTTGAAGGCCGGAGGGTCGATAAAATCACGCCGATCCAGGACAAGATGAGCAAGGAGCTTACCCATTTTCGGTTCGCGGTCGTCGAGGACGACGGCAATGTCGAGCTCCGTAAGGTCCGTATCGAAGCCATCCCTCACCTTATCGAGAACGAAACTGTTGTGATCGATCACGGCTACTTCAGCCGGCAGCGGCAGACGGATCGGGCGCTTTACGGAAGCCGAGAGTTGTGCGGCGCGAGCCGACAACAGCGGGAGAATGTGGACGAGATTATCTTCACTTGTTCTCTGATGCAGCGATTTCGGAATATGGGCATGAAACTGACACGCAGCGGTGTGGAAGATTTCCGCCTTCTGATGGATGTCGAATACCAAGCTTACCAGTCACGTAAGAACTACGGCACGGAAAAGCCGAACTCAAAGCAGAGACTGAAACCACTGCCCTCAGCCGACACGCTGCTCGTACGGTTCCGAACGTACCGAAACTCACAGGGGGACCCCAACGCGTTCTTGGTTCCCCGTGCCGAACCATTCGATGCCGGCCTTCAGGCAAGCGCTGATTTCTGCTTCATCGTTGAGCGTCTTGGCGGCTATGCAAGTGCGACGCGTCCATCAAAAGCGTACGTGATAGAGGAGCTCAACAAAGATCTCGAGAAGCACAACGAATATCGGCTTGAGAACAATCTTGATCCGATCGAGATCCTTAGCCATCGAACTTACGAACGCTGGATCGATAATTACCTCGATCCGTATCTGGTATGCCTGCAGCGTGAAGGGCTCTCAGCCGCAAGGAAGAAGTTCGACTCCTTTGAGGATGGTCGAATTGCCACGGTTCCCGGGCAGATCGTATCGGCTGATGCGTGGCAATTCCATGTGGTGACGCTCGACACGACCCGAGAGAAGTACAACCGGATGACGGAGGAAGAGCGTAAGAAGGTAAAGCGAGTCCGTCGCTGGGTTGTCGTGATCATTGATCTCGCGACCCGCTGTATCCTGGGGTTCTCGATCTGCCGTGCGCCCAACGAGCAGGCATCACTGGAAGCTTTGAGAATGGTTTTTATGGACAAGACTTATCTTTTCAGGGACGCCGGTATCGCAAAGTCGTTCTGGGATTATCGCTGCGCAATCATTGAAATGGTCAATGATAGTGGCTCGGAATTCGGTAAGACCCCATTTGGAGGTGCGTTGTTTGCGCAGGGTGTCCGGACGGTTTCGGGAACCTTGATGAACACTGTAGCCGGCATTGCAAATCTCCGGGGCCACATCGAGCGGTACTTCTGGACGCTGGACCTCAAACTGGCGCGTTTCCTGCCTGGCTATACCGCGAACAACCCCCAGCGTCGGAACGACCGTAAACCGGGGGAAGAAGCCTGTATCACTGATGATGAACTGCACATCATCTTCGTCAGCTTCGTGGCGGAATATCACAATACGCCGCATCGGGGTCTGCATTTCCGTACGCCGTCCGCGGTCTGGGAGGAACTGACCAGGGGTCACGATTTTGACATTACGCAGATGCCGTCGCCGAGCCAGCTCCGGGAGGCCTGTGGTTTTTATGGGCAAGCGACTGTAAGCGCGACCGGGATTAAAGTCGCGGGAGCCGAATACTCGAATGAGATCATCCGGCTTGAGCGCCGGGCGCGGGTCGTCGACCGCATTGCCGCTCCGGGCAGGAAGGTGGAAATCAAGATCGATCCCTTCGACATGGGTTCCATCTCCGTGTTGGCGAACGGAGAGATGGTTTCCGTCCCGTGCCGCGATCCAATGATGCGGGGGAAGACTTTGCGCGAATGGCAGTCGGAACGTCTGTTCCGCAAACGGCAAGCTGAGGCGGAAGCTTCGATGCGGAAAGGCGCCCGGGACGAAGCCAGTGATCGGTGGCGGGACCTTGCGAAGTCGATCGCTCGAAGCGCCGATGTCGGAATCCATGGTTATACTCAAGCAGAAATCGATCGCATCTTCCGGGAGCGCGACTTCGGTAAGGGAGGTCACAAGGAGCCATACATTGATCCTGACGAGTACATCGATCCGGTCTACGGCGGCTTCGAAACCGAGCAAGATGTATTCGACGAGACCGGAGATGTCGAAGAGGAGTATGAGGGCGATGGACCAAACAGCATGGATCGGTTCCGCTCACGCTCGAGAGCACGGAAAACCAACCAAAATCGGAAACTCAAGAAATGACGATCTCCGACCAGGATTTGGCGGCCTTCCATCAGTACGGTAGGACTGCAGCTAAACTGGTTTCGCTCGAAAGGCGGTTTGTGAAGACCGATGCCTACCGAGAATTCCGGAAGCGGGTGATCAGTGTTCTCGAAGCGCGAGAAGCGCGCCTTAAGGCGGGTAAAATGGAGCAAAAGGGGGCAGCGTTGATCGGGCCTGCGGGATCGGGAAAATCCCGGATCGCGGAAGAGGTGATCGCGGAGTATCACGCTTTGGCAGAGGCAAGCGGTGGACGCGAATTCGGATTCCGGATCGTCAGCGTCATTGTTCCCGGCCGGGCAACCGTAAAGGAGACCTTGAAGGAAATTCTCCGCGCGCTCGGATACCCGGTGAAGACGTCTCGCGACGAGGATTACCTGACACAGCTTCTCGTTCATCAACTTAAAATGCAACGGATTGCGGGCATCCACCTCGATGAGGTTCAGGATAGCGGGCGATTCAAAACAAGCGACAGCATCGAGGCATTCTCAAAGCGTTTCCGGAACCTCACACAGGACAAGGAGTGGCCAATCTGCCTGATCATGACGTCCACACTGGAGGGCAGGGCGATGATCAACCATGATCCTACTCTGACGAGACGCCTCCGTCCGATGGAGCTGAAACCGATGACCTATAAGACCGACGGTCTCTTGCTACGCTCGTCGGTGGAGGACCTCCTGATCGATGCTAGTCTTGATCACGATGGGCTCCTTGAGCAGAACGAGTTCATCAAGATCCTGATTCATGCGTCGGCAGCTAGGTTTGGCGTTGCCCTGGAGATCGCGATTGAGGCAATCGGAGAGTGCCTCGAAGACGGCAGCGATGTAATCGATATGGGGCACTTTGCTGACGCCTATTCATTGCGAACCGATTCCGATGAAGAACTGAATCCGTTCGTAGTGGAAAACTGGAGCACGGTTGATACCGGTAAAGTTCTACAAAGATATGAGGAAGAATACCGACACCGGCGGCGGCGTTCAAAGCATTCGTGACTGCCCAAAAAATCTATTGGTCAAACCGCCCTTCGGGGCGGTTTTTTTATGGACGGTTGTGAGCCTGAAAACTTTGAGACGGATATTGCGTGTCGCAGTACGGATTTGAGACGTCGCAATACGGTTTTACGTCTGTCGGTTGAATGTATAAGGTATTGAAAACATTGATATCGATAAATAGCGAGAACGGAGTTTAGATGTCGGATATCACTGTGACGTCCGACAACGGTTCTCCGTTTTTACGACAAAAGACGGATTTGAGTGCGATGGACCTGACGCTAATCTCGCCGCGTTCGACCTTGCGGACCTGCGGTTCCCGGCGGGCATCTTACCGCCTACATTCCCTCAAGGTCGCAGGGATAGCGCCCGTTCGACATCTGCCCGGAGATAGACCGGACCGTAATCCTCGCCGGCGGGTCGGAAACGCTCGACACCGCGTTTCTCGATCAAGGAGTTCGCGGAGTTCCGGTGCAGACCGGTTTCGCGGATGATCGTGGAGATCGTCATGAACTTTGCATGGAATGCCGCAGCGTCTTCCTCCGTAATATAGACATGTACGCGGTGCGTCCTCGGGTTCGGGAGCGGCGTGCCCGGTGTATGACCATCATCCACGAGCCTTTGGAAATCAGCCCGGTTCCGCAATCCGATCGATCGGCCGAACTCGCCCGCGCTTGGAAACTCCGGTCTTTGTCGCCGAGACCGGTGGTCCTTCAGGACGTCGACGTCGTTCCTGCAAACGAAGATACCGGCATACCCTGCAAGATCGGGTCGATGCCCGACCCGCAATCGCTTCTCCTCGATCGCCTCGACAATCCTTCGCAGATCGACGCCAGTCCGGATCCGCGCGCGGTTGATATGCTCCCAGTCTCGATCGGCCGGATCGATCCGGGTCGCACCGGCGCGTAGAAGGTCGAGGAGGCGCGCCCCGTCCGACAGCCGCCACGGGAACTTGACCGTCGAAATGTCGATGCGTGGCACGAGAAGGCCGGCGTCGACGAGGGCCCGGAACTGTGGCAGTGTTGCGCTGATGGCGCGGCGCATCTCCTTCGGCCCGACGAGCGTCGGGATCTCGGCCAGCAGATCGGCGTAGGCCGCGGCGTCGAACGTTTTCCGGGTATCGGGCCGGTCGTCATCCGGCGCGATCGCGCCATGCCGGACGAGGAACTGCTCGAGGAACTGTGACCCCACGCCGATCTCGCGGGCGGCGGATCGCAGGGAATGAAGCCGCCGGACCTCGAGCCGTTCGCCGAGCACGTCATCGCCGGCTGCCATCGGCCAGGTCGCGAGGATCCTGTCGCGCATGAGGGCCCGGAACGGTGCGAAGTCCGGGTCGTCCCGCAGGTCGGTCGACAGTCGATGGTATAGCGGTTTGAAGGTCTTGTTTGGCAGGTCATTGTAGTGATCGGTGTTCGCCGCGAGGTGAGCGAGCGCATTCGCGATAGCGGTTTCGCCACCACGCGCCACCTGGAAGCCGAGATCGTGGGCGATCCATTGCGCTTCCGTTTCCTCTGTATCCACGTGATCGCCCAGGCGTAGCAGCGCCTGGCCCAGCAGATGGCAGAAGGTCGTTCCCGCGTAGAGCGGATGGCCAGCGAGCCACGTCCCGTCGTCCCCCGTGGCCAGCCGCGCGTCGAGCCAGAGATCGTAGGCGGTCGGCGTCCGCCGTCGACGATCCAGGGCACCGGACCGGATGTCGCCTTCGATCTCGGCCAGGCGCGCGACCGTGTCGAAGCGCTCCGGCACAGGACCGCGCTGCCATAGCGGGATCAACGGATGATCGTGGGCGACACAGGTCATCGCATGGCGCAGCTGCCAATGACCACGCATCGCCATGGCCTCGACGGCCCGGCCGTCATGGGCGTCCGCGTCCTCCCGCAGGCAGATCGGACATCCTCGAACCTGCGGGTTCCGCAATGCGCGGGACACGAAGACCTCACTTCGGAAAGTCGTCCGTACGTCCCCGATAGCTGTCCCCGTCCACGAGACGAGGTCGGCCATCCGGTCGTCATCGAGACCGCCCAGTCGGGCGATGCTGTCCAGCACCGCGGGGTCGAGAAGCAGGACAGCCCTGAAGGTGAAACCCATGTCCTGCGCGAACTCCATCACTGAGGTGAAGTTCTTCGCGGCCATGCGTGACACGAAGGAGGGCAACGTCTCGCGGGGAACCGGGACGGGGCGCAGGGGCAGGGCGGACATCATGGACCCTGTCTACGAACGATGCCTCATCGCGCCAAGATTGTTCGGCGACGGGATACCGTTCGCCGGCTGTTCACGCGGCAACGTTTCCCGT
>NZ_QKZL01000023.1 GCF_003253995.1 Palleronia aestuarii
GCCGGGCGCCCGTCAGGCCGCAGGGAGGGCAGGGGGTCGGGGCTCGGGGAGGGCCGGACCCGGCCCGACTAGAGCGCGGTGCCGCCAGGCGATAGGCTGACGGCAGGGGCCCAGGTGTTCTTGCCGGATGTCTGCTGGTCTCGCTGAGAGGCCGGCAGCTGACCAGCAACCAACGACCACATCGGATGCACTTGTTGCACTTATTTAACTTATTGCGTTTATGGTATCGGAAGCCTACATATGTCGAACCACTCAAAGGAGGCTTTCGTCATGTCCGCGTTGCGCCAAAACCGGTTCGACGACCGGCTGCCCGACCAGATCGAGGTGCAAGGCGCCGAACAACTGCTGACCATCCTCGCCGCGCAGGCGAAGGAGAATGGCGAGGTCGAGCTCGAGTTGACTGATGCGAAGGGTCAGCGAACGCCGATCACGCTCGCGCCCGCCCTGTCCGCCTCGCTGCTCGAGCTCTTGCGCCTCGTCGCGGACGGTCGGGGCTTCACGCTTGTGCCGCTCGAGGCGGAGCTGACGACGAAGCAGGCGGCCGATCATCTCAACGTCTCGCGGCCCTTCCTCATTAAACTGCTGGATGAGGGTGAGATCCCGCACCACAAGGTCGGACGGCATCGACGCGTTCGCGCGGAGGATCTCTTCGCCTACCGGGCCAGGCGGGACGCCGAGCGCAGCAAGGCCCTTGATGAACTCGCGCGTTTGGATGCCGATTTCATCTGATGCGGCGCGGGGACCAGTTCACGGCGCTGGTCGACGCCTGCGTGCTCGGCGGCGCGCTGCGGCGGAACCTGATCCTCAGCCTCGCCGAGGCCGGGCTTTTCCGCCTTCGCTGGAGCGACGCGATCCTCGACGAGACGGAACGGACCATCGCGAGGATCACCGAAGGCAAGGCAGACACGGCACGGCAGCGCGCAGCGATGGTCGCCGCCTTCCCGGAGGCCATGGTGCTCCATGACCGCACAATCGAAGCGCATCTCGCCCTGCCTGATCCGGGCGATGTGCATGTCCTGGCCGCGGCGATCAACGCGAAGGTGGACGTGATCGTCACCGACAACGTGAAGGACTTCCCAGCCGACCCCCTCGAAGCTTGGGAGATCGAGGCCGTGACTGCCGATGCCTTCATCGCCGACTGCCTCGACCTCGACAGTGCGGCCGGGGTTGAAGCGATCCGCCGGATGCGAGAACGCCTGCGGCATCCGCAATTCGATGCCGACGGGCTCATACGCAAGATGGAAGGGCAAGGCCTGGTCCACGCGGCGGCCGCTCTGCATCGCTACAGGACATTCATCTGATGACGCGCGCGACTGGAATATCCGGACTTCCGGATCGACAGATGCTCAGCGCGTCAGCTCATCCACGATAAGGCCGATGACGCTGGCATAGGCGATAGAGTGGTCCGGCTGTTCGGCGCGAGCGAGAGATTTCGCCACATCTTCCGGCCGGTGGCCATGTTGAAGGAGCAGCGACAGCAGCACGCAGGCGTCCTGAACCTGGAACTCCAGCTGGCTGCCGGATCGGAAGCCGGCCGAATAGAAGACCTCTCGCGGCCGCGTCGGCTCGGCTGGATCGAAGCCAATGGACAAATGGATCGTGTGCCCCTCGGGACTGACGATCTTGCGCGTCTCCACGAGCCGGCGGTCCGGGAGATCGTGGCGCGGCTCGGGATGATCGGGATAAATCATGGCGGCGGTCTCTCGTCGGGTGGGCGACTGGAGCGGGCCCGGAGGCCCGCTCTGCCCGTCACTCGGTGACGGGCTCGTCTTTCTTCGGGAAGGCGACCATCTCGACGCCGGGGAACATGTTGTGGCGGACCTGGATCGAGGTGATCTCGCCGCCGTCGTTGCGGTTGATGAAGAGGACCCCGCAGGTATCCCAGTAGTTTTTGCCTTCCTTCTCGCCGGCTTTCACGCGGAGCTTCAAGTTCTCGGTAGCCATCTGTCAGTCCTTTCTGGGTTCGTGTTTCGATGAAATTGCCCGGGCCGGGCAGAGGAAGCGGGTGTCAAAGGGTAATTTGCCTCGCGAGGAATGGGCCCTTCGGGGACAGGGGAAATTACCCTTTGAAGGGCAAGGCCCGTCGCGCGCGCTGCCCGCCAAGTTTCATCCCTTGGAAACACGGGCCCGAAAGGTCCAGGACGGCCACCGCGGACGGAGCCTCGTGGAGTGCGGAAGGAATGGCAGACCGGCGTAGTCTCGAGGTTTTGGTTCGTCCGGGAACGATACGAGAGGGCTGTTCGCTCGCTCTCGCGATCAGGCAAGGCCGCCGGCGTCGAGATGATCGCCGCTCCGAATAGGGGAGGGCATCGTCCAGGCAAGGTGGGTGATGTCGCAGCCCCCGGGCCGCTTGATGACACATGAGCCGTCATACTGGCCGCGCCCGTTTGCAGAACGCGATCCATCGTGCCGTGATCGAGGAATGATCGAGACCGATGGCGTGCGATCGCAGGTTCTCGCGGAACCTCTGCGCGATCACGTTGATATCGGGACGGCACCTACCGGATGGCAGATGCTTCTCTGCCAGATTTCGCCAGTAGGCATCGTAGCGAATGGTTCCGGTCGGGAAAGACGATGTAGCTGGCGGCTCTTCACAGGATTTTCTCTCACCTAGAGAGATATGATTCATATCTTTCTTATTGGGCGGACACTGTGCGACCGGAGCTTTCGTCAGCCGTTCCCGGAACCATCCCCAGAAGGCTGAGAACCGCACGCGGTTCAGCAGGTTCTTGTAACGGTGATGCGGGTTCTTCCGATGGACTCGCTCGACCAGGCCGAGGCGTTCGAGATGGGCGAACCATCTCCGAACCGTTCGGTCGGAGACGGCGAGCGCGTCGGCGATCCGCGCGTTCGACAGAGGCCGCGTCTGAAAGGCGCGATCCGCCGAGAAGTCGTACCGCTGCTGCTCTAGGAAGCGCAGGAGGTCGATCAGGACCGAAACTTGGGGTCGGGAGAAGTTCGCGATGAGAAGGGGGCGGACGTGGTCTTCAATCCACGCCGCGAAGGTTCGGGTAGAGGGGGTGGGCTTGTGCCCTTTTCTGCTCATGGTCTCTCGCCTCGTCAGGACAAGGCGGGTCGCAAACAGGCAAAGAAGAACCGGTCGCACGGATGCGGTTTTCACTTGCTCGGGTTGTCGGGAGAGTGCTAGAACCGGACCTGAAAATTGGTGTTAGGGCCGCTCGGGACGCCAATCCCGTGGTTCACAGCTCTCCCCCTCGCTTGGTCGCCGCCTTGCGGGGGGTTTGCTTTTTCGGGGTGTGGTTTCTGCTCCTCGTGATTCTCGTTTTTGTTACTGCACAGGCTTAAGGGTTCTTGATGCCTGCGGCAATTCTGGTGTGGGCAGTTGGTCTACCCCACAATTCCTAGTATCGAACGACCTCGTAGCCGTGATTGCCCTCATGGTCGCGCCACTCGACGCCGACGCCGCGGAACCGGCCGGCATGAGAGCAAGAGTTGTCGGCGCGAGTATGGAAGCCGAACCAGGCGGCGTCGCCGCTCTGGGCGTCGCCGGGTTCACCGTCCCGCCAGGAAAAGTCGCCCTGAAGGCCGTAGGTGCCAACCCGGACGCGCTGCTTCCAGCGGCGGCAATCGTGGTCTCCATGCTGGTTCTCATGATCGTATTCCCACCAGTCGACGTCGAAGACGCGGATCGAGCGCACGAAGTTGAAGACCGGATCGCTGATGTCGATGTCAGCACCCCCGCCAACGACGTTGTGGAGGATCGCGTCCTTAGCCGGGGCGGGAAGGCGGGTCGGCTCGTCCGTTCGCGGCGCCGGTGCCAGCGAAACGGCACTCTGAGCGTAGGCGGCGTCGTAGAGGCGGATCAGCGGCGATGCCGGCCGTGCGTCGAACGCCGCGCTCATGGGGCAGCGCCAGATTTGAAGTGGCGGCTCCACCGGCCAGGGGGTGATGCGGCGGATGAACTCGGCGCGTGCCGGGATACATGCGCCCGCCGACGGCCAGCCGCCTGCGAGGCATAGCAAGATGGCACAGTCGATCTGATAAGCGGCGGCCGGCGCGGCTCCGAACGGCAGGACACTGCAAGCGGCGATGGCAACAGAGGCTAGGAGGGACTTCATGGCGGGTCTCTCGCGCTATCGGATACGTATTACGCGCATGACGTGTTTATTGCATCCTTATTGATTTGGGAACATCGCTGCGTAGGCGGACAGGACCTCACTGACCTCGGCACGCGCCGTGTCGCTCGCTGCCTGAAGGCAGCGGATGTAGGTCTGGGCGTCGTCGAAATATTGGTCGAACTCCGCGCGGAGCTCGGGCCCGTAGTCTCGGATCAGCTCGTCGGACGCGGTGAGCTGCGGGATGAGCGGCGGCACGCAGTCCATCGCGGTCGTTCCCGTCTGCGCGCTGGCGAGAGCAGGAATAAGCAGAACCAAGGGGACGAACCGGATCATTCCGGTGACCGTGCCGCGCTCTGAAGCATCCGGTAGAGGGTCGCCTTGCTGATCTGCAGCGCCCGCGCGATCTCTTCTTTCGAGATCTTCGCATCGACCATCTTCTGCGCGCGTGCCTGGAGCTTTGAATTGATCTTGGATGGACGTCCGCCTTTCCGGCCGGCGGCCCTGGCGGATTCAAGACCGGCAAGAGTCCGCTCACGGATTCGCGCTCGCTCGAACTCCGACAAGGCGGCGAAGAGCTGCAACGTCAGCTTGCCGGCGGCGCTGCGCGTGTCGATGCTCTCCCGCATGGAGCGAAAACCGACCTTGCGCGCGGCCAATTCCTCGATCTGTGTCAAAAGGTGGACCACGGTCCGGCCGAACCGGTCGAGGCTGACAACGACGATCGTGTCGCCCTCCTGAGCATCCGTTAAGATCGCGTTAAGACCAGGGCGATTTGTGGTAGAGCCACTCGCTGTATCGGTGTAAATTCGGTCGCATCTCTCGCGTGTGAGGATGTCCACCTGGCTTTTCAGATTTTGTTCCGCCGTCGAAACCCGGGCGTATCCCAAGATGGCCACCGTCTCAAAACCTCCTTGTTGTGCGAAACGTATCATAACCCCGGCCTGCAAGAGGTTTTGAACGAAATTTCTCACATCTCTCCAAACCATCGTTTTTGAGACTCCACGCTAGCGGCGGAAAGACGCCGACGCAAGCAAGACGTATATTACGTGGCAAAAAACTGCCTATTGCGGTAGGACGTTCTTAGCGCTTACAACTAGCACGAGACGCAACACCGCCTATTCCGCGACTTTCAGAAGTTGGATACCTCGATGACGTCGGACAGATGTCGGAGAGGAACACGACAGTGAGAGAGACGAGACATCCCGTGATCCTCGCGACGCACATTCAGCCGGCGATCGAGGACGGGGCGTGGATCGAAGTCGAATGCGTGGAGGCGGCAGAGCCGAGCGGAAACACGCATAGAGGCGGATGGAAGATCTACGTTTGTGCCCTCGATCCCGATGGTGACGTGCAAAGAGCGGTTCATGTGACCGGTCGCAATCTCGAAGCGCGCATCTTCAAGACCGTCAAAGGGCTCACCAGCTTCGCACTCGAACTGGGCCTGCACGTGATCTCCTTCCCCGTCCTAGCGGGCAAATGGGGGATCTGGCGCTTTGGCACTTCCAAGATACCAGAGGATCATACCGTCTAGCGGACTTGTCGCGGCGCTGATCCTTCACGCCGGCCCGGTTCGGCCGGATTCGGTCATCGATCTCGACGCACCGAACTCCGTGCGGATCGCCGGGGCTGTCATGGACCTCGACGCACCGCCGCCGGGGCAACAGGAGCCGCCGGCAAAGGTGGTCGTTTCGACCTCCGGACCGGCCGCCCTGCGGATGCCCCGTGGCCATCGCCAGATCGAAGCGATGATCACCGACGTCTCGAGCGGATATATGGGCCATCACGGCCTGCGTCTCGCGGGGCTGTCGGCCTCCGAATGGATGATGTTCTTCCGGGCCAACATCGCGGTCGAGAGCGCCTTCGACCCGCGCGCGCGTTCCCATGTCGGCGCGATCGGTCTGGGACAGCTCATGCCAGAGACGGCCGCGGTGCTCGGCGTCGATCCGTATGATCCCCAGCAGAACCTCCACGGCTCGGCCCGTTACCTACTGGCGCAACTCGCGCGTTTCGGGTCGCCGGAGCTCGCGCTGGCGGCCTACAACGCCGGCCCCGAGGCCGTCGCGAGATATTCCGGCGTGCCGCCCTACCGCGAAACCCAAGGTCATGTCCGCAAGGTCATGGCGATCTTCCGCAAGTCCCTGAATGGAGAAAACTCATGAAGAACCTTCCCGTGGTCGTCCGGTTGGCGGCGCTTCTGGCGATCACCGCACAGCCGGCGCTCGCGCAGGACCTCGATCCGGTCTCCGACATGATCGACACCGTGATCGACGCGGTGACTGGCCCGATCGGTCGGGGCATCGCCGTCCTCGCGCTGGTCGGCGCGGGCGTCATGATGTTCTTCGGCCGCCTGAACTGGCCGATCTTCCTCGCGATCTTCGTGGGCGTCGTGCTGGTCTTCTCTGCGGAGACGATCGTGGACGGCTTTGGTGCGGCTGCGGACTGAGGAGAAACGGCCAGCCCGGAAGGGCTGGTCTCCGATATCATGCGCGAAACACCGCTCTTCCTGGGCCTGACGAAGCCGCCAAAGATCTTCGGACTGCCGATCGGGTACTTCCTGTCGCTCGTCTTCGCGAGCGTCATTCCGTTCGTGCTGCTCGACGACATGCGGTGGCTCTTGGTCCTCGTGGTGGGCTATCCGCCGCTCTGGATCGTGGCCGACCGTAATCCGCACCTCTTTCAGATCCTCAACGTCACGATCTCCAAGACCCCCCGAACGGCGAACCACGACGAGAACGGGGGTGATCGCTATGTCAGCTAAGGGCCTGCGCGGCTTTGCCGAGCGTCCGGCGGTCTCCGACATGCTCGGCACGGCGATCCTGCGGTCGGAACGGTTCGGGCGGCACCTGCCATTCGTGTCGGCCGTGCGGGACGACGTGATCCTGACGAAGCAGGGCGATCTGATAGCCTCCGCCGTCATCGGCGGTATCGACAGCATGACCTCGGACGACGCGGCGATCAACGAGATCGGAGAGGGGTTCGCGCGTGTCGTCGGACAGCTCGGCGAGCGTTTCGCGTTCTACGTCAACAAGGTCAGCCGCCCGGACCCGGCCGACCTTCCTTTGATCGACGGCGCGGGCTTCGCGGCGTCGGTCGATGCGGCCTGGCGCGCGACGCTGGCGGGGCGCGCGCTCAAGGCACGCGTCCTTATGGTCACGCTGGTCATCCGACAGAGCGCTGCCGACCGGTTCACCTTCCTGCCCGGGCGCGGCAAGAAGAACTTCCGCAGGGACATCACGGCACGCACGGCGGCGCTCGATGAGGCTTTGAACCTCGTGCGGGGCATCTACGCGCCCCACGGGTTCCGGCGCCTTGCCGTCTCAGACGGGGAGTGGCTATCGCTTCTTGGGTCCGTCCTGGGGCACGGCTACCGCAAGGTGATCGCCGAGCCCGGCCAGCTTCTCGCCGAGACCATGACGAACTTCGAGGTGACGTTCCGGAGCGGAACGCTGGTGCTCGAGAACGGGATGGAGACGCGTTTCGGCGCGATCTTCGGGATGAAGAGCTACCCCGCGCGAACCTGGCCCACGATGCTGGATGGGTTGCAGCTCCCCTATGATGTGACCGTTACGAACTCCTTCATTCCCCGGCGCGGGAACGAGGCGACAGAGAGGATCACGCGGATCTACCGGCAGCGCGGCGTCTCAGAGGACGCGGCGATCAGCCTGACCGAACAGCTCGTGCAGGCCGCCGACGACGTGGCGTCCGGGCGCACGAGCTTCGGCGATCATCATTGCTCGGTGCAGGTCTTCTGCGACAGCCCCGAGGAGCTGGAAGATGCGGCGTCGGAGGTCTGGCGCGCGGCACAGGAGGCCGGTGCGGTGATGGTCCGCGAACGCTGGGCGGCCAAGGCACTCTATTTCGCGCAGGTTCCGGGCAACTGGCCCTATCGCATTCGCGACGGGCTGGTCTCGGCGCACAATTTTGCGGAGCTGGCGGCGCTGCACAACACCAGCCGCGGCCGGGCGCCTGATGAGAGCCCCTGGGGCGTCAGCATCACCGCGTTCCCGACCGTCTCTTCCACGCTCCACCGGTTCAATTTTCATGAACGGGGCCGCGCGGGCGAGGAGCCGAGCGTGGGCCACACGCTCGTTCTCGGCCGGACGGGTTCGGGCAAGACGATCTCGACGGCGTTCCTCATGGCGCAGGCGAGGCGGGCCGATGCCCGGTTGATCGTCTTCGACAAGGACCAGGGCCTCGAGATGGCGGTGCGGGCGCTCGGCGGCTCCTACAGCGAAATCAGGATCGGCGAGCCGACGGGGTTCAACCCGTTCGCGACCGAGACCGATGCGCGCGGGGCCGCATGGCTGACGGACTGGCTGACGGACATTCTCGGCCGCACGGCACCACTCGACACGGTGCAGAGCGTGGCTCTGAACGAGGCCGTGCGCCAGATCACCCGCGCGGAGACGGAGCTTCGGACGTTCGAGGGGCTGGAAAGCCTCGTCGCCTCGACCGACGACGACGGCGATCTGGTGACGCGGGTGCGGGAATGGACCGCGCAGGGCCGTTTCGGATGGCTCTTCGCACGGCCCGCCCGGAAGTCGATCTCCATCGGCGAGGATGTCGTCGGCCTCGATATGACCGAGCTTCTGGATCAGAACGCCGAACGCAGCGCGCTCCTGGCCTATCTCTTCCGGCGGATCGAACGTGTGGTCGAGGACAGGCATCCGACGATCATCGTCATCGACGAAGCCTGGAAGATGCTCGCCGACGACATCTTCGTGAAGCGCCTTCACGACTGGCTCGTCACCATGCGGAAGCGGAATTGCGTCGTGATGATGCTGACGCAAACGCCGGGGCATCTCGTCGAAAGCTCGGTCGGCACGATCATCACCGAGAGCGTCGCGACTCAGCTCTTGTTCCCAAACCCTCGCGCGAACCCCGAGGACTACAAGATCCTACGGCTGAACGAGCGCGAGGCCGAGTTTCTGTCCGGGCCGACCGGAGGACAGCGCCTGGCGCTACTCCGGTCGGGGCCGGATAGCGTCTACGTCAACACCGACCTCTCGGGCCTCGGCGGCCTGGTGACGGTCCTCGGCGGCGGGAAGACCGGCGACGAGCGCGCGCCCATCGAGTGGCGGCAAACCCCTGAGTTTTGGAAGGAGATGACATGACGACACGCCTTTGCGTGGCCCTGATGGCGCTCGCCGCGCTCGCAAGCTGCGCGGGTGTCTCCACGGGCGTCCGCTCCCCGTGCTTCGAGCGCGGTGCGGTCGTGACCCGATCGGTGTCCTTCCTAGCCGATCCCGTGGCATCGGCTCCGACCGAGGATGTGGCCCATGATTGCGATTTCCGGTCGTTCTGATCGCATGATCCGGGCGGCCGTCGCGGCCGTGGTGACCGCCTCCACGGCGGCCGCGCAAGGCGTGCCGGTCATCGACGGCTCGGCCCTGGCCAATGCCATCTCGCGTGTCGAAGAACATGCGCGGGACTTCGGACTTCAGACCGAGAAGCTGACGGCGCGATCGCGCCAGGCAGAGCTTCATGAAGACCAGGGGCAAGCCTATGCGCGCTTTCTCGAAGAGACGACCGGCGCGACCGACCTGAGCGGGTTCGAGGACGGCGCGGGCGATTTCGCGAGCGCGGCCGAGACCTATCCCGCCGTCGAGACACATCCCGATGCCGAACGCCTGTTCGGCGAGGATCAGGATGTCGAGCGGATGATCATCACGGTCGCGCAGCGGCATCAGGGCCATCCCGGCGTGGCGGCGGGCGGGTTGAACCCGCTCACGTGGCGCATCCTCTTCCAATCCCTCATCAAGCAGGAAAGCCGCTTCAACAACGCCGCCGTCAGCCATGTGGGCGCGCGCGGGTTCTGCCAGCTCATGCCGGGAACGGCGAGCGACCTAGGCGTCGATCCGCGCGATCCGTGGCAGAACCTCGACGGGGGCGCGCGCTACATCCTCGCACAGCTCGAAAGGTTCGGGCGCGTCGACCATGCGCTCGCGGCCTACAATGCCGGGCCCGGCCGCGTGATCGAATACGGAGGCATTCCGCCCTTCGAGGAAACCCAGACCTACGTCCGCCGCATCCGGGGCTATTACGAGGAATATCTGGGCCAGATCACGAGCGCGGACATGACCGGCTCGCTTGCGGGCTTCGATGGCGCTTCGGCCGCCTGGGGCAACTGGTCGGACGCATCCGTCGGATATGGAGGCCATGTCGGCGGGCAGGTCGATCAGGCCATGGGACGCATCGCGGCCTTGCTCGACAGGGGCGCGCCGTCGAACGCCAAGGAAGCGGTCGATCTCAACACCTACATGCTCGGCGAACGCGCGCGCCTCATGGCGCTGACGCTCCGCCTGCGCGCGGCGCACGCGAAAGTCGACGCCGCCCGCGGCTTGACGGACGCGGCCGACGCCCTGGCCAAGTCCACATTCTGGAGGTTCATCGATGAAGGCTGAACGCATGTCCCGGTTCCTGGCCGGTCTCGCCACCTCCGCGCTCATCTCGGTGGCAGGGGCGAGCCCGGGTTTCATGCCCCGCGTGGCCGCGGCCCAGGGCGTACCGGTCATCGACGGCTCGAACCTGGCGCAGAATATCGAGCAGCTTCAGGCGGCGCTGCGCGACGCCAACAACCAGATCCAGCAAATCGAGGAGCTACGCCGGCAGATCGAGTTGCAGATCGAGCAGATCACGAACCTCGAAGGCATCTTGGGCTCGATCAGCGGACTGAACGAGATCGGGTCGCTCTACAATAGCGCCGAGGACCTGCGGTCCCGCGCGGCGAAGATCACCAACATGAACGGCTTTTTGCGCGCGGTTCAACTCGGCGATTTCGACAGCCTCGTGGACAGTCTTCTCGATGGCGACGTGACCATGGGCGACAAGCGCGCTGCCGAGGCATTGCAGGAGACCATGGAAAGTGCGGGCTTCACCCGTGAGCGCCTGGACGCACTGAACAACGCAGAAGACCCGCAGGGTGAGATCATCGCGCGGACGGCCGCGGCAAACGCCACCGGCATCGCCGCCGCGCAGCTTGCCTACGACGAGGCGGGCCAGAGCATCGAGCGGGTAGACGGGCTGGTCGACGAGATCGCCAACCAGGAGACGCTGAAGGAATCCATCGACCTCAACACGCGGATGGCGGCCGAAACGAATTTCATGCTCGGGCAGATGTGGCGGCTCAACGCGGCACAGGGTCTCGCGCAGGGTCAGAGCGGCATCGACTTCGCGGCCGAGCAGGCCCGCGCCCGTTCGTTCTTCGATTTTAGCGGCGCGGAGGAGTGACGCCATGATCCAGATGAGAATCCTTGCCATGGTGGCGATGACGCTGATGGCCGTGTCGGCGTCGGCGCAGGAAGCGTCCGACCTGTCGGACACGGGCGTCCTCGATGCGCTCCAGGAGGCGATCGACGCCAGCGACGAGGCCCGCGTCCTGGAACTGATGCAGGAAGCAGAGAGTCGCGGGCTGACGATCGAAGCGCGTGGTGGCGCGCCCCGTTGCGAACAGCCCGTGGTGCCGAAGGTGGGTGCCCTCGAGCACCCGTTCCGCTGGGGCATGGCCAAGCAGGCGCACGGGATCAGGCTGCGCCAGCTTGCGATGGAGCAGGGCTATTGCGGCTGTCTCTCGGAGCTCATGGATTTCGCCGAGTTCACCCGGGAACGGACGGGAAAGTCGCCGGAGGCGCTGACTGAAGATGATCTCGCAACGATCCGCGAATGGTATCATGGTATCCGGGGCGAAATCAGAGAGCCTTACATCGCCTATCGCAACCGTCAGTGCGGGGACTGACGGATGGCGGTTATCAACGATATACTTGATATGGTGGATGGTGTCGTCGTCGGCGTTGCCGGCGATACCTACGCTGACATCGCGAACATGGTGCAGCCGGTCGTCGCCACCAGCTCCGTTCTGATCGTCGCCCTGGTCGGCATCAACATCATCACGATGACCGTGGCGCTGGCGCCCTCGACCATCCTCGGGCTGCTCCTGCGGCTCGTGCTCATCAACATCTTCCTCGATTTCAGCAATCTCGAACCCGTCTATATGGCGCTCACGGAAGGACCTGCGGCGGTTGGTGCGGGAATGCTTTCAGCTTTGAGCGGGGGCGAAGCGACCAATCTATACGAAGGGCTCGACGATCTCTATGTGAGCTGCCTCGAAATCGGCGAGGCGATCGCTGACAATGGCGGCCTCTTCGCGGGGCCGATGACGGCGGTCCTGATGTTCTTGGTCGCGGCGCTCATGGCGGTCGCGACGATCATCATCCTCTCGGCCGCGAAGATCATGATCGCGGTGCTCCTGGCGATCGCGCCGGTCGCGATCGGCTGCACGATGTTCAAGCAGTCGGCACCCGTCTTCGAGGCATGGGTGAAGCTCGCGCTCGGCTTCGCCTTCGTTCCGCTCTTCGTGGCGGCCATGGCCGGCTTCACGATCGCGGCCGGGGAGACGGTCGCGCCGAGCGACCTGTCGGATGCCGAGACGATCGGCGACGTGATCTCCTTCGTGGTGGTGATGCTCCTGGGGGCCGGCCTGATGGCGTTGATCCCCGGTTTCGCGTCGAGTCTCGCGGCCACGAATATTGGGATCGCCGGCGTGAACGACAGGTTCACCGGAAGCATGAGCCGGGCCATGCGCGGGGCCGGCGGCGCGATCCGCGGCACCGACGATTTCCGACGCGGTGCGACGGCAGGTGCGCGTGGCCTCGGCGTGTCCGACCGCTCGTCGAGCGCCGCGCGGATCGGCAACTACACTGGCACCGGCATCGTGAGCGGTGCCGCCCGCGCACGCCAGCTTGCCGGCAAGATGAAGGGTGGTAAGCCGCAATGAGCGATTTCGACATTGATCTCGTGACCGGTCCCCGGCGATCCGCTCGGATCGCGTGGCTCGTGGCGGGCTGCTCCGTGATCGTGTCGGTGCTTCTTGCGATCGTCCTGGTCGTTCTTCTGCCGCTTCGCAGCACCGAGGTCTTCACTGTCCTGGTGGACAGTACGACCGGCGCCGCAGAGCGCATCTATCAAGTGCAGCCGACCGGCATCGAGGATGCCGAGGCAATGAAGCAGGCGTTGCTTGTGGCTTACGTCAACGACCGCGAGAGCTACTTCCGGGCGGGCATTCAGGAACGGCTCGAGAGCGTACGGCGCCGATCCGCGGGTCAGGCGCGCCGCACGCTCGTCGAGCTTTGGTCGGAGGACAGCGAGAGCTACCCGCCGCGCGTCTACGGACCCGGCGCCCAAGTCGATGTCGAAGTTCGCAGCATCACCTTCTTCGAGCCCGAAGTGGCGCGTGTGAGATTCACGAAGATCCTCCAGCGCCCCAACCGAGACACGGTGCGCCAGTCCTTCGTGGCGACCGTCGAGTTTGATTTCAGGCCTCGGCAGGAACGCTCGCTCGAGCGGGTCTGGGAGAACCCGCTCGGCTTCGAGGTCACGTCCTACAGGGTCGATGCGGAGACGCTGAACGGAGGGAGCAACGGATGAAAATTACCATAAGTTTCATTCTAGGTTTTTGTTTCGCCTTCGTCGTTCCGATGGTTTCGCATGCCGAACGCGCCCCGACGACGATGGGTCAGGACGCACGGGTACGGAATGTCCTCTACGCGCCGAGCGACGTGATCCGCATCGACACCAACCTCCTCGTGAACACGGCTGTTGAGCTCGGGCCCGGCGAGCGGATCAATCAGGTCCTGCTCGGCGATAGCGATAGCTTCGAGGTGCAAGTTCTATCGAACCGCAACGTCGTCTCGATCAAGCCGGTAACGGCCCGGGCTTCCACCAACATGACGATCTACACGGCTCGCCGGGCCATCGCCTTCCAGCTTACCGAGGGGCGCAGCGGCACGCCGACCTATCGCGTGGCGATCAATTTCCCCGACGATCGGCCGCGTTCGGGTCTGAAGACCGTGAGCGCACAGACGCTCGGGCCGCGTGACACCGCCTACCAGTATACCGGCGACACGCGGAGCCAGATCACGCCGGTTCGGGTCTGGAACGACGGGCGGTCGACGTTCTTCGAGTTCCGGGGGAACGTGCGGCCCTCTGTCTTCGGGCTGAACGCGCAGGGCTATGAGATCACTCAGAACAGCGCGACGCGCGGCAATATCGTGCGGGTGGACGGCGTCAGGAACGCCTACACAGTCCGGCTTGGCGAGGAATACGTCTGCGTCCGGCGGGTGCGCGGCACCTATGAGACCGACCCGACGACGGTCGCCTACCTCCGATCGAAGGAGTTCTGACCATGGCCGGCCCCGACGACGATCAGACGCAGCAATCAGAGAACCCATCGCGCCCGGTATACCGGATCGACTCGCCGCGCCAGCGCATGTCCGGCGGGTCGGCGTTCGTCGTCTCGGCCATGGTGATCGGAGGGCTCGCGCTCGTGGCATGGCCATATCTCACCGGCGAAGAAACCATCTCGATCGAGACATCCGAGACCGAGGAGTTTCAGGAGGCCGACGACGATCGCGGCTTCGGCGACATGGACCTGAGTGAGACAAATCCGCAGCAGGACGGAGAGCCGGAGATTGTCGTGATGGAACCCGAGCCGTTTGACGGCGGCGCGCTTCAGGCCCAGCTCGACGCGCAGCGCCGGGCGATCGAGGCGCAGAACGAGGATCTGGCTTCCGAAGTGACGCGACTCCGCGAGCAGCTCTCGGATTTGGCCGGTCGCGAGCCGGACGATAATTCGGCCGAGCTGGCGCGGGCTCTCCAGGACATCCAGCGGCAGAATGCTGACCTGATCGAGTCGCTGCGGAGCGATTTCGAGAACAGGATCGAGCAGGCCGAGCTTCAGGACCGCCAGCGGGAGGCCGACGCCGCATCGGCTCGTCAAACGGCCGAACAGCAGGCGGCCACGTTGCGTCAGCAGCTCAACTCGGTGTCGCAATCGATCGAGAGCCTGCGCCGCGAGAACCAAGCGCTCGAAGAGCAGTTTCAGCGCGGACTCGACTCCGCTTTGACCGAACAGCAGGAGCGCGATCGCCAGGCTGAACTGGAGGCGCAGCGGCGGGCCGAGTTGGAAGCGCGCCGCGCTGAGGCCGAGGAGGCGCGGCAGGCACGGATCGAATCCGAAGGCCTTATCTTCGATGCTGGCGGGCGAACCAGTGGTGCGCCGTCAGATGGGAATGAGGCTGTTCCGGCAGGCAGCGCCGGCGGGGCCCTGCGCGCCCCGTCGCGTGACGATCTCGAACGCGACTTCGTGACGGCTGCCCTGGAGCCGGTGCAAACGGCCGCCGCGGAAGTGATTGCCAACCCAGGCAGCACGGTGCTTCAGGGAACGATCATCCCCGCGACAATGGAGACGGCCATTTCGTCCGACATCCCGGGACCGGTCTCGGCTGTCGTGAACTATCCGGTCTGGAGCTTCGACCAGTCGCAGGTGGTGATCCCGCAGGGCTCGCGTCTTTTTGGCTCCTACAGCTCCGATCTCGCACTCGGGCAGAGCCGCATCCTCATCCGCTGGTCGCGGATCGTGACGCCTGACGGCCAGTCCGTACAGATGGCGTCCTTCGGGGCCGACGACCAAGGGCGGTCCGGCGTGACAGGCGATGTGAACCGGCGCTTCGGCCTACGTTTCGGGTCCGCTGCCCTGCTTTCGATCGTGGGCGCCGGACCGACGCTGGCGGCAGCGCAGTCGGACACCGAAGTGGGAGCGGAGGTTGCGGAGGACATCGCCGATGACTTTTCGCGAACGACGCAATCCGTCGCCAGCGAATACGCGCGTATTCCGCAGGAAATCTCGATCCAGCCCGGGGCTTCAATTACCGTCATCGTTGATCGCGACCTGGAGTTCTTCTGAATGAATACTTCGCCTGCCGATCACCAGACGTTTCTAGCCGCGTATCTTCGACCGCTGTCGGCCACGCTGACGGACCCGAAGCTGGTCGAGATCGCGATCAACCCCGATGGCGCGGTATGGGTCGAATGGCAGGGCTGCGCCCATATGGTCCGGCTCGACGGTGTGACGTTTTCCCCAGCCCAGGCGAAGGACCTGGCGGGCGCGATCGCGGGCGGCACACACGGTCAGATCAGCGAGAAGAAGCCGCTGATCTCGGGCAAGATCATTCATAGCGGGATGCCGATACGAGCGCAGGTCATCTACACACCTGTGGTGGAAGGTGCCGCTTCGATCACTTTGCGCCGGTATCAGACGAAGCGGCTTGGCCTCGACGGGTTCGAGCTCCTGCATGGTGGCCTCGTCGATCTCGATGAGCAACGTCGCGAGAAGGCCCGCGCCGTCGTCCAGGCGGTTGCACAAGGCGCCATTCGGGACGCCATGAAGATGTGCGTCGCCAACCGCTTGAACGTGATGGTAAGTGGCGGGACATCGACCGGGAAGACGACTTTCGCCGGCGGACTTCTCGAGCTGGTCGATCCTTCGGAGCGGATCATTACGATCGAGGATGCCTACGAGCTCTTCCCGCCGCAGGAAAACAGCGTGATGCTGAAGGCAGACCGCGCGGAGGGAAGCGAGAAGTCACCCGCCCGTCTTCTGGAAGCCGCGCTGCGGATGCGGCCCGATCGGATCATTCTCGGCGAGCTGCGCGGCGGTGAGTGCAAGACGTTCCTCGACGCGATCAACACCGGCCACAGCGGCTCGTTCACGACGATCCATGCGAACACGGCCCGGAAGGCGATCGACCGGCTTGCGCTCATGGTCATGTCGGTCGGCATCAACATGAATTTCGAGGAGGTTCGGCGCTATTGCGAGGGCTCGATCGACATGATCGTGCAACTCGGGCGCGCCGACGGCGCGCGAGGAATCGCGGAGGTCTATCTGCCGGACGTTGATCGAGAAGCCGCCTGAAGGTCCGCCCGCTGCGGTCGGCCGAGACGACCGCAGCGGGCGGACCTTCCGGGCATTCAAAGCGCGAGCACCAATGCCTGCTTCTGCGCCCTTTCATCGTTTTAGGGCGGATTACGCTTTAAGACGCGCGTCTACTACCGCACGCCAACCTTTTCGCCGATGAAAGGCAGTTATGGACCTCTCCTACCAGACTCTGCTGCTTGCCTTCGGCCTCGGCCTGCTCGGCTTCATCGAACCCTGCACGATCGGCGCCCACATGCTTTTTCTGGGAGGCCAGAGGGCTCGACCGATGGGTCGGCGGCTTGGAGCGGCGGCGATCTTCCTCTTGGCGCGGCTCGTCATAATGGGCGGGTTTGGCGGTATGATCGTCGTGCTGGGTCAGCGCCTTATCGGGGTTCAGACCGGCGCATGGCTCATTTTCGGGGTAATCTATCTTGGCCTCGGTTTTGCGATCTTCGCGGGATGGGACAGATCGATGCGCCACCGCATCGGGTTCGCGCCCGAGCGCTGGAAGGTGGCGTCCAACCCGCTCGTTCAGGGGTTGGCGTTCGGGCTCAACATTCCGGCCTGCGCAGCCCCGATCCTGTTTGGATTGATGGGTGCCGCAACCGTAAGCGGGTCGGCTCTGACCGGCTTCGTGATGATGGCGGCTTTCGCCTTTGCGCTGTCGCTCCCACTGTTGCCGCTCTCTGTCGTTCCCGGCCTTGCCAGGCCTTTGGATCGGCTTGCCGATTGGCTACGGCCGCGTCGATGGTTTTTAGGCGCGATCTTCATCGGGCTCGGAATCTGGTCCGTCTGGTTCGGTTTGTTTGTCGAACCCGTCAATTGGAGCGGGACATGACGCCCGGCCGTTGCTTCTGGCCCATGGCAGCCACAGACACCGCATTCAGGTGAGATCGGCGGATGCAGACAGTGCAATTGGGATGTCGACGCTGGTCTACCAAGCGACGGACAGTCCGGTCGCCGCCGTCGCAGTCTCCAAAAATTCTGCGGCTCGCTTGGCTTCGGCCCCTGCGTATTCTTGGCAATTTCCGAGGGACGGCGGCCATCGAACCTCAGTTTCCTTGCAGCTGGTTCTACTTGAGTGCCGGTCCAGTTCGACGGACTAGCGCGCATCGTTATCGGTCGACGTACCTCGCAGTGATGTGAACAGCAGCTGCTTGGCATCCCCCTACTGGAAGGTTGCATGGTGTATGCATGCGTCGTGTCGTTCACCTCGTTCTCATTCTCGCGGTCTCCTTCACCGCCTTGTGGGCGCCTGAAAGGTCGTCAGCGACCGCGAACGATCTGCCGATGCTCCAGATGGATATTGGTGAGGTGGCCGACCGGAGTTGTGACGGTTGCGTCTCCACCGGGTTCGCCGACGGCATCCTTTGTGAGGGCGGATGTCCTGTTCCATGTGGAGCGAGCGGGTCCGCAGCCCTGACAGCTCCCGAGACTTCCTCGGGGGTCTTCCCCATAGCACTCGGTTCTCTCCACACCGAAGGCGAACAACTCATTCTCCCCGGCATTTTCCTGTCACTCGATCCGTTTCCTCCAAAACTGCCCGTCTGAACGCGATTCCGGCCTAGCACGATGCAAGGGCCGAGCGGTGCGCTGGCCTTATTCGGCCAAGCGCCATTCCTTCAGATCAGGACAGTTCCGATGACCAGCCAAGGACCGATTTCACGACGAGGCTTGCTCCGCGCCGGCGCGGCGCTCGCCTCCGTCTCCCTGCTGTCTCCGATGCGTACAGCGTGGGCTGATACGTCCGGTAGCCCGCTCCGACTTCGTGCAGCAGCTGGAACAGCCGGGCTGCGCTCAGCTCCCTACGGCTCGACCGATATCTGGGGCTATGACGGGATCGTCCCCGGGCCGGAGATACGGGTTCGGCAGGGCGACCGGATCCGGGTCATGGCCGAGAACGGGCTGGATGAGGAGACCACGATCCACTGGCACGGCATCCGCACACCCAATGCGATGGACGGGGTGCCGCACCTGACGCAGGCGCCGATCCCGGTGGGCGGCGAGTTTCTCTACGCGTTCGATGCGCCTGATGCGGGCACGTTCTGGTATCATCCGCATCAACGCAGCTTCGAGCAGGTCGGCCGCGGCCTCTATGGCCCGCTGATCGTCGAGGAGGCCAATCCGATCCGTGTGGATCGCGACCTGACCTGGATGCTGGACGATTGGCGGATGACCGAGGACGGTCAACTGGCCGACGATTTCGGCAGCCGGCATGACGCCATGCACGGCGGCCGGATCGGCAACACCGTAACCATCAACGGCAAGATACCCGAACGGATCGCGGTGCGGTCGGGAGAGCGCCTCCGGCTGCGTCTGATCAATGCCGCGAATGCCCGTATCTTCGGCCTGGACTTTGGCGACCTCGAACCCGTCATCGTCGCGATGGACGGGCAGCCCGTCGCGCCGCATGCCCCACGAGACGGCATCGTCGTGATCGGTCCGGCTATGCGGCTCGACCTCGTCCTCGACCTGACCGGGCGGCCCGACGCGGTCGAGACCGTCACCGACGTCTTCTACGACGGTCTGGAATATCGCCTTGTCGATCTCGCCTATGACCCGGACATGCTGCGCGCTTCTGTGCCGGACTGGTCGATGGTTCTGCCGCCGAACCCGCTGGCAGAACCGGACGTGGCCGCGGCCGCCCGCCATCGGATCGTCTTCAATGGCGGGATGATGGGACAGATGATGATGGGTGATGCCATGGGGTCGATGATGGGCCAGATGCGCCAGGGCAATATGTGGTTCATCAACGGCGTGGCTGCGACCGGGCACATCATGGACCCGCTGCTGACCCTGCCGCTCGGATCGTCGCAGATCTTCGAGATGGATAACCGCACCGCCTGGCCGCACCCGATCCACCTGCATGGCCATTCCTTCCGCGTGATCGCACGAAACGGCCAACCGACCCGCCATCGCGAATGGCAGGATACGGTCCTGATGGCGCCGGAGGAACGGGTGGAGATCGCGTTCGTCGCGGACAACCCGGGCGACTGGATGTTCCACTGCCACATTCTTGAGCACCAGGCCGCGGGCATGATGGGCGTCATCCGCGTCGATTCCGGCACGACGAAGACCTGAACACGCAAAACGAACCCTCGAAAGGAACCAGAACCATGAACAAGATTCTCGGATTCTCCAGTCTCGCCGCCGCCGGCGGTGCCGCCATCCTAGCGATGCCCCTGACCGCAGCACCGGCCGCGGCCGAAGAAGTGACGCTCTACAAGAACCCGCAATGCGGCTGTTGCGAGAGCTACGCTGACTACCTGCGCGAGAATGGCTTCACCGTCGAGGTGAAGCCGACGCACGACTTGGCGAAGATCAGCCGGGATGCCGGCATTCCGGACGATTTCCAAGGATGCCACACGGCCTTCATCGGCGATTACGTCATCAGCGGGCACGTGCCGATCGACGTGGTCGACCGGGTGCTGGAGGACCGCCCCGAGATTGCAGGCGTGACGCTTCCGGGCATGCCGATGGGCTCGCCCGGCATGGGCGGCGAAAAGCAGGAACCCTTCAAGATCTACACTGTCGAAGACGGCGTGAATCCGACGGTCTACGCCGTCGAATGATCCGACACTTCGTCCGGCACGATGTCGTGCCGGACCCGACCCGGGAATGGCCTGAGGATGAACTGCATGATGATGGACGGTGGAATGATGGGTGGCGGCATGATGATCGCCATGGGACTCGTGTGGCTGCTGATCGTGGGCGTGCTGGTCCTCGCGGCGATTGCGCTGGTCAAATATATCCGCTCGGGCCGCGAGAGATAGGAATGACGGTCGATGCGCGGGAACGGCGCCAGCATCCTGTTGATCGGGTTGGTCTGGGGCTTGTGCGTGCTGCTGGTCCTGATCGGCATCGGGACGCTCGCCGTCCTGTGCATGTGGCTTGGAAGAAGAGGGAGGCGGAGTTCGAATGATACGCTCCACTAGTCTGTCCGCCCTCGTTCTCGCGATCACGATCGGACCGGTTGCGGCCCAAGGGGGAACGCCGGGCACGGGCGAGCTGCTCTACCGGGAAAACTGCGCCAGTTGTCACGGGGCCGATCTGGAGGGCCAGCCCGACTGGCGGTCGCGGTTGCCGAGCGGCAGGCTACCCGCCCCACCGCACGATGGCTCGGGACATACATGGCATCATCCGGACCGGGCGCTGTTCGACATCGTGAAGCGGGGACTGGCCGCCATCGTCGGCGACGGCTACGAAAGCGACATGCCGGGCTTCGATGGCACGCTGACGGATGCCGAGATCACGGCGATCCTCGACTACATCAAGAGCACCTGGCCCGAACGAATGCGCGTCTTGCAGGAGGGGCGCACCCGCGCCGATCAAGAGGCGCGGCCATGACAGAAGTGGCCGAAGCCAATAGAGACCGGTCCTCGCGACGCAGGATATCGGGCTTCGCTGCAGTCCCCGTGGCCGCCTTTGCGCTGATGGCGCTGTTTGGCTGGGGACTGCTGAACGGCGGGGACGACCTGCCCTCGGCCCTGATCGACAAGCCGGTGCCGGACTTCTCGCTTCCGCCGGTTCTCGGCCGGGACGAGGGGCTGTCGACCGAGGACCTGGCCGGACATGTCTCTCTGGTGAATGTGTTCGCCTCCTGGTGCGTGCCGTGCCGCGCCGAACATCCGCTGTTCATGGCGCTGAGCGAAAGCGGTGAGGTGCCTCTTTACGGGATCAACTACAAGGATCCGCCGGAGCAGGCCCGCGCCTGGCTCGACGAGCTGGGAGATCCCTATACCCGGATCGGCGCGGACCGCGATGGCCGTGCGGGGATCGAGTGGGGCGTCTACGGCGTGCCGGAAACCTACGTCATCGCCGCCGACGGGACGATCGCCTACCGCCATGTCGGGCCGATCACGGAGGCGACCCTGCGAGAGACGCTCATGCCGATCGTGCGCGATCTGCAATCATCGGCCGTCGGAGAGGTGCCCGAATGAGCCGGTTGATCCTGATACTCGTGATCTCTCTCGCCTGGTTCGGCGGCGCCAACGCCGGACCACAGGGCTTTGCCGTTCATGACGAACCCCAGCCGATCGCCAATGTCCGGTTCGTGACCGGGGACGGCACCCGCATGGACTTGGAGGATTTCCGCGGAAAGGTCGTTCTGGTGAATGTCTGGGCGACCTGGTGTGTCCCATGCCGGGAAGAGATGCCGACGCTGGACGCCTTGCAGGCCGAACTCGGCAGCGACCATTTCGAGGTCGTGGCGCTGTCGATCGACCGGGCCGGTCCGCAGATCGTGCGGCGCTTCTATGACGAGATTGGCGTGACGCACCTCGGAATCTATGTCGACGAGACCATGCTGTCGGCCACGGCCCTGCGCACGGTGGGTCTGCCCACCACGCTCCTGGTCGACGCGGATGGACGGGAGCTCGGCCGTCTCGTCGGCCCCGCCGAGTGGGACGATCCCGAGATGGTGTCCTTCCTGAGGAGCTTTGTCGAATGAGCCGGAAGAAAGCGGCGTCGCGCCTTGACCTTCCAGTTACTGGAATGACTACCTGTCAGATATCGAAAGGAAAAGCGAGATGACGGACATTTCACCCGGCGCTGCCGGACTGTCGGACACATCGTCCGCGGGCACTTGGCCGAAATGGCTCACGCGCAGGCGTCTGATGTTTGTCGGCGCGGCGAGCGTGATGGGTGGCGGCATGGCCCTGAACTGGGGCTGGCTGACCGCCATCGGTCTCGCGCCAATTCTCGTTTCGCTCGCGCCTTGCGCCGCGATGTGCGGGCTGGGGCTGTGCATGAAGGGCGGCTCCGGCAAGGGATGCTCGAAGCCGACCGGCAATCCGTCATCCGACTGACCCTTTCGACAATCCTCGAACCCACCCAAGGAGAATTACCATGAAGAAGACCCTGACCACACTCGCCGTCGTGACGACCTTCGCGGCAGGCACCTTCGCCGTCAGCGCCCAGGAGCAGGCGACACCCGGGACGGGTGGGACAATGCAGACCGACGGCGCCATGCAGGGCGGCATGATGGACGGCGACATGCAGGGCATGAGGGAGATGATGTCCGAGATGAAGCCGATGATGGAAGCGTGCACCGAGATGATGGCCTCCATGAACGAGAAGATGGATGGCGGCATGATGCCGTCGGAGCAATCGGACCAGTCCAAGGGCTGATATCCGCTCCATCTCTGCCGGTCTTCGGGTCGGCAGGGATCGAATGCGAAGGACGAAGACATTGAGACCACTCACACGGCGCGCCGCCCTGGCAAGCCTCGCCGCCCTTCTGTCCGGCCCGGTCCTGGCGGACCATCCCGGAGAGAACTTGGATGCCCGCATGATGGAGATGGAAGACTATTTCCAGATCATCGACACAGCCGAGGCTCCTGCCTTCGAATTGCAGGACGCCGAGGGCAATCTCGTGCGCCTGTCCGACTTCAGCGACAAGGTCGTCGTTCTGAACTTCATCTACGCGAGCTGTCCGGACGTCTGTCCGCTCCATTCCGAGAAGATCGCCGCGATCCAGGCCTCGATAAACGACGGGCCGATGAAGGATCGCGTGCAGTTCGTCTCGATCACCACGGACCCCGTGAACGACACCCCGGATGTCTTGCGCGACTACGGCGACCTGCACGGTCTCGACCCGGTGAACTGGGTCCTGCTGACCAAGACGCCGGAGCAGCCGGACGATGCGACGCGTCTGCTGGCGCAGGATTATGGGCTCGAGTTCACCATGACGGCCGACAGCGACATGATGATGCATGGGGCCGTGACCCATGTCATCGATGTCGGGGGCCGGTTCGCCGGCAAGTTCCACGGCATGGAGTTCAGCAACGTGAACCTGATCCTTTACGTGAGCGAGCTTCTCAACAACGCGCAACACCGGCGTCGTGAAACCGGCTGGTGGGACCGGCTGACTGGCGCGTTTCGATGAGCCTTGCGGCGGTCGGCTCACGCCCACGATACGAGGCGGATATATCCCTGGAGGCTTTGCGCCGCTATTTTGCGGTGATCATTCCGGCGAACCTGGTCTGGGAGTTCGCCCATATGCCGCTCTACACGATCTGGAACGACGGCAGCTGGGGTGAGATCGTCTTCGCGGCGCTCCATTGCACGGGGGGTGACATCCTGATCGCCATGTCCGCACTCATGCTGGCGCTGATGCTGACCGGTCATGGCTGGCCTCATGTTCAACCCGCGCGACGACGGGTCATGATCCTCGCGGTCGTGTTCGGTCTTGGCTACACCCTGTTCAGCGAGTGGCTCAACATCGTGATCCGCGCGGCCTGGGCCTATTCGGATCTGATGCCGATCATTCCGGTCCTCGATGCGGGGCTCTCGCCCGTCCTGCAGTGGATCGTGATCCCGATGGCCGGGTTCTGGTGGGCCGCACGGCCCTTCCGGCCGAAGGCGGCGTAGCCATGGATATCGCAGGAATCGGCATCCTTGCGGCGTTCCTGGCGGGCGCCATCTCCTTTTTGTCCCCCTGCGTCCTGCCGCTGGTGCCGGGCTACGTCTCCTACATCGCCGGCCAGCCCGGCTTGCGGACGACACGGTCCGTCGGCCTGCGCGCGCGGGCCGGGGCCCTTGGGCTGAGCAGCTGTTTCGTCCTCGGATTTTCCACGGTCTTCGTCCTGCTCGGCGCCGGGGCGAGCGTGCTCGGGTCGCTTCTGCTGACCTGGCGGACGGAGCTGAACTATCTCGGCGGTGCGATCATCATCCTCTTCGGGCTGGTCATGCTGGGCCTGTTGCGCGTTCCGGCGCTGTCACGGGATACCCGGCCCAATCTCGACATCCCGGGAGGCCGTCCGCTGGGGGCCTATGTGCTCGGCCTCGCCTTCGCGTTCGGCTGGACGCCTTGCATCGGGCCGATCCTCGGCGCGATCCTGACGCTCAGCTCCACCTCGGCCGGCATGTCCGACGGCATCTGGCTGCTGGCGATCTATTCCGCCGGGCTGGGCGTGCCGTTCCTGCTGGCAGCCTTGTTCACAGACTCCATCGCCGCGCGTATCCGGGGGATCGGCAAGGCCGGGCGCTGGCTCTACAAGGGTGCGGGCATCGCCATGGTCTTGATGGGGCTGGCCATCATGACAGGGCAGTTGTCGCGCCTGGCCTACTGGCTGCTCGGCACCTTCCCGTTTCTCGCCTCGATCGGTTGAGCAGGCTTCGGTCGGCCCTCTTTGGTGCTGCCAATATCGCAATTCAGTTGTCGTCCGACTAAAGCTTCAGGCTCCGCAATCTGAGCGCGTTGGCGATCACCGAGACCGATGACAGGCTCATCGCGGCCGCCGCAATCATCGGCGACAGTAGAAGACCGAAGACCGGGTAGAGCACCCCCGCGGCCAGTGGCACCCCGAGGGTGTTGTAGGCGAAGGCCCAGAACAGGTTCTGGCGGATGTTGCGGATCGTCGCTACGGCGAGCGTGCGCGCCCTGACGATCCCGGTGAGGTCGCCCTGCAACAGCGTGATCCCGGCGCTTTCCACCGCCACGTCGGCGCCGGTGCCCATGGCGAGCCCGACATCCGCCGCGGCGAGGGCCGGGGCATCGTTCACCCCGTCTCCCGCCATCGCGACCTTCCGGCCTTCGGCATGCAGCTCGTCCACCAGGGCCTTCTTGTCCTGAGGCAGGACGCCGGCCCGGACCTCGTCGATGCCGAGCGCACCGGCCACGGCCTGGGCCGTCCGTTCGTTGTCGCCTGTGGCCATGATGATCCGCAGGCCCGCAGCGTGCAGCGCGCGGATCGCATCGGCCGTCGTCTCCTTGATCGGATCGGCCACGGCGACGATGCCCGCGAGCTTTTCACCGATCGCCACGAACATCGCGGTCTTGCCCTCGGCGCGCAGAACGTCCGCCGCATCCTCCGCCGTGGACGTATCGAGCGACAGGTCCCGCATCATCGCGGAGTTCCCAAGGGAAACGGCGCGCCCCGACACGGTGCCCCGGACGCCTTTGCCGGTGACGGCCTCGAAGTTCGTGGCATCGCCGATCCGGATGTCCTTCGCCTTCGCGCCTTCGACGATGGCTTCCGCCAGCGGGTGCTCCGACCCCTTCTCCAGAGCGGCCGCGAGAGTCAGGATCGTCTCCTCGCTCTCGTCGGCGAGTGCGGTCACGTCGGTCAGCCTGGGCTTGCCTTCGGTCAATGTGCCGGTCTTGTCGACGATGAGCGTGTCGACCTTGGCCATGCGCTCGAGCGCTTCCGCGTCCTTGATCAGAACGCCGGCCTGCGCCCCCCGTCCTGCGGCGGTGGTGATCGAAATCGGCGTCGCGAGGCCCAGAGCGCACGGGCAGGCGATGATCAGGACCGAGACCGCCGAGGCGATCGCGAATGCCAGGGCGGGCTGCGGCCCGAAGGTCAGCCATGCGACGAAGGCGAGCAGCGCGATCACCACGACGGTCGGCACGAAGTAGGACGCGACCTTGTCCGCCAGCCCCTGGATCGGCGCGCGCGAGCGCCGCGCGTTCGAGACCATCTCGACGATCTGGCTCAGCATCGTGTCGGCGCCGACGCGCGCGGCCTCGATCACGAGCGAACCGTTCTTGTTAAGCGTGCCGCCGGTGAGCGGATCGCCGGGCCCTTTCTCGACGGGCAGGGGTTCGCCGGTGATCATGCTCTCGTCGACCGACGAGGTGCCCTCGATCACCGTCGCATCGACCGGCACCGCATCGCCAGGCCGCACCCGCAGGCGATCGCCTTCGACGATGTTCTCCAGCGGCGCGTCGTACTCGGTTCCGTCCGGCAGGATCCGTCGCGCCGTCTTCGGCGCGAGATCGAGCAGCGCCCGGATGGCATCCCCGGTTCGCTCCCGCGCGCGCAACTCTAGCACCTGCCCGACGAAGATCAGCGCGATGATGACGACCGCTGCCTCGTAATACGTCCCGACACCCTCGCCCATCCGGTAGGCCTCCGGGAACACGCCGGGCAGGAAGGTCGCCACGAGCGAGTAGAGATAGGCCGCGCCAACGCCGATGGCGATCAGCGTCCACATGTTCGGCGACCGGTTCACGATCGACGACCATCCGCGCTCGAAGAACGGTCTGGCCGCCCAGAGGACGATCGGCGTCGCCAGCACGAACTCGACATAGGTGGCGATACGGTGGCCGATCCAGTCGCGCACCGGCAGGCCGACCATCTCGCCCATCGTCAGGATGACGAGCGGCACGGCAGCGGCGGCGCTGATCCACATACGCCGGGTGAAATCCGTCAGTTCTTCGCTTGGCTCGTCGGACGGCAGCATCGGCTCCAGCGCCATGCCGCAGATCGGACAGGCGCCGGGTTCGTCGCGCACGATCTCGGGGTGCATGGGGCAGGTATACTGCGTACCGGCCGGGGCCGTCGTGTTGCGGTCCGAGGCTGTGCCTGACGCGTAGTAGACAGGGTCGGCCTCGAACGTGGTCTGGCACTTGGCGGAGCAGAAGTAGAAGGTTTCATCGCCGTGTTTGGCTTGGCGGGCATCCGGGATCTTGGCGACCTTCATACCACAGACCGGATCGACCGCTTGCGCTGTCCCCTGCGCTGTCAAATCCGCTGCCTGTTCCATGTCCGGCCTTTCCCTGCATCGGTCTGATGCGCTGAAGGTGGGGCTTCCAGTTAGTGGAAGGTCAAGCCTCATGTCAGCATAGGCGGGCAGATACTGCCCTTGACCTTCCAGCTAGTGGAGGCCCCACATTATCCGAGAGATTGGGACTTGCATGGAGGATGCCGTCATGAATATCGGAGCTGCCGCCGAGCGAACCTGCCTTCCTCCGAAGACGATCAGGTATTACGAGGATATCGGGCTCGTCGCAGCGCCTCGTGATGCCAATGGCTATCGCGCGTTCGGCGCAGCGGAACTGCACAAGCTCGCATTTCTCGGTCGTGCACGGACCTTGGGGTTCACGATCGAGGACTGCCGCACCCTTCTCGCGCTCTGGGAGGACAAACGTCGGTCCAGCGAAAACGTAAAACGTGTCGCCGAAGTTCACCTAAAGGCGATCGAGCAGAAGATCGCCATGCTTCAAAGTTTGAAACAGACACTCTCCGATCTTGTCGAGAACTGTGCGGGAGACGAGCGACCGGAATGTCCGATACTGGACGACCTGGCGGGGAAACGCATTTAGCTGCGCGTTCTTCGGCCGCTGCCGCGAAGAAGACTTTCGGGATTTCGGCTGGTGTCGGCGTTGTGCAACGTGTTGTTGCATGATGCTCGACGCTCCCCGGTTCTTGGGCAGATCGGCTTAAACAGATGCGAGTATACGAAAATTACATTCTCCCTCGACTGACGCATCTGGCGATGCGCCAGGATCAGCTTGTTCCCTACCGGCGGCGCGTCGTTTCCGGTACGAAGGGACGCGTGCTCGAAGTCGGGATCGGCTCGGGCCTGAACCTTGCACTCTACCCCGAGGCCGTGCGTACGGTCATTGGTGTCGATCCCTCGCCCGAACTCCTTCGTCGGGCCGGACGGCTCGCTCATGAATCCATGCCGGCGATCGAAATGATCGAGGGCGTGGCCGAGGCTTTGCCGATGGAGGATCGCAGCGTCGACTGCGTCGTCGCCAGCTGGACGCTTTGCAGCATGTCGGACCCGCGCGCGGCGCTCTCCGAGATCAGGCGCGTTCTCAAACCGGACGGTGTTTTCCACTTCGTCGAACATGGCTTGGCGCCGGATCCGCGCGTCCGACGATGGCAGCGCCGGCTGACCCCCGTCTGGAGGAGATGCGCGGGGAACTGCCATCTGGACCGCTCGACGGGCATTCTCGTTGAGAAGAGTGGGTTCCGGATCGATCGACTTGAGACGGGCTATGCGGCCGGTCCGAAGCCTTTCGTCTTCATGTACGAAGGGCTTGCCCGTGTCGGATAGCCGCCGACTAGGGCGCTGCCCGTCGAATATCGCGCAGGGCGCGCCGATTTCCCTTGAAGCTCCAGTGGCTGTAGGGGCTATCTGGGACGGGCATTGGACAATCCGAGGCCCGATCATGCCATCTGACACCCTCCGCAACCTGGACCGGGACGATACGCTTCAACCCGAGGCACAGCGACGAGAAGGTGCCTGCTGCGGCTCGGCGGCGGCTTGCGGTGACGCTGCGCCGCCCGCGGCCGGTCCGGTCAATGGACGGAGCTTCCAGGTCAGTGGGCTCGATTGCGCTGAGGAAGTGTCGATCCTGAACAAGGTCGTCGGCCCGGCGGTCGGCGGGGCAGAGCACCTGGCCTTCGACGTCATCAACGGACGCATGACCGTTCTCGATGGCGCGGAGAGCGTCTCGGACGACAGGATCGTCAAGCTGGTCTCCGATACCGGGATGAATGCCCGTCCGTGGGACGCGGACAACGCGGCTGCGGATCAGGCAGCCCATCTCGCCCGGCAAAGGTGGTTCACGGGTGCAAGCGGCGGGTTCTGGCTTGCGGGGTTCCTCTGGCACATCGTCGAGATAGGCACGGGCGGCGCACTCAATCTCTTCGCGGGGCATGGCGAGGCGCCGATGCCCGTGGCCGAGATCGGTCTCTTCGCACTCGCGATCCTGTTCGGTGTCTGGCTGGTCGCGCCGAAGGCCTGGTCCTCGGCGCGCCGGCTGTCGCCCGACATGAACCTGCTGATGGTGGTCGCCGTGGCGGGGGCTATCGGGCTCGGCGAGTTCTTCGAGGCCGCGACCGTTGCCTTCTTCTTCTCGCTCTCGCTCTACCTCGAGAGTTGGAGTGTCGGGCGCGCGCGCAACGCCGTCTCGGCGCTTCTGGATCTCGCGCCGCCCACGGCACGGCTGATCCGGCCCGATGGCAGCGAGGCGACCGTACCGGCGGAAAGGGTCGCCATCGGTGACCGCTTCGTGGTGCGCGGCGGGGATCGCATTCCGCTCGACGGCGAGGTGGCGGACGGGGCCGGCGCCGTCGATCAGGCGCCGATCACCGGCGAGAGCGCGCTGGTTCCCAAGGAGGCCGGCGACGAGGTCTATGCCGGGACGATCAACGGCGAGGGCACGCTGACGGTACGCGCCACCAGGACGGCCGCGGACACAGTGCTTGCCAAGATCATCCGTATGGTCGGCGATGCGCATTCCCGCCGCGCCGAGGTCGAGCAGTGGGTGGCGAAGTTCGCTCGCATCTACACCCCCGCCGTCATGGTCCTGGCCGTCGCCATAGCCTTGGTGCCGCCCCTCGTCACCGGTGCGTGGGGGTTCTGGTTCTACAACGCGCTCGTGCTGCTCGTGATCGCCTGTCCCTGCGCGCTGGTGATCTCGACGCCGGTGTCCATCGTGGCGGCACTCGCCTCGTCCGCGCGCGCGGGCGTGCTCATCAAGGGCGGTGCCTATGTCGAAGCCCCGGGCCGGACCACGGCGCTGGCGATGGACAAGACCGGCACCATCACGATGGGCGAACCGGAGGTGGCCGCGGTCCATCCGCTTGGCGAAGCGTCGGAGGCAGAGTTGATTGCGCTGGCCGCATCGCTGGAGGCGCGGTCGTCGCATCCGCTGGCCCGCGCCATTCTGGCGAAAGCCGAGCTGGACGGCGTGCGCGTCGCCGCGGCGGAGGAGACGCGGACGGTGCCGGGCCGCGGGCTCGAGGGACGCTCCGGCGAATTCACCATCTGGCTCGGCTCCGACCGGTTCGCCGGGGAGAAGGGGTTCGGCGCCGCCATTCCTTCTGACCTGCGCGACCGGATCGAAGGCGCGGGCAGCACGCTGGTCGCCGTCGGCGACGAGACGGGCGTGCGGGGGGTGCTCGAACTGCGCGACCGCATCCGGCCGGATGCCCGGTCCATCGTCGCCCAACTCCATGCGCAGGGCGTCAGGACCATCGTCATGCTGACCGGCGACAACGAACGCACGGCACGGGCAGTGGCGGCCGAGGTCGGGATCGACGAGGTTCGGGCCGAGCTTCTGCCGGAAGACAAGGTGGCCGCCATCGAGGAGTTGGTGGCGAGGCACGACGTGGTCGCGATGATCGGCGACGGGGTGAACGACGCGCCGGCCATGGCGCGCGCGCATTACGGTATCGCCATGGGCGCGGTCGGCTCGGACGCGGCGATCGAGACGGCGGATATCGCGCTGATGACCGACGACATCGGCAAGGTGCCCTGGCTCATCGGTCATTCGCGCCGGACCATGACCGTCATCCACCAGAACATCGGCATTTCGCTGGTGACGAAGGCGGTCTTCGTCGGGCTGACCGCCTTTGGCCTGGCCTCGATGTGGGGCGCCATCGCGGCCGATGTCGGGGTGTCGCTGGTCGTCGTCGCCAATGCACTGAGGCTCCTGAACGGCGCCGATCGCGCGCCCCGACCGCCCAAGCGCGGCGGGCGGGTGGGCGAGCGCATGGCGGAAGGGGCATTGGCGCACGGCCATTGAGCGGACTGTCCGGCGCATCTTGCCCAGCCTTCGTGCCCTCCAGTCTCCACCGCGGCTCGGTGTCAGCTGTGTCTTCGGTGGCGGCGATCGGGATGCGGGTTCAAGCGGTTCAGCCCGAGACCAAGCACCCAGGCGGCCAAGATCAATGGCAGCAGCATGACATCTCCGAACCTCGCGTAGAGCGTCGGGGACAACGCGGGTGGTAGTTCGGCATCGAAGGCGCCTGTCTGTTCCAGGCCAAGCCGATGCAGCACGCGGCCCCTGGCGTCGATCACCGCGGAGATGCCCGTGTTCGCGGCGCGGACGACCGGCAAGCCTTCTTCGACGGCGCGCATACGGGCCGAAGCCAGATGCTGCTCGGGCCCGATGGAGGTGCCGAACCAAGCATCGTTGGTAGCGTTGAAGATCCAGCCGGGACGGAACCTGTCGTCGACGGCATGGCCCGGGAAGATGATCTCGTAGCAGATCGTTGCCGCAACCAGCGGCAGCCCGGCGATGGCGAGCGTTCGTGGTCCGGGCCCCGAGGTGAAATCGCCGAGACCCACGGTCAGGCGGTCCAGTGGCAACCAGCCCCGCAGCGGAACGTATTCGCCGAAAGGCACGAGGTGGTGCTTGGCGTAGCCGGTCAGGGCCTCGCCTGTTCGTCCATAGGCCTGGATCGTGTTGAAATAGAGCGCTTCCGTCCCGTCCATGACCCGATCGGGCACGCCGGTCAGAAGGACGCTCCCTTCGGGCAGAACCACCGAGATCCGCCGTCGTGCTGACGCGTCCTCGTCCAGAAATCCGGGAAAGGCGGTTTCGGGCCAGAGCACGGCATCGACAGGTCCGCCCTGTGCGGAAAGGGCGAGGTAGCGCGACAGGGTGGCTTCGGCGTTGCCGGGCGCCCACTTCTCTTGCTGGGGCACATTGCCCTGGACGACGCGCAGCGAAATTCCCGGCGGCGCCGGCAGGGGCAGCGCCAGGCGAGCGAGTCCGGCGCCCCACGCGCCAGCTACTACAATCCCGGCGAAAAGGAGCGATGCGCGGCGGAAGGTGCCGCGGGCGACGATTGCCTGGGCCAGGACGGCACTCGCAAGGAACACGAGGAAACCGAGACCGTAGCTGCCGACCCAGGCGGCAGGCTGGCGCAGGGGGGCATAGTCCGTCAGCGCATAGGCCGACAGGTTCCACGGAAACCCGGTCAGCGCGTGTCCGCGCAGCCATTCCGCTCCGGTCCAGCATGTCGCGAACAGGACTGCTGCCGCCGCTCCTTGAATACGGGTTCGGCGGCAGAGGATGCCGAAAACCGCCATCGCCAATGCCGGAAAGATGGCGAGAAGGGCGCTGAGCCCCGCAATGGCCGGGATCGCCAGCGCGCCGAACCGCTCGGCGTCCACCTGGAAGCTTTCGCCGATCCATGATAGCCCGAACCCGAAATAGCCCAGACCGAAAACCCATCCGATCGCGCAGGCTGCCGAGGGAGCGCGGCCCCGCACCAGAAGGAACAACGCGCCGTAGGCGACGGGAACGAGAGCGAGGATCGAATAGGGTGGTAGCGCCAGGACGGCCGCCGCGCCTGCCGCGAACGCCGCGAACGCCGCGGCGCCATATGGAAGAAGCGCCTGCCGAAGGGCGCGTTTTGAACCGACTTGCATAAGGCGTCTGATCAGATGGCGTCCGTCCGCCGCTGGACGTGGCGCCGCGGCCAGAGCAGGAGCACGACCACGCCGCAGAAGATCGCGCTGTCGGCGAGGTTGAAGGCGGGCCAATGGGCCTCACCGATGTAGAAATCGAGAAAGTCTGTCACGCCGCCCAGCCGCAGCCTGTCGGCGACGTTGCCAAGCGCGCCGCCCAGGATGAGCCCATAGCCTGCGGCATCGCCCGACCGTTCGGCCCGAAAGGTGAGGACCGCAAGCCACACGATAATGATCAAGGCGAGCGCCACAAGGGCGAGCGGGGGCACGTTGTCCAGCATGCCGAAGCTCACCCCGGTATTGCGGTGCAGGACGAGATTAAAGCCGGGAGCCACAGGAAGGCCGGCGGCGAGGATTTCAGTGTTGGCGATGGCCATCGCTTTCGTCGCCTGATCGAGCACGAAGGCCGTGACGGCAGCCGAAGCCCCGAGTGCCGATGGCCGGATAGGCGAGGTCATCCCCATCACCCCAGCCAGACGTCGAGGAACAGCATCAGGACAAGACCGATGGCGAGGCCGAGCGTTGCCCGGTTCTGGTGCCCGCTCCGGTGGGTCTCGGGAATGATCTCGTGACTGATCACATAGAGCATCGCGCCGGCTGCGAAGGCCAGCCCCCATGGCAGGAGTGGCTGCGACAAGGTGATGATCCCCGCACCGAGAAGGCCGCCGACAGGCTCGACGAGCCCGGTCAGGGCGGCAATGCCCCAAGCGCGGGCTCTGGGATAACCCTCGCCGAGCAGCGAGACCGCTACCGCAAGCCCCTCGGGCGCGTTCTGGAGACCGATGCCGATCGCGAGCGGCAGACCGCCGGACAGCCCGTCCGCGCCGAAGCCCACCCCGACGGCGAGACCCTCGGGGAAGTTGTGGATGGTGATCGCGATGATGAAGAGCCAGACGCGCCTGAGCGATGCGGCTTCCGGCCCCTCGCGCCCCGTCTTGAAATGCTCGTGCGGCAGGCGCTCGTTCATCAGCGCGACCGCCCCCATGCCCAGCAGGATCGAGATACACACGATAGCGGCGGGCATTGCGCCGTTCTCGAACATCGGCTCGGCCGCATCCAGCGCGGGGATGATGAGCGAGAAGAAGGAAGCGGCCAGCATCACGCCCGCCGCAAAGCCGAGCGCCATGTCCCGCGTGGCCCGCGACGGGACTCGGCCGAATAGTACCGGCACAGCTCCGATGGCGGTCAGCGACCCGGCGGCCAAGCTGCCCAGGAAGCCAAGGGCGATCGGAGACAACTCGGTCATGATCGCTCCCGGGAACACGGAGAAATTGAACGGGACGGCGAGGTGAGCCTCGGTATTCCCTGCCCTACGGAGCGGTCCGCGGGGTACGGCCTGGCCTTTGGCACTCGCGATGTCACACCCATGTGACGGGGCAGGACATCCACGGGCATCTTCTCTATTCTCAGCAAGAGTTTCGCAAAAAGCTCTGAAATGCCAGAGACCTCTAGGAGCGGATCTTCGCCATGCTGACCAGACGCCATTTCATTACGACGACCGCCGCGATGGTCTCCGCGCCGATTGCCGGCCCAGCCTTGGCCAACTCCTGGCCAACGGACGCTGAGAAGGCCGCCTGGGACGCGCAGGTGACGCCGCCGGGCTACGATCCGGCCACTACGAACCCCTGGGGCCTGCATCCGCGTTTGCTGCCGCAGCGGGTCGAGGCGCGAGTCGGGCTGGTGCCGGGTGACATCCATGTCGATGCCACGGCGCGGTATCTTTACCATATCGAGACGGGCGGAACGGCCATGCGCTATGGCGTGGCCATCGGTCGGGGCGGCCTCTACGAGCCGGGCACCTACACGATCCGGCGCAAGGTGGAGTGGCCGCACTGGACGCCCACGCAGACGATGATCGAGAGGGAACCGGAAGCCTACGCCCAATACGAGGAAGGAATGGAACCCGGGCCCCGGAACGCGCTCGGGTCGCGGGCGCTCTATCTCTATGTCGGTGACCGCGACACCTACCTTCGGATTCACGGCACGCCCTACCCGCGGTCGATCGGCTCTCGGGCGAGCTCGGGATGCGTGCGCATGGTCATGCCCCACATCAACGACCTCTACGAGCGGGTCGAAACCGGGGTGACCGCCTTTCTCTACCCGGCCGCCGGCGACGGCATGGCGACTGCGATCAGCTGACAGTCTCGGAGGACAGCGCTGGCCGCCAGTCTCACTTGGCATGGGCTCGATCTTGTCGCCGATTCCAGTTCGACCACCGGTCGGCAGAGAACGAAGGCACCGTAGATCTTCCGGGATCGATCGGCAGGCGGCGGTCAGCTTCATGCCTTCAGCCCGCTGCCTGTGCCATATCTTGCGCGCAAATGGGCCGGCCCTCGATCGTGCGGAGCGGCAGCAGGGTCGTTTCCACCGGTCCGACATGGCGATACCAGTAGCACCCGTCCTCGGGCCGCAACCGTGCCGAGTTCAGATCCTGATAGGGTGCGGCCACGGCGCTCAGCTGCTCCAGCACATCCTCTGATAGAGCTCCCTCAGGCTTCGACGCGTCGCCGAACGGACCGGCGCAAGCCCCGAGCGCCAGCAGGCCCGCGAAAAGCACGATCATCTTGCCCGTGGCCCGTGCGCGCGACACCGATCAATTCCCTTCGTAGCTTGCGAAGACGTCTTTCGAGCCATCCTCGCGAATGAGGAAGACATCGTAGGCATCGCGTCGGTCGCCGAAATCCATGCCCGGGGAACCCAGAGGCATCTCCGGTACGGCAAGACCGACGGCTTCGGGACGTTCCTCGAGCAGGCGACGGATGTCGCCTGCTGGCACATGTCCCTCGATCACGTAGCCGTCGACCATCGCGGTATGGCAGGAGACCATCCGCTGCGGCACGCCGTTGTCGAGCTTGAAGCGCACGAGCGCGCCGCCAAACATGTCCTGTCCGGTCGGCGCGAAACCATTCTCTTCCAGATGCTCCATCCAGGCGAGGCAACAGCCGCAGCCGTTGGTCTTGCGCACATCGATCGGTGTCGCTTCGGCCAGAGCCTCAGCGGCGGGAAGAAGGGCGATGGCGGTCGTCATCGCGGCGAGCAGCTTTCTCATGGTTCAGAGCCTTTCGGTGGGGTTGGATGCAGGATCGCCGTTGAGTGCGTTCTCGAGACGCGCCCGCGCCTCGGTCAGCCGGTTCAGGTCCGCCCCGTCCTGAGCGTCACCCAAGACCGCCTCAGCAAGGCGCTCATCGGAAAGCGGATCGGTCGGACGGCCGTCTACGCGCACCTCGTAGTGCAGGTTCGGCCCGGTCGCCG
This sequence comes from Palleronia aestuarii, assembly GCF_003253995.1. Lineage (GTDB taxonomy): Bacteria > Pseudomonadota > Alphaproteobacteria > Rhodobacterales > Rhodobacteraceae > Palleronia > Palleronia aestuarii. The sequence continues at coordinate 36,025 of NZ_QKZL01000023.1, forward strand.
TTCCCGTCGCACCGACCCGACCGATCGTCTCGCCCGCCGCGACACGCTGGCCTTTGACGAGGCCACCGGGCACTGCGCTCAGATGCGCATAGCGCGTCATGGTCTCCGTTCCGTGAGCGATCTCGACGACGCGCCCGTAACCACCCCGACGGCCGATGAAGGCGATGCGCCCCGGCGCCGTCGCGCGCACCGGCGTCCCGCGGGATGCGGCGAAATCGACCCCGGTATGCATGCGCACATTGCCGTAGACGGGGTGCTTGCGCCGGCCGTAGACGGAACTGAGCCGCGCTCCTTCCACGGGCTGGGCGAAGATCCGAACCACCTCGCCATCGAGGTAGATCGTGGCACGGCCGGTGCCGTCCTCGGGCCAGACGACCTCATAGAGCGCGTCGCCGAGATCGAGGGAGGCGAAGGCGATCTCGGGTTGCCCGATCATGTCACCATCTACACGGGCCTCTCGCCAGAGGAGGCGCAACGCCTCTCCACCGATCAAGTCGCGCCGGAAATCCACGGTGCCGCTCAACATCTGTGCGAGATCGACCGCGAAGCGAGCCGGAATGCCCGCCTGGTCGAGGGCCGCAAAGATCGAACTCTCGACCCGGGCTTCTCCGGCGAGGACCACGATGTCCTGCTCGGGCTCGACCACGCGGGCCGTGAGGCTCTCGCCGAAGATCGCCTCGATCTGCACGCCGTCCTCGACCTCGAGCGCGACGCGGCGTGGGCTACCATTCGACGCCGTCTCGACGGTCAGCACATGACCGGGACGCAGGCGGCGCAGATCATATTCCGCCCCGAGCGCCAGCGATATCTCCGCTCGGTCCGGCCCGCTGAGACCAGCTTCTGCTAGCAGCCCGTCGAGCGTCTCGCCGGAGACGATCTCGCGCGACCAGATGGCGAGGGACGGCTTGATCTGGGATGACGGAACATCGGCCGTCGGTGCAACCGGTGGGGATGGGGCTTGAACCTCGGTAGGCGGGGTCGACGACGCAGAGACCTCTTGGAGCGCCACCGGCTTCACCTGCGCCGGGGATGCGACGAGTTTGGGAACCCAGAGCCCCGCTTCTGCCGGACCGGGCGGCGCCACATCGCTTTTTCTCGCGCCTGTCGCTGCGGCGGCCATCGCCAGGGCACTGCCGGTCATCGCCAATCCTACCGCCCAGTATCTCAACCTCATGTCGCTCCCTCTGTTTTTTCTTCGTTCATTGCGCGGCGGATCTTCGGAACCGCGAAGTCTCTCGGTTCGTGGTAGTCGATGGTGGTCACGAAGCGTCCCTCCGCGTCGAACAGGAAGACGCTCGCCGTGTGGTTCATTGTGTAATCACCGCCGTCGGTCTGGACCTTTTCGTAGGTCGCACGGAAACCTTCAACCGCCAGAGCAATCTGCTGCTCCGTACCGGTCCAGCCGCGGATCGCCGGGTGGAAATAGCCGATATACTCCGCCATCGCCTCCACATTGTCCCGTTCCGGGTCGACCGTGATGAAGACGACGTTCAGTTGCTCGGCATCCTCTCCCAATGCGTCCAGCCAGCCGGAAATGTCCGCGAGCGTGGTCGGGCACACGTCCGGACAATACGTGAAGCCGAAGAAGATTAGTGTCGGCGATCCAACCAGCGTATCGGGGCCGACCGGACGTCCTTGGTGATCGGTGAGGTCGAACTCCATCGCGGTGAGCGGCAACGGCCGTCTGCCGTCCGGTTCAGGCCCTCCGGGGCCGTCGACCTGCCACCAGCCGACGAACAGAGCGAGCCCGAGCGCACCGAGCGCCGCGGCACCGTAGCCGAGAACCGATCTGCGCTCCATCAATCCTCCGGCCCGCGCGCTGCGATCCCGAGGATCGGCACTTCGACCGTTGTCTCGCCGCGGTCGGAGAATGTCAGCGTCAACAAAAAGCTCTCGCTTTCTTCCATCGGGCGTTGAAGCTGCATCAGCATGGCGTGCAGTCCGCCGGGTTCGAGCGCGACGGTCTCGCCAGGTGCGATGACGATCTCGCCCACTGGGCTCATCGAGCTCACGCCCTGCTCGTCGGTCGCGGTCCGGTGAATTTTGGGCATCATCGCGAGATCCGTCTGGAGCCCGGTCAGCGTGACCGGCTCGTCGCCCTTGTTGCGGATCTCCATGTAGACGGCACCCGGGCGGCTTGTTCCGATGGAAGCCCGCGCCCAGGCGTTCTCGACGACGATATCGTCGGAATCTGCCAGCGCGGAGGTCGCGATGCCAAATGGCAATGCCAACGCGACGAGCAGAGCGATGCGGTGCGGCTTCATTTTGGTCCTTTCCGGTTTTGGCCGACTTCTGGCCGGATCAGCTTCCCGCAGCCGCGACTTCCGCCGCGACCAATGCCCGTAGCTCCACCTCTCCGAACGGATCGAGCGGCTTGCCATTGACGAAGAAGGTCGGCGTCCCGCTCACGCCTACGGTTTCGACATCCGCGCGGTCCTGGTTGAGAATGCCGATGACATCGGGCGCCAGCATCTGCGTTTCGGCGGCTTCAGCGTCGAGACCTGCCGTCGCGGCGACCTCGAGGATCAAGCCCGGTTCCGGCGCGCCATGGGATGCCCAGCGGGGCTGCTCGCGCAGGAGCGCTTCCAGCACCGGCTCGAAGACGCCCTGCATCCGAGCGGCTTCCAGAACCCGGATCGCCTCTTCCGACGCCTCCCCATGGAACGGGGTGTAGCGGATTGCCACGCGCACAACGTCGCCATGCTCGGCCATGATGTCCTTCACCACGGGATAGAAGGCGCGGCAGGCCTCGCAGGCCGGGTCGAGGAACTCGACGATGGTGACGGGTGCCTCCTCCGGGCCCAGGATAGGCGAATAGGGGCGCAGCAGGGCCTCGGCCATCTCGGGTGCGACGGGCGCGGCGTCGGCGACGGGCGCGGGGCGGGTTCCGAACCAGGCCGCGGCAGCGAAGACGGCGAGGGCAAGCGCGAGCGCGCCGAGGATCAGGGATTTCCGGGTCATCTCTTGGTATCCGTGAGCGAAGCGGCCGAGAGGCCGGCGATGAGTGCGAAGGCGAGAAACGACAAAAGCGGGATGGGAACACCAAGAATGAGTTGGTCGGCGTCGGTGCAGGACGGACCTGTCGCGGTGCAGGGCTGGATACGCTCGGGGATGAGACCGGCGTAGAGTCCCAAATGCCAGAGCGCGACGGCGCCGCCGGCAAGCGCGAGAACCACGCCGTAACGCCCGACGCGACGGTCCTGCCACCACAGCCCGAGGCCCAGAACGATGGTCAGCGGGAACATGAACGCGCGCTGATACCAGCACAGAAGGCACGGCGTCTGGCCCAGCACCTCGCCGACGAACAGCACGGCGAGCGAGGCGGTGAGGGCCAAGATCCATGCGCTGGCGAGCGCGGCGTCGCCGAAGAGCCTCGGTGTCATTGGGCGATCCGCTCCCGCAGATCGGCGAGGATCTCCTCTGCCGGTGTGCCATAGGCCCAAGAGGCGACGTAGCCCGCCTCCCGGCCGAACAGGAACAGTTGGGACGAATGGCTCATCGTGTAGCCATCCGGTGTCGAAGCTTCCTCGATCTTCTCGTAGAAAATCTTGAATGTGTCCGAGGTCGTCGCGATCTGATCGGGCGTTCCGGTTAGTCCGATGATCCCTGCCTCGAAACGCGGCACGAAGTCCGCCAGGGCCGAAGGGGTGTCGCGCTCGGGGTCGATCGAGATGAAGAGCGGCTGGACCTGCTCCGCATCGTCGCCGAGACCCTTCATGATGGCGGCGACCTCGGAGAGGGTGGTCGGGCAGACATCCGGGCAGTTGGCGAAGCCGAAGAAGACCAACATCCATAGGCCCGTGAAATCCTCCTGCGTGCGGAACATCCCCCGGTGATCCGTCAGCTCGAAATCAGCCTGGAAGGCCGGTTCCCTTTCAGCCCGCACAAGATCAGCGCGATAGTCGGCCCAGAGGAGTAGCCATACCAGTGCGAGGGCCGCAACACCCGCCAGCGCCCAGAGCGCTTTCCGAAAGAGTGTCAGCGTCACGCGACCCGCCTGCCTGCCGTTCTTGGTTAACGACGCGGATACATCCTCTAGCCACTGGAGGTTCAACCACTTTCGCCCGGGCTCCGCAGCCCTGTCACGCGCATGTGAAAGGCTGGACGCCCTTGCCAATCCATTCCCGTAAACCTACTAAGACTATACGTTTGGTGGAGCTCCCGGATGTTGACGATTGGCAATCTGGCGAAGAAGACCGGCACCAAGGTGCAGACGATCCGTTACTACGAGCAGATCGGCCTGATGCCCGAGCCCGGCCGGACCGAAGGCGGGCAGCGCCGCTACGGCGAAGCCGAACTCGACCGGTTGTCCTTTATTCGGCATTCACGTCAGCTGGGCTTCTCGCTCGACGCGATCCGCGAACTACTGGATCTCGGCGATCACCCCGACCGGCCCTGCCAGGAGGCCGACACGATCGCACGGCGACAGCTGAAGCAGGTGGAGCGGCGGATGGCGCGGCTCGAAGCGCTGCAGACCGAGCTTCGACGGATGGTGCGCGAATGCAGCGGCGGCAGAACGGCGGATTGCCGGGTGCTCGAGGTCTTGCGCGACCATTCCGAGTGCCTGACGGATCATGAGGAGATCGGGGTGTGAGGTTCTGCAACCGGACCTGCGCCTCGTCCTCCTCTGTCCGGGTGTCAGGCAAGAGGCGCACGGTATGAGCGAGAAGATCAATCCGCGAGACGCCCGGCAACGCCGCATCCTGTGGATCGTCCTCGGGCTGAACGTCGCCATCGCTGTCGGCTTTTTCGGCAGCGGTGCGTTCGGCGATTCTTCAGCCCTGATCGCCAACGGGCTCGACAACACCTCCGACGCCTTCGTCTACGCGCTCAGCCTTTTTGCCATGTCGCGGTCCGACCGATGGAAGCGCATCGCCGCGACCGTTTCAGGCAGCCTCCTTATTCTCTTCGCCATCGGGATCCTTTTCGATGCGGGACGACGCTTCCTGGAAGGATCGGATCCCCTCGGTCCCATCATGATCGTCATGGCGATCATCGCGGCAGTGGTGAACCTGGCCTGCGTGATCCTGCTGCGCCGCATCCGGGAACCGGACGTGAACGTGCGCGCCGCCAACACGTTCAGCCTGAACGATTTCGTGGCCAATCTCGGTATTCTCGTCGCGGGCGGGCTGGTGGCCTGGCTGGGCAGCAACTGGCCCGACCTGGTCGTCGGCGTGGCGGTGGCGGCGGTCGCGGCCTGGGGTGGCGTCGAAATCCTGCGGGATGCCCACGGAGAGCACCACAAGGCCGTCCATGACGATCCGGTGGGATAGCGGGCAAAACCGCAATTAGAGCCGCGCCTGACATGCCCGCCGCACTTGCCTATCCGCTTGCCGCGCTGGCCGAGATCGCCGGTTGCTTCGCCATCTGGGCATGGTGGCGCCTCGGCGCCTCGCCGCTCTGGCTGGCCCCGGGCCTTCTTGCACTCGCGCTCTTCGGATGGCTGCTCGCTCAGGTCGACACCGTCGCGGCGGGGCGCGCCTTCGCAGCCTATGGCGGCGTCTATATCGCGGCATCGGTTCTCTGGATGTGGCTGGCCGAGGGAGAGCGTCCGGACAGGTGGGATCTGATCGGTACCGCGATCTGCCTTGTCGGTGCGGCGATCATTCTGGTTGCACCGCGCGGCACGTGGCGAAACGGGTCTTGAAGCTACAGCCGCTGTAGCCATTACATCCCTCCTCGAACGATTCGAGGAGCTTTTCCGTGCCGCACGATCATGGCCATGCCCATATCGACCCTGAATCCGGCGACCGCCGCGTCTCCATCGCGATCTGGGCCAACGGGCTCCTGACCGTCGCACAGATCGTCGGCGGCATCCTGTCTGGTAGCCTCGCGCTGATCGCCGATGCGCTGCACAACTTCTCCGACATGGCCTCGCTGGTGATCGCCTTCGCGGCGCGCAAGATCGCCCGGCGGCCGGCGGACGAGCGCATGACTTTCGGCTACGGCCGCGTCGAGATCGTAGCCGCGCTCATCAACTACACCACGCTGATCCTGATCGGGTTCTACCTGATCTACGAGGGAGGCATGCGGATGATCGACCCGCCCGAGGTGGCAGGGTGGACGGTTGTGATCCTCGGCGGCGTGGCGCTGGTCGTGGATACGCTGACGGCATTGCTCACCTATTCGATACAGAAGGGCAGCGCGAACATCCGCGCCCTGTTCCTGCACAACCTCTCCGATGCGCTCGCCTCCTTGGCCGTCATCATCGGCGGATCGCTCATCATCCTCTACGACATGCGATGGGTCGACCCGGCCATCACGATCGGAATTGCGCTCTATATCCTGTACTTGGCGTTCACCGAGATCGGCGGCCCCATCCGGACGCTGATGCTGGGCAGCCCTCCCGAGATGGATTGCGACACCGTCCTCGACGCGATGCGTGACGTCGAGGGGGTCGAGGACGTCCATCACGTCCATCTCTGGCAAATGCAGGAGCATGAAGCTGCGCTCGACTGCCATGTCGTTCTCACGAAGGACGGCTGGGCGCGGATCGAAAGCATTAAGTCGGAGATCAAGACGCAGCTGAAGGATCGGTTCGGGATCACTCATTCGAGCCTGGAGTTCGAGCATACCGACCGTGCCCACGAAGACGCTGACCTCTACGGTCACGGAGGTTCGACAAAGAAGGAGGAGACCCATGTTCACCGAAACGCAGACACCGCATGACGATGTCGTCGGGATCGCCTGTGAGGGCAAGCTGACGAAAACCGAACTGGAGCGGATGCACGCGCTTCTGCACGAACGGCTCGGAGGTGCAGACAGGCCCGGCCTCGTCCTCGACCTGACGCGGTTCGAAGGCTACGACGGGCCCGCCGCGATGCTCGAGGATCTGAAGATCGACATCGCGCACGCGCGGGATTTCCGCCGCATCGCCGTCATCGGCGAGAGCACATGGATGGAGTGGGGCACCAATTTCGCCGGCCTCCTGACCCGCGCCGAGATGCGCTGGTTCGATCCGGCAGAGATCGACGCCGCCAGCTCGTGGGCGCGCGGTTCGTGAGCCGGCGCTTGCCAGCGACGCTCAGAATCGGCCCAGGGGACGACATGAGAAACCGGGTTTTTCGGAGGCCGCGGCGTTTCTCACAGAGCCATCAACCGTCGCCACGGACCGTGATGGCTTAGGGGTGGTGGAGCAGCCGGCCGAGGATCGTGGTGGTCACGATGGGCCGTGGTGATGGGGGCGAACAATGAGGGTCAAGTCTTCCAGCGCGGCGACTTACTTCCAACATGGATAATCGACCCCATAGATACGCCGCCGACCGTTCGGCGTCGGCACGGAAGCCGATTCCCCGAACAATTGCGATTCCACGTCTCGACATCGTCGACGTCGTGCGCGGCCTCGCGATTGCAGGCGTGGTGCTCTTCCATCTTGTTTGGGACCTGTCCTTTCTCCGCGTCATTCCACTCGAAATCGCATCCCACCCGCTCTGGCTGCTGTTCGGCCGCGTGCTGGCGGGGACCTTCATGGTGCTGGTGGGGGTGAGCCTCGTTCTCGCCGCGGCGGGCGGTTTCCGGCAGAAGGCGTTCATGCGGCGCCTCGCCATTCTGATAGCAGCGGCGCTCGCCATCACACTCGTGACCCGCGTCGCCTTCCCGCAGACCTTCGTCTATTTTGGCATCCTGCACGCCATCGCGGTGGCGAGCGTCGTTGGCGCCCTCGTGCTGCGTCTGCGTCCATCCATGATCGCAGCGCTCGGCATCGCAGCCTCGGCTGTCGGTTTCTCATGGGCGTCGCCAGCCTTCGATCCTCGATGGCTGGCATGGACCGGCTTTGCCTCCTCACCCCCATCAAGCAACGACTTCGTTCCCGTTTTCCCATGGGTCGGACTGACGCTGCTCGGCATGGCTGGAACGCGGCTGGCTCTCGCACGGGGCTGGGTGCAGCGCGCACGGCCGCTCGACGGAAGTCTTGCCCGATCTCTAGTTTGGCTTGGCCGGCACAGCCTCTCGATCTACCTCATCCATCAACCCGTGCTGCTTGCCGTTCTGATCCCGCTCGTTTGGCTGGCGCGATGACCGGCCATTCATGAATCCATAGCGCGGATGGAACGGCAAAGCCGCCATTCGTGCCGGGCGCAGAACTCGTCGAAGTGGGCTTTTTGCCGCTGTTCGGCGCCGGCTCGGTGTGCGACCGCTCCGATGAGGCTCGACAATGCTCGGCGCCGCCGCAGTTGCCAAGAGGACGACTGGGATGGTTCAATGTGGGATCGACATTCGAGTCTTTTGCCTGAATGAATGGGGCCGTCGATGTCGCTCGGACCTGATTACCCTTCTCGAAGATCGAGCGGCAACTCTGCGTCAGTCGTCGTACCACATACGTGAGAGATTGGCCTTTGCCTTGAAGAGCCGGTCGAAGGCCGGCGTCTTGCCATACTGCTCATGCGTGGCCCGAGCAGCAACGTCGAGGTCGTGCAGGATCTCGCGTCGCGCGGGGTCGCGCACCCAGCTGGTGATCCACCCGACGATGGCGACCCGCTCGCCCTCGGTCACCGGCTCGACCCGGTGCAGCGCCGAGGTCGGGTAGAGGACCATGTCGCCGGCCTGAAGCCTGATGGCGCGATCCTCTAGCATGTCCTCCATGACCAGTTCGCCGCCGGTATAGGTGTCGGGATCGGTGAGCGAGAGCGTGAAGGAGAGGTCGGTCCGGTTGCCGTTCATCACCGGGTCGTCGACATGGGTGCCGTAGGCCATCCCGCCTCGGTAGCGCGACAGCAGCATGCGCGCGTATCTCTTGGGCCGAGCGATGGACGTCACGACCTCATTCGCATTGAGCGTTTTGCGGATCGTTCCGAAGATGGCGTCGAGCGCCGGTGACTTCCTGGCTTGGAGGTTGGCCTTGACATCGCGCGCGTAGCGTCCGGCGGTCGCGCGCCCGTCTTCGTACTCGAGCGCGTCGGCGGCCTCTCGCAAGGCCGCCAGGGCATGTGCGTCAAGCACGTTCGAAATCACGACAACCATGGATCAGTGGCTCTCGCCTTCGCCTTCACCTTCGCCCTCGGCACTGGCTTCGCCCTCTTCCTCGCTTTCGCCGCTGGCGGCGGATTCACCTTCGGCGCGGGCGAGTTGGGAGCTGGCCAGGTCCATGCGTGCCGCGGCGCCGTAGATGATGGAGGGATCCATCTCGAACGCGCCTTCGCCCTGCAGATCACCAAAGGCTGCGCCGGTGGCTTCGACCTGCTCGAGGAGCGATCGGCCGACCTCGGCGACCAGGGCGTCTTCGCTATTGGCCATCTCGCGCGCTTCGGTCTCGACAACGCGCAGGAAGCCCCAGCTGTCCTGATACTCGTGAAGGTTCGAGAGCTGGCCGCCCTCCACCGCCACCGTGTATTCCTCGCCGGCGACGCGTGTGAGATCGATCAGGCCCGCGACTTGCTGCGCAGGCGAGAAGCCTTCGCGGACGGCCTCGAGCGTTTCGCGCATGGCGGCATACTGCTGCTCGATTTCCGCGTACTCGGCCTCTGCCTCGGTTGCGGCGGCCAGTGCGGAAATCTGCTCCTTGAGGGTATCGAAGCCTGTCTCGGCGAGACGTTCGGCGACGGCGTCGTATTTCTCCTCGATGGGATGGCCCATATGGGTCTTCGCCGCCTGGAGATCGCCTTGCTCGTAGAGGGCGAGGCCGGCGCGAATATGCCCTTCCATGAAGGCCAGCCCGCTCAGGAATGCGGTGTCTGGATCGGCGCTCGCGCCGCCTTCGGCTTCACCCTCTCCGCCGACGCTCGCCGCGCCGTCCCCTTCAGCACTGGCGCTAGCCTCGCCTTCGCCTTCTGATTGGGCAAGGATGAGGCTCTCGTCAGCGGCACTTTCGCCCTCGGCTTGGGCTTCGGAGGAAGAGATAACTCCGGCAGCTGCAAGAGCGGCAAGTCCGGTGAGAGCCGAGACCCGGCGTGCGGTGACGAGGCGTGGCCCGTTAGGATTGCGTTCTGCCATGGGATCGGATCCTTGATAATTGGAGTGCGGAACAAACCTGAGTAAAACGGTTACCGGGGTGCGTGCGCCGGGTCAATTCAGACTGTTTAAGTCGGATAATGCCTGGTTGCGTCAGATATCGGTCGCGGGGGCACCTTGTAGGTACCTCCAGCCAGTTCTCCGGGATCAGCATCGGCACTAGGTCAATCGCCCGCCGGGCCGCTCGCGCCAGATCGAGCCTGCCTTGCGCGCATGGCGTCGAGCCCTGTAGCGTCTGATCCGGCTTAGGAAGAACCCGCAATCCTTTTGGGACGAGAACGCGTTCCGGCGGGTCGAGCGGGTTCGCCACCTGTGGCGCCGTCGGCAGAGCGACTATCGTTGAGGGTGTCTCGGCTGCTTCCCCTCTGGCCTTCGGCCTCGAACGTCGCGGCTATCGTCGCGGCGCTAGGTGCATCGGCACGCTTCAAAGGTGCGCGCCTGCCCTGCCCGACAGTTGGCGTGGACCTTGATGCACCGCTGGTATTCGGAGTTCCGCTTTCCTCGGCATCGTGTGCAAAATCTCCGAACTCGGCAGCAATTTTTTTCGCAGTATGGGCGCCATCGCGTTTCGCCGGAGCCGCGCGGCCGGCCGACGCGGAAGGCGTGGGTCGCTGCTTCTGCTCCGCCTGACCCGCAAGGCCGGCATAGCCGCTCTGCTGTTCGGCGAGACCGGAGACCATCTGCTCCTGCGTGAGCGGTTTCGTCTCGGCAGGCGCTACGGCGACGATCTTCTTTGCCCGCTTGGTGGGTTCGGTGAGCGGCGGATAGGGTAGATCGTGGCCTGCCCGGGCCGCGTAGATGCACTCGAAGTGATGATCCTCGAAATACCGGATGTGGTGGGCCAGGATCGGGTATTGTCCCTCGGGCAGCACCAGAACGCGATCGAGCGGGAAGCGCAGGATTTCGGCTGGCGAGATCAGCGGGCGTTCCTCCGACCGGCGGCTGACGTTGCCGCTCTCGTCGAACTTCCGGATCACCGATTGCGATCGGGTGGTGCTGACTGTCGTCCGCTTGCCGAGCGCATCGGACAGAACCTGAGCGGTCCGGTCGTCTTGCGGCGTCATGTAGATCTGCACCCCGGCCCCCGCGAGAAGCGCTCGGCGGTCGGTCTCCCCGTAGATGCTCTCGAGACCGGGGATCGACTGTGTGATGATGAAGAACCGGCCGCCATATTGCCGGATCGTCTTGATGCTGTTGAGGACCATTGGCTGGCGGCCAAGCTGGTCGAACTCGTCCATCAGGAACATGACCGGATGCGGTTCGTCCGGTCCTGGCAGCTTGCGTTGCAAGCTGGCGATCGCGTCGGCGAAGAGAAGGCGGATGAGCGGCGCCAGCGTCTTCAGGTGCTCGGGCTGCACGACGATGTAGAGCGACTGCGGCTCGGATCGGAACGTTGAGAAGTCGAAATCGCTCTCGCTCGTGGCCCGATCGACGGCGGGGTCAAGCCAGAGCTCCAGCCCTGCCCCGCGGATCACGCTGACATAGCTGTCGAGGATCTTGTCGGTCTCGTCCGCCATCGTCAGGAAAATTTCCGCAACGGTCGGGTTGGACGTGGACTCGGCGATGGCGACGTAGCTGTCCTTCTTCGACCCGCCCCCGGTCATCAGCCGCAACGCCTCGCCGATCGTGGGTCGGCCCTTTTCGATCGCGTAGAGGCAGGCGCCGACAAAGAGGCTGCGGCCGGCCTGGAAGAAGCTCTGCGCGTTCACACTCTCGACGATGAGGAACAGGTCGGCCATCGCGTTGATCGCGGTGTATTGCTGCTCCCAGCTCGGCAGCGCGGCGATGCGGGCGAGCGGATTGAACCGGTGCGTGCGTGTATAGACCGGGGTCGTGTCGTCGGCCCCTTCGGGCATCACGTAGTCGAAGGGCGAGAAGTACCAGATCCTGTTGCCCAGCCCGCGCTCCCGATGGATCGCGGTGTTCTCGAAATTCTCGCCTTTCTGGTCGAGGACGATCGCGCTGCCACCGAACTTCAGGAGGTTCGGCGAGACGAACCCGACGCCTTTCCCGCGGCCGGTCGGACCGATCATGATCGCGTGCGGGAACCGGTTCGGCTCCGCCGACACGAACGGCCCCGGCCGCTGCGGCTTCGTCATCTTCGCGTAAACGAACCCGGGACGCTCCACCGGCGCGGTCATCTTGTTCCGCTTGAGTTCGGTCCGGGTCTGAAAGTGGGAATCGTCGTAGGACGAGAGGCGCCCGCGCTGGACCGAGTTGATGCCGACGCCTGCCAGCACGACGGCCGGAAAGGCCGTGATGAGCCAAATCGTGTATCGAACATCCGGATTGGCAGCGATCCGCGCCGGCGAATATCGCAGGAACCAGGGCTCCAGCACATTCCACGTGTTCACGCCGTCCCCGAAGACGAAAATCGCGTAGAGCGTGGCGAGGACCGCTCCGATATAAGTGCCGGCGGCCAGTCCGACCGTGGCGGCGATCGGGAACCGCCAGGCGCTGTCCATGGATTGCAGCATGTCGCGGCTCCTTCGCCCTAGAAGTCGATCACGTGGTCCATGTCCTCGTCACGCCCCCTGCCCCGCTCGGCCCGATGGGCCGCGCGTTCATGGACACTCGCGAGATCACGATACCGTCCGACCGGTTCGCTGTCGCGCACGTCGAGGTCCTGGCCATCTTCGACGCGTCCCATGTTCCGCAGCTCCGATCCGACGGCGGCGCGTAGACCCGGATCGTTGATCTTCTCGATGAGCGGGTCCATTTCCCCTCGCCCCACCCGGTCCAGATCACCGTCGCTCATGTCGGCGCGAACCTCCTTCGCCAGGCGGTCGAGCGCGGCGATATCGGACAGACGGTCGGTCCGCTCGGCCTCCATCAGCTCCTGCCGTGCCAGATCCTCGAGGAGGTCGCGGCCGACGGGAACCGACGCGACGATCTTCTCGGCCTCGGCCCGCATTTCGCGTTCCATCTCGATCCATTCGGCCCGACGATCCGGATCGTCCGGCCGCCACTCATTGATCTGCGCCGCGCTCCGATCGGCGGCGGCGAAGCGCGCCGCCATCTCCTCGGCATTGGTGTCGCCCCACTCGAACCTGCTTTCGAACCGCTCGAAGGCGTCGGCGAGCCGGTCACTTATGGCATCGAGCGCCGCATCGGCCTCGGCCGCAAAGCGTCCGTCACCTCGCGCGCGCTCCTGAAGGAGCGCCACGGGTGCGACGGCGTAGGGATCTCTCTCCCTGTCGAGGCCTTGGGCGTAGGACTGGAAGAACGGGTCCTGTCCGATGAGATGCGTGGTGGACCGCGCCTGGTCCGCGAACTGTCCTTCAAGCTCTACACGCTCCGGACCCGGCTCCATGTTCCGAATCTTCGTCCAGGCCATCTGCGCCTCGGAAATCAGCGCCTCGCGCGCGGCCGCGATCCTGCCCGCCGGGTCGATCGTGTCGGCGGGAATGTCGTTCACATCGGCAAAATCGGACACGATCGGTTCTCCTTTCAGAAGATGCGCGGCGGCCGCGCTGGCGCCCTGGAACAGGCGGGCCGCGAACCCGTCGCCTTCAGTGTCGTCCAGCATCGACGCGATCCCGGCCAGCGATCGGTAGTCGGCCGCGTAGGACCGAAGGGATGCCTCGCGCTGGATGCGCTGGACGAAGGACAGCGGCTCGACATAGGGCTCCCGTCCCTCTTGCAGCGCAGCCTGCACATCCGTCTCACGAGGCGCGTTCTCTATGAGCCCGCGCGACAGGCGGGGCGTCGCATTGAGCGCCAGACCGTGCTCGGACGCGATTTGCGCGTGCAGCTCGCGCATCATGTCGTAGTTGATCTCCGAATAACGGCTGATCGACAGGAACGCTTCATGATCCATGCCCACCTTGTCCACGACGAAATGCGCGTGGACGTGCTCGGTGTTGTGGTGCAGCGCGGCGACGTAGCGGAACCTGTCGGCGTAGAAGCCGCTCCCGAACACCTCCTGCCCCCATTCCCGCGCGATCTCCTCGGCCAGCCCGGCATCGGTGCCCTTCGGGAACGACAGGATGATGTGGTCGGTATGCCCGCGCTTCGGCGCACCGACCCAGGATCCACCCCAGTCTGCCACAACGCGCGCGATACCCTCTTCCTCGAAGCTCCGCTCGACACCGATCTGGTTCGACCATGAGGCCGTCAGCGCCTCGTCCCGGAGGACATAGGACATCTGCCGAGTGAGCTCCTTGCGGCTATGGCAACCGCCGGCGGATACGCGCTTCACGACGCTCTGCGGCACCCGCGCGACGTTCTTGGTCAGCCCGACGGCCTTGTCCGCCCTGCCCCGACCGACATCGGACTTTTTATATCGGGGCTTCGGGAACGCGCCCATCGAGCGATTGCGCCGGCCGATATCGGGCAGCACCTCGCCAATGACGGCCTGCTGAACTGTTCTCCAGTCAGGCATGGGCCCCCTCCCCTGCCTCTTCGGCGGGCCTGATCGCGCCCCGTGCGCCGGCCGCCTTCACGGCCTGGAGGTCTCTCGCCACGTCCTCGACCCGATCGAGAAGCCTGACGACGAGCTCGCCGTCGCGACGGTTCCAGCGCAGCCGACCCGCTCGCGCGAGCTGGAGCATCTGCACGAGGTTCCGCGCCAGCGCGTTCATCTGGTTCGAACTCTGACGCAACGCGTCGATTTCCTCACGGCGGAAATCGGCGAGACCGGCCGAAAGCCGCATCAACCGGCGAAGCATCTCCGATGCGGACATGTCCTCGACGTCGAGCACGGCATCGAAGGCGTCGGCCTCTCGTTGCGAGACCCGGACCTGAAGGACGCGGCCGCGGGTGGTGCGATCCGTCGCGATCCCGCGCCGACGCAACCGCGAAACCGTCGGCCTTGAACATCCGACGATGTCGGCGACATCCGCGTCCTTCCGCCCCTCGGCGACCAGACGCAGGATGTCTTGCTTCGTCTTGAACGTGAGGCGTTTCGGCATGGTATGACCGGAAGCGACAGGCGTTCAATAACTGTCATACACAATACTATTCCTGTCAACGTCCTTTCAGTCCGTTGTCGCTCCTTCGGAGAAGGGTCACGCGCGACAGCGAACAGACTGAAAGGACTCCACCAGCGCCCGGCGTGACCCGCTCGCGGGGCACTCGGATGCCGGGCGGCAAGACTCGCCAGATGGCGAGGCGCGCAGACGGACCATGGGTCCGTCGGAGAGAATGCCCCTTCCGGCTCCTACGGAGGCCGGTGGAGGGCGCCATACATCTTCCTCACCCCTTTGACGCCCAGAAACTTTCTGGGCTCTCCAGCGCCGTCGTTGCAAAGCCAAATCGCCTAAACGGCCAGACGTCCATGATGACAACCTATCGACCATGCTACACGGACGTTGGGCCACACGGCCAATCGGCCATGTTGCATATCGCAACTGGGGGGCCAGCTAGCATAGGCGGCCACTACGCCAACGCGCCAAGTGCATTTGTGGCCATGTCGAACATCACGCCAAACGAATATTTAACCAAGATGCCGAAGGGCCGACATGACAAGCGGCAAATGGGCCACGCGGCCATACGACCGAGAGCCCGGGCGGCCAAACCGCCTAGACCGCCGCACGGCCAATTGGATATACTGCCATCACGTCAAGATGCCGGGCGGCCATTCGACTACGCGGCCATGAGAACACCCGGCCAACAATACGCTGCGCCGATCGGCCAGACCCGCTCGGTGCGAAACGATGAGGATGAGCAATGATCGTAGTGACCGCGATGTCCACCAAGGGTGGATCAGGCAAGACGACGCTGATGATGGCGCTGGCCACGGGCCTTCTCGAGAGAGGGATGCGCGTGCACATCATGGATTTCGACAACGACAGCCAGATCGCGCTCTGGGAACAGAACTCGGACAGATTTGCCTGGGACGAGACGGCCCCGCGCGTGTCTTGGCCCGACGCGCTGACGCTCTCTGTCGCGCCGGTGGCCATCGAGGATGTCTACTCCCAGTTGAACGAACTGGAGAGCAAGGGCGTCGATGTGGTCCTTCTCGACAACCGTCCCGGCAACCTCGAAGAGAACGAGGACGTGGTCCTGGCCGCGGACATCGTCCTGCTTCCGGTCCGCCCGGAGCACACGGACTATCAGATGGCGGAGCGCACGCTGCGATGGGCCGAAGCGACGGTGGCCACCCTCGAAGAAGGACAGCCCGCGCCGATCTTCCGGTGCGTCGTAACCCAGCTCTCGACGCCGTTCTACAACCTGCTGACGGCCGGAACGCCGGAGGAGATCGCACGGGCGACCGCCAAGGTCGCCAATGCCGACCGCGCGATGATCGACTTCCTGCGCCAACTGCCATGCCTTCCGACGCCGATCAGGGACACCAAGCAGCTCTTCCGGATTTCGGCGACGGGACCGCTCACGGTCGCGCGCGACACGTTCCTGAACGGGCAGGGGACCGCCCGGCACGCGCATGTCTTCAAGGAGGACATCGAGATGTGCGCCGACCTTGCCGACGACGTGATGGATGCCGTGAGAGCCACGAACAAGGCAGCCGGGGAGATGGCCGATGCCTAGAGTCCCGCCTGCCCGGAAGAGCCCGACGCCACAGGACCCCGAGCATCCGACGAAAGAGAAGAAAAAGCGGGCGAAGCTCGCACCTGTCTCCCGGACAGGCCCCTTGCCGATCGCGTCACTAGTGGATCGAAACGACGTGGAGCCAGATACGCCGAGCGCGCCGAAGGGCAGGCGTACCCAGGCGGCACCCGCATCCGAGCAAGAGCTTCCGATCGAGACAATTTCGGAAGCGACGATCAAGACATCATCCCCGGCCGTGGCGCCGCCTCGAACGGAGGTGGACGAAAGGGCAGGGGAGGCGATGACGCCTGCGCCGACCGAACCTGAACCCGAAAAACGGCAACCCCAGAGTCGGAAGGCGGCCGGGCCCCGCAAGCCACGCAGCATCCGCCTCTGGTTGACCCGGATGCAGGAGGCGCAGCTTCGCGAGCTGGCGAAGGAGCTCGACATTGAAGTCGATTACCTGATCGACGGTCTCGCCACCCGCGCGCGGCATCGCCTCGCCGCCCTCCGCGATGCCTCCGGATGGCGGGAGCTTTCCGGTGCCCTGATCGTGACGAGCCGCCGGACCGACGATGGCAGGCGGGCGAAGCACTCGTCGATCGCGCTGAGCGACGCCGAGTTGCGCGAGGCCACGGCCCCCATCCGTGATCCTCTCGGGGTGCTGTCCGACACGCTCGTCCTCAACGCCTATTTCGACGCGGCGTTCGCGGCGGAGGCCGAGATCGTCCGCAACGATGCCTAGTCGCAGCGCAGCTCCGGCATGGGATCGGCCGTCACGGTGAAGCTGTCGTCTTCGGTGACGACGGCGATCCGTCCGCCGGCCTGCGCCATCGCGATCAGGTCCGACCATTCCTCCGCGTCGGCATCCTGCTGGGTGGCGATGCCTTCGCGGGTCATGAACGCGGCCTGCTCGCCGGTCTCCGCGAGGAACACGACCTGCGTGACACTCTGGGCGACGGGCATTTCCACCACGAAATTGGCGTAGCTCTTGTCCGGGTTGTAGGCGCGGTCCGGGTCGCAGACCAGGACGACGGTGCCCCCATCGCCCGTGATCGTGTAGGAGTCGAGACCGCGCTCCAGGTCATAGACCCATTCCGCCGCCGTCGCCGAGGCGGCGGCAACGATCGCAACGGCGATGGCGGTAAGCCGGATCATGACAGGACACCTCTCTTGATCGCAAACGATACGTCATGGCATTGCCGCTTGCGAGGAGAATATCGACGGTGAACGGCGCATGGCGCCGTTCGCTGAGAAAAGACAGGCGATCGATCGCCTGACGACCCTTCTGCTTCATGGGTCCGCTGCCATCTCCCCGGCTCCGAGAAAAGGGGCAAGCGCCCGCGTGCCGCGGTCGGCTCCACCGGCCCCCGTGTCCTCGGCTGCGCCTGCGGGCCGCGCCGGGGCCGGCTCCGCCCCCTTGTCTCGCATCCGGGGAGCCGTCAGTCGGGCGTCGCCCTCCCTCCTTTGTCCGGTCCGATGCATGGGAGCATCGGCCGATCAAATCGGGTGGTCTCGCCATGGCGGACGGTCTGGGGCGGACGGCTGGTGTCGCGCCTCTCTTGGGAAGGGCGATGGAAATGAGATGGTTCGGGATGCCGGTGGCGGCGGTCGTGGGAATGGTGGGCGGCCGGTTCGTGGAGATCGCGTCGGTCTATGAATGGTCGGACGGAACCCGAAGGATCGTTTGGCTGGATCGTGAGGCGGCACGCAGCGTCCGGTCCGCCGCACGCTGACGGCGAACGCCAATACCGAACTATCGGAAGTTGGCCGGGCAGGTGCTCCGCAGGGCATCGAGCCCGGCCGTGGCGGTCTCGGGGTCGATGGCCCGGAACGTCTCGATGGTCTCCGCCATGTTCCGTACGGCCTGCCGGGTCGCCGGGGACGCCGCCTCGTCGAGCGTGGCGAAAAGTTCGACCTGTCGGGCCATGATCGCGCGGCCGAGCGCCAGGTTCGCGGCGTTGGCCATGGTCATGTCCGTCATGGCCGCGACCACGGCGTTGCAATCGGCCTGGGAGACGTCGGCACTTTGCGCATGGGCGGAGGCGGGCGCGAGCGCGAGGCCGGCCGAGAAAGCGACGCAGGCGATGGCGGATAAGCAAGGGGGTCGCGTCGGTATTGGTCCTCCCGTCACCGGCGGCGGCTCACCACACCGTCTTCGGTGATGGCGTCGAGCTGACGCTCGGTCCGGCGCGACAGCCGCGCCCCGTCGCCGGTAACGACGATCTGAGCGTCCGGTGCGATGCGAATGAACGAGCCATCGGCCTCCATCCAGCTCGTATCGTCGGCGTTGCCGTCCACCTGCCGCCGGATCGAGCCGTCGCCCTGCACGGTGATCCAGACAGTCCCGACGAGAACCGAGACGCCATGATGGTCCGCCTGGATTCCGGTCCACCCGAGCGCCTCGTCGTCCCGGCGAAGGATGATCTTGTCCGGGTGCATCCTGATCTGGACGTCGCCGGCATCGCCGTCGCCGCGCAGGACGACGAATGCCTCCTTCTGCTTTGGGTCGTCGGGCAGCCCGGCGCAGGCATCGTTCGGACGCCACAGGCGCGGCTCATTGCGCTGGGTGCCGTGCCGGTCTCGATGGAAGGCGATCAGGAGCTGGGCGGATTTCCATGCCGATTTGATGCGGGCCGGGATGGTCACGGCGATCACCTTTGATGTCGTTTGCGTGTTCACAGCATAGCATCGGGCCCGTATCCTTACCCAATGAAAACAGGGTTTTGAGCGAATTTCCGTCGATCCGGCCGGCGCTGAAAAGCCAGCCGGATCGTGTTCCCCGCCTTCGGGACGGATGACGCACCGCGCCTAGGCGGCCACCCCCTCGGACATCGCCTCGATGGTCTCGCCGCACCGCTCGGTGATGTAGTCCACCGCCTTCTGCGCTTCCCGCGCGGCCTTGAAGATCGCCTTCTTGTCGTTCTTCAACGCGGCGAGCCAGCTTTCGACATAGGCCGCGCTCTGGTCGATGGTCGGCTGAAGGCCGATGCTCGCGAACAGCATGCACTGGCCGATCTCCGCGACGAGCTCTTCGCGCGCCCGGTCTTCCTTGGTCGGGAACTTCTTGATCCGGTCCAGTCGCGGGCTCCCGCCGACATAATGGATGGCCTCGTGCCCGAGGGTTTCGTAATAGCCCTGCGCCTCGTGAAAGGTGGCGATCGGCGGCATGTGGATCACGTCGCGGCCCATGTGGTAGTAGGCTTGCGGCTCGTCGGTGGTCTCGATGGTGGCGCCCAGCTTCGCGAAATACGCCTCGATCCCGGCAATCGGCTTCGTCCCGAGGTCGGCCGCCGCCTCGCGCTGGCGATAGTAGCTGTCCGGCAGGCCGTCGATCTGGTCGGCGCAAAAGACACGGTAGGCTTTGAGATAGGGGCGCTTCACCTCCTCGCCGGTCTCGTCCTCTTTCTCGACGGTCCCGTATTTGACGATCATGGTGGAGGTCTCGCCCTTGCGGACCTGCGCGCCCATCTCCTGAGCCTGCCGGTAGGTCATCCAGTAGGGCGAGGCGTAGCCCTTTTCGCTCGCGGTGAGCCACAGCATCAGCACGTTGATGCCGCGATAGCCTTCGCCGCCGTGCCGAAGGGGGAAGGGGGCGCCGCCGCCTTGGCCGGTCCATGGGCAACGCCACGGCGGGGTGCCCGCCTCGATGGCGGCGATGATCTTCGCGGTGATCTCGGCCTCGGGATCGAACTTCGCGGCGGTCTTCCTGCGGGTCGCCATGTCTGGCCCTCCTCTTGCGGTGGCACCCCGGCTCCGGTCTGGTGCCGAAGATCGGGGCGGGGGTTCTGGCGAGGTCCGCGAACGCGGCGCCTCTCCTGAA
>NZ_QKZL01000024.1:0-13127 GCF_003253995.1 Palleronia aestuarii
ATCTGCTCGTCCGTGAAGCTCGTTCGCTTCATTGTCCGTCCTCAAGTTGGGGCGGACTCTAATCGACGGTGGAGTAAAAATCCCGTGGCAGGTCACATCCGAGCCAGGCGTCGGTTCCGATGCCGGATTTCAGTTTCCGCCACTCACGGAACTCAAAGCCACGGTCGAAGGTGATCGACCGGCGGGCGGGTTGGGGCAAAAGTTCCATGACGTCAATCAGCCTGCGCATGATGTGCGTCGAGCTGCGGCCGTTGTTGCGGAACAGCACGGCGAAGCGGGTCTTGCGTTCGACCAGGGACGCCACGTTCATCTTTCCCTGGGCGCGCTCGAAGATCATCAGATCGCCTTCCCAGTCACCGAATGTCTCGCGCGACGTAACTTGTCCGGGGCGTTGATGAATGGACCGGTCCGGCGGGAAAACCTGACCTCTGGGCCTTCTGGCGTATCGCGGCCGGCGTTTCTTGCGACGACTTGGGAGATAGCGAGCCAGTTCCCCGGATCGGCCATCGGGGCCGTAGACATACGTGTAGATCGTCTCATGGCTCACGCGAACGGGGCTACCCTCGGAGCCAAGGCGACCCGCGATCTGTTCCGGTGACCAG
Organism: Palleronia aestuarii; assembly: GCF_003253995.1. Lineage (GTDB taxonomy): Bacteria > Pseudomonadota > Alphaproteobacteria > Rhodobacterales > Rhodobacteraceae > Palleronia > Palleronia aestuarii. The sequence continues at coordinate 603 of NZ_QKZL01000024.1, forward strand.
CCTTCCTTAAACTGCAAGATCACCGCGTCGCGAAGATCCCTCAATCGAACCAACTTGCGGCGTCGCGCACGTCTGGCCTCCGCCGAGCGCTGCGCAGTCATACCGTAGTAGCCACTTAGGTACGGCGGCTCGTCGTCCGTGAACGCGTTGCGCCTGATCTCGCGGTAGACCGTCGAACGATGCCGCCCGAGTTCGGCCGCGATCCGGACCACAGGCACTTTTGCATTCCGCATGTCCTCGATCGTGCGCCGTTCACGCAAGTTCAGCTCCGTATGGGCCATCATCCTTCTCCTTGCTTTCCAGCAAGATAGGGGATCTATCGCAACCCAGTCTAGAATGTACCCATCCCAACAATACCTTTCTGAGAGGTTATGTTATGTAATAGATGGATTTGGAATTCCGCGACAAATTTTGGATTTTACTTTTCCGAAAGCATTGCAGTCCAAAACGTCCATCGCCCGAATGTCTTGAAGATAATTGTGCGAGGTCATATTCCGGATGTTCAAATTTCGGTTCTTGCCGTCTCGACGCCGCCATTTGGCCAGGGCTATCAATACATCGCGTGCGGTGATCGAGTTCGACCGTAAAGGCAAGATTCGCCGCGCAAACCGAAACTTCCTTGAGCTGATGGGCTATGCGGCCTGCGAGATCGTTGGACAGCACCACTCGATGTTCGTTTTGCCCGATGACGTACGCTCGCCCGACTATGCCGCATTCTGGAAAGGGCTTGGTGACGGAACCATCAAGTCGGGAGAGTTCCGCCGGGTTTCCAAGGATGGACGCGAGGTGTGGATCTACGGCAGCTACGCGCCGATCACCAACCTCTTCGGCCGCGTGACAGGCGTAATCAAGTTCGCCGCCGACATCACCTCCGCCAAGCTTGCTACGGCGCATGCCGAGAGCCAGATCAACGCCATTTCGCGTTCGATGGCAGTGATCGAGTTCGACCTCGACGGCACGATCCGCCGGGCCAACGACAATTTCCTCTCTGCGCTCGGCTACGACGCGGATGAGATCGCCGGGCGCCATCACGCAATCTTCGTGGATCCCGACGAGGCACGGTCGCCTGCCTATGCCGCGTTCTGGGACAAGCTTGGCAAGGGTCACTTCGCTTCGGGAGAGTTCCGTCGCTTTGGCAAGGACGGAAGCGAGATCTGGATCCAGGCGAGCTATAACCCGCTGCTCGATGCCTCAGGCAAGCCCATCGGCGTGATCAAGTTCGCCACCGACATCACGGCAATGGTCAAGGCGCGGCGCAAGCACGAACAGCTCGCGCTCGTCTCCGAGCGGACCGATACGTCCAGCATCATCTGCGATGCGCAGGGACGGATCGAGTACGTGAATGCGGGTTTCACCCGATCGACGGGTTATGAGTTCGATGAAGTTCTGGGCCGCAAACCGGGTGATTTCCTGCAAGGTCCGGGGACCGATCCTGAAACGGTGAAGCGCATCGGTATGGCCTTGCGCGACGGAGCGCCGTTCTTCGACGAGATACTGAACTACACCAAGCAGGGCACACCCTACTGGACCAGCCTCGCCGTAAACCCGGTCAAGGGGAGCGATGGCAAGATCGAGCGTTACATCTCGGTACAGACCATCATCACGGAAACCAAGATGCGCTCGCTCGAATTCACGACCAAGCTCGAGGCCATCGGAAGCGTCAACGTGATCGCCGAATGGAATGGCACCGGTGAGTTCGCCGAGGCCAATGCACGGCTGGACGAACTCGGTGGCCACGAGGGTGCGGCCGTCAGTCTTGATACACTGCTCGACGGATCGCTGGTCGAGCGCCTGCGCCACGGCGAGGTCGTTCGCTGCGAACTGCCCTGGCCGTCGTCGCGCGAACAGGCGCTCTGGTTCGACGCGGTCTTCTCCGCCGTAATCGACATGAACGGGAAAGTGGAAAAGTTCCTGATGTTTGGCAGCGACATCTCGGCCCGTCGCGCGGTGGTCGAGACGTCAATTAGTTCACTCAACGGTGTGATCGATGCCGCGGTGGAGATCGACACGATCGTAGGGTCGCTGAGCCAGATCGCGCGTCAGACCGATCTGCTCGCTATCAACGCCTCGATCGAGGCCGCCCTAGCCGGCAAGGCAGGCGCTGGCTTCGCTATCGTCGCCGATCGGGTGCGCAGCCTCGCCGATAAATCGACTTCGGAAGCGGGTCGCATCACCGCCCTCGCACAGGAAAGTCGTGAGCTTGTAAGCGAACTTTCAGCGCAGCTCTCGCTCCTCTCAGACACCCAGAAAGGGTCAGAAGACCGCCCAGCTGCGCCGTTGATTGACGACCTCAAGAACGCTGCGTGACCCGACTGCTACCGCGGGCCGATCGAAATAGATCGACGTAAAGTGCGCCGCGCGACGTGGCGTTCGTCTTCGTCTCCTGCCCATCGGGCGCGGCTTTGATAAGGGTTCACCCGACGAACCTTGCAGATCTCGGCCGGGAGATCGTTGCGGCGAAGGCGATGCTTGAGCGGGCCAAGGCCAAGCTCGGATTTGCGCCGGCATCGCTGGCAGCGGACAAGAGCTACGGCACCGCGCCCTTCCTGGCGTGGCTCCTAAGTTGGAAGGTCACGCCTTTCGTCCCGGTCCTCGATCGCAAGCCGCAGACCGACGGCAAGCTGACCCGAGACGCATTCGTCTACGACCGGGACCGCGACTGCTTCATTTGCCCCGAGGGCCACGATCTGACCTACCGCAACATCACCGTCGAGACCGGCGTGAAACGCTACAAGCCGGCGACCGCCGCGCCTGTCCGCGCAAGCCTGAGTGTACCGACGCCTCGGTCCGATCGGTCATCCGCCTCGTTGACGAGGAGGCCCGGGAGACAGTCCGCGAACTGATGGGCACGGACGTAGCTGTCACGATAACTTTGCGAGCGCGGGAGGATGGCCGTAAGGACTTGCCTTCAGGCGGTGAGCCCTGCCGCCTCGCGCCAGACACCGAAGGTTTCCAGCCGGTGGTATCGAGTGGATGAAGCGGAGCAGCGACGGGATGGTGGAACGAAGCAATTGCGCGTGGTGGAGTGGACGGCGACGAACCGTTGCAGCCCGCCAGGCGAGCGATGCCCGCGCATCGTCCGCTCGCGAGAGCGGAACGGCAGGTGGCTGTTCTCGGCGTGGTTGTTGAGCCCCTTGTGGTACAGGTGCTCCAGCCCCGGCGTGAGCTCGCGCTTCGCCGCGCCGTAGGAGCGTAGTTTGTCGGTGTTGATGCGTTTGGGCGGGCGACTTGCTTTCTTTAGTAGCGCCTTCAGCAACCGCTTCGCCGCCTTCTTGTCGCGCCGACGCTAGAGGATTTCGTCGAGGATCGACCCATCCCGGTCGACCGGGCACTAGGGCCAGAACGTCTCGCCCCGCGCCTTCACGCGCACCTCGTCGAGATGCCAGATATCGCAGGGCCGCGCCGACCGGCGGCGCAAGTTGCACGCAATCGCCGGGCCGAACTTGATCACCCATCGCCGGAGCGTCTCGTAGGAGACCTCGATCCCGCGCTCGAGCAGCATCTCCTTGACCGAACGAAGGCTGAGATCAAAACGGACGTACAGCCAAACCGCATGTGCGATGATCTCGGGAGGAAAGCGGTGGCGCTTGTAGCTGGGCGGCGTGATCGACACCGTTCCCGGCTATCGAAGCGCCAGCAGCGTCGCAATCACAGCCAAACTACCGTGACAGTTCCGTACTAACAAGTACCTGCTGCATCAGAACCCAATGATCCTACGCGATCCTTCATCAAGCTGTTCCGAGCGCCGAGGATATGCGAGCGCATTACGCATTCGGCCCAGTGAACATCCCGGCTCTGGATCGCGGTGATAAGCTTTCGATGATCATCCATGCTGCGGCCGATTTCCTCGCGGGAGAACGTCACATACGTATTTATGAGAAAACCGATCTCCATCAGCCTCGACGCGGATTCCATCAATGTGGCGTTGCGGCAAGATTTCAGGATACGCTCATGGAACCTTTTGTTGAGCAGTGACAATTCCTCGATCTGCGCGGTTCCGCCGGTCATCGCTGCGTTGAATATTTCCTCCATCGTACCATGGAGCTGCTCGAGATCGGAAAGGTCTTTGGCTTCGCGGACGTCGGCGCAGAGGCCTGCGGCGGCGCTCTCAAGAAGCGCGCGGACGTCGTAGATCTCGGCAATCTCGCCAGGCAAGCGTCTTTTGACCACCGTCCCCGAATGCGGGGTTATCTCGACGAAACCGTCGCTCGCAAGTCGGACGATTGCAGACCGCACGGGGGTCCGGCTGACGCCGAACTGTTCTGCAAGCAGTTCCTCGGTGATCTTTTGACCGGGCGGCAGGCGCTTTGTAAGAATCCCGTTCCTGACCTCTTCGTAGATCCTGTCATTGGCCCTGATACTCGGACCGCTCTTCTTGGTACGTGTCGTCACCTGCGACCTCCTTGGATCCAATTCTGGCCCGTTATTCGAATTCTTCTCACTCCCACTTGACGGATTGGATACAATGGTCCTAGCTTAAAGGAACAGGCAAGGTCGTTCGAGGGGGCGGCCTGCGGGATGTGGAGGCGTCCCGCGCGGACCGGCATGCGGGCCATCGCATTCGGACCCGCCAACAGGCCATCGCGACCGGGGGGAACATGACTAAACCGAAACGCAAGCCGCTAGACGGCATCCGTGTGCTCGAGATGGGCCAATTGATCGCTGGCCCGTTCTGCGGTCAGTTGCTCGCCGATTTCGGGGCCGAGGTCGTCAAGATCGAGCCGCCGCGAACCGGAGACGCAATGCGACAGTGGGGGCGGGCCGATGGCGAGGGTCGACCGCTCTGGTGGCCGGTGATCGCCCGCGGAAAGAAGTCGATTACCCTCGATCTGCGTACTGAGGAGGCGCAGTCCATCGTTCGGGACCTCGTGAAGGTCGCCGACATCCTCGTCGAAAACTTCCGCGTCGGACGCATGGAGGAATGGGGGCTCGGCTACGACGTTCTCAAGGAAATCAACCCGCGCCTGATCATGGTTCGGGTAACGGGGTTTGGGCAGACCGGCCCCTACAGCGCACGCGCCGGCTTCGCCTCCGTATGCGAGGCAATGGGCGGCATGCGATATGTCGCCGGATATCCCGATCGACCCCCGGTTCGCGCCGGCATCTCGATTGGCGACACGCTTGCAGGCCAGAGCGGCTTTCAGGGTGCGCTTCTCGCCCTTCAGCACCTCCACGCGACAGGGGAGGGACAGATGGTCGATGCCTCCATATTCGAGGCAGTGCTCTCGGTCATGGAGAACATCGTTACCGAATATGACAAGGGCGGGCATGTCCGCGAGCGGTCAGGGAGCATTCTGCCGGGCATAGCGCCATCCAACGCCTATCCTACGAACGACGATAGGACCGTCATTGTCGGTGCGAACCAGGACAGCCTCTTCCAGAGGCTCTGCAAGGTCATGGGCAAGCCGGAATTGAGCGCGGACGAGCGCTTTGCGACGCATCGCGCGAGGGGTGAGAACCAGGCCGAGATCGATGCGATCGTGGCGGAATGGACGTCGCGCCATACAGCGACCGAGGTCATCGATCTTCTGTCGGCCGCGGGCGTTCCTGCCGGTCTGACCTACCGCGCCCAGGACATGCTGGAGGATCCGCACTTCGCGGCGCGCGATGCGATCACCCACCTGGAGGATCCGGAGATGGGGATGATGGCTATGCAGAACGTGTTCCCGAAGCTGTCCGCTTCACCCGGATCGATCGCGCATACCGGGCCCAGGCTGGGCGAACACACCGATGCAATCTTCCGGGACTGGCTGGGCTATGGCGATGCCGAGGTTGCGAAGTTGAAAGCCGCCAATGTGGTATGACGCTCCGATGGAGGTTTTCCGCATCAATGTGCTTGGGAAGTTTGAACGATGATCGAGCCCATTATTGTCGTCGTCCTCCTGCTCGGGCTGATCGCCCTCGGAGCGCCGATATTTCTTGCTCTCGGCGCGGCGGGCCTGACCGGGCTTTACATGGCACGCGGATCGATGGCCTTTTTCTTCGGGCCGACATCGCTTTTCGGCCAGTTGAACAGCTTCGAATTGCTTGCTCTGCCGCTGTTCGTTCTGATGGGGGCGTTTCTGGCAGCGACACCCGTGGGCGCAAATCTCTTCAAGGCCGCGGTCATCTGGCTGCAATGGCTGCGTGGCGGACTGGCCATCGCGACCGTCGGGGCCTCGGCGGTATTCGGCGCGGTCAGCGGGGTCTCCATCGCGGGTGTGGCGGCCGTCGGATCGATCGCGGTTCCGCAGATGCTCGAACGTGGCTATTCGCGGCGCCTGGCCTCGGGCAGCGTCGTGGCCTCGGGGGCTCTCGCCATGCTGATCCCGCCGTCGGTGCCGCTCATCATCTACGGAGCGGTCTCGTCGGTTTCCGTTGCGGACTTGTTCATCGGCGGGATTATCCCCGGCCTATCTCTGGCCTTGGCCCTCTGCATCTACGTCTTCATCCGCGCCTATCTTAACCCGGAGGAAGCGCCGCGCGGCGAGCATGTGGAATACAGCTGGGGGGACCGGATCCGGGCGCTCGGCGGCATCTGGCATGCCGTGCTCCTTATCGTGGTCGTGCTCGGCGCGATCTACTCGGGCATCGCGACACCCAGCGAGGCGGCCGCGTTCGGGGCAGTCGGCGCCTTCCTCGTCGCCGTCGCGATTTTCCGGTGCCTCGATTTCCGGGGCGTGATGGACGTGATCGCCCAGAGCGCACGCATCTCCGGCTCGATCCTGATCATCATGGGATGTGCCAAGATCTTTGGGGATTACCTCAATCTCGTCCGCGTACCCGATGCGATAACGAATTTCCTCGTCGGCACCAATCTTCCCCCTGAAGTGATCTTGATGCTGATCATGCTGGCGCTCGTTGGACTTGGAATGCTTGTCGACGCCGTCTCCCTCATTGTGGTGACGACCCCGATCCTTCTGCCGCTGATTACGACGCTGGGTTATGATCCGCTCTGGTTCGGCATCATCCTCGTCATGAATCTCGAGATCGCCGTCATCACACCGCCGGTCGGCTTGAACCTCTATACGCTGAAGGCCGTGGCCCCGATGCTGAAGATCGAGGAGATCGTGCGTTCAGTGGTCCCGTTCGTCGTCATTCAGTTCCTGATGCTGGCGCTTTTTGTCCTAGTGCCGTCGATCAGTCTCTGGCTGCCGAACTTGATGAGAAACTAGACACCCGTGGGGAGGAAAAACCATGACCATCAACAGACGTTCCGTACTAGCAGGCACCGCCGCGCTGACCGCCGGCGCGGGACTTGCACTGTCCGGCCGACCGGCATCGGCGGCGGAGACGCTGACCGGCGTCACGTATCTGCCGCCGTCCTATGCCGACCTGGCCTACGGCTCACAGGGCTTCGTCGATTACGTCAATGACAACCATGCCGATGCAGTCGCGATCGATTTCTATGATTCTGCCCGGCTTCTTTCGGCGGACGAACAGCTACCCGCGCTGCGTTCCGGTACGATCGACTTCATGTTTCATACAACGAGTTACATTACGCGGTCACTGCCCATCTTGGGTATCACGGGTCTTCCGGGTGTTGTCGGGCCTCTCTACGAGAACCCAGAGCGCATAGCCATCGGATCGCCTCTCTTCGAGCTGGTCAATTCCGAACTCAACAAGCAAGGCCTGACTTGTCTCAGCTTCGGCGGCGGCATCATGGAGCCTGAATATATCTGGTCGGCGGGCGATCCCGGCATCCGCAGTCTCGACGACATCGACGGCAAGAAGATCCGCGTGGTCTCTTTCGAGGCGACAAAGGCGATCGAAGATTTCGGGGGGGCGGCAGTCCGGATCCCGTCATCCGAGCTTTATCTTGCGCTGCAGCGTGGAACCGTCGACGCGGCCGTTGCGAACATCTCGACGATCAACGGGCGTTCGATCCAGGAGCAGGTCAGGCAGGTTCTCCAAATCCCGGTCACGGCGTACGCGATCGGCATCTTCGTGCAGACCGATCGTTTCGAGGCGATGCCGGAAGAGATCAGATCGGCGATGCTCGACGGAGCGCAATGGTTCGACGAGCACAGCGCGAAACAGGCGAACGTCGAATATTACGAGAACCAGTACTGGCCGAAATTCCGGGAAGGCGGGCTGGACGTCGTCGACCCGGATCAAGACGCGCTCGACCGGTTCGCCGAGGTGTCGGCCAATGTGCGGACCGCTTGGACGAAGGAAGTAGGCGAAGAGATCGGCCAGCAGGCCATCGCGCTCGCGATGGGCGAGACGGCTTAAGGCGCCACCATTTGAGCGGCCGGGCGCGGAAGATCTTCGCCCGCTCGTAATCCGATCCTCCTGCTTAACGACAGGATTTACCTTATGACTTCGCTCCCCGTCAGGACCATCGACGCTCTATCGAGGATCTTGCAAGCAGGTGGAGTCGCGGCCCTCGCCTTCATGGCGATCACCGTGACCTACGATGCGCTGATGCGATATCTCTTTGCCGCGCCCACCTCCTGGAGCCTCGAAATCAACTCTTTCCTCGTGGTTTACCTCGCTTTGATGACCGCGGCGGATGTCGAACGGCGCGGCGATCATATCGGCATCACCTTCCTGAAGGATGCCGCCAGCCCAGTGGCCGCCCGCGTCATCACTGTCCTCATCAGCCTCGTCGGCATCGGGTTCTGTTCTGTCCTCGCCTATCGCGGCTACCTGATGGCGCACGACGCCTGGAGTTACGGCGAGCGCGTCTCGTCGTCGTTCGGAACGCCGAACTGGATCCCATATTCGATGCTGCCCATCGGTTTCACCCTGCTGGGCCTGCAGTTCGCCCTGAACCCTTTCCGCCCGCGGATGACCGACGAGAAGGTAAACGCCGTTGTCTGAGAACCTAGCCCGCAAACTGCTCTTGGATCACCTTGTCTCCGGAGACCTGACTCCAGGCGGTGAAATTGCGCTCCGCATGGATCAAGCCCTTTTACAGGACGTGCTCGGAACGCTCGTGATGCTTGAACTCGAGGCGATGGAAGTCGACCGTGTCGTCACCAACCCAAGCGTCCAGTATATCGATCATGGGCTTGTCCAGTCCGATGAAATCAATGCCGACGCGCACCTGTTCCTGAAAAGCGCCTGTGAACGGTTCGGCGTGATCTATTCAGGCCCCGGAAACGGGATCAGTCACCCGGTCCACATGGAGCGGTTCGGCATTCCGGGTGCGTCCCTCATCGGAAGCGACAGCCATACGGTCGCTGCTGGCTCGCTTGGGATGCTGGCCATAGGCGCCGGTGGCGTAGAGGTCGCCCTGGCGATGGCGGGCGAGCCGTTGTACATCACCTGCCCGGAAATCTTTGGTATCGAGCTTACTGGAACACTTCCAGATTGGGTTTCGGCCAAGGACGTGGTCCTGGAAATGCTCCGGCGTCACGGTACGTCAGGTGCAACCAACGCGATCCTTGAATATCACGGTCCGGGCCTTGCGTGCCTTTCCGCCATGGACAGACACGTGATTGCCAATATGGGTGCCGAGCTTGGCGCGACGACGAGCGTCTTTCCCAGCGACGGGGCCGTCGAGAAATTTCTCGCCGCCCGTGGTCGTGCTGCCGATTTCAAGGCGCTCTCGGCCGATACGAACTGCAGCTACGACCGATCCGACCGGATCGATCTGTCGACCCTCGTCCCACTGATCGCCAAGCCGCAAAGTCCTGGGAACGTGGTGCCAGTTTCCGAAATCGCCGGCGAGCCGATCTACCAAGCCTATATCGGTTCGTCGGCGAATCCGAGCTATCGCGATTTTGCGATGGCTGCGGAGATCGTCGCGGGCGAACGGGCGGCCGATGGAGTGTCGCTCGATATCAATCCATCCTCTCGCCAAGTGCTTCAGGCTTTGGTCTCGGAGGGAAAGCTCGGAAGTCTGATTGCCGCGGGCGCGCGGATTCACCAAGCTGGGTGCAACGGCTGTATCGGCATGGGGCAGGCGCCGGCCACCGGCCGCAATTCCATCCGGACCGTGCCACGGAACTTTCCCGGTCGGTCTGGCACGCGAGAAGACGCAGTCTTCCTCGCCAGCCCGGAGACCTGCGCCGCGTCCGCCCTTGCCGGCGTCATTACCGATCCGCGCACGTTGCAAAGAGCGCACCCGAGCATCGCGGAGCCCGAAACGATGCCGATGAACAAAGCGGGATTCGTGTTTCCGAAGGAGGGTCACCGGCCAGACCTTTACCGAACGGAGCATACACCGTTGCTGCCCGATTTTGATACTTATCCGGACCGGATCGAAGTTCCGGTGCTCTTGACCCTCGGAGACGACGTCTCGACCGACGACATCATTCCGGCCGGGCGGGTTCTTCCGCTCTGGTCGAACGTCTTCGCCACCGCGGATCACGCTTTCGAGCAGGTTGACGACAGCTATGCAGACCGGGCACGGGAGGACGTCGCGGCGGGCTCTGGTCATGCGATCGTCGCCGGCAAGAATTACGGCCAGGGGTCGAGCCGGGAGAACGCGGCACTCGTTCCGCGGATCATCGGCCTCCGGCTTGTGATCGCGGAGAGTTTCGCACGTATCCATTGGCAGAACCTTGCGAGCTTCGGTGTGCTACCTCTGGTGTTCCGCGGCATGCGCCCGGACTTTCGGATCGGCGACACCATCGTGATCGAGGGCATCCGCGAACAACTCGATGCCGGCAGAACCGTCGCGGCGGAAATTCGCCGCGCTGACGGGTCGACCGAGCCGCTTGAACTCGACCACGCCCTCAGTGAGCGGCAAGTGGACATCATGATGGGTGGCGGTGTCATCAACTGGATCGCGAAACGCCGTGACAACAGTACGAGGAAGCAATCGGCATGACCGACATGCGGAATGGTTCGGTAACGCTCCTGGAAGTCGCACCGCGGGACGGCTTCCAGTCTATCGACAAATTGATCCCCACTGCGGAGAAGATTGCGATCGTCGAAGACCTCCTGTCTGCCGGTGTCTCGCGCATGGAGCTGGGTTCGTTCGTCAGCCCGAAAGCGATCCCACAAATGGCCGACATGAAGGAAATCGCGGCGCATTTCAAAGGCCGGGAAGGGTGCCGCATGTCGGTCCTGGTACCGAACGGAAAGGGAGCGAGCCTGGCCCTTGAGGCCGGATATCCTGATCTGGTTTTCGTCGTTTCCGTTTCCGAAACTCATAACCGTGCTAACGTAAACCAGAGCGTCGCCCAATCGCTCGACCAACTCCGCGCGATCGTTGCCGAGGCGGGGGATGGCGGTTCACGTTTGCGGGTCGATCTTGCGACGTCGTTCGATTGCCCATTCACCGGGGACGTGCCCCTCGACGCGGTTCGCAAGGTCGCCGGCGAGGCGCTCGTCATCGCGCCGGCCGCCGAGTTCGCCCTTTGCGATACGACCGGCCGGGCGGACCCCATGACGGTCGCGCACCGCTTCGAAGCCGTCATGCGGGAGGCGCCGGACGAAACGGTATGGGCGTTTCATGGCCATGACACGTTCGGCATGGGAGTTGCCAACGCTCTGTACGCGTACTCCGCCGGTGTTACGATCATCGAAGGCGCAGCGGCCGGCCTCGGGGGTTGCCCATTCGCACCGGGTGCGACAGGCAACACGGCCACCGAAGATCTCCAATTTGCATTCGAGCAAGGTGGGATCACGACGGGGATAGATCGGGCGAAATTGCTCGACACGGCGGACAGGATCGCGGCACTGCCGGGGGGAAAGACAGCCAGCCACCTCCGTATCGTGCCGCGAGGCCGCGCGGTCTGAGAAAGGCGGCAGGCCGGCAATCCCGACTGCGATCCGACGGGTTGCCAGAACATACCTTGCGAGGCGAGGACCAACATCGGTCCTTTTAGATGAGCACCTCGATCGTATCCCGACCTACCATCGCGTCTTCCCTGTACTCCGTCGCAAACCTAAGACGTGGCTCAACGCCGCTTATTGGTATCGTAGCTTCCAGGGGCATTGTCAGGTTATACAGACTGACCGAACCACCTCTTCAATCTTTCGTTTCACCTTAGCTTCGTGCTGAAGATCGAGAAATTTGGCATCGTTCTTTGGCCTGAGATCAAAACGTGGAACGTCTGATCTGTACCTCCCTGCCCCGGGCGATTAGCTAGGCTCCAGACTCATTGATTTAGAGCCAGAACAAGACGGTTGCTGCGAGGGTGATCGCTGACAAGAAAGCCTTCGGGCACCGGTCGTGGCGAGTGGCCATGCGGCGCCAATCCTTCAGGCGCCCGAACATGATCTCGATCCTGCTGCGGCGCGTGTAGCGGCGTTTATCATATCGGACCGGCTTGTCGCGCGACTTCCGTCCCGGGATGAAGGGGTTATTCCCCTATCGATAAGGTCTTCTCGGAACCAGTCGGCATCGTATCCGCGATCTCCCAGCAGCCAGTCGGCCGCCGGCAAACTACCCACCAAAGCCCTGGCTCCGGTATAGTCGCTGACTTGTCCGGCTGTGATGAAGAACCGGATCGGGCGCCCGATACTGTCGGTGATGGCGTGAAGCTTCGTGTTCATCCCGCCGTCCTCGGGGGAACGATCCACTGGATCGTCTCCTGATCCTCGAACTCCGTCCGATCAGCCTGCCACGCCCCCCTTTTTCAACCG
>NZ_QKZL01000024.1:13137-53054 GCF_003253995.1 Palleronia aestuarii
ATCTGCTCGTCCGTGAAGCTCGTTCGCTTCATTGTCCGTCCTCAAGTTGGGGCGGACTCTAATCGACGGTGGAGTAAAAATCCCGTGGCAGGTCACATCCGAGCCAGGCGTCGGTTCCGATGCCGGATTTCAGTTTCCGCCACTCACGGAACTCAAAGCCACGGTCGAAGGTGATCGACCGGCGGGCGGGTTGGGGCAAAAGTTCCATGACGTCAATCAGCCTGCGCATGATGTGCGTCGAGCTGCGGCCGTTGTTGCGGAACAGCACGGCGAAGCGGGTCTTGCGTTCGACCAGGGACGCCACGTTCATCTTTCCCTGGGCGCGCTCGAAGATCATCAGATCGCCTTCCCAGTCACCGAATGTCTCGCGCGACGTAACTTGTCCGGGGCGTTGATGAATGGACCGGTCCGGCGGGAAAACCTGACCTCTGGGCCTTCTGGCGTATCGCGGCCGGCGTTTCTTGCGACGACTTGGGAGATAGCGAGCCAGTTCCCCGGATCGGCCATCGGGGCCGTAGACATACGTGTAGATCGTCTCATGGCTCACGCGAACGGGGCTACCCTCGGAGCCAAGGCGACCCGCGATCTGTTCCGGTGACCAGCCTTCCTTAAACTGCAAGATCACCGCGTCGCGAAGATCCCTCAATCGAACCAACTTGCGGCGTCGCGCACGTCTGGCCTCCGCCGAGCGCTGCGCAGTCATACCGTAGTAGCCACTTAGGTACGGCGGCTCGTCGTCCGTGAACGCGTTGCGCCTGATCTCGCGGTAGACCGTCGAACGATGCCGCCCGAGTTCGGCCGCGATCCGGACCACAGGCACTTTTGCATTCCGCATGTCCTCGATCGTGCGCCGTTCACGCAAGTTCAGCTCCGTATGGGCCATCATCCTTCTCCTTGCTTTCCAGCAAGATAGGGGATCTATCGCAACCCAGTCTAGAATGTACCCATCCCAACAATACCTTTCTGAGAGGTTATGTTATGTAATATTGTCAGAAATTTTCTAATTTATCAAAGTTGACCATCGGCAGCCGTCGCGTAGCTGAGCGAGCTCGGAACAAACGGCCATAGCGAGCGGATGAATAGCAGGATCTGGCCTGCCCCCTAAAAAAGCGGTCCTCTCTGAAGTAGGCTTTTGAGCCAGATGGAGAACGAAAGAATGGGACAGATCGGAGCCGGATCAGGGATCGATACCCCGGCGGAGCGCACAAGCCGGATGAGATCGTCGCGAAGCTGAGGCAGGTGGACGTGCTGGTATCGCAGGGTTGGTCGGTGGCCGAGGCGGTGCGCTCGATCGGGGGTTCGGCACGAGCCGCCACCGGTTCGAGGCCGTGCCGAGCCAGTTCACTTACTACCGTTGGCGCACGGAACGAGCCACGTCCGCCATTGGTCCAAGAACAATGGCGAGTGCGGGCTGAAGACCGACTAGGTGAAACGTCTGAAGGAGCTGGAAAAGGAGAATGAGCGGCTGCGAAAGGCCGTCTCCGATCTCACGCTCGAGAAACTGATCCTGCGAGAGGCCGCCTCGGGAAACTTCTGAGCCCCGCCCGTCGCCGAGCCTGTGTCGATCATGTCAGGCAGAAGTTCTCCGTTTCGGAGCGCATCGCCTGTCGCGTGCTCGGGCAGCATCGGTCTACGCAGCGAAAAATTCCGCACGGGCGGGCCGATGACGATGCGCTGACCGCGGACATCGTTGCGCTCGCCAGCCAATACGGGCGCTACGGCTACCGTCGGGTCGCTGCCATGCTGCGCGATGCCGGGTGGGCGGTGAACGTGAAGCGGATCGAGCGGATTTGGCGACGGGACTTCGGAGGATCAGGAAAGGCCCCTGTGGGGCGTTTCCCCGACGGAGCTGAAAGTTCCCCAGAAGCAACCGAAGAAAGGTCGGCTGTGGTTGAACGACGGGTCGAGTATCCGTCTCCGACCGGAGCGGCCGAACCACGTCTGGTCCTACGACTTCGCTGAGAGCTGAACCGTCGCCATCGTCGCTCGAACCGATGGCGCGACGTGGCGACCGGAAGGAAGTCCCGGATGCTCAACATCGTCGATGAGTTCACGAGGAAGTGCGTGGCGATCAGGGTCAATCGGAAGCTTAATTCCGCCGCCGTGATCGACGTCCTGACCGACCTGTTCATCCTTCGCGGCGTGCCCGGCCACGTTCGGTCGGACAACGTCCTATGTCGGGAATTTCTGGCTGCTTAGGCCAGCAGGTCATGGGGCGTCCGGCTTCCCGGACACCTTGGAAAGGTTGCCCAGACGGGCTCTGCCGTCAAGAAATGATCTCTTCCATAGCAAACACAGGGTACGCTAGCCGGCGGCTCTCACCGTCCTCAATACGAGATCCCAAATTCCAAGCAGAAGGCCCGAACATTATCTACGAGGTCAGCGAGCTGCCCCCACGGCTCTTGTCAGAGAGAGGTCCTTCCGCCCGGGCTCACCCCCTCGAAGAAGGGGCGATAGGGCTTGCCGTGATTGACCACGGCGTGAACGGTGCGTGCCATCTTTACCGCGATCGCGGTGTAGGCCTTGCGGCGTAGATGAGCGTTGTGTCGATCCTTCGAGATGTAGCGCTCGAACTTGTCTCGGAAGCTGTTGGTCCGCTTGAGCACGGCCGTCTGACCGGCCATCCAGAGCGTGCGTCGTAGCCGGGCATTGCCATACTTCGAGATCCGGCTCTGCCCTCGGAACATGCCGGACTGGACCGTCGCAAGGTCCATGCCGCAGAACTTCAGGAACTGGCGGTGATGCCGGAACCGACGAAGGTCGCCGGCTTCGGCTAGGATTGTCATGGCGTTTATCGGGCCGATGCCGGGAATGGTCGTCAGAAGCTGATAGTCGGGCAGATCGGAGAGCAGCTCGACCGCACGGGCTTCGATCTCATTGCGCTGGCGGACGAGACTTCTGCCTTCGGCGAGGACCAGGCGGAACATGCGCACAGCGTCGGAATCCGGTTCGCCGGGCAAACCAACCGAGCCAACAGCCGTTGTGTAAATATCTGAAAGCAGGCGCTCTTTGGAGACTTTGCGGCCGACGACCACCACGCATCGGCAATAAACGCGTCTCGGCTCATGGCGGCGATCATGTGCGGCGACGGGTACTTCTCCAGAAACGCCAGAAACCAGTCGGTTCGCGAGCTTCGATGAAACCGTTCGGCCTCGGGGAAGTAGAGCGGAAGGTAATGAGTCAGGATGCAGTGCCAGAGCTCGATCTTCGAACGTGAGACGATCTCGTGCGTCTTCGACAGCTCCTGAATGTCCACCGTTCCGACCGCCAGGGGATCATGAAAGAACTGGACGGCGCCGATCTCCAGCATGTGCAGGATGACCTGGGCGTCCTTCGGATCATTCTTGTCCCAACTGTTGTGCAAGGCCTCGCGAGTTCGGGCGAGACCGACAGAGGAGACAAGCTTCAGGTCGAACCCGGCCTGGCCGAGATGGTGCGCCAGCGGCCGATGATAGTTGCCGTCAAGGCGGTGCCTTGACCCTCGAAGCCGATCCGAACCGGCAGGTCGTAGCTGACGAGCGCCTCAGACACGCGTTGGAATCTTCCAGCGTGTTCATGATCGTCATGCGACGGCGACGCTTCTTGCTGGGAACCCCGATCAGAACCTCATGTCGATGCTTGGAAATGTCGATGGCGACCAGCAAGGTCGGTGCGATAGAATGAGTGGCGGTAATAGCGTGCTGCGCACCCTCAGCGGTGTGGTTCAGAAAAACCACTGTTGAGACCTGAGACCCGGTCATGGCCACTTGCTGCGCTATCTGGGGGCTGCGCGCGTGGCTAATACCTCTCGGCAGGGCTTCTTCCGGACGTGCTATGGGCCGGAATTCATCGCCAAGGCCGTGCGGGACTGGATTACAGCGGTCGGCGCGAAGACGACGTTCATCGAACCGGGGAGCCCTTGGGAGAACGGGTATTGCGAGAGCTTCAACTCGAAGCTCCGCGACGAGCTTCTGAACGGCGAGATTTTTTACTCCCTCGCCGAGGCGCGCGTGGTGATCGAAGCGTGGCGGGTCCATTACAATACTACGCGGCCCCACTCGTCGCTTCGCTACCGACCACCGGCTCCGCAAGCCGTCGAATGGCCACCTCAAAGCACAGGATCGACCCCGCCTGCGGCCGCGGCAATGGCGCCGAGACCCGTCATGCACTAAAACTGAAACCAGACCACCCGATAGGGGCAGGCCAGGATCAAGAACGCCTCCGTCAAACGCATCCACTATGACAGGCACGATCAACTGCGCACCCACCTTGACGACTTCAAGGCACTATAACTTCACACGCAGGCTCGAGACGCTCGCCAGCCATGCTCCTCGGACCGACGGCGGATCATGGCTGGCCCTCACGCCCTATGAATACATCTCCAAGACTTGGACCTTAGACCCGGATCGGTTCATCCTCGATCCGTTCTGTTAAATGCCGGGACTGACCACCTAAACACATTTGGTAGTCACGCCGCGTGCCATCATGCGGCATATCGCATTGCGCCATCGTCTGACCCCGCCGTGGCGACATCGTCCGGCTGCGCCACGGTATCGACCCCGGACAGGACAGTACCAAGCTTCTGCGCCAGGCTTTCGACCTCTGTGGCCGCACCGCTGATGCGATCCGCCGCCTCCGCGTTTTTGTTGATCATGTCTTCGAGGCCTTTAACGGAAAACTTGATGCCGGAGGCAACCTCGCTTTGTTCCCGGCTAGCCTCGACAACGTGCCTCGTCAGCTCGGACGTCCGCATGATGTCCGGAACCAGATCTTCGAGCATGTTCTGAGCCCTGTCGGCAACGCCGATGCATTCCCCGGAAAGCTCCCGGATTTCACGAGCGGCAGTGTTGCTACGCTCCGCCAGCTTGCGCACTTCCGAGGCGACGACGGCGAAACCCTTGCCGTGTGCGCCGGCGCGTGCGGCCTCTACCGCCGCGTTGAGCGCCAGCAGATCCGTCTGGCGGGCGATTTCCTGAATGATGCCGATCCTGTCTGCGATCGACTTCATTGATCCGATGGCCGTCTCGACGGTCGCGCGCGTATCCTGCGCCTTGTTGGCCGCTTCGCCCGCAATCCGGTTCGTCTGCTGGGAGCTTTCCAGCGTGGATTGCATCGAGGTCTCGATCCGGCTTGCCGACGAGACCGCGTCGCGCGCGGCATTGAGATGCTGGTCCGACATCGCCGTCACGCTGCCGGCATCGGCGCTGACGGAATTGGTCGCTTCGATCATGGCTCCTGTGCTGGCATTTGCCTCGAAGACGATATCCTCGATGAGTTCCAGACGCTTCTTGAGCATCTCTTCGTTGCGGGCACGCTCCGCCGCTGCCGACTCGGCGATGCGCACATTGTCAGAGAAGACCTGCAACAGGCTGTGTACCAGAAACAGCAACGCCCCGGTTTCGATCGTCCACACGACGGCGTGGTAGATCAGCCGCGCCCAGTCGCTACCGCCGGGATACATGAGCTCGGGCAGCAGGAAATTGAAGCCGATGTGATGGACCGCAACGAAGAGATAGGCGGCGACGATCGCCGCCCTGTCGAACAGGAACGCGACCAAGGCAATGTTGACCATGAACAGGAAGTGGATGTCGAGCTGGAGCTTGTGCCCCTGCGCAGCCGCGATCATGATGATAGGGGACAGAACCAGCGCCAGCGCCATGACCGAGCGGCCCACGGTGTCCTTGTGCAATCGGATCGCGATGCTCGCCGTGACCGCGGCCGCAAGCATAAGCCCGCCGTAAAGCTTCATCGAGGTCCCGGAAGACCAAGCGAAATAGAGAATGACCGGGATGCCCAGATAGACGTAGGCTTCTAGGAAAGTCAGAAGTCTTGCACGCAGTGCCTCGACCGTCATGAAATCCACTCCAGTGTTAAACTGCGGTGCTGCACAGCCAGGCCGCACGTTTCCCATTCAGAAAGAAGAAGGCCCCGGCCTCCCGCAGGGACTGCCGTTGCACCGCGTTCAGCGGCCCGGACACGCCGATCCAGTCGACGTTCCCGATCGCCAGGATCGATGCGCCTGCGTTCGCGATCGCGCGGAAGGCCACACCATTGTCGGCAAGGGGCGAAAAGATCACGACCACCGGCTCACCGGGCACCGTGTCCAACGACGGCGCCATGATGGCCGTCACGGCCAGAGCCGAGAGCCCCGCCACGTAGATACTCGCCAGAAGTGCTTTCGAAGCCCCGTTCATCGCCCTGGAAAGACCTACCCTTTATCGGAACGGCCCTGTGCTAGTCGGAGAAGTGTTAAAAAGGCTTTGAACTCGTCGCGGCCTTTCGCTTCAATTGTTCCGAAATCGGCATGGGGGTGCGACAGCCCGCGGCTGGTGCGGCAGTTCGGCTACCAGTCGACGCTGTCAGGAGCCAACGGGATCGAGACCGGCCGATGGCCGTCGTCTTCGCTCTGACGGCTGCCCTGGCCGCCCTTCTGTGTGTCGAGCAATGACTGCGGGTGGGCGGCCGATCTCCGTTCGTCGAGCGTGGATGATCCCGCAGACTTCGCGCGCGATGTGGCGTTCGAGCATCCAAATGGTTTCGAGCTTCGAATGCCCCATAGCCATGCGTTTGGCCACGTGGTCCTTCGTCCGCTGGTCGAGGCGCATTCGGGAGACGGCGACGATTTGCAGCGCGCTGTTGGCCGCCCTGTCGCCGCCACGGTTCAGACGGTGCCGGATCGTCTTGCCCGAGGATGCGGGGACGGGACTGACCCGGCAGAGCGCCGCGAAGCTGGTGTCAGATGAGAGGCGATCCGGATTGTCCCCTGCGGTGAGCATTAGTTCGGCAGCGCACTCGTGGCCGATGCCACGGCGCGATAGAAGGGCCTGCGCCAGATCTTCGACGACCGCTCCGATCCTATCATATCGTCCGGTTCGGCGATCTCGTCGAGCAACTCCACGCAGCGCCGCGCGAGCGATCTGAGGGCAATCCAGCAGGCCCCCTCGAACTCTCGGTAGGCGGACATGTCCGGGCGGGATGCCACCAGTGTGCGGACGAGCAGCATCCGCGTCATGTCGCGAAGGCAGTCACGAAGCGCATCCGGGGCCGAGACGATGGTGCCGTGGATCATCTGCAGGGCGACCCGCTGTGCGGCGACCGCGGACTTGCGGCAAACCTTCAGAACACGACGGGCTTCCACCATCCCGTCCCGCCTACGAGGCGTGACGGTACGGATATCCGCGAAGGCGGCATGAGCTGCGTTTTGGATATCGAGATCATCGTCCTTTCCCTTGCGGCGGCGGGTAAGCCTGTCGGGCGTGATTACCTCCAGCACCTCGATCCCGACACGTTGCAGATGGCGCAGAAGACCGGCCCCGTAGCTGCCGGTGCATTCGACGCCGACGCGGCACAGATCGCCGTGGGATCGCATCCATGCGAGCATCCTGCCGTAACCCTGCCTCGTTGCCGGGATCGAAGCCGTGGCCAGGACGCGGTTATGGTCATCGACGACGGCCGCGACATGAAGGTCCTTATGCGTATCGACCCCGCCGGTCACGGTGATGATCTTCGGTGTCTCGGTATTGGTCATGATCCGGTCCTCCTGAGATCGTTGCATCGAACGACGCCCGGACCGGTGCGGGACAAGACAGTCATGAGATCCCGCCGAAAGCAGGATCACGCCCTTCTCGGGTCATACGCAAATCCGGCTAGGCGAAGCCCCACAACAAGGCGTTCCCGGGCGGCCGACAGGTCTAGGGAAAGACACGTCGGTCGATCGGTGGTCGGTTCAGGCCGCACCGAGACACCTGGAGACATCCGAGTACGGCCCATTCTTCGGATTTATACGCTCACGGGGCTGACGGGGACGCGATTTGCCGCGTGACTGGAGGCCTTTCGGCGCAATCAGCCTATCGCCGGGGTGCTTTTCTTCGTTTCAGCCGTCAGGCAGGCAGAGTCCGGCCCTGAAGCCATCGCAGTCGGGTCATGTAGTAGGCGATGTTAGCCAGCGTGATCGCGGCCCTGGCGCGAGTTAGTCCGATCGTACGGATCGTCAGGCCCATGCGGGCCTTTTGCTGGGCGAAGACGTGCTCGACCATGGAGCGCACTGCCGACTTGCGGCCATTGGCGCGCGACGTTCTTTGCGGCGTCGGGCGGCTATGCGGCTTTTGCAATTTACCTAGCTGGTCATGCCATTGCCTTTCAGCCGAGAACTCGTTCTTGGCAGAGCGGTAGGCGCTGTCGGCCCAGACGTCTTGCGCGGTGTTGGCCATCTGGATCAGTCCCTCGCGCAGCCGTGTGCCGTCGTGCCTAGAGGCGTCCGTGACGAGTTGGCGCCGAAACACCCCGTGCATCCGGTCGATGCTGACATGCGACTTGTAGCCATAGAGCGGGATCGCGATACCGACGGGCTTTGAGACATCCGCCCGCACCTTGGCCTTGCTGTACTTTACCGTCCAGCGACCATCGACATCCTTCTGTGCCGCCTTCGCAAGCTTGTCCGGCCAGATCTCCGAGGCGCACTTCCCCGCCTTGATCGCCGCCTTCTCACGGTCGGTGTTCCTCTGACGCGGCGCCGCCACCAGGCTCGTGCCCACGATCTGCCCGGAGCGCGTGATGAACCCCGCCTGGTTGATCGCCATGTCCATTTTGCTGAGGAGAGCGTCGAGCGCATTCGCCCGGATGAACGCCTCGCGAAAGTCCCACAGCGTGTTCGCATCTGGCACCGCGTCCGCGATCCCGAGCCCGCAAAACCGCATTTAGCTCAACCGGTCCCTCACCATCTTCTCGGTCGCTTCCAGACTCAAACCGTGCAGGCTCTGCAGAACCAGCATCCGAAACTTAAGCACCACGGCCATCGCAGGACGCCCGTCTTTGATCCCGCGCGGCCTGCCCACCGCACGCTCCAGGATCGGCCGGAACCGCTCGATTTCCACCGTCCGGTTCAGCGTCTCCAGTGGGTCGCCCACCGCC
Organism: Palleronia aestuarii; assembly: GCF_003253995.1. Taxonomy (GTDB): domain Bacteria; phylum Pseudomonadota; class Alphaproteobacteria; order Rhodobacterales; family Rhodobacteraceae; genus Palleronia; species Palleronia aestuarii. The sequence goes on from NZ_QKZL01000024.1 coordinate 22,027, forward strand.
GAGAACTCCTCGAGCCGATCCTCGATGCTCCAGAATCCCGTCTGCTTCGCCATCACCGTCTCCTCGTGTCGAAGTCAGTGAATTATCACGAGCCTCCAAGGGATAGAGGTTTCCGGAGGCGTCCACCTCGCGACGCTAGCGCAACAGACGGTTAATCGGTGTTCGGTTCAGACCGCCCGGGAACCGTCCTGATCGTATGACTGTCGGTATTGAACATTTCCGGCTTGCCGTGGCCGCGGAGCGCGTCTTTGTGAGCCTCGGTGCAGAACTCGACGTCCATCGCGTTTGACGGTCGCCTGCCATGACCCTGCGGATGAACCAGTCCATAATCGAGACGAGGTAGAAAAATTATTGCCGCATGGGGATATAGGTGATGTCGGTGCACCAGACGTGGTTTGGCCGGTCGATCAGTAGACCCCGGAACAGAACGGATACTTGGGGTGCTCCGGGTGAGGCATAGTCGTGCGTGGCCGCTGATAGACGGCCCGTAGACCCATCCCGGCCATCAGCCATCAGCCACCAGCTGCGCTTGCGCCCGGCGCAGTAGCCCTGGCTGCGCAGGGTCTCGCCATCTGACGGCTGTCATAGAACGGCGTCTCCATGAACTATGCGTCGATCAGCTTCGTCAGCGCCAGGTTCAGCGGGCTGTCGCCCTTACCCGGGCCATACCACGCGGACCGGCTGATACCGATCAGGACACATTGCCGGGTAATCGACAGCGCCGGGTGGCGCGCCTCGATCATCTTACGCCTCCGGGCCACACTCACCGGCCGCGCGCCAGTGGGCAAGAACCAATGGCGCCCTCACTGACTCGCCTTTGGCTGAACGATCACGTTCTACCACGAACTGGCCGATCTTGGCGTGCAGCTTCTCGATCTCGCCCTCTTTCTCGTCCGCCTCCGCCTTGCCCGACATTCCCGCGAGTTCCTGCCGCTTCCAGGTGTTGATCAGAGCTGATGCACGCCGTGCTTCGCTACCAGCTCGGCAACCGTCATCTCACCACGGATCGCCTCGAGCGCCACCTTCGCCTCGAACTCGTCGCAGTAATCCTTTCGTTTGCCAGCCACGCTGTTCGTCCCTGTGATCGTTGGCGGCAAGCTTGACCGGATGCCCGAGTTCCGGGGACCACATTACGGTTTCCGTGTCGTCTCAGGCAATTCGCTAAACTTTTCTCGTTCCGGCGCTCTCTCGGCAAATTGGTTGACCAATTCTCCGGCGTGTGCGAGATTGATTCACGTGAGGAGAGAGCACAACCACCTCGACGGCACGGTCACGTTGTTCCCGTCGATGTCGCTCGATTCAGTGATGAGCCGCCATTCCCAAATCACCGGCAATCCGAAGGGAGTGCGGTCGTTGCGACGCTCATGATTTCCAGAAAGGGAGGAGAAGTATGAATTACGGTGTAACGCGTGGTTATGCACCCGAAACGCGGATCGGACGGCAGCTAATCAATGTGGGTCTGTACAAACGGCTGATACTCACCGGCGGGTTGACGATCGGCATGGCCGGCACCGGCGCGATTGCGCAGACTGTCGGTGATGCGGACAATGGTCGGCATCTCGAGGCCCTTCCGAACTGGCAGTTCACGACCGACGCAGTCGATCCTACGGACGGTGCGGCATCATCGTCGGACGCGGAATGGACCGCGGTTACCCTGCCTCATACCTGGAACGCGCAGGACGGCAGCGATGGCGGTGACAATTATTATCGCGGCGATGGATGGTACAAGACCACCTTCGATGTCACCGAAAATCTGGGCGACCGACGCGTGTTCGTCCAAGTCGGTGCGGCCAACGAGATTGCCGAGGTGTTCGTGAACGGCACCCGTGTCGGCACGCATGCCGGCGGCTACAGCGCGTTCCGCTTCGACCTGACAGATGAGCTGGTGGAGGGTAGCAACGACATTGCGATCAAGGTGAACAACGCACCGCATCGCCTGCCCCCCATAGATGCTGATTTCACCTTCTTCGGCGGTCTTTATCGCAGCGTGGCGTTGGTGGAAGTCGCGCCTGTGCATGTCGATCTGACCGATTTCGGTGGTCCGGGCGTTTATCTGACGACCGAGAGCGTCACCGACGACGCAGCCGAGGTCGCGGCGCGGGTCAAACTGGCGAATGACGGCGACGATGAGCGTCGTGTGACCCTGCGAGTGCAGGTGTTCGACGATGGAGACGCCGTCGTGGCGGAGGCCGAGAACGCTGTCACGCTCGCTACCGGGGCTCGGGAGGAGAGGACCCTGGAGCTTTCCATTTCCGACCCGAGGCTTTGGCAGGGGCGCGCGGATCCGTATCTCTACCGCGCCGTCACGACCTTGGTGGATACTGACGGCAACGTCCTCGACGAGGTGACCGAACCGCTCGGCGTTCGCGAAATCGAGATCGACCCGCAGGACGGGTTCCTCCTGAACGGCGAGTCCATGCCCCTGCGCGGGGTCAGCTACCACCAGGACGTGGAAGGCGCGGGTTTTGCGGCCACGGACGATCAGAAGCGCCGCGATTTCGGCATCATGGACGAGTTGGGAGCCAATTCCGTCCGGCTGGCCCACTACCAGCACAGCCGCAGCGTCTACGATCTGGCCGATGAATTCGGCATGGTCGCCTGGGCCGAGGTTCCGGTCATCAGCGAGGTCGACCTGACGGATGCCTACGCGCAGAACGCTCGTCAGCAGATGCAGGAACTCATCCGCCAGAACTACAATCACCCCTCGATCGCGGTCTGGGGGATCTGGAACGAGGTTTCCCTGCAAAGCGCCAGCGACGTGTCATCGCTCCTGACCGATCTGAATGCACTGGCCAAGGCGGAAGACCCGTCCCGGCCGACCACCGCCGCCGTTCTGGGCCGGCTTGGTCCCGAGGAGCCGGTGATGAACATCACCGACACCGTCGGTCAGAACCTCTATTTCGGCTGGTACTACGGCAACCCGACCGGGGACCTCGGGGCATGGCTGGACGAACTGCATGCCGCAGCACCCGATCTTCCCATCGGCGTCAGCGAATACGGCGCCGGCGCCGGCCCCTCGATCCAGGCGGAGACGACGGTTCAGCAGGATCACACCGAGACCTATCAGGCCGATTATCACGAAGAAGCCTATCTCCAGATGAAGGAACGTCCGTGGCTCTGGTCGACCTTCGTCTGGGCGATGTTCGACTTCGCATCCGATGCCCGCGACGAAGGCGAAGGCCCCGGTATCAACGACAAGGGCCTGGTGTCGCGCGACCGCGAGGTGCGGAAGGATGCCTTCTACTGGTACCAGGCCAACTGGAGCGAGGATCCCGTGCTCCACATGACCGGCAAGCGTCTGGTCGAACGTCAGCGCGGTGACGTCACCGTGGAGGTCTATTCGAACCTGCCGGAGGCCGAGCTGTTCCTGAACGGCACCTCGATGGGGGTCGTCGAGACCCCGGAGAGCGGTCGCCTCAACTGGAAAATCGAACTCTCCTCCGGCACGAACAGCCTCGAAGTGGTGGCCGTGGCCGATGGCGAAACCATCGCGGATACGGCGGAATGGGAGCTCGTCACCAACGACGACACGCTCCTGGTTTCTCGCCTGGTGGCTGTCGATGGCGAGGCGGACCGCGTCGTGAACCTGCCGTATGGCACCGTAATCGACGACATGCCGGACCTGTTCGACCTCCCGTTCGGAGCAAGCTTCGAGTTCGGCGACCGGCCGGGCGACACTCCCCTCGCAGTCGGCGATACCTTCACGGTGGTCGCGCAGAATGGCGATCGTCGCGACTATACCGTTGCCGAGGGGGCACTGTCCGAAGGTCGTCGCGTTCAGGCCAATCGCGAAGGCGTGGGGGGTGGTCTGCCCGACGGCCCCGCTGCGCTTGCGGTGGATGGAGATGCGGAGTTTCCGACCGACATGACGGACGGAGGGTTCTGGCATACCCGGGACGTTCTGCAGATCCCGGCATGGATCAAGGTCGATCTGGGCGCCGAGTACTACGTCAGCGCAGTAGATGTCGCGTGGTTCGATCCGGACACGACGGTCGAGGGAACTGGCTCGATGACCTATCGCGTCGACGCGGCGCCGGAAGAAGAACGGAGTTTCGCCGTCTTCAACGAGAGTTACGAGCCGGTTTTCGACGATCGCGAGACGGATGAGGACGGTCGGACCCAAGACGACGTGGGGCAAGTAGCGCGGTACATCCGCGTGACGATCGACAGTTCCGATTACTACATGATGCGGGACGGCGAACCGTTCCAGAATAAGGGCCTCACCGAGATGTCGGTCTATGGCGGTCTCGTTTACTCCGATGAACTCGACATCGACTATAGGGCCAAGACGATCCAGGCGGGCTCCCTGTCCGCAGAGGATGTGGCGGCCGAGTTGCAAACCATTGGGGATGGCAGCGACGTCGAAATCGTCGACGGGGCGATCGTGGTGACCGCCGGCGATGGGCAGCGCCGCGAGCGGTACGAGATCACGTCCGGCTGACTTCGAACGACGCGACAACGACTCCCGCCCTGCCGGGCGGGAGTTTTCATGTCGACGGTCACGCCTTGAGGGTAACCGGTTCGAACTGATGCCCGTCGAAGGCCGGATCGTCGACATCCGACAGGGTCATCAACGTACTTCGTACATTGCCCAGATGCATCCACATGGCCTGCCGCGCACCGCCCCGATCGCGGTTCTGCAAGGCCGACAGGATGGTTTGGTGATCGGCCAGCCACGCCTGACGGTAGGTCGTCTCGAAAATGCGGCTGTGCAGCTTCGCCCACATCGGGCTGCGTTCCCGGCGGCGCCACAGATCTTCGACGACATCGATCAGGACGGAATTCTGCGTCGCCGCGGCGATCAGGCGATGGAACTGTCGATCCCCTTGATAATTTCCAGACCCCGACTCGAGGTCCGCACGCTCCATCCTCAAGGCCTCGCGCATACGCTGGATATCGGCATCGGTGACTTTGCTGGCAGCGAATTCGGCAATATCGGCTTCCAGCAGCTGACGAGCCTGCAACAGCTCGAACGGACCGACATCGTCCCGTAATTCGGTGCTGGGCATGGGAGAACTCGTGCGGATATAGATGCCCGAGCCTTTCCGAACCTCGACCACCCCCTCGATTTCGAGAAGTATCAGTGCCTCACGAACCAAGGATCGCGGCACGTTCAGGCGGTCGGACAGGGCGCGCTCCGGCATCATCCGCGCACCATCTGCCAGACCTTCCGTCCGGATCAGGTCTCGGATCGCCTCCGCTACTTCCTGATACCTTCGTCCCGTTGGCACAACCCATCCTGTTCGGGTCTTGGAATGGACACCGATCCTACCGCATTCGAGTTGTCCATCATGCTGTTCGAGCAGGCCGTGTCAAACACACGGCACATCGGATCGCGCAGACGGGCGTTCGTTACGGGAGGGCAAGTTCCTCGCCGTGTAGTCGGGAGGTATCGGTCTGCTCATGCATCCCGCTAACCATGCCGGATCAACGGATCGTATCCCGCTCGGAATTTTGTCGACAGGGCCGGGCGCACGGAGAACGGACGGTGGCTCCTACCAAACGATAATCTGGTCGCCGTTGGCTACCTGAAAGCGCAAGGCCGCGTCGCGGCTCTTGCGCTCAAGCGGAGCTTCGATGACACCGGCTGGCAACCGCTCAGCGGTCGGTGCTGTGTGAGCTGCGTGTGGGCGCCGCTCATCGATTGCTGCTGTTGAAGTAGCTCTTGAATGCCCGTTTAACCGATGCATCGCCGTCGTGGTTGTGGTTTCCTGCCGATTTCGACGAGCTATTCAGGGTCATCGTAGTCGGGTCGGGATTGACCTCCCGGCGTTGAGAGGCCTTGAGTGTGCCATGATTGACCACGACCACCCTGCCCCAATGAATGACGCCCCTACGGCACCCGGTTGTCCGCCGCGACGAGGGAGAGCCTCACGGGGCCGACATGTCGCGTGTGTCGTGCCCGGACGGGCGGCACGGTGAGACGCGCGATCCTGCAGGCAAGCGCGGCACTCGACCGACTGGCCCGGGCGATCTGCACCATGGCGGCGCTGGTGTTGGTAGCGACGATCCTCGGCAACGTGGTGGCGCGTTACGGCTTCGGGACGGGATCGATCGCCTTTCAGGATCTCGCGGGCTACGCCTTCGCGGTTTTCCTGATCTTCTCGATCCCGGTCTGCATGGCGCAGGGCGGGCATGTCCGCGTCGAGGTGATTTCGGAGCGCCTGTCGCCACGTTATCTCAGGTCGGTGGACATGCTCGCACTGATCGCGTTCCTGATCCCGGCCTTCGGGCTCCTCGTTTGGGCATGGTGGCCGACGCTGTCCTACTCCTGGTCGATCCTGGAGGCCTCGGTCGAGACCGGTGGGCTGCCGGGGCTGTTCCTGGTCAAGACCGCGCTTCCCGTTGCCTCCGTGCTGATGATCGTCCAGGGCATTGCGGCGGTGATCGGACCGGGGACGACGGGGGAGTGATACTGCAGGAAATTTTTCTCGCGCTGATGATCGCGGGCCTCTTCACGGGCATTCTCGCGGGAATACCCGCCATGCTGGCGATCGCTGGCGTGCCGCTCGTCACCGCCCTCCTCGCGAGCGCCTTCGGGGCCTTCGACCTGAGCTATCTCAGCTTCTATCCCGCCCGGGTCTGGGGGGTGATGTCGAACAGCCTGCTCGTTGCGGTCCCGCTTTTCGTGCTGATGGGGGTGCTCCTGGAGCGCGCGCAGTTGGCCGAGAACATGCTACGTGTCCTCGGCCGGATGCTGGGGGGATCTGCGCGCGGCATGGCGCTGGCCGTGCTCCTCTTCAGCGCGATGATCGCGGCGGCGACGGGGATCATCGGCGCGACGGTCGTCATGCTCGTCCTGATCAGCCTGAAGCCCCTTCTCGATGCCGGAATACCGGCGCACCGGGCTAGCGGGCTGATCTGCGCCTGCGGCACGCTCGGCCAGATCATTCCGCCCTCGATCCTCCTGGTGCTCTTGGGCGACCAGGTGGGCAACACCTATCTCGAAGCGCAGCAACGGGCGGGCAACTTCGCCCCCATCCCGGTCTCAGTCGGCGATCTTTTCGCGGGCGCCCTTCTACCCGGACTGCTTCTCGTCACCCTCTTCGGGCTCTATCTCGCGGTCACCATCCGGCCTGCGCGCACGATCGTCATGCCGACGACGGCGGGCGTGTCGCGGCGCGAGGTCGCGACGACGTTCCTGCCGCCGATGCTCCTGATCCTGGCGGTGCTCGGCTCGATCCTCGCGGGCGTCGCGACCGCGACCGAGGCCGCGGGGCTCGGCGCCGTGGGCGCGCTTCTCATGGCGGCCTACACGTCGAACGCGTCGCGTGCGGCGCGGCTCCTGATCGCGGGAAGCGGCCTCGCCGCCTTCGCGCTCGTCGCGCTGCGCGTGGCGGGGCTGGGGCGCGCGGACCCGGGAAGCCTTGCCGGCGTGCTCGCCCTCCTCGCCGCCGCGCTGATCCTCGCGGGAACGCTGGCCGCCTCGATCCGAGCGTGGCGGACGGGCATGTTCCAGGCCGCGCTGCTCGAGACCACGAAGATCTCCGGCATGGTCTTCGGCATCGTCATCGCCGCGTCCCTCCTCGCTCTGGTGTTTCGCGGCCTCGGCGGCGACCGGCTGGTCGAGACCTTCGCGGAAGGCTTTCCGGGCGGCGAGATCGGCACGCTCCTCATGATCCTCGGCGTCGTGTTCCTCCTGGGTTTCATCCTCGAGGCGGTGGAGATCATCTACATCGTCGTCCCGCTCCTCGGGCCGTCGGTGCTCTCGACCGACATGTCTCCGGTCTGGTTCGCCGTGCTCCTGGCGATGAACCTGCAGACGAGTTTCCTGACGCCGCCCTTCGGCTTCGCCCTTTTCTACTTTCGCTCGACCGCACCGGGCAGCATCTCGACCGCACAGATCTACCGCGGCGTGATCCCCTACGTCATCCTGCAGCTCCTGGCCCTGGGGATCCTCTTCGCGATCCCCGGATTGGCGACATGGCTGCCGCAGGTCATATTCGGATAGCAACCCGGGAGGGACAGACCCATGGAACGCAGAACCTTTCTCGCAAGCGGCGCCGGGCTGACAGCCGCGACGCTCGCCGCGCCCGCCGTCGCGCAGGGGCGGGTACAATGGAACATCGCCTCGGCGTTTCCCGCCGCCGCGCCGGGCGTCGGCACCAACGTCACGCGCTACGCCGAGATCCTGTCGGAAATGTCGGACGGCCGCATCGAGCTCACGGTCTATGGCGCGGGCGAACTGGTGCCGCCCTTCTCGGTCGAGGACGAGGTTCAGGCCGGCAACATCCCCGTCGGTCACACGCCGCCCTATTATGCGGCCGGAAAGAACCCGGCGCTGCACTGGTTCACGGGCGTGCCGTTCGGCATGACCTCGAACGAGCACGTGGCCTGGCTGAAATGGGGCGGCGGTCAGGAGCTCTGGGACGACATCTATGCGCAACGGGGTCTGCGGCCCTTCTACTCGGGCAATTCGAACACGCAGTCGGGCGGCTGGTTCAAGAACCGCATCGAGGGCGTGCAGGATCTGCAGGGCCTCAACATGCGTATCGCGGGGCTCGGCGGCGAGGTCATGCGCGAGCTTGGCGTGAACGCCGTCCTGATGCCGCCCACGGAGATCTTCCAGGCGCTGCAATCGGGCGCGATCGACGCCGCCGAATGGGTCGGACCGATGCTCGACCAGGCGTTCGGCCTGCAGCGGATCACCAACCTTTGCTACCTGCCCGCCTATGCCGAGCCCGCCGCTTCCGTCGGTGTCGTCTACAATATCGACGCGTTCGCGGAGCTGCCCGCCGACCTCCAGGCGATGTGCGGCTATGCCGCCTCCGCCGCCGCGCTCGAGATGCAGGGGCAGTTCGACTACTTCAACGCCCAATCCCTGCAGGCGCTCCGCGACGAGGGCGTGGAGTTCCTGCCCTTCCCGGACGACGTGACGGACGCCATGCGCGAGGCCTGGAATACCGTGCGCGAAGGGCTGAGGTCGGAAAATCCCGACGTGGGCGACGTGCTCGAGAGCTACGATGCCTATCTCGAGAGGGCGCGGGCCTACAGCCTCGCCATGACGGAGCCCTACTTGCGCGGCCGTGGGTGAACGCGTGGCCGGAACGGGATTTTCCGGTTCCGGCCACCTCACGGCGATCCATGGAGCGGTCGCACGGAGAGTGCCCTCGATGGCCCGGAACGCCTGTAGCCACCGCTTGCACCCTACGATCCGACACGGAAGGCCCGGAACTAAGGGCCGTGCTTACGGCTCAAGCGAAGATCACCTTGTCTGGCACCTGTTTCCCCGTCCCGATACGCGGCGTCCCATTTCGAGTCCGGCAGTCACGGTGATCATGCGAGATCACCATTCGCCGTTCAGTTCCGGAACCGTGTCCATAGCGAAGAAGGCCGCGCCGCAGACCGCCAGGTCCGTGGAATTTCGGGCCAGCCTGATGTCGAGATTCTGGGTCGCGAGCGGAAGGCAGCGCTGGTAGATCAGCTCCCGGACGCCCGCCAGCATCGCTTCGCCCGTGGCCGCGAGTTGCCCGCCGATCACCAGGACTTCCGGATTGATCATGGCGACCAGATCGGCGCTTACCTTTCCCAAGACCCGGCTGCTCATGTGAATGAGCTTCAGAGCCTCCGGCTCTCCGTTGGTCCAGAGCCGCATGACGTCGCGGGCATCCTCGCAATCGAAACCCTTGGCACGGAGATCGCGGGCCAGCGCCCACCCGGCGGCATGCGCTTCGGTGCATCCCTTCTTGCCGCAGCGGCAAAGGTGGTAGGGTTGCAGCCTATGCTGGATATGGCCCAGATCGCCGGCCGTTCCCGAGACACCGCGCAGCAGGTTGCCACCCGTGATAATCCCGCAGCCGATACCGGTGCCGATCTTGATGAAGGCAAAGTTCTCGCACGAGGGCCACGACAGGCGATGTTCGGCAAGGCACATCAGATTCACGTCCTTGTCGATCACGACCGTCAGACCCGTCTGCCGGGTGATCCACTCGCGGATATCGAGGTTCTCCCACCCGTACATCACCGACGGCTTGACCACATGCCCCGAGGCGACGTCGACGGGCGCAGGCACCGCCAGGCCCAGAGCGGCGACGGGCGCCGTGCGCGCATTGGAGAGCGACAGCGCCTGGCTCGCTTCGACGACGTGTCGGAGCGTGATCTCGGGATCCGCACGCAGATCGAGGGCGAAATGGGTCTGGTCGAGGATCCTGCCGTGCAGATCGAGAAGACAGGCGCGCCCGACATGCTCGCCCAGATCGACGCCGATCAGATTGCGGTAATCCGGATTGACTTCGTAACTCCGTGCGGGCCGTCCGCCATCCGAAGCTGCCGGGGCGCCCTCGCGAAGGAGCGACGACGCGAGGAGGGCCGCAATTCGCTGGGAGACCGTGCCGCGGGACAATCCCGTTGCCGCCTCGATTGCGCGCGCCGTTCGAGCATGCCCCGATCTGACCATTCGGTAGATCGTCAATTCGATCGCCTTCGACACGATTGAGACACCCTTCCCGTCATTCGCCCTTCTCCATACTTTTGTTCAAGATAGTGCAAAAGCAAGCCTGATAATGATTCTGTTTGACTTAAGTATCTACGGCTCGTTACATCGCCCGGCGTGGTGGAGCACGCGATGTGGGAGGGAAAAATGCGGAAATCCAGAATGGTAGCGCCTGCCGCTGCCGCGATAATGATATTCGGAACGGCGGGCCTTGCTCAGGCACAGGAGTCGGAAGATATCCTTGTCGGACTGATCACCAAGACCGATACCAATCCGTTCTTCTACAAGATGCGCGAAGGTGCGGCTGCCGAGGCGGAGAAGCTCGGGGTGCAGTTCCAGGCCTTTGCCGGCAAGTACGACGGCGACAACGACACCCAGGTCCAGGCGATCGAGAACCTCATCTCGGCCGGCGCCGCGGGGCTGATCATCGTTGCATCGGATACCAAGGCGATCGTGCCGACCGTTCAGAAGGCGCGCGACGCGGGCCTCTTCGTGGTTGCCGCCGACACCCTGCTCGAGCCGGCCGATGCCGCGGATGCGAGCTTTGCGACCGACAATTTTAAGGCGGGTCAGCTTATCGGGGAGTGGGCGCGGCAGACCCTCGGCCCGGACGACGCGCAGAACGCGACGGTGGCCTTCATCGACGCCCATGAGAGCCAGCCGACGGTGGACGTGGCCCGAGACCAGGGATTCATGGACGGCTTCGGCATGGACATCAAGAACCCCGACCGCCGCGGTGACGAAGACGACCCGCGGATCGTCGGCCACGAAATGGGCGAAGGCTCCGAGGTGGGCGGACGCGACGCGATGGAAACGCTGCTGCAAAAGAACTTCGACATAAACGTCGTCTACACGATCAATGAACCGACGGCGGCGGGGGCCTGGGAGGCCCTGAAATCGGCGGGGAAGGATGACGGCTCCGTCCTGATGACGTCGGTCGACGGCGGCTGTCCGGGCGTCGAGAACGTGCGCGACGGCGTCATCGGCGCGACCGCGATGCAGTTTCCGCTCGAGATGGCGCAGGCAGGCGTCCGCGCGATCGTGGAGCACGTCCGGAACGGAACCATGCCCGAGCCGACCGAAGGGCTGGAGTTCACCGATACAGGCGTGAAGCTCGTGACCGATCAGCCGGTCGAGGGCCTCACCTCGATCACCAGTTCCGAAGCGCTGGAGGAATGCTGGGGCTAGGACGCGCCGCTTCCGCGCGGTTCACGCCGCGCGGGACGACGTCCCTGAACCAATTCCACTTCCGGGAGCTACCTCATGCCGGCCGATGACACAGCGCCGCTCTTTTCCGAACGCAAGGGTTTTGGTCGGCGCGTGATCAACGTGCTGAACGGCAATCCCACGATCATCCCGATGCTCGTGCTGATCGTCGGTGTCATCGCCTTCTCTCTCATCGTCGGCGAACGCTTCCTGCATCCGTTCAACCTGTCGCTCGTCCTCCAGCAGGTCACCGTGATCGGTGTGCTGGCGCTCGCCCAGACGCTGATCATCCTGACCGCCGGGATCGACCTGTCCGTTGGCGCGATCATGGTTCTGAGCTCGATCGCGATGGGGCATCTCTCGATCCAGTTCGGAGTGCCACCTGCACTGTCGCTCCTGATCGGGATCGTCACGGGCGGTATCTGCGGCGCGCTCAACGGGATCTTCATCACGCTCCTGCGCCTGCCGCCCTTCATCGTGACGCTGGGCACGTGGAGCATCTTCAATTCTGTCCTGCAATTCTGGTCCGGAGGGCAGACGATCCGGCAGCAGGAGATCGCCGCCGACGCGGCCGTCCTGCAATGGACGGGGACGGCGTTCCGGGCCGGTGCGGCGCAACTTACGCTCGGCTCGCTCCTGATGCTCGGGCTGGCATTGCTCCTTTGGTACATTCTCAACCGGACCGCCTATGGTCGGCATATCTACGCCGTCGGCAACGATCCGACTGCGGCGCGCCTTTCGGGGATCAACACGCGCAAGGTATTGTTCTCGGTCTATGTCCTGGCCGGACTGATCTGCGGCATCGCCGGCTGGATCCTGATCGGCCGGATCGGCGCGGTGAGCCCGCTCGGAGGGGCGACCGCCAATCTCGACAGCATTACCGCGGTGGTCATCGGAGGAACCTCCCTTTTCGGCGGGCGCGGCTCCATCGCGGGAACGCTGATGGGCGCCTTGATCGTGGGCTTGTTCCGCAACGGCCTCGCACTCGCCGGGCTCGACGTGCTTTGGCAGGAATTCGCGATCGGCATCCTCATCATCATCGCCGTCGGGTTCGACCAGTGGCTGCGGAGGATCTCCGTATGACGACGCCCGATCTGCTCCGCAACGCGGGAGGCGAGACCCCCATCCTCGCCGCGCGGAACCTGCGCAAGTCCTTCGGGCGCGTCGTGGCCATGGACGGTGCCGACTTCGATCTTTATCCGGGCGAGATCCTCGCTGTGATCGGCGATAACGGCGCGGGAAAATCTTCGATGATCTCGGCGCTGGCCGGCGCCATGCGGCCCGACTCGGGCGACATCTGGCTCGACGGGAAGATCGTGCGCTTCTCTAGCCCGATGGACGCACGCGACGCCGGCGTGGAGACCGTGTTCCAGACGCTCGCCATGGCTCCCGCCCTGACGATCGTCGACAACCTGTTTCTCGGTCGCGAGTACCGGAAGTCGGGTATCCAGGGGGCGATCTTCCGCACGCTCGACCGCCGCCGGATGCGGGCGGAGGCCCGCCACCATCTGAGCCAGCTGGGATTGATGACCATCCAGAACATCGACCAGATCGTCGAGACGCTCTCGGGCGGCCAGCGGCAAGGCGTCGCCGTGGCACGGGCCTGCGCCTTCGGATCGAGGGTCATCATACTCGACGAACCCACCGCGGCGCTCGGCGTCAAGGAAACGCGCAAGGTCCTGGACCTCATCCGCGACGTCCGGCAGCGCGGCATCGCGATCGTGCTGATCAGCCATAACATGCCGAACGTCTTCGAGATCGCCGATCGCGTCCATATCCATCGGCTCGGCCGGCGTATCGCCCAGATCCGCCCGAGCGAGTTGAGCATGTCGGACGCGGTCGCGATCATGACAGGGGCCATGGAGCCTCCCGAACCCCAATTGGAAGGAAGCCCAAATGTACAGACTTGACGAGAAACTCGGCCGCATTCGCGCCGGCAATTACCGGCAGGGCGACTTCATCATCGCCGATGCCAAGGACGGCGACATGGGTCCGTCCCTGCAGGCCACCGGTCCGCACCGTGCCAAGGACGGGACCACGTCGAGGTTCCGCACCCGGTCGGAGTTCCTCGACAATATCCAGGCCATCGTTGAGCAGGATGTCGTCGATATCATGCTGACCTCGGTGTCCAATCTCGAGGCATTGAACAAGCGCAATGTCTTCGAGGGCAGCAGGGTCAAACCGGCGATCCGCGCCAACGACACCACCGACATCTGGGTTTTCCGGGGCGCGACCTATGCCCGCCAACCGTCGCGGCCGTTCCGCACGGCAGATGTGAGCGTCGCGAAAGCTGCCGGAGCGGATCTCGGACTGTATTCGATCACGTTCAACAACGATCTCGATCGCGATTATGAATCCCTGCTCGATTTCGCCGCGTTCCGTAAGGAGGCGCGGGCCAACGACTTCGACTACTTCCTCGAAGTCTTCAATCCGAACGCCTCGAACGATCTTGCGGCAGAGGATATTCCCGGCTTCGTCAACGACGCGCTCATGCGCTCGATCGCGGGGCTGGGCGAAAGCGAGCGTCCCGAATTCCTGAAGATTCCCTATAACGGACCGAAGGCGCTCGAGGAGCTGGCATCGTACGATCCGTCGGTGATCGTCGGCATCCTCGGCGGTGGTGCGGGCACCACGCGCGATTGCCTCGAGCTTATCTCCCAGATCGAGCGCTACGGTGCGCGGCTCGCCCTGTTCGGGCGCAAGATCAATCTCGCCGACGATCCGCTCACCATAGTCAAGATGATGCGGGCCGTGGCCGATGGCGCCCTCACCTCCGAACAGGCGGTGCGCGAGTATCACGGCAAGCTGAGCGATGCCGGCATCACGCCCACCCGGCCCCTCGAAGACGATCTCCAGATCACCGAGGCGGTGCTCAAGGAGGCGGCATGACGATCCGTTCGAAGCGAGCCTGCCCATGACGGGTCAGACACGAAAGGGGTTCGTCACCGGGGGCACCTGGTGTCTGGACTACAATCTCAGTCTGGCGGAATGGCCAGCAGTGGAGACCGCGGCGCGGATCCTGTCGAACCAGCGTCAGGGAGGCGGTTCGGCGTGCAATTTCGGCGTCGGCCTGCGTCGGCTCGCGCCGGAGATACCGGTCGAGACGATCGCCCTTTGCGGAGCGGACGCTGACGGGGATTTCCTGCGCGGCGTCGCCGAGGACCATGGCATCGACACCGCGCAGTACCACGTGCAACCCGGCCTGACGACGCACCGCGTGATGGCGTTCACCGGGCTCGATACCGGGAGCCGCACCCATCTGTTCGAGGCCGAGTCCTCCGACTACCTCACGCCGGACCACTTCGACTTCTCCGACAGCCGGGCGTTCATGCTGCATCTGGGCCTGCCCGGCACCCATGCGATGCTCGACGCGCCGTGGCAGGACGATGCGAATGGCTGGGTCACGATCCTGCGCAAGGCCCGGGCCGCGGGCCTGCGGACGAACCTCGAGCTCATGACCATCGACGAGGTGGAGTTGCGTGCGCTCGTCCTGCCCTGCCTGCCGCATCTCGATTATCTCGTCGTCAACGACCACGAGATCGGGGCGATCACCGGCATTGAGACCCATCGCGACGGCGGCACCTCGCACGAGACTGTGCTGGCGGCCGCACACAAGGCCCTGGAGATCGGCGCGATGGGCCTGGTGGTCGTGCATTTTCCCCAGGGGGCGATCGCGGTCGAACGCGGCGGCCAAACCGTTCACCAGGCCTCCGTGGAGATCCCGGCGACTGGCGTGGTCGGAAGCAACGGGGCGGGCGATGCCTTTACCGCGGGGTTCTTCTGCGGCCTGCACCGCGGACGACCGCTCGAAGATTGCCTGAAATACGCCCATTCGGCAGCCGCGGCCTCGCTGCGCGCGATCGATACGTTCAGCGCGATCGCGACGATCGAGGAATGCCTGGCGCTCGCGGACGAATACGGTTGGCGCGCACCCATGAAGATAGCCTGATGGGATGCGTGAGAAATGATCCCGCGCCGTGGGACGTTGGAAACTCATGGCTGGAGATTTTTGATCTCACGATGCGCGGAGTATCTGGTCCGGTCAGTGGCACCCTGATCGCTGGTTACCAAAGGCATGTCCCGTCATGCGAAGCGGGACAGTCGCGGCAGGTAGAGCCCGCGCATCTCATAGGGTGGAACACGCGCCGCGGTTCAATTTACCCTTGAGGAGCCGTGCTTGCGCATGCGTAACATCGCTAGGGAGACAGCGCGCGTTGTTTTCCAACTTGGAAGCCGTGTATCGAAACAGTTCCGGCGTCGATTTCGACGACATACTGATACGTTCCAGGACAGACGATCTTGGCGAACACCGAAGGAGCCGCTGCCGCCCCTCTGGCCGGCGCAACGCAGTTCCTCGCGGACGGCACCTCCAAGAGCGTCCGGTCGGAACTCAGGCCTCGCCCCGGCCGATGGCGAGCAGGCGGTCGGCGTTCTGGTTGAAGGTTCCGGAATCGTTGTCGACCGTACGCTTGCCCTCGCCGCGGTTCTGCCCGTCCTTCATCAAGTCGATCGCACGGCGCACCGCGGGACGGGATTTCAGCCGCTCGCGCCACTCGGCGACGTTCGGGAACCGGTCGAGCGATGAGCCGAGGGGCTTGGCGATGAAGGCCCAGGGAAAGGCCTGCATGTCGGCGATGGAATAGGCCTCCCCGAGGATATGGTCGCGATCCTTAAGCCGGTTCTCGAGCACCGCCATCGTGCGCTCGTACTCGCCGAGATAGCGACGGAAGCCGTAATCGCGCTCTGCCTCCGGTGCATAATTGCGGTAGTGGCTGAGCTGGCCGCCCATTGGGCCCTGGCTGCCGGTTTGCCAGAATAGCCATTCCATGAGGTCCTTGCGGGCCAACCGGTCCGCCTCGGGCGGCGCGAAACGTCCCGTCTTCTCTGCCAGGTAGAGCAGGATCGCGGCAGATTCGAAGACCGGCACGGGCGCGTCGCCGAAGCCCTCCGCCGGCGCATGGTCGAGGATGGCCGGCATCTTCGCATTGGGGCTGATGGCGAGGAAATCCGGTGCGAACTGGTCGCCCTCGTGAAGCCTCACCGGCTTGAGATCGTAGTCGAGCCCGCATTCCTCGAGCATGATCGCGACCTTCCAGCCGTTCGGCGTGGGCGCGTAATGGAAGTCGATCATTTGTCGCTCTCCTTCTCGGCCGCAGCCCCCGAGGCGAAAATCGCTGCGATGGCATCTTCACCGAAGCCCGCTTCGGCGAGAACGGCGCGCGTGTCGGCGCCGAGCGCGAGTGCAGGTCGGGGTGGATCGGGCGAATGGACCTCGAAACGCGCCGGCGGTCGGGCGAGACGGATCGACCCCGCGCCGGGGTGATCCATCCGCAGGATCGTACCGTTTGCCTCCACCTGCGGATGATCCACCATTTCGCTGCGCCGTAGGACGGGCGCGCAAGGAACGTCCTCGGCGCGGAGACGCTCCATCCAGTTCGCCGTCCTATCGTCGCGAAGGGCCTCTTGCGTAAGCACGAGGCGGGCCGCCTTGTTCACCTCCCGCGCCTCGACGGTGGCGAACCTTTCGTCCTCCAGCCAGTCGGGTCGTCCGACCGCTTTGGAGAGGCCCCGCCAGGTCGCATCCGTATGCGCGCTGACCGCCATGAAACCGTCCGCCGTCTCGTAGATCAGCTCCACGTAATCCTGCGCCCGGCCGTCTTCCTCCCACGTCTCCTCCTCGGCCTCGTCACCGATGAAGGTCTGGCCCGTGAAATCGGACGCAAAGAGGAACGCGACGATCGTGTCGAGCATGGATAGGCGGACATGCTCGCCGCGGCCCGTGCGGGCGCGCGCGAGGAGGGCCGCCGTGATCGCCTGGCTTGCCTGGATCGCGGTGACCTTGTCGGGCACGATGGTACGGACGAGACTGGGCCTGCCGCGCCCCTGCCCCTGCACCGCGGCAAGGCCGGACAAAGCCTGGATCAGCGGGTCGTAGACCGGCCTTTCGGCCCAGTCCCCCTCGAAACCGAAACCGGCGATGGAAACGTAGACGATGTCAGGACGCAATTCCCGCACCGCCGCTTCAGAAAGGCCGAGCCTTTCGGCGACGCCCGGTCGCCAGTTCTGCACGAAGACGTCGGCCGTCTTGAGGATCGCACGAAGCGCTTCCAGTCCGGCATCGTGTTTCAGGTCGAGCGCGACGGAGCGTTTCGAACGGTTGTTCTGAAGGAAGGACGCGGACCAGCCGTTGCGGCGTCCCGCGACCTGACGCGAGTGGTCTCCCCCCGCCGGATTCTCTATTTTGATCACGTCGGCGCCCTGATCACCGAGGATCATCGTCGCCAGCGGCCCGGCAATCATCGACGTCGCATCGACGATACGGATCCCTTGAAGTGGTCCGGCCATGCGGTTTCGGCTCCCTCCTTGCAGTCTGCCCTAACCTCGGCCAGCCGGGCGGTAAGTCAATCGTCGTCCCTCTCGGCAACAGCCGGCAGCACAATTTGGCCTTCGCCGGCAGGCGTGTCCCTACCGCCCTCCGCTAATGGAAAGCGAAGCCGCACGCGACGCGAACCGTGCACTGATCGGCGTTCTAGAGATGAGGTTCACCAAGCGAACCCGTTCAACTGCGAGTTCAGTACGAAAATACGATCGGCGGAGGACGAACTCCGAAGTTTGCCCGGGTGATCGCGGCATCTCGTCCGGGTGTCGCCCACCGGCCGATAGCGAACTTGACATGCGTCGTGTTCCATCAGCATGATTTTGAAGCATCGAGGGAGGATTTGATGGCAAAAGCGGTGCATTCCATGGTTCGCGTTCTGGACGAGGCGCGTTCGCTTGACTTTTATCGAAACGCTTTCGGGCTCGAGATCGCGGATCGCCTGGATTTCGAGACCTTCACGCTCGTCTATCTCAGCAACGACGAGGCATCCTTCGAGGTCGAGCTGACCGTGAACAAGGATCGCTCCGAACCTTACGATCTGGGCGATGGCTACGGCCATCTGGCCGTCGTTGTGGACGATCTCGACGCCGAACATGCGCGCTTCGAAGAGGCGGGCTACGCTCCCGGGAAACTCGTCGATTTCACGCCCGGCGGTCCGGGGACAGATCCGATTGCGCGGTTCTTCTTCGTCTCCGATCCGGACGGCTACAAGATCGAGGTTCTGGCAAAGCAGGGGCGCTTCGGCTGAAGGGCACGCGCCGCATATTATCCTGGGAGGAGATAATGGGGAACATAGATAGAACGACGATGACGCGTCGTGGCCTGCTGGCACGCGGTCTCGGCATGACGGGGGGGTTCGTCATCGGGTCTGGCTGGGTGGCTGGCCGCACCGCCGCCTGGGCAACGGAAGTGACGGCGATCCGTCCGGAAACGATGGCGACGCTCGTGCAGATGGCGCGCGACCTCTATCCGCACGACCGCATTCCGGACGAGAATTACGTGGTGGCAGTCAAGGGTTACGACACGCCCGATCAAGCCCCGATGATCGAGGAAGGGGTGGCACTTCTCGACGGTACCGCCGCCGATCACGGCCATCCGAACTATCTTGGCGCCCTGTGGGAAACGGAGCGCGTCGACATCCTGACGGCGCTGGAGGGAGAAGAGTTCTTTCACACGATCCGTTCGGGCCTCGTGACTGGTCTCTACAACCAGAAAAGCGTCTGGCCGCTTTTCGGTTACGAGGGCGAGAGCTTCTCCGAGGGTGGTTACATCGACCGCGGCTTCAACGACATCGCCTGGATCTGAGGGGGTCGGAGCAATGAGTGCACCGTTCGAGAAAACCGACGACAGCGTTGTCGTCATCATCGGCACCGGCGCGGGCGGCGGTACGCTCGCCAACGAGCTCGCGCAGAAGGGTATATCCGTCGTCGCCCTCGAGGCGGGCGGGCGCTACCTGCCCGAGGACTACATCAACGACGAATGGGACAGCTTCGCGCAGCTCGCCTGGACCGATGCGCGCAAGGCGGTGGGTGGCTGGCGCGTTGCTCGTGATTTCGGTGGCCTGCCGACGTGGATCGTCAAGGCCGTGGGCGGCACCACGACGCACTGGGCCGGCGCGTCGATCCGCTTCCAGGACCATGAATGGAAAGCGCTCGACAGCTACGGCGCGGTCGAGGGGGCGAACCTTCTGAATTGGCCCATCGACGGTGCGGAAATGGCGCCCTGGTACGACAAGGCCGAGACGAAGATGGGCGTCACCCGCACCGGCGGACGGCCCGGTCTGCCCGGCAACAACAATTATCTCGTCCTGGAGAAGGGTGCGAAGTCTCTCGGCTACGAGAAGGTTCATACCGGGCGCATGGCGATCAACTCGCTCGATTACGGCGACCGGATCGCCTGCCAGCAGACGGGATTCTGCTTCCAGGGCTGCAAGTGGGGAGCGAAGTGGTCGACCGCCTATACGGAGATACCCGCAGGCGAGGAGACCGGAAATCTGGAAGTGCGGGAGCGCTGCCACGCGAGCCGGATCGAACATGACGATACCGGCCGCGTCACGGGCGTCGTCTATTTCGACGCGGACGGTGTCGAGCAACGACAGGCGGCGCGCCTCGTCTGCGTCGCGGGCAACACGATCGAGAGCCCGCGGCTTCTCCTGAACTCGAGCTCGAACATGTTCCCCGACGGCCTCGCCAATTCCTCCGGGCAGGTCGGGCGCAACTACATGCGCCATGTCACCGGTACGGTCTACGGCATCTTCGACAAGCCGGTGCGGATGTGGCGCGGCACGACGATGGCAGGCATCGTTCAGGACGAGGCGCATCACGACCCCTCGCGCGGCTTCGTCGGCGGATACGAACTGGAGACACTCTCGCTGGGCCTGCCCTTCATGGCGGCGTTCCTCAATCCGGGCGCCTGGGGGCGCGAATTCACCACCGCTCTCGACAGCTACGAGAACATGGCGGGCATGTGGATCGTGGGTGAGGACATGCCGCAGGAAGGCAACCGCGTCACCCTCGACCCGGACGCGATCGACCAGCACGGCCTGCCGATCCCGGTCGTGCACTACGACGACCATCCGAACGACATCGCCATGCGGGACCACGCCTACGAACGGGGCATGGCGATTTACGATGCGGTCGGTGCCACGCGGACATTGCCGACGCCGCCCTATCCCTCGACCCACAACCTCGGCACGAACCGCATGTCGGAACGGCCCGAGGACGGTGTCGTCGACCGTTGGGGACGCGCGCACGACGTGCCGAACCTATTCGTCTCGGACGGGTCGCAATTCACGACCGGCGCGGCGGAGAACCCGACGCTCACGATCGTCGCGCTCGCCATCCGGCAGGCCGATCATATCGCTCGGGAAATGTCGGCGCAGAACATCTGAGCCTGTCCGGCCCGCCCGGAAGTCGGGGCGCCGCGGATGCGGCGCCCCGGTTCGTCTTCATCCGTCAGATTGCTCGGATTCGAGCACGGGCTCGTAATCGGCATGGGCCGCGACCAACGCGTCCATGGCGGGCACGTCGGGCACGCCCATGCAGGAGGTGCGCATGCCGGCCACGCGTTGACGCGCACCGGGCGTTCCCTCCGCCTCCGGCGGTGCCTCTTCCTCGATGCCGCCCTGGGCACCTTCCTCGGTCGCCCCGGTGACCGCGGTTGCCGCCTTGGCCTCCTCGGTCTGCGGCACATCCTCGCCGGCATAGACCGCCCGGAGCTCCAGCATGGCGGACATCTGGCCCGCCGCATCGAGGGCGAGGAAATCGCCGCAGGTCATGTCCGGAACCGCATCGTCCGTGTCTTGTGCAACCGCGGGAACAGTCCCGGCCGCAACGAAGGCGATCGCCGTAATCCACTTCGTCATTCTTCTTCCTCCCGGTCCTCCTGACCGCGACATGAGCTTACCACGACACCCGGCCCGGGAAATATGGAAGATCACCGCTCGACTCCTACGACCCGTCGGAATCTTCCGTTCCAGGGGAGGCATTGTCGTCGTCCTTGCTTCCGAGCAGGGATATCAGGCGCCGGTCGCGGTCTTCGGCCAGTTCGCCCACCGAGCGCCCGTCGGCGACCGCGTCGACCCCTTCCGTGATGCGGCGGCGCAGGTCGGCGTCCAGACGCGGGGTTCCGAGGTCGTCCCACCGGCGTTGCTGGCTGTCTCCGAGATGGTCGAGGTAATGCGCGATGCCGCCGGGGCCGCCGCCCATGTGATAGACCATGTGGCACCCCGCGACCGCCCAGCGGGGACCGGGGCCGTTCCGGATCGCCGCGTCGATATCGCCGACGGACGCGATTCCCTGGTCGACAAGGGAGACCGCCTCGCGCCAGAGCGCGGCGCTGAGGCGGCCGGCGATGTGGCCTTCGACCTGACGCGCGAGACGAACGGGGGCCTTGCCCAGGCTCGTGTAGAATCCCATCGCCCAATCCAGGATCGACGGGTCGGTCAGCGGGCCGCCCGAGACTTCCACGAGCGGCAGGATATGGGATGGATTGAACGGATGGGCCGCGATGCAGCGGCCCGGATGCTCGCAGGCGGTCTGGATGTCGCCGATCAGCAATGCCGAGGTCGACGAGGCCAGCACCGTGTCGGGGCGCACCCAGCGCTCAAGTTCGGCAAAGATGTCGCGCTTGACCGCCAAGACCTCGGGGGCGTTTTCCTGGACGAGATCGACGGTGGCTAGCTCGGGGCCGGGCGCTGCGGCGAAGGTAAGTGCCGAAAGATCCGCGGGTCCCGATGCATGCCCGAGAGCCTCGAGGCTCGGCCACATCCCGGCGATATCAGCGCGCAGGCGGGCCTCCGCCCCTGGACCGGGATCAATGGCGTGAACCGGCAATCCCCTTGCCAGGAGGAAGGCGGCCCATCCGGCCCCGATCAGTCCAGCGCCCAGGATTGCGGTGCGGCGGGCGGCTTGGGGCATGTCTCACTCCTGGGGGTCTGGGTGCAGGGCCGCCCGGGCGTCGGGGTCGAGGCGGGAGGCGTCGGCTCGTCGCCCGCCGATCTTCCAGGCGGCGAACAGGATCAGGGCCGCGGCCGGAGGGGCGGCCGGATGCGGCAGGATCGCGAGCGCGATGATTGCGGCATAGAGCGGCATGTCGATTATGGCGCGGCCCGTCAGCGGCATCCGAGCCAGGGCGAACGGAATGGCCACGACGAGGACGAGCCCGGTGATCAGCGCCTCGACGATGGCGAGGACACCACCCTGCCCCGTCATGCCGGGATAGATCAGGATCAGGAACGGCACGACGTAGGTGAGCGCCCCCAGACGTACCGCTTCCCGGGCCGCCGGCAGCCAGCTCGTCTGGGCGATGCCGGCCCCGACGAAGACGGCCACGCAGACGGGCGGCGTGATGACCGAGATCGTGGCGAAGTAGAAGACGAACATATGCGCGGCCAGGGGCCGGACGCCGACACCGGTGAGGGCGGGAGCGAGCACGGCCGCGACGAGCACATAGGCGGCCGTCGTCGGCAATCCCATTCCGATGATCAGACAGATCAGGCCGACGATGATCGCGACGAGGACGACGGAACTCCCCGCGAGGGTCACGATCAGCGACGAAAGCGTCACGCCGATCCCCGTCAGATTGATCATCGCGACCAGGATCTGCGCCCCGGCGAGCAGCACGCCGATGATGACCAAGCCGCGACCGGCATCGTCGAGCGCGGCCATCACCTGCTTCCCCATATCGCGCAGACTGCGGCGACCGAGACTGGTGATCACGTAGGCCACGAACAGCGCCGCGATACCCATGAAGGCAGCACTCTGCACGGAGCGCCCAGTGAAGATTCCCCAGAAGAGGCCGCCCAACGCGGCGACGATCGGCAGCGCGCGGCGCCATTCGAGGATCTTGCCCCAGACCGGGATCTCCGATGGATCCATGATCCGCAGGCCGCGACGCAGGGAGACGACGTGCACGGTGACGAAGACCGACAGGTAGAACAGGACCGCAGGCAGGATCGCGGCGACCATCACGGTCACGTAGCTTATGCCGAGGATCTCGGCCATGACGAAGGCCGCCGCCCCCATGATCGGCGGGGCGAGCTGGCCACCGGTGGAGGCCACGGCCTCGACCGCGGCGGCGAAGGGGGCGGGATAGTTCAGCCGCTTCATCAGAGGAATGGTGAAATTGCCCGTGGTGGCGACGTTCGCGACGGCGCTGCCACTGACCATTCCGAAGAGGCCCGAGGAGATCGTGGCCATCTTGGCCGCGCCGCCGGGGCTCTGCCCGCCGAGGCGCATGGCGAGGTCCATGAAGGTCTGGCCCCCGCCGGTGTGGAGGAGGACCGCACCGAAAAGGACGAAGGCCGCGATCACGGTCGCGGCGACACCGGTAAGCGAGCCCCAGATACCCAGATCCCCCAGAAACAGGGTCTCGGTGACGAAGTACATGTCGAATTGTCGATGGCCGAGGGCGCCCGGGATGTGATGACCCACGAGGGCATAGGCCAGGCCCGCGATCACGAGCACGGGGAAGATCACCCCGACGACCCGGCGACCGAGTTCGAGAAGAACGATCACGAGCCCGGCCGTCATGGCGATGTCGGCCGCGGTCGCCCAAGGCAGCGAGTTCATGATTCGGTCGTAGTTCGCGGCGATGTAGCCGCAACTGATCCAGGTCACGGCCGCTGCCGCCACGTCCAGCGCGATCCCGACGGGACGCAGCCGCCGTCCCTCCCATAGGGGATACATCAAAAGCCCCAGGCTGACCGACAGGCCCACGAACACGGCCCGCTGCACGAGGCTCTCGAACGGCCCGAAGGCCGATGTGTAGAGGACGAACATTCCGATGAAGGTCGCCAGGATCCTGGTCGCGATGTCGCGCATGATCTTCCTCCCACGGCCGCGCGGTATCCTCCCGCGGTCCAGCATCCGGCGCGCCGCGCCTCCGAGGCCGGGCCCGAGGGGCCCGACCCGACGCTTCACTCCTGCGGGCGCATCCGCTCGGGGATCTCGACGCCCTGCTCCTCGAAGTAGCGCGCGGCGCCGGGATGCAGCGGCACGGTGCCGTACTGCATCGTCAGCTCGCTCAGATCGTAGTCGGCCAATGCGGCGAGCGCGTTGCGCTGCACCGTCTCGTCCTCCATCGCCGCCTTCGTGATCTGGTAGGCGATCTCCTCGTCCATCTGCGGCGTCGCCGAGACGGCGAGCGCAAAGCTCCAGGTGCGGTAGGGTTCGATCCCCTCGCCGGCATCCTCGATCTCCACTACGGAGATATCCGGCATCTCCGCCTCGAGCGCCTGTGCTTCCTCGTCACTAAGCGAAATGACGTCGATCGGCGTGAAGGTCGCGATGTCGAGGGAGGAGGAGTCGAGCTTGTTTCCCGCGCCGGACTTCACATAGCCAGCCACACGGTCGTCCTTGATCATGTCGACCACGTCCGTCGTCGAGCCACGCACCCATTCGGGCTCGATACCCAGCGTGGAGAAGACGCTTTCCGCCGTGGCTTCGGTCGCGGAGCCGCGGATGCCCGGGTTGAAACGGGTCCCCGCCAGATCGGAGAGCGACGTGATCTCCGCATCCGCGCGCACCACGACGTTCTGAGGGGCCGGCGCATAGACCCAGAGCAGCGGGGCCTGCTGGGGGGCGCCGTCGAATTCCTGGGTTCCGTTCCAGGCGTGCTGGATGATGTTGGTCGTCACGAGGCCCAGATCGACCTGGCCGCGTTCCATGCGGCGCAGGTTGTCCATTGTCGCGCCCGTCTCCGCGACGGACGCGCTCACGTCCGGTATGGTGTCGTTGATGAGCTGGCCCAGGGCCACGAAGTAGCCGTACTGGCTCGACGACGCGGATGTCGAACCGATCAGCAACCGGGTTTCCTGAGCCTGGACGGCGCTGGCGCCCAGCAACATCAGGGCGGCAAGGGACAGGTGTCGCTTCATCATGGTGTTTCCTCCTCTTTGGTCTTCGGTGCCCCGCCCCTCCCGGGCGGGATGTCGATCGGCAGTTCCAGAATCCGGAAGGACAGACACTTGCCGTGCCCGTCGAGATTGAGGCTCCCGTTCACGCCGCCGTCGAGGACGTCGTCGATCACGAAGTTCATGGCGTGCAGTCGCGGCAGAAGGTAACGCCGCACCGCGCTCGGGCGACGGTCCGCGAGCAGGGCCGCGACCCGTGCCTCGGTCACCTGTTCGACGATGAGGTCGAAATCCTGGGGTCGATAGGCGATGACGCTGACGTTGAGCCGGTCGCCCTTGTCACCGCTGCGACCATGGGCGAGATCGTGAAGCTTCGATCCCAAATCCCCACCCATCACGACACCTCGACAAATGTATGCCGGGCCCGGACCAGCGGTCGCGGGATCGCCGCCGATGCGGTAGAGACACGGCGGCGCATGTTCGTGCGTATTCCGCCGCCACCCGCCGGGCCGCAGCAATAGAGTGCGCCGAAATCATGCATGGCGGCGGCTACCGCATCACCGTCCGCGGCATGCACCGCGAGCCGCAACCGCACGTCCCGGCAATCGGGCAACCGATCCTCCAGATGGTGGCCACCATCGTCGCCGAAGACACTCGTCACGCCGATCAGATCACCGCGCCATGCCAGTCCGGCCGGCAGCCGCCGCGTCACCGCATCGAGCGCGGCACGCGCGCGGCCCTCCGCTCCCGGTCCGGCATAGGAAATCTCGCCCTCGCCGACATAGCCGCCATCGTAGCAGAGCGTCGCCTTCAACGTCTCGGGCGGCGGATGGCCACGGGCGCCCGAGACCCGCACCCGGTCGGGCGCCAGTTCGGTGATCTCGACCTCGGTCAGGTCGAGGGTCACGTCAGGCGTCAGGTAGGCTGCGGGGTCGTGTATCTCGTAGAGGATCTGCTCTTTCACGGTGCGCGCATCGACGCAACCGCCTGTTCCGCCGGGCTTGGTCACCACGCAAGTTCCGTCGGCATCGACCTCCGCGATGGGATAGCCGAGACGGTGAAGGCCCGGGACGTCCTTTTGGCCTGGATCGGCGAAATAGCCCCCCGTGACCTGAGCGCCGCATTCGAGGAGATGCCCGACGAGTGTTCCCGCGGCGATGCGATCGTGGTCCGTCAACGACCAGCCGTAATGGGCGATCAGCGGGCCGAGGGCCAGCGCGGGATCGGCGACACGACCCGTGACGACGATATCGGCCCCCTCGCGAAGCGCCGCGGCGATCTCCTGCGCACCGAGATAGACATTCGCGCTGAGAAGACGGGCGCCCTCGGGGAGGCTCGACGCCAGAAGCCTGTCGAGGCCCGCGTCCGGCCCCGCCGATGCAAGGTCGTCACCCTCGACGAGGGCGATGCGCGGCGCGCGACACCCCAATGACGCCGCGATCGCCGCGATGTCTTGCGCCGCCGCGCCGGGATCGGCGGCCCCGAAATTGCCGACGATGGAGATGCCATGATCGAGGCAATCCGCAAGGACCGGGCGAAGCCGGTCCAGAATGGACCGGTCATAGCCACCCGATCCCTCACGGCGCCCGCGCTGCGCGAGCGCCAACGTTCGTTCGGCCAGCATCTCGAACATCAGACAGGAGGGCCCGCCCCTCTCGACCAGCGCAGCGACCACCGGACCCGCGGCGTCGATCCGATCTCCGGAAAATCCCGCGCCGCAGCCAATACGATAAAGTTGCGGTGTATCGACCAAACCAACCGCCCTCCCCTGCGGCCTCGGAAAATCTCCGAGATTGCCGCAGAGCGTGCTTCGAGTTAGTCTATTTGTCAAATCGATAGAAACAATGGATGCATCCGTTTAGCCGATGAATGTGCAGATGCGGCAGATCGAGGCCTTCGTTGTCCTGGCGGAAGCGCGTAGCTTCAGCGAAGCGGCGCACCGGTTCGGCCTCTCCCAACCCGCTTTCAGCGCCGTCATTCAGCGCATGGAAAGCGCGATGGGCCTGCGCCTCTTCCACCGCACGTCGCGGAGTGTCGAACTCAGCGCCGAAGGGCACGCCTTCCTGCCGCGGGCGCAGGATCTGCTGCGGTCGTGGTCGAGCGTCTTCGACGACATGGCCGACCTTGCCGCCGCGCGGGGCGGTCGCGTGACGGTCGCGGCCCTTCCTTCGCTCGCGGCGGGATTGCTGTCGAACCTGGCGATCACCTTCCGCCGCAGCCATCCGGGCGTCCGGCTCGACCTGCGAGACGTTCTCCACGAAGACGTGGTGGCGCTCGTCAAGTCAGGCCAAGCGGATTTCGGCATCTCGGTCGCGCCACCGGACCAGCCCGAGATAGAA
Source organism: Palleronia aestuarii (assembly GCF_003253995.1). Lineage (GTDB taxonomy): Bacteria > Pseudomonadota > Alphaproteobacteria > Rhodobacterales > Rhodobacteraceae > Palleronia > Palleronia aestuarii. Next base: position 49,737 of record NZ_QKZL01000024.1, read on the forward strand.
TTCGTTCCACTCCTTCAGGACACGTTCGTTGCGATCGTTTCCCGTGAGCATGTCCTTGCCACGCGCGGGACCCTGACCTGGGCGATGCTGCGCGATCAGCCCCTCGTCGCGATGACGCGGGCCACGAGCGTGCGGCGGCTCATGGACGACGCCTTCCGCAAAACCGGCCTGAGCCCGATGCCCGTCTGCGAGGTCAATCACCTCGCCACAATCGCCGGCCTCGTCGCCTCCGGCTTCGGCATCTCGGCGCTGCCCGCGCTTTGCCTGCCGACGGTCCTGCGCCCTGAAATCGCCTGGCTCCCCCTCGCTACTCCGACGGCCTGGCGGACATTGGGCGTTCTGAAGCTCAGACGCGCCCCCTCGATCGCCGCGGCCGCGTTTCTGTCCGAACTGCACCACCAGAATCCGCGCGCCGTGTTCTCGGAGTTCGATGCGCATATCCGCTTCAATCCCCCACCCGCGGCATGAACGCCGCCAAACCTCTTACCTACGAAGAAGGACCATCGATGACATCGCACCGCACACCCCATCTCGACGAGACATCGCTCACGCCCGAGCAGCAACGGATCTACGACGCCATTTCGGGCGGGCCCCGCGGGAAGGTCGAGGGTCCCCTGCGCGTGTGGCTGCAATCCCCCGCACTGGCGGATCGGGCTCAGGCACTCGGGGCCTTCTGCCGGTACGACACGCTGCTGGAGCCGCGTCTTTCCGAGCTCGCCATCCTGGTGACGGGGGCATTCTGGAAATCGGGCTTCGAATGGGCGGTCCACGCGCCCATCGCGCTCGAGGCAGGATTGTCCGAGCGCATCGTCGAGGCGATCCGGCGCGGCGACGAACCGGAATTCGAGCGCGACGACGAGGCGGAAATCTACGCCTTCGCACGGCAGCTACACGAAACGAAGCAGGTCGACGATGCGGCCTACGACGCAGTGGCCAAACGCTTCGGCACCCGCGGCGCGGTGGAGCTGGTGGGCCTTCTGGGCTATTACACGTTCATTTCCATGACCATCAATACGTTTGACGTGCCTCTGCCCGAAGGACAGGAAGACCCCTTCGTGTGAGTTCGCGAGAGCGGAATGATCCCCTTCCCAGTCAGGCCTTGTCGATCATGCGTGAAGTTCAGTGGCACGGGGCTTCGGCGCTGCGATCCGGAAAACGGGGGTTGATCTTCTCTTAACTCGGTTAAGGCCGCTGTTAAGGTCTTCGGACTTGGAAAGAGCGCTGGATTACGGGCTACGGTGAGCCTGCTCGGTTTGTCTGAACGGCGTCCGGGCTTCTGCCAAGTGGATATCCGCTCTGGTTACGCCGCCGCCGGGAGTGGCGATGGCTGGTTTGGACAAGCCCGATCGGGCGTCTGCCCGCCAAGCGATGAATGGGGCCGGGTGCCTTTGTAGAAGTGCAGGTAGCGGCTGATGGAGGCGCGAGCCTCGGAAACGCTGGCATAGGCGCGCAGGTAGACTTCTTCGTATCTGACCGTCCGCCAGAGCCGCTCGACGAAGACGTTGTCGCGCCGTCGGCATATATGCCGACCCCTTGCCGTCCATGCTGATGGCGACCTCGATCGCCGCCGGCCTCGAACCGATGGCGGCCTACGGCTCGCCCTTGAGCACCCGCGTGAAGTCTACGCTGGTGAACTGCGACCCCTGATCCGTATTGAAGATCTCCGGCTTGCCATGGCGGCGGAGCGCTTCTTCGAGAGCCTCGATGCGAGACAGTCCGCGGATAGCGTGATCGACAGCCGCCAGTTCAGGACCTTGCGGCTGAACCAGTCGATGACGGCGGCAAGATAGAGTGAGGCATTGGTCGCCATCGGTTCGAGACCGATGCCGAACGCCCCCGGCCATGGGGACGTAGGTGATGTCCATCGCCCGGACCTGGTTGGGCCGGGTCACGGCCCGGCCCCTCAGCAGATAGGAATAGATCCTGTGCCCCGGCGCCGGCTTCGACGGCGAGCCTCGTCCGCCATCGGTTCGAGGGCGATGGCAATCGGACGGCGGTAGATCGCCGCGACCCCCATCCGCTTCAGCAGCGTCGAGACGTGGCATCGGCCGACCTCGTGGCCCTCGTCGTTCAACAAGGCTTTCAGCATTCGGCTACCCGCGAACGGATACTCCATGTGCAGTTCACAGGTCCGGCGCAATGAACCATGTCGCGCCATTGGTCCGAGCGTGGCCGTCAGCTGACTTGCGATCGTGCGGAACCGGCGCGGGACCGGGGTCTCGCCGTACGCGGGACGACCCGCGCATAGAAAACGGCCGAGATCGGTGTGGCTCTCGGCCGCAATGCCGTCTGCTCTGCTGTCGTTGGGGGTGAGCACGATCCTGTCTATGAGGACGGCGATGTGCTCGTGGGCCTGGTAGACCAGGTCCGGATCGCCGAGACACGTCTCGAGTTCAGCGACCGACCGGGCGTAGGCCGCGGCTGGATCGGGTGGAGGCATGGCGCGCTCGGTCACCGCCTGTTCGGCCTCGGCCTTGTTGCACATATCTTTGAGAGGGGTTCACCTTGGGAATCCTGATAGTCAGATCGATGGCATGCCAAAGCCTGCCAACACCCGCTACCGCACGACGAACGGGTCTGACTATAACGCTGCGTTGAAGCGGCTAGGTTCGTTGTCCGTCTGGTTCGATCCTGAAATGTCCCGGCAGGCGGACCGAAGCGGCAAGCGTGGCCACTCCCAGACCTTCTCCGACAGCGCCATTCAGACCTGTCTCACGCTGAAAGTCCTGTTCGGCCTGCCGCTTCGCCAGACCGTCGGTCTCGTCGAGAGCCTGATCGAGATGGCCGGGCACGACTGGCCTGTGCTGGACTATTCGACGCGGTGCCGACGTTAGGCACGGATCCAGGTACTGAGGCCTTGTTGCACGAAGGTTGCCTGGGATTCACATCAGGAGTCCTGCGACATAGCTGGGCGCCATGTCCAAACCAGTGCCCACCCGCTACCGTACCCTGAACTGGTCATCTTACAACGCGTCGCTGCGTGAGCGTGGCTCGCTGACCGTCTGGCTCGACCCCGTTACACCATGGCATGCGGCGGCGTCCGGCAAGCGCGGGGCGCAGCCGGTCTACAGCGACGCCGCCATCCAGGCATGCCTGACGATGAAGGGTGAAGGGCGTCCCGGAAACAGGCCGGTGGCCTGTTTCAGCCCTGAACGGGCGGAGCCCCGGGCCTGTTCGGCCTGCCGTTGCGCCAGACGACCGGCTTCGTGGCGAGCCTACTGAAGCTCGCGGGTCTCGACTGGCCGGTGCCCTTCGTCGGGCGATCCTTCCACTGGAAGGATCGCTGATCCTCCTCAGTCTCGACGCTCTGCCGCCGCC
>NZ_QKZL01000025.1 GCF_003253995.1 Palleronia aestuarii
CGAGATGGGCACCGGCTGCAACCCGCCCCGCATCCGTCCCGCCGCGAAAGCTGAGATGGGCACAGGCTGCAACCCGCCCCGCATCCGCTGACGGATCGCGCGACGGGCATTGCGCATGACCCGAACCACGCGCTAGACGCGACGGGTCATGCCCGCGGGCGAGAACTGAACGGAGCCCGCGCGGTGAGCACGGAGCCGATCCTCACGCTTCACAAGGCCTACGCGCCTGCGCCGGATATAAAGCCGGCGGAGAAGGGCGCGGCCGGGACGATGCCCGCGGCAGCGTTCCAGTATTGCGAGGCGATGCGGCGCGCGGCCTCGACGGGCTGGTACGTCTACCCTCCGAAGGAGATGAGCCTCTACTTCGATGGCTACGAATCCTTCATCCACGACGACGGCGACTGGATCCCGATCAAGTCCCTGCCCTTCGAACAGGCGTTCCGCGACAGGTGGAACGCGAGTGCGCCCGAACACCTCAAGGGATTCGACCCGCCCTTCGTCAGCGACCTCTTCGTTCCGGGCGCCGTGCAGATCTGGTCGGGCTATTTCGTGCAGACGCGGCCGGGATGGTCGCTCCATGTCCGTGGACCGGTCAATTTCGGCGCCAGGAGCGCAATTACCCACTACGAGGGGATCGTCGATACCGACGATTACGCGCCGAGCCCGCTCTTCATCAATTTCAAGATCGTCAAGACCGACGTGGAGGTGCACCTGCCCACCGGCCGTCCGCTCTTCCAGGTGATGCCGGTCTACCGTGCGCAGGATCCGCGCAGCGCCCATTCCTTTGCCACACACGACATCTTCGCGTCCGACGCGGACTTCGCCTGGGAGGCGATGGGACGCACGATCCGCCCTGTCGAGAAGGGCCCCGATGACAGGCCGGGACGCTACGCCGCCGAACGGCGCCGGCGGAAGGAATGAGAGGCCCGGCATTCCAGAGGATGCGAGGCGTCGACATGCGGCACGGCTGCGCGATGTGCCCCGAATGACGGATCCGCGGGATTTCACGCAGTTCGAGGAGTGGTCGCTCGTCTCCGATCAGGTCATGGGAGGCGTTTCCACCGGTACGCTCGTGGTCGAGCGGATCGACGGTCGCGACGCGCTCCGGATGCGCGGCGGCGTTCGTCTCGAGAACGACGGCGGCTTTCTGCAGATGGCCCGAGATCTGACGCCGGACGGAACGGATTTCGACGCGAGCGGCCATACCGGCGTGGAAATCGAGGTCATCGGAAACGGCGAAAGTTACAATGTCCATCTGCGGACCGCCGATGTCGAGAAATCGTGGCAGAGCTACCGGGCGACGTTCGACGCACCCGCGCGCTGGACCACCCTGCGCTTCCCCTTCGATGCATTTTCCCCCCACCGGATCGAGGCCCCCTTCGATGCCGCGCACCTGCGCAGGATCGGTCTCGTCGCGATCGGCCGGGCCTTCCATGCGGATCTCGCGCTGGGTTCGCTGCGCTTCTACTGAGCGAGGAACACGTCAGTCCGTCTGTCCACCCGTCGCGGGATCCGGTCCGCCACTCGCGATCCGGTCGAGATGCGAAACCGCCTGGCGAAGTTTTGGCCCGACCCTGTCCACGATCTCCCCAGGTGCATTGTCCCGCGCGCGGAAGCTGCAGGAAAAGATGACCGGCTGCTCCATGTCCTCGGAAACGAGCGGCACGGCAACGGCGCGGATGTCGGGCATGAAATAGTCGGACGGATCCGCCGCCACGTATCCCCGCAGCGCCATCTGCAAGATCGCGTCCCGCCGGATCCGCCGCGCCGCCGGCAGGTCGAACTCGGGGTCCCGGCGGACATCCTTCACGATCGCTTCAAGCTGCGTGTCGTCCAGCGTGGTGAGCAGGCAATGACCGGAGGCGGTGCCCCGGATCGGCAGGCGATGTCCGACGTCGAGGTAGATCCCGGAGATGCCGAAAGGCCGCCATGTCTTCGTTAGCAGCAACCTGTCGCGGTCGCGGACGGCCATGACGACGAGCACCCGCGATTCGTCCGCAAGTTTCTGCATGATCGGCTCGGCCAGATGCACGAAGGCGATGGAGCCCGTCGCGACATTTCCGAGCGCCAGGAGGGCCGGGCCGAACCTGTATCTGTCGCGATGCCCGGAATGGCTGAGATAGCCGAGACGCATGAGCGTGAACGTCAGGCGGGAGACCGTGGATTTCGGCAACCCGGTACGCTGCGCGATCTCGGAATTCGCGAGCCCGTCATCGCCCGGGTGGAACGCGCCGAGCACGCTCAGGCCGCGCGCGAGAGTGATCGCAAAGCGCCGATCCGTATGGGACGTCACGTTCAGGCCCCCCGAGGGTCGGACCGATGTGCAGGCGTCAGAAGAATTCCTTCCAAATCGACGGTGCATCCCATCGGGACAATACCTCCTGCAAAACACACTTGTGGCGCAGGTTTGACCGTCGAACCCGACCTACCCGGCGCTTAAATTCAACCTTTACGATAAATTATTAGAACTATGGTTGTCCAATCAACTTAAACGTATTGTCAGCTCCCTCTGTAGGTCGTGTAGCCGTAGGGGGAGAGCAGCAGCGGCACATGGTAATGCGCCGCTTCGGACATCACGAAACGGATCGGGATGTCCGAAAGGAACGGCGAGCCGCCGGAGTTCTGGGCCAGATAGGCACGTACGGCGAAAACGAGTTCGTATTCTCCCAGCCGAAACGCCGCCTCGGGCAGGATCGGCGCATCGGTCCGGCCGTCTTCGTTAGTCGTGACCTCGGCAATTCTCTCGCGTCGGCCCGCCTCGATCAGATCGAGTGTGATGTCGAGGCCTGCGGCGGGACGCCCCGAGGCGGTGTCGAGAACGTGGGTCGTGAGATATCCGGACATGATGGCCCTCGCCATTCGGTGTTGCGGAGCCGAGTGTTTCCGTCGCAGAAAAATTCCGCAAGCAGAAGGGGGCGCCATGATGTCGAGACCGGACGGCCGTGGGGAGGCGCCGCGTTACGCCCGCGACATGCGCGGCCACGGGCAGACCCCGCCCGCGGCGGAGTGGCCCGGCGGCGCCCGGATCGCTATCCAGATCGTGATCAATTACGAGGAAGGCGGGGAGAACAGCATCCTGCACGGCGATGCGGCCTCCGAGGCCTTCCTGTCGGAGATCGCGGGCGCGCAGCCCTGGCCGGGGCAGCGGCACTGGAACATGGAATCGATCTACGAATACGGGGCGCGAGCCGGATTCTGGCGCCTTCACAGGCTTCTCGCGGACGTGCCCGTCACGGTCTACGGCGTCGCCACCGCGCTCGCCCGCTCGCCCGAGCAGGTTGCGGCGATGCAGGACGCCGGTTGGGAGATCGCGAGCCACGGGCTCAAATGGATCGAGTACAAGGATTTTTCTCCCGAAGCGGAAGCGGCCCATATGGCGGAGGCCATCCGCCTCCATACGGAGGTGACCGGCGAACGGCCGCGCGGCTGGTACACGGGGCGCTGCTCCGACCAGACCGTGCGGCTCGCCGCGGAAGAGGGGGGGTTCGACTACCTCGCCGACAGCTATGCCGACGAGCTGCCCTACTGGCTGCGTGTGGGGGGGCGGGATCAGCTTGTCGTGCCCTATACGCTCGACGCTAACGACATGCGCTTTTCCGCAGGCACGCTGTCGACCGGCGACGATTTCGAGACCTATCTGCGCGACAGCTTCGATTGCCTCTATGCCGAAGGTGAGGCGGGAACGCCCAGGATGATGTCGGTGGGTCTTCACTGCCGCCTCGCCGGGCGGCCGGGTCGGGTGATGGGGCTCAAGCGCTTCCTCGATCACGCGCGGTCGCATGACGGCGTCTGGTTCGCCACGCGGGCCGAAATCGCGGCACATTGGGCGCGGCACCATCCGCCCCGCCGCATCGAGCGGCCAAGCAGGATGGACCGCGCGGCTTTCGTCGCGGCCTTCGGCGGGATCGTCGAGCATTCGCCCTGGGTGGCGGAGCGCGCCTTCGAACTCGAACTCGGACCGGCCCATGACAGCGCCGCGGGACTCGCCTCCGCACTCGTCCGCACGTTCCGGTCGGGCAGCGACGCGGAGCGGCTAGCGATTCTGAGGAAGCATCCCGACCTCGCGGGCAAGCTCGCCGCGGCGAAGCGGCTTTCGCAGGAAAGCGCGTCGGAGCAGGCGGGCGCGGGGCTTGATGCACTGACGGATGCCGAGCGGGCGGAGTTCACGGAACTCAACGACGCCTATCAGACGCGACACGGCTTCCCCTTCATCATCGCGGTGCGCGATCACGACAAGGCGGGGATCCTGACCGCCTTCCGGCAGCGGCTCGACCATGACGGAGAGACGGAACGGGCGGAGGCGGAGCGGCAGGTGGCGCGGATCGTGCGGCTCCGGCTCGACGGTCTGCTGCCGTGATGGAAACGATCGCGGCCCGACCGCTAGAGGCAACCGCCTTCGCGCCCTTCGGCGATGTCCTGGATATCTCCGGCGCGCCCGACCGGATCATCAATCAGGGCCTCTGCGGCCGCTATCACGACAGGGCGCGGCTCGATTTCGGAGATGGTCATGCGGGGATCAGCCTCTTCTCCGCGGAAACTCGCTCCCTGCCCTACAGACTAGACCTCCTCGAGCGGCATCCCGATGGGTCTCAGGCCTTCGTGCCGATGACTTTGGCGCCGTTCCTCGTCATCGTTGCCGAAGATCTGGGCGATAGACCCGGCGATATCCATGCTTTCGTCACCGAACCGGGACAAGCCGTCAATTTCCTGCGCGGAACATGGCATGGTGTGCTCACGCCGCTTCACGATCCGGGCCTCTTTGCCGTGATCGACCGGATCGGCGCGGGCGGCAATCTCGAGGAATACATCCTGCCGGAACCGGCCCTCGTGACCGATCCGGAGGGACTGGCGGAAAGGGTCTGAAGACATGGCCGACACATCGCTCGGAACCACCGCGGAACTCCGTGATCCGGATTACATGCCGCCGCTCATCAAGGCGGTGCCGCTCGGCATCCAGCACGTCATGGCGATGTTCGTCTCCAACGTCACGCCCGCGATCATCGTCGCGGGAGCGGCGGGGTTCGGGTTCGGATCGAACTCGCCGGACTTTCCGGAACTGCTCTACCTGATCCAGATGGCCATGCTCTTCGCCGGGATCGCGACCCTTTTGCAGACGGTGACGATCGGGCCGGTAGGCGCGCGGCTCCCGATCGTGCAGGGAACCTCCTTCGCGTTCTTGCCGATCATGATCCCGCTGGTCGCGGGCCAGGGGGTGGGTGCACTCGGCGCGCTTTTCACCGGCTGCATCCTCGGCGGCCTGTTCCATGCCTGCCTCGGGACCGTGATTGGCCGGATCCGCTTCGCACTGCCGCCGCTCGTCACCGGGCTCGTCGTGACCCTCATCGGCCTCGCGCTCGTCCGGGTGGGAATCCAGTACGCGGCCGGGGGCGTTCCGGCCATCGGAACGCCGGAGTACGGCTCCGCGCTCAACTGGTCGGCGGCGGGGCTCGTGATCGTCGTCACGCTGGCGCTCAAGTTCTTCGCCCGAGGGCTCCTCGCCGTCTCCGCCGTGCTGATCGGGATCCTCGCAGGCTATCTCTACGCAATTGCGGTGGGTATGCTGCCTCTCTCCGACATCGCGGCCTCGTGGTCGAACGCCGCCGCCTTCGCGCTGCCGCAGCCCTTCCGCTACGGGTTCGAATTCTCGGCCGCCGCGGTTCTCGGCTTCTGTCTCATGGCGATCGTCTCGGCGATCGAGACGGTGGGCGACGTCTCCGGCATCGCGAAGGGCGGCGCGGGACGGGAGGCGACGGAAGCCGAGATCACTGGTGCCACCTATGCCGACGGGCTCGGAACGGCGGTCGCGGGCATCTTCGGCGGCTTTCCCAACACGTCCTTCTCGCAGAATGTGGGGCTCATCGCGATGACGGGCGTGATGAGCCGGCACGTCGTGACGATCGGCGCGATCTTCCTCATCCTCTGCGGGTTGGTGCCGAAGGTCGGCGGCGTGATCCGCACCGTTCCGATCGAAGTGCTGGGCGGCGGCGTGATCGTGATGTTCGGAATGGTCGTGGCGGCGGGCGTGTCGATGCTGTCCGACGTGGTTTGGAACCGGCGCAACATGGTGATCTTCGCAACCGCGCTCTCTCTGGGCCTCGGGCTGCAGCTCGAGCCGGGGGCGGTGCAGTACCTGCCGGACTGGCTGCGCGTTCTCGCCGTCTCCGGGCTTCTGCCCGCCGCGGCGATCGCCATCGGACTGAACCTCCTGCTGCCGGAGGAGATCGGGGACGAAGCCCCGGTCCCGGAGCCGGAAGGGATCCCCGCGGACGCGCCGCGGCACTGACCGTTCAGAAAAGCCGCGCGTGCCGGTTCACGTCCTTGTAGAGGAGATAGCGGAACGGCCCCGGCCCGCCGGCATAGCAGGCCTGCGGGCAGAAGGCGCGAAGCCACATGTAATCGCCCGCCTCCACCTCGACCCAGTCGCGGTTGAGCCGGTAGACGCCCTTTCCCTCAAGCACGAAGAGCCCGTGCTCCATCACATGTGTCTCGAGAAACGGAATCACGCCGCCGGGCTGAAGCGTGACGATGGTGACGTGCATGTCGTGGCGCAGATCGTCCGGGTCGACGAAGCGGGAAGTGGCCCAACGCCCTTCCGTACCCGGCATCGGTTGCGGCGTCACGTCGGCGTCGGTCGTGACGAAGGGGAACGGGATCTCGATCCCCTCCACAGGTTCGTAGGCCTTGCGGATCCAGTGGAACTGCGCCGGGGCCTCGCCCGTCGCGCGCAACGTCCAGGGCTGATCGGGCGGAATGTAGGCGTAGCCGCCTGCCTCCATTTCGTAGGGAACATCCCCGATGATGAGGGTCAGTGCGCCGCCGACGACGAAGATGACCGCCTCCGCCGCGGCATCGACCTCCGGTCGGTCGGACCCGCCGCCCGGGGCCACCTCCATCAGGTAATGCGAGAACGTCTCGGAAAAACCGGTCATGGGACGGGCGATGATCCAGAGCCGCGTCTCCTCCCAGAAGGGCAGCCGCGACGTGGTGATGTCGCGCATCGTGCGGCGGGGAATTACCGCGTAGGCCTCGGTGAAGACGGCGCGATCCTCGAGAAGCTGCTCCTGCCCCGGATGGCCGCCCGCTGGGGTGTGATATCTGCTCATCGCAGCGCGATATCGCGTCCCGCACCCCGATACCAGGCGCGGATCGCGCGCCGTCCGGCTTCGTCGAGCTCCGTCAGGTTCGCGGGCGGCATGGCATGGGTCACGCCCGCCTGAAGGTAGATCGGGCGCGCGTGGCCGGCGACATCGGCCTCCGTCTCGAGGAGCACGCCCTTCGGCGCCCAGCGGATCCCCGGCCAGACCGGATCGCGCGCATGGCACATGGAGCAGCGGCCGGTCACGATCTGATGCACTTCTTCGAAACCGGGCGCGGCAGCGTAGAGCTGTGCCTCGGGCGTCATCACCTGCGCCTCGGCCTCCTCCCCGCGCCAGAGCGGCACGGAACTGAGCCAGGCGAGCGTGAGGAAGAGGACGATCGTGATGGCCCAGGTCCAGGTCGGCCGCCCGCCGCCCGCGTGCATCGTGTTGAAGTAATGCCGGATTGACACGCCGATGAGGAAGACGAGCGCCGCGATGATCCAGGCATACTCGGTGGCGAAGGCCAGCGGGTAATGGTTCGAGAGCATCAGGAAGATGACGGGCAGCGTCAGGTAGTTGTTGTGGGTCGAGCGCAGCTTGGCGATCTGCCCGTATTTCGGGTCGGGCGTGCGCCCGGCCTTCAGATCGGCCACGACGATCCGCTGGTTGGGCATGATCACCATCGCCACGTTCGCCGTCATGATCGTCGCCGTCATCGCGCCCAGATGGAGGAGCGCGGCGCGGCCGGTGAAGATCTGGTTCAGGAGCCAGGACGCGACGACGATACCCGCGAACAGGACCAGCATCACGAGCGTCGGGTTCGACTTCAGAGGCGAGCGGCAGAGCGCGTCGTAACCGACCCAGCCCACACCGATGAAGGCCGCGGAAATCGCGATCGCCTGCCACGTCGCGAGGTCGGCCTTGCCGGGATCGATGAGGTAGAGCTGCGCCCCGGCCCAGTAGACGATCATCAGGAGCGCGGCGCCCGAAATCCAGGTCCAGTAGCTCTCCCATTTGAACCAGGTCAGGTGCTCCGGCATCGCCTCGGGCGCGACGTTGTACTTGCGGACATGGTAGAAGCCGCCGCCATGGACCTGCCATTCCTCCCCCGTCACGCCGGGTGGCAGGTCCGGCCCCTTCCGCAACCCCAGATCGAGGGCGATGAAGTAGAACGACGAGCCGATCCAGGCGATCGCGGTGATGATGTGCAGCCAGCGGACGGCGAAGGCGAGCCAGTCCCAAAGGATCGCGATGTCATACATGGAACGTCCCCTTTCGCCCCCATCTTTCGCAGGGTGCATGGAGGGTCAATCGCCCGAAGCCCTCATTCCGCGGCATCCAGTCGAACGAGCGCCTTCGGCAGCACGATTTCGAACACTGTGCCCGATTTCCCGGTCTCGACGAGACGAAGTCGGCCGCCATGTCCGCGAACGAGGTCGGACGCGATGGTGAGGCCGAGGCCGGTACCGCCCCGCCCGGACGAATGGAAGGGCTGGAACAGGTGCTCGCGCGCCCGAGGCGGCAGGCCCGGCCCGGTATCGCTGACGGTGATGCGCCAATCCTCCGCGGTCTCGACCGCGCGGATGGCGATCTCTCCCTGCCCCGGGCCTGCGGCGATCGCCTGTCGTGCGTTCCGGACGAGGTTGCCCAGCACGCGGTAGAGCTGTTCCGGGTCGGCCCGGATGCTCATCCCGGCCGGCACGTCCTCGGCGAAGGATATGTCGAGATCGCCGGCGGCAAGCCGTTCGCCGTCGATCACGTCATGGATGACGGTGGCAAGCGACACGTGGCTCAGGGATGGAGGCGGCTCCTCCGCCTTGCCGAAGGCGAGCGTGCCCTCGCAGATATTGACGGCACGCCGGATGGAGCCGAGAAGTTTCGGCGTCATCCGCGCGACCGCCGGATCCGTCGAGGTCTCGAGCCGGTCGGCGAAGAGTTGAGCGGTGGTCAGCACATTTCTCAGATCGTGGCTGATCTTCGCGACCGCGGATCCCAGCTGCGCGAGCCTGTCCTTCTGCCGCAGCGCGCCGGTGAGCTGGGTCTGCATCGTCTGCAGCGCGACTTCGGCTTCCCGCAGTTCCGCGACACTGGCGGCAGGCTCGATGACGCGCCGCGCATCCTCGGGGGCCGATGCGTAGCTCGCGATCGCATCCACCAATCCCCGGATCGGCGCGACGAGGAAATGCCGGACGGCGAAGAACAGCAGGGATGCCGCAACGATCGAAATTATCGCGGAGAGAAAGAGGATGCGGATGCCGTAGTCGATCATCGCCCGGCGCATCGGCGCGGTGGGCATCGTGATCTCGATCACATCGCCCGCCTCCCGGACGGGATCGCCGATCACCCGGATGACCTGGTTGCCGGGGCGGACGAGCGTCACCATCGCTTCGGCGATCAGGTCGAGGGACGTGCTCTCGCGCAGGTCGTAGGTGGCCGCGATGGTACCCTCGAAGTCGGAGGACAACATAAGGTTGCGGACTTCGTCACGTGCGAGGACGACGTTGTAGACCTCCGCATTCTCGAGCAGTTCGACCTCGAGCGCGGGGTCGATGATCTCGTCGGCGAGCAGCGCGAGGCTCGCGATCTGCGCCCGTTCGAGGCGGCTCATCAGATAATCTTCGCGGAAACGCGCCACCGACGGGACGAAGATCAAGACCTCGGCCAGCATGACGAACAATGTCGTCAGGATAAGGAAGCGCCCCGAAAGGGTCGTCAGCATCGTCAGCCCTTCGCGTCAGGGCAGGTATTTCTGGACCAGCCCGACAAACGTTTTCAACCTAGGGTTATCAAATAATCGTGGGGAAAAATAGCCGGACGCTGCACGCTTGTTGATTTCCGAAAAGGTCGGGTAGGGCAGGACCGTATTCGCGATCGCGCTCATCTTCTGGCCATTGGCGATGGCCATCGCCCACATACCGACAAGCTCTCCCGCATGTGCCCCGACGATCGCGGCACCGCACGGCTTGCCGCCCGCCACCAGGACCTTGATCGTCCCCGTCTTCCGCCCCTCCGCGATGGCCCGATCGTTGTGATCGTAGGAAGATCGCACCACTTCGAGCTTGCTGCCGTAGCGCCGACGTGCCTCCTCCTCGCCGAGTCCGACCTCTGCCAGTTCAGGGTCGGTATACGTGGCCCGGGGCAGATGATCCTGCCTGGCCTTCGCCCACCTCATACCAAGAACCGCGGAACGTACGACGATCCCCGCGTGATATCCGGCCACATGGGTGAATTGCAGCCGACCGGCCGCGTCGCCCACGGCATAGACCCGCCGGTTCGTCACCGAGCGCAGATCGTCCCCAACGCGCACAGCCTTGTCGCAGGCGATATTGCCCGCCTCGGGATCGAGCCCGTCGAGATTGACGCGACGGCCCGCGGCGACGAGCAGATGAGAGCCGCGATAGGTCCGATCCGCCGTTTCCGCGATAATCGACCCGTCCTCGGACCCGATCCGCGTCACCTGGGCCCCCTCAACGATCTCGACCCCTTCCTCGCGCAATCGGTTCAAAACGATGGCGGCGCATTCCGGATCGTGCGCGGCGAGCGCCTTGCCGGTCTCGAGCACGGTCACCCGGCTGCCCAGGCGGATATGGGCCTGCGCCATCTCGATCCCGATGGGCCCGCCGCCGATGATGAGCAGATGTTCCGGCCGCTCGCTCAGATCGAAGAGGGTCTCGTTCGTGAGGTAGGGCACGTCCTCGATCCCGTCGATCGGCGGCACGAAGGGCCGTGATCCCGTGGCGATGACGAAACGCCGGGCCGTGATCGAGATCGCGCCCGCCTGCACCTCCGTGGGCGAGACGAAGCGCGCCCAGTCGCGGATGACCCGCACGCCGAATCCTTCGTAGCGCTCCTGGCTGTCTACGGGGGCGATCGTCTCGATCACCCGGCGGGTATGGGCCTTGGCCGCGGCGTAATCCACCTGCGGTTCGGCGGGGGCGATGCCGAGATCGCCCGGATGCGTCATGCCGTAGGCCGCCTTCGCCGAGGCGAGCAGCGATTTCGACGGGACGCAGCCGTAGTTCAGGCAGTCGCCGCCCATCTCGTGCCCCTCGATCAGCACGACCTGCGCGCCCATCTGCGAGGCGCCCGCGGCGACGCTCAATCCGCCCGATCCCGCGCCGATGATGCAGATGTCGGTCTTGATGCGCTCCATGCGTCAGACGCCCTTCCTGCCGCGAACGGCCTTGAGGAGGATGGGCAGCGCCGCGAGCAGACACAGACCCAGGATTGGCAACAAGATATGTGGTGCGAAGATGATACCAAGATCGGGCCGTTCACCGCGGGCGAAAACCTCGCCGAGCCCGGCGCCCACCGATGTATAGACGACGGCACCGGGAATGATGCCGAGGAACGTCGTGACCGCGTAGCGCCAGAGCGAGACACCGACGAAGGCCGGAACGAGGTTCGAGACAAAGAACGGCACGGCGGGGGTGAGCCGGATCAGGAACAGCATGGACCACTGGTTCGCGTTGATCCCCGCCTTGATCCGGTTCACGAGACCGTCGCTCGCATCCATGCGCGCCGCGAGGCGGTCGCCAAGACCCCATCGCGCGGCCTGGAAGATACAGATCGCGCCGAGCGTCGCGGCGGTGACGTTGTAAAGCGCGCCCGGAAAGGTCGAGAAGAGGAACCCGCCGGTCAGCGTCGCGAGCGCCGCGCCGGGCAGGGAAAAGGCGACGATGAGGATGTAGGCGAGCATGAAAACCGCCACCGCCGCAAGATAGTTCGCATCCCGAAACGCGAGAAGTCGCTCGCGATTCTGCGCGAGCGACTCGAAACTCGCGTAATCCCTGAGCGCATAGGCGCCGATCAGGGCCACGAGGCCGATCGCGATGAGTGGCAGCTTTCGCGCCCATCCGCCGGTCCGTTGCCCGGCCTTCTCTCCGTCCGCGCTCATTTCCGCCCTCCTGACGAGACCATGGAGCGATCTGCTAGATGATCGCGCGCCGCCTCCATAGCTGCGAATGCCCTGTTTCACGCAGGGGTGAAGCGGTGGTATCGCGTGCGAGAAGAGAGGATCACGCCCCGCGATCTGTTGACAGGCGCCGGCGAGGGGCCTATTGCCGCGGTTCGAATGTCAGGGCCCTTCCAAACCGGGCCACCCGATCACGGAGAGCCGCGATGAAACGCACCTTTCAGCCGTCCAACCTCGTGCGCAAGCGGCGTCACGGGTTCCGCGCCCGCATGGCGACCAAGGCCGGCCGCAAGATTCTGAACGCGCGCCGCGCCCGGGGCCGCAAGTCGCTCAGCGCCTGAGCGCCCTTGACGAGAAACGCGCAATGCCCGTCGCGGAACCTTTCGCAGGCGGGCCTTTTCGCGTGGAGCGATTGACGAAACGAGCGGATTTCCTGAGGGCGGCACGGTCGCGGACGGAAAGGATGCCGGGCTTCGTGCTCCAGGCTCGACGCCGGGAACCCGACGGCGCCATCCGTGTGGGGTTCACCTGTTCCAAGAAGGTCGGCAATGCCGTCGCGCGCAACCGTGCGAAGCGCCGTCTGCGCGAGATCGCCCGGCTCGTCCTGCCCGATTCGGGTCAGGCAGGTTGGGATTACGTGCTGATCGGGCGGCGCGATGCGACCGGCAACCGGGACTTCGCCCGTTTGCGCGCGGAGTTCGACGCCGCGCTCGCAAGGATCCATGGATGAGCCCCGGGGCTCGCATCCTCGCCATTCCCGTCCATGCCTACCGCCTGTTCCTGTCGCCATGGGTCGGACACAATTGTCGGTTCCAGCCAACCTGTTCCGCATACGCGCTCGAGGCGCTGCGGCGTCACGGCGCATGGCGCGGTGGGTTCCTGACCATCCGGCGCCTCGCCCGCTGCCATCCGTGGGGTGGCTCGGGGATCGACGACGTTCCCGACTAGCGCTCCAGTTCGGTGGGGATCACCAGGGGCCGCGCAAGCGCGGGATCGCCGAGATCGGCAAAGACGGGCGAATCCTCGGTCGCGTAGCCGCGGGCACCGAATAGCCTCAGCGAGAGATAGATGGCATGGCGCCGGACGAAGCCCACGCCCGCCGCTTCCATCGCGAGAAGCATGACGCGATCGGCGAAAAGCCTGTCGCGCGGTCGGACGCCCCGCCCCTCCACGAAGCGCCACGCGACATAAAGGTAATCGTGCAGGATCGCCGCCTCGAGCCAGGGGCCGACCCGGCCGACGAAGATTCGGAACGGGATGGGCACGGAGGTCAGATCGGTAATCAGCCCGCGCGGCGCCGTCAGCACCCGCTCCTCCCCGTCGATGACGATGCGGCAATCGAAATCATGCTGCAGGATGTAGTCGCCATCCTCGCCCAACCTCTTACGCACCGTGTTGAGCGGCCGGATCAGGCTCAAGGCGGAGAGATAATCGAACCCGCCGAGGGACCGCCATTCATCGGGATAGGGATTGGACATCGGAACTTTCCGCTTGTCCCCCTGCATCGCGTTCGCTCCGTCCCGACCGTCTGTGTGAACCTGCTTCCTTTTCTACCGACGGCCGACGGAGACGTCTCGCTTCTTCATCCTCGCACCGCTTTCCGGTCAATCGAATGCGGTGATTTCAAACATTTCGGGCTTGGCGCCGCTACGAAAACCGTCTGAAGCGATCGGCTGAACTCTCCTTTGAGATGATTTGCACTCGCGGATTAACGTGTCGCTCACGAACCGCGTCTAGGATCAACTCGTCGCGCCGCCAGCATCCAAGAGGACCATCATATGAACCGTCACGCGGAACGGATTCGGCGTATGGCCCGCCCCGGCGCCGCCGGACAGATCGCGCTGGTGACGTTACCCGTCGTGATGCTGCTGCTTTTTCGCGTTGTCGGGGAAATCGCTCTCCTCCTCGCAGCGCTCCTCATTCCCGTCATCGTCGCGATCGGCTCCGTCCGGATGGCGGGTGATCCCGATGAATCGAGGGATTGCAAGCGCTCCGGCATCCGTCTGCCCGGGCGGGCCGAATTCCTCGTCGCGCTGGATGCGCACCGATCGCGCCCTCTCGCAGCGCCGGTCGCCTGTCTCGTCGTGCGCCTCGATAGCGGTGACCAGATCCTTGCGGAACGCGGCGCGCACAGTGTCTCTGACGAGATGGAGCGCTTCGTCGACCGCCTGCGTGGTGTCCTCACCCAGAACGATGTTCTGGCGCAGCTCGACGACACGACGCTCGCCGTTGCCTCCATGCCGGACGATGCGAAGCCTCTCGAAAGCGCCGTGCAAACCGCCCTGCGCATCCAGCGTCAATCCGACCTGATGCGGTTCGGCTCGCGCTCCGCCACGACGACGATCGGCGTCGCCCTCTCCGACCGCCTGGAGGAGGCCGGGCCCGCCGCCCTCCTCGCCGCGGCGGAGTACGCGCTGCGCGACGCCCAGAGGAGCGCGGCACGCACCATCCGCTTCCACGGCGCGGCCGGTGCGCCGCAGCCCATCCAGATCGCTCTTGCACACGATCTCGCGAACGGATTCGACACCGGGCGCATCCATCCGTGGTTCCAGCCGCAGATCAGTACCGACACAGGCGAGCTCACCGGCGTCGAGGCGCTGGCACGCTGGAACCATCCGCATCATGGCCTTTTGACGCCGGGCGACTTCCTTCCCACGATCGAGGCGTCGAACGCGATCTGCCGCCTGACCGACACGATGATCGACCAGAGCCTCGACGCGCTCGCGACCTGGGATCAGCAGGGGTGCACCGTGCCGCTCGTCTCGGTGAACTTCAGCCTCACCGATCTCCGGGACCCGGCCCTGCCCGACCGGGTCGCCTGGCTCCTCGACCGTCACGAGATCGGGGCGGAGCGGCTCGGAGTAGAGGTGCTCGAGACCGTTCTCCACCACGGCACGGACCAACAGGTTCCCAACAATCTCAAGGCGCTGAAGGCGATGGGCTGCCTCATCGATCTCGACGATTTCGGGACCGGGAACGCCTCGATCACGAACATCCGGCGCTTCTCGGCCGATCGGATCAAGATCGATCGTGCCTTCGTGCGCGATATCGACACGGACCGCGACCAGCAGGGTATGGTGGCGGCGATCCTGACCATGTGCGAGCAGCTCGGCCTCGAGACGCTCGCCGAGGGGATCGAGACGCCGGGCGAATACGCGATGGTCTCGCAACTCGGCTGCGGCCACGTCCAGGGATTCGGAATTGGCCGCCCGATGGAGCGCGAGGCGCTGCCGGGTTGGCTGGAGAAATTGCAGGAGACCTGTGCCGCCGCATCCATTCCCGCGATGCTGCGACCGCGCCCGGACGGGAGCGGAGCGCGCTACGCGACGGCGCCGCGACGGCGGGCCGGACGGGGCAAAACGGCTTGACCTTTTAACCCTGCGCCTGTTGAAGACCCGCTGAACCGGGATAGCGACAGGTGAGTGTCCGTCATGGACGATCAGAACAAGAACCTCATCCTCGCGACCGCGCTGAGTTTTCTGGTCATCCTGGTATGGTTCTTCCTGTTCCCGCCGGAGCAGCAATCGCCGGAGGCGACCGAACCCGAGACGACCATCAGCGAGACATCGACGGCGACCTCTCCGCCGCAGGTTCAGGGTGAGGAGACCCGGACATCGCCCGACGGGCAGCTCGCGGACGCGGTCGAGGATGCGCCGCGCATCGCGATCGACACGCCCGCGCTCGAAGGCTCCATCTCGCTCCTCGGTGGCCGGATCGACCAGCTTTCGCTGAAACGCTACCAGGAAACGCTCGATCCCGATTCTCCCGATGTGGATCTTCTGAACCCGGTCGGGACCGATCATGCCTATTACGCGCTCTTCGGCTGGTCGCCCGGAGGTTCGCTGGATTTCGAGGACGTGCCCGGCGCAAATACGGAATGGCAACTTGCCGAGGGCGAAACGCTCACGCCCGAAAGCCCGGTGACCTTGACCTGGGACAACGGCAACGGCGTGATCTTCCGCCGACAGGTCTCGATCGACGACAATTACATGTTCACGATCGCCCAGAGCGTCGAGAATACGTCCGACGAACCGATCCGTCTGGCGCCTTACGGAACGGTGGCCCGGCACGGCGAGCCCGACACGGTCAACTTCTTCATCCTTCACGAGGGCGTGGTCCGTATGTCGGATGGCGAGCTTGAGGAGATCGACTACGACGACATGCCCGATTTCGAGGTCGTCCAGCGCGAGGGCGCCCGTGCGGAAGTGATCGACGTCACGGCGAACGGCTGGATCGGCTTCACCGACAAGTACTGGATGACGACGCTCATCCCCGCCCCGGGCTCGGCCTTCGTCTCGGTCGCGAAATACGTCGAGGGATCAAACATCTATCAGACGGAGGCGCGCCAGCCGACGATGGAAGTCGCCCCGGGCGCCACGGTCGATACGACGATGCAACTCTTCGCGGGTGCGAAGGAATGGGAGACGATCCGGTATTATCAGAACGACGAGGGTATCGTCGGTTTCGTCGATTCGATCGACTGGGGATGGTTCTTCTTCCTCACCAAGCCGATCTTCGCGGTGCTTCACTGGCTGAATTCCGTGATCGGGAACATGGGCTGGTCGATCATCGTGCTCACTCTGCTCATCAAGGCGATCCTCTTCCCGCTGGCCTACAAGTCTTACGTCTCTATGGCGAAGATGAAGGAACTTCAGCCCGAGATGGAGAAGCTGAAGGAGAAGGCCGGCGACGACCGCCAGAAGCTCCAGCAAGGCATGATGGCGCTCTACCGCGACAACAAGGTGAATCCGGCCGCGGGCTGTCTGCCGATCCTAATGCAGATCCCGATCTTCTTCTCGCTCTACAAGGTGATCTTCGTCACGATCGAGCTTCGGCACGCCCCCTGGATCGGCTGGATTCGCGACCTGTCCGCGCCCGATCCGACGTCGATCCTGAACCTCTTCGGGCTGCTACCTTTCGCCCCACCCGATCCGACCTCGTTCCTCGCGATCCTGAGCCTCGGCGTGCTGCCGATCCTCCTCGGCATCTCGATGTGGTTGCAACAGAAGCTGAACCCCGCGCCCGCCGATGCCACCCAAGCGATGATTTTCGCGTGGATGCCGTGGGTTTTCATGTTCATGCTCGGCCAGTTTGCCAGCGGACTCGTACTCTACTGGATCGCGAACAACACGATCACCTTCAGCCAGCAGTACCTGATCATGCGGAGCCAAGGCTACAAACCGGACGTGTTCGGCAACATCCGGAAGGGTTTCAGGCGATCGAAGGGTTGACGTGCGGCGCTTTCGCAGGCTCCGTTTACCGGTGACCGCGCCGCTCTAGATCACGGCGGGTCCGTGATCAAATTGCGAAGGTCCGCCCATGCTATCCGATTTCCTGACCCCTTGGTTCATCATCCGGTTCGTCATCGTCGGACTGGTTCTCGCGGTGATCGGATTGCTCGTCGCGCTTGTCGTCTATTTCGGTGGCTTCATTAGCTTCGCGGCGAACACGAAGGACCCGGTCTGGTTCTACAAACTCGTCCATAACGCCTTCAAGCAGTCGGTTTCCTCCCATGCATCGGATATCGAGGTTCCGTCCTTTCTCGACGATCCGGGCCGTATCGCACTTGGCGCCCAGCACTACGCGCAGAACTGCGTGCGCTGTCACGGCGCACCGGGCCTCGGGCAGAACCCGATGGCGCTGTCTATCAAGCCCACGCCGCAGCATCTGCCCGCCGTCGTCGATCAGTTCTCGGACGCGGAGCTCTTCTGGATCCTGCAAAACGGCGTCATGATGTCCGCCATGCCCGCATGGCCGACCAGCGGGCGCGAAGACGAGGTCTGGTCGATGGTGGCGTTCACCCGTCAGCTCGACGACATGGACGTTCAGACATACCTTGATCTGGTCACGCCCGATGTCGATGCCGGCCCGCAGATCGCGTTCGGCGACACGCCTGAACTCGACGCGATGAATTACCACCTCATCCGGTATCCGCAGGACGAACATCTTTACGCCGCGCCGACGGGCGGTTTCGCCGATTACGCCCTCGCCGGGATCCCGGTCGCGCAGTGCACGACCTGCCACGGCGCGGACGGCAGCGGGTCGCCCACGAACGGCGAGGCGCCGAACCTCACGCTGCAGACGCCGGAATATCTCGCTGCCGCGCTCCATTCCTATGCCGAGGCCGACCGCAAGAGCGGATACATGCAGGTCGTCGCGGCTCAGCTTTCCGACGAGCAGATCGACGGCCTCGCGACCTATTTCGGCGAGACGTTGCCCGATGCCGCGTCGCCTGTCGCCCCTGCGCCCGAGGAGGGCCTGATCGAGGCGGGGCTGCAGCTGGCCGAACACGGCGACATCCTGAACGGCATCCCGGCATGCTACGATTGCCATGGTGCGACGGAGCCGGGAGCAGGCATTCTGGTGCCCGCGCTTGCCGGCCAATCGGAAACCTATATCCGGGCGCAGTTGCTGCAATTCCGCGGGAACGGCCGCGGCCAGGTCGCCGTGTGGAACCCAATGCGCGGCGTGGCACACGAGATCGAAGACGATCAGATCGCTGCGGTTTCCGCGTATTTTGCCTCGCTCGAACCCGGTGCAGGCCGGTCGATGAACGCGGCCCCGGGTCCGGTGACGCCGGAAACTGAAGAACTTGCGACGGGCATCATTTCGCGGGTCTGCAGCGAATGCCATCAGGCCAACCTCGCAGGCGTGCCGAGTGGGGAATATCCGAACCTGACGCTGCAGAGCCCGAACTATCTCCAGAGATCGCTCTACGCCTTCCACACCGACCGGCGGAACAACTCGCGGATGCACGAGACGGCCCGAATCATGAGTGAGGACGAGATGGATGCCGTGGCGGCGTATATCGGCGATTTGCCGGCCGAGCCGTCTGCACCCGCGCCGGACCTTCCGGGTGACGTGGCGCTAGGTGCGCAGATCGTCGAGGCGGGCCTTCCCGATCGCGGTATCCCGGCCTGTCTGACCTGCCATGGTCCCGAACCCACGACCGATCTCAAGCAGATCCCGCGGCTCCATGGACAGAATGCGAACTACCTCGCGGCGCGGCTGGATTATTTCCAGGGACGGGAAGCCGAGGAACGGCTGATCAACCCGATGCCCGGTTATGCCTCCCGGATGACGGACGAGGAACTTGCTGCCGCCGCATCCTGGTTCGCAACACAGGAACCGCTCTCGAAGGAAATGGCGCTCGTACCTGTCCAGTAAGTCGATACGGTCAGGGGCGGCTCTGTCCGCCCCTCCCGCAGATCGTGGGTGACGATCGCGTCGAAGCGGGATAGGGGATCGCGATGCGACTGACTTTTCCCCTCGCCGATCCCGGCCACGATGCTCGCGAAAGGGGACGTATCCTCTTTGCGGGCGAGACGACCTTCGTTAAGGGCGTCGTTGCGATGTCGGGCCTGCCGCCCGACGACCGTCCGGAAATATGCTTTGCCGGACGCTCGAATGTCGGAAAATCTACCCTCATCAATGCCCTCACGGGTCGCAAGACGCTCGCCCGCGCATCGAATACGCCGGGCCGGACGCAGGAGATCAACTTCTTCGGACTGGCCGACAGGTATCTCGTGGACCTGCCTGGATACGGTTTCGCGAACGCTCCGGTGAAAGTTGTCGAGGGCTGGCAGGCGCTGATGAAAGCGTATCTGTCCGGTCGCGCCAGCCTTCGCCGTGCCTTTCTGCTGGTCGATGCCCGCCACGGCGTGAAGCCCGTCGACGAAGAGATCATGGCGCTCCTCGACCGCTCTGCGGTGACGTTCCAGACCGTCTTCACGAAGATCGACAAGGTTAAGGCGTCGGAGCGGGACCGCGTCCTCGATCAGGTACGCACCGCGCTTGCGCGTCATCCGGCAGCCTATCCCGAACTCGTCGTCACCTCATCTGAGAAGGGCGACGGCATCGCCGACCTCCGGGCGATCATCTCGACACTCGAGTGAGAACCGGGCTAGACGTGCTGGCCCGCGTTCACCTCGATCTCGGTTCCCGTGACGTAGGACGATCCCCCGGAGCAGAGGAAGTAGATCACGTCGGCGACTTCCGAGGGCTGTCCGAGGCGGCGGAGCGGGAGTGTCTCGACGATCTTATCGGTCCCCGGTGAGAGGATCGACGTCTCGACTTCACCCGGCGCAATCGCGTTCACCCTGACGCCGAGCGGACCGAAATCATGCGCCATTTCCCTTGTAAGCGCGGCCAGTGCCGCCTTCGAAGTCGCATAGGCGGCACCCGCGAAGGGATGAACCCGCGCCCCGGCGATGGACGTCACGTTGACCACCGCACCGTCCGCTTCCGCCAGTTCCGACTGCAGGCCCCGGGCGAGTATGACGGGGGCGAAGAAATTGACGTGGAACACCTTCCCCCAATCGCTCAATTCCGTCGTGATCGTGGACAGCCGTTCGCCATCCGGCCCCTTCGGAGAGATGCCGGCATTGTTGACCAACGCGTCGAGCCGTCCGTCCAGCATGTCGCGGATCACCTCGATGGCGCGGATCGTATCTTTCGGATCGGATAGATCGACCTTGATATGATTTGCGGCACCCCCGGGCCAGGGACATCGCGGATCAAAATCCTGACGCGAACAGGTCAGCACCCGCCAGCCCTCCGCCGAGAAGCGTTTGACCGTTGCATGGCCGATCCCCCGGCTCGCTCCTGTCAGGACGAGCGAGCGCTGACGTTGGACTTCCATCCGATCTCCTCTTGAGCGCAGTTTGGCTGCAGATTACCAGTGCGCGACCGGAAGGAACAGCGATGACGGAATCCCCCCCCAGCACCGAGGATTGGGCCGCGACGGCGCGGACCCTGAGCCAGGCCCTGCCCCTCTTCCGGCGCTATGCGGGCGCGACCGTCGTCATTAAGCTCGGCGGCCATGCAATGGGCAGTGCGGGCGCGATGGCGAGTTTCGCGCGGGATATCGTCCTGATGAGCCATGTCGGAATCAACCCTGTCATCGTCCATGGCGGCGGGCCGATGATCAACGAGGTGCTGAAAGCGCAGGGCGTGGTCAGCGAATTCATCAACGGCAAGCGCGTCACCGACGAAGCAACGATTGGGGTCGTGGAGATGGTGCTTTCCGGTCTCGTGGGCAAGCGCATCGTGCAGGCAATCAATGCGGAAGGCGGGCGCGCCATCGGGATCAGCGGGAAGGATGCGCAGCTTATGGTCTGCGAGCAGACCGATCCCTCCCTGGGCTTCGTCGGCACGCCCGTCGAATGCGATCCCACCTTTCTCCATCACCTGAAGGATTCCAAGACAATCCCCGTCATCGCACCCATCGGGACCGGGCGGAACGGCGAGACCTTCAATGTGAACGGTGACACCGCCGCGGGCGCGATCGCCGCTTCGCTCAACGCGGACCGCCTGCTTCTCCTGACGGATGTGGCGGGCGTCAAAGACGCGACAGGCGAAGTCATCAGCGAGATCACCCCCGATGCCATTCGCGATCTGACGGCCGACGGCACGATCTCGGGCGGAATGATCCCGAAGACCGAAACCGCGCTCGCCGCCATTGAGGGCGGCGTGCGGGCGGTCGTGATCCTGGACGGCCGCGCGCCCCATGCCTGCCTGCTCGAGCTCTACACCACGCAGGGTGCGGGAACGCTGATCCGGACGGCGCGATGAGCCTTCGTCTGATCCTGATGCGGCATGCGAAGTCGGATTGGGGATCGCCCGAGCTGAACGACCATGACCGGCCGTTGAACGCTCGCGGAAGGAAGGCGGCGGTCGCGATGGGCGCATGGGTCGGACAGTCGGGCTGGTCGCCCGATCTCGCTCTGCTCTCGACCGCGACGCGTGTACGCGAAACCTGGGAACGGGCCAGTGGCGGGCTCGATGCCGTGCCGCCCGTGGAACTCGATCCCGCGCTCTATCTCGCTCCGCCCGAGGACATGCTCGCCGCGCTGGCGGTGCGGACACAGCGCTCCATTCTACTCCTCGGCCATAATCCCGGTCTCGCCGCGCTTGCGCAATGGCTCGTCGCGGAGACGCCGGAGCGGGTCGAGTTTCACGAATTCCCCACCGCCGCGACGCTCGTCCTCTCGATCGACCGCGAGGATTGGCACGACCTGGGCGAACGCTGCGCCCAGGTGCTCGACTTCGTGGTGCCCCGCGACCTGGCGGGTCAGTGACCGAGGATCTGTGACAGGAAGAGTTTCGTCCGATCCGAGCGGGGGTTCTTGAAGAATTCCTCCGGCTCGTTCTGCTCCACGATCTGCCCCTGATCCATGAAGATCACCCGGTTGGCGACCTGACGTGCGAACCCCATTTCGTGGGTGACGCAGATCATGGTCATTCCCTCCTCCGCGAGCTCGATCATCGTGTCGAGCACTTCCTTGATCATCTCGGGATCAAGCGCAGAGGTCGGTTCGTCGAAGAGCATGATGCGCGGCCGCATGCAAAGCGACCGGGCGATCGCCACCCGCTGCTGCTGTCCGCCGGAAAGCTGGCCCGGATACTTGTTGGCCTGATCGGGAATCTTCACCTTCTCGAGGAAATGCATCGCCGTCTTTTCCGCATCACGCTTGGGCGTCTTGCGGACCCAGATCGGGGCGAGCGTGCAGTTCTCCAGGATCGTCAGGTGCGGGAAGAGGTTGAAGTGCTGGAAGCACATCCCGACCTCCGACCGGATCCGGTCAATGTTCTTCAGATCCGACGAGAGAACCGTGCCGTCGACGGTGATCGAACCCTTCTGATGCTCCTCGAGCGCGTTGATGCAGCGGATCAACGTCGATTTGCCGGAACCCGATGGGCCGCAGATGACGATCCGCTCCCCGCGCATGACGGTCAGGTCGATGTCGCGCAGCACGTGGAACGTCCCGTACCACTTGTTCATGTTCTTGATCTCGATCGCGACCTCGTCGGAGACCTTCATCGCCGATTGGTCGACGGAACGTTCTTCCGTCATGGACATGGAGGGATCCTCTCTAACGGTGCTCGGTGTTCAGCTGGCGTTCCAGCCATTGTGAATATTGCGAGATCGCGTAGCAGACGATGAAGAAGAGAAGCGCGGCAAAGCCGTAGAGCTCCCAATAGACGCCGTTCCACTCCGTGGAGGCGAGGATCGGTCCCCGGATCATGCCGACGAGATCGAACATGGAAATGATCGAGACGAGCGTCGTGTCCTTGAAGAGCCCAACCGCGACATTGACGATGCCGGGGATCGAGATCTTGAGTGCCTGCGGCAGGATTATAAGCCGCATCGCCTGCGTGTAGTCGAGCCCGAGGCTGTCGGCCGCCTCGTATTGTCCGCGCGGAAGTGCAGCGAGGCCGCCCCGGATCACCTCCGCGATGTAGGCGGAGGCAAACATCGTGATCATGATGATGACCCGCAGGATAAGGTCGAAATTGCTGCCGGGCGGAAGGAAGTAAGCCAGAACGACATTGGCCACGAAGAGCAGCGTGATGAGGGGCACGCCCCGCACGAATTCGATGAAGACCACGCAGATCCACTTGATGATCGGCAATCGCGATTGCCGCCCAAGTGCAAGAAGAATACCGAAGGGCAGGCTCAACGAGACGCAGATGACGCCAAGCATGAGATTGAGGGCAAACCCGCCGAGGTCGCGTGACGGAATCGGGCGCAGCGCCAGGAAGCTCGGCTGATCCTGCGGCACGAAGGCCGCGAGCCACCAGACGATCAGGCCTGCGACGACCCCGCCCAGAAGACCCATGGCAAAGCTCTGATCGACGAGCCTGCGATAGGCGAAATAGCCCGCCACCACGCCGACGAGAACGGCGAGCGGCGTCAGGATCGTGCCCCCCCAGATCAGGTAGTACGCGACGAACGGGAAGAGCCCCGTCACGACGAAGAGCACCCTTGGCACGGCGGCAAAGAGCACCGGAGCGGCGGCGATGCAGAAGAGGAGGAAGGCGACGACGATCCGCCAATACTGATCGGAGGGGAAGGAGAAGCCGAAGAGCAGCTGGTTCCACCGTTCCGCGAGAACGGCGAAGCATCCGCCCGTCGCGCCCTGCAAGATTTCGCGGCACTCGCGAATATCGCTCGCGTTCCATACCCCGTTGAAGAGCCAAGGCAGGAAATCCGACAGGAGCGTGTAGACGACGTAGATCGAAAGCAGGGTCAGGATCGCGTAGAACCAGTTCGAGAACAGGTTCACCCGAAGCCATCGGATGGGCCCCGTCTCGCGTTCGGGGGGCGGCGCCTGTTCGAGAAAGCTCTCGCGAACGTAGGCGACGGTCTGGGCGTGGGTGTCGCTCATCGGGTCTGCTCCGTCACGCGCCGCACTTTCAACGCTCCTTCAGTGCGACGGAGGAATTGTAGATGTTCATCACCGCGGAGATCAGCAGCGAGACGACAAGATAGAAGAGCATCAGGAGCAGGATCGATTCGATCGCCCGTCCGGTCTGGTTGAGAGTGATGCCGCCCAGCGTCGCGGTGATGTCGGCATAGCCCACGGCGATGGCCAGAGAGCTGTTCTTGGTGATGTTGAGATATTGCGAGATCAGCGGCGGGATGATGACGCGCAGCGCCTGCGGCAGGATGACGAGATTCATGATGCGGTTCGGCCGGAAGCCGAGAGAGGCCGCGGCCTCCGTCTGCCCGCGCGAGACCGACAGGATACCCGCGCGGACGTTCTCCGCGATGAAGGCGCCGGTATAGACCGACAGGGCGAGCCAGAGCGCGATCAACGGACGCTGCAATTCGATCCCGCCCTGAATGTTGAAGCGGTTTGCCAGCACGTCCGGCATGTCGACGCCGATGGGACGGCCGAGGAGAAGGAAGACGATCACCGGCGGGAGCAGGAGGATCAGGAAGATGGGCCAATTCGGAAGGAGCCGGCCGGAGGCATAGAGGGTCTTGCGAACATGCCGTCGCCACAGGATCGCACCGACGATCCCCGTCACGAGGGCCAGGACCACCCAGAGCGATCCGGGACCGAAGACCGGAGCCGGCGCGGTGATCCCCCGGTTCGTGAAGGCGAATAGACCGAGGAAGAGGCCCCGCTCCGGATCCTCGCCGAGATAGACGCGCGGGCTCGGGCCCTGCTGCACGATCGTCCCGATCATCAGGATCCAGATGAGGACGGGGACGTTGCGGAAGGCCTCCACGTAGACGCTCATCAATTTCCGGACGAGCCAGTTCTTGGAAAGTCGCAGAACCCCGGCGAAGACCCCGATGATCGTCGCCGTGATGCAGGCCATGAAGGCCACGAGGAGCGTGTTCAGAAGCCCGACGATCGCCGCGCGCAGATGCGTCGAACGGCTGCTGTAGGGAATGAGGGCCTGGTTGATGTCGTAATTCGCGGGCTCGCCCAGGAAATCGAAGCTGATGTTCAGTCCGGCGAGCGCGAGGTTGTTGACGAGGTTCATCCCGAGGAACGCCATGAAGACGATGATCAGGACGAGGGCCACGAACTGGAACGTCAATCCGCGGTACCGCGTATCGTTGATCAGCATGGCCGGGTGGAACGTGGTTCGCGGTGGTTCCGAAATGGTACTCATGTCGAATTACTCGTCAGGGATTCCCATCGCATGTCACGATCGTCCCAATGCGCGGAATGACCGATCGGCAACCTTGTGGGGGAAGGGCGCATGTCGTCCGCGCCCTCCCCCGGATTTTCAGCGGAAGGGCGGCGTGTAAAGAAGGCCGCCATCGGTCCACAGCGCGTTGAGGCCGCGGGCAAGACCGATCGGCGTGTTCTCCCCGATATTGCGCTCGAAGAGTTCGCCGTAATTGCCGCCAGCCGAGATCGCCTGGACCGCCCAATCGTTGCTGAGCCCGATCATCTCGCCAAGATTGCCTTCGGTGCCGAGGAGACGGTTGACCTCCGGGTTGTCACCCGCGGAGGAGGCCATGTCGGCGACGTTGGTGCTGTTGATGCCGAGCTCTTCCGCCGCGATGAGCGCGTTGAGCGTCCAGCGCACGATGTCGCCCCACTGGCTCGCATCGCTGTCGCCTTCGGTGACCAATGGCCCGAGCGGCTCCTTCGAGATGATTTCGGGCAGGATCACGTGATCGCCCGGATTCTCGAACGCGGCCCGTGTCGCGGCGAGGCCGCTCGCATCGGTCGTGTAGGCATCGCAGGCGCCGGCGAGGTATTGCTGCTGGCCTTCCGCGTTGGTCTCGACCGGTACGGGCTCGTAGCTGATGTTGTTCGCGCGGAAGAAGTCCGCGAGGTTCAATTCCGTCGTCGTACCGGTCTGCACGCACACCGTGGCGCCGTCGAGATCGAGGGCGGATGTGACACCGAGATTGGTCGGCACCATGAAGCCCTGACCATCGTAGTAGTTGATCCCGGTGAATTCGAAGCCGAGGTCGGTATCACGGCTGAACGTCCAGGTCGTGTTCCGAGCGAGCAGGTCGATCTCGCCGGAGGCGAGTGACGTGAAACGCGTCTTGCCGGTGGTCGGAACGAATTCGACCGCGTTCGGATCGCCAAGGACGGCCGCCGCGACGGCGCGGCAGAGCGCGACATCGAATCCCTGCCAGTTTCCGTTCGCATCGGGTGCAGAGAAACCGACGAGTCCGGTGGACACGCCGCAGTTCAACGTTCCGCGCGACTGCACATCCGAAAGCGAGGCCGCGCTGGCCATGCCGGCCGCAAGGCCGCCCGCCGTCAGAGCGCCAATCAGTACGGTCTTTTTCATGTATACCTCTTATATGTTTCCCGCCCGAACATGAGCGGTCTACGAAACGGCCCGGTCGGATCGCAGTCTATGACGTTCTGTCAGAGGGATCCCCATATCCCGGATGGCCACAAGTTTCAGGGCATCCATCAAGTTACGTCAAGCCGTCGATCCGAATAAGTGATGAATTAGGAGGCACAATCGCCGTGACGGCGCGTCACAGGGGGCAATCGACGGACTACGCGTCCCTCCGACGGGCGAGATCGACGAACTCCGCGGCATCCATGAAGGCGCGCGCTTTCAATGCCGCATTCTCGTCCGCTTCCTCGTCATGGCCCCATTCGTCCGCCTGCCATTCCTCGTCGAGCCGCGACAGCGACCAAGCGGTCTCGGGATCGATCCGACGCTCGAGCGTCGCGAGAGCAAGTACGAGCGACCCCGAAAGAGCGACCAGATCGTGAAATCCGGCCAGCTCGAATTCCGTCATGTCCTCCATCGGCAAGGCGAGCCGCTCGACCGCGCCCTCGGGCTGGGCAATCGGCATCACGCCGGATGTCACGGCGAGCCGCACCCTGAACGTGGCTTCCGCCCAGTCGAGCAGCGGATCCCAGGCGGCGTTCTGTCGCTCTACGAGGGCTGCCGGGACATCCGCGCGATAGCAGAGCAGGTCGGTCCCGCCGTACTCCGCAAGCATGCCGATGACCGCGGGACGTTTAGGCGCGACCTTGTCGATCGCGGAATTCGCCATCCTGGTGAACGGCATGGTCTGAGGATCGATGTCACCGTCCTGCGCATCCCATTCGGACGCCAGGGCGAGGGCGAGCGCCTCGGTGGGCACCGCAAGCATGGCTCCCGCCGGCGTGCGGACCGGGCGGCCGTCGAGCCGGACCGCGAAGCCGCTTTCCGCGTCCGCGATACTGGCCTCGCTCCAGAACCGCTTCATCGCCCATTCAGCCATCCCCGGCCTCCCGTCGCGCCGTGGTCATTCCGGTTCCTCGAACGGATCGTCGGGAATGTCGGCAGCCCGCCATTCCAGTTGCTCCCAGGTCCGCGCCATGTGCGGCGGCAGCGGCGCCGTCAAACGCATGTCGGCCCCGGTCACAGGGTGACGGAAGCTTAGCGAACGGGCGTGAAGGTGGAGCTTGCGACTGATCTCGCCCCCGAGCTGCGCGCCCCAGCCATCACCGAGGTTCTCCTGCCCAGACCCGCCATACTTGCCGTCGCCGATCACCGGGTGGCCCATCTCGGCCATATGTGCGCGAAGCTGGTGCGTGCGGCCGGTCACAGGCTCCATCGCGACCCATGCGAGCCGACCACCAAGCGCCGAGAGCACGACGTAGTCGCTTTGCGCGCGTTTTGCACCCGGCGTGTCCGCGACCGTTGCCGGGTGGAGGCAGAGCATTTTCTCTCCCTCCCCCTTCGCACCACGGCCCGGCGCCTTCACAAGCCCGTACTTGATCGACCCCTTGCGCGGATGCGGCACGCCCGCGACCGCGGCCCAGTAGATTTTCCGCGTGGACTTGTGGCGCAGCGTCTCCGTCAGACCCTTCGCCGCCTGCCGCGTACGCGCGAGAAGCAAGATGCCCGACGTATCCTTATCGAGCCGGTGGACTAGGCGGGGCCGGTCCTCGAGACCGAAACGCAAAGCCTCGCTCAGGTTGTCGACATGGCGCGTCTGGCCGCTCCCCCCCTGGCTCGGCAGGCCCGGCGGCTTGTTGAGCGCGATCACATGGTCGTCGCGAAAGAGGACCGCCGCACGCATCATCTGGGCATCTTCGTCGCTCACGCGATCTCGGTCCCGGGGCGCGGGCGCCGCGTTGTCGGGCAGCGGGGGAATCCGGATCTCCTGGCCCGCCGCGATCCGGCTCGCGGCCTTCACCCGCCCGCCATCGACGCGGATTTCTCCCTTGCGGCAAAGCTTCTCGATTCGGCCCTGGGGGACATGAGGAAAATGCTTCCGGAACCAGCGATCGAGCCGTTGGTCCCCGTCATCTGTCGATACGACGAGCGTCTGCACCCGGCTCATGCGAAGACACCCCGCGCCACGAAGAGGCCGAGCCAGAGGGCCCCGATCGAGACCGCCACGGATCCTGCGACGTAGAGAAGTGCCAGACCGGTCTCTCCCCTCTCGATCAGCGTCAGCGTGTCGAGCGAGAAGGCCGAGAAGGTCGTGAACCCCCCGAGGATCCCCGTCATGACGAAGGGCGCGAGGGAGGTCGCGGAGCGCTCCGCCGCGTAGACGGCGAAAGCTCCCATGACGAAGGAGCCCAGGACGTTCACGAAAAGCGTGCCGAAGGGGAAACCGGGCCCCGCGAAACGCATGATCGCATGCCCGGAAAGATATCGCGCCGAAGCGCCCAATGCGCCGCCGAGCGCCACTTGGAGGAGGGTCGAGACCATGCGCGGTGCTTCTCCCGCGCGGGCCGCGATGTCAATCGCCGGCGCGCTTGGCGCGCTGCCGCACGAACCAGTCGAGGCGCTTCTTCAGGTCCCGCTCAAAGCCGCGATCCTCGGGAAGGTAGAAGACGCCCCGCTTCATGCCGTCGGGGAAATAGTTCTGCCCCGAGAACGCATCCTCCGCGTCATGGTCGTAGGCATAGCCCGCGCCGTAGCCATGTTCCTTCATCAGCTTGGTGGGCGCGTTCAGGATGTGCTTGGGCGGCGGCTCCGATCCAGTCTTCTTCGCCGTAGCGCGCGCCGCTTTGTAGGCCTTGTAGCTCGCGTTCGATTTCGGCGCGAGCGCTAGATAGATCACCGCCTCCCCGAGCGCGAGTTCGCCTTCGGGGGAACCCAGTCGCTCGAAGGTCGACCATGCGTCGAGGCAGAGCCGCTGCGCCTGCGGATCGGCAAGACCGATATCCTCGATCGCCATCCGGGTGATCCGCCGCGCGAGATAGCGGGGATCCTCGCCGCCCTCTAGCATCCGTGCGAGCCAGTAGAGCGCCGCATCCGGGTCGCTGCCGCGCACCGCCTTGTGCAGCGCGGAGATTAAGTTGTAATGCGCGTCGCCCGACTTGTCGTATTGCGCGGCGCGTCGCATAAGCCGCTCCGTCAGCGCTGCCTTGTCGAGCGGCCCCGAGACTTTCCAAGCCATGAGCTGCTCGACGAGGTTGAGGAGCGCGCGGCCGTCACCATCGGCCATTTCGAGCAGGGCGGCACGCGCGTCGGGGTCGAGCGGCAGCGGCGCGCCAATCTCCGCCTCCGCCCGGGCAGCGAGGCCCTCGAGATCATCCGTGTCGAGCCGCCGGAGGACGAGGACCTGCGCGCGGGAAAGCAGCGCCGCGTTGAGCTCGAAACTCGGATTCTCCGTTGTCGCGCCGACGAGGACGATGGTGCCGTCCTCCATATGCGGCAGGAAAGCGTCCTGCTGTGCCTTGTTGAAACGATGGACCTCGTCGACGAAAAGGAGCGTGCCCTGCCCGCTGATCCGGCGATGGCGCGCGCCCTCGAACACCTTCTTCAGTTCGGCGACGCCGGTGAAGATCGCGCTGATCTGGACGAAATGCGCGGCGGTTTCGTTGGCGAGAAGCCGGGCGATGGTGGTCTTGCCAACGCCCGGCGGCCCCCAGAAGATCAACGATGGCAGCTTGCCCGCGGAGAGCATCGTGCCCAGAGGGCCGGTCCGGCCCAGAAGCTCGGACTGCCCGATCACGTCGGAAAGCCTCCGGGGGCGGAGCCGGTCCGCCAAGGGACCGGCAGGCGCCTCGTTCCCGGGCGTTCCATCCATTCCGTCGAAAAGATCTGCCATTCTGGTCTCGCGGGATAGTGGAACGATCGGGAGATATGGAAGGACCGGGATGCGCCGGCCGCGTTCCCTCCGATCCGGTCACGCCCGTCCGTAGGCGAGGTCCATAGATACCACGTTGTTGAGCGTTCCGTCGATCATGACCGCCGGCCCGATCGGCGTCATGATGACGCCTTGCCGACGAATGAGACGCGGCAACGCGACGGAGAGAAGAGCCACGCAGCGCGTCGCCCCGAGGTCCCGCGCGGCCTTGCGGAGTTCGAGGACGAGGCGGATGTAGACGCCCTTGCGTTCGGAGGCCGGGATCTTGTCGTGTACGAAGAGCCGCGAGCTTTCCCACTCGGTCTCGTGTACCGGCGCTTCCTCCCAAAGGAGGTTCTGCGGGATCGTGTCGAGCAACCCTCTCTGCGCATCGCGGATCATGTAGGTGTAGATTCCGCACTTCGCCGTGGTGGGTGTCAGACGCGTGCCGGCGAGCACATCGCCGTTCTCGTCATGCACCACGACCCACCGACTCGCCGGGGTGTCGTACTGGTCGTATTCCATGCCCATCGAGATGGGCAGATCCCATTTTCGGCGCTCTATGAACGAGCGCTTCCGCGCTCGTAGCATATTCGCGAACAATTCTCCGTGCTGGTGAAGATTTGCAAACGAGAGGGTAGTGGTTTCCATGATGCTCTCCTCTGGGGTTAGTGAGATCGCTTTTAGATCAGCAATCTCAGACGACAGAGGCTGAAAACGTCACATCAGTCGATAATCTTTCGCGCGTTGTATCGCTTCGGCGGTCGTCCGGGCCATCAGACGCTCCCGAACGGAATTCAATCTGGCCTTGAATGCGCTCTCGGAGATGCCGAGTTTTGCCGCCGCCGCGGCATACCGATCTCCCGCCGCGATGCATCGAAGCGCCTCGCGTTGAGCCTTGGTGAGTTCCGTCGGCGGTTCCGTCATCTCGTGGATCACGTCGACATGAGGCTCTGCCGCCAAAATCTCCTCGTCGGTGAACTCGCGGTCATCGCGAGCGATGCTGGCGATCGTGCGAGAGCTCACCTCTCCCTTGGCAAAGGTTACGCCGTACTTGAGACCGTACTGCGCAGCCTCCTGGAAAATGCCGAAGGGATCCTGAAAACCGGAATCGCTCCATCGGATATACCCGGTCGTGCTGAAGCCCCAGGCGACGGTCGGATCGCGAAGCGCGTAGCCGTTCCTCGTGTAATGATCGATCCAGTCCTGGTTGAACGTATGGACGGACATGACCGGTGAGGTGTAGCGGATGTGGAGCGCGGCGACGTATCCACATGGCGAGATATCATCGAGTTTCTTCAGATGTCGGTCGAAGATATGCTTCTCGAACATTCGCGCTCCTAGTCTTCAGCCAGGCCGCCGAAGATTGACCTGCACGGTCATTCTTATCACTGACGAACGGCTGCCGGGGCCAATATTACCGCCCCCGGAATACCGCACTCACAGTCTCGGATCGACCACTTGGCGGAGGACTTCGAGGCACCCGGCCGGTGAAGACCGGGGGCGTATTTCATTCGGCGTCTTCCGCCTCGAGGCGGGCTCGGTCGGCAGCGCCCTTCGCATCCCGATCACGGTCGACGAACTCGATGATCGCCATCGGAGCCATGTCGCCATAGCGGAAGCCGGCCTTCAGAACCCGGACATATCCACCCTGCCTGTCGGCGTAGCGGGGGCCGAGGATGTCGAAGAGCTTCGCGACATGCATGTCTTGCTTGAGCCGGCTCGCAGCCTGACGGCGGGCATGAATGTCACCGCGCTTACCCAGGGTCACGAGCTTCTCGATCACCCGGCGAAGCTCTTTAGCCTTCGGCAGGGTCGTCTTGATCTGTTCGTGTTCGATCAGCGATCCCGCCATGTTGGCGAAGAGTGCCTTGCGGTGTTCGTGAGTTCTGTTGAGGCGACGATAGCCGCTAGCATGACGCATTGTCTTATCTCCAGTCTTTTACTTTGTCCGACCGCCGATTCGTTATGGCGGCACTCCTTGGGGCTCATGGCCCATCGTGTAGTTCATGAGTCGTGCTCGATCATTACCCGAGCACGACTTGATAATATCTCTCGATCGGCGCGTACCGGAACGACGCTTCCGACAACCCGGTCGAGACCGCCGGCATCCAACGCATGACGCCGGATGCCACGCAGTCGCTCAGAAGGAATCCTCGAATTTCTTCGCGAGATCCTCGATGTTCTCCGGCGGCCATTCCTCGACATCCATCCCGAGGTGAAGACCCATGCCAGACAGGACCTCCTTGATCTCGTTGAGCGACTTCCGACCGAAATTCGGGGTCCGAAGCATCTCGGCTTCGGTCTTCTGGATCAGATCACCGATGTAGACGATGTTGTCGTTTTTGAGGCAATTTGCCGACCGCACCGAGAGTTCGAGTTCGTCGACCTTCTTGAGGAGGAGCGGGTTGAACTCGAGCCCGTCGTCGTCGTCCTGGCGGGTCGCCGATTCCGGTTCGTCGAAATTGACGAAGATCGACAACTGGTCCTGAATGATCCGCGCCGCATAGGCGACTGCGTCATCGGGACTGACCGAGCCATCCGTCTCGAGCTTCAGGGTCAGCTTGTCATAGTCGAGCACCTGACCTTCACGGGTCGGCTGCACGTCATAGCTGACCTTGCGGACCGGCGAGTAGATCGCGTCGATCGGCATCAAGCCGATCGGGGCGTCTTCGGGACGGTTCTTCTCGGCGGAGACATACCCTTTGCCGGTATTGACCGTGAGTTCCATGAACAAATCCGCACCCTCGTCGAGGTGGCAGATCACATGGTCCTTGTTCAGGATCTCGATGCCATTCGAGACGGTAATGTCGCCGGCCGTCACGACCATGGGACCACGCGCCTGAATAGAGACGCGCTTCGGCCCCTCGACCTCCATCTTGATCGCCACGCCCTTGAGGTTCAGCACGACATCGGTCACGTCCTCGCGGACACCGGCGATCGAGCTGAACTCGTGCAGGACGTTGTCGATCTGGACCGAGGTGATGGCCGCGCCCTGCAGCGACGACATCAGCACACGGCGCAGCGCGTTGCCGAGCGTCAGGCCGAAGCCCCGCTCGAGCGGTTCCGCTACGACCGTCGCCTGCCGCATCCGGTTGTTGCCCGGCTTGACCTGCAATTGCTGCGGCTTGATCAGTTCCTGCCAATTCTTGTGAAGCATGTATGTCTCCTCAATTCCTGCCGGGCGCTCATGCAGGCGACCGGCTCCCCGAGGTTTTCTTAAAATGGCCGAGACGAGCCACGCGCCAGCGCAGCTCGTGGCCGGGCAGGATCCGGATCAGACGCGGCGGCGCTTCGGCGGGCGGCACCCGTTATGGGCCATCGGCGTCACGTCGCGGATCGACGTGATGTTGAAGCCCGCGGCGGCCAACGCGCGAAGAGCCGATTCACGGCCGGAGCCGGGTCCCTGCACTTCGACCTCAAGCGTGCGGACGCCATGCTCCTGAGCCTTGCGGCCAGCATCCTCGGCGGCCATCTGCGCGGCGTAGGGTGTCGATTTCCGCGATCCCTTGAAGCCCATCGTGCCGGCGGAAGACCAGGAAATGGCGTTCCCCTGCACGTCGGAGATCAGGATCTTGGTATTGTTGAAGGACGAGTTCACATGAGCAACGCCGGCGGCGATGTTCTTGGAGACCTTCTTCTTGACGCGACGATCGCGAGCCATGACTGGACCTCCTTATTTCTTCTTGCCGGCAATGGCCTTCGCGGGACCCTTGCGTGTACGTGCGTTGGTATGAGTGCGCTGGCCGCGGACCGGCAGATTGCGGCGATGCCGCAGGCCGCGGTAGCAGCCGAGATCCATCAGGCGCTTGATGTTCATCTGCGTCTCGCGGCGCAGGTCGCCCTCGACCGAATGGTTCTCGTCGATGTACTCGCGGATCTTCACGACGTCGGTGTCGGAAAGCTCGTTCACGCGGCGGGTCTGATCGATGCCCACGGCCTCGCAGATCGAACGCGCGGCGCTGGGGCCGATGCCGGTGATGTAGGTAAGGGCCACGGGGACCCGTTTTGCGGTGGGGATGTTGACCCCTGCGATACGTGCCAAGGCGTGTCGTTCCTTTCGTTGCGGGCCCGTACTTCCAGGCCCTTTTTTCACAACGGAAGCCCGAGGCGCGAGCCACGGGCTGCTGCTGAATTCGGATAAGCGGGGCGCGACCCCGCAAAGCATTAAGAACCCCTTCCGGGATGGCGCGCTTTAGTCAAGATTCGAAGGAGCGTCAAGGGATGGGTCGATCATTTCCCACGACGACGAAGGATCAGCACGGCAACGACGATGACGCCACCGATACCGAAACCGATGAGCCCAATGACCAGAGAGAAGGACGCCACCGGATCCATATCGCCCCCGCTGAAGGTGCCGTTCGGAATGGATGAGGCGCGATCGTCGGCCCGATCCTACCCGCCGTTCAGAACCTTCCCGATCTCCTCACCCACGGTGTCGATCTCCGCCAATCCGTCGACGCAGCGCAGACGCCCCTTCGCGTAATAATATCCAAGAAGCGGTGACGTCTTCTTGTAATATTCGAGGAGGCGCTGCTTGAGACTCTCTGCATTGTCGTCGGCACGACGGCTGAACTCAGTTCCACCGCATTCGGCGCACTTGCCATCCTCGGGGATCGGCTTCGTCACGTCGTTGTAGACCGCGCCGCAATTGGCGCAGGTCGCGCGGGCGGAGATGCGCTTTACCAACGCGTCATCCTCGACCTTCATCTCGATCACCGCATCGAGGGTCTCCCCGTGACGTTCGAGCAATTCCCCGAGCGCATCGGCCTGACCCAGGGTGCGCGGAAAACCGTCGAAGATCAGCCCGCCTTTGCGGTCGGTCTCGAGACGCTCTTCGATCAACCCAATCACGATGTCATCGGTCACGAGTTCGCCGCGATCCATGACCTCCGCGACGCGATGCCCCATCTCAGTGTCCGCTTCACGCGCTTGCCGCAGCATGTCGCCGGTCGAAAGCTGGATCATGTCGCGTGCCTCGACGAGCCGGCGGGCCTGTGTGCCCTTGCCCGCTCCGGGCGG
Source organism: Palleronia aestuarii (assembly GCF_003253995.1). GTDB lineage: Bacteria > Pseudomonadota > Alphaproteobacteria > Rhodobacterales > Rhodobacteraceae > Palleronia > Palleronia aestuarii. The sequence goes on from NZ_QKZL01000025.1 coordinate 35,321, forward strand.
TCCCAGAAGTATGATGTTCAACGCCGCGCCCTCCCCCTGGCCGTACCTGCTTTGCTTCCCTTGCCGCCGCGCTTCTTGCCGCGCAACTGCGATTTCTCGATCAGCCCCTCGTATTGATGGGCGAGCATGTGGCTCTGGACCTGCTGGATCGTATCCATCGTCACCGAGACCACGATCAGAACGGACGTCCCGCCGAAATAGAAGGGCACGGCGAACTGCGCGCGCACGATCTCGGGCAGAAGACAGACAGCCGCGAGATATGCGGAACCGAGCACCAGAATGCGTGCAACGACATAATCGAGGTACTCCTCGGTTCGTTTGCCGGGCCGTACGCCGGGGATGAAGCCGGACTGGTTCTTGAGGTTCTCCGCCACATCTTCCGATTTGAACGCGACGTTGGCGGTGTAGAAGTACGTGAAGAAGACGATCATGCCGCCGAAGAACAGCAGATAGAGCGGCTGCCCCGGCCCGAAATAGGCCAGGATCGTCGACATGACGGGGCCCGACTGTCCTCCCGAAAAGGTCGCGAGCGTCGTCGGCAACAGAAGGAGCGAGGAGGCGAAAATCGCGGGGATGACGCCCGCGGGGTTCACCTTGATGGGCAGGTGCGAGGACCCGCCGTCATAGACCTTCATGCCGACCTGGCGGCGCGGATACTGGATATGGATCTTACGCAACGACCGCTCCATGAACACCACAAAGGCGATCACGGCGATGACCATCAGGATGATGCCGATGATGACGGCAGGGCTGGTCGCGCCCGAACGGCCCGAGGCAAAGAACTGCGCGAGCGCCGCCGGGACTTCGGCGATGATGCCCACAAAGATGATGAGCGAGATGCCGTTGCCGATGCCGCGCTGGGTGATCTGCTCGCCGAGCCACATGAGGAACATCGTGCCGCCGACGAGCGTGATGACGCAGGCGGTACGGAAGAACCAGCCCGGATCGGTGACGAGCCCACCCGCCTCGAGGCTGACCGCCAAGCCGTAGGCCTGAAACGTCGCGAGGAACACGGTCCCATAACGGGTATACTGATTGATCTTTTTCCGGCCCTGCTCGCCTTCCTTCTTCAGCTGCTCGAGCTGCGGAACCATCGCAGTCATGAGCTGCACGATGATGGAGGCCGAGATATAGGGCATGATGCCGAGTGCGAAGATCCCCATTCGGGAGATCGCGCCGCCGGTGAACATGTTCAGGATGCCGCCGATCCCCGTCGCCGCCTGGTCCATGAAGGCGCGCAGCTCCGCGCCGTCGATCCCGGGAACCGGGATGTAGGTGCCAAGGCGGTAGACGCAGAGCAGCGCGAGGGTGAAGAGGATGCGCGAACGAAGCTCTGTGGCCTTGCCGAAGGCCCCCCAGCTCATGTTCGCGGCCATCTGTTCGGCGGCTGATGCCATGTGAGGTCTCTCTTAATGAGGGACGCCGCGCGAACCGGTATCCGGGGCTCGCGCGGCGTCAGGAAAACCTGTGGGTGGGTGTAGACGGCGGTTGCGCCGCCCGCAACCTCCCCTCTGGGGCCGGTCAGGCCCGGCGCCTACTCGGCCGCTTGCGCCTGCTTCGTAACCGTAAGCGTTCCACCCGCCTTCTCAACGGCTTCGATCGCCGCTTTGGAGGCCCCGGTCACACTGATCGTGACCTTGGAGGTGATTTCGCCCTTCGAAAGCACGCGGATGCCGTCGCGCTTACGACGGATCAGACCCGAATCGACGAGTTCGGTCTCGGTGATCTCTTCGCCGAGCTTGCCGGCGTCGATGAACTTCTGGATCAGGCCCAGGTTGACGACGGCGTAATCCTTGCGGCTGATATTGTTGAAGCCGCGCTTGGGCAGGCGCTGGTAGAGCGGCATCTGACCGCCCTCGTAGCCCTTGATCGCCACACCCGACCGCGATTTCTGGCCCTTGATGCCGCGACCGGCGGTCTTGCCTTTACCCGATCCCGGGCCACGGCCAACGCGCATCCGCTTCTTTGCGGCGCCTTCGTTGTCTCTCAGTTCGTTCAGTTTCATCTTCGCTCTCCATCTTGCCGGACACACCCCACGAGCGAAACGGGGCGGACACGGCGTGTTCGTCCGATATTTCGGACAATCAGTTATTCAGTAAGGCGGGCCGCAACCATCTTGCGGCCCCAAGTCTTGAAAGGCTTGCTCAGCCCTTTTCCTCGACGATCCGCACCAGATGCGGGATTGCGTTCACCATGCCACGAATGGAGGGCGTGTCCTCCAGTTCGCGCGTACGATGCATCTTGTTCAGGCCCAAACCCTTCAGCGTCTCACGCTGAACCTTCGGACGTCGGATGGGGGAACCCACCTGCTTGACGACGATCGTTGCCATGGATCAGGCCTCCTCGGCGACTTGGTCGGACGAATGGGTTGCGTCATCCCGCTTCGGAAGGATGTCGGCGACCTTCTTGCCGCGGCGTTGCGCGACTGAGCGCGGGCTCGCCTCGCCTTGCAGCCCGGCAAGCGTCGCGCGGATCATGTTGTAGGGGTTCTGCGAACCAATCGATTTCGCGACCACATCCTGCACGCCCAGCATCTCGAAAACGGCGCGCATCGGACCACCTGCGATGATGCCGGTACCTTGCGGCGCGGTCCGCATGAACACCTTGCCCGCACCATGCCGGCCATGTGTATCGTGATGAAGCGTGCGCCCATCGCGAAGCGGCACGCGGATCATGTTGCGCTTGGCAGCCTCGCCGGCCTTCCGGATCGCCTCGGGGACTTCCTTGGCCTTGCCCTTGCCGAAGCCCACGCGGCCGCGCTGGTCACCCACGATCACGAGTGCCGCGAAGCCGAAGCGCTTGCCGCCCTTGACGGTCTTCGAAACACGGTTGATCGCAACCAGGCGATCGGCGAATTCGGGCGTCTCGTCCCGCTGATTACGGCGTCCGCCGCGATTATCGTCTCTTGCCATCCCTGGCTCCTTCTGCGCGCCCCGATCGAGGGCCGTCTCACCGATCCTTGGTGCCGCCTCACGCAGCCCGGATCATCGAGGCGCCCCTTGATCGGGGCGCCTTCCAAAGTTCAGAGCCGAAGCCCTGCTTCGCGCGCCGCGTCGGCGAGCGCTTTCACCTTGCCGTGGTAGAGAAAGCCGCCGCGGTCGAAATACGCTTCTTCCACGCCCGCCTTCTTCGCCCGTTCGGCGATCATCTGGCCGACCTTGGCGGCGGCCTCGACGTTGTTCTTGCCGACGATCCCCAGATCCTTCTCCAGCGAGGAGGCGGAGGCGAGCGTGATGCCCTTGACATCGTCGATCAGCTGCACGCTGATATTTTTGCTCGACCGGTGGACGGAGAGCCGCACGCGGCCCGCATTCACCTTGCGGAGCTTGTTCCGGACGCGCAGGCGGCGCTTCAGGAACAGATCCCGTTTACTGTTAGCCATGACCTATGCGTCCTTATTTCTTCTTGCCTTCCTTGCGGAAGATGAACTCGCCCTTGTAGCGGATGCCCTTGCCCTTGTAGGGCTCCGGCCGCCGCCAGTCGCGAATGTTGGAAGCCACCTGCCCGACGACCTGCTCGTCGATACCCTCGACGGTGATCTCGGTCTGCTTGGGCGCCGTGACCGTGACGCCAGCCGGCACCGCGAAGTCCACATCGTGGCTGAGCCCTAGGTTCAGCTTCAGGACGTCGCCCTGCATCTGCGCGCGGTAGCCCACACCCTGGATTTCCAGGTTCTTGCGGAAGCCGGTGGTCACCCCCTGCACGAGGTTCGCGACCATCGTGCGGGACATGCCCCATTGCTGGCGGGCGCGCTTGGACTTGCCGCGAGGCGTGATACGGATCGCATTGTCTTCCTGCGCGATCGTGACGTCGTCCGTGGCGGTGAAGCTGCGGGTACCCTTCGGCCCCTTCACCTCGATCGTCTGGCCGGAGATCGTGGCCTCGACGCCGGAGGGCAGCTCGACGGGACGTTTTCCGATACGAGACATTGGATACCCTCCTCTAGAATACGGTGCAGAGCACTTCGCCGCCGACGTTGGCGGTACGCGCGGACGCGTCCGACATCACGCCGCGGGGCGTCGAGACGATGGAGACGCCGAGGCCCTGACGGACCGACGGCAAATCCCGAACGCTCATGTAGACGCGACGGCCCGGCGTCGAGACGCGCTTCAGCTCGCGAATGACCGGCGTGCCCTCGTAGTACTTCAGGCTGATCTCGATGGCGGGATGGCCATCCTTGCCGGTCGTGTTCTCGTAGCCACGGATGTAGCCCTCGTCCGCAAGCACGTCGAGAACCCAGGCACGAAGCTTGGAGGCCGGCGTGATGACGGTGGACTTGCCTCGCATCTGCGCGTTGCGGATACGGGTCAGCATATCGCCGAGAGGATCGTTCATTATCTAACCCTCCTTACCAGCTCGACTTGACGAGACCGGGGATCTGCCCATCGGAACCGAGGTCCCGAAGCGCGATCCGGCTCATCTTCAGCTTGCGGTAATAGCCATGCGGACGCCCGGTCAGCTGGCAGCGATTGTGCAGCCGCGTCTCCGAGGAATTCCGCGGTAGCTTGGCGAGTTTCAGCTGCGCCTTGAACCGCTCTTCCATGGGCTTCGATTCGTCACGGGCGATGCCCTTCAGTTCGGCACGCTTGGCCGCGTACTGGTCGACGAGTTTCTGGCGCTTCTTCTCGCGCTCGATCATTGCTTTCTTAGCCATGAGTTCTATCCCCTCAGCTGTTGAACGGCATGTTGAAATGCTTCAACAGCGCTTTGGCTTGGGCGTCGTCAGACGCCGTTGTGCAGATCACGATATCCATGCCCCAGACCTCGTCGACCTTGTCGAAGTTGATCTCGGGGAACACGATATGCTCGCGGATGCCCATGGCGTAATTGCCGCGCCCATCGAACGACTTGCCGTTGATGCCGCGGAAGTCGCGGACGCGGGGCAGCGCGATGGTGATCAGCCGGTCGAGGAATTCGTACATCCGGTCGCCGCGGAGCGTGACCTTGGCGCCGAGCGGCATGTCCTCGCGGACACGGAAGCCGGCGATCGACTTCTTGGCCTTCGTGACAACGGCCTTCTGACCGGCGATCGCGGTCAGATCTTCCTGTGCCGATTTCGCCTTCTTGGAATCGCGCACGGCTTCCGAACCAGCCCCGATGTTCAGCACGACCTTGTCGAGCCGCGGGATCATCATGTCGTTCTTGTAGCCGAACTCTTCCTTCATCGCGGCACGGATCGTGTCGCGGTAAAGGATCTCGAGGCGTGGCGTGTAGTTCGTCGTGTCGAGCATCAGATCACGTCTCCCGTGGTCTTGGCGAAGCGGACCTTCTTGCCGTCCACCTCGCGGAAGCCGACGCGGGTTGGCTTGCCGTTCGCATCGACGATGGCGAGGTTCGACAGGTGAATCGGCATCGGCTGGGGCAGACGACCGCCCTGGCTCGTCTGGCTCTGCTTGGCGTGACGGATGGCGATGTTCAGCCCCTCGACAACGGCCTTGCCGCGCGACGGGAGAACCTGCTGGATCTCGCCCTGCTTGCCCTTGTCCTTGCCGGAGAGCACGACGACCTTGTCGCCCTTCTTGAGTTTCGCGGCCATCAGAGCACCTCCGGAGCCAGCGAGATGATCTTCATGAAGCTCTTCGCGCGGAGTTCCCGCACGACCGGGCCAAAGATCCGCGTGCCAACCGGCTCGTTGTTGTTGTTGAGGATGACGGCGGCGTTCCGGTCAAACCGAATCGCGGTGCCGTCCTCGCGCCGCACTTCCTTGGCGGTGCGCACGACGACGGCCTTGCGGACGTCGCCCTTCTTCACACGGCCGCGCGGGATCGCTTCCTTGACCGACACCATAATGATGTCGCCCACGGAGGCGTATTTCCGCTTCGAACCGCCGAGAACCTTGATGCACTGAACCCGGCGAGCACCGGAATTGTCAGCGACATCCAGATTGGTCTGCATCTGGATCATTGGTTGTCTCCCGACCTTTGGGGGGCCTCACGCCGTATCCCCAGGGTTTCGATATGCCCCCTCCGCATCGTGCGGAGGGGTCGTACTAGGGACGGCTCAGTGGCGCGCCGCCTCGTGCTCTTGGTGGCGCTGCTCGTCCTCGACTTGCTGAAGCTTCGCGTGCTCCTCACGGGAGCGGCGATCCTCTTCGATCATCTCGGGCGTCATGACTTCCCAGCGCTTCGTCTTGGACCGCGGGGCGCATTCCTGGATGCGCACGACGTCGCCGATATTGATGGTATTGGTCTCGTCGTGGGCGCGATACTTCTTCGACTTCCGGATCGTCTTCTTGAGAACCGGATGCGTGAAGCGACGCTCGACGGAGACGGTGACCGTTTGCGCGTTCTGGTTGCCGGTGACGGTGCCTTGGAGAATGCGTTTGGGCATGGATCAGGCCTCCGTGCTGTCGGTCTTAGCGGCATCGGCCGCCTTCTGGTTCAGGATGGTCTTCACCCGGGCCACGTCGCGACGCACGGAGCGCATCCGCGCCGTGTTCTCGAGCTGGCTAGTGGCCTGCTGGAAGCGGAGGTTGAAAGCCTCCTTCTTCAACTGGACGAGCTGATCACGCAGCTGATCCGGTGTCTTGTCTCGCAATTCGCTGGCGTGCATCGCACACCTCCTTTGTCAACATCACCGGAAGGCCCCGAAACGGGTCACCCTGATTCCCGGTGGAGATGGATGAGCGCGCGGTATATGGGCCTAGACCTCCGATGGCAACCCGGTTTCGGGTCGATCACCGGCCAATTCGGGGCAACGCTCTTTGATTTCCCAAAAGTCGCGTGTGATCTGCCCCGGAGGTCAGGCTACACGCGGGCCATATGACCCCGCGTCCCAACCACCTCTAGCCGTACGAAAAAGCAAAGGGCCCCCGGATTGCGTTCCGGGGGCCCTGTTCGTCATACGGCGGTGGGATCGAGCTACCAATCCTCGCGGACGACCGTGCGGGTCTTGATCGGAAGCTTCATCGCGGCAAGGCGAAGGGCCTCACGGGCGATAGGCTCTGCCACACCATCGAGTTCGAACATCACGCGCCCGGGCTTGACCTTCGCGGCCCAGAAATCGACCGAGCCCTTGCCCTTGCCCATCCGGACCTCGGTGGGCTTCGACGTGACCGGCGTATCGGGGAAGATCCGGATCCATACGCGGCCCTGACGCTTCATGTGACGCGTCATCGCCCGACGAGCGGCCTCGATCTGGCGCGCGGTGATCCGTTCAGGCTCGACCGCCTTCAGGCCGAACGTGCCGAAGTTCAGGTCGGACCCACCCTTCGCCTCGCCGTGGATCCGGCCCTTGTGCATCTTGCGGAACTTGGTGCGCTTTGGTTGCAGCATCTTTCAGGACCTCCTTAGCGGCGGCCGGCGCCGCGAGGCGTCGGACCATCCTGCAATTCCTGCGCCCGCCGATCGCGCGCACCCGGATCGTGCTCCAGGATCTCGCCTTTGAAGATCCAGACCTGGATGCCGATGATCCCGTAGGCGGTCTTGGCCTCCACACGGGCAAAGTCGATATCGGCCCGGAGCGTGTGCAGCGGCACGCGCCCCTCCCGATACCATTCCGTCCGTGCGATCTCGGCGCCGCCGAGACGACCCGCGAGGTTCACCCGGATACCGAGCGCGCCCATGCGCATCGCGTTCTGCACCGACCGCTTCATGGCACGGCGGAACGACACACGACGCTCGAGCTGTTGCGCGATGCTTTCGCCGACCAGTGCGGCGTCGAGTTCCGGCTTGCGAACTTCCACGACGTTGAGGTGCAACTCGCTGTCGGTCATCGACGAGAGCTTGCGGCGCAGCGTTTCGATATCCGCGCCCTTCTTGCCGATGATGACGCCCGGCCGGGCCGTGTGGATCGTCACCCGGCACTTCTTGTGCGGACGCTCGATGATCACGCGGGAAATGCCGGCCTGCTTGCACTCTTCCTTGATGAACTCGCGGATCCGGACGTCCTCCAGCAGGAGATCGCCGTATTCCTTCGTGTCGGCATACCAGCGGCTGTCCCAGGTCCGGTTGACCTGGAGGCGCATTCCGACGGGATTGACCTTGTTACCCATTAGGCTTGCTCCTCGACCTGGCGGACCTTGATGGTGAGTTCCGAAAACGGCTTGACGATCCGGCCGAAGCGACCGCGCGCCCGCGGGCGTCCACGCTTCATCACCATGTTCTTGCCCACATACGCTTCCGCGACGACGAGTTCGTCCACGTCGAGATTGTGGTTGTTCTCGGCGTTGGCGATCGCCGATTGCAGGCACTTTCGGACATCGTCCGAGATCCGCTTCTTCGAGAAGGTGAGATCGGCAAGCGCCTTCTCCACCTTCTTGCCGCGGATGAGGCCGGCGACGAGATTGAGCTTCTGCGGGCTCGTGCGCAGCATGCGAAGCTTGGCCATCGCCTCGTTTTCGGCAACGCGACGGGGGTTCTTTTCCTTGCTCATTTGCGCTTCGCCTTCTTGTCGGCGGCGTGACCGTAATAGGTCCGCGTCGGCGAGTACTCACCGAATTTCTGGCCGATCATCTCCTCGCTGACATTCACCGGGATATGTTTCTTGCCATTGTAGACGCCGAAGGTGAGGCCCACGAACTGGGGCAGGATGGTCGAACGGCGCGACCAGATCTTGATGACCTCGTTGCGACCGCTCTCACGGGACTTTTCGGCCTTCTTGAGGACGTAGGCGTCGACAAAAGGGCCTTTCCAGACGGAACGCGCCATGGGTCAGCGTCCTTTCTTGCGGGCGTGGCGCGAGCGCACGATGAGCTTCTGCGACGCCTTGTTCGTGTTACGGGTGCGGGCGCCTTTGGTGGGCTTTCCCCAGGGCGTGACCGGGTGGCGTCCACCAGAGGTACGGCCCTCGCCGCCGCCATGCGGGTGATCGACCGGGTTCATCACGACGCCTCGGACCGACGGCCGCTTGCCGTAATGCCGATTGCGTCCCGCCTTGCCCAGGTTCTGGTTCGAGTTGTCCGGGTTCGAAACCGCACCGACGGTCGCCATGCATTCCTGCCGGACGAGACGAAGCTCACCGGAGGAGAGGCGGATCTGCGCGTAGCCGCCATCGCGACCCACGAACTGGGCATACGTGCCCGCCGCCCGCGCGATCTGGCCGCCCTTGCCGGGCTTCAACTCGATGTTGTGGATGATCGTGCCGATCGGCATGCCGGAGAACGGCATCGCGTTGCCGGGCTTCACATCGACCCGCTGACCGGAGACGATCTTGTCGCCGATCGCCATGCGCTGGGGCGCGAGGATGTAGCGTTGCTCGCCGTCCGTATACTGGATGAGCGCGATGAACGCGGTGCGGTTCGGGTCGTATTCGATCCGCGCCACGACCGCTTCCATATCGTGCTTTGTACGGCGGAAATCTACGATCCGGTAAAGACGCTTCGCCCCGCCACCGCGGCGGCGCATCGTGATTCGTCCGGCGTTGTTCCGGCCACCATGCTTGGTCAAACCCTCGGTGAGGGACTTGACCGGACGGCCTTTCCACAGCTCCGAACGGTCGATCAGCACCAGCCCGCGCTGGCCCGGCGTCGTCGGCTTGTACGACTTGAGTGCCATGCTTTCTGTCTTCCGTTAGCTATAGCGGATCCCCATGGATCCGATGTTAAAGGGCCCCGGAGGTCCCCGTGTCGCGGGTCTTTCGACCCAATCTCTTAAGGTGATCGGCGCTCCGCCTCCACCATTGTCTCCCCGATCGGGGAGACGGGCTTCTTTCACCGGATAGGCCCAGGGTCAAGCCCCGGGTATCCCGGACGGACTCAGAGGCCCGTCGAGACGTCGATCGTGTTGCCTTCCTCAAGCATCACGTAGGCCTTCTTGACGTCACGCCGGCGACCCGGCCGGCCGCGGAACCGCTTGGCCTTGCCCTTCGTGATCGACGTGTTGACCGCCTTCACCTTGACATTGAAGAGATCCTCCACGGCCGCTTTGATCTGCGGCTTGGCCGCATCCATCGCCACTTCGAAAACCACGGCGCCGTGCTCTGACGCCATCGTCGCCTTCTCCGTGATGATCGGCTTACGGATCACGTCGTAATTCTCGATCTTGCTCATTTCAGTCGTGCCTCCAGGGCTTCGAGACCGGCTTTCGTGATGACCAGCGTATCGCGCTTGAGGATGTCGTAGACATTCGCGCCCATCGAAGGCAGCACGTCGATCCCGTCGATATTGGCCGCGGCGCGCGCGAAGTTCGCATTCACCTCGGTGCCATCGATGACCAGCGCCCGCTTCCAGCCCAGGTCCTTGAGATGCTTCGCGAGGGTCTTCGTCTTCGCCTCAGCGAGTTCCGCGGCCTCAAGCACGATGAGATTGCCCGTCGCCGCCTTGGAACTCAGCGCATGCTTCAGACCGAGCTTGCGGAACTTCTTCGTCAGATCATGGCCGTGGCTGCGCGGAACGGGGCCCTTGTAGATCCCACCCTTGCGGAAGATCGGCGCGTTCCGGTCACCGTGGCGTGCACCACCGGTTCCCTTCTGGCGATAGATCTTTTTCGTCGAGTAGGAGGTTTCCGACCGGGTCTTCACCTTATGGGTGCCCTGCTGCGCATTGTTGCGCTGCCAGCGCACCACGCGATGCAGGATATCGGCACGCGGCTCGAGCCCGAAGATCGCCTCGTCGAGGTCGACCTGTCCGCTGGTGCCGCCGTCGAGCTTCAGGACGTCAGCTTGCATTGTCGTCTCCCTCCGGCTTGGCGTCCGAGTTGTCGTCATCCGACTTCTCCGACGCGATCTCCGCCTCGGCTTCCTTCAGCGCCTCGGCTTCCTGGGCTGCCTGCTCGGCGGCCAGGCGTTCGGCCTCAGCGGCCTCGGCGGCAGCGGCTTCCTCGGCGGCCTGCGCCGCCGCCCGCTCGGCTTCCTCGGCCGCCGACCTGAGCGCGGCCGGGTAGATCACACCGTCCGGGACCGGCTTCTTGACCGCATCCTTGATCGTGACCCATCCGCCCTTGGAGCCCGGAACTGCGCCCTTGACGAGGATCAGGCCGCGCGTCGCGTCGGTCTGCACGACCTGCAGGTTCTGCGTGGTCACGCGGGCGGCACCCATGTGGCCGGCCATCTTCTTGCCTTTGAAGACCTTGCCGGGGTCCTGACACTGACCCGTGGAGCCGTGCGAGCGATGCGAGATCGAGACGCCGTGGGACGCGCGCAGGCCGCCGAAATTGTGCCGCTTCATGGCACCGGCGAAGCCCTTGCCGATCGAGGTGCCGCTCACGTCGACATACTGACCCGCGAAGTAGTGGTTCGCGGTAATCTCCTCACCCACCTCGATGAGGTTTTCGGGGGCGACGCGGAACTCCGCGATCTTGCGCTTCGGCTCAACCTTAGCGATGGCGAAATGACCGCGCATCGCCTTGGAGACGCGCTTTGCCTTCGCCGTGCCCGCGCCGAGTTGCACCGCGGCATAACCGTGGGCATCGGGCGTGCGCTGCGCGACGACTTGAAGCTTGTCGAGTTGCAGGACGGTGACGGGGATCTGCCGTCCGTCCTCCTGGAAGATGCGGGTCATGCCCACTTTCTTCGCGATGACGCCAGAGCGTAGCATGAATCAGCCTCCCATCACCTTGATGTCGACGGCGACGCCCGCGGCGAGGTCGAGCTTCATCAGCGCGTCCACGGTCTGCGGGGTCGGATCGACGATGTCGAGCATCCGCTTGTGGGTGCGGATTTCGAACTGGTCGCGGGACTTCTTGTCCACGTGGGGCCCACGCAGGACGGTGAACTTCTCGATCTTGTTGGGCATCGGAATCGGCCCGCGCACGGAGGCGCCGGTGCGCTTCGCGGTCGAGACGATCTCCTTGGTCGACGTGTCGAGCACGCGATAGTCGAACGCCTTAAGGCGAATACGAATATTCTGGCTGGCTGCCATTTTTCTCTTTCCCTTGCGGGTTCCAGTCGAGAGGTGGAAAGGGGATCGCCCCCACCCCACATCGGACCTTTTTTATCTTTCGTGAGCCCCGGGCCGGACCCGGGGCCTTGCGGGGTGGGTCAGATCACTCGAGGATCTTCGACACCACGCCCGCGCCCACGGTGCGGCCGCCCTCGCGGATGGCGAAGCGCAGCTTCTCCTCCATTGCGATCGGTGCGATCAGCTCGACCCCGAACGACACGTTGTCGCCCGGCATCACCATCTCGGTGCCCTCGGCAAGCTGCACCGTCCCGGTCACGTCCGTCGTGCGGAAGTAGAATTGCGGACGGTAGTTCGCGAAGAACGGCGTGTGACGACCACCCTCTTCCTTCGTCAGGATGTAGGCCTCCGCCTCGAACTTCGTGTGCGGCTTCACCGAGCCGGGCTTGCAGAGCACTTGGCCCCGCTGCACGCCGTCGCGGTCGATACCACGCAGGAGCGCGCCGATGTTGTCGCCCGCCTCGCCGCGATCGAGCAGCTTGCGGAACATCTCGACGCCCGTGCAGGTCGTCTTGCGCGTGTCGCGGATGCCCACGATCTCGATCTCGTCGCCGACGTTGATCACGCCGCGCTCCACGCGCCCCGTCACCACCGTGCCGCGGCCGGAGATCGAGAACACGTCCTCGACCGGCATCAGGAACGGCTGATCCACCGCCCGCTCCGGCGTCGGGATCCACTCGTCCACCGCCGCCATCAGCTTGCGGATGCTCTCCTCACCGATCTCCGGGTTCTCCCCGTTCATCGCGGCGAGCGCCGAACCCGGGATCACCGGGATGTCATCGCCGGGATATTCGTAGGAGGTGAGAAGCTCGCGGATCTCCATCTCGACGAGCTCCAGAAGCTCCTCGTCGTCGACCTGGTCGACCTTGTTCATGTAGACGACCATCGTCGGGATACCGACCTGGCGGCCCAGGAGGATGTGCTCGCGCGTCTGCGGCATCGGGCCGTC
>NZ_QKZL01000026.1 GCF_003253995.1 Palleronia aestuarii
GTTCCATGGCGGCGGATGATCTGTATCCCAGCGCCGAGTGGAGGCGGTGAGTAGTGTACCAGCCCTCGGTCCAGGCGAACAGGTCGCGCCTCGCCTCGTCCCTGGTGGCGTAGCTCTGGTGGTGGACGCGCTCGGTCTTCAGAGACCCAAAGAAGCTCTCCATGGGGGCGTTGTCGAGGCAATCGCCCTTGCGGCTCATCGACGGCGTGATCTTCGCGGCCTCCAGGGCCTTGCGGTAGTCCTCGCAGGCGTACTGGATACCGCGGTCGGTGTGGCAAATCAGGCCGGGGGCCGGCCTCTGTCGCCTCACCGCCATCTCGAGCGCCTCGACGGCGATCTCGGCGTGCAGCGTCTCGCGCATGGACCATCCCACGATCTTGCGCGTGTGCAAGTCGAGGACCGCGGCCAGGAGTGTACGGGGACCGTGGCCCCGGTGGGGCCGCGACAGCCCCGGGAACCAGCCTTCGCCGGTGCGCACGTAGAGCCTGCCCCCGCGGAGGCGGGGGCCAGGTCGCCGAGCCAAATCTGGTTCGGGGCCGCTGCGGTGAAGTCCCGTCCGAGCCTGTTCGGCGCGATGGGATACCCATGCCGGCTGTCAGTTGTCCGCACGCGGCGCGGCAAGGCGGCCAGCCCACGCAGCCCGGCCTGCCGCATCAGGCGGGCCACGCGATTGCGCCCGACGGCTCGGCCCAGGCCACGTGGAACGGCATGCACACGCGGGACCCCATACGCGCCGCCGCTGTAGGCATGGATTCGACGGATCTCTTCGAGCAGAGATCGGTTGGCCTTCACCCGTGCGCTCTCGGGGCGGGAGCGCCATGCGTCGTAGCCGCTCACGGACACCCCCATCACGCGGCACATCACCGAGATCGGCCAGAGGTTCTTGTGCTCATCCACGAACCCGAACTTCATCGGGTGGCCGCCCCGAAGAGCGAGCCATGTGCGGTCGCCATGGTCGCGCCACGGGTCCGAGCGACCGTGGCGACGGTGCAAGCACACTGGCGAGCGCGGCCTTTCGCAAGATGTCGCGCTCCGTCTGGAGACGGGTGTTCTCGCGCTTGAGGCGCGCATTCTCGGCCGCCAGATCGGCGGGAGACAGACCTCCGGCGGCCGCCCTCGCGCCCGCGCGCGTCGTCGGGGCCATACCCGGCTCGCCGTAGCGCGTGATCCAGCGCCGCAGCACCGTCTCGTGCACGTCCAGTTCCTTGGCCACCGAGATGATCGTCAGACCGCTCGTGCGGACCCTCTCGACCGCCTCGCGCTTGAACGCCTCGGGAAACTCCCGCCGCTTCCGTTGCCCCGTCATCAGATGCTCCTTCCAGGTCCGAAGACCTTAGCAGAGGCCTCCACCGAACCGGGGGAAGATCAGCAGCGGCCTCGGGTAAAACGATCCGGCACCGTCTGAACCGTGGCGGCGACAGGGAGGTCAACAGCGCGCCGCACATCGTCGCCGTCTCCCGAATGCGCCTCCACCAGCGGACGAAGGACCACGTGGCCAAACGCACGGCTATGGAGCATTCGAAGCTCGAAACCATCCGGATGCTCGAACGCTACATCGCGCGCGAAGTCTTCGGGATCATTCGAGCTCAACGAACGGAGATCGACCGACCACACGCAGTCATCGCTCGACACACAGAAGGGCGGCCAGAGCAGCCAGATCACCAGCATCGACTTCACGTAGCTTCTGCTGGACGCCAAAGTCGTCATCAGCATGGACGCCAAGGGGCCGGCGTATACGCCGACGGAGCGACAATGTCTTCGTCGAGCGGCTCTGGCGGACGGTGAGATACGAGGAAATCTACCTACGAGCTTATGCCAGCGTCTAAGAGGCGCGAGACTGGATCGGGCGCTACCTCGGCTTCTGCAACGGCACGCGCCCCCATTCGTCGCTCGGCAGGGCGACACCCGACAGTGCCTATCTCAACCAGCCGGCGCCGATCATGGCTGCAGCGTAACAAGGGCGGATAGCCACTTCAGGAAAGGCCAAACGCTAATCAAACAAACCGAGCCACCGCTCACGGGCGCGCCTGGAGCTGAACTATTGCTGCCGCCAAGGGTGAGTTGCTTCGGCAGGCTACGCAGATCAAAAACATATTGGTGCCTTACGTGGAGTGAGGTACGGCACTCCTATCGCGGGAGGACGGAGCGCATGGGGGGACGGGCATGGCAGCGCAGATGGGCATCGCGATTCTCGGGATATATGTGGCCGACACCGCTTATCTCGCAGAGCGCATGCCGCAGGTTGGAGAGACCATCTCTGGTTCGGGCTTTTCACTGGGACCGGGCGGGAAGGGCTCGAACCAAGCAGTGGCCGCAGGCCGTGCCGGAGCAAGGGTCAGCTTTATCTCCAAAATAGGCGACGATACTTTCGGCAAAATGGCGCTGGAGATCTACGCTGAGGCCGGTGTCACACCCAAGGTAGAGGTTATGGCAGACATGCCGTCGGGCGCAGCTTTCATCTTCGTCAACGACCAGACGGGTGAGAATGCTATTATCGTCTATCCGGGTGCGGCGGGTACGATAACTTCAGCCGATGTCGAGGAGCATCGGGCGGTGATCGAAAGCTCAAAAGTCTTCGTTACACAGCTGGAACAGCCCCCCGATGCGGCCCTCACGGCGCTGACCCTGGCCCGGTCCGCCGGGGTCACAACGGTCTTTAATCCGGCACCTGCCAACCCGTTCGACGCCGCCTGCTACGGCCAGACTGATTACTTCGTTCCGAACGAGAGCGAGGCCGCGGCAATCGTCGGCTTCAAGATCGACACGGAGGAAGACGCTCGCCGTGCCGGGGATCTCTTCCTGGAACGCGGCGTCGGGACGGCTATAATTACGCTTGGTGCGAAAGGGGTCTATCTCCACGGACCCGGCATCAGCACCCGCGTCCCCGCGATGGCCAACGCTCCCGTCATAGACACCGCCGGTGCGGGTGACGCCTTCATCGGTGGGTTCGCCGCCGCGCTGTCCGAAGGGCAGGGGGTCGAGCAGGCGGTCCGCATGGGATGCGCCACCGCGGGCATCGCCGTGACGCGACGCGGCACAGCGCCGGCTATGCCAGCCCGGGCTGAGATCGACGCAATGATGGGGCAGGGCGCATGACCCGCGACGATCCGGTCAAGCACCTTTTCCTTTGGCCGGCTTTCCTCGTGGTGCTCGCGGTGGCGATCTTCCCGCTTATATACTCGCTGGCCAACAGCTTCATGAGCCTGCGCCTCGTGCCGCCCATTCCCGCACGCTTCGTCGGCACCAGCAACTACGCGGATCTTCTAAGCAATCCACGTTTCTGGCAGACGGTCAGAACGACGTCGCTCATTGCCTTTGTATCAGTGGCGCTGCAATTCATGATCGGCTTCGGCATTGCGCTGGCGCTGGCCAAGCGGGTGAAGGGCGTGGAGTTCTTCCGCGTCACGTTCCTGATGCCGATGCTGGTGGCGCCGGTCGCGGTCGCCCTAGTGGCACGACAGCTTCTCAATCCCACCATGGGCCCGCTGAACGAGCTCGCGACCTTCTTCGGATTTCCGAACTTGCCCTATTTGACCGAAGCGAAATGGGCGCTCGGGTCCTTGATTGCGGTGGAGATCTGGCAGTGGACGCCCTTCGTAATCCTGCTGCTCCTGGCAGGTCTGCAGGGCTTGCCCGACGATGTCTACGAGGCCGCGGAACTCGAGAATGCCAGTCCGTGGCAGCAATTCTGGGGCATCACATTCCCGATGATGCTGCCGATCTCCGCGGCGGTAATCTTCATCCGCATCGTCGAGAGCTTCAAGATCATCGACACCGTCTTTGTCATGACCGGGGGCGGGCCCGGCATCGCGACGGAGACGTTGACGCTCTTCGCGTATCAGGAGGGATTCAAGAAGTTCAACCTTGGCTATACCTCGGCGCTGTCCTTCCTGTTCCTCGCGGTCGTGCTGATTCTAAGCCTCGTCTACCTCGCATTGTTGAAGCCGTGGCTGGAAAAGTACAAATGAGCGTCCGTAACCTGCGCGGACCGCGGGCCTGGATCGCCTTCGCTCTTTGCTGCGTGTGGTTCGCCTTCACCGTCTTCCCGCTCTATTGGGTGGCCATCACCTCGCTGAAGACACCACCCGACGTCGTGGGTGGCCCGACCTACCTGCCGTTCGTCGACTTCCAGCCGACATTGAAGGCGTGGCGCGAGCTCTTCTCCGGCATAAGGGGAGAATTTTACTCCAATTTCTGGTCTTCGGCGATCGTCGCAGTCTCGTCGTCGTTCTTTGCGACGCTCCTCGGGGCGATGGCGGCCTATGCGCTCGTCCGCTTCCCGTTTCGGGTGAAACTGCTCTCGGGCGTGCTCTTCTTCGTGCTCGCGATGGGAGGATTCCTCGCGGGACGCTACTGGCTGGGCCTGCCGCCGGCGACCGCGTCGATCCTGTCCTTCTGCGGCGCCCTCGCGCTCTCGGTCTTCGCGAACCGCCTTGCGCTGCCGGGCAAGGTCATGATGAACGACGACATCGTCTTCTGGTTCGTCAGCCAGCGCCTGTTCCCGCCCATCGTCGTGGCCTTCGCGCTGTTCCTGCTCTACACCGAGATCGGCAAGCTCGGCTTCAAGCTCACCGATACCTATCTCGGGCTGACGCTCGCCTACGTCGCTTTCTCGCTGCCCATCGTGGTCTGGCTAATGCGCGATTTCATCTCGGCGCTCCCCCTGGAGGTCGAGGAGGCCGCTCTCGTCGACAACGTTCCCTACTGGCGGATCTTCTTCGAGATCGTCCTGCCGATGTGCCGCCCCGGATTGATCGCGACCTTCGTGATCACCCTGGCCTTCACCTGGAACGAGTTCCTCTTCGCGCTCTTCCTGACGAATTCGGAATGGCAGACCCTGCCGGTCCTGATCGCCGGTCAGAACAGCCAGAGGGGCGACGAGTGGTGGGCGATCTCCGCCGCCGCGCTGGTCGCGATCGTGCCGATGATCGTCGTCGCGGGGCTGCTCGGCCGTCTGATGCGGTCCGGCCTGCTCAGCGGGGCCGTGAAATGACTTTTTCGAAGCCCCGATAAAGGGGCGCAATGGGAGGAAGGACCTTGTTGAACCGACTGAAACTGTCTGCGGCCGTGCTGGCTCTGAGCACGGGGGCGGCGTTCGCGTGCGATCCCGATTTCAGTGGCGTGGAGATCACCGCCACAACCCAGACCGGCCCCTATATCGCCTCGGCGCTGACGCTCGCGGGCGAAGCATGGGCGGAGAAGACCTGTGGAACCGTCAAGGTGGTCGAGTTCCCGTGGTCAGAACTCTATCCCAAGATCGTCACCACGCTGGCCTCGGGGGATACGTCCTTCGACGTGATCGCCTTCGCCCCCGCCTGGGCGCCGGATTTCACGCCGTTCCTCGCCGAAATGCCCGCCGAGTTCCAGGAGGGCGAGGCGTGGGAGGATATCGCGCCCGTCTACCGCGAACAGCTCATGGTCTGGAACGACCAGGTGCTTTCACAGACGATGGACGGCGATGTCCACACCTACAGCTACCGTATCGATCTTTTCGAGGACGAGGCGAACAAGACCGCCTTCCGGGAGAAGTACGGCTATGATCTCGCCGTGCCGGAGACCTGGACGCAGTATCTCGACATCGCCGAATTCTTCCAGAACGACGTCGATGGCGTCTACGGCACGGCCGAGGCCTTCCGCCGGGGCGGCCAGCAATTCTGGTTCCTGTTCAGCCATGTCGCGGCCTATGCGAGCCATCCGGACCTGCCGGGCTCGATGTTCTTCGATCCCGAGACGATGGACGCACAGGTCAACAATCCGGCCTGGGTCCGCGGTCTCGAGGAATATATCCGCGCGTCCGAGCTCGCGCCGCCCTCGGCCCTGAATTTCTCCTTCGGCGAGGTCAACGCCGCCTTCGCGGGCGGGCAGGTTGCTGAGTCCATCGGCTGGGGCGACACCGGGGTGATCGCGGCCGATCCGAACCAGTCCACCGTGGCGGGCAAAGTGGGATCGGCCAAACTGCCGTCCTCCACCGAGGTCTACAACTACAAGACAGGCGAGTGGGACACGTTCGACGAACCGGTCGACACCTCCTTCATGGCCTTCGGCGGGTGGCAGGCTGCGGTGCCGCAATCCTCGCGGAACCAGGAGGCCGCATGGGACTTCATCGAACTGCTCTCCAGTCCCGAGATCTCTGGCCAAGCGACGGTGACGGGGGGCACCGGCGTCAATCCCTACCGGATCTCCCACACTACCGACATGGAGCGCTGGTCGAGCATCTTTAGCGAGCGCGAGGCCAAGGAATACCTCGATACGCAGCGCGAGGCGGTCACGGCGGAAAACGTCGCACTCGACATGCGCCTGCCGGGGTATTTCTCCTATACCGAGCTTCTTGAGATCGAACTCAGCCGCGCGCTCGCCGGTGAGGTGAGCCCGCAGGAGGCGCTCGACACCGTGGCGGACGGCTGGAACGAGCTAACTGACGAGTTCGGCCGCGACACCCAACTCGCAGCCTACCGCTCCTCGATGGGCCTGCCCGCCCAGTGACCAGACGGGTCGGCGCCATTCCGGGCCAGCCGACCCGATCTCCCTGAGAGAGACATCCGCGATGGCAAACATCACGCTAACGGGCGTAACCAAATTCTACGAAGCGGTGCAGGTGATCCCGCCGATGGATCTCCATATCGAGGATGGGGAATTTGTCGTGCTCGTCGGCCCCTCGGGCTGCGGCAAGTCGACCACCCTGCGCATGATCGCCGGTCTCGAGGCCGCGACGGGCGGACAGATGCATATAGGCGAGCGTGAGGTGACCCACCTGCGCCCGGGCTTGCGCAACTGCGCGATGGTCTTCCAGAGCTATGCGCTTTATCCCCACATGTCGGTGCGCGAAAACATCGGCTACGGCATGAAGGTGCGCGGCGTGCCGAAGACGGAGGCGCGAACGTCGATAGAGAACGCGGCCAGAATACTGAACTTGACCGAGTATCTAGACCGCAAGCCCGCCGCGCTCTCCGGCGGGCAGCGCCAGCGGGTCGCGATCGGGCGCGCCATCGTGCGCGATCCGGACGTTTTCCTCTTCGACGAGCCTCTATCGAACCTCGATGCCAAACTGCGCGTCGAGATGCGCGTCGAGATTAAGCAGCTGCATCGCCGGTTGAAGACCACGATGGTCTACGTTACCCATGACCAAGTCGAGGCGATGACAATGGCCGATCGCGTGGTCGTCCTGCGCAAGGGCGTCATCGAACAGGCGGCCGATCCCATAACCCTATACGAACGACCTGCGAATGCCTTCGTCGCGGAGTTCATCGGTGCACCCAGCATGAACATGCTCGATGGCCGGATCGAGCGGAGCGACACCGGACTGCGCTTCGCGGGGGCCACGGGATTGGCCTTCGAAATACCGCCCGAACACACCGTCGCACTGTCGCGTTCGGTCGGCGAAGACTGCATCCTCGGCATCCGTCCCGAACATACCGTCGAAGCGGAGGGCGGCATCGGCGTCAACGTAGAGGTCGTGGACATCGAACCGCTCGGTCCGTACACTCTGCTGATCGGGCTCATGGGCGACCGTAAGTTCACCGGGCAGACCCGCGCCGATACGAAGACCCGGCCCGGCGACCGCGTGCCAATTCAGTTCGACCCCCAAAAGCTGCACTTCTTCCGCGCCGGGGACGGCGCCGCCATCCGGGAGGATACCGCATGACCGCACCCACCGATCGGATCATCGTTCTCGAGGCCTTCGAGCACGTCCACCCGGACCGTTGCACCGATTACGAGGCCGCGAGCCAAGCCATCGACGACCTCGCGCGCGAGACCGAGCCCGGAATGCTGGTTCACGCCCTGACGGTTCATGCCCGCGCCGACGACCGCGTAACCTACCGCTGGCTCGAGGTCTTCACCGACGCCGCCGCTCTTGAGGCGCATTTCGCCAGCCTGCACGTCCAGGCGCATGGGGCGAAGCTCAATGACGGGATCCTGCTCTCCCCGGTCGAGATTCTCCTCTACGTTGACTGGTCGGAGGCGGAGAAGGTTGAGATCAACACGAGGCTCGGAGGCGCGCTAAAATTCGCCGAAGTTCGCTCGGGGTTCTACCGGCCGGAATAATAATGGAGACAATGGGCATTTGATTGCGCCCTGGGTGTTTTTTAATCGCCCCTGCCATGTGATCTACCTGCTAGATGTTTAATCCCACGGTTTGATGGTGCGATCTTTTCGGTGCAATGTAAGGAAGCCCTACGGGACAGGTTGGTCACGGGAGCGCCACGACCACGCACGCCGTCAGAGCGGCAATACAATCCGACCGCAAGCTTCGCTCTCGCAGCTGAGCGGGGAGCTGGGGATCAATCCGAAGACGGTCGCGAAGTGGCGGAAGCGGGCGACAGGCGAGGACCTGAAGACCGGTCCGAGGGAGCCGCGCTCGACGGTTCTGACCGAAACAGAGGAGGCGATGATCGTCGCGTTCCGACGGCACACGCTGTTGCCGCTGGAGTTCGAGCGTTTAGCAAACGATCCGGGGGATCGTTTGTAGCGAAGAACGGTCTCTATGCCCTGCAGCCCACGATCCCGCACCTGACGCGCTCGGCACTGCACCGATGCCTGCAACGATGAGCCATTGCGCGCCATCGGGTCGAGCGCGATGGCGAATGCATCTTCCGCCTGCCGGACGTCGAAGGCGATAAACTAAAGCGGCAGCGCTTCAAGCGCTACCCGATCGGGTTCGGCGGGACATCGCGGGTCCATCCACGATGTCTTCTCCGCCTCACTCCACATCGATATCGCCAAAGTGCAGACCACCGAGGGCAAGCTCTATCTCTTCGTGGGCATCGACCGAACCAGCAAGTTCGCGGTCACCCAGCTCGTTGAGAAGGCCGACAGGCGCACCGCCTGGGAGTTCCTGCAGCACCTGCTGGAGGCATTCGGCGGGTCGCCTCATCCTATCAGGTCCACATGATCTCGACCGACAATGGCATCCAGTTCGCCGAACAGCCGAGGAACCGGAACACGATCATCTCCCGACCGATACGCTTCGACGCTTCCAGGGCTTTCGCGGCCCCACCGGGGCCACGGTTCCTTCCAGCTCTGTGAAGCCAACGAGATCGAGCGCCGGCTGACAAAACCGGATCACCCCTGGACCAATGGGCAGGTCGAGCGGATGAACCGCACCATCAAGGACGGTGAGGCCCAAAGCCGACCCGGGGGATCGGCGACGGCTGAACGTCAAGCGCTACCACTACGAAAGACATGATCAGCTGCGAACGCATCTCAGCGACTTCATGGCCGCCTACAACTTCGCACGCAGGCTCAAGATCCTCGGCGGCCTCACGCCCTACGATTACATCCGCAAGATCTGGACTTCCGAGCCATATCGATTCATCCTCAACCCGATCCACCAAATGCCGGGACTGAACACCTTATGGACGAACCGTCGTTCGACGTCCGCGGCGCCAAGCCCAGCCGACATCATCTAGCGTTTTGCACGTAGTATTCTATCGAATCTGGAAATGCCCAAGATGCTGCCCCACGAGCGGTTCTGTTTCCTTAGCGTCATGATTGCGTCTGCTATTACAACAAGGACCAAAACACCCCCAACCACGATCGATTGCCATTCCGACGGAACGCTGAGTAAGTTGAAAGCATTGGTTAAAAGCGAAATGAACAGTACGCCCGCGAAGGCGCCGACATAGGATCCCTTGCCGCCGGCGATAGAGCCTCCGCCGATTAAGCAGGCGATAAAGATCTGCATCTCAAGGCCCTCACCCATATAGCGATTCGCCATGCCGACCCGTGAGGTTGCCAGAATACCGGCGACGGCTGCCAGCCCGCCAGAGACCACGAAGCATAGGAACTCGACCCGGCGGCGGCGGATGCCGATGGTGCGCGCCGCGTCCGGGTTGCCTCCGAGAAAGAGGAGGTTCCGGCCCGTGCCGGTGGCGCGGAACATCAGCTCCATCAGCAAAAGCAGGATCACGGCGCCGATGAACATGCCCTGCAGGCCGCCCGCCTCGAAGCGGCCGAGCGCGGTGAAACCCTCGGGGAAGCCGGTGAACCCAGCCAGTTTCTGCCCCGACATGACCACCTCGATGATGCCGCGGGTCATGTAGAGGACGCCGAGGGTGACGATCAGGTGGTTGATGCCCAGCCCGGCGACGAAGAGGCCGTTCAGGGCGCCGATCCCCAGCCCGACCGCCAAGCCGGCAAGGCAGGCCAGGGGGGTGGAGGCCCCGGCCCCCAGTGCCCACGCGGTCGCGATGCCGGCCAGCCCCATGACCGCGCCGACCGACAGGTCGAAGCGCCCGATCAGGAACAGGGTCATCATGCCGGTCGCCACGATCAGGTTCGGCGCGATCGCGGTCTGCAGGGACGCAAGATTGTTCCCGTTGAGAAAGGCCGAGGTCCAGATGGCGAGCGCCAGCGCGATGAGCGCGGCGATGCCCAGCGTGAGGGCTTCCTGCTCCAGCCGCTGCGCGCGCAGGAAGGGAATGTTCCGCCGTGCCATGTGCTTTTCCCCCTTGGCGATTCAGCCGTTGCGCCGATTCACGAGCGTGTCGAAGGTGACGGTGGCGATAAGCAGGGCGCCGATGACGAATTGCTGGAAGACCGGTTCGATGTCGAACATGATCATCCCGTTCAGCACCAGGGCCAGGAGCAGCAGGCCCAGCGCCGATCCCCGGAGGTCACCGCGCCCGCCATAGAGGCTGGCCCCGCCGATGATGGCCGCCGTCACCATGACGAATTCCAGCCCCAGCCCCATCCGAACATCGGCATGGGTGATGCGACTCGCGGTGAAGATGCCGCCGAGCCCGGCGGTCACGGCGCTGGCCATAAAGGCGGCGATCTTGATTCGGCCCACCCGGATGCCGTGGACCTGCGCGGAGCGCATGTTCTCACCGATAAAGCACATCTTCCGGAAGAGCGCGCTGCGCTTCTGGAAGCCCCAGGCGATGAGGACGCAGACGGCCATGAAGACGATGGTGATGCGGATATCGAAAAGGTCGGTCCGCGCAAGGCTGCGGAACTCGCGCGGGTAGGTCCGGCCGCCGAGGTCGTTCGCGATCACGTTCGAGCAGCCCCGGATGAGCAGGAGCGAGCCAATTGTCAGCATGAGCGAGTTGATCCCGAAACGGACCACGAGAAACCCCTGGCAGAACCCGATCCCAGCCGCGACCGCCAGCGCGATGCCGCCGGCCAGCCAGAAGTTCCAGTCATCGACCAGCAGGGCGCCCATCAGCGTTCCGGTCAGCGCGAAGACCGAGCCCACGCTGAGGTCGATCTCGCGCATCACCATCACGTAGGTGAAGCCGAGGATGGCGAGGAACTCGATCGAGGTCTGGAACAGGATCGAGTTGATGTTGCTCGCCGTACCGAAGTTGGGCTGGGTCGCGAAGAGGACGATGGCGACTAGTGCGACGATGGCCGAGAGCGGCAGGACGTTGCCGCCGAAGCTGCGGCCGGCATCGCCCCGGCCGGACGCTGCCGTGCCGCCGGCGTGGTGATCGGTCGATGTGACGGTCTGATTGGTGGATCCCATGTGTCTCTCCGTTCTCAGGCGGTGCCGGCGGCGAGGGCCATGATCTGATCCTCCTGCAGGTCCTGCCCCGACACCTCGCCGGCGATCCGGCGCGACCGCATGACGACGATCCGGTCGGCCAGCCGGAGCAGTTCGGGCAGGTCGGAGGAGAAGACGACGACGGCCCGGCCGGCATCGGCCTCGCTGCGGATGACGTCGTGGACCTCGGCCTTGGCCCCCACGTCGACCCCGCGCGTGGGTTCGTTGAGCGCCAGAATGTCGGGCCGGTCTGCGAGACAGGCCGAGAAGAGGACCTTCTGCTGGTTGCCGCCCGACAGCTGCCTCGGTTCCGCGTGGATGCCGGGGACGCGGATCGCGAAGCGGCCGACATCTGTTTCCGCCTGTTTGCGGATGCGATCGCGATCGACGAGGCCCATCCGCGATATGCGGTCCAAAATCGGTGCGGCGATATTGTCGACGATGCTGCGTTCCATGTAGAGCCCGGCTTCCTTCCGGTTGGCGGGCAGATAGGACAGCCCCGCCGCCCGCATGGCCGCCGGCGGAGCGCCGCGCATGTCGCGTCCTGCGATCTCGATCCGACCGGACCCCGCGGCCTTCAACCCGTAGAGCGCCTCGCTGAAGTCGGCGGCACCCGAGCCCTCGAGGCCGAAGACGCCGACGATCTCGCCGCGACGGCACTCGAGCGTGACGTCCTCGAACTCGCCGATCTGGGTGAGCGACTTCACCGAAAGCGCCGTCTCGCCGATGCCCCGCGCTCGCGCGTCGCGCGCCCCGGCCAGATCGCGGCCCACCATGTGCCGGATCAGGTCGTCCTCAACGAGGGCGTCATTGTCGAGCGTTGTCACGCTCGCGCCGTCGCGCAGCACGGTGATGCGGTCTGCGATCTCGAGCACCTCGTGCAGGCGGTGGGAGACATAGAGGACCGTGACGTTCTCGTCCGACAGCCGCTTGACCAGCGACAACAGGATCGTCGCTTCGTGATTGTTAAGACCCGAGGTCGGCTCGTCCAGGATCAGGAGGCTCGCCTCGCGGCGGACGGCGCGCAGGATCTCGACGATCTGCTGCTGGCCCGGCGTCAGGCGCGAGACGATCTCCCGCGTCTCGATCTCCAGTCCGAACAGCGACAGCAACTCGGCCGCGCGGGCGTGCATCCGGTCAAAATCGACCCGGCCGCCGCGCCGCGGCAGATCGCCCGCGAAGATGTTCTCGGCGACGGACATGTTGGTAAAGACCGCGAGTTCCTGATGCACCATGGCGATGTCGCCCCGCGCGCGTTCGGGCGCAGTCGTCGCCCGGCCGGCGACCGCGACGGTCCCGTCATCGGGATCGAGTTCGCCGTTGATGATCTTGAGCGTGGTGCTCTTCCCGGCGCCGTTCTCGCCGAGGATCGCATGGACCTCGCCGCGCCGGACGGTCAGGTCGACGCGGGACAACGCCGTCACGGGGCCGAAGGTCTTGGTGATCCCGTTGAGATCGAGAATGTTGCTGTCGTCGGACATCTTGCGCTCCGCTGCCGCGAGCGGACGGACGGGCGCCCGGGCCCATCCGTCCGGGTGCATCGCCTACTCGTATTCGGGGAGGTTCGAGCGCATGAAGTCCTCGACGTTCTCGGCATCGATGACTTCGGTCCCCATGTAGATCGCGGCGGGGAAGGGGGTCACGCCGGCCTCCTCGTTCGACGCCGAGATCGGCACCTCCGCGAGGCCGGTCTCGGCATCGTTGTAGGCCTCGAGCATCTGCACGGCCATGTAGGCCTGCAACGCGGTCTTGTTGACGATGGTCGCGTCGATGGCGCCGTACTCGATGCATTCGAGGACGGGATCCTCGCGGTCATGGACGATGACGACGAGATCCTCGATGTCGCGGTCCAGTTCTTCCGCAGCGAGGCAGATGCCGGTTCCCGACGAGCTATCGAGGCCGATGACCGCGGTGATGTCGGGATAGGTGTTGAACATGGTCTTGGCCGCGTCGATGGCCGTCGAGGTGGTGGCTTGGTCGTCGATGCGGCCTGCAAGCTCCCACCCGGAGTTCGCGTCGAGATACTCGGTCAGGCCTTGGAACTTCGCATCGGTGTTGGATGCGCCCCAGTTCCCGGAGGCGACATAGGTGCCCGAATTGCCGCCACGGGCGATGAGTTCCCTGGCGGTGTCGACGCCGGCCTCGTAGTTGTCGAGCCCGATGAAGGTCAGCGCACCGCTGTCGGGCACTGTGGCCTCGATGACGACGACGGGAATGCCCTGCTCCATCGCGCGGGCGATGCCGGGGAGGGCGCCCGGCTCCCAGAGGGTCGTGATGATGCCGTCGGGCTCGCGGGCGATCGCCTGCTCGACGGATTCGGCGCCGGCGACTGGGTCCCAGCCCTGCGGTCCGATGGGCTCGACCGTCACGCCGAACTTCTCTTCGGCGTAATCCATGCCCAGGAGGCTGTCGAGAAGGTACGGGTGGCCCTGAAGCTGCGACGCGTAAATGTAAGTTCGTTGACCGTCATCCTGCGCGAGCAGGGTCGTGGCCGACACTGCAAGTCCGAGGGCAGTCGTGGCGCCGAGGCGAACGGCAGTCTGGATCGTGGGCATGTTGTCCTCCCTGAAAATAGTGGACGCCGCCCCGGCATCGATGGTCGCGGGGGTCCTCACGGCGATCTACGGCAGGGTAAGCTACATGAAAAAAAATTGTCCAGAAAAATAATTTCTTGAAAATAACATTCTTAGATTGCACCTTGCCTGCACCGAGGCGCGCAGGGTTCCTTCGCGTCCTTCTTTGAGGAGCGTGAGCTTCGATGCCGACACAGGAAGATGATCGGATGCAGCCCGAAGGCGGGGACATCCTCGATCGCATCCGGGCCGTTCGCGGCGGTCTGAAGCCATCGATGCAGAATGTCGCCGAAGAGGTACTGGCGCGCCCCGATGCCGTGCGTACCATGAGTCTAAGGGATCTGTCCCAGGCCTGTGGTGTATCGGAGGCTTCGATCAGCCGGTTCGTGCGTGGGATCGGCTTGCAGAACTATCGCGAATTCGTCGTGCGCATGGCCGAGCGGCCCCTCGGTGGGACGGACACCGGGACGCGCGAGGCCAGTGGCGTTTACGAAAGCATCGGTCGCGACGATACGGCTGAGAGCATTCTCTACAAGATCTCGCACCGGCAGATGGACGTGGCCCGCGCCGCCATGACCACGCTCGATCCGGTGGCGCTGGAAGAGGGGGCGGGCCTCGTCTGCGCCGCGCGCGCGATCCTTTTCGTGGCGGCCGGGTCGTCGAGCCTCGCCGCGGAGAACGGAGTGGTTCGCTTCGGGCGGATCGGCTGTCCGGCGACGTTCCATCGCGACTGCAACACTCAGGTCATCTTGGCCGCGGCAATCTGCACCGGGTCCGTGGTGGTCGCCATCTCGGATTCGGGTCGCACCGACCAGACCCTCGAGGCTGTCGCGGCGGCCCAGCGGGCCGGGGTGCGCTGCATCGCGGTGACGTCTTATCCCGACGCGCCGCTGGCGCGGATGTCCGATGTCGTGCTCCAGACGCCGCCGGCCTACGAGCCGTCCGGAGAGGAGCCCCTCTACGAGAGCATGGTGTCGAAGTTCGGCCAGCTTGCTGCGATCGATGCCCTTTATTCGCTCTGCGCCGTGCGCGAGTTCGATCGCGCCACGACCCATCTCGTGCGCGGCAACCCCCATATCCGATTGAGCAGGACACGCCGGCCCCATGCACCCGACTGATAAACCCTCGCTCGGCGAAACCCGCGGCAACCGGCACTGGCCGCATCGTGGCGGGACCTTGTCCGACCTGAGCAAAAGCGACCCCGAGACGCTGCCGTTGACTGCCCCCGCCCCAGGCGAGATCGTCGCGCGGGTCGAGGCGGCGTCGATCTGCTCGTCCGACCTGAAAATCATGCACATGGGCGGCGATCACCCCCTCTTCCAGGACGGTGAGATCGAGACCGTGCTGGGCCACGAGATGTGCCTGCGTGTCGTTTCTGTTGGCGAGGACCGCACGGGTCGGTTTCGCCCCGGCCAAAGGCTGGGCCTGCAGCCGGCGATGCGGATCGACGGGGCGCGGCGGATCGTGGGTATGCACCTTCCCGGTGGCTTTGCACAGTACATCCGCCTCGGCGGTGAAGTGATCGACGGCGATTACCTGTTCGACCTGCCAGAGGCGCCGTCGGCCGCCGAACTCGCCCTGCTTGAACCCTACGGCTGCGTCGAGCGCGCTTGGGCGCCCAATGCACGGCGCGAGCTGAAGTCGGGCGGGCGGGCGCTCGTGGTTTGCGGCCCGGGGGCCGCGCGGTTCAGGCTGCCCGACGTGCCCGCGTGGTTGGAGGTGACGCTTATAGGCGAGATGCCGGACTGGCTGGAGAGCCAACCCCGCAGGCTCGGTGCCATCAGCGAATTGGACGGTGGCACGTTCGACGATATCCTGGCGCTGGGCGAAATCGGGGCCGAAATCCTGTCCAAGCTGGTCGAGCGGATGAACCGGGGCGGAGTGCTGCTGATCGGCCGCAGCGGGGATACGGCCGGGCCAGTCGGGATCGATCCCGCGCGGGTCCACTACGACATGCTGTCGTTTCTCGGCACGATCGCGGACGACCTGTCGACGGCGCTTCGTCCGGAACGACAGCGCTTCGACGTGCGGCCTGGCGGCGCCGCCCTGGTCTTCGGCGCGGGCGGCGCGATGGGGCGGATGCACGTGCACCGGCTGCTGCAACTGAAGGATGGACCCGCTCTCGTGATCGCGACGACCCGCAAAGGCGCCCGGCTGAAGGCGATCCGCGAGGATTTCGAGCCGCTAGCCCGGGCCGCCGGCCGTAGGCTCGAGGTGTTCGAACCCGACGCGATCGCCGAGGCCTGCGCGGCCCTCGCGCCACGGGGCCTCGACGATGCAACGGTTGTGGCGCCCGATCCGGACGCCGTGGCGCGGGTCGCGACCCTTATGGCCGATGACGGTCTGCTCTCGGTCTTTGCGGGATTCCCGTTCGGCCGGCGCGTGCCGATCCAGCTGTCGAAGGTCGCCACCGGCAGTTTCCGCCTGACGGGCTCGACCGGCTGCACCGTCGAGGACATGCGCGGGGTGCTGCGTCGAGTCGAGGCGGGCGAACTGTCGCTGCTCCACAATCTCAAGGCGGTGGCCGGGCTCGATGCGCTGCCGCAGGCGATGCGAGCGGTCACCGACGGGGCGGTCTCGGGCAAGATCGCGATTTTCCCGCACGCTCCGGATATGGGCCTGACGATCCTCGAGGATCGGTGGACGGCCGCGAGGGAAGTCGGCCTGACCGGCTGATGCAGCAGGGGCCCGCGCCGGACGCTGCGGGGGCCTGATCCTAAGGAGGGAACGACCATGTCGGCAGATCACGTGATCGGCATAGATATCGGCACGACCGGCACGAAGACCGGCATCTACGACGCATCGGGCCGTCTGGTCGCCGATGCCTTCGAGGAATCGCGGCTGACCTATCCCGCGCCGGGGCAGGTGGAGCAGGATGCCGACGAGATTCACGAGAGCGTCGTCAATACGATCCGCGCGGCGATGGAGACCTCTGTTCTTGATGCGTCCCGCATCGCGTGCATCGCACTCGACGGGCAGATGGCCGGCACCATGGCGATTGACGCCGAGTGGAATGCCGTCACACATTACGACAGCTGGCTCGACACGCGCTGCGCCTCGAAGATCGAGGCGCTTCGGCCCCACGAGGACGAGATCATCCGTACCTGCGGGATGGCGCTGGCCTTCAACCACGCCCCGAAGATGCTCTGGTGGCGCGACGAACGCCCCGAAACCTGGAGCCGCATCCACAGCTTCATCCAGCCCGCCGCCTATTGCGCCGGCAAGCTGGCTGGGCTGGGCGGAAGCGACGCGTTCATCGACCGCACCTACCTTGTCTTCACCGGCTTCGGCCATGGCGAGACCTCGACCTGGAACGAGGAGCTCTTGGGCAAGGTGGGGCTCGATACCTCGAAGCTGCCCCGGATCGTGGAGCCATGGGACATCATCGGTCGTGTCACGGCCGAACAGGCGTTGCTGACAGGGCTGGCTGAGGGGACACCGATCGCGGCCGGCTGCGGCGACCAGTCGGCGAACGTTCTGGGCGCGGGGCTCGTCGAGCCGGGCATGGTCTTCGACACGTCGGGCACGGCGTCCGTGTTCGCGACCGTGATCGACACCTTCGGCACCGACCTGACGTATCGCTGTCTGATGACCTGTCCCCATGTGGTACCGGGACTGTATTTCCCCATGGCGTACGTGGCCGGGGGCGGATTGAACCTGCGCTGGTTCCGCGACGAGGTCTCCCCCCTCGAAACGGAGCGGTGGACCGGCGCCGGCGAGGAGCCCTATGCCGCGCTCTCGCGGGAGGCCGGGTCGGTGCCGCCGGGCTCCGAGAAGCTGATCTTCCTGCCGCACCTGTCGGGCCGGAATACCCCGAACGACCCCACGATGCGCGGCGCCTTCTTCGGATTGACGTGGAAACACGGCAAGGCGCATCTGGTTCGCGCGATCATGGAGGGCGTCGCCTACGAATACGCCATCTACCTCCGCGCGGTCCGCGAGATCGCGCCGGGCTACGACCCGAAGATCGCGCTGAACATCGGCGGCGGCGCGCGCAGCGATCTGTTCCGCCAGATCAAGGCGGATGCGCTGGGCATGGATTACGCGCGCCTGCCGCGGGAGGAATTCGGCACCCTGGGCGCCGCCATCGTCGCGGGTCATGCGGTGGGCCTCTTCCCCGACATCCGCGCGACCGCCAAGGCTTTCGCGGAAGAACCCGGCGACATCCTGGAATGGAGGCCCGACGTGAACAGGGCCTACGCGCCCTATGTCGAGATGTACGCCGAACTGCTGGAGCAGACCTCCGGACTGTTCGGCGAGATGGACCGCCGCCTCGGCTGAGGTAGCCACCCGGTCCGCATCCTGCACAGGGCCGCCAGAGAAACCGGGCGGCCCCTTGCTTTTAAGCAATCGGAAACTTGACAGGTCCGAGAGGACCTCACATAAGTGCGTTGACAACACTTATGTGATTACTGTGGAGGCACCGAGATGCGCGCGATCGTGTTGCATGAACCCAAGGACATCCGTCTCGAGGATCGGCCGAAGCCGGAGGCGGGAGCAGGCGAGGTCCTCGTCCGCGTGGCGTCCGTGGGGGTCTGCGGGTCGGACCTTCCGCGCATGCTGGTCAAGGGCGCGCACAAGATGCCCCTGATCACGGGCCATGAGTTTTCCGGCCATATCGAGAGCCTAGGCCAAGATGTCGCGGGCTGGTCGGAAGGGGAGTTGGTAGCCGTGGCGCCGCTCCTGCCTTGCAACGAATGCAGCCAGTGCCTAACGGGCAACTTCTCTCGCTGCCGCGACTACGACTATTTCGGCAGCCGCCGCGATGGCGCCTATGCGGAATATGTCGCCGTGCCCACGCAGAACCTCCTGAAGGTCGAGCAATCGGCCGATCCCCGCGCCATCGCCATGACCGACCCGGCCTCGATCGCGCTCCACGCGATCTGGAAGGCGGGCGGGATCGAGGTGGGCCAGACGGGCGGCGTCGTCGGGTGCGGGCCGATCGGCCTTTATGCCATCCAATGGCTGAAGATGATGGGCGCCTCCCGCATCCTTGCCGTGGACGTGTCGAAGGAGAAGCTCGACCTGGCCGCCGAGGCGGGCGCGAGCGATTGCATCCTGTCCTCCGATGTGGGCGGCACGAAGCTCAAGGCCGACGTCCTGATCGAGGCGGTGGGGCTCGACGCCACGATCGGCTCGGCCATCTCGCTGGCCGCGCCAGGTGGCCACGTGGCCTTCATCGGCATTCCCGTGCCCGACGTGTCGATCCCGAATTCCGTCTACCAGACGTTCCTGCGCCAGGAGGTCAGCCTGCACGGGGCCTGGAACAGTTTCGGCGCGCCGTTTCCCGGGCCGCAGTGGACGACCACGGTCGAGAAGTTCGGCACGGGCGAGCTGAAATGGGAGTTCATGATCTCCCACGATCTGGACCTCGCCGAGTTGCCGGAGATCTTCCGCCGCTTCGACGCCCGAGACCTGTTCTTCTCGAAGGTTCTCTTCCGGCCCTGATCGGGAGAGGGTGCGGTCCGGGGAGGGGCCCAGCGGATGACCCACGTCTTGAGCTGCGATTTCGGCACCGGCGGCGTCCGCGTCGGGCTCTTCGATCTCGATGCCGGCCGGCTGGTGGCCGCGGGTGAAGCCCCCTACGCCACGCGTCACATCCCCCCCGACCGGGCCGAGCAGGACCCCGAGGAGTGGTGGTCGGCGCTGCTGACCTGCGTACCGGCTGTACTGGCGAAGGCGGACAACCCCGAAATTGCGGCGGTCTGCGTGGCCACGTTCTCGTCCACCGTGGTGGTCTGCGACCGCGAGGGACATCCGATCCATCCCGCGATCCTCTGGATGGATGCCCGTGCCGCGCAGGAGGCCCGGGAGACCGAGGCCGCCGACCACCCGGTGATGGAGTATTGCGGTGGGGGCGATGCGGCCGAATGGCTGGTGCCCAAGGCGATGTGGCTGAAGCGGAACGCGCCCGACATCTACGCGCGCGCCGAAATCATCTGCGAGGCGCTGGATTTCGTGAACTTCCGGCTGTGCGGCGCATGGGCGGGGTCGGTGATGAACGCGACATGCAAGTGGAACTGGGACAGTCGCACGGCCGCCTTCGTGCCTGAACTCTACCGACAATTCGGCGTCGCCGAACTGATGGAAAAGTTGCCGAACCGGATCGAGCCTATCGGAAGTGTCATCGGCGAGATGACCGCCGAGGCGGCTCGGGCCCTGGGCATCAGCGGACGACCGGTCGTGGTGCAGGGAGGGATCGATGCCCATATGGGGACCTTCGGGGCGGATACGATCACGCCGGGGCGGATGCTCCTGATCGGGGGGACGTCGAATGTCCACCTCACCCAGGTGCCCGACGACGGGCGCGCGATCACCGGCGTCTGGGGGCCGTATCCTGGCGCGTTGACCCCGGAGCTGCGGATGATCGAGGGGGGGCAGGTCTCCGCCGGCTCGATCCTCAACTGGCTGGCCCGCGATATCTTCGGGCTCGACGAGGACGGTTTCGCCGATCTCTGCCGGGAATCCGAGGCCATCGATTTCAGCACGACCGGGCTCCTCGCGCTAGACTTCTGGATGGGAAACCGCACGCCCTATCGGGACGCACAATTGCGCGGCGCCATGCTCGGGCTATCGCTCTCCCACGACCGGGCGACGATCTTCCGGGCCTGCGTCACCGCAGTCGCGCTGGGGGCGGCGAACGTGGTGCGGGACCTCGAACGGCAAGGCGTCGGGATCGAACACCTCGTTGTCGCCGGGGGCATCCTGCGCAATCCGATGTGGCTAGCCGCAACAGTCGACGCGATCGGCAAGCCCGCGCGGGTGGTCACGGGCGACAACCTGTCGCTTTACGGCGCCGCGATCGCGTCTTCGGTGGCGCTGGGGCGCTTCGCGACGATGAGCGAAGCCGCCGGCTCGATCCCGGCGCCGTCCGAGCTGCGTGAGCCCGATGCCGAACGCCACGCGGCCTACACGCGCATGCTGGACGAGTACCGAGAGGCGGTCGACGTGCTGTCGCCGATCCTGAACAGGCTAGCGCGGCAAGGCGCCGGAACATGACGCGGTCGACGAAGGACCCGCGTCCGGTCGATCGGGAGATGCTGATCGAGCGGGCCGCACGCATGTTCTACAACGAGGACCGCACACAGGCCCAGATCGGCACCGAGCTCGGCTTGAACCGATGGCAGGTCAGCCGGCTCCTTCAGGAAGGGCGCGATCTCGGGATCGTGCGGATCGAGATCGTGCCGCGCTCGGACCATCTCCCCGAGCTCGAGACGCGGCTCGTCGAGACCTATGGCCTGCGCGATGCCGTCGTCGTGCGCCGCAATGGCGCCGGGCGGCTCGAAGGGGTGGCACGCGCAGCAGGACAGTACCTCGCGGCGCTCAAGCCGCGCCCGCGCCGCATCGGCGTGTCCTGGGGCCGGACGATGGCCGCCGTCGCCCACTGGCTGCCCGAGGGCTGGGCGAGCGATATCGAGGTCGTCCAGATCAACGGCACGGTCGCGCCGGTCCCCCAATCGGGACATCACAACGACGTCGCGGAGACCTTTGCGCGCAAGGGCGGTGGGCGCTTTGTGCCGCTGCCCGTTCCCGCCATCGTCGGGGCGGCCGAGACGCGCGTCGTCCTGGAACGCGATCGGATCGTGTCGGACGTCCTGCGGCTGGCCCGTTCGACCAGGGTGCTCTGCTTCTCTCTGGGCGCGGTCGAGGGATCGGCCCTCCTGGTCTCCGGCAACATCACCGAGGCCGAGCAGTCGGGGCTGCGGGCGGCAGGGGCCGTGGGCGACGTGCTGGGCCGTTTCATCGATGCACGCGGCGCGATCGCCGATAGCAAGGTGGACGAACGCACCATCGGCCTGTCGCTGGCCGACCTGAAGACCCGGGATCACGCGATCTGCGTCGTTACCGGACCGGACAAGCACAATGTCACCTGCGGCGCGCTGCGCGTCGGATTGTGCAACGTGTTGATCACTGACGAGGATACCGCAATCCATGCATTGGAGCATGCCTATGACCGTTGACGAAAGAACCGCGGCGGCGCTTCCTGCGACGCTGGCCAAGGGCGATCCCGGCCGCAATCCGGGGATGCCGCTCGATCTGTCCATGTTCGACGGGCACGCGGTAAACCGGCAGGCGACGGAGCGTCGGGCCTCGACGCTGGGCGGGAGGCGGTCGGTCAAGAAGGCCCATCAGGCGGCCTGGCTCGTCAATGCGATCCGGCTGGTTGACCTGACGACGCTCTCGGGTGACGACACCGCTGGCAAGGTGCGGCGCCTGTGCGCCAAGGCGCGGCGTCCGCTGGCCGCGCATATCGTCGAGGGGCTGGGCATCGCCGATCTGGGTCTGACGGTGGGGGCGGTCTGCGTCTACCCCACCATGGTGCCGCACGCGGTCGAGGCGCTCGACGGATCGGGCATCCCGGTGGCCAGCGTCGCCACGGGCTTCCCCGCCGGCCTGATGCCGCTTGATCTCCGCCTCCGGGAGATCGAGTGGGCGGTGGCCCGGGGCGCGCACGAGATCGACATCGTCATCACCCGCGAACATGTGCTCCGGCAGGATTGGCGGGCGCTCCATGACGAGGTGCGGCAGATGCGCGAGGCCTGCGGCGAGGCGCACATGAAGGCGATCCTTGCCACGGGCGATCTGCAGACACTGCGCAACGTCTATTCCGCCTCGATGGTCGCGATGCAGGCAGGTGCCGATTTCATCAAGACCTCGACCGGCAAGGAGGGCGTGAACGCGACCCTCCCCGTGAGCCTGGTGATGATCCGAGCGCTGCGCGACTATGGCCTGGTCACCGGTCACCGCATCGGCTTCAAGCCCGCGGGCGGCATGAAGCAGGCCAAGGAGGCACTGGCCTGGCAGGTAATGATGCGCGAGGAGCTTGGACGCCCCTGGCTCGAGCCCGACCTGTTCCGCTTCGGCGCCTCGTCGATGCTGGGAGACATCGAACGCCAGCTCGAGCACCACGTCACCGGGCGCTACGCCGCCTCGCACCGCCATGCCGCATCGTAAGGGGACAACCATGAGTATCCAGGAGATCCTGAAGGACATGTCATACGGCCCCGCTCCCGAAGATCCGTCGATCGTGCACGAATGGCTCGCGTCCCGTCCGGACGGCTTCGGCCATTTCATCGACGGAACCTTCACCGCGCCCGGCACGACGTTCGAGGTGCAGAACCCTGCGACAGGCAGGGTCATCGCGCGGGTCACGCAAGGCAGCGCCGCCGATGTCGACGCCGCCGTCAAGGCCGCGCGGAAGGCGCAGCCGGCTTGGGCGGATCTGTCGGGCCACGAGCGGGCACGGTATCTCTACGCCATCGCGCGCCATGTGCAGCAGCATGCGCGGTTCCTCTCGGTGCTCGAGGCGATCGACAACGGCAAGCCGATCCGCGAGACCCGCGACATCGACGTGCCGCTGGTCGCGCGGCACTTCTATCACCACGCAGGCTGGGCCGAGATTGCCGTCGACGAGCTCCCGTGGACCGAGCCCTACGGGGTCTGCGGCCAGGTGATCCCGTGGAACTTCCCGCTACTCATGCTGGCCTGGAAGATCGCGCCGGCGCTGGCCGCGGGCAACACGGTCGTCCTGAAGCCCGCTGAGTACACCCCGCTGACCGCGCTGGCCTTCGCCGGCATCTGCGCGGAGGTGGGCCTGCCCGCAGGCGTGGTGAATATCGTCACCGGCGACGGCGAGACGGGTGCCGCGATCGTCGGACACGAGGGGATCGACAAGATCGCCTTCACGGGCTCGACCGAAGTGGGCAAGACCATCCGCCGCCAGATCGCGGGGACGGGCAAGGGGCTCACCCTCGAACTGGGGGGCAAGTCGCCCTTCGTCGTCTTCGCGGATGCCGATCTAGACGCCGCCGTCGAAGGCGTGGTCGACGCGATCTGGTTCAACCAGGGTCAGGTCTGCTGCGCGGGCGCACGGATCCTCGTGGCCGAGGCGGTGGCTTCGCGGTTCGAGATGCTGCTGCGCGCGCGGATGGAGACGTTGCGCGTGGGCGACCCGCTCGACAAGTGCACCGACATGGGGGCCATCGTCCACCCGGTGCAACTCGAGCGGATCCGGGCGCTGGTCGAACAGGGTAAGGCCGAAGGGGTGGAGCTTCATCAGGGCAGCGCGCCGGAGGGCTGCTTCTATCCGCCCACGCTGGCCACGAACGTCGAACCCGCCAGCGTCCTGTCGACCGATGAGATCTTCGGCCCCGTGGTCACCATGACCACCTTCCGCACGCCCTCGGAGGCGGTCGAGCTGGCCAACAACACGCGTTACGGCCTCGCCGCGTCGATCTGGTCGGAGAACGTGAATCTCTGCCTCGACATCGCCGCGCAGGTGAAGGCGGGCGTGGTCTGGATCAACTGCACCAACGTCTTCGACGCGGGCGCGGGCTTCGGCGGGTACCGCGAATCCGGCTTCGGACGCGAAGGCGGGCGCGAGGGGATGATGGCGTATCTCCGCCACCCCGCGCCGTCCGGACCGGCGGTCGAGTTGGCCCGGCTCTCGGCGGTGCCCCATGACGGCGGCGGGACGGATGCGATCGACCGGACCGCCAAGCTCTTCGTCGGCGGCAAGCAGTCCCGGCCGGATTCGGGATATTCCTATGCCGTCGCGGGTCCGGCGGGCCCTGTCGGGCTGGCCGGGCTGGGCAATCGCAAGGATATTCGCAACGCAGTCGAGGCGGCGGCGAAGGCCGTCGGCTGGGGCGGGGCGACCGGCCACAATCGGGCGCAGATCCTGTACTACATGGCCGAGAACCTTTCCGCCCGGAGCGCCGAGTTCGCCGCCCGGCTGGAGGCACTGGGCGCGGAGCCGTCCGCCGCCCGGGCGGAAGTCGAGGCGGCGATCCGGCGCTGCTTCTGGTACGCGGCGCAGGCCGACAAGTTCGACGGCGCGGTGCACCAGACCAAATCGGCCCACGTGACGCTCGCCATGCACGAGCCGCTGGGCGTCATGGGGATCGTCTGCCCGAGCCAGGCGCCGTTTCTGGGGTTTGTCAGCCTTGTCCTGCCGGCGATCGCGATGGGCAACCGGGTGGTCACAGTGCCGTCGCAGCCGTATCCGCTGGCCGCGACGGACCTCTACCAGGTGTTCGAGACGTCCGACCTGCCGGCGGGCGTGGTCAACATCGTCAGCGGACCACGGGACGAGCTGGCCAAGACGCTGGCCGGTCACGACGAGGTCGCGGGCATGTGGTATGTCGGCGGGGCCGAGGGCTCTGCGATGGTCGAGCGCGAGAGCGCGGGCAATCTAAAGCAGACCTGGACCGAGGCCGATGGCGCGCGCGACTGGTCCGGCCGCGATGGCCAGGGGCGCGGCTTTCTTCACCGCGCGACGCAGGTGAAGAACATCTGGGTGCCGTACGGAGAATGATCGTCTTCGATTGCGACGGCGTGTTGGTGGACAGCGAAATCCTGTCCTGCGGCACTGATGCCGAGCTGATGCGCTCTGCCGGCCACGAGATCACGCTGGAGGATCTCGTGGCCGGCTATATCGGCTGGCCGAAGCGGGCGATTTGGGACGATATCGCCGCCCGGCGCGGCACACCTTGGCCCGACGGATTGTTCGAACTCGCGACCTCGCGCCTGATGGAGCGGATCGAGGACGAACTGGTCGCGGTCGCGGGCGTGGCCAAGGCGCTGGACCGGATCCCGGACCCCAAGGCGGTCGCGTCCTCGTCGGGCGTGGCCAAGCTTCACGCCTCGCTCGCGCGGTGCGGGCTGACGCACTATTTCGATGAACGGATCTTCTCGGCCCAGCAGGTCGCGCGTGGCAAGCCCGCGCCTGACATCTTCCTCTTCGCCGCGGAGCAAAGCGGCGTCGCGCCTCGGGATTGCCTGGTCATCGAGGACAGCGCCGCCGGCGTCACGGCGGCACGGGCCACCGGCATGCCCGCGATCGGGTTCACCGGGGCGAGCCATACCTATCCCGGCCATGCGGATGCGCTGCTTGACGCCGGAGCCGTGACGGTGATCGCGGATATGCGCGAGCTGCCCGCGCAGATCGACCGCTTCAGAAGGGCTGGTTCCGCCGCATCTGACTGAGGAACCGTTTCATCCTGACCAGCCGCTGGTTGTGGGCCTGGCCCAGCCTGCGCGCCACCAGCGTCGACAAGATGTCGGCCACGCAGAGGGCGGCGATCCGCGACGTGGTCGGCGTGAAGAGCTCGGTATTATCCAGGGCCTCGACGTTGATGACGACGTCGGAATAGTCGAGCAGCGTGGTCTGCGTGCCGCCCGTCATGGCGATAACCTTGGCGCCGCGGTCACGCGCGAGGCGGGCGAGCTCGATGATGGTCAGCGTGGCGCCGGTGTTGGAGATCGCCACCGCGACCGATCCCGGACGCATCATCGAGGCCGCCATCAGCTGCTGGTGGCTGTCCATCGTCGCATTGCAGGGAATGCCGAAGAGCGGAAATTTCTGCTGCAGGTCCTGGGCCACGATCGCCGAGGCCCCGAAGCCGAAGAATTCGATATGCGTGGAATCCAAGATGATCTCTACGGCGGCGTTCACCTGCTCCATGTCGAGCGCATGGCGCGCCCAGTCGAGCGAGCTGATCGTGTAGTCGAAGATTTTCGAGGCGACCTCTTGCGGGGTGTCAGCGTCGTCGATCGCCGAATTTGTCGCGGGCGTGCCCAATGCGAGGCTCTGTGCTAGCCGCAGCTTGAGATCCTGAAACCCCTCGCACCCGATCGCACTGCAAAAGCGGATCACGGTAGGCTGAGACACCCCGGCGAGTTCCGCGGTCTCGGCCACGGTGGCGTTCATTAGGCGCTGCGGATTCTCGAGCAGGACGTCGGCGACCTTGCGATCGGATTTCCTCAATGTGGGATAGCGCGTCTTGACCGCCTCTAGGATGTTGCGGCCGAAGGGGAGAGGATCGTCGCTGTTCATGTTCCCCCCCAGGAGGATCGGTCGGTCAGCGCCTCGAGACGGTAGCAGGTCTGCGTTATCGCGGGGTGAAACGCAACCGGACCGCTTTCGGCCGCAATCCTGTCCAGTTCCGCGCGCGGGGCGGTGTTGAAGGCGAACATGTCGAAGTGATGGGCGATCACGCAGGGAATGCCCGTGGCTTCGGCCAGGGCCAGCGCCTCGCGCGCGGTCATGTTGCCCGGAATGCCGGCTCCCGCGCGTTGTGCGTCGCGGCCGTTCACCGGCAGCAGAGCGAGATCGGCGGACAGGGCGGCGACCTCATCGATCTGACCGGGAAAGGGGATCGTGTCGCCGGAATGGAGGATCGTCGCACCGCAAAGGCGCAGGGCGTAACCAAGGAAGAGATGACGCCCCTCGGCATCGACCTCGAGCGTCTCGTGCGCGGCGCGCGTGGCTTGCAGCCCGATCCCGTCCACGGGGCTCGCGGTCTCGCCCGCATCGAGCAGGATCAGTTCCGGCGTCACGGCGCCGATCCTTTCGCGGACCTTCGCTTCCGAGGACGCGGCGGCCACCAGCACCGCGGCGGGGTTGGCTTCGAGCAGCGGAACAAGCGTTGC
This sequence comes from Palleronia aestuarii, assembly GCF_003253995.1. Classification (GTDB taxonomy): domain Bacteria; phylum Pseudomonadota; class Alphaproteobacteria; order Rhodobacterales; family Rhodobacteraceae; genus Palleronia; species Palleronia aestuarii. The sequence continues at coordinate 27,493 of NZ_QKZL01000026.1, forward strand.
ACCGTCGAGATGATCGGTATGGGCATGGGTCGAGAGCACCGCGTCGACATGCCGGATCTCGCCGGGCTCGACCGGCGGCGGCATCATGCGCCCATGCGGCGTGGCGCTGCCGTGATACTTGGCTTCGAGGGAATCCGACAGGTAGGGGTCGATCACGACCCGTCGGCCCACGCCGTCGATGACGAAGCCCGCCTGGCCCAGCCAGTAGAGGCACAGCGCCTCGCCCGGCGGCGCGCCGAGAACTTTGGGCAGGGGATCGCGGCGGGGGACTTCACGCAGCCGCATGGTCCCGCACCAGATGCTTGAGCAGGTTCTCGACGGCGGCGTCGGTCGCGCGCGAGACGCTGCCATCCGTCAGCCCTCCGATATGCGATGTTGCGATCACGTTGCGATGGGCGGCGAGGGCGAGGCTCTTGGGTGGTTCGACCGAGAACACGTCCGTCGCATAATGCGAAATTCGTCCCTGGTCGAGCGCCTCTAGCATGGCCTCCTCGTCGACCAGCGCCGCCCGCGCGGTGTTGATGACGATCGCCCCCCGTTTCATGCGCTCCAGTGTCTCGGCGTGGATGATGGGCCTGCCATCCTCCGGCTGCGGGCAGTGCAGGGTCAGGAAATCTGCGTTCCGCACCACCTCGTCGAGCCCGGCATACCGGACGGCCCCCCCGAGCAGACCCAGGGGCGGGCGGGCCGGGTCCATGGCGAGCACGCGTGCCCCCAGCGCTGAGACCACCGACGCCACCTTGCCGCCGATCGCGCCCATGCCGACGATCCCGATCGTCGAGCCCTCGATCTCGCGTCCGCGGCGCCGGGGCCATCCGCCCGCGGCGACGCCTTTCGAGATTTCGGGAAGGTGACGGCAGCACGAGAGCATCAGGCCGACGGCCAGCTCCGCCACCCCGGTGGCATTGGCGCCCACCGCGCGCTCCAGCGCGATGCCCTTCCGACGCAGCAGCTCCAACGGAAGGCTGTCCACCCCGGTCCCGTTGCGCGAGATCACGCGCAGCTCGCTCGCCGCTTCGATCACCGCCTCGCTCACCGGCTCGACGCCGGCCAGCCAACCGACGCATCCGGGAACGAGCCGCAGAAGCTCGGCCTCGTCGGGCATCTCGCCGGGGGTGCTGAAGATCGGCTCGAAGCCGTTGGCCGCGAGGCGGTCGAGTTCCACGGGCGGGTCCGAGGTGAGCGAACGAGGGGTAATGAGGATCCGGGTCATGCGTTTTTCGCTCTGAGGGCGATCTCGGTCAGCCGGTCGATATTGTCCTGCCCGGGATCGATCTCGATATCGAAGACCTCCGCGATCACCTGCGTCCAGCCGTGGATGAAGTAAGTCCAGCCATCTACGATTGTCAGGTTGCGCGCGACCTCCTGAATTCGGGCCTGCTTGAGGAAGATGAGATCCCCGCGATAATTAAGCTCCCACGCCACGGCGGCCTCGGGGAATTCCGCCGCTTCGGTTAGCGGCGAACCGGGGGCGTCCTTGCCCAGACCCGTCGCATTGATGACCAGCGATCCGGGCGCCAATCCGGGCAGCACGGCGTCGTTGCCGGCAGGTTGTTCGACCAGCACGTATTCGACGGGGACGTCGCTCTCGATCTCGGAATGGACGCGGCGGATCTCGTCGATGCGTCCGGGCTCGCGGTCCGATACCACGATGCGGCCGGGCACGTTCGCGCCCCTCTCCTTACGCATCAGATGCCACGTCATGGCGATGGTGGATCCACCGGCCCCCATCGCGAAGACGTCGCCGTCCGTGCGCTTCCAGTACTCCGGTCCGAGAAAGCCGTCGATGGCCAGGCCCGAAGAGATCGGGTCCTTGGCGTGGCAGACGAGCTTGCCGTCGCGCTTGGAAATGCACGACGTCTCCCGCATGAGGGCCGCGAACGGGTCGATTTCGTCGAACATGTCCCGGCACGCCTCAAAGAGATCGATCTTGTGGGTCGTGACCAGCGCACCCAGCGAGTTCGGATCGTCGCGGATATAGGCCACCGCCTCGCGGTACGCCGCGGGGTCGGCGTGGGGCGCGAAGTCGATGCCGGAGATGCTGGCGTGGTCCAGACCGAAATGCCGGGCCCAGGCAGGGAAGACCGTCATGATGGACGAGTGTTTCGTCGTCACGCCAATGAAGTGCAATGTCGGCCTTTCGCAGGGGGCATAGCTCATCCCCGGATCTCATCAACGCGTTCGACGGCGTGGCGGGCGCGGGCCGTGATCCCGGCCCAGTCGCCTGCTTCGATGTCGGCGGGCTTCGCGATCCAGGTGCCGCCGACCGCCGCGATGATCGGAAGAGACAGCCATTCGTGCATGTTGTCTTGGGTGACACCGCCCGTCGGGATGAACGTAAGGCCCAGGTGCAGGAAGGGGGCCGAGATGTTTTTTAGCATGTCGGGGCCGCCGGCGGCCATTGCGGGGAAGAACTTCATCAGCCGGCAGCCGCGGGCCGTGGCCAGGGAGATGTCCGAAGGCGTCATGATGCCGGGCGCGAAGGGCAGGCCGGCCGCGTCGGCGGCCGCCACGACCTCGGGGTCGAACCCCGGCGCGAGACCGAAGGTGGCGCCGGCCGCGACGGCGCTCGAGACGGCGTCGACCGACAGGACCGTGCCCGCGCCCATCAACAGGTCGGGCCGCGTTTCGGAGACCCGGGCCATGGCCTCGGCCGCGGCCTCCGTGCGGAATGTGATCTCGGCGATCGGCAGGCCGCCCTCGAGGAGCGCGTCGGCCAGCGGTTCGGCGTAGTCCGCGGACGGGATGGCGATGACGGGGACGACGCCGATCCGGGCCGCCCGATCGAACGGAGCCACGTTCATGTTGCCGCCCCCGCATCCTCGTAGATCCGGGCGATCTCGGCGTCGCTGCGGGGGCGCCATCCGGGGTTCGGGACATCGGTCCAGCCGCCCATTCCGTCGTCGACGATCCGCACTCGTAGGCCGCCCGAACGCTCGATGATCCCGTAATCCTGTCCCGAATCGGCTGGATAGACGAACATCATCACCAGATCCTCCGACCCGGTATTGACCGATCGATGGATCCAGAACGGCGGCACGTAGCAGATCGATTGCGGCTTCACTTCGATCAGGCGGGTTTCGCCTTCGGGGCTTTCGAGCTGCATAATACCGCGGCCTGACTGCCCGTAATAAATCTCGGGTCGGTCGCCGTTCGCGTGGATGTGTCCGCGGGTAAGGAAGTACTCGTCACCCACCTTTCCGGGCGCCATCCGGGTAACGCCCATGATCAGGTCGGAGACCTTCTTCCCGGGCGTATAAGTGGTGACCTCATACGCGACGGTGCCCCGGCGTTCCTCGATCAGCCGCGCGAAGGCGGCAGCGTCCGAATAAAGCCCCGTCAGGTCATCGTAGAGCTTCTGGTAGTGGCCGTTGCCGCCCTCGAGACGCCCCTCCGACACCACTACGTCGCAGGATTGCGGTTCGTGACTCTCCATAATCGCCTCCATCGAAAAGGTAGCAGCGCTACATATTATTTTGAGGATTAGGGTAAAGCGGGCATTCTAGGCAAGGGTTTGATGCCAAACGAGGCAGTTTTTCCTGAAATTCTGTATTGACCGAAAGAATTTCGGTAACTACGCTCCAAAAAAGATCGGGCTGAGGGTGCCTGATGCGCTGCATCGCAGCGCCACCACAATGGGGAGGACACCATGAAGAAGCGCACATTCCTTGCAACCGCCGCCGTCGCCGCGGCCGGTTTCGCCGCGCCGGCATTCGCGCAGGATGGCGACTGCAGCGTCGGCATCGCAATGTACACGCTCGGCGCACCCTACTTTGCCGCGCAGGCGGAGACGGCCCGCCAGGTCGCCGAGGAGGCCGGCTGCGAGGTGCGCGTCGCCGATGGCCAGAACGACATGGTCAAGCAGATCGGCGACGTCGAAGACATGGTGGCGGCGGGGATCGACATCCTGATCCTGAACCCGCGCGACGCGCAGGGTCTTGTCGCTTCCGCGAACATGGCGTCCGCGCAGGGGGTGCACGTGATCGCCATCGACTCGACGCTCGACCCGTCGGCGGATTTCATCACTCAGATTCAGTCTTCCAACACCGCCAACGGCGAGCTGGTCGGGCAATGGCTGGCAAACGAGCTTAACGGCGAGCCGGCGAGAATCGCGCTTATCTCCGGCAGCCAGGGCAACCTCGTCGGGCGGGAGCGGCGTCTCGGCGTCCTGCGCGGCCTGATGGATGCGCAGCTGACGAGTCAGGGCGACGCGGATATCGAGGTTCTAGGCCAGGGCTGGGGCAACTGGGCGACCGAAGGCGGCCTGACCGCGATGGAAGACCTGCTCACTGCGCATCCCGACATCAACGTCGTGCTGGGTGAGAACGACTCGATGGTGCTCGGCGCGCGTTCGGCGCTTCAGGCGGCTGGTCGTCTCGACGAGGTCATCCTGGTCGCGGCGGCCGATGGCCAGAAGGAAGCGCTCCAACTCATCAAGGACGGCGAGTATGGCGCGACCGGGCTGAACAACCCCAACGAAATCGCCCGTCGCGCGGTTGAGATCGGCCTGCAGGCCATGAACGACGAACTGCCCGAGGGTCTCAGCAAGCTCACCTATACCGACCCGGCGGCGATCACGCAGGAGAACGTGGATCAGTATCTGGACCCTGAATCGGTCTTCTGAGCGCGTCACCTCCCAGTGCCCGTCCGGCCGACCGGCCGGACGAGCGCCGACTCAAGCAATTTTCGGGGGCGGACGATGACGGCGCTGATTGAGCTCGACGATATCACCAAGACCTTCGCGGGCATCCATGCGCTGTCCGGCGTGAATTTCACGCTCCACGCCGGTGAGGTCCATGCGCTGTGCGGAGAAAACGGTGCCGGCAAGTCGACCCTCATCCGCGTCCTGGGCGGCGAGATGCGCCCCGACGGCGGCACGATCCGGATCGACGGCGAGGCCGTGCGCCTCTCGGGGCCCATGGACGCCATCTATCGCGGTGTCTCGATTATCCATCAGGAGATGGCGCTGGCCCCGGACTTGACCGTGGCCGAGAACATCTTCCTCGGCGAACTTCCCGCCAGGATCGGCTGGTCCGAGCTCAATCGCCGGGCCGGCGAACTCATCGACCGGCTCGGCTTCGACATTTCACCCCGCGCGCTCGTCGCCGACCTCTCCGTGGCTCACCAGCAGGTGGTCGAGATTGCCAAGGCGCTCAGCCGCAAGGCGCGCGTCATCGTCTTCGACGAGCCGACAGCTGTTCTGTCGATCGGAGACGCGAACCGCCTGCTCGAGATCATCCGGGGCCTCAGGTCCGACGGTGTCGGCATCGTCTACATCTCCCACCGCCTAGACGAGATCTTCGCGATCTCCGACCGTGTCTCGGTCCTCAAAGACGGACGGAACGCCGGCGAGGTTAAGGCGGAAGACGCGAATGTCGAGACGCTCATCCGGATGATGGTGGGCCGTCCCCTGTCGCAACTGTTCGGCGACAAGCCCGAGACCGATATCGGCAAGGAGATCCTGCGGGTCGAGAATCTGACCCTGCCGAACGGCGTCGCGGGCATATCTTTCTCGCTGCGGCGCGGAGAGATTGTGGGGCTCGGCGGGCTCGTGGGCTCGGGCCGGACGGAGGTCGCCCGCGCGATCTTCGGCGCCGATGCGATCAGCTCGGGCACCATGACGCTCGGCGGCGCAGCGTATCGACCGAGAAGCCCCACGCAGGCCGTAAAGAATGGGGTGAACCTCGTCCCCGAGGATCGAAAGGGTCAAGGCATCGTGCTCGACATGGGCATCAACAAGAACATGACGATGGCCAACATCAACGCCGTCGCGCGAATGGGGTTCTTCCAGCCCCGCAAGGAACGCGGCGTCGTAGGCGCGCTTATCAAGTCTCTGCAGATCAAGCTAGGTGCACCTTCCGATCCGGTAAGCAGCCTATCGGGCGGCAACCAGCAGAAAGTCGTCCTGGCGAAGTGGTTCCACTCAGGTGGCGATGTCGTCATTCTGGACGAACCGACGCGCGGGGTGGATGTCGGGGCCAAAACCGAGATCTATTCGCTGATTCACAAGATGGCGGCGGCGGGCAAGGCCGTTCTCGTCATCTCGTCGGAGCACGCCGAACTCTTCGGTCTGTGCGACCGCGTGCTTGTCATGGGCGAGGGCCGTCTGCGGGGCGAACTCGGCCCGGACGAATTTACCGAGGAACGACTGCTGACCCTCTCCATCGGAGGCGGCGACCGGCAGGGCAGGGAGGCTATGGCATGAGCGACAGAACGGCAGGCATAGGCGAACCCGCCGCTACCGAGGAGAAAGCGGCCAACCGGAAGGGCCCGGGCTTCTCGCGTCTCTTTCGGACCTACGGAACCCTCACGATCTTCATCCTGCTGGTACTGCTTGCCAGCACCCAGTCGGACGCGTTCCTGACGGAGCGCAACGCCACGAACCTGCTGCGCCAGATGTCCGGTGTCGGGATCATGGCCATCGGCATGTTGTTCGTGATCCTCACCCGCGGCATCGACCTAAGCGTGGGCTCGATCGCGGCGTTGGGGGCGGTGACCTCGGCTATGTTCGTGCAGGACATGTCGATGCCGATGGCCGTCGCCTCCGTCGTGCTGATCGGCGCAGCCTGTGGGGCGGTGTCGGGCTTTCTCATCGCCTTTCTGCGGCTCCCGGCCTTTGTCATCACGCTGGCGATGATGACAGGTGCGCGGGGCCTGGCATTGATCCTGTCGAACGGGCAACCGGTCATGCCGGGCACCTCGGGGCAGGGCCTGCAGAATTTCGGGACCTCCTTCACGCTGGGGCTGCCCAATCCGGCGTGGCTGATGCTCTCCCTTTTCGCCATCGCGTTCCTGATCCTGAACTTCAGCCGTTTCGGGCGGCTGGTGAAGGCCATCGGGTCGAACGAGGAGGCCGTGCGCCTCTCCGGGATATCGGTGCCGTGGTACGTGGCGTCGGTCTACGTGATCTCCGGCGCGCTCGCGGCGGTGGCGGGGCTCCTCGTCACCGCACGCTCCGGCGTCGGCTCCGCGCAGGTGGGCGTGGCCGCCGAACTTGACGTCATCGCGGCCGTCGTCATCGGCGGCGCGAGCCTCATGGGCGGACGCGGCGATGTGGTAAACACTTTTATCGGCGTGATGATCCTGGGCGTGATCGGCAACATCATGAACCTCGCCGGGGTGCCGGGCTATCATCAGCAGGTTTATCTTGGCGTCATTATCGTGGTCGCGGTTGTGCTGCAGAACTCAGCGCAGCTTTTCCGTCGCTGATGACCCGGATCTGCACGATCGCGCTGGATATTGGTACCGGCTCCACCCGCGCTGCGGCAATGGGGGCGGACGGCCGGATCTTGAAGGTGGCGGCCCGGGAATACGAACAATCCGTGCCCGCCCACGGCTGGTCTGAACAGCGGCCCGACGATTGGTGGGCAGCGGCGGTGGCCACCTTGCGGGAGGTCACGCGGTGGGCCGGCGACGAGGGGATATCAGTCAGCGTCGTCGCTGCCTGCGGTCAGATGCATGGAACGGTGCTGATCGACGAGGATGGCCGCACGACGCGGGATTGGGTGCCGCTCTGGAACGACAAGCGCACCCTCGACCACGTCAAGCGCTTCGAGGCGGCCGAGAACGTCGAGCGTTGGCTGGAACGTACGGCGAACCCGCCGACGCCCGCCTGGCCGGCCTTCAAGATGCAATGGTTGCGCGACAACGATCCCGCGGCGTGGGACGCCGCGACCACTGTTCTCATGCCGAAGGACTACATCAATTTCCGCCTCACTGGCGCGCGCTCAATGGACTGGACTGAGGCGGCCTGCTCGTTCCTAATGGACCCTGCAACGGGCGACTGGAGCGGTGAAGTCATCGCGACCCTCGGGCTCGATCCAGCCAAGATGGCGCCGATCCGCCTGCCCACCGACATCGTCGGGACCGTGACGGAGGAGGCCGCGCGGCAGACCGGGCTGCGGGCGGACACGCCCGTTCTGGTAGGCGGCGGCGACTACCCCGTGGCGCTCTTGGGTTCGGGCGTGTGCCGCCCCGGTCTCGCCTCCGAGGTGGCCGGCACCTCCTCGATCATGACGCTGGTCTCTGAAACCCCGATCCTCGACACCGAGATCTCGAACGTCGGCACCCCCGAGGGCAATTGGGGTGCCTTCGCGCTGCTCGAGGCCGGCGGCGATGCGGCCCGATGGGCACGGCGGGTTTTCCATGGGAACGCGGCCAGCTATTCGGAGATTCTCGACATGGCTGCCGGTGCTGCGCCCGGATCGGACGCGCTACTGTTCCTGCCCTATCTTGTGGGCGAGCGGCTTGGCGAGCATCGCAATTCCCGTGCACAGTTTTTCGGCCTGTCGGCTGGTCACGGCCTGCCCGAGATGCACCGCGCGGTTCTGGAGGGTGTGGGTTTTGCCGTGAATCGGCACCTGCGCGTCATGGAACGCGCAACTGGATTGCGGCCAGAGATGCTGATCGCCTCTGGCGGCGGCGCGAAGGCGGATCTTTGGCTGAAGATCAAGGCATCGATCTACGATCTGCCAATCCTGATCCCGGAAGAGCCGGAATGCGGCCTCGTAGGCTGCGCCATCCTGGCGGCGGTCGCGACGGGCGACGCCCGCGACCCCGCTGAAGCGGCATCGCGCCTCGTCAGGCATGAACGCGAGATCTCCCCAGACCCCGCCTGGGCGGAGCACTACGCCCGGATGCAGCCGCTCTTCGATGCGCTCTGCGCTCACGGACAGAAATATTACGACACTCTCGACGCGCTCGCTGCGTCCACACCGGAGACCTGAATGCCCGACGCCGCCAACATCCTCTACCTCGACCGCTTCTCGCTCCGGGGACGTCGCGCCCTGGTGACCGGAGGTGCGCGGGGCATTGGATTCGCGATCTGCGACGCGCTTTCCCAGGCCGGTGCGACCGTGGTCCTGACCGATCGCGACGGCGATGCGGCGCACGACGCGGCCGAAAGGCTGCGCGGGCGCGCCGGCGATGTGGCGGCGGCGCAGCTCGACGTGACCGACCCCGCCGCCGTCACGGCGATGGCGGACGAATGGCCCGAGATCGACATCCTCGTGAACAACGCGGGCATCGCCCGCTCCAACATTCCCGCCGAAAAGATGAGCGACGACGAATGGTCCTCGGTCATCGATATCAATCTCAACGGCCTCTTTTGGTGCTGTCGTGCCTTTGGCAGGCATATGCTCGGGCGAGGCGCGGGGAATGTTGTCAATGTGGGCTCGATGTCCGGCTATATCGTCAATCGTCCGCAGGAGCAGGCACAGTACAATGCCTCGAAGGCGGCAGTGCATCAGCTTACCCGGTCGCTGGCCGCCGAGTGGGCGCCGCGCGGCGTACGAGTAAATGCGGTCGCACCCACCTACATAGAGACCGAGATGAACGCCTACGTCTACAATGACGACGCCCTCATGCGGCACTGGATCGGCGGTACTCCGCAAGGCCGGATGGGGCGCCCGGATGAGGTCGCCTCGGTCGTTCTGTTTCTCGCCTCGGACGCGGCTAGTCTGATGACCGGTTCGATCGTGCTCGCCGATGGCGGCTATACCTGCTGGTAAGGAGACACCAATGCGTGTGACCGGAGCCCGTTTCCCGGGCCGATACATTCAAGCGCCGGAATTGCTGTCGCGACTGGGCTCAGAAGTGTGCAGCCTCGGCTCGCACGCGCTGTGTCTGCTTGACGGGACCCTGGCCAGTAGGCTCGAGCCACTTGTGTATAAGGGCGCAGGATCGTCGCTAAAGGTCGTGTGTCGAACGCATGGCGGCGAATGTTCCGAGACAGAGATCGCAGCCAGCGTGAAGGCCGGCCGCGACGAGGGCGTGGACCTAGTCATTGGCGTCGGCGGCGGCAAGACGCTTGACACTTCCAAGGCGACGGCGCACGAGCTCGGCGTGCCCGTGGTGATCGTGCCGACCATCGCTGCCTCCGATGCGCCATGCTCGGCCCTGGCGGTGATCTACAACGAGGACGGCAGCGTCGCCTACGACAGATTCCTTTCGCGCAACCCGGAACTGGTGCTGGTGGATACGCAGATCGTCGCCCAGGCGCCCGCCCGCTTTCTAGCCGCCGGTATAGGGGACGCTCTCGCCACCTGGTACGAGGCGCAGAGCAGCCTCCGCGCCGACGTACCGAATTGCTGGGGCACCCATGGCGCGATCGTCGCGCACGAAATCGCGCGCCTCTGCCGGGACGTGATTTTCGAGCACGGTGCCGCCGCGCTGACCGATTGCGACAGCAATACCGTGACGCCTGCGCTCGAGGCGGTGATCGAGGCGAACATCCTGCTCTCCGGCGCCGGCTTCGAATCGGGCGGCGTCGCCGGGGCGCATGCGATCCACCACGGCCTATGCGAACTCGAGGACGTCCATCATCACCTCCATGGTGAAAAGGTGGCCATCGGTGTCTTGGCCATGCTCCTGATCCTCGGCGAGGACGACGAATTCGAGCATGTGCGCGACTTCTGCAAGAGCGTGCGGCTGCCGGTACGGCTTGCCGATGTCGGCATCGTCGAGGTCACCGACGAGAAGCTCGACCGCGTCGGGCGGCGCGCTTGCAAGCCCGGCGACATCATGAAGAACGAGCCGATCGAGGTGACCCCCGGCATGGTCGCGGACGCCCTGAAGCGACTTGGATAGGATGAGAGGCATGAATGATGCGAATGCAATCTTGGGCGCCTTCCGGCCCGACCTCTTTGCCGGGAGAACGGCCGTCATCGTCGGTGCGACAAGCGGCATCGGGCTCGAAATCGCGCGCGGTTTCGCGTCGCTGGGGGCCGAGGTGATCGCGACCGGCAGTTCGGCGGAGAAGATCGCCGGCCTGCCGGAGGAGAAGGGCATCACGATGCGGCAGCTCGACGTCCGCGACGCGGATGCCGTGCATGCTTTCTGTGCGGAATTCTATTCTCTCGACTTCCTCGTGAACGGCGCGGGGATCGCCCGGGCGGAACAGGAATGGGACGAGGCGGTCTTCCTCGACACGATGGACGTGAATCTCAATGCCCAGATGCGGTTCAGCTTTGCGTTGCACGATGCGCTGGCCCACAATCGCGGCGGTTCGATCGTGAACATTGCTTCCATGTTGAGTTTCATGGCGGATCCCGGGGTCCCGGCCTATTGTGCATCAAAGACCGGCGTTTTAGGACTGACTAGGGCATGCGCCCACCGTTGGGGACGGGAAGGTATCCGCGTGAACGCCATTGCGCCAGGGTATCACAAAACAGATATGACCAGGCCCATCTGGTCGACCGAAGCCGGCGAGGCGGCGGTTTCAAGGCGGACGGCGGTTGGGAAGTGGGGAACGGCCAATGATTTGGTAGGGGCCGCGATTTTCCTCTGCTCGCCAGCAGCCTCTTATATAACCGCAACTTGCCTTCCTGTCGATGGAGGCTTCGCTACGGGTAATCCCTTGTAATATTTCACCATTTCTGGTTGTATGTGGGTCCCACCTAATTGTAACAACTAGTTCTAGCGTTGTGAGCGCTGACGTATACCCGGCTTCTGAGAGTGGCCCGATGCTATCGTCGCCGCAAGCCCTGATGGTTTTTCGCCCGCCTCGCGCTTCATGCCCCCGAGGCACGAGCCATTGTCGTGCCGGTCCACACATCAGGCTCCCTAGGCGATGGGCCGTAAGCCTGATCTCCATTCTCGGCAGGAGCTGCAATGTTCTGGGGTGAGCCCTTCCGCTGCTTTGTTCCTACTTCGGTCCTTGGGCGCCGCGGTCAGGGAGCCATCGCGATGTCGCCGGGTTCGTAGTCGGCGCCGCTCGAGAGCATGGACCTGAACTGCCTCCCATTTCGATCGGACAGTCCGGCATAACCATGAAAGGCTCAAGCCTGTGCTTGAAGACATGCTCATTTCCAAAGACAATATCCGCCGGGTCGAGGTAATCACCGGCGCTGCACAACGCGGATATCGGGCTGCCCACGAGAAGCTGCGCATTATCCAGGAGAGCCTGGCGTCAGGAGGGTTCGTTTCCGCCGTGGCCAGGCGGAATGGCGTGGCACCGAACTTTCTGTTCCGGTGGCGCTGGTTGATGGATAAGGACGAGCAGTGCGTTACCATTTATGGAGTGGATGGCTCCGGCCCCCGGCACCGCAATGTGCCACATTGGGTGTCGTCATTGACCTATCGAGGAAGCCATCCATGGGCCATTTTACCACCATCGGCATCGATCTCGCCGAGAGCGTCTTCCAGATCCACGGCGTCCGGGAGGACGGTACGGTTGGGCTGCGGCGTTGTTGCACGAAGTTTGCCTGGGATTCACATCAGGAGTCCTGCGACATAGCTAGGCGCCATGTCCAAGCCTGTGCCGACCCGCTACCGTACCCTGAACTGGTCATCCTACAACGCGCCGCTGCGTGAGCGTGGGTCGCTGACCGTCTGGCTCGACCCCGTTACACCATGGCATGCGGCGGCGTCCGGCAAGCGCGGGGCGCAGCCGGTCTACAGCGACGCCGCCATCCAGGCATGCCTGACGATGAAGGGTGAAGGGCGTCCCGGAAACAGGCCGGTGGCCTGTTTCAGCCCTGAACGGGCGGAGCCCCGGGCCTGTTCGGCCTGCCGTTGCGCCAGACGACCGGCTTCGTGGCG
>NZ_QKZL01000027.1:0-18084 GCF_003253995.1 Palleronia aestuarii
TGATCGGAAGGATGTACCCGCGGACCGAGGCGTTCGTGGCCCGCGACAGCCACGCGGTCGACATGGCGCCGTGGTCGCTCGCCAAGCCCGTGGGCGCGGCCATCGTACTGGTCGTCGTCTCGACCTACTTCGTCTTCACGTGACGATCGCGAGGGGGGCGGCGACGGCCGCCCCTCGCTCCGAACCCGCCGCAGCGAGGCGGCGGGAGTTCCGGGCTCAGCGCCGGGACTTCAGGCTTTGCTCCAGGCGAGGCGCGCCCGCGGCACGGTCCCCGGCGAGAGCGGCGAAGTAGGCGGCGATACGGCGGTTCAACGAGCTGATCATGTCTGTCTCCAAAGGCTTGCATTTTCGTTGGCGCGAACATGCCACTCGGACCGCGTCTTCGGAACAGACACTTCGGAAGAGCCGCGTTGCGATCCGTGCATACTTTCGTGCCGTTGCAGCCCGCCATTGCTCTCCTTAACGTGCTCGGTGCGGAAGGATGCCGGGAGGGCTATTCGTGCGGATCGCGGTGCTCGGCCCCATGCCGAGGGACATCATCGTCACTTCCGGGGGGCAGGTACACGAACGCTACGGCGGCGCGCTCTATACCAGCGTGGCGCTCGCGTCGCTCGGGGCAGGCATCGCCGCCGTTCACCCGGTGACGCGCGTCTCGGCCGACGAGATCGACGCGCTTCTGTCCCTCATGTCGCCTTTTGATGCCATCGTCACGAGTGCGATCTCGGCTGCGCCGGATGCAGGGACCGGCATCAGCCTCGTCTACCAGGATCACAACTTGCGCGACGAGACGCAGGTCGGCCGGATGCCCCCGATCGGGCCCGACGACCTGCGCACCCTGCCCGATTGCGAGGCCTACGTGGTCGTTCCGGTAACCGATCACGAGGTTCCGCTCGACACGATACGGTCACTGAAGGCCCGCGGCTCCGGGACGGTCGTCCTCGACGCGCACGGCGCGACGACCGGCTGCGCGACGAACGGACAGCGCTACCGCAAGAGCTGGACCGATCGCGACGCGTGGCTGCCACATATCGATATCCTGAAGATGAACCTCGAAGAGGCGCGATTTGCCTTGATCGAGGAGTCCATCCACCGCGATCTCGGGCCTGCCGACCTACGCCGTCTGGCGGAAGCCTGTCTCACAGGCGGAACTGAAGCTCTCTATGTGACACTCGACGCGGACGGGTGCGTCGTCTTCGACCGGGCAATGGGGCGCCTGCGCGAGCGGGTGGTGCATCCGGTCGATCCCGGGCAGGTCATCGATACGACGGGCTGCGGGGATTCCTTCGCCGCCGGACTGGCGCTCGGCCACCTGCTCTACGAAGACCACGTACGCGCAGCCGAGCTTGGCAATTATGCCGGGGCGCGCCGCTGTTCCAGCCGCGAGCTCGCCGTCTATGGTAGCTTGGCAGATGCCGAGGCTTGCATCGCCGCCACCTACCGCACGCCGATCAAAGCAGCTCCTTCAGACATGCGTTCAGGCCGGCCGCGGCCTCATGATCGATGACGAGGTGGGACGCGAGCCCCTGCCTGACGACCTCGACCAACGTAGGCGCGCGGTCACTTCGCAAGGCGAAAACCACGACACCTGCAGCAGGCGAGCCAAGGCGTGCGCGTCGCGCGATCGTTGTGACCTGATCGAGCGAGATCCCCGTCCACATCGCGTTCAGCTCCGCGATCACCTCTCGGTCACCTTGGGTCGCGTCCGGGCGGGGAACGAGAATGCCACCGATGTCGCCGATCACGAGCCGGTGCAACTCCTCGGCCCGCATCCCGGCTGCGCGCAACAGATCGTCGAGCCCGCCGAGCACCAGAAGCTCGGTATGACCGACGGCGGTCAAGAGGGCATCCATCCGACCGGCGAGGGAATCCGGACCGTGCAGAATACGGTCGTAATTGGGCGCGTCGCGGATCAGGCGCCAGATCGCCTCTCGTGCCGGGCCGTCGTAATGCCGCGGCACATAGGCGGGAAATCCCGTCAGCTGCGGCACCGGCCGTCGATCGGAGACAAGCACGTCGAACAGCCGCTCGGCGATGCGGCTCGACGACAGGTCCCTTTGTGGGACGGTCAGAAGCTCGGCACAGACCGGCACGATCTCGATGTCGCCGCGAACCGGGCGCGGCGCCTTGGAGTGAGCGATCCCGTCGACCACCGCGCCCAGCGTCCGGCCCCATGCAACCCCGACAAGCGCCTGATCGCGCAAGAGGGTCGCGAGCCCCCCCGCCGCGGCCCGTCCGAACCGGCGACGCCTCAGAGCCATCGCGCCTTCGGTGGTGCCCGGCCCGCTTTGATGAACGACGACGTTCGGGGTCGCCTGCCCCACTGCCTCGCAGAACGTGGTCAGCCGCTCGATCAGGCCCGCGGGCGCGAGAAGATCCCGCAGAGCTCTGCGGTCGTCCTCGTCGAGCGCGTCGTCGGAGAGCCGCCGCTCCACGACGAGGTATCCGGCACGTTCGGCATGGGTCAGCAGACGCGACACATGCGATTGCGACAGCCCGCCCAGCACATGCCCGATCTCGGCCTGAGGCATGTCGTGCATCGCATGGAGATAAGCGGCGAAACGGGCCCGCCGGTCATATGACGCGTCTTTGCTCTGCGGCATCGCCCCTTCCCTCTGCGCCGGAATTCCTCGCTGGCATACTTATTCCGGTCCTTGCCGCCAGAACAGCGATTAGAACGGGCCGATAATCTCCGAAACGGAGCGTACGTCATGGACGCAGCAGGCATTATCTTCGATCTCGACGGCGTTCTGCTGGACACGGTGCCCGCGCATTTCGAGGCTTGGCAGCGCAGCTTCCGGAGCGTCGGGGTCGATTTTGACGCAGCGTCGTACCGCGAACACGTGGACGGTCGCCCGGTCCGGGACGGCGCGCGCGCGGTGATCGGTGATCACGACGAGGCCGCTCTCGAGGCCGTGGTGGCGATGAAGGAGCGTCTCTACACCGACATCATCGAAGCCGGTGAATTCAAGGTCTTCGCCGACGTTCCTCCAATACTGCAAGCTTTGTCACGGCGCGGCATTCCCCAAGCCGTCGCGTCGAGCAACAACCAGGCCAGACGGCTCCTCGCTCTCGCCAACCTGTCGGAATACTTCGAAGCCATCATCTGCGGTGACGATGTCGCCTGTGGCAAGCCTGCTCCGGATATCTTCCTGGTTGCCGCCGGACGGCTTGGACTTCCCCCCGCCCGGTGCATCGTCGTAGAGGATTCCATCGCAGGCCTGTCCGCCGCGCGAGACGGGGGCTTCATACCCATCGCCCTGCTTCGGAATGGCGACTCCGTTCTTCTCCCACAGGTAAAGAGAACGATCACGTCCCTCCGGGACCTGCAAACGGAGTTGGCGCTCTGATCTACGGAAAGTCAGTCACGCCTCGGCAATCCAGTTTTTCGGCAATACGAATGCCAGCGTAATGCACAGAACGGAAAGAGCCGTCCCGTTCCGACCGTTACCCATTCACTGGCATCACCGACCCCGTGAGCATGAATTGGACGCCAGTAACTTTGCGAATGCTTCGCATCGCAGAACGCCGCGCAAAACGCGATGCTCGGTATTGCGAGAGCATGTCATACGATGAACGGCCCATGCAATCGCAGAACTGGACCACTCGCAACATGAGCTGGTCATACGCCACTCGAATGGAGGATTGTCCGTCAGAATTGCTCGTTCAGTTCCCGTGCCAACGTCCGCATATGGCGCATGTCGGTTCCACAGCATCCGCCTAGAACCGCAATCCGAGGGTAGGCGCGGCCCAGGTCCGTGAGTTGCTGTGCCAGTTCCTCCGGATCGCCATCGTCCAGTTCGTCTGCCTCATCCAGTTCGGCATGGGAACAGCGCGACGCGTTGGCGACGATGCCACGCAAGCGCGTCATCCAGTCCTCGTCCGCCGCCTCCGCCAGAACTAGGGCGAAGTGGTCGGGATGGGCGCAGTTGATCATGTAGTGGATCGCGTGGCAGTCGGTCGCTCCGTCCACGGCCTCGATCGCCCGGCCAAGCGGCGTGCCGACAGGCAGGCGACCGTCGGTCTCTACGGTGAAGGCGATCACCACGGGCAAGCCGTGTGCGCGTGCCGCGCGCACGATGCCGATCGCTTCCTCGGGGTAGGTAATCGTGTAGCCGCTAATGATGTCGACCTCCGTGCCCGCCAGCCATCCGACCTGCTCGTCGTGGTAGGCCTGTGCCTCGTCTGCGGTCATACGTTCGGTGGGCGTATACGCGTCGGCACGCGGGCCGATATTGGCGCTCAGAACGACGGGCGCGTAGCCTTGCGCATCTCTCACCCGAGCCATCAATTCGATCGCCTCGCGATTGCGCCGCCCGAGCGTCTGCGGGTCCGCGCCGATCATCGCGCCCCGGTCACGATTGGCCACCCAAGTCGGAGCCTCGAGCACGACGCCTAGACCGTGTTCCGCCGCGACGGCGATCTGCTCGGAGAAGTATGCGGCGAGCAGAGCCCGTCCCTCCTCCGTGTCGAGCAACGGATGCGCGGCGAAGCCCGGCAATGCGATGCCACGGTTGAACATCAGGTCCGTCTCCATGCCGGTCCACGCCAGATGGATACGATCGTCGCCGAGAACGCTCATTGCGCAGCCCCCCGTGCCGTTCCGCTCGCCATCGATGCGGGAATGGGTATGCGCCACGGCCCATGCGGACCAAGATCGCGGCGCACGGTCTCGGCGATCGCCGCCCTAATGGCCTGCTTTGCCCGTTCGGGCTGGGCGCGCAGAAGTGCCGCGCCACGTACCGTGCCGTCATGGAACAGGTCGAACGGCGCGCCTGGATCGTCGACCGTCCAGCTGCTGTCGATCTGCTCCACCTGAATGTCGGCAAACCCTGCCTCGGTCAGGACGAAGCGCGCGTGGGGTTCGATCGATAGCGCCGTCGCATAAGGGCCGGCCGGCAGGACGACGGAGGGGTCGCCATGCTCGGCGATCGCGCCGAAGACTGTGCGCCACGCGAACGAATGCTCCGGGCCACACCAGACGGTGAACGCGATCCGGCCGCCCGGCTTCAGGACGCGGCGCGCCTCTCTCAACACCGCGTCGGGATCGGGCACATGCGGCATGCCCAGCCCGATCGTGACGGCTTCGAATGTACCATCGGCGAAGGGGAGATCGGCCGCATCGCCCTCTATCAATTCAGCTTCCGGAACACGTTCGCGGGCCATCGCAAGCATGGCCGGAGAGAAATCGAGCCCAGTCACCTTGGCACCCGCCTCGACCAGTCCCCTAGCGACGATGCCATGACCGCAACACAGATCGAGCACATGCGCGCCGACGCGAGCGTGGACCGCAGATATCAGGAAGGGCACGTGCTGGGCGGTCGCGGCGGCAAAGCCGCTTGCATAGGCCCGCGCGGTATCGGCGTCCCCCCACCCTATCCGCTCCATGGCCGCGAAATCGGCGAACGTGTCCATGAGGCTTCATAGCATATGTTGGGTGAGTCGCCCAACCGAGGCGCCGACGCCGTCATGGTCGGGTCCTCCCATAGGTCGATCAGATCCAGCTTAGGCCGATCCTGGACGAGCTTCGATGCGGATGGTTGAGCTCGGAAGACTCCGCCGGTGCATTAGCAAGTCATCGCGACTGGAGAGGCAGCGGAATGCGTATGAGAAGTTCCGCGGAACATCTCTCACGCCCAGCGTACTCGCCGAGCGAGTTGGCCGCTTCGCCTGCCCGATGTTCCAGAGCAGTAAGCAACGGCGCCAAGGCGACCGCGAACGGCATGCCACGTCGAATGCAGTTCCGAAGGCCGACCCCTAGAACACCGCGTGGTCCCCGAGATCGACCACCGCGCCGTCAGCCAAGGTCCTCGCATAGAAATCGAAGATCGTGTCGTCGCCCGTACTCGGCGTCGCGTCTGCGTCGTAACGTCCCGTCGCCGTATCAAGGACCAGCATGGATTCGGTCGCGTAGTATCGCCCGATCCGGGCCAGTTCGGCCTTGTCTCGCATGCGCCCAGATACTGTTCCCAGAACGCTCAGGACCGCGATTATGGCGTCGAGCAGTGCGACCGGCACATGCCGGATACGCGGTGTCTTGTTCAACAACTCGAACAGCCGTTTGCCCTGCGCGAGGGGCGTGATCGCGGGACCTGGTCCGCCGATCGGAAGCACCCGGTTCCAACGACGCTCATCGTCGACACACTCCGCGAGATAGGCCCCGAGGTCCCTGTCACTAATCGGTTTGCAGGCCGTCAACTCGCCATTCCCGAAAACGAGATATGATTTCCCCCGGCGAACACGGTCGATCTGTCCCGACAGTGATTTGAAGTAAGCGGTCGGCCGCACGATCGAGAAGGTCAGGCCGGACCCGATCAACTCGCCCTCGAAAGCCAGCTTGGCCTTTTGGAACTCCAGTCTGGGTTTCTGCACACAGATCGCCGAAAGCAGGACCATATGAGAAATGCCCGCCCCGCGAGCGATACGGAGAGCGTGCGAATGCGCCGCGTGGTCGACGGCCCAGGCGTCCTGCGGCGCACCGGTGCGCGAGGCCAAACAGGAGACCAGGACGTCGAAGGACTCGCCGTGAAATCCACCCTGGGCAAGAGCTTCGGGATCGATGACGTCACACGGCCGGATCTCTGCGCGCGGGTGAAGTCGCGATCGCGCTTCCGGACAGCTCGCGGGACGAACGGGGCATATCACATGATGCCCCCGCTCGATCAGGGCGCCGACGGTCGCCCGTCCGATCGTTCCAGTGCTGCCGAGCACGACAACCCTCTTCGAGCCACGCGGAGAGCCGAACATCCTTAATGTCTCATCCTCCATCCCGGCAGTTTGGATGAATAGAAACAAGATTGACAGCAGAGCCGCGCATCGCGGCCGCTTACATTCGATCACGTCGATATTCGGCGTACTTCACTAGGAATGTTGTTAGTGTCCGAGGAGGTGGTGGAATTTCCGGCCGGACTGGCAATGTGAGCGGGGTGGCCATCGAGGTGTAAGATCAGGGTGGAGTTTGCCGACTTCAACCCGTCACCGAAAGAACCGCCGATGACCAAGATCACCATGAGCCTGTCCGAGCTGCTTGAGAAGCACGACAAGCGCGATTTCCTCCGTGCCGTCGCCGAGGCGGTCCTGCAGCTGATCATTGAGACCGACGTCGAGGGCGTCATCGGCGCCGGCCGCCACGAGCGGGCCGAGGGGCGGACCACCTACCGCAATAGCTATTGCCACCGCGCGCTCGACACCTGGCTCGGGACGCTGAGACTGCGCGTGCCGAAGCTGCGGCAGGGGAGCTACTTTCCCGGTTTCCTCGAGCCGCGCCGGA
This sequence comes from Palleronia aestuarii, assembly GCF_003253995.1. Taxonomy (GTDB): domain Bacteria; phylum Pseudomonadota; class Alphaproteobacteria; order Rhodobacterales; family Rhodobacteraceae; genus Palleronia; species Palleronia aestuarii. The sequence continues at coordinate 7,268 of NZ_QKZL01000027.1, forward strand.
CATCGGAGAAAGCGCTCGTAGCCGTGATCCAGGAGGCGTGGATCGGCGGCGTGTTTACACGCCGGGTTGACGAGCTCGTCCAAGCCATGGGGCTCTCCGGGCATCTCCAAGGGCACGGTGTCGAAGCTGTGCAAGGACATCGACGAGCGCGTCGGCGAGTTCCTCAACCGCCCGCTCGCTGGCAACTGGCCCTATGTCTAGCTCGTTGCAACCTACCTGAAGGTGCGTCAGGGCGGGCGCATCGTGAGCGTCGCCGCGATAATCGCCGTCGCGGTCAACACAGACGTGAGGCGCGAGATCATTGGCCTCGGCACCGGCCCGTCCGAGGCGGAAACCTTTTGGACCGAGTTCCTGCGGGGCCTGAAGGCGCGCGGGCTTTCGAGCGTAAAGCTAGTGATCTCCGACGCCCACACCGGCCTCAAGGCCGCCGACGCCAGGGTGTTCGACGCGACGTGGCAGCGCTGCCGCGTGCACTGAATGCGGAACGCCCTCGCGCACGTTCCGCGTGGCCAGCACACGGTCGTCGCAGCGGCCATCCTTCAGGTCTTCAGCCAGCCCGACCGCGAGCAGGCGGGGACAACCTCGTGCCACGTCGCCGACCAAATCCGCACACGCTGGCCAAAGCTCGCCCAGCTCATGGACGGCAGCGAGCACGATGTGCTGGCCTACATTGTGTTCTCCGTCCAGCACCGCATCAAGCTGCATTCGACCAACCCGATCGAGCGTTTGAATAAGGAGGTGAAGCGCCGCGCCGACGTCGTCGGGATCTTTCCGAACGAAGCCTCCATCGCCCGTCTGATCGGCGCCGTCCTGTTCGAGCAGAACGACGAATGGCGACCCAGCACCGCTACATGCAGGTCGAGGCCTTCTCGAAGATCGAGACCGGCGAGCCGGACCCCATTCTCAGCATAGCAACGGAAGCGGCCTGATCATGCCCTCAGGCCATCTCGCTTTCTCCACCACCTTGACGGACGTAACCGAAATGTTCCTAGGGAAGATCGACGACCTCAGGTCGTGACTTACGCAATCCTTCGATTTCCGGTGAGCAGCTAGGTACGTGCCATGGCGCGTGGAAGATGTAATCACGCGGCTCCCTTGATTTCCTTCGCCGCGCCACCGTTCCGGTTGGCAGATTGCCGGCGATTGATCTCGACGAGGTACTGCGTGAACTCCGTCAAGGCGCCTTCGACGGCCTTGGCCAGATCCGCGACGGCCGCCTCATCCGGAGCGGGGCGGGACGCCACGTCCTCGAGCTCCTTGGCAATCGGGTTCAGCCGGGTCGCGCCGAGCATCTTGGCCGAAGATTTCAGCGTGTGGCCGATACGGGCGCAGGTGGCGAAATCGTGGTTCGCGAGGGCGGTCCTCAACTCGTTCATGCGAACCGGGCCGGTGCTGCAGAACGTCTTCAGGAGGGTCGGGAACCTTGCACCCATCGACTGGCGTGTGGCCATGAACCGAGACACATCGAGAATGTCGGCCGGTTTGGAGGAGGCCGGTTCGTCTACTTTCGGTTCGCGAACGATCTCGGTCAGCATGAGCGGCGCCGCGGGCGGATCGGCTGGCGTTTCGACGACGGTTGCCTGCTCGGGCTCGCTCTCGGCTCGATGCCCGGGCTGGCCCACGATTTCGACGAGGGCAGTGCGCAGTTCGGCCTCGCGTACGGGTTTCTTCATATAACCATCCATGCCCGACTCGAGGCAGCGCTCGCGATCTCCCGTCAGCGCATTGGCGGTCAGCGCGATGATCGGCGCCCGCGTGATCTTGCCGGCTTCCATGTCGGATTTCAGGATGCCGGCTGCGGTGTAGCCGTCCATGATCGGCATCTGGCAATCCATTAGGACGACGTCGTAGGCGCGTGCCCGCGCCATGTCGACCGCGGCGCGCCCGTTATCGGCGGTCGCGACAGCGCAACCCAGATCCTCGAGTACGGCCGCGGCGTAGATCTGGTTCACCGTATCGTCTTCGACGAGGAGGACCTTCATGCCCTCGCAGGGACGCACGACCTCCTCGTTAAGCTCGACCTTGGCCCGGGCCCCGAGGCTGCGGTGCGCCAGGGATCCCGATATCTTGGCCATGATCTGTTCCGGAAGATGAGGGGCATCGCAGATGAAGTCGGATGCTGCGATCTCCTCCTCGGACGGGGTCTCACCGACCCGCGTGCTGTCACGCAGCCAACCGATTTTAAGGCGTCGATCCGTCGGTATCGCCGCGCGGAACTCGGCTGCCATGGCCAGATCGTCGAGCAGGACCACGTCGAAGGGTTCTGCCGATCCCTCGACCCGCTCGATCGCCTGCAACGCGTCGGAGACCGATCCCGACCCTTCCGCAAGCCCGCCGACCTTTCGGAACGACCGCACGAGACAGTCGGAAACGATCTTATCGTGGGTCACCACGAGCACGTTGAAGGCGGCGGACAGCACGATCTCGCGGCGCAAGGGAGATGCCGCCGGAATGACATCGACATCGATCGCGAAACTGAACGTGGATCCCTTGCCCGGCAAGCTCCGCACGGAGATCTCGCCGCCCATCTCCGCCACGATGCGCTGTGCGATCGTCAGGCCAAGGCCCGTTCCACCGAATTTCCGGGTCGTCGTGACGTCGGCCTGGCGGAAGGCCATGAATATCTCGTTCTGCTTGTCCTCCGGGATACCGATGCCGGTATCCTCCACGGCGAAACGTATCTGGGCCTGGCGATCGTCCTGCTTCTCCAGCACGACCTTCAGAGCCACGTGGCCTTCGGAGGTGAATTTCACCGCGTTCGACAGCAGGTTGATGATCACCTGTGACAGGCGCAAGGCGTCGATCCTGACGCGACGGGGAACATCGATCGGCATGGAGACGATCACCCTGAGGCCCTTGTGCGCCGCTAGGATGTTCAGCCCGGTGACAATATTGCTCACGAGTTCGGCAAGGTCGCATTCGACCGGATCGATCTCGAACGCGTCCGCCTCGATCTTGGAGAAATCGAGTATCTGGTTGATCAACGAGAGCAGAGCCTCGGCCGAACGGCCCACGGTTTGCATCTGCTCGCGCTGGACGGGAGACAGCGGCCCTTTCCGGACGAGATCGGACATACCGAGAATGCCGTTCAGCGGCGTCCGCATCTCGTGGCTCATCGTGGCGAGGAACCGCGTCTTGTGGAAGTTCGCCTGGGCTGCGGCACGGCCGGCGTTGCGGGCGATCAGCATCTGTCGCGTGGTGACGAGCGACATTGCGACAAGGAGCAGGCTCGCGAGCAGCGTCGTCGCGACGCCGGCGAACCGGCTGCCGAGCCATTCGGCCATGTTCTGGTGCGTCACGTCGAGCGACAGGTCGAGCACGGCGCCCCCCAGATCCACTTCGAGGCTGCGTTCTGTGACTTCTACAGGGGATACCGGGGGCGCCACCTCGCGGGGAACCGTGATTACGTTCGTACCGACGTCGATCGTGGCCGAGCGGATGGTGACACCGGATGTTGCTTCGATCGTGTCGAGAACATCCGTGATCGAGAAGGACACGAAGAAGGCGCCCCCATGCATCATGTTCGCACCGACATTCGAGAACGGCATCATGAGCGACGCAGCGGAGTCGAGGTTCAAGTCGAGGTCGAGATCGCCGACCAGGAACGTTGGTTTTGCTTGCGGCTCCGAAATGCCCGAAGAGATGCCGAAGGCGCTGCGCCCGACGACATCATCGGGAATCGTCAGCACTTCCCCATCCGGGTTCACGAGGAGGCTCGGGCTCGACCGGTCCAACGGGTTGGAGTTGATCCAGCCGAAATAGAAGGGGAATTCCGGGGCAAGCGATTTGATGTTTTCCGTGAACACCCTGAATTCGTCGGCCGAAACTGCTTTCGACGATCTGTAGAACGCATGGATTGGGTTGACGATTCTGCCCAAGGCCCGAAGCTGTCTTTCGGCGGACTCCTTGGCCATATACAAGGAATCCTCTTCGGCGCGCCGGGTCTCAAGGAGGTAATCTTCCCGCGCCTCGAAGACGTTCGCGCCGATCGCGATGGCGAGGACGAAGGGTGCCGCCATGTAGAAAATCAGGGCCTGTCGTCTGGTCAAGGTCGCAACCGGGCGGGTCATGCGCATCACCATTTGAGGTCCGTCCTGTTATTTATGAGACCGACGGCCTGGTTGCCGACCTCGTTGAAACTGAGCTTGTCGAAGGAAAGTGTGCGCGCCTGCACGAGGCCGCGCCCGTGACTGCCGACGGAGCGTGTACCGTCGAGGCGGAGACGATCGCGCCAGTCGAAGCCTTTTCCGCCGTCGGAAACCGAGAGCACGTCGCCTTCGGCGCGCCGGACGAACGTGACGTCGATGCCCCGGTCGGCGGGAAGGCTCGACACGATGCGGTCGACCTCGCTGCGCCAGATTCCGTCGCGCAGAAGTTCGCCCTTCCGGTCGAACCCGATGCCGCAGAGGCCGTGTTCGACCGCGTTGACGAGGAGCGCGCCGATGCCGGGCAGCGCCCGTTCGGGGACGGCGAAATAGTTGGCAAGAAAACCGCTGAGGGATTCGGCCTCGCTCAAATTTCTGACCCGGAACTTGGCCGCCTGCGTCAGTTCGAACCCGAGGGTGTCCGAACCGCCGTGATTGAGCGCGTCGAACTCGCGGGCGCGGCGCAGGGCGGCCGACAGGACCGAGGCGAGGATCCGCACGTCGACCGGCTTCTGGAGGTAGTAGAAGACCCCGGCCTCGATGCCGTTGCGCATCTCGTCGGGATCGTCCGTCCCTGTGACCATGACGACGGGGACGTTCTTGAGCGCGGTGCGCCGCTTCATCTGCCGCACGACGTCGAGACCATCGAGATCGGGCATGACACGATCGAGGACCACGAGGCCGATATCGGCGGCGTCCAGGCGTTCGAGCGCCTCCTGTCCGCCCTGCGCCGTGACCGTCGTGTAGCCGAGATTCTGGATTTGCGTTTCGATGGCGAAGAGCGCGAACGGATCGTCGTCGACCACGAGAACGCGACATTCCCGTTCTGCCCGACCAACGTCCGGCGCCGAGGCTCGACCATCCAGCATGTGCGTCAATGCTCCCCGAATGCGCCCGCCAAGGCGAGCTTCACGGGTTTGACGAGATAGGCGAGAAGGGTTCGTTCGCCGTTAACGATGCTCGCATCTATCGTCATGCCGGCCGAGATCCGCTGCGCCGGATTGGACCCGACATAGTCCCGGGCGAGCGCGATCTCGCCCGTGAAGTAAGCGACACCGTCCGGGGACGAGAACGAACCGGGTGAGAGCTCGGCAAGCGTTCCGTCGATCGAGCCGAACTGCACGAAGTCGTAGGCCGAGACCCGGACTTGAACCGGTTGACCGGGCTCGACGCGGCCGATGTCGCGGGGACTGATCCTGACCTGCGCGACCAGGGGCGTGTCCGTCGGCACGATCTGCACCACGCTTTCGCCTGGCGAGAGGAAACTTCCGATCCCCAGGCCGTCGCGGATCTTGACCTGACCCGCGATGGGTGCGGTGATGTCGGTCCGACGGAGCTGTGCGAGAACCTTGTCTCGTCGGGCCGCGTTGTCGGCGATCTGGCCCTCCACGTCGGCGAGTTGCTGCAACAGTGCCGAACGCTCGCTCGTCCGCACGGAAGCGACGCGGGTTTCGAATTCCCTGAGCCCCGCCTCGGCCTGCATCAGGCGCTCCCCGAGGGCCGCCATCTCGCCGCGTTGCTCGCCCACATCGCGTCGCAGGCGCACCAGTTCGCCGAACCTAACGAGGCCCTTCTCCCCGAGGGCTTCCTGCCTGACGAAGAGCTCTTCGAGTTCGGCCAGCGTCGTCCTCGCCGCGCCGTGGCGTGCCCGAACGGCCGCGAGTTCCCGTTCGCGCTGTTCGCGCTGCTTCAGGGCGACGGCGTAGCGGTTGTCGTAGTCGGCACGCATCGCCGCGAGACCCGCCTCCGCCTCGCGCACGTCGCGCCGGTCGGGCGTTCCGAAGGGCGTGAAGTCCGCCGGGCGTTCCTCCAGATAGGCGCGCAGTCGCTCGGCGGTGATACCCAGCACCCGCGCTCGTTCGTCGAGCCGGGCGAGGTCCTTCCGGATCGGCTCGGCATCGATACGCGCGATGAGCTGGCCGGTCTCGACCTGCGCGCCAGTGCGTACGAGAAGGCTGGTGATCGTGCCGCCGAAGGGATGCTGGACCTCCCGTTCGAAACCGACCGGCACGATCTGTCCACCTGCGCGGGCGACCTCGGGCACGGTCGTGTAACCGGCCCAGGCGAAGAGGCCGAAGCAGACCACCGCGAGCGTCCAGATCATCGCCCGCGAAAGCCTTGGATCGGGGGTTTCCTCGAGGCGGATCGACTGCGCGAGATAGCGGAGCTGCTCGCGCGACCCCGACCCTCTGGAAAGATAACCTCCCCGCCGGGTGCGCGCCACGGGCAGGTCGAGCGCCGGTTGCGCGACGAGATCGATGCTCTTCATGCCGTCATCTCCAAGACCTTGTCGGGGGATCCCACCACCGGCACCTGACCGCGCCGCAAGGCCACAGCTCTGTCCGCAAGGCGCAGGAAGTCGGCGCGGTGACTGACGACGAGCACGGCGCGATCGCGCGCTGCCGCCCGCAGGCAATCCATCAGCGTCATGTCGAAACCCGCGGACAGCGCGGCTGCGGGCATCTCGTCGACCAGGAGGATGCGCGACGGCTTCAGCAGCGCGCGCGCCAACCCGATGCGATGGGCGAAGACCGGATCGTTGCGATCGGATGCAGTGAGCGCCGCGTGGAGCTGCCCGTCCCGCCCTGCGATCCCGTCCCAGGCCCCAACCCGCTCGAGCACGGCCCGCAACGCGTCGTCGTCGGCGACCGGCATGGCGAGGCGCAGGTTCTCCGCGATGGTCCCCTCGAAGAGATCGATCTGCTGCGGTACGTAGGCGATCTGCTCGCGCAGTTCCCGGACATTGATCTGGCGGATGTCGAAGCCGTCGATCCTGACATGGCCTAGGAGCGCCGGTTCGGTGGCGAGGACGAGCTTCAGCACGCTGCTCTTGCCTGAACCGTTGGACCCTGCGATCGCGACGATCTCACCCGGTCGGACCTCGAAGGACAGACCGGTGAAGACGGGGCCCGCGGCGGCATCGTAGCGCAGTGCGACGCCGGCGAATTCCAGATGACCCTGCAAGCGTGATCTGGGCCGCGACGGATCCGAAATGCCGCCTTCTTCCGGCGCATCCATGAGGTCGTCGATCTGCGCGACGGCGTTGCGCAATTGTTCGATCCGCGGGATCATCGCGCAGAGCGCGTTGAACGGCATCAACGCCCGCGAGACGAGCAGGATCGCCGCGATGAGCGTCCCCGTCTGCATGGCGCCGGCCCATATGACGTTGGCCCCGACATAGAGTGCAGCGAGTGCGGTGAGGCCGACCACGAGTTGCGACAGACCCGCACCCATCTCGCCCAGTCGCGCCAACCGGGCCTGGCGCGAGATCTCCTGCCCCGAGATGTCGCGGTAGGTTTCGCTCCATTGCCGGGAAAGCCCGTCGAGGCGGATGGCGTCGAGCTTCTCGAAGGTCTCGATGGCGAATTGCTGCATAACCGAACTGTCGATCGCCGCCTCGCGGATCCGGACGCGGATGCGGCGCCAGAAAAGCCAGAACGTGAGGAGAAGAGCGAGGATGCCGAGGACTGGCACCACCACGAGGGGGCCGCACAGCAGGTAGAGGACCACGAGCGACATCAGCGCCGCCGGCATCTCCAGCGTCATCAGGAGGATCGGCCCGCAGAAGATGTCGCGAACCGCTTCGAAGGTCTTGATCCTGGCGATCTGGTCGGAGACCGACGCACGCTGCACGAGGTTGGCCGGCAGGAACATAAGGCGTTCGAAGATGGCAACGCCGACGAGGAAGTCGAGCCGGGCCGCAAGCCAGCAGAGTATGTTCGATCTGACCGCGCGCAGGGCTACTTCGGCACCCACGACAAGGGCCGCGCCTTGCGCCAGATGCACCAGGGGATCGTTCAGCCTGGGGCCGAGCGTCCGCTCGTAGATCATCATGATGAAGAGTGGCACCGCGAGCGTCAGCATGTTGATCGCGCCGCTCAGCAACAGGATCCGTCGCATTTCCTTGCCAAACCGGGCAAGGGTCGTGCGGAACCATCCGTATCCCGAAGCGCGCCGCCGCTTGATGGAGGTCGGGAGGCGGTCCCGGTCGATCGGCCTGAACATCAGAGCCGTTACCGACCGCGACAGGTGCGCGCCATCCGAGACCGAACAGGTGGAACCGTCGAAGCACCGCATTCGCGTCTGCCCCTTGCGCTGCCACGACCAGATCACGCCCGGTGCCACGGGATGGACGGAAGCTCCGAATCCCGCTTCGACTATGATGGCGGGGGACAGCCGCGGATCGAGGTCGCAGGGCCGGATGTCGATGGCGTTGTAGCGGTATCCCAGCGACACCATAGCATTGATGAGTTCCAGCATACCGAAACGATGCCCCCGGCCGGGGAGGGCATCCGCGATTTGCGACGTCCGGAGGAACGGATTGATTCGCGAGACGAGAACGCAGAAGCAAAGCGCCAGCGGCTCGTCCTGCGGCGGGATCTCGAGGACGGTCGCACGCAGCCGCTCGAAGAGCAGCAGGGCGGCGGTCTCGTCGTGATCCTCGTCCGCAACCGGCATGTCGACCAAGACGTCGGCGGCAGCGGTCATATCCTGAACTCCCGATAGGTCGCCACCTGCAAACCGGCGCCCTTCTCGGCGCGATCGACGTCGAGCCTGCCGTCGCGGATCGTGATTCGCCGGGTGGCGAGCGCCTGCAGCGTCCGGTCCCCCGTGGCCAGCACGAGGGTCGCCTTGCCGCGCAGGCGGGAGAAAAGCCCCTGGATCGCCTCGTAGGAACGCCGGTCGAGCCCCGTATCGGCATGGTCGAACAGGATCAGCTTGGGGCGCGGCGAAAGCTGGCGCGCAATCGCCACGCGCTGCTTGAGCCCCGGATGGATCGGATCGGCACCGTCGCCCTGCAGCATCGTCTCCAGCCCACGAGGCAGCCGGGCGACGTCGTCCTCAAGGCCCAGATGCTTCGCGACATAGAGGACATCGGCAAGGGACGAGCTGCCGAAACGGGAGAGGTTGTCCATCAACGTGCCGCGATAGATGACGGGATTGCGCTGTAGCCAGGCCACTTGCTGTGCACGGACGGTCTGTTCGATCTCGGTGATCTTCGTTCCGTTCAGTCGGACCTCGCCCGTCTCGCAGTCGCAAAGGCCCGCGACCGCGCGGAAGAACGCCGCCCGATCCTCGCCACCTGCGGCGTCGAGGAGGTAGGCCTGCCCAGGCTCGAGCCGAAGGGACGCACGCTCGAGCAGCGCATGTCCGTCCAGCGACCTCATCGTGACGGCATCGAGTTCGAGAAGGCCGCGGTTCTCCGGCACGATGCCCTTGCTTGGAATTGGGGCCGACGCGGACAGGAACGAAGCCACCCGGTGCGTCTCCGCGACGAGGTTCCGCCTCTGGAGGAGCATGCCGAGGGCTTTCTGCAAGGGCTGCCCGATCCGTCCCGCCAGGATCACCGACGCGATCATGGCCCCGACGGATATGCGCTCGGACATGACGAGGGCCGCTCCGCCGAGGACCATCAGGAAGGTCAGGAGGGTTCCGAAGCTCGCCGCTGTGTCGAAGCTCCGCGTATAGGCCCGCGAGACGGCAAGGCTGTCCATACACGATTGCTGTTTCAGCGCCTCGTAGCGACGCAGGATCCGTGGCTCCATCGCCAGTGCCTTGACGGTGTGGATCGCCGAAAGCGCCTCCACGATGAAATCGTAGCGGCGATCGTCGCTCTCGTTCCGGCGCGCATTCGCATTCGCCAGGCGGCGTCCGTTGATCATGGAGGCGAGCGCGAAGACGATCAGCAGTCCCAGGGGCACGAGGGCAAGGGGTCCGGCGATGATCCCAACGATGGCGATCGCCACGGGAACGAAGAGCAGCTCGGCCGTCGCGACCAGGTCCTTCCCGTTCTGTCCGTCCCGGATCGAACGGATCGACCCGAGGATGGCGAAGCCCTCGCTCGGCCTGAGCGCGCCGCCCATGACGGAGTTGCGGAGCATCGCCTCGATGGCGCGTCGTCCCGCGCGATGGGCGAACGCGAATCCATTGAGGGCAACGAGATGAGCACGGCAGGCCTTCAGGACGAATTCGACGCAAAGCAATCCGCCGGCAGCGAAGAAGAGCACCGAAAGCGTTTCGACGCTGCGGTTCGGCACGATCCGGTCGTAGAGTTGCAGGATCGTGACCGGCAGCACGAGTTCCAGCAGCGTGATCGTCAGCGTCGCCGTGAGGAGGCTGACGATCGGTATCCGGAGGTTCAGTTCGCGGCGGATCGCGGCAAAGGAACGGCTAGAAGAACCCGAAGAGAGATGAGGACTGGTTTCCATCCGTGCTCTGACCGAAGAGGCCGCTGTCGAGAGCCGAAATGCCCGTAGCCAAATCCCCGGTGGGTTGGGCGATCGTGAGCGAACTGTCGATCAGAAGCGTTTCTGAATAATCTCCAGTGTTACCCAAATCGGTTTCGATTGTGTTTAGGTCGCCACTCTCCGACGGCTCGCCGGAGGTTCCGCCAAGGATCGCGTCGATCCCGCCCAGATCGAGATCGAGCCCGATATCGACATCGCCCACCACGGCCTCGACCGGGTCGAGCGTCCCTTCGACCTCGAGATCGCCCAGGGCCACGTCCAGATCGCTGTCCGCCGGATCGCCGTCGCTGCTGCCCGCGCCTAGATCGAAGACGAGATCGATGTCGCCTACGACGGCCTCGACTGGATCGAGTGTCACTTCGACCTCGAGATCGCCCAGGGCCACCTCGAGATCGCTGTCCGCCGGGTCACCGGCCTCGCCGCC
>NZ_QKZL01000027.1:19938-39062 GCF_003253995.1 Palleronia aestuarii
GGTCGCCTGCGGTCGTGTCTCCGCTATCGTCTCCGTCGTTCTCTTCGGGAATGCCATCGCCATCATTTCCCCCATCGAGAGCGACGTCGTCGGGAGCGTTTTCTTCGGGTTCTTCGACGGCGCCTTCATCACCGTCTGACCCAGGTCCCGAAATGGCGCCGATGGCTCCGTCATCGGCCTCGACCGGATCGAGCATCGCTGTTTGATCGGGGGTGATCAGCGCGGCCGGACCTGTCTCAGAGGCCGGAAGGTATTCGCCGATGACGTCCGCATCGAACGAAGACTCCCCCACGGGGGCCGGATCGCCGTCGCCCGGCGGGCCCGAGACGGTTTGCCCCGGAGTTTCCACCTCGCCTTCGGAGGTTTCGTTTGTCCCGGGGGCATCCGGCTCGGTTTGCACATCTACTTCGAGCTGCTCGCCAGGATCGGCGCTTCCGACCGGGATTGCCTCTCCCGCGTTCTGAGCGGATGTCCGGATATCCGTTCGGGCTGACGTAACGGCATCATCCGCGGCGTCGTTCGGGGCGTTCGGCGGCATGGCGCGCGCACGCAGCGGCTCCGCGACAGTACCGATGCCCTGTTCGGCCGTCGACGGGTCGACGGCGCTTCCACCCGCGGATGCGTTGCCCGTTACGGACGCGTTCGCCGCCAGATCGCGGAGCGAGTCGAAGCGGGTGTCCTGGTCGAGGTAGAAGTCGGCGTTGGTCCGAAGGCCGGTGATCTGCGCAGCGATCTCGACAGGTCCGATCCCGCCGATCATCGAACCGTCGCCCGCTTGGAAATCCTCTGCCGTAAAGCGCTCGGCCTCCAGGAAAGCTGCAACATCCGGGCCGATCGGAGCCAAGTAAGTCATCACGGAAGCCTCCAGAACCTGCTCAGCGAGCAAATCAGAATCCGGTTATCGAGGCTTTAATGCAGTGGAATAATCGAAACCTTGGTTAATGATAGATCGTGGCGCGGCACAGATTCAGAAACCGGTACCAGCATCATTGCGCGCCCTCGAAGTCAGGCCACGCACACGGCCGGAGCTTCGTAGCCGATGAGGCCCGGATCCCAATCGATGACGTACGGATCGGCAACGGTCGGAGAAGACGAACTCATCTCGGTTCGATCCGCCATCTTCTGCCGGGTGATGTCGGTGATGATCCCGTCCCAGAGTTGCACACCCTCGTCGTTCACGCGCAGGTCGGCGGCCACCATGAGCCTGACCGGTTCGCTGCCCGGAACCATGTACTCGAGATCGACCGTGAACGATTTTCCGTCGCGATCGACCGCGTGATCGACGACGCGAAGGCGCCGCCGTAATCGTCGGTGAATCCACCGAGGAACCGCGCCGGATCGGCAATCACTCCGGTCGGCGAAATCCCGAGGATGCGTCCGCTCGCATCCGAAAGATAGGTGAAGACCGGCCGTCCCGTGGGCTCAAGCATGAACTGGCAGAGCACCAGCGGGGCATTGTTGGCGATCCCCCTGATCCGCGCTTCCGTTTCCGCCTAGGCCTTGAGCGCCGCGCGCCGCTGGTCCTCGCGAAGGAAGAACGTCCCCATGATCCATACGACCACGATGTTGGCCGGTGCAAAAAACGCGATCTAGGTGAGGTAGATCGAGGCCGGCAACGGGGTGACAAGCGCGATCACGACCGCCGAGACGATGCCCGAGGAAACGGTCTGGACGATCAGATAGGTCTGATCGGCTGAACGCCCGAGATACACTTTCCACCACCCCCAGACCAAGGTCGAGAGCATGGCCACCGCCGGGATGCTCGTTGCCCCGGCACCGCACCAAGGCCACCATAGGAAAGGCGGAGACCGGTCAGCGCCTTGGCCATGATCACCGCGCTGACCGGGCCACCGAAAGTCGCCGCGAGGGTCGCGACGGCCAGCCAAGGGTCGGTGCGGGTGCCCTGAACGAGTTCGACGGAGTTGTTCATCACCACTGCACCCGCCAGGGCGAACATTGCACCAAGTTGCACTCCCTTCGTAAGAGGCGCCTTTGAAAACCGGTGCCGAATCTCGGTCAACAGCATCGTCGCGAGCAGGATCACCGCCGCGTTCTTGATCATCTGCGTGACGTGGTTCATCGGCCCCGCCAAGGATCTCCAAGCCGTTCTTAAACGGACCTGAATCTACAAAGGGTTGATCTTAGCGACCCTAACCTTGGCCAATGGCTCCCGTGGCCAGCACACCGTCATTGTCGCAGCGATCAGGCAGCCTTTTGAACGTGTCGAGGCTTCCGATACTTGGCGAGAGACCAAGCAAGCGCGTGCCCGCGCTAGCCGGCTCTCGCCAACATCAGTGAAAATTACCTGCCACCGAACTTTCATCCAGCCGTGACCGGAGCTCAGATGCTAATGCGCTGTGCCCCGAGCTTAGGGCGTAGGTGAGACTGTTACCGCAGCGCTTACCTATTCAGGCTCCGCTGCCGGCATCAGCTTATCTGCGGACATAGAAGGGTCGGTCGGTCTGCGAGGCCGCAGGCAGTCTCCCGCGAAGCCATCCGTTGAACATGTCCGGGTCGAAGAGCCGTCGCCCAATGCGTTCGAGGCTGGTTGTCGCACGCAGGAGCGCGGGAAACCCGCCATCACCGGCTAGGCTTTCCGGAGGGATGCCCTCCTCGGGTGCACCTCGCGCACAAGGCCATCGAGAAACCCGACCGTAACACGGCGTTTGACGGTAATTTACGATATGCCCGTGCCGGTTGGGCCGTCCACAGGGAAGTGAAGTTTCTTCCGGACGGATCTACCGCCGGACGATCTACGCCTGAGACCAGACTAGTCAGTTTCCAGTCCGCCGCGATCCGGGTGATCTCGGTCAGGGGCACAAAGTGGAGGATCAGAGAATTTACCCCTCCTCCGCCCCGACAAGCGACCAGTTTCACCCCAAGGCACGGGCTCCTGCGATCTGTTTCGACAACAGGCAGGTTGATCAGGGAGATCGGGCCTACCGCCTCCGCGGCGGTTCCCGTCGGGATCCGAGGCTGGACCGTGTCACATTCTTGGCTACTAGGTCCGCCAGCAGTTACCAGCATCTTGCATTTTCGATCCGAGGTGAGCAATTCGCGGGGGAGGAAAAAATCCTCCCCCGCGAATTGTCGGACCTCATCGAAGTGTCATCCGGCGTAGCGCTGGAAGTCTTCGTCGGAGACCTTTTCGGTGGTGAGGTCGAGATCGAGCACGCCCGGTATCTGGGGGCGGGACGTGCGCTCCGCTCGCCCTTGGGCGAGGTCCGCGATCCTGGACACCGTGACGGGCCGGGGCGTGGCGGGCTTTGAGTTGACCGCCTTCACATCGAAGTAGGAGATGACGCCGGTGAGCTGCTGGGACTGGGCGGCAAGCTCCTGACTGGTGGCGGCCGTCTCCTCGGCGGCGGAGGCGTTCTGCTGGATCACGGTGTTGAGTTCGCGGATCGCCTGGTTGATCTGCTCGGCGCCCACGGTCTGCTCCCGTGTCGAGGCCGAGATCTCGGAGACCAGATCCGCCGTGCGCTGGATGTTGGGAACCAGAGCCTCAAGCATCTGCCCAGCCTCGCCGGAAACTTCCACCGTCTCCGACGACAGCTTACTGATCTCGGCCGCCGCCTGTTGAGAGCGCTCGGCGAGCTTGCGTACCTCGGAGGCCACCACCGCGAAACCCTTGCCGTGCGATCCGGCACGGGCCGCCTCGACGGCCGCATTCAAGGCCAGAAGGTCGGTCTGGCGCGCGATCTCCTGGATGATGGTGATCCGTTCAGCGATGGTTTTCATCGCCCGGACCGCGTTGCCCACCGCCTCGCCGGAGCGACGGGCGTCGTCGGCGGACTGGCCGGCGATCTTCTCCGTCTGCGCCGCGTTGTCGGCGTTCTGACTGATGTTCGCCGTCATCTCCTCGACCGCAGCCGAGGCCTCCTCCACCGCCGTGGCCTGCTGGGTGGAGCCGGCGGAGAGCTGCTCGGCCGTCGCGGCCATGTTCGAGGCTCCGTCGGAGACATGGGTGGCGCTGACGGCCGAGTTCGAGATCACCTCGCGCAGCTTCAGCACCATCTTGTCCATTGCGGCCAGGAGCGAACCGATCTCGTCGCGGCTCTCCGTCTTCGTATCGACATCGAGATTGCCGCGGGCCACCTCCTCGACCACGCTCACGGCCTGTTTCAGTTTGCGCGAGAGGCTCGCGGCAAGGAAGGTCGCGACGGCGACACCGATGGCGAGGGCCACACCGGTAAGGACGAGCTGCATACGGGTGACGCTGGCTTCCGTCGATTCGGCATGCTGACGCTCCGCGGCCATCTCCTCGGCCAGAAGATCCAGTTCGTGCGAAATGTCCTCGAAGACCATGGCAAAGGCCGCATCGGCTTCACCGTAGATCCCCTGAATTTTGTTTGCGCTGCCCCGCCCTGCGAGCGCCAAGGGACGCAGTTCCGCCTCGATGGCTGTATAGGCGCCCCAGTGGTCGTTGAGTTCATCGAGGATATCGATTTCCTCGCCGGAGGCCCTGGCCTCCAGGTCGGCGAGCAGGTCCTCCACCTCGGACGCGCCACGATCGAAGGCTGCGAGCGCCGCGTCGATCTCGGCGGGATCTGCCTCGGCGAGGGCGGCGTCGATATAGGTCAGGACCGCCCGGTCCATCTCCATCATGGTGGCGCGGACTTCCTGCATTTCGCTGCGCTTGAAGGCGGTCGAGTCCACGAGAAGCTCGACATCGTGTCCGATGGTCCGGATCCCGTGCAGGCCGGTCAGGGCCGTCATCCCGGTCAGGGCAATCATCATTGCGAACCCGGCGATGATCTTCGTCTTGATGGTCAAGTGCATAATCTCAGCTCGTGTTTGGGCCCGGGGAACGATTAAATCAACGACCAGGCGGAGAAATTCGGAGGACGTGGGCAGCGTGCCTCCCCGGCGAGGTCTGAAATGACGTGTCTCGGCAGACGGTCGCCGGTTCCGGCTCTGTTTCGGAGGCCTGTCGACAGGACCCGAATGCCCGGCGTTTCGCCGTAAAACAGAAAATCCGTAGCTGCCGCGCTTCTTGGCGGATTGCCGGTCAAAATGCTCGATTGCGATTAAAGCGCCGTAAATCCGGGTCCGGAGCGACAGTCCGCTCAAGTAAAACTGCGCTGCAGAGCCGGGCGACCTGTCCAAAAGTGCAGGACGCGGAAGCTTTCGGAATGGCTAGCCAGAAAACAATACTGCCAGATCCAGAGTATTTGTTCACCAGAAGGAGATGGCTGCAACCCCCGTTGCTTACGCCAAGAGGTAGATACAGCAAAAACCAAACGTCGACATGACGCGATCAAGCGCCGTATCGGGGCGGAAATCGCAAACCCTCTCAGCGACGATCTCCGCAAGGCTCTCGATGCCCTGCTGGAGGACATGGTGGACGATCCGGCTAACCCGGTTCGTCTCGCCGCGTCAGTTCGAGGTCGGGAACAACTTGGCCGGGCGCTCGGATTGCTGGATCGGCAGGATGACCTGCAACGCTCCGAACTTCCGACAGAGGTCTTCCACAGCGTTCCGGTGCAGCGCGCCACCCGGCCGCATCGCCAGGGTGAACACAACTCTGCGGATGGGCTACGTGATCTTCCGGACAATCGGCCTCACGCGATCATCGCCGTCTGCGTGGTGGGGTGACTACGCGCAATCGCGCATGCGGTGGTCGAGTCCCATGACCGGATCGTCGGCAGGACGCGGCTCGGTTCGGCAATGCGGAGTTGGATGGGGTACAACCGCCGGTCCGGAAGACCCTGCGCGTTCCGCGACATGGGCGCGGCGCTTTTCGTGGCGAAGACCAATGGCGCGTCCCTCGTCAGGGCGATCTTAAGTATCGAATGGGTACCGGATACCACATGCAGCGTCGTACCTTGATCGGCCTTGCCAAGGGCGAAGCCCATCATGCCTCGATGAACGCGCTTGAGATTGGACGGCAGGAACAGATGGCGACCGCACGGCCGAAGGGCAGCATTACCGGGTGGCCCCACTCGACTTGCTGGCAGCCATCGTGATCTACTGGGGCACGGCGCGGCTGGGGGAAGCCGTCGCTCGGCGGTGCGCGAGACTACCAGTCCCGCCCGACCTCTTAGCGCATACCTCGCCCCACGGCCGGGAGCACATATTGCCGACCGGTGCGTCTCAATTGCCCACGAGATGACGCGAAAGCCGAAATTCGCTTTGCGCGGCCTGAACTTACGGAAGACGGACCCGCGGCATCGCCGTCTTGCGGGCGCGATACGCGCCTACTGCGATAAACCGAATCGCAATCTTTGCCGACCACTTGCAGTGCCGAATGCCACATGCCGCCTGTCGGTGGTTCGACTTGGTCAGGGAGAGGCGCAGAATGAAAATTTCACGGCTGGTATTCGCTGCGTTTCTGGCGGTCGGCATCTTTGCTGCAGTGAAATTCGTACTGTCGGTCGGCGGTTCCTGGCAGGACTATCGCAACGTCGTCCGAATGGCGGACGCGAGCAAGGCGAACTCGACCTGGGCCGCAGGCACGATCGCGCTCTCGCTTGAGCGTAGCGTCACGCAGGTCGCCCTGTCGCTCGACGAACCGGTACCTTCCGAGTTCCGCCAGCTGATCGATGAGCAGCGGCAGGATGCAGAGCGCCTCCTCCGCGACGCCATCTCGATCTCCCAGGCAGCGGCTCCATCCGCTGGACGGGACGCTTTCCTTGCTATTTCGGCTAAGTCCATCGCCGCCGTCGATGCCCTGAGGGCCGAGATCGATACGATGTTATCCAAGCCGAAGACGGAACGAAATCCCCTCAGGGCCAAGCAACTGCCCTTCGAACTGAAGCACGAGATCTCGCAAATGAAGGCGGACGGCCTGCTGCTGACGCCCGCCAACAAGGTCAGCTCCGATGTCTCCACTGCGCTCGCGGGCGTGCAGGACAAGGCATGGGAAGTCCGCGAATTCGGCGGCCGGGCACGCACCTACTTCGCCATCGCGACCCTGAACGGCACACGGATTCCGGTTGATTATCTCAACCTGATCTCGGCGGATGAGAACCGGGCCGCGACGGCATGGGCCGCCCTGCTCAACCTCGCGACCGCGAGCGTGTTGCCGCAATCGATCCTGGAGCGGATCGAGACCGGTAAGTCCCTGTACTTCGAGGAGTATGTTGCTCTGACCGACTCGCTTAAGGAGATCTCGACTGGGGCAGGGCAGAACGCGCCGATCTATCCCGTAGATTTCCCCGCCTTCTTCGAGATGTCGAACGAGGCGCTGGATCACATGACGGCCTTGTCCAACGCGGCCGGTGACGACCTTGTCGCCTATTGGGATGCTCGGCGATCGAGCGCTCTGATCGGCCTCGTCGTCAACATGGCTCTTCTTCTGGCACTTGGCGGTGTCGTCGCCGTGGTCCTGTCGATGCTGCACAAGCGCCTTGTCTCTCGCCTCGAAGCGACGACCGAGGCTCTGGAAAGCCTGTCCTGCGGCGAACTGGACGTGGAGATCGACACCCGTGACAACGATCTGGCCGAAGTTGCCCGGCTTGTCGCCGCCCTCGAGGTGTTCCGGGACAACATGCGCAAGACCGAGCGGCTGCGCCAATCCCTGCAGGATGTGCTCGCCAATGCGCTGACGAACTCGGAATCCGTCGCAAGCGCGGCGGTCGGGTTGCAACGCTCTTCCGAGCAGATCAGCAGGGGAGCGGAAACCCAGGCCGCCTCCGCCCAGCAGGCCAGCGCCGCGATCGAGGAGATGTCGGCGAGTATTGGACAATCGGCGACCAACGCCGGCCAGACCGAAGAGATTGCCACCAAAGCCTCGGCCAAGGCCCAGTCTTCCGGCGAGGCCGTCACGAACGCCGTGACGGCGGTTCAGGAGATCGTTGAGAAAATCGGCGTCGTACAGGAGATCGCTCGCCAGACGGACCTCTTGGCCTTGAATGCCGCCGTCGAGGCGGCGCGCGCCGGCAGCTACGGCAAGGGGTTCGCCGTCGTAGCCGCTGAAGTCCGCAAACTCGCCGAACGGAGCCGGATCGCGGCTATGGAGATTTCGCAACTATCCACTACCACAGTAGAGGCGGCTGGGGATGCGCGCGGACAGATCGAGGAACTCGTTCCCGAGATCCGCCGTACGGCCGACCTGGTTCAGGAAATTTCGGCGGCGGCCCGGGAGCAGAGTATGGGTGCGGAGCAGATCACCCGGTCGATCCGGGAACTCGACCAGGTGATCCAACAGAACGCCGCGACGTCCGATCATGCTAGGGATCTGGCCCAGGATCTTTCGAGCCAGGCCGACGAACTCAGGCACATCATCGGCGAATCCAACGAGGACGGTACCGACCAGCCAGAGAAACGGACGCCTACTTCCACACTGGAACTGGCTGCATAACGGCAGCCCAATCTTTACCGGCCATAGCCATGCATCCGTCCGAGGCGATGAATTCCTTCCAATACGCGCACATTTAGACGCCGTTTGCTGCAGTGGCGTTCCCGGCCTCTACGCCGCGGTCAGTTTGAGCTCGAGGCAGACCTACGGCAACGCGTCGTGCTATCCTGTGGGGCCGACGCGGTGCTGGTGATGGGAGGAGCGCGGCGGACAGGAGGAATCGCCATGCCTGCTTCGAACCTTCCCGCCATCCGCGCGTGCCGACCAGCCTGGAACAAGGGCCGCCTAGTGGGCCAAAAGCGCCCGCTCCTGCCGAAACATGTCTGGGCGATCCGCGTGCGGCTCGAACTCGCCGACCGCGTCCGGGGCCTCGCGCTCTTCAACCTGGCGATCGACAGCAAGCTGCGCGGCTGCGACCTCGTTCGCCTCCGTGTCGCAGACGTCTTCGCGGCAGACCAGGTGAAGGAGCGGACCTCGATCCTCCAGAGCAAGACCCGGCAGCCGGTCCGCTTCGAGATCACCGAAGGGGCGCGGAAGGCCCTCCTGGCCAAGCTCGGAGATCCCGAATTGGTCGGCTCTGAATTTCTCTGGCCGGGACAGTTCCACGAGAGGCTTTACATCTCAACCCGGCAGTATGCCCGCCTCGTCCGAGGCTGGGTCACCTCGATCGGATTGGAGCCGAGCTCTTACGGTACCCACTCGATGCGCCGGACCAAGGTTGCGCAGATCTACCGCAAGACCGGCAATCTCCGCGCCGTCCAGCTACTGCTGGGGCACACGAAATGGACAGCACCGTTCGATACCTCGGTGTCGAGCTGAAAGATTCACTCGCAATTTCGGAGGCAGTCGAGATCTGAGCGACGCGGCCACCCACTTCTCGGGCGGCGCTGACCGGTCGCTGCCGGGCCGCTTCGCCGCTTCTCCAAACCGGACATTCGCGCATTGCGCAGCATCTCCACCGCCCGGATAATCGATGTGCGGGGTGAAGCGAACATTGCGGGTGCCCCTCACCGCGACTAGTCTTCAGCGCTTAGCGAGGCTCTGTTGCAAAAATCCCGTAAGGGATTCGTCTCGCGAATCCAGCGTGGCGGCAGTGGTGCATGAGCAGACCAACATCCCCCACCTACACGACCAGGAACTGGGCGTCTTATAACGAGGCGCTCAAGCGCCAAGGTTCGTTGACAATCTAGTTCGATCCCGGAATGAGCCAGGAGGCCATGCCGACGGGGAGGCGCGGGCAATGGCAGACCTACAGCGATACCGCGGTCCAGACGTGCCTGACGATTAAGGCTCTGTTCGGAATGGAACTCCGGCAGACGACAGGCTTTGTCGAAAGCCTGTGCTGGTCGGCCTGGACTGCACAGTGCCCAACTTCAGCACGCTGTCCTGCCGTCAGAAATTCCTCGTCATGAATATCCCATATCGCGGTTCTCAGGGTCCGCTGCACATGCTGATCGACAGCACGGGCATCGAGAACGAAGGCGAATGGCACGCAAGCGAGTATGGCGGCCCCAAACGACGTGTCTGGTACAAGTTCCACCTCGGTATCGACGAGAAAACACTAGCGATCTGGGCTGTCGAGAGTTCACCGGTTCGAAAGAGCCAGTGGATGAGAGCCACATCGGCGATGCGCCGGTATTGCCCGATCTGCTCGGCCAGATCCCACAGCACCAGGAGATTGGCAGCGTCACGGCAGATGGCGCCTTTGACATGAGCAAATGCCACGACGCGATCGCTGAGCGCGGCGCCCATGCCGTCATCCCTCCCCGCAGGAATGCCCAGCCGTGGAAGATCGTCACCGCTGGCACGGTCGCCAGAAACGAGGTTCTACGAGCATCTAATTACCTCGGCAGGTCCCTATGGCAAAGATGAAGCGGATATCACCGGCGAAGCCGTGCCGAAACGAAAATGCACTGCAAGTTGCTGGGGCAGCGCCTCATCGCGCGGGACTTCGACCGACACGTCGCTCAGGTCCAGATCCGCATCGCCGCCATAAATGGCTACACCGCACTCGGCATCCCTGTCACGGAGGCTATGGGATAAGTCCGTCCGGGGAAAGGGGAACCTCGGACATCAGAGGCTTAGTGCAACGGGGTCGTGTGGATGCCTCGTTCCTGAAGATGCCCAAAGCATCAAACGCAAAACAATATCGCCGTTCGCCAGACGTGCTCATTTCTTACTGCAACTGCGAAGCCACGCGGGGAGAAAGTGGAATGTGGACATGGCCGTGCCTCCCATAAGGGAGCACGCGATGTGCTGCAAAGAGTAGGATGGCCTGAGCCCGCCTGCCCGATCGCCGCGCTATCGTGGATACGCGTCCAACGGCAGCCGCGCGAAGTCCGACTGTAAGAATATCACCTGCCCCGAAAGCATCATGTCGCCAAGGGTGTCCAAGCAGACGCCCATCAGCGCAAAGGCAAAGGTTCACAAGATGTAGAGTATGGTCCCGAGCGCTTCGTTCGACACAGCAGGCATGGGCCCAAACCGGGGAGAGGAATTACTCATCGCCGCGGATCACCCGCGCGGGAATGCCAATTGAGCTTGATCGAAAGCCGTTCTGCGCATCCGATCGACCCTGCCTGCTTCATACCGCACTGAACCGGATATGCGGCTGGCTATGATATGGGGATATGTCCACATAGGCAGAGACGCGAAACACGTCGCGTAGCGTCTCCCGCGTGAGCACGGTGTGGGGTGTGCCGCAGACGCGGACGGCACCGTCCTGGAGGACCACGATCCGGTCACAGAACATCGCGGCGAGGTTCAGGTCGTGCAGGGCGACGACGCTGGTCAGATCGAGATCGCGCACCATGCGAAGAATTTCGATCTGGTGATGGATGTCGAGATGGTTGGTCGGCTCGTCGAGGAACATCACTTGCGGTGCCTGCGCCAACGCCCGGGCGATATGGACGCGTTGCCGTTCGCCCCCGGACAGGGTTTGCCACGCCTGCTTTCTACGTGAGGCCATATCTACGCGATCGAGGGCTTCGGCCACCGATGTCTCATCGGCCTCTGACCAGCCAGCGAAGGCCGAGCGGTGGGGCGTTCGCCCGAGCCGCACGACGTCGACCACGGTGACATTGGTGTCGGTCGCGACGCTCTGCTGGACGAACGCGACCTGCCGGGACAGCGCCTTGCGCGAGACCTGCGCGATGTCCTGACCGTTGATCTCCACCCGCCCGGTATCGGGGCGACGCAGCCCCGCCAGAAGCCGCAGCAGGGAGGATTTGCCGGACCCGTTCGGACCGATCAGTCCAAGCGTTTCGCCCGGCGCGACCGTCAGCGAAACGCCCAACACGATGGCCTTGCGCTTCACGCCCCAGTTCAGGTTCTCGGCGACGACGCTCATGTCTGTGGCCTTGCCCGGTAAAGGATGATCGCAAAGAAGGGTACGCCGACAAGCGCGGTGACGACACCGATCGGGACCGTCTGCTGCGTGGCGATCACGCGCGAAGCTATGTCGGCGATGACCATGAACACTGCTCCGACGACGGCGCAGGCCGGAAGGAGCCGCAGGTGCAAGGGGCCGACGATGTATCGCGCGGCGTGCGGCACGACCAGCCCGACGAAGCCGATGGCACCGACCATGCTCACGATCGTCGCGGTCAACAGGGCGGTCACGCCGAAAAGGATCAGCCGGATGCGTCCCACCGGAACGCCAAGCGCCGCGGCATCCTCATCACCGAAAGTGAAGGCGTCGAGCGAGCGCGCCATCCAGGCGCAGATCACAAGACTGACGACCACCACTCCCAGCAAAAGCTGGAAGTCCGGCCAGCGCACGCCGCCGAAGCTGCCCAGCAACCAGAACATCACGTCCCGCGCCTGCTGAGCGTTGCCGGAGGTCGTCACGATATACGAGGTCAGCGCGTTGAATAGCTGCGAGGCTGCCACGCCGGCGAGGATCGTGTGGTTCGGGCCGCTCGTCGCGCCGTTGGACAGAAGCGCCACCAGAGCGAAAGCGGCGAAAGCGCCCGCGAAGGCGCCCAGCGACAGCGAGAGGCTGCCCGCGCCGATGCCAAGAACGATTACGCAGACCGCGCCGGTCGAAGCGCCTGCCGAGACACCGAGGACAAAAGGCTCGGCCAGCGGGTTGCGGAGAAGTGCTTGAAGGATTGCCCCGCACATCGCCAGCCCCGCCCCGGCGAGGGCCGCTACAAGAGCGCGACTTAGGCGCAAGTTCCACACGACGCTCTGTTCGATCGGTGCGACCTTGGCTCCGGTCAGGCCCAATTCGTTCGTGATCGAGAGGAATACCGTGCCCAGACCGATGCGATAATCGCCGATCGCCGTCGCGAAGGCGACGGCAAATGCCAGGACGATCGCGGAAAGGCAGGTAAAGAGGGCGAGCCGTCCTGCGCCGCCCTCCGATGCGTCAGGGGCCATCACGGAAGATCGAGTTCCTTCAGCTGCTCGGCCACCTGCTCGGCGCCGTAGAGGGTGCGACTGCTTGGGTTCATCGCGGCACCGCTCATGGTCACGATCCGACCCTCGTGAACCGCTTCCATCTGACTGACGGTCGGATCAGACGTCAGGAATTCGATCTTGTTCTCGGCGGTGTCCAGGTCCCAGCGGTTCCGGTCGACCTGAGCGACGACGAACACGGTCGGGTCGGCAGCCATGATGCCTTCCCATCCGACGGCAGGCCAGTCGGCCTCGGTCGTGATGGCGTTGGCGCCGCCAAGAATGTCGGCGATGTAGCCCGAAGGTCCATTCCCGCCGCCGAGATAGGCATCGTCGGCCGGCGACGGGCTGGAAAACCAGAACAGGAAAGACAGGTTCTCGTTTTCCGTGAACTGCTCGCGCAAGGCAGCCTCGCGCGACTTGAAATCCGCGATCAACGTTTCCCCACGCTCCGCGACGTCGAAGATCCGCGCCAGATCCTCGATCTCCTTGTAGAGCAGGTCCATGGTCCAAAGCTTGTCGCGCGAGCCGTAGGCGTCGTTCGCGTCGAGCGTCGTCGTGCAGGCGCTCGGTGCGAGGTAGGTCGGGATGCCGAGGTCCTCGAAGTCCGAACGTTTTGCCACCTTGCTGTCGGGACCAAGCAACGTCGTGAGCATTGCGGCGACGAAGTCGGGCTGGACCGACAGCACGGATTCCAGGGTTGGAAACTCGACGGTGAGCACCTCGACTTCCTCGTTGGCCTCGGCCACCTCCGGCAATACCGAACTGGGCCAGAACGCGGTCGCCGCCATCCTGTCCTCGAGACCCAGCAGCAGCATGATTTCGGCGCTGTTCTGACCCAGGGCCACGGCGTTTCGTGGTGCCGTTTCGAAGGTGACCGATTGCCCGCAGTTTTCTATCGTCAGGGGATAATCGGTTTCCGCCAGAGCCGCAGAGCCAAGACAGGCCAAAGCTGCGATTGCAATCGCCGTGATCGGTTTGTGCGACATCAAGCGGTGCTCATTGTTGAGTTTATCTGTCGGAAACCGGCTAAGCGTGTCCGGCGACGATATCAAGGTAAATTAGTCAGGATGTTTCGCCGCTGGAAAGAAAGTGCATGTTCTCGGGTGAACCTCTCCTACGCGGCAGTCTTGCCTGAAATCGATCGGGACCATGACGATCCTAGCGGTACTCCGTTGCACCTATACAGCGTGAGTTGTTTACGGCGACTCTGGATAGTCCATGCAATGTACTTCGATGCTGCGCTTGCGAACTGACGCCCTTCTGCGACAGTCAATCCGGGCTCTAACGACCCTGCGGCAAGCACCCACGGCCTTTACCAAGGTTGCTGATGCAGACCATGCCCACCTTCGTAGGTGAAGACATCCACGCCATCATGGACGCAGCGGGCGATCGTGTCGCTCGGAAACCGCTTTTCCGGCGGCCCAGCCCGAAGACCAGGCCCACTGGAAGTTGTATCCTCCCAACCAGCCAGTGACGTCGACGGCCTCGCCGATGGCATAAAGTCCCGGAACCGTCTTCGCTTCCATCGTCCGCGAGGAAAGCGCTTCGGTCGAAATGCCACCGGCTGTGACTTCGGCCTTGGCAAAGCCCTCGGTGCCGGTCGGATAGAACGTCAGATGCTGCAGGTCTGCGGCAACGCGCTCGAGGTCCTTGTCGGAGCTGTTCCCCATCTCCGTTTCGAGCCCGATGCGCGCTGACAGGACCTCGGCCAAGCGGTTCGGGAGGTGATCGTTCAGCACGGAGCGCAGCCGGCTACGGGGCGATCGTCGCCGCGCGTCGCGCAGGATCTCTTCGGCATTCTCGATCACTCTCAGCACGATCGGCGACCCGGGTGTCCAGTAGGAGGAGACCTGAAGGATTGCCGGCCCCGATAGCCCACGGTGCGTGAAGAGCGCGGCCTCGGAAAAGGCGGCCCCACCGGCCTCGGCCGTGACCCGGGACGATACGCCGGAAATCTCCCGGAACGCCTGCGCGTCCGGTCCGAGGGTCATGGGGACGAGAGCAGGTCTCGGGGGAACGACAGTTAGACCGAAGCGCCGAGCAATCTGGTAGGCGACCCCGCTAGCCCCCATCTTCGGGATGGAGGGGCCGCCTGTGGCGATGACCAGCTGCTCGGCCGACGCTCCGGCGACGCGAAACAGCCCGTCTCCGTGGCCGATCTCGCCGATCTCCGTCGAAAGACGGATCTCCACACGACCACTGCCGCATTCCTCGAGAAGCATCGCCACGACCTGCCGGGCGGAGCCATCGCAGAACAACTGCCCCAATGTCTTCTCATGCCAGTCGATACCGTAGCGGTCGACCAGCGCGAGGAAATCCCACTGGGTGTAACGGGCAAGCGCGGATTTCGAGAAGTGCGGA
The DNA here is from genome assembly GCF_003253995.1 of Palleronia aestuarii. Classification (GTDB taxonomy): domain Bacteria; phylum Pseudomonadota; class Alphaproteobacteria; order Rhodobacterales; family Rhodobacteraceae; genus Palleronia; species Palleronia aestuarii. The sequence continues at coordinate 35,006 of NZ_QKZL01000027.1, forward strand.
TTTTCGGAGAGGAAGCAGTCCGCCTCGACCCCCATATTGGTGAAGTTGCATCGGCCGCCGCCCGAGATCAGGATCTTCTTGCCTGCCTTGTCGGCATGATCGAGCAGGAGCACACGGGCGCCGGCCTGTCCCGCTGTCGCGGCAGCCATCAGACCGGCAGCTCCGGCACCAAGCACGATCACATCGTATTTCATGCCGGTCATCTACCCCTCCCCGCCGAGCAAGAAAATGGCGCGTATTGCTCTCGGATCGGCTGTCACCGACCTGCCTCAGGAAGGTGGCGCAGCCCTACTGAGGTTTCTGATAGAGGTGTCCCCGATTGTTTGCGCAGGAGGGTTACGTGTCGATGAATTCCTCAGGAAAAGGCTCGCCGCTGGCCTGCGGCGGCGCTGCGCTCCGGAGACGGCCGATGGCGAGGGCGCACAGCATGACTCGACTTATCGAGGTCGCCGATATTCTCAAAGCGCTCACGTCTCGAAGCGCTTGCGGTCATGATCTACCAAACCCTGCGACCACCATCCTTTAGCGTCCCGGGTCTACGGTCATGGGTCGGGATAAGTTCATCCGCGCCTCCGATGGGAATGGCGCAGCACGACAACGCATGCGACAGCTCTGTCGAACCACTCCTGGAAAACGAGCAGCATGTTCAACCCGTTCAAGAAGGCCCAGATACGCGGACGCAAGCGGCTGCGAAAGGCCACGTCGACGGCCATGGGGCAAATGACCAGTGCCATGTTTCCCAAGCCACCTGCCGGGAAAGCCCGCCCAAAATCCAAGACCCCGGCGAAATCCACGGGTAGAACGCCCAGTCGTCCGAAAGCCGGCCCGCACCCGACGGTGAAACCCTCGAAGTCGGTACCACCATCTTCTGCGACTACCCGATCTAGAAAGGCATTGCCCCGGGGCGCGTCGTTTGGATGGCGAACACACGATTGCGAGGTCGGCAGCCTGACCTACAAACTTTACGTTCCCGCTTGCGCCTGCGCGACGGTGCAGCCGCTCCCCGTCCTCATGATGCTGCACGGATGCGGACAAACGCCGGATGACTTCGCCAGAGGGACCGGCATGAATGCCTTGGCGGAGGAACTGGGCATCATCGTCGTCTATCCAGCGCAGGAACGCCGCTCACAGCAGAATCGCTGCTGGAATTGGTATCGGCGCGGCGATCAGGTCCGGGGCGCGGGCGAACCCGCCCTTCTGGCCAGTCTGACGCGGGATGTCGCGAGCACCGCCCCGGCCGACCCCGCGCGAGTGTATGTCGCGGGCTTGTCGGCGGGGGCATCGATGGCGTTGATCCTCGCGGCGACATATCCGGACATCTTCGCTGCGGTCGGGGCCCATTCAGGCCTGGCATGGGGCGCGGCACGCGACGCGACGACGGCCGCACTTGCCATGAGACATGGCGCCCCTGGCCACCGATCCCCCGGTCCAATGCCCACGATCGTTTTCCACGGCGAAGATGACAAGGTCGTCCATGTCAGGAACGGCCGCTTCATCGCATCACGCGCCGCTGCCGCTTACGACGGACTGCGCCGCACCGAACTGAGCAGTCGCGGGCATGGTGGGCATCCATTCGTGAGGCAATCGCATCGCCGGGGAAAAGGCCGATCGTTCACGGAATTCTGGGTCGTGAAAGACGCCGGCCATGCTTGGTCCGGCGGCAGTCGGGCCGGTCGGTTTGCCGACCCTGCAGGTCCGGATGCATCGCGCGAGATGATGCGCTTTTTTCTGCAACATCGAACGACGTCAAAGCAGCGCAAGGCGGCGCAATTGGCCGACGCGGCGTGACGCGATAAGCGTCCGGACCGTTCCAATCGAAAGTTACAGAATGGCATTGCGGCAGGACTGACCTGTCGGATGAGGCAGGCAGTACAGACTCACGGCGGACTGGGGTGTGCGGCAAAGTCCGCTTCGCTTGATACTGACGACCTGCCGATCCCGGCACCGAACCAGCCGATAAGCTCCAGACTTATTGATTCTGAGCCAGAACGGAACGGTCGCTGCGAGGGCAGTTGCTGACAGGAAGACCTTTGGGCAACGATCATATCGAGTGGCAACGCGACGCCAGTCCTTCAGACGCCCGAACATGATCTCGATCCTGCTGCGGCGTTTGCATCGGCGTTTGCCGTATCGGACCGGCTTGTTGCGCGACTTCCGCCCCGGGATGCAGGGCGTTATGCCCATATCTGAAAGGTCTTCGCGGAGCCAGTCGGCATCATATCCGCGATCTCCCAACAGCCATTCTGCCGCTGACAAACTGCCCGACAAAGCCTTGGTCCCGGTATGGTTGCTGGCGGTCTCAACCGGTCGTCGCAACACCCCTGTTGAAGGAGGTTGCGATGACGACAGGTAGACGAAAATCCGAGCGATCAACGAGGCGCAAGCTGCGCTCTCCTGGGCGGCCCGGAGTGGCGCAGCGATTTGAACGCCAGCACTTCTGGGCCCTGATTGCTCTTAGTCTTCCCAGCGAGGAAGCTGCCGTGCGGGCCGGTGTCTCGCAGCCGGTCGGAACACGGTGGTTTCGAGAGGCTGGCGGCATGCCCCCTTCGCATTTGGCGCCATCGGCGCCGCCGCCATCTCGGCGCTATCTCTGTCTTAAGGAACGTGAAGAGATCGCGCTGCTGCTGGCGCGGGGTGTTGGCTTGCGCGAGATCGCGCGCCGCTTGGGGCGGGCAGCCTCAACAATCTCGCGGGAGGTCCGACGCAACGCCGCGACCCGCTCGGGCGGGTTCGATTACCGGGCGACCACGGCCCAATGGCATGCCGAGCGCGCAGCCCGGCGCCCGAAGCCTGCGAAGCTGGCGATGAACTCGGCGTTGCGGCAGTATGTGCAGGATAGGCTTTCGGGCCAGATCTCGCGGCCGGATGGCTCAGTCGTGACTGGTCCGGACGTCGTCTGGAAGGGGCGCCGACTCGGACCGCGGCAGCCGCGCCGGTGGGCCATGGCCTGGAGCCCCGAACAGATCTCCAGCCGGTTGCGGATCGACTTTCCTGGAGACGAGACCATGCGGATCAGTCATGAGGCGATCTATCAGGCGCTGTATATCCAGGGGCGCGGCGTCCTGCGTCGCGAGCTGACAGCTTGCCTGCGCACCGGCCGGGCGCTGCGCGTGCCCAGAGCCCGGACCGCCGGCCGTGGCAAGTCTTTTGTGACACCGGAGATCATGATCAGCGAGCGTCCCGCCGAAGCCGAGGATCGCGCCGTCCCCGGTCACTGGGAGGGCGACCTGATCATTGGCTTGGGCCGCTCCGCCATCGGCACCCTGGTCGAGCGGCAGACGCGCTTCACGATGCTGCTGCACCTTCCGCGGCTGCCCGGGCATGGCGAAGGCCCACGGATCAAGAACGGCCCGCCTCTCGCGGGGCACGGCGCCGAGGCGGTCAGGGATGCCATTCAGTTTAGTATCGCCCGCCTGCCCAAGCATCTTCGTCGCTCCCTGTCATGGGATCAGGGGGCGGAGATGGCCCGCCACGCCGAACTGACCGTCGCCGCGGATCTGCCGGTCTACTTCTGCGATCCCCACAGCCCGTGGCAGCGCGGCACGAACGAGAACACCAACGGTCTGCTCCGCCAATACTTCCCTAAAGGCACCGATCTCAGCCTGCACAGTCCCGATGACCTCGAGGCCGTCGCCGCCGCGCTCAACGGGCGACCCCGCAAGACGCTCGCGTGGAGAACCCCGGCGGAGGCACCGGACGCGGTCTTCGCGAACGCAGAAGCTGGCCATGTTGCGACGACCGGTTGAGACAGCCTTGCGATCCACGATCCGTGTGGAAGACGCACCCGGGAAGCGGACGGCGCAGGGCGATGGCGCGCTCGAAGGCGGCGACGGCCAAGCGTGCATCGATCCGCCGTCCGATCGCGTAGCCGACGATGCGTCGCGACCAGGCATCCATGATGATCGCGACATAAACGAAGCCGGTCGTGATGGCGACAAAGGTGATGTCGTTCGCCAACGGTCTCGAACGCATGGCGACGCGATGGCTCACCCCAGAGATGATCCGGGCCATGCGCCTCGAAGTCTCTGGCGATCAACGGATAGATCGGGCCGCCATG
>NZ_QKZL01000028.1 GCF_003253995.1 Palleronia aestuarii
GGTAATCTCCGACATGACCGCCTCCCAAAATGGATTGTTGCGATCCCACCCTGGCACGTCGATGCCGTCGGGGGGCGGTTACAGCATCAAGGCCGACCGACCTGCGGGACGACCCGGACTTCGCACCGTTCCGGGCCCTCATGCGCGACAGGCTCCTCGCGACCTGCCCAATGGCAGCCGGCGATGACGTGCTCGGCGAACGGCTCGAGGCCCGGCGGCTTCATTCCCTGCGATCCGCCGCCCGCGAGATCGGCGTCGGATCGAAGATCCTCGAGCAGTTCCTTGTGCGGCATGGCGCGATCGCGCCGGATGACGACCGGCCCGATACCCGGAAGACGTTCGACGCCGCGGCCTACGCCGATCTGCTGGCCGAGATCCCGACGCTCGTCGGGCCGAAGGAGATGCGCCGCGCCATCGGCGCAACACTGCCGCAGTTCCGGGCCCTCGTCGACGCCGGCCTTCTCGTGCCACGCATCGACATTTCGACGGTCAGGTTCCCGTGGCGACTGTCGGACGGAACCCATCTCCTCGACCTCTTGCTCGCCGATGCAACCCGGATCGATCCGGCCGATCGAGACTGGGAGCATATCAACCGCGCGCCGAACCGAACTGGCGTCGATCTGCGAAGGATCGTCGAGGCGATCGAGGAGAAGCGATTGCGGGTCGGGCATCGACCCGATCTTGCAAGGTATGCCGGTATCTTCGTTTGCAGGAACGACGTCGACACCCTGAAGGACCATCGGTCTCTGCGACAAAGACCGGCGTTCCCAAGCGCGGGCGAGTTCGGCCGATCGATCGGATTGCGGAACCGGGCTGATTTCCAGAGGCTCGTGGATGATGGCCATACATCGGGCACGCCGCTCCCGAACCCGAGGACGCACCGCGTACATGTCTATATCACGAAGGAAGACGCCGCGGCATTCCATGCGAAGTTCATGACGATCTCCACGATCATCCGCGAAACCGGTCTGCACCGGAACTCCGTGAGGTCCTTGATCAAGGAACGCGGCGTCGAGCGTTTCCGACCCGCCGGCGAGGATTACGGTCCGATCTATCTCCGGGCAGATGTCGAACGGGCGCTATCGCTGCGACTTTGAGGGAATATAGGCGGTAAGATGCCCGCCGGGAACCGCAGGTCCGCACGGTCGAACGCGGCGAGATAAGCGTCAGGTCCATCGCACTCAAATCCGTTTTTTGTCGTAAAGACGGAGAACCGTTGTCGGACGTCAACTGGCGGATCGCTGGCAGGGGTTGGGGGACTCGAACCCACGACCCTCGGTTTTGGAGACCGATGCTCTACCAACTGAGCTAAACCCCTAGGCCGCTCGCTGGGTATGACAGCCGGAGGTGGCGGTCAAGGGGCTTGGCCGGAGCGGAACATCCACGGGGACTTCGCGTTCTGAAGAGCAAGACTGGAATAAACCCGATCGGAGGATGCCAATGGCAATGAATTCCCTCAAGGACGTCTATCTCGACCAGCTTCAGGACATCTACAGCGCGAACCGCCAGAGTCTCGACGCGACCACGAAGCTCGGCCGCGTGGCGAGCGACAAGGAACTGAGCGAGGCGCTGATCGCCGGCCAGAACGGCATCAGCGAGGGGATGGAGAAGATCGCGAAGCTCTGCAGCGACCACGGCATCGAGCCCACCGAGGAGTTCTGCAAGGGGATGGAGGGTCTCGTGAAGGAGGTCCATGCCCACGCCCTCGACGAGGAATTCGGCAGCGACGACGTGCGCGACGCGATGATCATCACGCAATACCAGCGGATGGTGCATTACGCGCTCGCCGGATACGGCTGCCTCGCGGCCTTCGCCAACCGCCTCGACCTCGACGGCGACGCGGCGGTGCTGCAGGAATGCCTCGACGCCACCGCGGATGGCGACCGCCACATGACGGCCATCGCGACCAAAAAGGTCAACGCCGCCGCCGTCTGATCCCGCTTCCCTGCCGATCCCGCCTCTCCCCCGCGCCCGTCGCGGGGGATTTTTTTTGCCGCGCCCGGGCGGTCACACCATGCGGATCACGTTCTTGTCGATGGCGAGGATATAGCCGCGCCGCGCGATCGTCTTGACCAGAAGCTCGCTCACCATCTGATTGCCGAGCGCGTCGCGTAGACGTTTGATCCGCGTGGCGCCCGCCGCCTCGTCGCAATCGGCGGCCGCACGGCCCGAAACCATCGCCTCGATCTCCGCCCCCGTCAGCACGTCCTCGTCCATCCGCGCCTCGGCGAGCACGCTCAGCGTCTCGATCGCGGCCTCGGTGAGCGCGAAGCCCATGTTGTTGAGATAGACCGTGCGCTCCTCCCGGCTGATCATCAGGGAGGAGACCTGGATGCCCGCGCGCTCGATCTCGCCCATGCGGCGGCTGAGCGCGACGATGGTCACGAGGAAGACGAGCGCCGCCACGAGGAGCGCGGTGGCGAAGACCAGGAGCACGAGGATCATCACCCGGTAGCTCGCCAGGACCTCCGAGAAGGACGTGCCCGATTGCGCGAGGATCTCCAACAGGCGGATCGAGTCGATGGAGGTCAGCCCCGCATTCTCCGCGAAAAGCTGCTCCACCCGCGCGTTGAAGGCGTTGGCGTCGGGCAGGCTCACGATCAGTGCCGCCACCGCGACGAGCAGGACGGCGACGATGGCGGCGATCCCCAAGGCGGCGATCCGGCCGATGTTGCGGCTACTTTCAGTAACGGAGGTAATACGCGCCAGCATCGGCCTGTCTCTGTTTCGCGCCGTTCTCGTCGAATGTGCCGAGAACCGCGAGAAGTTGCCAGCCATCGCCCCCGATCCTTCGGGCGATTGCCGCCTGCGGGTTGGCACATTCGGCGTCGTTCAGCCGAATGACGCCGTATTGCAATTCGAGCGGGTCATCGCCTCGGCTAGCCTTGTAATCGGCATAGCATTCCGCGCTCGCCGCACCGGACAGGGCGAACAGGAGGATCAGGGCGAGGGGCAGTGCTCTCGGGATCACGTGACACGGTCCATGCGGTAAAACGCCCTTACGATTGAGGCCCGACAGGGCCTGACAAGCGATGACGACGCCCCCGAAGTGCCCCGTCATCCGATAACATCGCGTCGATATTGCACGGCTTTCCCGTTCGCGGCCAGAGAGAGTGCGGGATGTGGTCGCGCAAGTCGCACCACGCGTCAGGAAACGCGGCCCGATCGGGTCCGTCGTCGCAGGACCGCGCATCTGCATGATGCGGCCTGTGGCAGCGGTCCTCCGGGTCAGGACACCGATGGAGGTGCAGCGCCGACACGAGCGCGGCCCCGTCGCTCCGGTTCACTGGCCATATTCCGCACATCTCGGCCCGGTGAGCCGGATCGGGGCAGGGTCAAAGCACCCTGCCCCATCTTCCCCGCTTGCGAACCACCGCCCCGATGCGCCATTCCCCGCCCATGCCCGATCTCCACCACGAAAGACGCCTGCGCGCGGACGGATACCGATATGTCGCGGGGATCGACGAGGTCGGTCGCGGCCCCCTCGCCGGACCCGTGGTCGCCGCCGCGGTGATCCTCGGCGAGACGGCGCTGCCTCCCGGCGTCGCGGACAGCAAGACGCTCCGTCCCCTCATGCGCGAGGCCCTCGCCGCGGAGCTGGAAAGCGCGGCGCAGGTTGGCATCGGATCGGCGAGCGTCGAGGAGATCGACGCGATCAATATCCTCCAGGCGACCTTCCTCGCCATGCGCCGCGCGGTGGAGGCGCTGCCGATCCGCCCCGATTATGTGCTGGTCGACGGCAACCGGCTCCCCGGCGATCTGCCCTGCCCCGGCACGCCGCTGGTCCGGGGCGACGCGCTCAGCCTCTCCATTGCCGCGGCCTCGATCGTGGCAAAGGTGGCGCGGGATCGCGTCATGGTGGATTTGGCGCAACATCACCCCGGCTACGGCTGGGAGCGGAACATGGGATACGGGACCAAAGAGCATCTGGTGGGGCTTAAAAGCCACGGTATCACCCCTCACCATAGACGTTCGTTCCGCCCAATCCACAATATCTTGTATCAAGCAGAAACGTCGACGCGCTGATCGCAAAAAGATTTTGACCGTCCCTCCCCCCTCGCTCATCTTCGGGTTAACGAATGACCGGCCCGGAGAGGCACGGGGGTAGAGGCAGCATGATGACGAAGACCAGGGCGGCGGCACGGCTGCCTCTGAACGAGATCCTGTGCGGCGACTGCACGGAGATCATGGAGGGGCTGCCGGAAGCGTCGGTCGACCTGATCTTTGCCGATCCTCCCTACAACCTGCAATTGAAAGGCGACCTGCGACGCCCCGACAATTCGCGCGTCGACGCGGTGGACGATGCGTGGGACCGGTTCGCGAGCTTCGAGGCCTACGACACCTTCACCCGTGCCTGGCTCGCGGCCGCCCGCCGCATCTTGAAGCCCGAGGGCGCGATCTGGGTCATCGGCTCCTACCACAACATCTTCCGCGTCGGCGCCGCGCTGCAGGATCAGGGCTTCTGGATCCTCAACGACGTGGTCTGGCGGAAATCGAACCCGATGCCGAACTTCCGCGGCAAGCGGCTCACCAACGCGCACGAGACGATGATCTGGGCGGGCCGCGACCAGGGGGCTAAATACACGTTCAACTACGATGCGCTGAAGGCGCTGAACGACGGGGTGCAGATGCGCTCGGATTGGGTGCTGCCGATCTGCAACGGCCATGAACGGGAGAAGGATGCGGCGGGCGAAAAGGCGCATCCGACGCAGAAGCCGCAATCGCTTCTCCATCGCGTCCTCGTCGGTGCCTCCAATCCCGGCGACGTGGTGCTCGATCCGTTCTTCGGGACCGGCACGACGGGCGCGGTGGCCAAGATGCTCGGCCGCGACTTCATCGGGATCGAGCGCGATCAGGGATATATCGACGTGGCGCGCGCCCGTCTCGACCGGGTGCGGAAGTTCGACCGCACCGCGCTCGAGGTGACGGCGGGCAAGCGGACGGAGCCGCGCGTGCCCTTCGGTCAGCTCGTCGAGCGCGGGATGCTCCGGCCGGGGGAGATGCTGGTCAATGGCCGTGGCCAGCAGGCGAAGGTCCGCGCCGACGGCACGCTCGTCGTCGACGGGCTCAAGGGATCCATCCACCAGGTGGGTGCAGCACTCGACGGGGCGCCGTCCTGCAACGGCTGGACCTACTGGAGTTTCGTGCGCGACGGACAGCGCGTTCCTATCGACCTTCTGAGACAACAGATCCGCGCCGAGCTCGGCTGATACAGGTTGCCGCCGGCACCGTGGCCGGAGGCGCGCCGTCCAAGGCGCGCCCGCCATGGTGCCCACTCGCCCCGCCGGGAGATCCGGCGGGGCTTTTTCGCGTCCGGGGTCGCGCAAACGACGAAGGCCGCCCCGATCGGGACGGCCTTCGCTCACCGCTGCTCGACGGCTTTTAGCCGTTGACGCTGTCCTTCAGCGCCTTCGCGATCGTCATCTTGACGACCTTGTCCGCATCCTTCTTGATCTGCTCGCCGGTGGCGGGGTTGCGCACCATCCGCTCGGGCCGCTCGCGGCAGTAGATCTTGCCGACGCCCGGCAGCGTCACCGCGCCGCCGCCCGACACTTCGTCGGTGATGATCTCCGTCAGCGCGTCGAGCGCCTCGTTCGCGGCCTTCTTGTCGCTGTCGAGCTTCTCCGCCAAAGCCGCCACGAGCTGGGTCTTCGTCATCGGTTTCGTCGCCATTTGGTTGTCTCCTCGATAGTCCGCCTGTGCGGCCCTTTTGATGAATAAGCGTTATCTATGGGGGCAACACAACGCTTGGTGGCTGAAAGATCAAGCAAAACTAATGGTGGGATACCTGATTTCAGGTGATTTTCTTCAAATAATTCCAGATCGGACCGGATCGGCCCCGTGCATCGGCGGATTTCGGCGTGATCCGGCTGACGTTCGAGGCTCGGAAGGGCCGTTCGATCAAAGAAACGCCGTTTCCTCGAACGAACGCAACTTTCGCGAGTGTATCCGTTCAAGCGGCATTTCCCGGATCGCCTCCATCGCGCGGATGCCGATAAGCAGATGCCGCGCGACTTGAGTGCGGTAGAAATCCGACGCCATGCCCGGCAGCTTCAGCTCCCCGTGCAGCGGCTTGTCGGACACGCAGAGGAGCGTGCCGTAGGGCACGCGGAAGCGGAAGCCGTTCGCCGCGATCGTCGCACTCTCCATGTCGAGGGCGATGGCGCGCGATTGCGAGAGCCGCTGCACCGGGCCGGACTGGTCGCGCAGCTCCCAGTTGCGGTTGTCGATCGTGGCGACCGTGCCCGTGCGCATGATCCGCTTCAGCTCGTAGCCCTCGAGCTCGGTCACCTGCTCCACCGCATCCTCGAGCGCGACCTGCACCTCGGCGAGCGCCGGGATCGGCACCCAGACGGGCAGGTCGTCGTCGAGCACGTGGTCCTCGCGAAGATAGGCATGTGCGAGGACGAAATCGCCCAGCCGCTGGGAGTTCCTGAGACCCGCGCAATGGCCCACCATCAGCCAGGCATGGGGCCTGAGCACGGCGATATGGTCGGTCGCGGTCTTCGCGTTCGAGGGGCCGACGCCGATATTGACCAGCGTGATCCCCTGCCCGTCGGGCGCCGTGAGATGATAGGACGGCATCTGCGGCATCTTCTCCGGGGCGGGAAGCGGCGCCTGCCCATCCTCGATCCGCGCGTTGCCCGGCCCGACGAAGCCCGTATAGCGGCTCTCGGGATCGTCCAGCACCATCCGGGCATAGAGCTCGAACTCTTCCACGTAAAACTGGTAGTTGGTGAAGAGGACGTGGTTCTGGAAATGCTCGGGATCGGTCGCGGTGTAATGCGCAAGGCGGGCGAGCGAATAGTCGATCCGCTGCGCGGTGAAGGGCGCGAGCGGCGCGGAGCCGTCGGCGTGACGGAAGCCGCGGCCGTTGACGATGTCGTCATGCGTCGTCGAGAGGTCGGGCACGTCGAACACGTCGCGCAGCGCGAAATCCATCACCCCGTCCTGCGGCACGGCGACGCCGCCCTGGCCCGATACGGCGAAATGCACCGGCATCGGCGTGCTGGACGTGCCGATGATCATCGGTACGCCCTGCGTCTCGATCAGGAGCTTCATCTGTTGGTGGAGGTAATTGGCGAAGAGATCGGGCCGCGTGATCGTCGTGGAATAGGTCCCCGGCTCGACCACGTGGCCGAAGCTGAGCCGGCTGTCGGCGCTGACATAGCTCGTCGTGGTAAGACGGATCTCCGGATAGAAGGCGCGGAACCGGGCCTCCGGGCGCCCGCCCGAAAGAGCGCCGGCGAAATGCTCGCATAGGAACGCGGTCGCGATGTCGTAGATTTCGCGCAACCGGCGGACTGCGGCGGCCGGATCGGTGAAGGCCTCCGGATCGGGGACCGGCGGCGAGATGACGGGGAGCGAGTCCTGGGCGCGCATGGCAACTCCTTGGGGAGGTACCGCGGCTCTAGCGAAATTGCCGCAGGCCGACAAGACGGACGGCCGGAACCCACCCCCTCACGGAACGTTCCGCGGGCATCATGCAGGACGTACCGAACCTCGTCTATTTTCCCGATACGCGCCCGGGGATCAGCCGCAGACGCGCGGGGCGAGGATTCAGCTATCGCGCCCCCGACGGCACGCGGATCGAGAACCGGCGCGAACGCGCGCGGCTCGACGCCCTCGCCGTGCCGCCCGCCTACGAGCAGGTCTGGATCTGCCCCGAGGCGGATGGCCATCTCCAGGCGACGGGCCGCGATGCCCGGTCGCGCAAGCAATACCGCTACCACGAAGCCTGGACCGCGTTCCGCGCGCAGAAGAAATACGGCGATCTTGCCCGGTTCGGCGCCGCGCTTCCGCGCATCCGGCGCCGCATCAGCGAGGATCTGGGCGGGGAAGCAGGCGAGCGCCGGGTCGCGACCGCGGCCGTTCTCGCGATGATCGACCGGCTTTCGCTTCGGGTGGGCAATCGCGACTACGCGGCGGAGAACGGCACCTATGGCGCCACCACGCTGCGGCCGCGCCACGTGGCGCTGACCCCCGACGCATTGACGCTCAACTATCGCGGCAAGGGCGGCCTGCGCATCAAGCGTCACCTGAAGGATCGACGGCTCGCGCAGGTGCTCCATCAACTCGACGATCTGCCGGGCGCCACGCTCGTCACCTGGCTCGACGACGACGGCAAGGCGCACGAGGTCACCTCGGCGGAGGTGAACGAGTTCCTCGCGGAGATCAGCGGGCAGGACGGGTTCACCGCCAAGACCTTCCGCACGTGGAACGGAAGCGCCGCCGCCATGGAAGCCGCGCTCGAGGAGGAAAGCCTGACGATCAAGCGGATGGCCGATGCGGCCGCCGCACGGCTCGGCAATACGCCCGCGATCGCGCGGAACAGCTACATCCATCCCGAGGTCATCGCGCTTGCGGACTGGGAGGCGGAGGCGCGGCGCGACCTCGCGGCCGCCGGGTCGACGCGACGGGGATTGCGACGCGCGGAGCGCGCCCTTCTCCACCTTCTCGATCCCGAGGCCTGAAACGAACGTTGCCTCCGCGCATCATGACGCAGGCGAGCCATCACGCGGGGGCCTTGCCAAGGCCGGGCGGTCGCGTCAACTCTCGCGCCATGTCCACCGCCGCCACCTCCGACGACGACCTCCACCGCTTCGTCGAGGCGCAGGAGGGTGCGTACGAGACGGCGCGCGCCGAGATCGAGCGGGGACGCAAGGTCTCGCACTGGATGTGGTTCGTCTTTCCGCAGCTTCGCGGGCTCGGGCGGTCGGCGATGGCGCATCGATACGGGATCGTCGATCTCGACGAAGCGGAGCGTTACCTCTCCCATCCGGTGCTGGGCCCGCGCCTCATCGAGATGTGCGAGCTGACGCTGGACCATCGCGATCTCTCCGCCGAGGCGATCTTCGGCGCGATCGACGCGATGAAGCTCAGAAGCTCCGCCACGCTCTTCGCCGCCCTGCCCGCCGCGCCCCTGGTCTTCGCCCGCCTCCTCGACGCGTTCTTCGATGCGCCCTGCCCGGAGACGACGGCGCGGATCGCGGCATGAGACTTCTCTCGTTCGGCCATGGCTATTCGGCGCGCGCCCTGGCGCGACAACTCCTGCCCGCCGGGTGGGAGATCACCGGGACCACGCGGCGTGCCGAGAAGGCGGAGGAGATACGATCCGAGGGCGTGACCCCGCTTCTCTGGCCGGGCACCGATCCGGCGCCGGAGATCGTGCGGGCCACGCATATCCTCGTCTCCGCCGCACCGGACGAGGCGGGCGATCCGGTTCTCGGCGCGTGCCGCGACGCGCTCTCGTCGGCCGCGCCGCATCTCGACTGGGTGGGATATCTTTCGACGACCGGCGTCTACGGCGATCACGGCGGCGGCTGGATCGACGAGGAGACGCCGCTCGCCCCCTCCACGCGCCGCGGCGAACAGCGCGTGGCGGCGGAAGCGGCGTGGCGGGCGCTCGCGGCGGAAAGCGGCCTGCCGCTCCATATCTTCCGCCTCGCAGGGATCTACGGTCCCGGACGCGGCCCCTTCGCCAAGGTGCGAAACGGGACCGCGCGGCGCATCGTGAAACCCGGCCAGGTTTTCAGCCGCATCCATGTCGACGACATCGCGCGGGTCCTCGTGGCCTCCATCGCCCGGCCACGCCCCGGCGCAGTCTACAACGTCTGCGACGACGACCCGGCACCACCGCAGGACGTCATCGCCCACGCGGCCGACCTCCTCGGCGTCGCGCGCCCGCCGGAGGTCGCCTTCGAGGACGCGGAGATGTCCCCGATGGCGCGAAGCTTCTACGCCGAATCGAAGCGCGTGCGGAACGACCGCCTGCACGCGGAACTCGGCGTGACGCTCGAATACCCCACCTATCGCGACGGGCTCGCGGCACTGCTGCGCGCCGAGACCGGCGCGCATCCCCCCACCGAAGGCTGATCGGATCAGACCCGCATGGCAAACGACAAGCAGAAATCCCGCCCGCAATCCGGCCCCTCCGCGATGTTCGTCGTCGTGGGCCTGGGGAATTTCGGGACCACCGTCGCGCTCGAACTCAAGCGTTTCGGCAACCACGTCATCGGCATCGACCAGGACGAGCGCCGCGTCTCCGACCTTGCGGAGGAACTCGACCAGGCCATGATCCTCGACGCGCGCGACGAGGAGGCGCTTCGCGAGGCCGGGATCCAGGAATGCGCGACGGGCCTCGTCGCGATGGGCGAGAACCTCGAGGCGAGCGTGCTCTCGGCGATGAACCTGCGCCTCGTCGGTGTCGACAAAGTCTGGGCGAAGGCCACGTCGCGCACTCATCACCGCATTCTGTCTCGGCTCGGCGTCGACCGTGTGATCCACCCCGAGGTCGATGTCGGGCGGCAGATCGCGCAGGCGCTGCACAATCCGCTCGTGCGCGACTACGTGAGCCTCGGCAACGGCTATCACGTCGTCAACATGCGCGTGCCCGAGGCGCTGACGTCGAAGCGGATCAGCGCGCTCAAGTTGGAGAAGTACGACCTGCGCTGCGTGGGCGTGATGCGCGGCACCAAGTTCGTCGGCGATGCGAGTGCGGATTGCGAGTTGCAGGCCGATGACCTGCTCCTGGTGCTCGGGCGCCGCAGCGACCTGCGGTCCTTCGCGTCGAGCCTCTGATGGCCTTTCTGGACTGGCTCAAGCGGCTGCCGCCCCCCGGCATGCTGGCGGCGATGTACTTCATCTTCATCGCGCTGGGCGGGCTCGTGCTGAAACTACCATTCGCCAATACCGGCGACGTGGGCTGGGGCGACGCCTTCTTCACGGCGACCTCCGCCGTTACCGTGACGGGGCTCGTCGTCGTCGATACGGGCACTGCCTTCACCCTCTTCGGGCAGGGCGTGCTCATGGTCCTCATGCAGCTCGGCGGGCTCGGGCTCATGACCTTCGCGGTCCTGCTCCTCTCCGCGCTCGGGATCACGGTCGGCATGCCGCAGCGGATGATCCTGCGCGAGGATCTCAACCAGACCTCGCTTGGCAACCTCACCACGCTCACCCGCATCGTGTTCGGCGTGGCGCTCGTGGCCGAGATCATCGGCGGGACGCTCCTCTCTTTCGTCTTCGTGCCCGACCTCGGATGGGGCGCGGGGCTCTGGAGCGCGGCCTTCCACTCCGTCTCCGCCTTCAACAACGCGGGCTTCGCCCTCTATCCCGACAGCCTCTCGACCTGGGTGGACCACCCGATCGTCACCATCGTCGTGCCGCTTCTCTTCATCATCGGCGGGCTCGGGTTCGTGGTGCTCGCCGACATCTTCGCCAAGCGCTGCTGGCGGCGCCTGAGCCTGCATTCGAAGCTGATGATATCGGGCACGATCGTCCTCATCCTCGTCGCCTGGGTGATGTTCGCGCTCCTCGAATGGAGCAACCCGCGCACGCTCGGCAGCCTCGAGGGGATCGGCGCGAAGCTGCAGGCGAGCTTCTTCCAGGCGGTGACGCCGCGCACCGCGGGCTTCAACACGCTCGACACGGCCGGGATGCACGACGCGACGGCGCTCATGACGATCGCGCTCATGGTGATCGGCGGCGGCTCGACCTCCACGGCGGGCGGGATCAAGGTGACGACGGCGATCGTCCTCATCCTCGGCACCATCGCCTTCTTCCGCCGCTCACAGAACCTCAACGCCTTCGGGCGCCGGATCGGAACGAGCGAGATGCAGAAGGTCCTGGCACTCGCCACGCTGAGCACGGCGGTCATCTTCATCGGCATCTTCCTCCTGACGCTGAACAACGACACCTATTTCCTCTCGATGGTTTTCGAGGCGGCGTCGGCCTTCGGCACGGTCGGGCTCTCGATGGGGGCGACCGGGACGCTCGACGGCATGGGCCGTGTCGTCATCATGATCATCATGTTCGTGGGCCGGGTCGGTCCGCTCGCGCTCGGGTTCTTCCTCGCCACGCAATCGGCGCCCCGCGTCCGCTACCCTCCCGGCCAGATCTACCTGGGCTGACGCGCCGGCATCGGGATTTTCAATCCGCACTGAACCTCACGTTGCCGTGTGCGTTGCGTGATGATCAGACATGGCGGTGAGGGCTTTCCGATGACCGAGGCGAACGGGACGGCGGACGGGGACAACGCGGAGTCACAGGACGGCAGCAAGAAGACGGTCTTCGCCGCGATGTTCGCCAATCTCGCGATCGCGGTGACGAAACTCGTGGCGGCGCTGTTCACCGGCTCCTCGTCGATGCTGGCCGAAGGCATCCACTCCATCATCGACACGATGAACCAGGTCTTCCTGCTCATCGGGATCAATCGCTCCAAGCGGCCACCCGACGAGAAACATCCCTTCGGCTATGGGTCCGAAGTCTATTTCTGGTCGTTCCTCGTGGCGATCTTCCTCTTTGCGCTCGGCGCGGGCTTTTCCATCCTCGAAGGCATCTACAAGCTCTTCTCGAGCGAAGGCGGGGTGGAATCCCCCCTCATTGCGCTCGGCGTGCTGTTCCTCGCCTTCTGCTTCGAAGGGTATTCCTGGACCGTGGCCTTCAAGGAGTTCAACGAGCGGCGGCGCGGTCGCGGCATGCTGCGCGATTTCCGGGACATGAAGGATCCGTCGATCTTCGTCGTGCTCTTCGAGGATTCCGCCGCCTGCATCGGCATCCTTATCGCCGCGGCGGGCATCAGCCTCGCCTGGGCCACCGGGATCCATGCCTTCGACGCGATCGGATCAATCCTGATCGGCATCCTTCTCGGCGTGATCGCGGTCCTGCTGGCGATCGAGGTGAAGGGTCTCCTTATCGGCGAATCGGCCGAGCCGGAACTCTACGACGCGGTCCGCGAGCGGATCGCCAGGTACGACGAGATCGACGGGATCAACGAGATCCGCACGCTGCACCTGGGCCCGAACGACATCCTCCTGACGGTCAGCCTCGATTTCGAGGACGACGTTCAGGCGGGCCGGATCGAGGAGATCGTGACCCGCCTCGACGCTGAAATCCGCGATCACCAGAAGAGCATCCGCAAGATCTATGTCGAGGTGCAATCGAAGCGGGGCCACGAGGAGATCCGCGCGAGATCGACCCCCGACAACGGGGAGGCCGAAGCGGAGGCCTGACGCGTCCCGCCGCGGGGCTCAGGCCCGGCGGCCGAGGCTTTCCACCCCCATCACCTCGAGAACCTTCGCCTCGATATCCTCGGCATTGAGGCGGGCCACGGCGTACATGTCCTCGGGGGAGGCCTGGTCGATGAACGTATCGGGCAGCACCATCGAGCGGAAGCGGAGCCCGTGGTCGAACACCCCCTCGTCGGAGAGAAGCTGCGCGACATGGCTGCCGAAGCCGCCCACGCAGCCTTCCTCGATGGTGATGAGCGCCTCGTGCTCGGCCGCCAGCTTCAGGATCAGGTCGTGATCGAGCGGCTTGGCGAAGCGGGCATCGGCGAGCGTCGGGGTCACGCCGCGTGCCGAAAGCGCCTCCGCGGCCTCCGTGACCTCCTTCATCCGCGCGCCGAAATTGAGGATCGCGACCCCCTTTCCCTGCGCCACGATCCGGCCTTTCCCGATCTCGAGGATCTCGCCCCGTTCGGGCAGGTCCACGCCGGTCCCCTCGCCGCGGGGGAAACGGAACGCGATCGGCCCCTCGTCATGGGCCGCGGCGGTCGCGACCATGTGCATGAGCTCCGCCTCGTCGGAGGCCGCCATGACGACGAACCCGGGCAGGTTCGCGAGATAGGCCACGTCGAAGGCGCCCGCATGGGTCGCGCCGTCCGCACCGACGAGCCCCGCACGGTCGATGGCGAACCTCACCGGGAGCCGCTGCAGCGCCACGTCGTGAACCACCTGGTCGTAGCCGCGTTGCAGAAACGTCGAATAGATCGCCGCGAAGGGCTTCATCCCCCCCGCCGCGAGGCCCGCGGAGAAGGTCACGCCGTGCTGTTCCGCGATCCCCACGTCGAAGCAGCGCGAGGGATAGCGTTCCGCGAAGAGATTGAGGCCGGTCCCGTCGGGCATCGCGGCGGTGACCGCCACGATCCGGTCGTCCCGTGCCGCCTCCGCCAGAAGCCCCTTCGCGAAGACGGAGGTGTAGGAGGGCGCGTTCGGCTTCGACTTCGCCTGCTCGCCCGTCAGGACGTCGAACTTGCCCGTGGCGTGGCCCTTGTCGCGCGCGCTCTCGGCGGGCTTGAAGCCCTTGCCCTTCTTCGTGATCGCATGGATCAGTACCGGCCCCGTCGCCCGCGCGCGCACGGTCCGCAGGATCGGCAAAAGCTGCTCCATGTCGTGCCCGTCGATCGGCCCGAGATAGGAGAATCCCAGCTCCTCGAAAAGCGTACCGCCGACGGCGAGCCCCTTCAGAAGCTCCTTCGCGCGCTTCGCCCCCTCCTGGAAGGGGGGCGGCAGCATCGAGACGGCGCCCTTGGCCGCGGCCTTGAACTCCTGGAACGGCGCGCCCGCATAGAGGCGGGAGAGATAGGAGGACATGGCGCCCGTGGGAGGCGCGATCGACATCTCGTTGTCGTTGAGGATGACGAACATCCGCCGGCCCAGATGGCCCGCATTGTTCATTGCCTCGTAGGCCATGCCCGCCGACATCGCCCCGTCGCCGATCACCGCGATCGCGTCGCCGAGCGAGGGGTCGGGCGATCCGCCGAGGTCGCGCGCAACCGTGAAGCCCAGCGCGGCGGAGATGGAGGTGGAGCTGTGCGCGGCGCCGAACGGGTCGTAGGGGCTTTCCGAGCGCTTGGTGAAGCCCGAAAGCCCGTCCTTCTGGCGCAGCGTGCGGATCCGGTCGCGCCGTCCGGTGAGGATCTTGTGCGGATAGCATTGATGCGACACGTCCCAGATCAACCGGTCGCGTGGCGTGTCGAAGACCGCGTGCAGCGCCACGGTCAGCTCCACGACGCCGAGCCCCGCGCCGAGGTGCCCGCCCGTCTGGCTCACCGCGGAGATCGTCTCCGCACGAAGCTCGTCGGCCACCCGGATCAGGTCCTCGTCGCTCATGGAACGGAGGTCGGCAGGGTTCGAAACCCGGTCGAGAACGGGGGTCTTCGGGCGGTCGGTCATGTCTGATGCTCTCCCAATTCGGCCTTCGTGATACAGAAGGCCGCCGCCCGGCGCAAATCGGCGGACGCGTTTTTCGAAGGGACTAACGGTCGCGTTCGAGCACGAAACGCGCACAATCGCGCAAGGTCTCCGCCCGAGACCCGTAAGGCGAGAGCGCGTCGCATGCCTCTTCCACCAGAGCGTGCGCGCGCCCCCGCGCGTCGTCGACACCCAGGAGCGAGACGAAGGTGGCCTTGCCCGCCGCCGCGTCCTTGCCCGCGCGCTTGCCCATCGCCGCGGCGTCGCCATGCGCGTCGAGAAGGTCGTCGGCGATCTGGAACGCCCGGCCGAGCGCGCGCGCATAGGCGCCGAGCGGCGCGGGATCGGCGCCCGCGAGAACCGCCCCCGCGCGGCCGGACCACTCGATGAGCGCGCCGGTCTTGCCCGCCTGCAACGCCTCCACGGCCGCGAGGTCGAGCGGCGCCACAGCACTTTCGGCCGCGATGTCGAGCGCCTGGCCGAGCACCATGCCCTCCGCCCCCGCCGCCCGCGCAAGACTTGCGACGAGCGCCACGCGCACGCCCGGATCGGGATGGCATTCGGGTGCCGCGAGAAGCTCGAAGGCCAGCGTCTGCAGCGCGTCGCCCGCGAGCACGGCCGTGGCCTCGTCCCATTTCACGTGCACCGTCGGCTGCCCGCGCCGGAGCGCATCGTCGTCCATCGAAGGAAGGTCGTCGTGGACGAGCGAATAGGCATGGAGCGCCTCGATCGCCGCCGCCGCCTCAAGCCCGTCGGGTCCGCCGCAGAGCGCCGCCCCCTCGATCACCAGAAAGCCCCTGAGCCGCTTGCCGCCCGAAAGCGCATGGCGCATCGCGTCATGGACGGGCTCGGCACCCGTCACCGCCCGGTCGAGCCGGGACTGGATGCGCCCGGCATCCTCGCGAAGCCGATCGGCGAAGCTCACTTCGGATCGAGCGGTTGCGTGCCCGCGGGCTGCCCCTGCTCGTCGAGGGTGATCGCCGCGACCTTCTCCTCGGCCTCCGCGAGCTTGTCGGAGCAGCGCTTCTTCAGCTCCGCGCCGCGCTGGTAGAGGCGGATTGACTCGTCGAGCGCCACGTCGCCCGAATCGAGCTGGCCCACGACCCTCTCGAGCTCGGCCATCGCCTGCTCGAAGCTCATCTCGGAGACGGGGGTGTCGCTCATCGGCTGCGTTCCTCAAGGACGTTGACATGCACCGCGACGGACGCGGCAAGGGCCGGCAAATCATACCCGCCCTCGAGAGTCGAGACGATGCGGCCCGCGCAGACCCGGTCCGCCACGTCGCAGATCCGCTCGGTGAGCCAGGCATAATCCGTCTCGCTCCAGCCGAGATTGGCGAGCGGATCGTCGGCATGCGCGTCGAAGCCGGCGGAGACGATGACGAGCTCGGGCGCCCAGTCCTCGAGCCGCGGCAATATCTCCGCCTCGTAGGCCGCGCGCATCTCCGCCCCGCCCGTGCCGGGATCCAGCGGGACGTTGACGATCTGCCCGTGCGCGCCCCGCTCCGACGCGGCCCCGGAGCCGGGATAGAGCGGCATCTGGTGCGACGACGCGAAAAGTGCCCGGCTCTCGTCCCAAAGCAGGTCCTGCGTGCCGTTGCCGTGATGGACGTCGAAATCGACCACCGCCACGCGCGACAGCCCGTGCCGCTCGAGCGCGTGGCGCGCCGCGATCGCCGCGTTGCCGAAGAGGCAGAACCCCATCGCCGTCTCCCGCTCCGCGTGATGCCCGGGCGGACGGCAGCCGACGAAGGCCGCCCGCGCCTCCCCGCCCAGCACCGCATCGACGGCCGCGACGCAACCGCCCACGCCCCTGAGCCCCGCCTCGAGCGAGCCCGGCGCCAGATGCGTGTCCGCGTCGAGCTGTCTCCACCCCTCTTCGGGGATCGCGGACCGGACCTTTTCGAGATAGCGCGCGGGATGGCAGAGCAGCACGTCCTCCTCCGTGCCCCGCGGCGCCTCGCGCCGGTCGAGCCCCGGCACGTCGCGCAGGCCGCGCTCCACCGCGGTGAGCCGCGCGACCTGCTCGGGATGGCCCTGCGGCGTCACGTGGCCGCGCCCCGCCTCGTGCGAATACCAGATCACGCCCATGCCGCCCCCTGCCTCTGACCGGGTTCAGTCAAACGCCCCCCTCAATCGGGTGCAAGCAGGTAACCCGCGCCGCGCACCGTCTGGAGATAGCGGGGCTGCTTCGGATCGGCCTCGATCTTGCGCCGGAGCCGCGTGATCTGCACGTCCACGGCCCGGTCCTGCGCTCCCTCCCCCTCCGGGCCGCCGCGGCCCAGATCCTCGATGAGCTGGGTCCGGCTCACCACCTCGCCGGGCGAGGCGGAGAAGATCCGCATGAGCTGCGCCTCCGTCGCGGTGAGCCGCACGGGATTGTCCCCCTGCCACATCTCGCCCCGCCCGATATCGTAGCGAATCCGGCCCAGGTGAAGCACCTTGGGCAGGGCGGGATTGTCGGAGGCGGCAGGCACGCGGCGCAGGATGGCGTTGATCCGCAGAAGAAGCTCCTTCGGCTCGAAGGGCTTCGCGAGGTAGTCGTCCGCCCCCGCCTCGAGCCCGGCGATCCGGTCGTCCGTCCCGCCCTTCGCGGTCAGAAGCAGGATCGGCATCGCCCGCGCCCGTCGCAGGTCCCGCGTCAGCGTGACCCCGTCCTCCCCCGGCATCATCACGTCGAGCACGATCAGGTCGAAATCGAGCCCCTCGAGCAGCCGCCGCGCCTGCGCCGCGTCGCGCGCGCCAGTGACGTAGAAGCCCGCCCGCCCGAGGAAGCGGCAAAGGAGCGCGCGGATCCGCTCGTCGTCGTCGACGATGAGAAGATGCGCGTCGGACGCATGCGTCATTCGGCGGCCTCCGCCGTGCCGCGGAACTGCCGGCGCTGCTCTTCCTCCATCATCGCCTCGAGCACCTCGCGGAATCCCGCGACCGCGTCCGGCCCCGCACGGCGGAAGGCGTCGCGCATCCGCGCACTCTGCGCCTCCGCGAGTTCCGCCTCGAGCGCGCGGCCGATCTCGGTCAGGTAAAGATGCCGCTCGCGCTTGTCCCGTTCGCCTACGCGGCTCTCCACGCGGCCATCCTCGATCAGCGTCCGCAGCACCCGATTCAGCGATTGCTTCGTCACGCCCAGGATCGCGAGGAGATTGTTGACCGTCGTGCCCGGCCACCGGTTGATGAAATGCACCGCCCGGTGATGCGCCCGGCCATAGCCGTAGCGCGCGAGGATCCTGTCGGGGTCGGCCGTGAACCCGCGGTAGGCGAAGAACATCGCTTCGATCCCCGCGCGCAGCTGCGCGTCGGTCAGAAAGAGCAGCGTCTCGCCCCTCGAGTGATGGCCTTGGGACATCGCGGTTTTCTCCCTGCGTAAATTATAAACAAAGTTTAAGTCAGCTTTGTTGACATTCCAAGGGGCGGGTGTTAGCCGATCCTCCAAGTTTACGCAACTTTGTGTCCGGTATGGACCTATTTTTGTAATATCCAGGAAATGAGGGAAGAACCATGTCAGGCGGCTACGATGATCGCGACGGCAAGATCTGGATGGACGGCCAGCTCGTCGAATGGCGCGATGCGAATGTGCACATCCTGACCCACGGCCTGCATTACGCCTCCTCCGTGTTCGAGGGGGAGCGCTGCTACGGGGGCAAGATCTTCAAGGGCCGCCAACATTCCGAGCGTTTGGTCCGCTCCGCGGGGCTCATCGATTTCGAGATCCCCTATTCGCTCGACGAGATCGACGCCGCCAAGGACGCCGTGCTGAAGGCGAACGGGCTCACCGATGCCTATGTCCGCGCCATCGCCTGGCGCGGCGCCGGCCCCGACATGGGCGTGGCCTCCGCCCGCAACCCGGTCCGCCTCGCGGTCGCCGCCTGGGAATGGGGCAATTACTACGGCGATGCCAAGACCCGCGGCGCGAAGCTCGACCTGTCGAAGTGGAAGCGCCCCTCCCCCGAGACGATCCCGGCGGAGGCCAAGGCAGCCGGCCTCTACATGATCTGCACGATGTCGAAGCACGCGGCGGAAGCCAAGGGCTGCTCCGACGCGATGATGCTCGATTACCGCGGCTACGTGGCGGAGGCGACGGGCGCCAACATCTTCTTCGTCAAGGACGGCGAGGTGCACACGCCGCTCGCCGATTGCTTCCTCAACGGCCTGACGCGGCAGACCGTGCTGCAGATGCTGCGCGAGCGCGACATCCCCGTCCACGAGCGCCACATCATGCCCGAGGAGCTCGAGGGCTTCCAGCAATGCTGGCTCACCGGCACGGCGGCGGAAGTGACCCCGGTGGGCTCCATCGGCGACTACACGTTCGAGGTCGGCGCCATGGCCCGCGATATCTCCGACGCCTACGAGAAGCTGGTCCGGAGCTAGGCTTCGATCCCGCGCGCGATCCTGAGAAACCTGGGCAGGCGCCGCGCGGGACGGACGGGCGCGGCGCGGTCGAGCCGGACGAGGCGCCGGCTCAGCTCGCCCGCCCGGGCCATCCGGTCGAGCGCGTAGCACCGCGCGAGCGACCGGGTCGTAACCCGCGAACCTGACTGATCGAGAACATGACGGGACATCTCGTTCCTCCTTCGAGTGAATCGCCTGTCCCGCCATCATAGCGTATTGCGCCGCCGGCTACATCATTCCCTTCGCGCGCAGCTTGCGCCGGGCCGTTTCCGCACGGTTCAGCTGGTGCTCGCGCAGGACGATCGCGATGCCCGACCCGATGATCAGCGCGGCGCCCGCGTAGATCGGCCAATCCGGCACCTCGCCGAACCAGACGAACCCGATCAGCGTCGCCCAGATCATCGAGATGTAGGAGAAGGGCGCCAGCGCCGAGGCGTCGGCATATTGATAGCTCGCCGTCAGGAACATCTGTCCCACCGCGCCGAAGAGGCCGCATCCCGCGAGGAGCAGCGCTTCGTAGGGAGTGGGCCAGACCCAGCCGAAGGGCAGCGTGAAAAGCGCGCCCACCGCCGCCGTGGCGAGGAAGTAGAACGCGATCGCCTCGCTCCGCTCCGTGCCCGACATCGCCTTGATGATGACCTGCGCCAGCGCCGCGAGCCCCGCGGAGGTCAGCGCCATGCCCGCTCCGAGAAGCGCTAGGCCGCTCATGTCGGATGTCCCGAACCGCGGCGCGACGATGACGAGGACGCCCGCGAGCCCCGCCGCCACGGCGCCGAGCCGGATCAGTCGGAACCGCTCGCCCAGGATCAGCGCGGCGAAGACCACGAGGAAGACGGGCGTGGCGAAGCGGATCGCCTGCGCCTCGGCCAGCGGCAGGATCGCGAGCGAGCCGAAGCCCAGCCCCATCGACACCGTGCCCACGACCCCGCGCACCACGTGGCTGCGGAGGTTGCCGACATAGAGCCCGCTGCGAAGTTCTCCCCGCGCCCAGAGCCATCCCGCGATGATCGGCAGCGACAGGAACGCGCGGAAGAACACGACCTGACCGGTCGGCACGGTCTCGGACGCGGCCTTCACGAAGGCCGACATGAAGGTCAGGATCGTGAACGCCACGAGGATGAGGGAGATGCCGCGCAGGGGAGCCATGCGGGGCTGCTATACCGGTATACGGCGGAATACCAGACGGCTACGGCGCGATCCCGCGCGCCTGCAGCATCTCTGCCGCGCCCGCGAAATCCGGCCCGTCGAAGACGCTCACGCCCTCCTTCCGCATCGCCTCGATCTTCGCGTGGCTCTCCGTATCGGGCCCCGGCCGTGGCTCGCGCAGGATCACGGCGGCGATGCGCGATCCGTGCCGGTGCCGGGCGGCGTGATAGACGCTCGCGTCGTGCTGACCGGTATCGCCGACGAGGACGAAGGGCAGATCGGGATTGGCGGCGAGAATCCGATCGATCGCATCGCCCTTGTGATCGCCATGCGTGCCGGTGAAGAACTTGTCTTCCGAGAGGCCGTAATCGCGCAGGAACATCGGCCCCGCCACCAGACCCGCGCGGTCGAAGACCCGCTCGAGGAAGCTGTGCAGGTTCCACGGCGAGGAACTGACGTAATAGACCGGATTGCGCCCGCCGCCCGAGAGGTGGTCCATCAACGCCACCGCGTCGGGAAAGATCTTCCGCGTGTTGAGCGAGCCCGTGAACGTGGTCCAGAGATTGCGGGCGAGCGAATACGCCCCCGTGTGCATCATCGTGTCGTCGATATCGGAGATCACGCCGAACCGCGCCTCCCGGCTCGGGACCATCGCGCGGAAGGAAACCCGGCTCTCCGGATCGCCCGCGATCTGCAGGTCGATCTCCTGCCAGCCGGGCGCGGCGTCTCCGGGCACATCCAACATGACATAGCCCTCCTCGTCGCTGCGGGTGCTGACGCCGTGAGCGGGCGCCTCGACGAGCACGTTCGCGACCTCGTTGGTGAAGAAGAGCGAGACCATCTCGCGCAGGTTCTGCCACCGGCTCTGGCCCGGATCGGGCGTGGTCCGGCGCAGGCTCGCGAGCACCCTGCCGCGCAGGACGAGACCGCCGGGCGTGGCATAGCCGCGATAGGCGTCGAGGACCGGGCGCTCGACGACCCGGTTCGGCCGCACGCGGTCAAAAATCCGTTCGGCCAGCAAGGCCAGCTTGTGCAATCCTCTCGTCCCGGCCACGCGGGGCTCCCCCTACCCTGTTTCGAGCCGGATTTTAGCCCAGCGCGCCGCGTCCGCAACGCCCGGGTCGGGATCGGAGACGAGCGGCCCGAGTGCCGCGCCGAGCGCCGGCCGGCCGGAATTGCCGATCGCGTAGCAGACGTTGCGCACGAA
Organism: Palleronia aestuarii; assembly: GCF_003253995.1. Taxonomy (GTDB): domain Bacteria; phylum Pseudomonadota; class Alphaproteobacteria; order Rhodobacterales; family Rhodobacteraceae; genus Palleronia; species Palleronia aestuarii. The sequence continues at coordinate 21,714 of NZ_QKZL01000028.1, forward strand.
CCGGTCGCGCCCGATCCGCTTGATGGGCGAGCCCGAGAAGGCCGCGCGGAAGCCTGCATCGTCGAGCCCGGCCAGCGCGGCCAGCTCCGGCGCGCGGCGTCCGGGCGCGGGCGCCAATCTCATGTCCCGCCCCGCAACGGCGAACTTGTTCCAGGGGCAGATGGCGAGGCAATCGTCGCAGCCATAGATGCGGTTGCCGATGCCGGGGCGCAGGCTCTCGTCCACCGGCCCGCGATGCTCGATCGTGAGATAGGAGATGCAGCGCCGCGCATCGAGTTCGAAGGGCGCGGGGAAGGCGTCCGTCGGGCAGATGTCGAGGCATTTGCGACACGACCCGCAATGCTCCGTCTCGGCCCGGTCGGGCGGCAGGTCGAAGGTGGTGAAGATCGCGCCGAGAAAGATCCAGTTGCCGAGATCGCGCCCGAGCAGGTTCGTGTGCTTGCCCTGCCAACCGAGCCCCGCGGCCTGCGCCAGCGGCTTCTCCATCACCGGCGCGGTATCGACGAAGACCTTGACCGGTGAAACCGCAGGCTTCGCCGCGTGCGCGCTCGATGACGCCCCCTGCGTCTTCGAGAGCGGCACCCGGTTCCCAGTTTCGCCTGGAAGCGCCTCCCGGTCCCCGGTCTCGCCTTCCTCGCCGGGCTCCATGTCCCCGCGAGGCCCCGGGTCGAGCCCGGGGCGCGACACCGCCAGCCCCGAACCTCGGCGCCCCGGCCCCCGCGCCGGGGCCTCCCGGCTCCCCGCCTCGCCCTCGCGCATGTCACCCATGCCGCGACCGGCAGGTGCCTCCCCGGACGCCTCCCGCACCGGCGTCACCGCCACCCAGCCTTCCGGCCCGTCGAAGCCGCCCGCCTCGGCCACGCCCGCGAGCCAGCGCGCGAGCCGCTTCAGCCGCTTCTTCACCACGTCGTGGTAGTCGCGCCCCTGCGCGTAGACGCTGACCGCGCCGCGCTCGGCCAGTCCCACGTCATCGAGCGGATCGTGATCCGGCGTGTAGCTCTCGGCGAGCATCACCACCGACCGCGCGGCGGGCCAGAGCGCGGCGGGGTCGCGCCGCCAGGCCGCCCGCTCCGCCATCCAGCCCATCTGCCCGTGCCGCCCGGCGGCGAGGAAGGCGTCGAGCCGCCCGGCGGCCTGCGGGATCGCGTCCGGGCGGCACACCCCCATCTTCGCGAAGCCCGCCGCCTGCGCCTCCCGCGCGAGCGCCGCCTTCAGCGCGGCGCCGGGAGGGACCGCGCCCTCCACGGGATCAGAAGTCCAGGTCGGCGTAATGGGCGGGCGGCCGGAAGCCCGGCACCACGTCGGCGAGGATGGAGCGGAAGGCCGGGCGCGACTTGATCTTGGCGTACCAGTCCTTGACGTTCTCCGACCGCGTCCAGTCCACGTCGCTGATGTAGTCGAGGCTGGAAAGATGCGCGGCGGCGGCGAAATCGGCCATCGTCAGCGCGTCGCCCGCGAGCCAGCGCCGCTGGTCCAGCAGCCACGCCATGTAGTCGAGATGGAACTTGATCGCCTTCGCCCCGGCCTTCACCGCGGTGCTGTCGGGATAGCCCGTCCCCATGATCTTGCGGTTCACCCGCTCGTAGAGGAGCTTCGAGGTCACCTCGTCGAAGAACTTGCCGTCGAACCAGGCCACGAGCCGGCGCACCTCGAACCGTGCCTTGGCGCCTTCGGGCAGGAGCGGCGGGTCGCGGTGGACCTCCTCGAGGTATTCGCAGATCGGCCCGCTCTCGGCGTAATGCGTCCCGTCGATGCGCAGCACCGGGACCTTGCCCGCCGGGTTGCGGCGTAGGAAGTCGGCGTCGCGCTCCCAGTAGCGCTCCTCGACGAGCTCCACCTCGATCCGCTTCTCCGCGAGGCAGAGACGGACCTTGCGGCAGAAGGGCGAGAGGGGCACGTGGAAGAGGCGGTACATGGGGGGCCTTCTGGCTCGTCGGGTCGCGCCCTCCATGACGCGATCGCCACCGGGCTTCAAGCCTCAGCCCTGAAAGCAGGCCGCCCGCCCGTCGCGCGAGATCACGGCCGCCCCGTCGCGGATCGACGCCGCGCGGCGGGTCACGAAATCCGAGGGCGACGCGGCCGATCGCGCTTTCGGGTCGGGCAGCACCGCGGCGAGCCGTGCCGCCTGGCCCGCGTCGAGCGCGTCCGCCCCCACCCCGAAATAATGCCGCGCCGCCGCCTCCACGCCGAACACGCCCTCTCCGAATTCCGCCACGTTGAGATAGACCTCGAGGATCCGCCTCTTCGACCAGAAGAGCTCCACGAGCGGCGTCAGACCCGCCTCGAGCGCCTTGCGCGGCCAGCTCCGCCCCTGCCAGAGCCAGACGTTCTTGGCGACCTGCTGCGTGATCGTGGACGCGCCGCGCGTCCCTCCAGCCGCGATGGACGACCGGATCGCGGCCATGTCGAACCCCCAATGGGTGCAGAACCGCGCATCCTCCGCCGCCACGACCGAGCGCGCCATCACCGGCGCGATCTCGTCCATCGCCACCCACTCCCGCTCCACCGCGCCGAGCCTGCGCCCCTCGAGCGCCATCGTGATCGTCACCGGCGGGTTCACCACCGAAAAGAGCGCGACCGAGCCGAGGACGAGCGCGATCACGGCGAGGAGCACGCGCACCGCCAGGATGCGGGCCCGCCGCAACCGGCCCACCGGCGCATCGTCGGCCTCCCGGACCCGCCGTGGCTTGCCGCGCTTCTTCTCCGATTTCGTCCGCATGGCGCCATCAACCCACCCGCGGCGCGTGCGTCAAGGGCCCGGCCACCGCACGCAGGGGAACTTCCACCCCCACAGCAGATTGAGAGTGTGAAAACGCGAACACCGCGTTTCCATTTCGCCACAATCGAACATGTCTGGAGTGCCGATGGCCTACACCGCTTCCTCCCCGTCCTACGGGGACGCCCCCACCGGCGCGCCCCGGCGCGTTTCCTGGGGCGGCATCATCGCCGGCTCGGTGATCGCGGCCGCGCTGATGGTGCTCCTGACCACGTTCGGGATCGGCATCGGCGCCTCGACGATCGACCCGACGGGACAGTCGCCCTCCGGCTCCAGCCTCGGCATCGGCGCGGGCATCTATGCCGTCATCACCCAGATCGTCGCGCTCGGCGCCGGTGGCTACGTCGCGGCCCGCCTCGCCGGGATCCCGCGCCCCGTCACGTCGCTCATCCACGGCGCCGCGGTCTGGGCGGTCACCACGCTCTTTCTCGCGACGGTCGCCATCCTCGGCGGCAACGCCCTCTTCGGCGCGGCGTCGAGCCTCGTCGGCAATACCGCGCGCGGCGTGTCGAACGCGGTCGAGGCGATCGCGCCCGATAACCTGAGCCTTCCCGATCCGGCCCAGATCGCGAGCCAGGTGTCGTTCGACTCGCTCCCCGACGAGGTCCAGCAGGCGCTCGAGGAACAGGACATCACGCCCCAGAACTTCCAGGACGAGATGCAGCAATCGTTCCGCCAGGTCGTCAGCGAGGAAGAGCAGCAGCAGGTCGTGGCCAATGCCCGCCAGTCGCTGACCGACATCCTCCGTTCGCCCGGCAATGCCGGGGAGGAACTGCAATCCTTCATCGACGAGACGCTGTCGGGACCGGGCGCGGTACTGGGTGACGAAGACCGCCAGGAGGCGCTGACCGTTCTCGAGCGGCGCACCGGCATCACGCCCGAAGAGGCGGAGCAGGTCGTGGCGCAGGTCGAGACCCGGATCGACGAAGCCGTGGCGGAGGTTCGCCAGACCATCGAGGATGCGCAGCAGCAGGCCCTCGACGCGGCGGAGGCCGCGAGCAACGCGGCCGCCACGACGGCGCTTCTCCTGTCGCTGGTATCTGTCCTGGGTCTCGCCGCCGCCTGCGGCGGCGCGTTCGCAGGCAAGCCCGACCGGTTCGCACGCGACTACGCCTGACCGGGCCTGGATCGGGCGGGGCCGACACCCCGCCCGGCCCTCATTCCGCCGGGACGGACGCCTCCTCGTAGGCGATGGGTGCGTCGAGCTTGTTCAGCATCTCTACCGCGCAGACCTGCACGAAATGGCCGAGCTCCTCGTCCCAGTGCTGAAGGATGTCGGCGGCCCGCCGGCTGCCCGTCTCCTTCAGATGCCGCTCCACGAGCCCTTTCAGGATGTCGTGCCAGTGGTCCACCGTCACCGGGCAGGTGACGATCGTCTCGTGGTTCATCTGCGCCTCGGCCCGGCCTTCGGGATCGTAGATGAAGGCCATGCCGCCCGTCATCCCGGCCCCGAAATTCGCCCCGATCTCGCCCAGGATGACCGCGATGCCGCCGGTCATGTACTCGCACCCGTTCGACCCGCAGCCCTCGATCACCGTATGCGCGCCGGAATTGCGCACCGCGAAGCGTTCGCCCGCCCGGCCCGCGGCAAAGAGATAGCCGTCGGTCGCGCCGTAAAGGACGGTATTGCCGACGATCGTGTTGTCGGCCGCGACGAGCGGGCTCACCATCGGCGGACGGACGACGACCGTACCGCCCGAAAGCCCCTTGGCGACGTAGTCGTTGGCGTCGCCCGACACCTCCACCTTCAGGCCCGGTGCCGCGAAGGCACCGAGCGACTGGCCCGCGCTGCCCGTGAGCTTCACGTGCAGGTGGTCCGGCTGGAGCCCCGAATCGCGCATCCCGAACCGCTTGACGATATGGCTCGACGTCCGCGTGCCGACCGTCCTGTGGGTGTTCTTCACCGCGTAGGAGAGCTGCATCTTCTCCCCGTCGTCGAGGAAACGCTGCGCGTCGCGCACGATCTCCGCGTCGAGCGTGTCGGGGACCGGGTTGCGGTCCTTCTCCCGGTCGTAGCGCATCTTCTCCGCCCCATCGACGGTGATGAGGAGCGGATTGAGGTCGAGATCGTCGAGATGGGCAGAGCCGCGGCTCGTCTGCGACAGCAGGTCCGCCCGCCCGATCACCTCGTCGAGCGACCGCGCACCGATGGAGGCGAGGATCTCGCGCACCTCGGTCGCGTAGAAGGTGATGAGGTTGACCACCTTCTCCGCGTTGCCGGTGAACTTGTCCCTCAGCGCCTCGTCTTGCGTGCAGACGCCGACGGGGCAGGTGTTCGACTGGCATTGCCGGACCATGATGCAGCCCATCGCGATGAGCGCGGCGGTGCCGATCCCGTATTCCTCCGCGCCGAGCATCGCGGCCATCACGATGTCCTTGCCCGTGCGCAAGCCCCCGTCGGTCCGGAGCGTCACGCGGCTCCGCAGGTTGTTCATCGAGAGCACCTGGTGCGCCTCGGTGAGCCCCATCTCCCAGGGCAGGCCCGCATACTTGATCGACGTGGCGGGCGACGCCCCCGTGCCGCCGTTATGGCCGGAGATCAGGATCACGTCCGCCTTGGCCTTGGCCACGCCCGCCGCGATCGTCCCGACACCCGAGGAGGCCACGAGCTTCACCGTCACCTTGGCGCGCGGGTTGATCTGCTTCAGGTCGTAGATGAGCTGCGCCAGGTCCTCGATCGAGTAGATGTCGTGATGCGGCGGCGGCGAGATCAGCGTCACCCCCGGCGTCGAGTGGCGAAGCTTCGCGATGAGCTCCGTCACCTTCATGCCGGGCAGCTGGCCGCCCTCGCCGGGCTTCGCGCCCTGCGCCACCTTGATCTCGAGCTCCTCGCAGGCGTTGAGGTATTCCGCCGTCACGCCGAACCGCCCCGAGGCCACCTGCTTGATCTTGGCGGACGCGTTGTCGCCGTTGGGCTCGGGCAGGAAATGCTTCGGATCCTCGCCCCCCTCGCCCGAATCGGACTTCGCGCCGATCCGGTTCATCGCGATGTTGAGCGTCTTGTGTGCCTCGGGCGACAGCGCGCCCAGCGACATGCCCGGCGTGACGAAGCGCTTGCGGATCGCGGTGATGCTCTCCACCTCCTCGATCGGCACGGGCTCGGCCAGGGGCTTGATGTCGAGCAGGTCGCGCAGGTGGATCGGTGCGGCCTTCATCATCTTGGCGGAGTACTGCTTCCAGATCTGGTAGGAGGCCTTGTTGCAGGCCATCTGCAGCATGTGCATCCCCGACGCTTCCCAGGCATGGCTCTCGCCCGAGCGCCGCGCCTTGTAGAAGCCCCCGATGGGCAGGACCGTGGCCCCGCCGCCGACCGCGCCCGCGCGGAAGCCCCGCGCATGGACCTCCTCGACCTTGCGCTGCAGCCCGTTCACCCCGATGCCGGAGATCCGCGTCAGCATGCCGGGGAAGTACTCCGCACACATCGCGCGGGAGAGCCCCACCGCCTCGAAGTTCAGGCCGCCGCGATAGGACGACACGACGCTGATCCCCATCTTCGCCATGATCTTGAGAAGGCCTGCGTCGATCGCCGCGCGGTAGCGCGCCACGGCCTCGGTGAGCGAGCCCTCCATGAGCCCCCGCCCGATCCGGTCGGCAAGGCTGTCCTCGGCGAGATAGGCGTTCACCGTCGTCGCCCCGCACCCGATCAGCACCGCGAAGTAATGCGGATCGATGCATTCCGCCGACCGCACGTTGAGCGAGCAGAAGGTCCTCAGGCCCTTCTTCGTCAGCCACGAATGCACCGCGGAGGTGGCGAGGATCATCGGCATCGGCACGCGGGTCTCCGACGCGCCCGCATCCGTCAGCACGAGATGCCCCGAGCCGGAACGCACCGCGTCCTCCGCCGCCTCGCGGATCCGCTTGAGCCCCGCCGACAGCGTGCCGAACCCCTGCCCCGCCTCGAAGGTGCAGTCGATCTCGGCCATCGGCGAGGTGAAGCTCTCCACCATCCGGTCGAACTGCGCGTTGCCGACGAACGGGCTGTCGAGCACGATGATCTCGGTCTGCGCGGAGCTTTCGTCGAGCACGTTCTTGAGGTTGCCGAACCGCGTCTTGAGGCTCATCACCCGGAATTCGCGTAAGGAATCGATGGGCGGGTTCGTCACCTGGCTGAAGGATTGCCGGAAGAAGTGCGACAGCGGACGGTACTGCGCGGAGAGCACGGCGGAGGGCGTGTCGTCGCCCATGGAGGCGAGCGTCTCCTTGCCGTCCTCGGCCATCGGCGCGAGGATCTGCTCGAGCTCCTCGATCGTGTAGCCCGCCGCGATCTGCCGGCGCCTGAGTTCCGCACCCTCGAAGACCGGCGCCTCGGTCACCTCCGCGAGCACGTTGTCGAGTTCGGTGATCTTGCCCACCCATTCACCGAAGGGCTGCGCGGCCGCGAGCTTGTCCTTGATCTCAACATCGTGGAAGAGCTTGCCGTCCTTCATGTCCACGGCGAGCATCTGGCCGGGGCCGAGCGCGCCCTTCTCCACGACGTTGGCCTCGTCGACCGTGACCATCCCGGCCTCGGACCCGGCGATGACGAGCCCGTCGCCGGTCACGACGTAGCGCATGGGGCGCAGACCGTTGCGGTCAAGCCCGGCGCAGACCCAGCGCCCGTCGGTCATGGCGAGCGCCGCCGGCCCGTCCCAGGGCTCCATCACCGAGTTGCAATAGGAATACATGTCCCGCCACGCCTCGGGCAGGGCGCCCGCCTGCTTCGACCACGACTCGGGCACGAGCATGGTCTTGGCCATCGGCGCGGAGCGGCCCGCGCGGACCAGCACCTCGAACACGGCGTCGAGCGCCGCGGAATCCGACGAGCCCTGCGCGACGATCGGCTTGATATCCTCGGCAAGCTCGCCGAAGGCCGAGGACGCCATGCGGATCTCATGGCTCTTCATCCAGTTGAGGTTGCCCTTCAGCGTGTTGATCTCGCCGTTATGGGCAAGCATCCGGAAGGGCTGGGCCAGCCACCATTGCGGGAAGGTGTTGGTCGAATAACGCTGGTGATAGATCGCGAAGGCGCTCTCGAACCGCTCGTCCTGCAGGTCGGGATAGTAGTTCGCCACGTCCTGGGCGAGCATCATGCCCTTGTAGATGATCGACCGGCACGACAGCGAGCAGAGATAGAGCTCGCGCACGCCCGCCGCCGCGGCCGCCTTCTCGATCCGGCGCCGGATGACATAGAGCTCGCGCTCGAAGGTCACCTCGTCCACGCCCTTCGAGTTGGAGATCAGGATCTGCTCGATCTCGGGCCGCGTCGCGTTGGCCTTCTCGCCCAGCACGTCGATGTTCACCGGCACGTGCCGCCAGCCATAGATGTAATAGCCCATGCGGAGGACTTCGCTCTCCACGATGGTCCGGCAGGTCTCCTGCGCGTTGAAGTTCGTGCGCGGCAGGAACACCTGGCCCACCGCCATGAGCTGGTCCATGTGCGGCTTGTGGCCCGTCCGCTCGATCTGGTCGTAGAAGAACCGCACCGGGATCTGCACGTGGATGCCCGCGCCGTCGCCGGTGCGCCCGTCCGCGTCCACCGCGCCGCGGTGCCAGATCGACTTCAGCGCCTCGATCCCCGAAGCGACCACGCGGCGGCTCTTCTTGCCGTCGATGCTGACGACGAGCCCCACGCCGCAGGAGGCGTGCTCCTCCTCCTCGCGGTAGAGCGAATGCTCCGACATCCAGGCACGGCGCTCGGATTCGGCTGCGGCCCAGTCTGCATCGTATCGGGTCATGGCGCGTTTCCTTCGTTCAGGTGCGGTATGTCCGCCGCGTATTCGTTCCGTGTGATGCGGGCCCGGATGCCCGCCAATGCGTGATTCCCGGAGGCCCGGCAGGACCGCGCCGGGCAGATCGGCCGCAGCGCGGCGCGATCCGCGCCCGTCCGTCGGCTTCCGGTCATGCCGCGCCCTCACTGAGGCTCGCGAAGATCGCCTCCATCTCCGCGCGCGTCTTCGTCTCGCGCGCTCCGGCGAAGGCATAGCCGCCGGGCTTCGCGTCGATGAAGATTTCCTTCGCGAGCGACAGCCCCCCGGCATCGTCGAAGAGACCCGCGGAGACGGCGTAGCGTTCGTGCCCCTCGAGCGTCAGCCGGTACCAGAGCGTCGAGTCGCAGGTATCGCACCAGGCCCGCTCCGCCCAATCGGAGGAGGCATGGCTCCTGACCGGCCCGGAGACGGTCAGGTCGTCGGGCCGCACATCCACCTCCACGAAGGCGGAACCGGTCCAGCGTCGGCACATCTCGCAATGGCAGGCATGGAGCTCCGCCGTCTCCGGCCGCACCGCGATCTCCACCGCGCCGCAGAGGCAGCGCCCGGAGAGCGTGATCTCGTCGGAAGCGGTCATGCGGCGCTCCAGCGTTGGCAGGTCAGCATCGGCAACCTGTTGCGTGATCCATGTTCGACCGGACGTTGCCCCGATCGCGCGAGATGTATGTACAGGCGCTGCACGAACGATGCACGATCGGTGTACGTCGTCTGCACGGCTGAGGTACGCCCCGTGTACGCGGGATGTACGGCTGATGCACGGGCCGTGTACGTCCCGTGTACGCGGCGTGTACGCCCGGGGGCTACTCGGCGGCCATTGCCGCGCCGCCGGCGAGCTGCGCGAGGATCGCCTGCGCCGCCTCCCGCCCGTCGCGGATCGCCCAGACGACGAGGCTCGCGCCCCGCTGGATGTCGCCGCAGGCATAGACGCCCGGCAGGCTCGTCTCGTGGGTCTGGAAATCAGCGAGAACCGTGCCCCAGCGCGTCACCTCGAGCCCCTCGACGCCCCAGAGCTTCGGCAATTCCTCGGGCTCGAAGCCCAGCGCCTTGATGACGAGATCCGCCTCCTCGACGTAGTCCGACCCCTCGATGAGCTCGGGCACCTGCCGCCCCGTCGCGTCCGGCGCGCCCAGCCGCATCTTCTGCACGATCACGCCCTCGACGCTGTCGCCCTTGAAACCCTTGGGCGCGGAAAGCCAGACGAACTCCACGCCCTCCTCCTCCGCGTTGGAGACCTCGCGCTGCGATCCGGGCATGTTGTCGCGGTCCCGGCGATAGAGGCATTTCACGCTCGTCGCACCCTGCCGGATCGCGGTGCGCACGCAATCCATCGCCGTGTCGCCGCCGCCGATGACCACGACTTTCTTGCCTTCGGCGTTGAGCTTGCCGTTGTCGAAATCCTCGACCGGATCACCGAACGACTTGCGATTCGACGCGGTGAGGAAGTCGATGGCGCGCACGATTCCCGCCGCGCCGACGCCCGGCGCCTGCAGATCCCGCGTCTTGTAGACGCCCGTGGCGATCAGGACCGCGTCGTGGTTCTCCCGGATCTCCTCGAAGGTGATGTCGCGGCCGACATCGCAATTGAGCCGGAACGTCACGCCGCCCTCCTCGAGCTGCGCCATCCGCTTCATCACCACGTCTTTCTCGAGCTTGAAGCCCGGAATGCCGTAGGTCATGAGCCCGCCGCCCCGATCGTAGCGGTCATAGACCGTGACCTGCACGCCCGCGCGGCGCAGCATGTCGGCACAGGCGAGCCCGCCCGGCCCCGCGCCGATGATGCCCACGCTCTCCGACCGCTCGCCGCCATTGGTGATCGGCTGCACCCAGCCCTCCTCGAAGGCGGTGTCGGTGATGTACTTCTCCACCGCGCCGATCGTGACCGTGCCGTGACCCGATTGCTCGATCACGCAATTGCCCTCGCAGAGCCGGTCCTGCGGACAGATCCGCCCGCAGATCTCGGGGAAGGTATTGGTCGCCTGGCTGATCTCGTAGGCTTCCTGCAACCGGCCTTCCGCCGTCATCCGAAGCCAGTCGGGAATGTTGTTGTGCAGCGGGCAATGCGATTGACAGTAGGGCACGCCGCACTGGCTGCACCGCCCCGACTGCTCGCCCGCCTTCGCCGCCGCGAACTCGCCGTAGATCTCGTTGAAGTCGCCACGCCGCAGATCGGGTGCACGCTTCTCCGGCATGTCCCGCGCAACGTTCACGAACTTGAGCATAGCTTGCTTTGCCATAAACATCCCTCCAACCCCCTCCCTCTATCCCCAACGACGGGGGATGAAAAGACAGTTTATCTGACCCAACTTGGGCAGGAGGTCATTCACCAGTCACGGATTGACAACGTTTACCATAATAACAGGTCCGTATCGGTTCTAAATATCTGCGGCAGTGCGGCATTATCCGCTTTCACCCGGCGAACCGCTGCGTAGGATGCCGCCGAATTTCCCGGGACTTGTCGATGACCCTGCTCCATCTCCTCCTCGTGGCGGCGCTTCAGGGATTGACCGAATTCCTCCCCGTCTCCTCTTCGGGGCATCTGATCCTCCTGCCCGCGCTCACGGGGCTCGACGACCAGGGACTGGCGATCGACGTCGCCGTCCATCTGGGCACACTCGGCGCCGTGATCCTGTTCTTCTGGTCCGACGTGAAACTCGTTCTCTCGGGGCTGCCCTCGCTTTTGCGCGGCCGCGTCGATGGACCGGGCGCCTGGCTGGCGCTCTGCCTGATCATCGCGACGATACCCGTCGTGATCGTGGGATTCGCTCTCCAAGTAACAGGGATCGAGGCCGGTTTCCGCTCGATCGCGCTCATCGGATGGACCACCATCATTTTCGGGGCGGTGCTCTATTGGACCGACCAGAAAGGCACAGAGGAGCGGAGCGCGGGGGAGTGGACGTTGCGCCATGCCGCAATTATGGGGCTCTGGCAGGCGATCGCCCTGATCCCGGGCACGTCCCGGTCGGGCATCACCATCTCGGCAGGCCGGATCCTGGGCTATGCCCGCGAGGACGCTGCCCGGCTCTCCATGCTCATGTCTATACCGACAATCCTTGCCTCCGGCGTCATCCTCGGCCTCGACGTCATCGTCTCTGCGGACCGGGACGTCGCGCGTGACGGTGCCATCGCAGCGGCTTTCGCGTTCGTCGCGGCCTTCCTGGCCCTGAAACTGATGTTTCGCCTATTGAAATCGGTGAGCTTCACGCCCTACGTGATCTACCGATTTGCACTCGGCATCGTCCTGCTCGCGATCGCCTATTCCTGACTTCCGCGCAGGTTACGGGCGCTTTCCTTGATGGAGGCGTACTGACCGGAGGTGCGGAACCGCCAGAGATAATCCGGAAGCACCGCTTCCGTCGCCGTGGGCGCGATACCGAGGTCATCGAAGGTCTTGACCCCCTCGCCCACGACATTGTCCCGGGCAAGGTTCTCCACCTGATCGCGGGTCAGCGGCGCCGCGATCAGTCCGCCGGTCGCTCGCGACAACGACCCGAAGATCGCCCCCATGATCCGGCCGACCCAGAAGGGCACGCCCAGGATCAGCCGCCGCTTGCGAACGATGACCAGCATCTCCTGGATGAGCTCGCGGAAGGTCCGGACGTCGGGCCCTCCGAGTTCGTAGAGACCCGGCTCTGCCTTGCCGAGCACGGCGCGTTCGATCGCGTGGGCCACGTCGTCGACATAGACCGGCTGGAACTTCGTGTTCGCGCCGACGAGCGGAACGACCGGGGAGCGGCGCGACATCGCGGCGAAGCGGTTAAAGAACTCGTCCTCGTGGCCGAAGAGGATCGACGGACGCAGGATCACGGCGTCGGGAAACGCGTCGCGCACCGCCTGTTCTCCTTCCGCCTTGGTCCGGGCATAGTCACTGCGCCCCTCGGCTTCCGCGCCGATCGCAGAAACCTGCACGAGCCGCTCGACCCCCTCCTCCGCGGCGATCCGGGCGATCCGCTCGGCACCCGCCCTCTGCAAACCGTCGAAACTCTGCCGTCCCGACTCGGCGAGGATACCGACGCAATTGACGACCGCCCGCGAGTTGCGCGTCACGGCCCTTACGGAATCGTCGTCGCGGATGTTGCAAAAGACCGGCTCGACCTGCCCGACCACCCCGTAGAGGCGCACGAAAGGCGCGTCGTTGGGATGCCTGCAGGCGACACGGACCCGCCACCCGGCTTGCGCCATCCGGCGTGCGACATAGCGACCGAGAAACCCCGAACCGCCGAAGATCGTGACCAGATCCGTCATGACCGCTCCCCTTTCGCGACTTTCCCCGGGTTTAGGGCGCACCACGTGGGGGGACAAGTGCCTAAGCCCGTTCGCGCGCCCCGCGACGGGCATCACGGGGGGCGTTGACACCCCCCGGACGAGCGGATAAGTCGCGGCTTCACGTGACCTGCCCAGGTGGCGGAATGGTAGACGCGCCAGCTTCAGGTGCTGGTGTCCGTATGGACGTGGAGGTTCGAGTCCTCTCCTGGGCACCATCCCTTTCCGTGATGGCGTGACGTTCTTCCATTGTTTTACCTTTGGCCTCTGTTTGTGCTGGTCGGAGGAAGGTCACGGCAAGTCCGCGACCCAGTTATTGTCCATGCCGCTACGACGCGATTACGATCCTCGGCATGGCCACATTCAGAAAAACGAAGTTCGGTTGGCAGGCTCAGGTGGCCCGCAAGGTCGGTGGTGAAACCGTCCGCAAGGCCCAGACCTTTAAAAGCAAGCGAGAGGCCCAAGTATGGGCTCAGGAGTTCGAGGTCGGGCTGTCCAGCGGAACGACTAGCAACGATTCCCTTGCCAGCGTATTCGACCGTTACGCCCGTGAACGGTCCAGGGGAAAGAAGGGCGAGCGATGGGAGGTCATCCGCCTTGCCCGATTCAAGCGCGACATTGCGAACGGGAGGCCCCTGGGGAATTACACTATCGGTGAGATTTCCCGTGCCGATCTCGTCGCATGGCGTGATACCCGGCTTGGGGAGGTCCAGCCCGCCAGCGTCAAGCGGGAGATGAACCTCCTGAAGCATGTCTTCGTCACGGCCGTTGACGAGTGGGAGCTTATCCCGACCAATCCGATGGCAAAAGTGAAGCGCCCTCCCAGCGGCAGGAGACGTAAGCGCCGCGTCCTGCCCGACGAGATCGAGAAAGTAAGCGCCGCTCTCGACCTCGGGTCCGAACCGTGGGTCAGCGAGAAGCAGATCACGGGAGCGGCTTTCCTCTTCGCCATCGAGACGGCTATGCGATCGGGCGAGATCCTCAACATGAGAAACCGTGACATAACCGGGAGCGTCGTCCGCCCGCCAGAGACGAAGAACGAACACGCCCGCCACGTCCCGATGACTGTCCGGGCTGTCGAGATACTCAACAAGGTTCGGAACGGGATCGAGGATGCGGACGCCCACCCTTTCGCGATCGACAGCGACAGCTGCGACAGCCGTTTCCGGCTGGCGGTGGTGAAGGCCAAGGTCGATGACCTTCATTTCCACGACTCGCGACACGAAGGTATCACCCGCCTCGCGAAGCGCCTGGAAATTTTGGATCTTGCGCGAGTGACGGGGCATAGGAACCTGAATGAGTTGCTGACGTACTACGAGGCTTCCGGCGACGAATTGGCAGAACGGCTCAACGCTTCGACTTCCAGTGATGAAATCAAATAGGGACAACCGTTGCCGCCGCTGACGCGATTAAACCGGCCGTCCTTGATCCATGCTCGGATCGTTCTTTCGCTTTTGCCAAGGCGCTCAGCAACGTTCGGAACTGGCAACCATGCTTCTGGCTTTTTTGTCGTCTGCATCGCCTCTCGCACCGCCTCGACAACGAGGGAACGCAGCTCGTCGGGGGAAACGACGATCACGGCGGCCATTAGTCGTCTCTCTCTTCTGCATAAGCCTCGATCAAGATCGCCTGAGGATTCAAGTTTAGCGCAGCGCAAGCCCGACCGAACATTTGCAACAAGTCGATGATTATGAATGCCTCAGGCTGCCCCAGTTCGGCCCGGACTGCGGTAATGGGATCAGCGCCAATTTTATGGCAAACGACATTAGACCTGTTTCCCGCTGCAATAAGCAGGGTACCGCCATGGGAGGTCTCATACGGCATGGCTATCGCCCTTTGTGGGGCTCGGGTTCGCGCTTGCGGATTATTGTGTCCGAACTTCATGCCTGCGGCGAACGCCAAACCAAGGTCCGAGACCCCGGCACGAACAAGTGCTGCGGCAGCACAAATTTCCATTACGTTGTACCATGAGAAGCGGCGATGCTTCCCGCGTTCGCCGCCCCCTTCGATTGTTTTGTGACCGACGATCACGTTCCGCTTAAGCCAGTTTTGCAGCGTGGACATACTGATGTCGGCAGCCGCGATCACTTCCCTAGCGGTAAACATGCGATGGTAAATTGACATCATGCGACGATCCTAAAGGTCTCATGACCTTCTAACAGGATCGCAGGTAGAAGGTCAAGAGACCTTTTGTGTTCGCCCTCGCTTATTCTCGTCCAGCGCGTCGATGACCGGCCCCATCAGTTCGGCGGCCAGTGCCAGAACCTCCGTTGTGCCCTTCCAGTCCAGACCTGAAGTTTCGTTCTCTTCGGCAAGCATCATGCAGCGGATAAGCGCGGAGACCTGGTAAGCTCGACGCTCAGGATCGATGTCGGAATTCATGCCGCGCCCTCCACGCGGTCAAGGCTGTTGGCAAGCTTGTTCGCGAGATCGAGAGCTACCACCGTCACCGACGCAATGGCGTTGCCATAGGCCGGGTTCATCTCACTTCCCATGAGGTCGAGAGCCTCAAGGCATCCGGCTAACTGCACGGCGTCATTCTGGCAGTCTTTGAGCGAAGGGCGAGCGCGGGCGTTCCCCGCTAAGGGGTGATGATCGGTCATTGCCGAGTTCTCCTGGCTGGGTTAATTGTAGAAAATATCTAACTCCGCGCCGAATGCGAAGCAAGAGGAAAACTACAACATGACGCCGCAACAGTGTAAGGCCGCCCGGGCGATGCTTGGGCTATCGCAAGATGGGCTCGCGAAAAGGTCCGGGGTAGCGGTTTCTAGCATCATCCCATTTGAGAAGGGACAGCGCGCACCACGAAACGCAACACTTGCCGCCATCCGCACGGCCCTCGAAGCTGCAGGCGTCGAGTTCATCGAGGAGAATGGCGGTGGCGCCGGGGTGAGGTTGCGGCGATGATGTCCTTTGCAGCGCAGCTCCGGATGGCCCGCGCTGGACTCGGCTGGTCGCAGGCGCGGGTTGCGGAAACTGCCGGTATTCCTCTTCCCATGTATCAGGCAATCGAAGAAGGCCGGGATGCCGGTGCCGTACCTGCTTTGGTGCCGATACGAGCGACGCTCGAAGCCGCTGGGGTGGAGTTCATCGAGGGGAACGTGGCGGACCAGGGGTAAGACTGGTGTTTAGACGAACGTTTCGAAGGCGGTACGAGGCGTTAACTTATAAGCTGCGATCCCTGACGAAGAAACCTTGTCTTATCAGATTATCAGGATAATATCTAAGGTGCCTGCTGTTGACCTGCTGAAGGCATAAGATCATGCGCGACACGGTGATAAATCTGCCGGCCGTAGCACTACTGAGGTCAGTAGGAGCGTTTTGTGGGGTTCATGGCAGGCCCCATCGCATGATCGCAGGCTTCATTGATGGACGCGTAGGAGTTGGTCCCTGGCCAAAAGACGTTTAGTTTGGCGACCGGCGGATCGATGAAACGTTCCGATGTAAATCCTTGACTTATCCTTAGTTGCCTTCAACGGGCCTTGTTGCGCAAATCTCCTGACGGAGGGACTTCCCCTTTCTTCGTTTGAGGTCAGCCGACGGGCTGCGTGACGGGGATGCCGAGGGCGGTGAAGCGGTTGAGGATGGCGATGCGAACTTGGAGTTCGGCGGTCTGGCGGTCGAAGTCGCGGGACATGAGCTTCTGACCGAGGAGCTTCATGCAGTTCATCTTGGTCTCGACGCGGCTTCGACGGTGGTAGCCGGACCACCTTCTCCAGAGCGTCCGACCGAAGCGTTTGATGGCGCGCAGGGCCTCGTTTCTCGCACCTGCCCCCGGGCTGTCTTTCTTCCATGGTTTGGCGTT
>NZ_QKZL01000029.1 GCF_003253995.1 Palleronia aestuarii
TTCAGGAGAGGCGCCGCGTTCGCGGACCTCGCCAGAACCCCCGCCCCGATCTTCGGCACCAGACCGGAGCCGGGGTGCCACCGCAAGAGGAGGGCAGAGATGCCGAATTTGATGGAAATGACTCCCGAAGAGATCACCGACCGACTGCGGATCACCGCCATCGCCCAGCAGAACGATGCTTTTCGTCTGCGGATGGTCGGGCGCGGTGGACCGCTCGCGCCGGAAGGCCGTGTCGTCGTCACTCGGTCCATCGCGGACATGGGCCGAGACTTCCAGACCGAAGCCATCCTCGCGGTGTCACAGGACAAGACGTTCACCGAGGAGAATGACCCCTACGGCGATCACTGTTTCGGCGCCGTGATGGTCGAGGGACGCAAGGTCTGGTGGAAGATCGACCTCTACGACACTGCCTATGAATACGGGTCGGAGGACGCCGCGAATACCGACGTCACGCGGCGCGTCCTGACGATCATGTTCCCCGAGGATTACTGAGATCGGTCGCGGGCAGCAGGGCTGTCCGCAGCCGAGGCTGGGACCGTCGAGCAGCGACGAACTGAGCAGAAGACCTAGCCAGCTATCCCCACTCAAGCCGGAAAGGAGGTGAGAACAACGAGCATCGAATGGATGCAAGCCCGACGCCGAGAGGCATGGGCGCTCATCAGGAAGGGCGGCTTCTCCGCTAAGATCGCCCGCCGCTTCCTGACACAGCACGGAGCCTTTTAAGGCTTCCCCGCTCCGGCCGCCTCAACGGCCGGGGCACCAATAACACGAACGAAATCGACCACACCACGAAAATCGAGAGGAAGCCCCAATGTCCAACGTGACCGCGATCCGCGCCACCGAGAACGCCACCCCCGACACCGAGGCCGTGCCGATGGCCGACCTCTACCTGTCCGACAGCATCCGCCTTCTGGGCCTGATCCAGAACCCCGCAGGCTTTCGCGATGCAGAGGGCCGCGTCGGGATCGTCGCCGGGGGCCGTCGCTTCCGGGCGCTGCAACTTCTGGCCGAGACGCATCCGCACCTTGCGAGCGAGCGCCCCGAGATCGTCGCGCCGCACGTTCGCATCGCGCCCGACGAGGGGACGGCCCGCGCATGGGCCAGCGCCGAGAACGCCGCGCGGCAGGATCTTCACCCCGCCGACGAAATCCGGGCCTATGGCAAGATGGCCGCGACGGGTGCGCCCGTGCCGACCATCGCCAGCGCCTTCGGCCAGACCGAGGCGCATGTGCGCCGCCGCCTCGCGCTCGCGAACCTGCCCGCGCCGGTGATCGACGCCCTGCGCGCCGGGGAAATCTCCATCGGTGCCGCCGCCGCGTTCACCGTCTCGGAGGACGAGGCGCTGACCCTGCACGTCCTCGAAGGCATCCGGGGCCGTTCCGTCTCGGAGCATCGCATCAAGCAGGAGTTGCAGCCGCAATCCCTCCGCCTGACCGACCGCCGCGTGTCCTTCGTGGGCTTGACCGGCTACGAGCAGGCGGGCGGCAAGATCACCCGCGACCTTTTCTCGGAAGATGTGTTCCTCGCTGACCCGGCGCTTCTCAACGACCTTTTCGTGGCCGAGTTGGCGAAGGCGGGCGCGTCTATCGAGGCCGAAGGCTGGAAATGGGTCGAGGTCATCGAGGACAGCTATGTCGGCTGGGAGCGCATGGACAAGCTGGATCGGCTCTACAAGGTCGAGGGCGATCTGACCGAGGACGAGATGGCGCGCTACGACGAGTTGACTGACGCCGCCGAAGCCGAGGCGCTGGACGAGGACGGTGAAGCCGAGTTCGAGACGCTGACCGCGAAGCTGGACGGTCACTATACCGACGAGCAGAAGGCCCATTCGGGCGTCATCGCCTACGTGGATAATCGCGGCGCGTTGCAACCGATGCGCGGTCTCGTCACCCGTGCGGATCGCGCCGCCGCCGTGGAGGCCGGTGTCCTGCCGAAGCCCTACCGGATGGAGCAGGACGACGCGCCGAAATCGCCCTATTCCGCGAAGCTGCAAGACGATCTGAACGCCGCCGCCCTTGGCGCGCGCCAGAACGCCGCCGTCGATCATGCCGACCTGATCCTCGATCTTCTGGCATGGCAGCTTTCTGGCGGGATGGGCTATCGCCGCGCCTTCGAGGTTCGCGCCGACGCCCCCCGGAACGCGCCCGAGACGGAAACCGGGTTCGCGCTGGACGAGCGGCTGACCAAGGAAGGCACCAGTCTGAGAGACCCGTGGGGCAGCGACCTCGCCAAAGGCTTCCGGGCCTTCCGCAAGAAGGGCCGCGAGCATCGGGACGCCGAGTTGACCCGGCACCTGACCCGGCTTCTGGACGTGTCCGACGCAGGGTTGGCCAAGCTGATCGACAAGGAGGCCGGCACCAGCCTTCGCGTTGTCTGGACGCCCACGGCGGAAAACCTCTTCAAGCGGATGAAGGGCGACTGGCTGGACGCGCTCTGGATCGACCTTCTGGAACTGTCCCCCGAGCACCCGAAGGCGACCGCCTTCGCGAAGCTGAAAAAGGGCGAGAAGGCCGACCGGCTCGAAGCCCTGTTTGCCGATCCAAACCGCAATGGCGCGAACTTCACGCAAGCCGAGAAGATCGCCGCATGGGTGCCCGATCACTTCGCCTGATCCATCTGGCAGGTGACGTGACCCCCATCGCTCATCAACTCGCGCCCTGCCCCAAGCGGGCAGTCGTTCACGGTCGGTAGCGGCCGGCCCATACCGGCCATTGACCCATCGTCGACCAAGCTGCGATGGGGTCCGTCAGACCAGACCTTCGCTGCGGCTGCGTAACCTGATAGTTTCCCTGCCATCGGTTTCGTGAGAATCTAGACAGTAAATACTTGGGGCATATCAATCGGTGAACAACGAAGGCGACAAAAGCGAAGCGGAAAGCCCTAAAGACAGGCTCGAAAGCATCAGAAAGCTCAGGAACGAGCTTCTTCAGTTCAAAATACTATTTGAAGCCGCATTCGAAGAACTTCATGGTGTCATCGTTGCAAAGATTTCTAAGCCGGGAATCTACATCGCTCCGCACTCTGACTACCCGCGGCGAAGCATCACGGACAGCGGTTTTCCAATTTTTCACAGCATTGGATTTTACTCTGATAGCGCTCCGAGGGATTATGCGAGCACCATAAAGCCATCAGGGCTATTAGGCTTTTTAAGCGGATCGTTTGATGTCGAAAGCGACGCACTTCCTGCGCTAGATAAATTCATTAAATATCTTCAGTCACATCAATTTGGCTCGAGGCTCAAATACACAGATTACAAAGGTGAGACTTCCTTAGCAAAGTACACGATCAATGGGATCTTGGGTGGTGCTGTTGAGAAATACCTACATAGGCACGGCATAGAGGCTGAAGTCGACCAAAGAGCTAGGGATATGATCTTAGGACCCTTGCTATCCGGCGTCATCCAACGGACACATGAATTATCTTTGATGGTTCCAATCGCACTCACGCACTTTGAGATCGAGCGGCTTCGTTTGTCAGAAACCACATACATAGCGCGTATACCTGAGAGACTTCAGCTTTCTCGGGCTCGCATGCGCAACAGTGGAACTGGCGCTTCCGAACAAGTTGCGCATGCAGCAACTCATGCTTTCATATCCAACGGTTGGAGTTTGGAGGTGGAAAAAATCGACGACGTCTCAAAGTCGCTTTCATCCGCTTCGCAGGAAGCTTTGGATGCCGTAGACAGTTTTCTAGGCGCTCTCCGAGTAGCGACTGGCGTGAAGACTGGGTACGCTCAGTTAGTTTGGGTACCAAGAAAATGGGCACTTGATTATTATTGCGATTTACCGCCCGTGTACGGAACAACCGTCAGGCAGTATCCAAGCGAATTCGATAACTATGGTTGGGTTCGAGAATGCCCTACTGTAACTAACGATGAAATGACCGATGTTCGCACCGTATTTGAGCAAATGAACAGTAATCAAAGCGAAGCTGTTAGACTCGCTGTGCGGAGATTAAACAGCTGCCTGACCCGCAATGACCCATCAGATGCTGTGCTGGACGGAACTATCGGCTTGGAGCTACTGCTAGGCGACGACCAAAATCAGTCTTTATCGTACAAGCTCAGACTACGTGCTGCTGCACTTACATGGTTAAGTGGCAGTTCTATGCCAGCAACCGAAATTGCTGATAAAGTAAAGCAGGTCTATGCGATAAGATCGGCAATTGTGCATGGGAAAAAGCCTAAAGCATGTAAGAAGGCTGTAGATAGCAATAGTACCCAAGGTGAAGATGATAGGCAGCTTGCGGCGGAGCTACTTCGTTTTGTTCTTCGGGTTTTACTTGCTCATCCAAGGTACCTCGATCCATCAATAATCGATTCTGAACTAATTTTAAGGGGCGCAAGTGTTGCGTCAGAAGGAGAGCCGGGCGCTGCGCTTTGATTGGCTGGCGGGTTGTTCTGGCACCGGCTCCGTAGAATTTTGAGGTGATGCCGGGATAGAGAGTTTAATTACCGATCTCGTCATTGCCAATGACGCGGCTCAACCACTAAACCGGCCTTCATGGTGGCCTATGGCCAACTACGGTCGCCGAGAGACCAAGAACGTGCACCGACGATTGCGCGTGACATACTCCATTGATCTCAACGATCAATCTTGAATGTCAGCTTAGCTAATTATAATCAATAAGTCTTACCAGTGCAGCGAACGGCCTCTTCCCGCCCTTGGTGTCATTCGCCGCTCCCTGTTTCGCAACCGTCATGGCATGGATGGGCCATACTCCCGATGATTGATCGATTGAGAATGCCGGTGGCGAGAACTCTCATCGCTCATCGCTCATCGCTCATCGCTCATCGCTCATCGCTCATCGCTCATCGCCCGAAGCCGCATGCCTCTCAGGACGAAAAGCAACTTTGAGGTCTATTGAACCGCTCCGGGTTTGTCAGAGGCTGAGTTTCGTTAGCTACGCGGCGACGGCATCGGCATCCAGAGCTGCGTAGAAGTTGGTTTCGGCTTCTGCGGGTGGGATGTTCCCGATGGGCTCGAGCAGACGGCGGTTGTTGAACCAGTCCACCCATTCGAGGGTCGCGTATTCCACGGCCTCGAAACTGCGCCAGGGACCGCGGCGATGGATGACCTCGGCCTTGAACAGACCGTTGATCGTCTCGGCCAGTGCGTTGTCGTAGCTGTCGCCCACACTGCCAACGGATGGCTCGATGCCAGCTTCACCGAGCCGCTCCGTGTACTTGATGGACAGGTATTGGGCGATCTCAACCGGTCGTCGCAACACTTCGGGGATGGAGGTTGCGATGGCGAGGCGGAAACCTGGTCCGGATCGGCGGCTGAGGGCACCGCTGAGATCACCGGGGCGGCCGGGCATAGCCAGGCGGGAGGATCGACGGCGGTTCTGGTTGGGGATCGCGGCCGGTCGCTCGAGCGAGGACGCGGCGGTCGATGTGGGGATATCCCGACCTTTGGGACCGCGGTGGTTCCGGGAGGCCGGCGGCATGCCACCAACACATCTGGCGCCATCGGCGGCAGTGCCATCGGGGCGGCACCTGTCGTTTGCCGAGCGTGAGGAGATCGCGCTGCTAAAGGCCCAGGGTCACGGGGTACGGGAGATCGCCCGACGGATCGGACGAGCCGGCTCAACAGTCTCGCGGGAATTACGCCGCAATGCGGCCACCCGCAGTGGCGGCCTGGCATACCGGGCGACGACGGCGCAATGGCATGCCGAGCGGGCAGGTCGAAGACCCAAGCCGACGAAACTCGCTACGAACACCGCCTTACGCTGCTACGTCGAGGACCGTTTGGCAGGGCGTATCGCCCATCCGGACGGCAGGCCGATCAAGGAACCGCGTACGACGTGGAAGAAGCGCCGTCACGGACCACGACAGATGCGACGATGGGCTTGGGCATGGAGCCCGGAGCAGATCTCGGCCAGACTCAGGATCGACTTTCCCGAGGACGCAACAATGCGCATCTCTCACGAGGCGATCTACCAGTCCCTCTACGTCCAGAGCCGCGGAGGGCTTCGGCGAGAGCTGACCGCCTGTCTGCGAACGGGACGAGCACTGCGGGTCCCACGTGAGCGCGTCCGCGGCCGGGGCAAATCCTTTGTTTCGCCCGAAGTAATGATCTCCGCGCGCCCTGCCGAGGTGGAGGACCGGGCGGTCCCGGGGCATTGGGAAGGTGATCTGATCCTGGGCCTGCGTCGCTCGGCGATCGGCACGCTGGTAGAGCGGACAACACGCTTCACTATCCTGCTTCACCTGCCACCCGACAAAGAGAAGTTCGCCGAGCGGGAACGAACCGCCACCGGCGTACGTGGAGCGGTCATGGGGCACGGCGCGGAGGCGGTGCGCGATGCCATCGCCACAGCGATCACCACGCTGCCCGCGCAGCTGCGCCGTTCGCTGACTTGGGATCAAGGCGCCGAAATGTCCCGGCATGCCGACCTGCGGATCAACCATGGCCTGCCAATCTACTTCTGTGATCCCAATAGCCCTTGGCAGCGCGGCACGAACGAGAACACCAACGGGCTCTTGCGCCAGTACTTTCCCAAAGGCACGGACCTTGCCGCGCACAGCCCCGATGAGCTCGACGCCGTTGCCGCTGCGCTCAACAGCAGACCGCGAAAGACGCTGGGATGGAGAACACCCGCCGAAGCGCTGGACGAGTTGCTGGCCAACACGCAAAATGACAGTGTTGCGACGACCGGTTGAGACCGCCTTGGGAGCCGCGATCGGAGTGGTGGACCAGCCCCATCCCCTTCGTTGGTCGACGTTCGTGGACAGCCTGTTCCAAGGCATCGAGAACGAAGCCCGCGTGGGCCGAGGTGCTGACACGCCAGCCCACGATCCTCCGGGCATAAGCATCAATGACGAAGGCGACATAGGCGAAGCCCTTCCATGTGGCCACATAGGTGAAATCGCTGACCCAAAGCATGTTGGGCGCCGGCACGCGAAACTCGCGGTTTACCTTGTCCAGCGGGCATGGGGCCTTCTTGTCGGAGATCGTCGTTCTATGCGGCTTGCCGCGGATGATGCCTTGGATGCCCATGCCCTTCATGAGCCGCGCCACCGTACAACGCGCGACATCGAACCCTTCCCGAATGAGCTGCCGCCAGACCTTGCGGACGCCGTAGACCTGCCAGTTCTCTTCGAACACACGCCGGATCTCGGGGCGCAGTGCCTCATCGCAACGGGCACGATCCGACAATCGGGCCGGATCGGCCCGCTTGGCCAGGCGATCGTAGTAGGTGGAAGGGGCGATCGGCAGAACAGCGCAGATCGGCTCGACCCCGTGCGCAACACGATGCGCCTCAACGAAATCCACCATCATTTCGACCGGCGGTCGAGCTCCGCCATCGCAAAATACGCCGACGCTTTCCGAAGAATCTCGTTGGCCTGGCGAAGCTCCCTGTTCTCCCGCTCGAGCGCCTTCATCCTATCGACCGTATCGCTCGAGATCCCGGCACGCTGTCCGCTATCCACCTCGGCCTTCTTGACCCAGCTGTTCAGCGTGTTGGCCGAGCATCCGATCTTCGCGGCAATCGAGACGATGGCCTGCCAGCGAGACCCGTGCTGACCCTGGTTGTCGAGGACCATCCGAACCGCGCGCTCGCGGACCTCCGGGGAAAACTTGTTCGTCGTCTTGCTCATGATGGCTCCATCCTACTCAAGAGTTGGAGCCTCCGGCAGACCCGGGGCGGTTCACTATGGCCTTCACGGAAGCGCGGTCACCGGCAGGGCCGACCATACGAAAAGCAGCACGCTCGATCCGAGCGCGACGCCCACGAGAGCCAGCAGCATGACGGCCTTCGACGGTGCTCCCAGGGCCTCGACCCGTTCGTCCGATGTGCCGAAGGTGACAGGACCGATCACGCGGGCGTAATAGAAGAGCGACAACACGGAGTTCGCGACCGCGACGACGGCAAGCCACGCATACCCACCGTCCATCGCAGCCAGGAACAGAACGAACTTCCCTCCGAACCCAACCAGTGGCGGAATCCCCACCAGGGACAGGAACGCGAGGATCAGGGTCCCCGCCGCGAGCGGCTGGCTGCGGATCAGCCCGGCAAAACCGGTAATCGCGGTGCGTCCCCGCAAGTGGACGATCGCGGCCAGGGCCGCAATGTTCGCCACGACATAGGCGCCGATGAAGGCGATGAGCGCCGGCAGCGCCCGGTCCGAGAGGCCGATTACCGCGACGGCCATGAGCGCGTATCCGGCCTGACTGACCGAGGACCAGCCGATCAGGCGCCGCACGTCGTCCTGCCAGAGAGCGGCGAGATTGCCGAGGGTCATCGTCGCTGCCGCGAGGAGCGCTACCAGCAGGCGCAACGACGATCCTTCTGCCGGCACCAGGGCCACCAGGCGGATCAGCGCGAGCGCGGCGGCGATTTTGGGCACGGTCGTGAGGAACGCCGCCACCGGCGCCGGCGCGCCCTCGGCCACGTCTGGCACCCAGGTATGAGCCGGCACGGCGCCGAGCTTGAAGAGGAACCCCACGAGGACGAGCATCAGGCCGATGAGGGCCAGGGGCGCTGTCAGGTCCGCCGTGCGCAGGGCGGCGTAGTCCGTGGTCCCCGTCATGCCCATCACGAGGACGATGCCGATTACCAACAGGGCATTCGCAAGCGCGCCGACGAGAAAGTATTTCATCCCGGCCTCGAGCGAGATCGCCCAGTCCCGATGCCAGGCGGCCAGAACGTATCCGGTGACTGACGAGAGGAGGATACCCATGGCGAGCTGCATGAGGTCGGCCGCGCCCGCCATCGCCATGGCGCCGAGCGCGGAGAAGAGGACCATCGCGTAGAACTCGCCGTGGCGCCGGTCGGTCGCGAACCAGCGAGGAAAGAGCCCGATGCAGAGTGCCGTCGCGCCGAGGATCAGGAGCCGCGCGACGCCCGTCGCGCCGTCGAGCGCAAAGGTTCCCGAGAAGGTCAGACGGTGGGCGCCGAGCTGCGCCGTGGCGAGCGTGGCGGCGATAGCAAGCACGAGGAGGGCCAGGCCGGCGCAAACCCCATGCCGCCGCTGTGGCAGGGCCATCGCGGCCAGCAGGACGAGAACGGCGCCGACGAGGACCGCGATCTCGGGGGCGAGGTCGCCGATGGGCACGCTAGCCTCCCGCGACGGCGACGGGTGCCGTGCCGATCATCTCGAGCAGCCAGATCGGCCAGACGCCGATCAGGACGACGAGGCCGAGAAGGCCCGCGAGGATCCCGAGCTCGATCCGCGTGAGATCCGCGAAGCCCGTTCGCGCCGCGGGAAGTGCGCCGAAG
Organism: Palleronia aestuarii; assembly: GCF_003253995.1. Lineage (GTDB taxonomy): Bacteria > Pseudomonadota > Alphaproteobacteria > Rhodobacterales > Rhodobacteraceae > Palleronia > Palleronia aestuarii. The sequence goes on from NZ_QKZL01000029.1 coordinate 9,226, forward strand.
AACACGCGGCCGAGAAGCTGCAGGAAGAGCGCGGCGGTGATCAGGATGCCGAGGAGCCCGATGGCCGCGAGCCAGGGATAGACCGCGAAGGCGCCGAGGAAGATGTGCAGCTCGGCCACGAACCCCGCCAGCCCCGGCAGCCCTAGCGAGGCGAAGGCCGCGAGAGTCGTGGCCCCGGTCAGGCGCGGCGCCACCCCGGCGAGCCCGCCATAGGCTGCCATGTCGTAATCCTGGTGCCGCTGCCAGATCGCGCCGGCGATCAGGAAGAGCGCGCCGGTGATGAGCCCGTGCGCGATCATCTCGACCACCGCGCCGGTCAGGGCGATGTCGCGCGCCGCCTGCGTCCCCATGGCCGACCCTGCGACCGCGATCCCCAGGACCGCGTAGCCCATGTGGTTGACCGAGGTATAGGCGATGCGCCGCTTCAGATCGTCCTGCCCCAGGGCCACGATCGCGCCCCAGAGGATCGAGATCACCGCCACCACCCCAAGCGGCAGCGCCCAGTCAACGAAGGTCTGGGGCATCATCTGCAGTGCCAGCCGCACGAGGCCGTAGGTGCCCATCTTCAAAAGCACGCCCGCCAGGATCGCCGAGACTGGCCCCGGCGCGTTCACATGCGCCGGCGGCAGCCAGGTATGGACCGGGAAGAGCGGCGTCTTGATGCCGAACCCGACGAACAAACCCAACAGGACCAATGCCGCGGGCAGGCCCGCCGCCGCCAAAGGTGCCGCCGCGATGATCGCGCGCATGTCGAAGGTGATCTCGGGCATCGAGAGGGCCAGCGCGATGATGCCGATCAGGATCAGGAGCGATCCTGCCAGGGTATAGACGAAGAACTTCAGGGCCGCGGCCTGAGCCTCGCCGTGCCCCCAACGGCCGATCAGAAAGTACATGCCGACGAGGGACAGGTCGAAGAAGACGTAGAAGAGGATCAGATCAAGCGTCACGAAGAGGCCCAGCGAGACCGCGTAGAGGAAGGCGAACCACGCATAGTAGGCCCGCGCCCGCGGCAGGTCCGCCATCGGCCAGGCGACGGCGGCGAGGAACACCACGCCCGTCAGCAGCGACAGCGACAGCGACATCCCGTCCACGCCGACCCGCCAGGCGATGCCGAGCGACGGGATCCACCGTGCCTCGGCGACCGACTGGAAGCCCGCCCCCGGCGCGAAGCCCGCCCAGACGACGAGCAGGAGCAGCAGCGGGACCGCGGTGACCGCGATCGCGATCGTCCGCGCCGTGGACTCCCGGATCGACGGTATCGCGGCCAGCGCCAGGGCGCCAAGCAGCGGAACGAGGATGCAAAGGGTGAGCATCTAGCGGGCTCCCAGGATCAGGACGACGCCGCCGAGCGCGACGCCGGCGACGAGAAAGACGTAGTAATGGTGCGAAAGGCCGGTCTGGGTCCGGCGCAGGTCGGCGCCGGCCATGCCGAGAAGGCGCCCGGTGCCGGTCGGGATCAGGTCCATGGCGGCCTCGCCCGCGCGCGCGGCCCCCGTCGCGGCGGCCCGCGCGGCAACGACGAACGCGGCGAGAAGGCCGCGGCCGCGCGAACCGGACCCCAGTCCATCGATCACGTAATCGTCGAGACGTGCCGACAGACGCGCCGCCGCCAGGAACGGCGCGATCACCCCGTTATCGATCAGATCCGCGAGGCCGAGCCAGTCCCGGCGTTCCCCCGCGCGCGGATGTCGTGCCAGATAGATCCCGACGAGGACGCCGAGTGCGAGGGCGCAGAGCGTTCCGATTCTCTCGATCCACGGCCCCGGAGAGGGGAGCGCGATTTCGAAGAGACGCGCCACTCCGTCATGAGGTCCTGGGAGCCAGATACCCGACAGGATCACGGTCACGAAGGAGAGGGTGCCGAGCGCCGCCAAGGCGCGCCAGTTCGACCGCGACGTCTCATCGGCCTCGCCCGGCCAGAAGGCGAGGAGCGCGAAGCGCGTGGCATAGGCTGCCGATAGCCCCCCGGCGGCGATGGCCGCGGCCGCGAGCCATGGCGAGGCGTGGCCGAGCGCGGTCACGATCTCCTCCTTGGTCCAGGCCCCGCCGAGCGGCGGCGCACCGGCGAGCGCCAGCGCTGGCGGGACCGCCAATGCACCGGTTACCGGCAGCGCCAGGCCGAGCCGCATCCGTCGCAGATCGAAGGTGCCCGCGCGCTCGTGCGCGAGGCCCGCGGCGAAGAAGAGCGGCGCCTTGAACGCGGCATGTGCGATCATGTGCAGGATCGCGAGCCCGGGCCAGCCCGCCCCCACGGCGGCGAACATCAGCCCGAGCTGCGCCGAGGTCGATCCCGCCAGCACCTTCTTGGCATGGTCCTGTCGCAGCGCCACGATCCCGCCGGCGAGGGAAGTGGCGAGACCCAGGGCCATCGCCGCACCACCGAAACCCGGCACGTGGGCGAAGGATGGCTGCAGCCGCGCGACGAGAAACGCGCCGGCCGCGACCATGGTCGAGGAATGCAGGAACGCGGACACCGATGTCGGGCCGTCCATGGCGCGAAAGAGCCAGGGCGCGAATGGCCCCTGCCCGGCCTTCGCCGCCGCCGCGACGAGAACGCCGAAGGCGGCGAGCGCCAGGTATGGCCCGTCGAGACCGGTGAGGGCGGCATAGTCTACCGATCCCGCCCCGGCGAAACAGGCGAAGAGAGCCACGAAGAGACCGAGGTCGCCCGCGCGGGTCGCAACGAAGGCGTAGGTGGCCGACGGCGTTGCCTGCGCCTCCCGCCAGCGATGGCCGATCAGGGCCCAGGAGATTGCGCCCATGAGTTCCCAGCCGACCAGGAGGCTGACGAGGTCGTTCGCGATCACCACGAGTTCCATCGCGCCGGTGAAGATCAGGAGAAGCCCGAGGAGCCGTGCCAAGCCGCGTTCCGCCTCGTGCACCCCGGCAAAGAGGATCACGCAGAGCCCGACGAGGGGCACCAGAACCGCGACAGCAGCCGTCATCGCAGACAGGCCGAACCGCAGGGTCAGCGCGGGCGACCAGGCCATGCTGGACGTGTCGCCCGTTGCCGCGACCACCAGCGACAGGAGCAGGGTGACGCCCATGGCCGCGAGGCCCAGGGCCGTCAGGCGCCGCCGCGATCCCCTGCTCAACATCCAGAGCGCCAGGCCCGCCGCGACCGGCCAGAGGGCGAGGCTCCAGATCATCCCTTCAGCGTCCCGAGACTCTCGGTCACGTCGGCCTGTCGCTTGCGGTAGACCGCGACGACGAGGGCGAAACCGATGGCCATCTCCACCGCCATGACCGCCATGACGATGATCGCCAGAAGTTGCGCCTCGGGCGGGCCGCCGATGCCCTGCGACCAGAAGCCCATGATTGCCAGAAGGGCGCCGTTCAGCATCAGTTCCAGCCCCATCATCAGCATCACGAAGCTCTGCTGCGACAGCGCGCCGTAAAGGCCGATGCCGATCAGGGCGGACGCTCCGAGGAGCACGATGGTAAGCGTCATGATGGATCCCCCTTCGCCGCATGGCCATGATGATGGCCGCCGTGGTCATGGCCCTGCCCGTGGTCGGACGCGCCGTCCACGTCGCCGCCGTGGTCGCCATGACCCCCGTGGTGCATGTGATGCCCGCCGCTCTCGTCGGGCACCCGGCCGGCCGGTTCTCCGTTCTCCGTCAGGCCCGGCGGTCGCGAGCCTTCATCCGCGGACCCGAAACGCCCCTGCTGTGACGAGAGCACGACCGCGCCGACCATCGTCGCCAGAAGCGTGACGCCCGCCGTCTCGAAGATCAGCATCGACGGCCCGAGGAGCTCCAGCCCGAGGTCGAAGACCACGCGGGTCTCCGGTGGCACCGGTCTGTCCGGCAGGTCCGCCGTCAGGACGGCGGCGGAAAGGCCCAGGAAGGCCAGCGCACCGGCCGCCATCGACAAGCGGTTCTGGTGCACCATCGACATCGGGTTGAGGCCGGCGGGGTTCATCATGAAGGCGACCATGAAGATCGCCATCACCATCATCTCGACCGCCATCATGAAGACCGTCGCGACACCGATATAGGAGGCCGACATCAGCACGCCCGCCCCGCCCACGGCGACGAACGACGCGAGCAGCGAGAAGGAGGCCCGCACCATGCTGTCGACCACGAAGACCCGCCAGCCGGACCAGACCGCAAAGAGGACGAGGGCGAGGATCATCAGGTCGGTCACAGCGCCAGCACCCCCGCGATCCCCAGATGCAGAAACGACAGCGGGAGGACGATCGTCCAGATCAGTCCCAGCATCCGCGACGGCGTCGTCCGTGTGACGGACGTGCCGGCAAGAACGATCAGCGCCATCACCGCCGCGGTCTTGAACCAGAGCCAGACAGGCCCCGGCAGGACCGGGCCGAGCGGTCCGCCGAGAAACACCGCCGCGGCCACGGCCGAGACGGAGACCAGCATGGCCAGCCGCGCAATCTCCCATGCGAGGCGCGCGCCGCCGCCCTCCTCGGCAGAGGTGCCGCCCGCCATGTCCGCGGCGTCGGCGTAGTCCATCGGGCCACGGAGCGTCAGTGTCAGCCCCACCATGACGAAAAGCGGCAGGCCGAGCGGCTGGCGCACCACGTTCCAGATGTCCCGCTGGGACTCGACGATGGCCGACAACGACAGCGATTCCGCCGGCAGCGCCGCCGCGATCAGCACGAACATCGAGGGCAGCATCACCGGCAGGGCGATGGCGACGTAGCGATAGGCGCCGATCAGCGGGAAAGGCGCGTTCGGCGACCATCCGTGCAGGAAGACCGCGATAATCGTCAGCGCCTCGCAGCTCCCCCAGATCACGATGCCCACCGGGCTCTCGACCAGCGCCGCGCCGGGTGCGAAGGGCACGACCGAGAGCCCGACGGCGGCGAGCGCGAGATAAAGGATCGGCGCGAGCCGTTGGAGCAGATCGTCGGGCGCCTCGGTCCGCACGCTCCCACGCACGGCGAGGGCGGCTGCGGCGCGCAGCGGGCCGGCACCCCGCCCCGCGACCACCCGGTCGAGCCAGCCTCCGACGAGAACGCCGCCGAGAAGCGTGACGACCAGGGCAAGCGCGAGAAGCAGGATCATGCATCCTCCTTCGAGATCGCGACATGGGCGAGCGTCGCCGGGCTGAAGGAGTTGATCACAAGCATCGCCTCCGACCATTCGAGACCCGGCAGGAGAGTTGCGAGAGCCGGCGCGGCCTCCGGACCCCGCTCTCCGGCGAGCCAGCCGGCGAGCCGCCCGCGCGCGTCCTGGCCATCATGGCGGCCGAGCCCCTCCGGGATTGCGCGCAGCGCCGTGATGGCCCGCAGCCGTGCCCCGCGCGCGACGCGGTCCGCATCGCGCGGGAGGCCCACGAGCCGCAGCATCCGCGCTGCGCAGAAGTCGGGCGCAGACGCGTCATCGGGCTGGGCGAACGGCGCCGCGCGGACCTCGGCCGAGACGATCACGTCGCCCTGCAGCGTCACCTCGAGTACGAGCCCCGGTGGCAGCATCGGCACGAAGGGTCCGAGCCGTGCGGTGTAGGCGTCGAGCGCGAGGCCGTCGCGCGGATCGTCGGCGGTCATCGCCATGGGTCGTCCATAGGGCGTGCCGCCCATCATGCCCTTGCCGCCCTGCCCGTGGGGGCCGACGCCGCACCAGTCGTTTGGAGGCGCGTCGGGGCGGCGATCGGTCTCGGTATCGCCCCCCGCCGCCAGATCGCGCCAGAGATCGCGAAGCGCCGGCTCCGGGTCCCCGGTTCCGTCCCAGCGAAAGGTCTGGCGCGGATGCGGCACCTGGTCGTGGACCCGGTCGAGCGCCTCCTGCGCATGGTCGGGGATCTCGCCTGCGACGAGCAGGATCGCCGCCGCCCGCGGCGTTGCGACCCGGTCAAGCGCAGGCGACAGGCAAAGCCGCTCGACGGCAGCCTGAATGCCCGGCCCGATGCATGTGAAGACGGGCGCGGGCGCCGCCGCGGCGAGGCGCGCAAGCCAGTTCACTGCCACCGGAACACCCCCTCGCGCCAGCCGTAGAGGATGCCGACCGACAGGATCCCGAGGAACATGCCCATCTCGGCCAAGGCCTTCACGCCCTCTTCCACGAAGACGACGGCCCACGGGTACATGAACATCATCTCCATCTCGAAGGCGATGAAGACCAGCGTCATCGTGTAGGCCCGGAAATGGAAGCGCTGCCAGGCATGGGTGTCGGGGGTACCGCCGCCGAGGAACGGCGCCGCCATGGGGGCGCTTGTGCCGGCATCATGGCGTGGCGCCATCAGCAGGAAAGACAGGCCGAGAGCCAGGACGATCGACGCGGCGGATACGAGAACGAGCGTCATAAATATTTCTCGAACACGTGTCGGCACGTTCTCAAGAGAGACGCCCCATCACCGGGCGGTGGGTAAAAGCCGAAAAGGGTTTAAATGAAATCATGATGTCGTTGCCCGGTCGGGTCCGTGATCGATGCGGGGGGAAACGGAAAGCAATCGATCCGTCAGCTTCGCAGGTATTTCACCGAGGCCAGCGTGACGGTGGACAAGGCGGCCAGGAGAAGAAGGCCCGCCAGGCCCATCGTCGCCACCATCGCGGGGCCGCTCATCATGCACTCACCGGCCATCATGCGTCGTCTCCTTCACTTTCGTCTGTAAGATCCGAAATCCGAACCGGATTCCAGCGCTGGAGGGTTCCCGGAAATCAGCGCAAGACCAGATCCGAGACGCTTGCGTCGATCTCGCCATCGGTATCATCGCTGTCGGCGGAGACGGCGACACCGAGCAGCTCCGCATCCCGCATATCGAAGATCGCCGCGAGATCGCTGGCCAGGTCGACGCGTTCCGCATGGCGTCCCGTTCCCGCGCCACGAAGAACGATGGTGGTGCCGCGGCCCTCGAGATACGGGTTCGGAAGGATCGCGCCCCGTCCGGCGGACCCGCCCCAGACATAGGTCAGGACCCGGACGCCCGAGGTCGAGAGAAGTCGCCGGAGCGGCTGGCCACGCAAGCCCGCGGCGGTTCCGGGGTCGGCGAACACGAAGTAGATCGCGATGTTGCGGTCGTCACCCCCCTTCCGGGTCAGATCGGTCGCCGCGACGCCGCGGCTCACGCTCCACGACCAGGAGGCCCCCTGCACGTCCCCGCTCGTCTGCGGCAGACGCCTGTAGAGGATCGAGACGGTTCCGTCTGACCGGATCCCGAGAGCGTTGCCCTCTTGCGCGTAATCGTTCGACGACAGGCGCAGGAATCCCTGCTCTTCCCAGCTTCCGTCGAAGGGAACGCTCTGCTGGGCGGCTGCCATGCTCGCGGCCAGCATCAGGGCGATCGCCGGTGCCGCCACTCTCATCGGACGTCGTCCGTGACTGGCTCCGGCCGGGCCTCCTCGGCCGCGAGATCGAGCAGGATCGGGCAATCGGGGCGATCATCGCCGGCACAGGCCGCGACCAGGCGCGTGAGGGAGGCATGCATGGTCGTCAGTTCGGCGATCTTCTCCTCGATCGTCGTCAGGTGCTCTTCCGCGATCCGTTTCACATCGGCGCTTTCCCGATCCGACTTTTCCCAGAGCTGCAGGAGGGAACGGCAATCCTCGATCGTGAAGCCGAGCGCCCGGGCGCGTCCCAGGAAGGCCAGCTTCTGCACCTCGCTCTCGCGGAAGGCGCGGTACCCGTTGGCATCGCGCAGCGGTTTGATCAGACCGATATCCTCGTAATAGCGGATCGTCTTGGCGGGCAGGCCCGACCGGCCCGCGGCTTCACCGATATTCATCTTTGATCCTCCTCATTCCGCCGGGGCGGTCATGACCGGGGTGGCGGGGGGCGCGGCGATCTCGTCCCGCGTACGCTCCGGCACTGCCCGCCGGAGCCGCAGGGCGTTGCTGAGCACGAAGACGCTCGAGAGCGCCATCGCGCCGGCCGCCAGCATTGGCGAGAGCAGCGTTCCCGTGAACGGCCAGAGGACACCCGCCGCTACCGGGATCAGGGCCGTATTGTAGGCGAAGGCCCAGAACAGGTTCTGGCGGATGTTGCGCATGGTGGCCCGGCTGATCGCGAAGGCCCGTCCTACGCCGCCGAGATCGCCCGACATGAGGACAACGTCCGCGGTCTCGATGGCCACGTCGGTGCCGGTCCCGACCGCGATGCCGATATTCGCGGCCGCGAGGGCGGGCGCGTCGTTGATGCCGTCGCCCACGAAGACGAGGCTCTCGCCATCGGCCCGCAAGCCGTTCAGGGCTTCGACCTTGCCGTCGGGCATGACCTCGGCGACGACATCTTCGATCCCCAGATCGAAGGCGATGGCCTCCGCCGTGGCCCTGTTGTCGCCTGTGATCATCGCCACGCGCAGCCCGGTCCTCTTCAGCCCGGCGATCACCTCGCGCGCCATCGGCTTGACGGGATCGGCGACGCCGAGCACCGCCACCGCCACGCCGTCGATGGCCGCGTAGACGGGCGTCCGCCCCCGGCGGGCCATCGCGCGGCCTTCGATCTGGAGGGTCGAGATGTCGATCCCCTCGCGTTCCATCAGCCGGTCGGCTCCGACGAGGATCGCCGCGCCACCGACGATGCCGCGCACGCCCATCCCGGTGATGGACGCGAACTCCGCGACCTCCGGCAGCGCCGCATCCTCCGCCGCGCGGACGATGGCGGACGCGACGGGATGTTCCGACCGGGCCTCCACGGCCGCGATGCGGGCGAGTACATCGGCTCGCTCCCCCTCCGTCACGACGAGATCGGTCATCTCGGGCCGGCCACGGGTCAGCGTCCCGGTCTTGTCGAAAGCCACGATCCAGGCGTCCGACAATGTCTGCAGGGCATCGCCCTTGCGGAAGAGTACGCCGAGCTGCGCCGCCCGACCCGATCCCACCATCACGCTCGTCGGGGTCGCGAGCCCCATGGCGCAGGGGCAGGCCACGATCAGGACCGATACGCCCGAGACGAGCGCGAAGGTCAGTGCCGGGTCCGGTCCGAAGGCCAGCCAGGTCAGGATGGTGAGCGTCGCCACGGCAAGGACGGCGGGGACGAACCACATCACCACCCTGTCGACGAGCCCCTGGATCGGCAGCTTGGCGCCCTGCGCCTCCTCGACCATGCGCACGATCCCCGAGAGCACCGTATCGCCGCCTACGGCCGTGGCGCGGACGCTCAGCGCGCCGGTTCCGTTGACCGTGCCGCCGACGACATGGGTGCCCACGCCCTTCTCCACGGGACGGGGCTCGCCCGTGATCATGCTCTCGTCGACCCAGGAGGCGCCCTCGACCACCTCGCCGTCGACGGCGACACGCTCGCCGGGACGGACCTGGACGACCTCGCCTGTCTCGATAGTCTCGAGCGCGACGTCCGTGGCGACGCCGTCCCTGACGATCCGGGCGGTACGCGGCTGCAATCCGACGAGCGCGCGGATCGCCTGTCCCGTTCGCCCCTTGGCGCGTGCTTCCAGCCAGCGGCCGAGCAGGATCAGCGTCACGATCACAGCCGCGGCCTCGAAATAGACGGCCCGCGTGCCCTCGGGCAGCAGGCCCGGAGCCAGGAGAACGAGGGTCGAATATCCCCAGGCCGCCGCGGTGCCGAGCGCCACGAGCGAGTTCATCTCGGGCGCGCCCTTGGCGAGCGCCGGGACGCCTTTCGCGAAGAAGTGCCGCCCGGGTCCGGCCAGGACCAGCGTGACGAGCACGAACTGCACCCACCAGCTCGTGGTCGTGCCGATGGTGTCCGCGATCAGGCCGTGCATCCCGGGGACGAAATGACTGCCCATCTCCAGCAGGAAGACCGGCGCTGTCAGCGCGGCCGCGAGAGCGGTACGCCGACCGAGGGCCCGGGCCTCCTCCGCCTTGCGCTCGTCCGCCGCCCCGTCACCGGCATCGGACCCGTCCCGCACCTTGCCGGGATAGCCCGCCGCGTCGAGCGCCGCCGCGATCCGGTCGGCGCCGGTCGTGCCCGCGAGCCATGTCACGGTCGCGGTCTCCCGGGCGAGATTGACGCTTGCAGCGATCACACCCGGAACGCCCGTCAAGGCCCGCTCGACGCGCGCCGTGCAGGAGGCACAGGACATGCCGGTGATCTCGAAGACCGCCTCCCGGGTGCGTGCGGGGTAGCCGGCCGCCGCCAGCGCGTCCGTAAGCTCCACCGCGCGGGCGTCGCCCAGGCCCACCCGCGCCGTCTCGGTCGCGAGATTGACCTCGGCCGAGGCTACGCCGGGCACGGCTTTCAGGGTTCGCTCGACCCGTCCGACGCAGGACGCGCAGGACATTCCGTCGATCTGGATCGTCATGGTCCGGTCCGCCATCGTGAGGTCTCCTCATTGCGACACGACGCAATATCGGGGTTCCAGCCGCTGGAAGGTCAAGGTGCCGGCGAGAGATTTCTTGTTGTCGGCGGCGCGGCTTGACCTTCCCGCGCTGGAAGTCCCCATCTGGGATGAGGCAGCGAAAGGATCATCCCATGACACGTCTCGACGTCTCGAACATGACCTGCGGGCATTGCAAATCCGCGGTCACGAAAGCCATCGCCTCGGTCGATCCCGACGCGGTCGTGACGGTCGATCTGCCGGGGCGCACCGTCGAGGTGGAGAGCACCGCCAGCGACCAGGACCTTCTCGCGGTCGTCAAGGCGGAAGGCTACAACGCGACGCTCGCCGCCTGAGGCATTTGTAGACCTCGCGCTACGGCATCGCGCTTCGCTCGGCCTGGACATTGCGGATCCGGTCCGGCCAGGTGGACTTGATGTAGGCGAGGATGTTCCAGATGTCCTGATCCGACAGGGTCTCGCCGAAGGCTGGCATTCCGCTCTCGAACCCCTCGACGCCGCTCTCGGCGAGCGCCGCCCGCCCGCCGAGCTTGGTATAGTCGAAGAGCATCGCATCGCCGTGATGCCAGGTATGGCCGGTCTCGTCATGGGGCGGCGCCGGAAGCCGCCCGTCCGGGCCGGGCGTTCGCCAGTTCGGCTGTCCGCCGAGGTCGGCGCCGTGACAGGATGCGCAGTTCTCCGCGTAGAGCCGCTTCCCGGCCGCGATGTCGACGGCTTCGGGCTGACGGATGGCCTCGCCGCCGGCGCTGGAGCCCATCCAGAGACCGAGACTTGTCAGAGCGATTACCCCGATCGCCCCCAATCCGATCCGTATCATCGGTGCATGCCCCGCGCCGGGGTGCTTCGAAGATCGACAATACCCGGCCGCCGACCGGGGGACCGATGCCGAAGGACGTCCATCGTCGCGCATCGGGCCGGATCGTCGATAGGGCGTGCCAAGCGTCTGTGCATCCGTGTCTCTTGTTAAATCCAAAATTTTCACCTCCCGAACGGCATTCCCGGGCTGGAAGGTCAAAGGCCGCGTGGTCACGAGAGCGTCATGCGTGGCCTGCGGTGATCGGGCCGCGCATGACCGTGATGTGATCACTCTTGCCTTTCGATACGGGCAAGACGTCTTGACCTTCCCCCGGAGGAAGGTCGCAGCCCGATGCTTCAGACCGAGGACCACGCATGATGGCGGGATCACGTTTCTCCAGACGGACGTTCTGGGTCGGCCTCGCGGCCGGCGCCGGAGCGCTCTACCTCGCCCGCGATCCGTTGGGCGATCTCTTCGGGAGCGATCTCGAGTTCGAGCCTTATCCCGGGCTGCCGGGTTTCCGGCGAATGGCCGGGGGAAGCCAGTCCACCGCCGGTTCGCCGGGTGGAAGTTTCAGCCTCTTCGTCGGGCTCGAGGCCCCCGGAGAGGCGGACCCGGAGTTCGAGGGGGTGCTCGCCTCCGTCCGGTCGAATGTCTGCGCCGCGCTCTATCCGGAGCAGGGCCCATCCGACATGGTGCCGGTCGCCTCGTTCTCGGACTACAATTGTCCCTATTGCCGGGTTCAGACCGAAAAGCTTGCGGAGATCGCCAAGAATGGTGGGATCGCGGTGGCCTGGCACGAACTGCCCCTGCTCGGCGATGCCTCCGTCACCGCGGCCCGGGGGGCGCTCGCGGCCAAGCGGCAAGACGCCTATCTCGCTTTCCACAGGCGTCTCATGCGGGCGCCCTTCCAGACCGATCGAACCTATCTTGGCCTCCTGGCACGCGAGATCGGCGTCGACGAGGCCGAGTTCATCGCGGACATGGACAGCGCGGCGGTCGCCGACGAGATCCGGCGCAGCCGGGCCTTGAGCCGGATCTTCGGCTTCGTCGGAACGCCGGCGCTCGTCGTCGGACGGACCGTCGTGCAGGGCGAGATCGGTAGCGCGACCATGCGCAGATTGATCGAACGCGAACGCGCGGACGGGACGATCCCGGGATGTCTTTCGTGAGCGTGCGACACGGCTTCAGGCTGTACGTCGCGGCACTGATTGCCGTGATCCTCTCAGGCGCACCTCTCGCCGCCTCCGTGTCCGACCGCGTTGGCGGCGAGGCGGTGAACGCCGTCCTCGTGACGGCGGAGGACGGTGTCGCGCCCGATGCGACGACGCTCTCGGCCGGTCTCGACGTGACCCTCGGGGATGGCTGGAAGACCTATTGGCGCTCACCCGGAGAGGTGGGTCTTCCTCCCGCGATCTCCTGGGACGGATCGACGAACGTCGCCTCCGTCGATGTCCTCTGGCCGGCCCCGACGCGATTCCGCGCCTTCGGGATCGAGAATTTCGGATATGCCGAGCGCGTCACGTTCCCCCTGCAGATCACGCTGGAAACGCCCGGCGCGCCGGCCGCCTTGCGCGCCTCGGTCGATCTCCTGATCTGCTCCGATCTCTGCGTTCCGCAAACGCTGGACCTCGCTCTCGATATGCCCGAAGGCGCGGGCATCGACGGGGAGGCGGCCGATCTCATCGCGGCCGCCGTAGCGCGGGTGCCCGATGCCGAGGCCGCAGGCCTCACGCCGGGGAGCGCGCATCTCGACTCGGAGGAGGCCACGCTGACCGTGACCGCCCGCAGCGAACGTGCCTTCCGAAACCCCGACGCCTTCCCCGAACTGGACGGCGCGGCTTTTGGGGCGCCGGACATCCGGCTGGGAGAGAGCGGCCGGCTTCTCTGGGCGCGGTTCCCGGTTCTCTCTGCGGCCAGCGGGACGACCGATCTGAGGGTGACGATCACCGACGGAGACCGCGCGGGAACGGTGCGACCACCGCGGATCGACGAGGCCATTCCTCCTCCGTTCGCCCTCGACCGGGTCGTGCTGGGATCGAACGACCTGTTCCGCATCGCGCTGATCGCGTTCCTGGGCGGGCTGATCCTCAACGTCATGCCCTGCGTCCTGCCGGTCCTGTCCATCAAGATCGCCACCGCCCTGAAGATACACGACGGCGCGCCCCGGCGGGCGAGGATCGGGTTCCTGGTCTCCGCGCTCGGCGTGATGGCCTTCATGGCGGTCCTCGCCGCGGGAACCATCCTGGCCAGGGCGGCGGGCCTGTCGGTGGGGTGGGGTCTGCAGTTCCAGAACCCGGTCTTCCTCGCCGCGATGATCGGTCTTTTGACGCTTTTCTCGGCCAATCTCCTCGGCCTGTTCGAGATCACGCTTCCCGCTTCCTGGATGACGGCCCTCGCCCGCCGGGAGACGCGGCCCGGCTACGGGGGCGATTTCGCGACCGGCGCCTTCACGGCCATCCTCGCCACCCCCTGCTCCGCGCCTTTCCTGGGCACGGCCATCGCCTTCGCCCTGGCCGGACGCGGGATCGACATCGTCATGGTCTTCGCCGCCCTTGGGCTGGGCCTTGCTCTGCCCTATCTGGGTCTTGCCATGCGACCGTCGCTTCTCCGCGCGCTTCCGAAGCCCGGGCCGTGGACGATGGTCGTAAAGGTCGCCCTGGGGCTTTCGCTCTTGTTCACCGTCGCCTGGCTGATCTGGGTTCTCTCCGGCGTTGCCGGTCATCCCACCGCCGGTCTCGTCACCGCCTTCGCGGCGATGACGGTTCTGTGCCTCTGGCAATCGCACCGTCTGACCCGTTCGGTCGCGATCGCGGGATTGGGAATTGCCGGTGCCGGTATGCTGACGGTGCCCGCCCTGACGATCTCGGAGCCGGTACCCGCCGCCAGGACCGAAACCCTCTGGCGAGATTTCGACCGTTCCCGGATCCCGAGGCTCGTTTCCGAAGGTCAGGTCGTCTTCGTCGACGTGACGGCCGATTGGTGCCTGACCTGCAAGGCGAACAAGGCGCTTGTCCTCGATCGAGGTGAGGTGGCGGAGGCGCTGACCGCGCCCGATGTCGTGCCCATGCAGGCGGACTGGACACGGTCCAATCCCGCCATCTCGCGTTATCTGGCCGCCCACGGCCGATTCGGCATCCCGTTCAACGTCGTCTACGGACCCGGGGCGGCGGAGGGTCTGCTCTTGCCGGAAATCCTCACCACCGAAACGGTACTCGAGGCCCTCTCGACGGCGGCAAGCCGGGTACAGGTCGATCGGTGACGGCGTTTCGTCACTCCGGGGGCGTGTCTTCGGATCGCAAGATCCGCGTATGAATCGTATAGATGAAGGACGCGGAGCAACTGATCAGCAGAAAGCCGTTCAGCGCCTCGACGCCGGAGATGAAGCGCAGGTGACCGTCGGGATAGATCGCCCCCAACCCGAGAGACGTGTAGTTGACCAAGGAGAAGTAGAAATACTCCATGGCCGACATCGCCGCCTCCTTCTGGAAGCTTCCCAGACCCAGCGTTTCTCCGGAGGCAAAGGCAATGGCGTAGAGACCGGCCTCGGACACATGCGCGGCGCCGGCGGCGTAGAGAGCCAGCACCAGCTTTGCCGGGTGTGGCAAGGCAGAGGCGGTTAGCCAACGCATGGCAAAGGCCATCACGGCAAAGTGCAACAGCCCGACGAGACCGAAGGTCAGAACAGTGATGAGTACGGCCGTCAGCATGGTTCTCGCTGAAATGTCCGCAAGGTGAAGCGGTGTCCCGCTTCACCTTGTCCACATTATCGAAGGCTCAGCCCAGTTCGGGGTTCTTCAGAATCTGCCTGATGCGCAATCCGCTCTTCGGCTCATCGTCTTCGATGTACGCCTTCAGCCTGACCAGCTGCGCTATCGAGTAGAGCCCCGGCTCGACCCCGACGCTTCGGGCCAGCTGAGCGGCACCTGAAGATACCTGCGACCGGTTCGAACGATCATCAGACGATTTTGACGCCAGGATGAAGTCGACGCGCGTTCGATCATTCTGCTCCAGGGCAGATTTGAGCGCGACCAAGTCCTGCGGCGACAGCCGGCCGGGTTCGACACCCGCGGAAAGGGCAAGATTTTGCCAGCCCGCCAGATTCGGATCGGGTGCGGTACGATGGTGGGTGACCAGATCGCCACCTGCGCCCTCAGGGTGATCGAGAATCTCCCGGATCTGAAACTGTTCCCCGTCCTGGGAACGAAGACTCTGCAATCGAACAAGTTGTGGAAGCGAATAAGCGCCGGGTTCGACGCCAAGGCTGGAGGCCAACTGCTCGCTTCCATGCGAGGCGTGAGCACCTGTCCCGAAGGTCAGGGTGACGAGGGTAGCTGCGATGAGACGTTTCATATATTTGGTCCTTGCGGAGTTGAGGGAGGGCGACTGCCCTCCCGTTTGTTGCGTCTTACGGAATGCGCCTGACTTGCCTGGTAAGGCATTCCGGATGACAATGGCTTCGTGTACGGAAGGTCGGTGCCAGCCGGCCTTCCGTATTCCTGGCTTTATTTTAGGTCGACGACGGTGAGCTTGCCTTCGACCCGGTCGGCGACGAACTCGATGTCCTTGCCTTCGCTCAGGTCGTCCATCATGGCCTCGTCGGCGACGCTGAACACCATGGTCATGGCTGGCATGCCAAGATCGACGAGTTCTTCGTGGATGATGGTGACCTTGCCGGCCTCTGCATCGACCTCCTTGACGGTGCCCTTGGTGAACGTGGCGGCGGAGGCCATCGTGAGGCCAAGGCCAAGGGCTATGGTAGTGGTGGACGCGAGTTTCAGAAGTTTCATTACGGTTTCCTCTTTCTAGTCAGGTCTAGTTTTCAACGGTGGAATTGGGCGTCTCGGATTCAACGATGACCTCGTCGGCCATTCCCGCTTCGACGGCGACAGGGCCGTGCATACCGGCCTGGTAGTGGCCGGGGATCAGGCAGGCGTATTCGAAGGTCCCCGCATTCGCGAAGGTCCAGACGATCTCGCCGCTTTCCCCCGGCTGGAGCCGGATCGCGTTCGGATCGTCGTGCTCCATCCCCGGGAATTCTTCCATCAGCGCCTTGTGCTCCATGATCTCCTCGTTGGTATCGAGGACGAACTCGTGCTCCAGCTCACCGGAATTGGTGATGTCCAGCTTGATGGTTTCGCCTTCCTCGAAGGTCAGCTCGGCCGGCTCGAACACCATTCGGCCGTCGTCGGTCTCTCGCATCGAAACCTCCACGACCCGGTCCACCTGACCGGCATCGCCGGGCTGGCCGACGGCCATCTCGTCGCCGTGACCGCCCGAATGCGAGCCGGCGGCAAAGGCTGGCGCCGTCATCGACAGGATCATTGCTGTGGTCATCAAGTATCTGCTCATTCTGATTCCTCGAAGTTTCTGGGGGTTGAGGGCCGACCGGTCGGTCGACCGTGGAGTCCGGCCAATCGAGTGCCGGAACAGAGCGGGCGATCGCGAAGCCGGTCGGCTTCGAGAACGCTCGCGGCAGCTGCCCTGCTGCGCCGCCGTTGAACTGATCGGCGCAGGGGGACGGCATCCGCCGCGGCGAACGCCGCGACGTATCTCGGGATCGGGCCTATGCCCACGTCTCACCCCGCCGACTTCGGCCGGTCGGTGAGCAGCGTGCGGGCATCGTCCCGCCGGGTCAGTTCCGGCAGCTCTCCGGTCCATTCCCAGGCCTGCGTGCCCGGCGGGTTCTCGTACCAGCCGGGATCGGAATAGTCGTCGGCTGCGATCCCCGGGCGGACCTTCACCACCGAGAACATGCCGCCCATCTCCAGCGGCCCGTGCGGACCCCACCCCGCCATCATCGGGATCGTGTTGTCGGGAAGCGGCATGGCCATCTCCGCCATGTCGGCCATGCCCGCCGTCCCCATGGGCATGTACTCGGGCTGGACCTGCCGGATCTTTGCGGTCGCCTGCCGCTTGTCGACGCCGATGAAGGTCGGCACGTCGTGGCCCATGGCATTCATCGTGTGGTGCGACTTGTGGCAATGGATGGCCCAGTCGCCGACATGATCCGCCACGAAATCGTAGGCCCGCATGGCGCCCACGGGGATGTCGATCGAGACCTCGGGCCATTGCGCGGCCTCGGGCACCCAGCCGCCATCGGTGCAGCTGACCTTGAAGTCGTAGCCATGCATGTGGATCGGATGGTTCGTCATGGTCAGGTTGCCGACGCGCACCCGGACCTTGTCGCCCTGGTTGACCACCAGCGGATCGATGTCGGGGAAGATCCGACTGTTCCAGGTCCAGAGGTTGAAATCCGTCATCTCCATGATCCGCGGCACGTAGGTACCGGGATCGATGTCGAAGGCGTTCAGCATGATCAGGAAATCGCGGTCGACCGGACGGAAGGTCGGATCCTTGGGGTGGACGACGAACATGCCCATCATGCCCATGGCCATCTGGACCATCTCGTCGGCATGCGGGTGGTACATGAACGTGCCCGACTTGATCAGGTCGAACTCGTAGACGTAGGTCTTGCCCGGCGGGATGCCGGGATGGCTGAGGCCGCTGACGCCGTCCATTCCCGAGGGCAGGATCATCCCGTGCCAGTGAACCGAGGTATGCTCGGGCAGCTTGTTGGTGACGAAGATCCGGACTCGATCGCCTTCGACAGCCTCGATCGTCGGTCCCGTGGACTGGCCGTTATAGCCCCAGAGATAGGCCGTCATGCCTTCGGCCATCTCGCGCTCCACCGGTTCGGCCACGAGGTGGAACTCCTTCACGCCGTTGTTCATCCGGAAGGGAAGCGTCCAGCCGTTCAACGTGACGACCGGATTGTAGTCGGGACCGGTGGTGGGCCGGACGGGCGCCTGCGTCGCGGCCGTGTCCATCATCGCCGCCTCGGGCAGGCCCATGTTGCTGGTCTGGCCCGCGGCTTTCGTGGAAATCAGGGCAGCCGCGCCCGCGCTCGCCCCCAGAAGTTGACGTCTGTTCATCATCGCTTCTCTCCTCATTCTTCCGCTTCGCCGCCGCCGGCGAGCTCGATGTCCACATCCTCGCCATCCGCATCCGCCCCACCGCCGTAGATTGCCGCGGTCAGGTTCGCCGAGGCGATCCAGAAGTCCCTCTTCGCCTCCGCGGCCTCGAGCTCGCTCGCGAGCTTCTCGCGTGTGTCGATGAGGAGTTCGAACGTGTTGGTGATCATGCCGCTGTAACTCAGCAGGGCCTCTTCCTCGATCGTCTCGCGCAGCGGCACGACGACGTCGCGGTAATGCCGGGCGATGCGGTGGCTGGAGCGGTAGTCGGTCTCCGCGGCACGCGCCTCGGAACGGACGTTGACCGCCCGTTCGGCCAGGACATTCGCGGCCTGGAGGTAGGCAAGTTCCGCACGCCGCAACCGCGCCCGGCCGCTGTCGTAGATCGGGATCGCGAAGGCAAGTTCGACCTGGGGAGTCGTCACCGTCTCGGTATCGCCCTCCTCGACCTCGCGTTCGGCCTCGACGCCTGCGACCAGCTCGAGATCGGTCAGGATCCGCGTCGCATCGGTGAGCCCGAAGGCGCGCGCCGTGGCTGCCAGCCCAAGTTGTGCGACCTCGAGGTCGACACGATTGGCGAGGGCCGCACGTTCGACCGATTGCGGAACCGACAGTCGGCCAGGAAGGGCCGGAAGCGCGTCGGGGACGTAATAATCCACCTCCGTGCCCCAAAGGCCCATGAGCCGCGTCAGGTCTTCTTTCGCCAGGGCGGCGTTGAGGCGGGCCCGCGCCAGTTGGCCGGCCAATTCCGCCGTGAAAGCCTGCTCGCGGGCTTGTCCCGCCTTGTTGAGCGAGCCGGTTTCGCCGAGGCGGGCAGCGAGCTCGGAGGATGCATCTGCAGCCACGCTGGCGCGCTGCAGGTACTGGACCGTTTCGAACGCGCCGACGGCTTCGATCCATGCCTGACGGGTGCTGTTGGCCAGGGTCAGGGTATCGACTACCGCTTCGAGCTGCGCTTCCTGGAAGGCCGCCGAGGCGACGGCAACGCGCTGCTTGCGCGTCCGGGCCGATAGCAGGTTCGTTCCGATCAGGGCTTCAAGGGAGCGGTAAAGCCCTAGTTCGGGGGCGCCGATCCCCAGAACCCCGACGGACACGACCGGGTTTTCCGGTGTCGCTTCCTGCCAGACCTCGGCCGCGGAGAGGCCGATCGAAGCATAGGAAGCCTGGAGGCCCTTGTTGTTCAGGAGCGCAACCTGAACGGCCGTGTCGGCAGAGATGGTCTTTTGATGGACGAGGCCATGAACACGCCGATTGACCGCGGCCGCCTGTTCCCGGGTCTGGGTCAGGGTCGCCTGCTGGCCGGTGGCGGTACGGGTCCGTGCATCCACCGTCGCGAACCCTGCTCTGCTGTCGGTAATGCCGGGCGGCAGGGCCGTGGCGCAGGCACCGAGAAGCAGGGGGGCGAAGATGGCCAATTTCACTCCGGATCGCAGCATCAATTGCCCTCCCCGGTCGATTGGGAATCGTTCAGACTGCGCCACGGCGCCGGTTCGACGACCGGTCGCGCGGTGAAATCGCCGATCGGATCTCGATAGGCCGTGGTGCGACCGGGAACGGCTTGAGTGGCAGGCGCCTGTAGCGCCGCGATATCGGGAAGCGGCGTCGGGCTCGCAGTGCACGCGCCTGCCAGCAAGGGCATGGCCCCGGCAAGAAGATAGCTTTTCATTTGGAAAACCTGAGAAGTCTGGATCATGCCTCAGGCGGTGGAGACGATATGCAATCGTCCCCGCCACACAAGGCGCACTGTCAGATCAACTCAGGCTCGCGGCGGGCGAAGCAATCCGTCCGAATATGTCGGAAGATGTTCGACGACGTGCGTCGCATCATGAACCATCGGCGGAACGTACAAGGGGTTTGAGGGATCATCGCTCAAGGTCATCGACAGGCACGTCCCCGAGCAGCACACATCCTGACAATCGCTGGTCGTTTGTTCGGGATCGACAGAATGGGCGTGACCCGACGCATGGTCGTCCTGTTGCTGGGCGACCGACGTCAGATCAGACGCACCTTCGATGGACAGATTCATATGCGCTGCCATGGATGGTGTGGCCGCGAGCATCAGCGAGAGAACCATGGCAGACCATAGTTTCGCAAAGCCGGAAATGAGCCGCGACCATTCCATGGGGCGCATATGGAGACGGTCGGAACGCTGTGTCAAGACACGGTGGGGAGAGGTCGGCATGGAAACGCCACGTTGGTGGAACGGTATCCCTTCCTTCGCAAAACGCCTCACGACGTTCTGAATCCGTTAATTTTTTGCCGCTGCACCCATCAGTCGTGGCTGTTCGGGACGAATAGTGGCGAACACGTCAGCGGGCGTAAGCAGAGATCAATAAAATCTAGCGTGTGCGGCGTCTGGACGCCTCACGCCGTCGAGACTTAACCTTCCCCTGCTGGAAGGCTCCATCTCCTCGTCGAAACGATGTGATGAAGGAGCGAGACGCCATGAGGTTCAGACAGCTTGCCGCGTCGATCGCGTTGTCCGGGATCGCGTCCGCCGGTGCTGCCCAAACGGCGATGACGGTGGCCAAGGATCCGAGCTGCGGGTGTTGCACCGCCTGGTCGGAGATCATGCAATCTGCCGGCTATGCCGTGACCATCGAGAACACATCATACGACGCGCTCGACGATCTGAAGGCGTCCCGCGGCGTTCCGGATCGTATGGCCGGATGCCATACGGCGACGATCGAGGGCTACACGATCGAAGGCCATGTCCCCGCAGCAGATATAGATCGGTTGTTGGCCAAGCGCCCGGACGCCATCGGGCTGGCCGTTCCGGGAATGCCAATGGGATCGCCGGGCATGGGACCGGAAACCAGCCGTGACGCCTATGACGTGATCCTGATCGGTGCCGACGGAGGGACCGAGGTTTTCGCCTCATATCCGGCCCGATGATGTCGAGGTAATCGGTATTGCTGCCGGATAGTGCGGATCGACTGAGTTCGAGCGATCTCGGATCTGAGAGTCGACCATACGTTTGACCTATGGGGCATGCTCCCACGGGTTTAGGATCTCGATCCCGGCGTCCAGAAAGTCCTTTACGTTCCGCGTCGCCAGGGCCGCGCCTCGTGAAGCGGCAATGGCCGCGATCTGGCAGTCGGCTTCCCTGACCGCCTTGCCTGATCGACGCCGCTGGGCCGCGATCACGGCATAGGTCTGAGCTGCCCGGCTGTCGAATGGCAGGATGCGATCGGTGAATTCCTCTTCGATCATATCCTCCAAAGCGGCAGCGAGGCCGTCGCGCCGCTTTCCGTCAGGCATCAGAAGGATGCCGAAGCGAAGTTCCGCCTCTACGATCACCGGAAGAAATAGATCAGCCGAGGCTTGGCCAGCAAACCAGTCGAGCACGACCTGAGCTGGCGTCGGACGCATCACTTCCGACACCACGTTCGTGTCGAGCAGGATCATTTCGCGCTCAGTCGAATGTCGGCGTCTCGCGAACCGGAGACCGGTCCGGGAGGTCAAGATCAACCCCGCCCTGTGAAGCAAAGCGCCGGTGGATAGCCAAGCCGAGATTCCCTGTGGGCGCCCGCGTTTTGACAGCGCGCCGCAGGATGTCTCGAGCCTCTTCTTCCATAGAGCGTCCATGCTCGGCGGCGCGCACCCGCAGGCCCTGCTTCACGGCGTCGTCGAGGTTTCGAATGGTAAGGCTGGCCATGATCGTTCCCTCCCACCCTTTGGTACATGCACAGTGATTGCATCGCAATCAATGATTTCATATAGCCGAGTGCCAACAAACGAACGGTTGTTGGCAGGCCATAGAACCAACAGAAATTGATGCCAGAGAAATAGCCTTCGGACTTTGCGGCAGGGACTTTCCGACACCCCCCTTTGTTGGCTGGCTTCGGGTGGCGTCGTTTGTCACATATAAGTTCAGCGGCTCGACATAGGCGGTTCAGTGAGCGCCCGCAGCACCGAAGCGGTCGTTCGTGGATTGCGCGGCGAACGGCTGGAAGGAGCCAATTTCGTTGAAGAAGTCGCCTGAGATCGACGCTGTACCGGCCGAGCGAGGGCAGGTCGCGGCTTTAGTCTCGGGCGTTGGCCCGGCGGCTTGGCCCTCCGGCCTGCTCAGATCACACCGTGACCTCCATCATGGTCATCTGGGGCCTGAGCTTTGCGAGCTTCCGAAGGTTCTGCGCGATGGCGGCCAGGGTGAACTCGTCTTTTGCGCCGCAGGGGCCGCGCAGACGAAGACGGCCGAGCCCCAGGATCCGTTTGAGATGGGCGAAGAGCATCTCGACCTTCCTGCGCCGGGGACCGGCGATCTTCTTATAGACCTCTGAGGCGACGCATTCCCGGGCGAGGTCGCGGACATCCTCATGCTCCTCTCGGGTGACGAACCTCGCGTCGGCATTCGGGCAGCAGCGGAGCTTCGAGGGACAAGCCTGGCAGACGGACTTCTGCGCCCGGTACTTCTTCCGCCCTTCCTTGGGCTGCCCCCTGCTCGGATCCGAATAGTTGCGCCGGTACTGGAGAAGCTCATGGCCCTCGGGGCAGAGGTAACGATCGTTCTCTGGTTCCCAGATGAAGTCCGAGCGCGACCAGGTGCCATCGGTCCGCGTGGACTTGTCGAAGACGGGGATGAAGGGGACGATCTTCTTTGCCCGGACCACCCAATCGAGGGTCTCGGCCGAGCCGTAGGCGGTATCTGCCGTCAGCCATGTCGGTTTCAGACCGAAGCGTTGCTCGACGCGATCCACCATGGTCCGGGCCGCCCCGACCTCGGCCTGCCGGATCGAGCGGGTCGCCTCGACGTCCAGGATGACGGCATTGTCGGTGTCGATGAGGTAATTGTCCGAATACGTGAACACGGCCGGCCTCTTTTGCGCTGCCGTCCACTGGCTGGCCGGATCGGCGTGGGAGACGAACTTCGGCAGGACCGGGGTCGCGGCGCCGAAGGCGGCGTCATCCAGCGTCTCGAGATATTCGCGGACTGCGCGCGGGGCCTTCTGCGTATCGATGGCGTCAATGTCCCATTCGGCCTGTGCGCTTGAATTCATCTTGGCGACATCGGCCAGGATAAGACTGGCGTCGACCGCGAACCCCGCGCCGCCGACCAGCCCTTCCTCGATGCATCGTGCGACGACGCCTTCGAAAACCAGCCGGAGCAGGTCGCTGTCGCGGAACTTGCCATGACGGTACTTGGAGAAGGTGGAATGGTCCGGCACCCGGCCATCGAGCCCGAGCCGGCAGAACCACCGATGCGCCAGGTTGACGTGCACTTCCTCGCAGAGCCGTCGCTCCGATCGGATGCCGGTCAGATATCCGATCAGCAGCATCCGCACGACCAGCTCGGGATCGATCGAGGGGCGCCCGAGATGGCTGTAGAAGGGCCGGAGCCGAGCACGGATGTCGCCCAGATCGAGAAACCGGTCGACCTTCCGCAGCAGGTGATCGGCCGGAATGTGGCTCTCCAGATCGAAGTCGTAAAACAGCTTCGCCGGTGCCGTTTGCCTTCCCATCATCGCCAAATCCTCCCCACAACCCATTATCGAGTGAATCAGGGGGCTTGCCGCGCCGCAACAGCTACTTTTTCAACGAAATTCGCCCTTTCTTTCAGAACCACGCTGGTTCGGGAGGCTCAATTTCCTCCGACCACAATGCGCCGGTGCCTCGCCTCGACATGCATGTTCACGGGCGTGTTGCTGAGTACATGGGTAACGAGTTTTGCGAGGAAGCCAGCCGGATCGAGATAATCCGGCACGTTGTCCGTGAGGATCTCTACGGCCGGAAGGCTTGCGACCGCCTGCGCCACCGCTTCACCCTTTGCGTCTGTCTCCGGTAACGCGTTGTCGTCTTCATCAGGACCCGGATCCTCGATCTCGTCTTCGGGCTCCGAGCCGTCGTCGGCCGCTGCGACCTCATCGCCGTACTCGATCAGGACGACGCAGGTGGAATGGTAGGCGTCATCTTCGCGCCCAAGCTTGCCGATCTGGTCAAGCAACCAGGCGGCAGTGTCCGGCTCCTCATGCAGGATCGTGGAGCGAAGGCCGAACAGGAACCCAAGTGCGGAAATCGGGTGTCGCAGCCGAAGGTTTTTCGCATCCCCGTATGACTCCTCGATCCTGTTCGGGGCGTTCTTGCCGAACGATGAGTCCATGCGCTTCGTCGAGATGAGCAGCTCGGGGCCCGTCGCCCAGTCCGTCATGATGACGTCGACCTGCTTAAGATAGTTCTTCCCCAGGATCGATGCGCTGGCCGACGTGACACCGGGGATCGCGCCCTTTCGCGCAAGACGCGCTTCCAGTTTCGGCCGTTCCCGCTTCGGGATCGCGTCGAGCAGTTTCACCACCGATAGCGGCAGGATGCGCGGGTGCTGAGGCCTTGGCCAGATCTGGTCAGAGACAAAGCCGGCCCGGCGGAGCTCGTAGCTGAGCCAAACATCAAGCGCGAGCGCAGGAATCCCGGACTGCGTCGTCGCCTTGAACTGCAGCGGCACTCCGAGCAGCTTTCGAAGGACATCGTAGTCCGGTACGAAGCGGAGCTTGCCATCCTCGGCGGGCTCCCAGGGGTTGCCGTGCTTCCCGTCCGGCGCTGCCTCGGCCACGATGTGATCGAAAAGCGGCCATGCCTGGGCCTTCAGTGATTTGCTTGAAGCCACGCCGTTCTTCTCAGTTCCGAGGGTAGCGCTGATCGAGAGCATAGTGCCGCCAGCGCTGAAGTTCGGCGACGGTTTCCTGTGCGAGGTCCTCGTTGAGCGCTGCCAGTCCCTCCCTATCCGGTATCGCGACCCGGGCCGCTTCGCGGGGCTCCAGCTTCAGCATGCCGCCCCCTAGGGGGTGCCCCTCGATCTCGCAGGAGAGTTGGAAAGCCGGTGTCCGCCGCACCGCGCCGATCGCGGCTACATCCCGGCGGTCCTTTAGTGTTACGCAATGCAGCGTGTTTGGACAGGTCGCGCGGGCGTCGTTGCGCACGAGGCCGACCGAACGGCCCGACATGTAGCTGAGGAAGTAGTGCGGCACCTTGATGTCCGGGACTGCGTACCACGGGTCGCGCACCCGGCACTTGTAGGCCGTGCGCGCCACCTGCCCCGCTGGGCTGTCGAGGTAGCGACGTACCTCGCGCGGCACATCCTGCCCCCTGTGCAGTCGCAGCAGATGTATGGGGGCGTCCTCTCGCACGAGGCGGTCGAGGCCCGCGCGGTTCAGCACCGCGCCCGGCAGCATGCGGCCGTTGCGGATCGCGGGCTGAAGCAGGGCTGGCGGAATGCACCAGTACGCTGCCTCGGACGAGCGCAGGTGGAAGAAAGCGTTCGCCCCGCTGACGTAGCCAATTCCCACCGAGGCCAGATCACCCAAGCGACGCGTGCCAGGGCGCTTTGCTAGCCCGGCGTATAGCGCGCGGGCCTCGGCTGAGAGGAGAAACGGACGAAGGCGGCGGTTCCACGTCGCGCGCCAGTCCACCAGGGGCACCCTTACCGTAGTCTTGGGCGGTGCGTTCGAGGCGGCGAAGCGCTCTAGGACGGTCATCGCGACGTGATCGGTGCACCCCCCCGCCCCTTCGGCATAGAGCAGCCAGCAATCCTCTGAGAGGCCCGGGAACAGTTTCTCGCGGACCGCAACGATCTGCACGTGGGCGAAGCGCCCACAGAGCCATTCGATTAGCGGCGCGGCATAGGGCGCGTGTCCGATCTCTGCAGGCACCACAAAAGCCATGCGCCCGCCCATACGTACAAGGCTTCCCGCCGCTACGAGGAACGGTGCCCAGGATGAGGCGAGGCCGCTGAGCTGCGCGCCATGGCGGGCGCAGAGTTCGAGCGCCGCGCGGCGGGTCTCGCCCTTGAAAAGTTGATAGCGGATGAAGGGCGGGTTGCCCGCCGCACAGTCGAAACGCGCTTCGGTGTGCGCGGCCCAGCGAAAGAAATCCCCCTCGTGCACGAGCGCGCCCGGGGCGCGAGTCTTCGCGACCGCGGCCGAACGGGGATCCTGCTCAACGCCTACGGCATTCACATGGCCCATTAGGAACCGGCCGTCCCCGCAAGCGGGGTCGAGCATCGCATCCGTCTCGTCCCGCACTGCCCAGGACACTAGAGAGCGCGCCACTGCGTCCGGCGTATAGTAGGCGCCGTTCGCCTTGACGTCAGCGGGGATGTAGGTCGTGGGGTCGAGAGAGGTGGTCATGATGGCACAGTGTCAGTGAGCGGTTCTGTGCTGAAGTAGAACATTTTGGGAACTATGACTACATCGAAGACGAACAATTGCGTCCGGGGAGAGGTCCCATGCATCACTTTACCACCGGCGATCTGGTGACAGACCAGAACCTTGGCCGGCTTGACCACCTCGCTGATCTGGCACAGCTCGCCCCGGGGCCCGAGCAGATGCACAACTGGCTTCTGGCTGTCATCGGCTCGAAGGAGATGCTGCCGCCCGCGGTCGCACAGCAGATCAAGGGTAACTTCTACCTAGGAGACCTTCATTATAAGTGGTCCGAGGAATTTAGAACACGGGAATGGACTAAATTGATCGAGGGCCTCCGCCGCGACATTGATCAACTCGCGTTGCAGGACCTGACGGTCACCGCGACGGATCGCCCTTGCTCGCGCGGCGAAACCATTGTCGAACTCTGTGACGAGTTGGACGCTGAAGGTCATGGCACGCTGCGTTTCAATACGCTCGTCCGCCGGCTCAGGTCGATCGCGGTTTACGATACCGTCTCAGATGCGCGGACGCTCGAACGATTGGCAAAGCGCAAGAAGGTTGATCCCTACGAGATCACTCGAACCATCCATCACTTGAAGCTCGTCGCCAGGCGGATGTTCTACGTGAAGGACTGAAGCCTTCAGCACCAAGCCCTGCGGCGGCCGCCATTGTAGGTCCGGGCCAATCCTTCATTCACCATCAGTTCCGCGACGTCGCTGGCTCCGATGAAAAGCCGAGCCAGCCCACGATCGTAGCGGTCGCGCTCGCCCGTTCGGGCGAGCCGGACGACTTCGCCCGATGCCAGGAGGTCCTCGAGCCGGCGCGTGGCGATCCGGGCCTTGCGTTTCTCACCCATGCATCGCGGTTCCGATGCCTCCGGCGTGTCGTAGCCGATGAGCCGCAAGCGCTCGCCCGAAAGCTTGATCGTATCGCCGTCGATGACACGGATCGACGCTGGATCGACGCGCTCGCCCTCCGGCCCGCACGACACCATCAGGCACAGGCACGCCAGTGCGATCGGCCGTTTCAACCACATCTTCAGTCGACCGCGTGCAAGCTTCCCGGTGTTTGACCAAAGTGTGCAGATCAGGGTGTATAGCACGTTGCCCCCTGCCCTTTCGTGGAGGGAATTTCGACATCCGGAGGTGCGGCTGCGTGCCCGGTGACGATCACCGCCCTACGCCGCCGATGAATCCGACCAGGCGCGATCCAATTTCAGGCCCTCTCCCTGTTGATGGACCGTCATCGCGGAGGCGGGGAACGGCACGATCAACTTGAACGCCGCCTCTGCGCTGTCCACGAGCCACCCATCGTAATCCTCGGGCCGGAGAATGACCGGCATCCGGTCGGGGTGGGTATCGCGCACGAGGTCGTTCGGTGTCGTGGTGACGATCGAGGAGGTCACGAGCTCGCGGTACTCGCCGCCGTAATCGCCTTGGAACCTTTGCCAGATGCCAGCGAAGGCGAAGGGCGGCCGATCTTCGTCGCCCTCGAGACCGAACCAGACATAGGTCGCAGGGTTGCGGCCCTTCGCTTCGCAGAAGCTCGTCGCCGGGATCAGGCATCTGCGCGCCTCGAAGCTTGGCTTCCAGAACCGCGACGTCCGCAGCTTGTCGTCCCGGGCGTTGTTCACCGCCTTCGGCTGGATCGGCTTGCCGGTCTTCTTCGAGACCTGCGGAAGAACGAAGCCCCAATGGGTGTTCTGGAGCGTGCGCGTCCCATCGTCGTCGAGAATGACTGCCGGGGCCCCGCCTTTTGGAAATATCGCGGGAAGCGGCTCGGCGTTGCCGAGACGGTCGTTGCTGGGGTCGACCTTGAAGAGCCGGCGCATTGCCTCCTGGGGCATCGTGTTCGCGAAGAGATTGCACATGCGCCTGCCTCGACATCGGACCTTCGTGGCCCCTGCCGCCAGTCTATCGCCTGGCGGCACCGCGCTCTAGTCGGGCCGGGTCCGGCCCTCCCCGAGCCCCGACCCCCTGCCCTCCCTGCGGCCTGACGGGCGCCCGGC
>NZ_QKZL01000030.1 GCF_003253995.1 Palleronia aestuarii
CCTGCGCGCCATCAAACGCTTCGGTCGGACGCTCTGGAGAAGGTGGTCCGGCTACCACCGTCGAAGCCGCGTCGAGACCAAGATGAACTGCATGAAGCTCCTCGGTCAGAAGCTCATGTCCCGCGACTTCGACCGCCAGACCGCCGAACTCCAAGTTCGCATCGCCATCCTCAACCGCTTCACCGCCCTCGGCATCCCCGTCACGCAGCCCGTCGGCTGACCTCAAACGAAGAAAGGGGAAGTCCCTCCGTCAGGAGATTTGCGCAACAAGGCCCCATCTACACCATCATTGGCACCTAGACGTTCGCCGCGAAACGTCGCACTGCGCGCAACCGACTAACTCGACTGTGCGCTCTTGCGACAATGGAGCAGGTACCACCGCCAAGGCCGCGTCGAGACGTAGATGCGTTGCGTGAGATTTCAGAGCCCCGTCTCAAGAGCCGGTTGCAACAAGTAGGAACATCGGTCCAGCGGTGATTCAGATCCCCTGCCCTTCATTCAACGTTACCGAGCCAGCATTCGCGTAGAGGCTGGCTAGCTTCTCCTCGATGGCTCTCAGGCTTCGCGGTCGGTACAGTTCTGCCGCTTCGATGCCCGGCCGACCGTAGAACCGCTCGAGGACGCTGGAATGGACAGCATCGCACGAAGTCGGGCCCGTTCTGGGCCTCGGCCTGATCCGCGTGATCCAATCGGCGATCCCGGACGGCGGGATCGAACTGCACCTCAATGGACCGAAGGGATCCCCTTCTCGGACGAGGGCTTCGAGGCGGGACGCATCGAAGGCCAGTCCCGCCGCCTGCGCGCCCTCGACGATCCACCCGAGCGCGATGCTCGAAAGAGCCGTGATGTTCCCGCCGCCCCCGATAGAGCCATGGTCCCCGGCAAAGTATAGCTCTTGGTAGGGGCATGTCCCCGAGGCGCCCGCGGCGGTGTTGAGGTCGGCGATGTTCGTCCAGCAGGTTGGCTCGAAGGCCCGTCGCGTCTCGTCGAGCGCCACGGCATGGCGTGCCGACTTGACCATCCCGGACAACCGGGCGTCGTGGAACTCGTACTTCCGGGCGGTCCAGTTTCCCAGCAACGGAACATCACGCGGGACTCCGAGGGCGCCGACGGAATCCCACACGCCGAGATAGGCGACCCGGAGGAGCGGAACGTCGGGGGCATCGTTGCGCCTGCGCCAGTCCAGTTCGCCCCGGCTCGTCGCCACGCAGGACCGCATCGTCTGCGCCCGGAACTCGTGGCTTTCGTCGCTTCCGGGCGCGAGGTTTTCGCCCCCTTTCGATCGGTAGCGTCGTACGGCGCGCGGAATGAGGGTCAGGTCGTCGCGGCCGATGATGCCCGTGCTGCGAATGAAGCCGGTCAGCGACCTTGCCGTATAGGCTCCGCGCGAGAAGCCAAAGATGAAGATCTCGTCCCCCGGCTCGTAGAGGAAGACGAGCTGCCGGTACGCCTCCACGACGTTCTCCAAGAGCCCCCAGCCGAGCGCCCCGCCGAGGACGCGGTCCGCGAGGCGCGATGCCCCGGTGGCACCCACGCCGGCGCCGACGCCGTTGAGATAGACCGGAACCTGCGTCACGCCCTCGGGGTCGGTCGGAGAGAGGAGCTGCGCCAGCCGCACGACATTGGTCGGCGTGCGGGAGTCGAAGCGGTTCCAGGTCCCGTCGCAGAGTATCGCAATGCGCTTCACGTCAGCCCTCCGTCGCTCGGTCCGTGGAATGCGGCATGCATCCGAACGGTCTGGCCTGCTCCCGCGTGGTCGCGGACCGTACCCAGGATAATCCGAGATCAGGGCCGTTGCCTGAATCGTGTGCCAGTGCAGGATGTCACGGGTCGGCTCGCGTCATCGATCCGCGAGATCGCGACGGACAAATAGCGAGGAGCCCCGTGTTTGCGGGTTCCGTTCGATCCGGTACTCAGCCAACGGCTGGTTCGACGCAGCCGCACCTGGTTCAGGCGGACAGGCGCGCGATCTGTCCGTTCGCGTCGTATTCGCCGATCATGTCCCACCCGGTGATGAGGGGACGCGTGGGAATGACTTCGTCGGGATGGAACATTGCCGCGTCCAGCAAGCCGTAGCGCGCCGCCACAAGGATGGCCTGAAAGATCGATCGGACGCCGAGTTTCTGGATGATGCGGCTTTGGATCAGTTGAGATGTTTGACGACAATCCACCGCGAGAGCTTTCACGGGGTCCTCGCTGAGCGCGACGAGGCGCAGGAAGCCGATCTCCTCGGCCGTGAGCGGATCGACCTCCTTAGCGCCGACCTGGGAGAAGTGGACGAGCGCGTCGCAGGTCGCCTGGGCGACGAGGCGAAGGTCGTCACGGTAGGCGCGATACTGGCGTCTCGCGTAATCGGGTGTCCGGGTCGTGTTGAGGACGACTGCCGCCACGAGTCCGCTCGGGTAGGCGATCTTGAAGATCACCCCGTTGCAGCCGATTCCATGCGCCTCCGCGGCTTCCATGTAGCGCCGCGGAGCCGGCGGCGGCGGGACGAGTTCATCGAGGAAAAGCTCGTGTTCCCGTGACACGATTGTCTTCATCAGGGGGTCGTCTTCGCACAGACGCATCTGGTGATAATCCTGCCACCACGCCGCCGGGAGCGTGGAGATCACGCGACGGGCAAGACACGTGCGTCCTTCGTTCAGCACCACGAGGGAGGCGTCGGAGAAGCCGAATAGCTCTGGAATCTCACCGAACACGGATGCAACCTGGTCGATCGCCATGGCTTCGTCGATCCGGTAGAGGAGCCGCTCGGTGCCATCGTGACGCGTCATCAGCGACCCGCCTTCGGCGATGCGTTCGCGCGCGCGTCGCAGTTCCGCAACCTTTTCGGGATCCAGCTCTCCGCCGGACGCGATGACATCATCAAGAAGGTCGGCGAACCAGTTCATCGCTCTCTCCAAACTGCAAATATTCTCGTCCGGACAGGACCCCCCCAAAAGACACAGAAATAACAAATATGTCGTAAAAATGGATCGATTGTTTGAGGCCGGGTCTCGACGGGGTTCGAAGTCAGAAGATCGCGGCGAGGCAACGGCAGAGAGCACCCTTGAACACCCATCGCGACGAGTGCCGCTTCTCCTCCACGGATCGACGGCGACCCGTCAGACCATCAGAACGGATGCGGTCAGGACCACTGCCACGGTAAGCGAGAACGGGATGAGAACCGCGACCACGAAGATATCGCCGTAGCTCTGCCTATGGGTCAGCCCGGTGATGGCAAGCAACGTTATGACCGCGCCGTTGTGGGGCAGCGCGTCGAACCCGCCCGAGGACAGCGCCACGACCCGGTGCATGATTTCCGGGTCGATCCCGGCCGACTGCGCCTGCTCCATGAAGCGGTCGCCCAAGGTCTCGAGCGCAATGGACATGCCGCCCGACGCGGATCCGGTGATGCCTGCCAAAACGTTGGTGGCGACAGCGGACGAGATCAGGGGGTTCGACGACAATCCCAGAACCGCGTCGCGCACCACCGCGAACGCCGGAAGCGAGGCGATGACCGCGCCGTAGCCGACCTCGGAGGCGGTGTTGAAGACCGGTAAAAGCGAGCCCATCGTGCCCTTGTTGTAGCTCTCGAGCAGGTCCGCGAACCGCTTCCAGTTCAGTGCGGTGCAGAGCAGTATCGAGATCACAAGCGATGCGATGATGGCCCAGATACCTCTGACGTCGTCGATGCTCGCCCCGCCGTATCGCTCCTCGGAGAGATAGCCCGTGTCCATCGCGGGGATGACCAAATAGGTGAAGACCGCGTTCAGCAGAATGACCGTCACCACGGGCAGCATCGCGATCAGGAAGGACGGCGCGGCGGCATCGAGCTCGTTCGCATCGGCGTCCGTCGGCGGGTGCTCTCCGTATCCTTCTCCGTTGGCATTGGCCGCGGCCCGGCGCCGGTTCAGCCACAATGTCCCGCCGACCAGCATTCCGAGGCCAGCCAGCGTTCCGTAGATGGGGGCGGCGAAGGGCGTCGTTCCGAAATAGGGCATCGGAATCGCGTTCTGGATCGCGGGCGTACCGGGAAAGGCGGTCATGGTGAAGGTGAACGACCCAAGCGCGAGGGCCGCGGGCAGCAACCGCTTCGGCGTATCGGATTTCATGAACAGCGCGTTCGCGATGGGATAGACCGCGAAGGCCACAACGAACAGGGACACGCCGCCATACGTCAGCACGCCGCACGCGGCCACGACCGCAGCGATGGACTGCGACGCCCCCATCTTCTCGGTGAACCACTCGGCGATCACCCTTGCCGAACCCGAATCCGCCATCAGCTTTCCGAAGATCGCGCCGAGGAGGAACAGCGGAAAGAACTGCAGAAGATAATTGCCAAGCGCAGGCATGAAGACCTGCGTGTAGGTTGCAAGTATCGGCAACCCTCCGGCGAACAATGTGGCCAACAGCGCCATGACCGGCGCCAGGATAAGGACGTTGATCCCGCGATATGCCAGAAACATCAGCAGGCCCAACGACAGGAATATTCCGATAAGCCCCATGTGCCCTTTCCCATCGCGGAGCGCCGTTCAGGGCCCCCGACCCTGAGGGGTAAACACCGGCCGATCTCGGGTCAACTGACTGCCCTCGCCGCCTGTTCGTGGATGACGATAACGCTATCAGGAGGGCGTGCCGTCCTCGTTCGAAACTTAGGAATAGGCCGGCAGATCGGCCTTCCTTGGTTTCAGGAGGCGGTTCTCCGCATTACTACTGCCGCTCCTGTCGACACCGTCCCGTACCCAGCTTCGCGATCGACCTCTTTGACCGCCCCGCCCGACCGGCGACACTCCGCCGTGATCGTTGCGTGGGACCGGGCGGCCGCACCGGCGCACGACAGGATACGTCCCGCAAAATCCCCCCGATCATCCCAATGGCCGGGCATCGTTTGCGCAGTGAAGAATGATCAGAATGGTCAAGGGCGCGCAAAAACGGCGTATCGTGGAACCGAACGGAAATTTTCTGCATAGGCCACCTGAGGCGGTTCGCCGGACCAGATCACGGGAGGGATCATGGCGACGCGCGCGAGCTCTCAGGCTTTGCCCATGACACTGTCCTGGGGCGCCCTCGAACTCGCGCGATCGGCGCTGCACCTTACATGACGAGGGCAGGCAGGAAGAGCACCAGGTTCGGGAACAGGATCATCGCGCCGACGACGAGCATGACGGCGCAGGCGAAGGGGATCAGGCGGAGCGAGTAGCCGACATACGAAGCGTTGAGGATGCCGCAGACCGTGAACATTGACACGCCGACCGGCGGGGTCATGCCGCCGAACGTGACAAGGGTCATCATGATGAGCCCGAAATGCACCGGATCGATACCGGCAGCGGTGATGACCGGCACGAGGATCGGCGTCAGCAGCATGACGAGCACCGTCGCCTCGATCAGCATCCCGAGCCCGAGCAGGAAACCGGAGATCGCGAACAGGAGCACGGTGGGGCTCTCGACCGCGCTGAGCGAGAATTCCGTGATGGTCTGCGGCACGCGCTCGAAGGTGATGACGAAGCCGAATACTCCCGAAAACAGGATGATGAGCATGATCATCCCGATATCGCGCGCACTCTCCAGCAGCGCGTCGTAGAGACTGCGGAACGTGAGCTCCCGGTAGATGAGCCCGCCCACGATCAGGGCATAGAGCACGGCGAAGGCCCCGGCTTCGGACGGGGTGAAGAAGCCGAAGCGGATCCCCACCAGAAGCCAGATCGGAAAGATCACGGCCCAGAAGCTGCGGTAGAGGCCGCGGCCGACTTCCGAAAGCGACGGGAAGTCCGTCCGGGAGGGTTTGTAGTCGCGCTGGACGGAGATACCCCAGGTGGTCGCCATCAGGGCAATGGTTAGAAGAACCCCCGGCACGATCCCCGCGATGAAAAGCCGGCCGATCGAGACCTCGCCCAGATACCCGTAGAGGATCAGGCCGAGCGAGGGCGGCAGCGTCGCGGTGATCAGTCCGCCCACGGAGAGAAGGGCGCCGGTGAAGCCCGGATCGTACCCCTCATCGGTCATCGGCTTGCCGAGAACGCGCGCCTGCATTGCCGCATCGGCGACGGCCGAACCCGAGATGCCGCCCATGAGCGCCGAGAGGATCAGCGTCGATTGCGCCAGTCCACCGCGCATCCAGCCCGCGAGCGTCATCGCAAGATCGATGAGCCGGGGCGTGATGCCGGCCCGGTTCATCAGGTTTCCGAGCAGGATGAAGAGCGGCACCGCGAGGAGCGGAAAGGACTGGCTGGCCGCGACGATGCGCTGGACCGCGGTGCTGTCGGGCAACACCGTCGTGGGCAGCAGAAAAAAGGCCGTCCCGCTGATCCCGATCGCGAAGGCGACCGGCATGCCGAGGAAGATCAGCATGAGCGCGGCACAAAGGATCAGGGCGGAGGTCATAATGGGGACTCGTGATGATGGTCTTCCGGCTCGAGGGTCGCATCGAGGCCGAATCTCGCGATGCGTCGCGAGATCGAGACGAGAAAGAGAAGCGCGCCCACCGGCAACGCGAGGGTGATCATTCCGTAGCTCAGCCCGGTCGCGCCGAGCTGTCGCTGCCAGTTGCCTGTTGCCAGGTCGAACCCGTCCCAGGCCAGGAAGAGCAGGAACGGAACGATGAGAACGAGGTGCAGCGCGGTCAAGATCTTGCGTCCGACCGAGGGTAGCGCGTCCGCGATCACGGAGACACGGATGTGCTCGCCCTTCCTGAGACAGATGTCTGCGCCCAAGACGATCGCCCAGATCAGGAACAGAAGCGCGAGCTGCGGTGCCGACCGGACCGGTGTTCCCATCGAACGACCGATCGCCGCGACGAGGACGGTTAGGACCGTGACGGACAGGAACAAGATGGTCAAAATTGTCACGATGCGGTCGTAGACCGACCAGAAAAGGGTGACGGACCGGCGCCACCCGGACCCGTCGGAGGTGGACCGGTCCTCGGACCGGTCCGGATCCTGGCGTATGCCGTGATCTCCGCTTTGCTCAGACATCGCGGCACATCCTTCCTATTCCGAAGCGCTGGGGAGATAGGGCTGCAGCGCGTCGCGCGCCTCGGTCAGCCCGACCTCGTCATAGACACCGAGTGTCGCCTCGCGGAACGGGGCAATATCGACCTCGTTGAATTCCACACCGGCCTCCTCCATGCGGCCCTGCACCGCCTCGAGCGCCGCGACCGTGTTCTCCGTGGCTTCCTCGCCGGCAGCGTCGAGTTCCTCGTCGATGATCGTGCGGATGTCCTCGGGCAGGCCCTCCCACCATTGCTCCGACGTCACGAGACCCGTGAAGAGCTGGATGTGGTTGGTGAAGGCCACGTTGGTCGTGACTTCTTGGAGATTGATCCCTTCGGCACCGGTCAGCTGCGCCTCGGCCGCGTCGATCGAGCCGAGCTGGAGGGCGGAATAGACGTCGGCCCAGGGCAAGGGGACCGCCGTCGCGCCCATGGCATTGACCGTCGCGACCCAGATCGGTGCGTCGATGGTCCGCATCCGGATACCCTGAAGATCGTCGGGCGTCTCGATCATTTGCTGGGTGAAGGATTGCCGCGTACCCTGGAACCAGTTGTAGTTGAGGAGGCGAAGGCTCGAACTCTCGGCCAGCTCCTCCACCCATTCCTCGTAGACGGGCGAGGAGGTGATCTCCGCATATTCGGTGTAGTCGTTCACGAGGTAAGGTGCCGACAGGATCCCGAGTTCGGCCTGGAAGGGCGCGAGGCGTCCGGCATCGACAAGAACGGCGAGCGGTGCGCCGTTGCGGATCTGTTCGAGAACGTCGTTGTCCTCGCCGAGCTGCGAGCTGGGATAGACGGTCACGTCCACGGCGCCATCCGTACGCTCCTCGATCCGTTCCTCTGCCGCGAGCATGGCCTGCGTCAGCGGGTCCGACGTCGGCTGCGACGTCGACAGGCCGAGCGTGTAATCCTGCGCGGATACGGACCCCGCAGCCAGAAGCAGTGCCCCGGTCAGGGCCGTTGAAGACAGTCTGGTCATCGTGAAAATTCCTCCCTACGGATGATTGTACTTGGTGTATCGGTCTTGGCCAACGGCCAGAGACCGGCACGCGCGCCTTCTGTCACGAAGAGCGCGACATGATAGATGAGCCGGCTGAGCGCGACGGGTTGTAATGGCCGCCCTTGCCCATCGAGCTGATTGGACCAGCACGGCGCGGAGCCTGCCTGGAAGAAGCGGTCGAAAACGGTCCGCTCGAGCGCCAGCGCCATCTCTGCCGCCTGCGCCTCGCCCTGCGCGAGGTGGCGCCAGGCATAGTATTTTCCGGCCTCGGTCGCGGGCCAGAGCAGGTGGGACGGCTCCCGAACGGTGCCATCGGCATCGAGCGCATCGAAGGGTGCGCCTTTCAGCGGGCCCGAACGACCCAACCCATGACGTTCGACAAAGCCGATCATTCGGTCGCCGAGCTCGCGCACCTCTTCGTTGCCACCGAGATCGGCGTACCGATGGAGCAGCCAGGCCCATTCATACTGGTGTCCCGGCTCGCGGAGGGTTCCGTCAGGTCCCGGCAGGGGATGCAGGTCCGGACCGACCCATTCCCGCACCGCGCCTGTCTCCCGATCGATCAGATAGTCGCGCGCTACCGCGACGTAGCGCGTGGCGCGTTCCATCCAGACCGCATCGCGGGTGATCTCGAAGGCCTGCAGCACTGCCTCGAGCATGTGCATCTGCGGGTTCTGACCGCGGCGCGCGCCGGAACCGGCGCCGTTACGGGCCATTTTGTCGTCTTCCCACAAGGCGCCAGTCTCGGGATCGGTCAGCGTCTCGACGAAGGACCAGAGGCTCTCGATCCGGCCCGCAGGTATGAGGTCCGGCGCCGCCTTCGTGAGCGTCACAAGGGCGAGAAGGACGAAACTATGGTCGTAGGCACGCCGCATTTCACCGTCCGCCGCGACGGACATGCGATATCCGCCCTCCGGATGGCGCAGATGCGCGTCCAGAAAGCGCCAGGCCCCCACGGCGGCGTCCAGCAGGCGTGGATCGCCCGTTGCCAGATGGAGATGGGCAAGCGCGAAGGCGCACCGCGCCTGCGTCAGGGTCGTCCGTAAGGCGTCCGAGTCCGGACGGCCCTCGGCATCCACCCACTCCGCCAACCCGCCGTGATGCGGATCCGTAACCACGCGGAGCCATGCCGGCACGAAGCCGGTGGCGAAAGAGGCGGCCGCGGGAATCAAACCGCTGCTCGCAAATTGACGAAATAGCCGGAATGGCTATCGATCAGCTCCGGCAGATCGTCGAGCATTTGCCTGAGATGGGTACGCATGGCCGCATCGGCTGCGGTGCTGTCCTGCCGACGGATCGCATCGACGATCGCGCCGTGCTGCTCGATCAGGAGGCGGCGCGGAAGTTCCCGCGCGGAAAGATGGCGCAGCCGGTCCATCTGTGTCTTCAGCGGCTGTAGGATTTGCCAGGCCGCGGCCTGGCCCGCCGATTGCGCCAGGTGAAAATGGAACGCCTCGTCTAGGGCCATGAAGGGCATCGGATCGGGATTGTCGATCTGGCGGCGCTGCTCCTGAAGAAGCCGCGCGCATTCCTCCAGCATGGCGTCGCTGCGTTCGGTCGTCAGGTTACGCACGACCTCGACCTCGACGGCCTCCCGCACGAAACGGCCAGACATGACGGCATTGAGCTCGATGCGGCTGACGAAAGTGCCGCGCTGGGGCAGAATGTCGATCAATCCCTCTTCCGCGAGGCGCGCGCAGGCGTCGCTCACCGGTTGCCTGCTCACGCCGAAGCGGGTGGCGATCTCGGTGCGGAGGATGCGCGAGCCCGGCGCAAGCTCGCCCCGGATGATCTGCACGCGCATGAGGTTGCAAAGCTGAGGGCCGACCGCCTGACGCGGGTCGATCCGGTCCGCCTTCGGCGTTCCGCGCGATGCCACGTTCGGATCCATCATCGTGCCCGTCCTCCCCGTTCCACTCTATGCCAGCTAACATGCTAGTCAATACAATTCCTCTTCCGCTCGCCGTCGCGGTCGCCCATAATCCGGCAAAGGGCATCAGAGGGAGATAGGCGATGCGGCAGACGTGGCGTTGGTTCGGGCCGAAGGATCAGGTAAGCCCCGCGGACATGACCCAGGCTGGAGTCGAAGGCGTCGTCTCCGCATTGCACCACATACCCACTGGCACCGCCTGGAGCGGGGAAGAGATCGCTCAACGCCAGGCCGAGATCGCCCGGCACCCCGACGGGCGCGAAACAGGCCTCGCCTGGGAGGTGGTCGAGAGCATCCCGGTCTCGGAAGACATCAAGCGGCAGAGCGGCGAATGGCGCAGCCATATCACGGCGTGGCAGGAGAGCTTGCGCAACCTCGCCGCCGCCGGGATCGAGACGGTGTGCTACAATTTCATGCCCGTGCTCGACTGGACGCGGACCGATCTCGCCTGGCCGCGGCCGAGCGGCGCGACCTGCATGCGGTTCGACCTGATCGACTTCGCGGCCTTCGACATCCATATCCTGGCCCGACCGGGAGCCGCCGAGAGCTTTCCGGAAGACGTCGCCGAGGCAGCCGCCGTCCGCGCGGCCGAGATCGATGACGACCGCAAGGCGGCGCTCGCCCGCAATGTTGTCTTCGGCCTGCCCGGTGCCGCGGAAACCTTCACGATGAAGGACGTGAAGGCCCATCTCGAAGCGTATTCCGCGATTTCCGAAGAGATGCTCCGCGGGCATCTCGTGGATTTCCTCGCCGAAGTCGCTCCGGTTGCCGAAGAACTGGGTATGCGGCTCTGCTGTCATCCCGACGATCCGCCTTTCCCGCTTCTGGGTCTGCCCCGCGTCGTCTCGACCGAAGCCGATTATCGCGCGATGGTCGAAGCCGTGGACGTTCCCGCCAACGGCATCACGCTCTGCTCGGGCTCGCTCGGAGCGAGGGCCGACAACGACTTGCCGGGCATGATGGACCGGTTGGGCGACCGCGTGCATTTCCTGCATCTGCGCAACGTGACGCGAGATGCCGATACACTGCCGTGCTCGTTCTACGAGGCCGAGCATCTGGGCGGGGGCACCGACATGGTCGCGCTCGTGGCCGCGGCGCTGCGAGAGGAGACGCGCCGCCGCGCAGCCGGCCGCGCCGATCACCAGATCCCGTTCCGCCCCGATCACGGGCAGAACATCCTCGACGATCATGGCAGGAACGCGCAGCCCGGCTATCCCGCGATCGGGCGATTGCGCGGCCTTGCGGAACTGCGCGGCGTGATCGCCGCGCTGAGCCACGAGCGTCTGGGCCAGTCCGCCTGAGGCGGCGCGATCAGCCGGTGGCCGCCTCGGCGGCGGCCTCGGCCCCCTGGGAGCGCAGCCGGCCAAGCGCCAGCGTCAGACCCTCCACCACCTCCGGGCGGGCCGCGAAGGCGGGCTCAAAAATTTCCTCCAGGGCGAGATAGCGCCGCACAACGTCCTCCTCGGAGGGCGATCCTTCCCAGCATGCGCGCAGACGATCGGCCAGCGGATCCTTCACCTCGATCGCTTCACCGTCGAGACCGGTGCCGGAGGTGAACTGCATCCAGGCAGCGATCGCGAGAAGGAGGCCGTCCGGGGCGCGGCCCGCATCGAGGCATTCGCGCACCGTGTCCAGGATCCGCTGCGGCAGTTTCTGCGAGCCGTCCATGGCGATCTGCCAGGTCCGGTGACGGATCGCGGGATTGGCGAAACGCTCGAGGAGCGTATCCGTGTATTGCGACAGGTCGACCCCGGGCGGCGCCGTCAGGACGGGCGTGATTTCCTGCGCCCAAAGATGCCGGACATAGCCAGCAAGCGCCGGACGCGCGACCGCATCGGCCATCGTCTCGGCCCCCGCGAGATAACCCAGATAGGCGAGCGAAGAATGCGCGCCGTTCAGGCACCGCAGCTTCATGTGTTCGTAGGGCGCGACATCCGCGACCATCTCCGCCCCCACGGCGCCGAAATCCGGCCGCGGAGCGCAGAAACTGTCTTCCACGACCCATTGCCGGAAGGGCTCGTGCTTCACCGGCGCCGCGTCCCGGTACCCGGTCAGCACCGCGACGTCGTCGACATCGCCCTCGGCCAGGGCCGGAACGATGCGGTCGACCATCGTCGAGGGGAAGGATACCTCGGCGGCGATCCAGTCGCGCAGGTCCGCGTCGATCTCCGCCGCGAGATCAAGCACCACGCCGCGCAGCAACTCGCCGTTCGACGGGATGTTGTCGCAACTCATTACGGTGAAGGGCGGGCGTCCCGCCTTGCGCCGCACATCGAGCGCACGGGTGATGAAGCCCGGCGCGGAGGCCGGTCGGTCCGGCTCCGCCAGATCCTGCGCGATGTCGGGATGGTCGCGGTTCAACCGTCCCGTCGCGGGGACGTGGCAATAGCCCTTCTCGGTCACCGTCAGCGTCACCAACTGCGCGGTTTCCAGCGCCGCGAAGAGCGCCTCCGGCGCCTCCGGTGCCACGATCACGTCGGACAGGATCTGCACGTGGCGCGGCGTCTCGCCTTCGGGGCCGAGTTCCACGGTGGTGTAGGTCCAGTCCTGCGGTCGGAGCGCGTCGCGGGTGCTAGGCGATTTGAGACTGACCCCCACGATGCCCCAATCGCCGCCGCCCTCGCGTACGGCCTCCTCGACGAAGAGCGCTCCAAAGGCGCGCCAGAAAGCGCCGAGCCCGAAATGCACGATGCCGGGCGCCGGAGCAGGACGGGTCCGTTTCAGTTGTTCGCTCATATCCCGTAGGCCTTCTTCACGAGGTCGGTCGTCAGCTCTCCCGCCATCTCGTACGCCTCGTCCATGCGAATGCGGCCATCTGCGACGAGACTCGCGAGCCAGGCGCAATCGACCCGCCTGGAGACGTCGTGACGCGCCGGGATCGAGCAGAACGCCCGCGTGTCGTCGTTGAAGCCGGCGGTGTTGTAGATCCCGGCCGTCTCCCCGGTCATCTGGCGGAAACGCATGATCCCCTCCGGACTGTCGAAGAACCACCACGGCGGGCCCAGGATGAGCGACGGATAGACGCCGGCCAGGGGCGCGAGTTCTCGCGAGAACGTGGTCTCGTCGAGGGTGAAGACGATCATCTTCAGCCCCGGCTCCAGCCCGACCGCGTCGAGCATCGGGCGGAGTGCATGGACGAATTCTGTCCGTACAGGGATGTCGAACCCCATGTCCCGCCCGTGAAGACGCCGGATCTCGTCGGAATGGTTGCGGTGAGAGCCGACATGCATCTGCATGGTCATGCCGTCCTCGACGCTCATCCGGGCCATCTCGGTCAGCATCTGGCCCCGGAACGCATCGGCCTCCTCGGCGCTCGCATCGTTCGCGAGACAGGTCCGAAAGAGCCGTTCGGCCACGTCGGGGTCGAGATTCTCGGTACGGGCCGTGGGATGACCGTGATCTGTCGCGGTGGCGCCGCGTTCGCGAAAATACGCGCGGCGCCTGCGATGTGCCTCGAGATAGCCGTCCCACGAGCCGGTATCGCAATCGGTGATCTCGCCCAACTGCGCGACGTTCTCGCCGAACGCGCCGTGTTCGGGATCGACCGCGGCGTCGGGACGATAGGTCGGAACGACCCGCCCGCCGAGGCCCGCCTCGCGGATCCGGTCATGGTGGGAGAGATCGTCGAGCGCGCTGTCGGTGGTTGCCAGGAACTCGATGCCGAAGCGGTCGAAGAGCGCGCGGGGGCGATACTCGGGCTCGGAAAGCCGCGCCGCGACCTGATCGTAGATCTCGTCAGCCGTGTCCGCGCCGAGCGGCGCCGCGACGCCGAAGACCTCGGCCAGGGCATGGTCGATCCAGAGCCGCGTGGGGGTCCCCCGAAACAGGTGATAATGCTCCGCGAAGCGACGCCAGATCGTCCGGGGATCCTGCTCCACCGGGGCGCCATCCGCACGCGGAACGCCCAGATCGGCAA
This sequence comes from Palleronia aestuarii, assembly GCF_003253995.1. Classification (GTDB taxonomy): domain Bacteria; phylum Pseudomonadota; class Alphaproteobacteria; order Rhodobacterales; family Rhodobacteraceae; genus Palleronia; species Palleronia aestuarii. Next base: position 13,817 of record NZ_QKZL01000030.1, read on the forward strand.
GCGCCACACCCTGCGAGACCAGCATCCTGAAGATGTAGTGATCCGGCACCACGAAGAGGTGGGCGGGATCGGAAAACGCCGCATTCTCGGAGAACCACGCCGGGTCGCAATGACCGTGCGGGCTCAGGATCGGGCGGTTCGCGATCGTGGCGAACAGCTCGCGCGCGATCTCTCGCGTGCGGGCGTCGGGCGGGAACAATCTGTCCGGGTCGAGTTCTGGCATGGGTCCGTACATCTCCTCCGTCAATGACGCCCCTGTTACGGCTAGCATGTCAGTTCTGGCATGTCGATGTCGAGCAGTTACCGTGGCCGGGGGGATCGTGCGTTCAGCCGATTGGTCTAAGCCGGTTGGCCAATAACCAACGGAGATGCAGCCTAAGCATGACGTTTAGTTCGGCCACCGCCAATCGGTGACGATCGTTGCTCGTGCCGTAATGCTGCACTTTCGCTGCGCCGTAGGACGGTCCGACGGTGGAAAGTTGACGTGAGAAGGTGCTTACGACGCAAGCCTGAGCTTCCGCGCGGAAGTCTGTGCGACCACCTTGCTGCTGCCTGAAGCCTTGGGTCCGGCGACGAGGAAAACGCCGCCGATCCTTATTAGCCCAACTTCCCGCGCGGTCCGCTAAGTACCTCGAGGCCGCCTTGCCAGATACCTAGAGTCCCTCGTCGCGGCATTACCTTAGGGTCAGGCGGCCCGTGGCTCGTCGGGCTCCTTCGCACCCGTCATGAAGGCCACGGCATCCGACATGCTGTACTTCTTCGGATCGATCACGCAGAGGCGCCGGCCAAGACGGTGAACGTGGATCCGGTCGGCCAGCTCGAAGACATGGGGCATGTTGTGACTGATCAGGATGATCGGAATGCCCCTCTTCTTGACGTCCTGGATGAGTTCTAGCACACGCCGGCTCTCCTTGACGCCGAGGGCCGCCGTCGGCTCGTCGAGAATGATGACCTTCGATCCGAAGGCCGCCGCACGCGCCACCGCGACGCCCTGCCTTTGCCCACCTGACAAGGTTTCGACGGGCTGCGAGATGTTCTGGATGGTCATCAGCCCCAGGTCCGACAGCTTCTGTCGGGCAAAGTCCTCCATCGCGGCGCGGTCGAGTTGGCGCAGGTACTTGCCCATGAACCCCTTCTTCCGGATCTCCCGGCCCATGAACATGTTGTCGGTGATCGACAGCGCGGGCGACATGGCCAGCGTCTGGTAAACGGTCTCGATCCCGGCCACGCGCCCGTCATTGGGCGAAGTGAACTGGACCTGTCTGCCCTCGATGTAGATTTCGCCCTCATCGGCCGTGACAGCCCCCGACAACGCCTTGATCAGAGTCGATTTTCCTGCACCGTTGTCGCCGATCACGGCGAGAATCTCGCCCGGATAGAGCTCGAAATCGCAATGATCCAGAGCCGTTACCTTGCCATAGCGTTTGGTCAGGTTTTTTGCGGAGAGAACTGGCTCGGTCATGCCGACACCTTTCTGATCCATTGGTCAACTGCGACGGCGACGATGATCAGGACGCCGATGAAGAAGTAAGTCCATTGCGCGTCCGCTCCCAGGAGCCGCAGCCCCAGAGAGAACACTCCGACGATCAGCGCCCCGAAGAGTGCCCCAAGGATCGAACCGCGTCCGCCGAAAAGGGAGATGCCGCCGATGACCACCGCGGTAATGGATTCGATGTTGGCCTCGTAGGCCGAGGTCGGAGAGACCGACCCTAGCCGTCCGATCAGCGCCCAGCCGGCGAACCCGCAGATCAGCCCGCCCAGCATGTAGACGGACATCAGCGTTCGGTGAACGTTGACGCCCGACAGCGCCGCGGCGTCGGCATCGTCGCCGATCGCATAGACGTGCCGGCCCCAGGCGGTGTTCTTGAGCGCCCAGGCAAGGCACAGCATCAGCAGGATCATGAATACGACACCGATGGTGAAGACCGCGCCGAAAATCTCGAAACGCGTGCCCATGAACTGCAGGATTGGGGCGCTGGCCTCGATTTCCTGGGACCGGATCGTCTCGTTGCGCGAGTAGAGGTAATTCGACGCGAGGATGATCTGCCACGTCCCCAGCGTGACGATGAAGGGCGGCAGTTTCATCTTGCTGACGAGAAGACCGTTCAGCGCACCGCAGAGCGTTCCGAAAGCCAGACCGCAGATCACGGATATGGACGGCGGAATTCCATAGCGAAAGGCGAATTGGCCCATCACCACGGAGGAAATGACGGTGATCGCACCGACCGACAGGTCGATCCCGGCCGTCAAAATGATCAGCGACTGGGCCGCGGCGACGATGCCGACGATCTGGACCTGCTGCAGGATCAGGGTCAGGGCGAAGGGAGAGAAGAAGCGTGACCCAAGCAGCAGACCGAACACGACGATCGAGACCAGAAGCACGATCAGCGGCACGAGCGCGGGATTGCCGTGCAAGAGGTCGTGGACCTTGTGAAGCAGGCCCTTTCCCCCGCTTTCGAAGGCCGCGAAACTCTCCTCTCGTCGCGTCTTGACGACATCCTCGTAGGAATCATCATGGCTCATGCGCCGTCCCTCCCCTGACAGGCGTTTCCGCCGGGGCGTAGCCGCCCCGGCATTCTCAAACTCGGTCGGATTCCAGGGTTAGCCCCAGCACCGCTCCATTCCCTCGTCCACCGTTATCGACTCGACCCCATCGACCGGCTCGTCCGTCACCAGTTCGACCCCGGTATCGAAGAAGTCCTTGCCCTCGGTCGGCTGCGGCAGCGTTCCGTCCTGCGCATATTGATGGATCGCCTCGATCCCGAGAGCGGCCATGTCCAACGGGTATTGCTGGGCCGTTGCCCCGATCACGCCGTCGCGGATGTTCTGGACGCCGGGACAACCGCCATCGACGGAGACGATCAGGGTGTCGTCGGCCCGGCCGAGCGAGTCGAGCGCCTCATAGGCGCCAGCGGCGGCAGGCTCGTTGATCGTGTAGACGACATTGATATTCGGGTCCTGCGCCAACAGGTTCTCCATGGCGCGGCGCCCACCCTCCTCGTTGCCTTGGGTCACGTCGTGGCCGACGATACGGGGATCATCCTCGTCGCCGTAGCGATTGGGGTCGCCGATATCGATCCCGAAGCCCTGCATGAAGCCCTGGTCTCGCAGCACGCCCACGGTCGGCTGGCTGACATTGAGGTCGAGGAACGCGATGCGGGCGTTCTCGGCCTCGTCGTCGAGCTTGGCCGCGGCCCACTGGCCGATCAGCTCGCCGGCGCGGAAGTTGTCCGTGGCGAACGTGGCATCGGCCGCATCCGCGGGGCTCAGCGGCGTATCCAGCGCGATCACGATGGCACCGGCTTGCTGTGCCTGTTCGACCGACGACACGATCGATGAGGTGTCGGACGCGAGCAGAAGAATTCCGCTGGCACCGGCGGCGATGCACGTCTCGATGGCCTGGGCCTGGGTCTCGTGATCGCCATCGTATTGCCCAGCGAAATTCATGAGCTCGATGCCCAGTTCGTCCGCCTTCTCCTGTGCGCCCTCGCGCATCTTCACGAAGAACGGGTTGGTGTCCGTCTTGGTGATGAGGCAGGCTGTGGTCTGATCCTGCGCGATCGCCGCGCCACCGGACACGGCAAGCGCCACGGCCAAGATTGCCGTCGTGTTTTTCATGATGTCTCCTCCCGAATTTCTCGCTTTCGGCTTCGACAGGGCGGGCCCGTCGAATTGCTGAAAACGGCCGACTCCTCCAGCCGCTGGAAGCAGAATGGACCGCCGGAAAAACGATCGTCAAGGACTTTCTAAACTTGCTTTAAAAATTACCGGTGGCAACATGGACGGGGGAGGGGGTGACATGGATGATGTGTTGCAAGGCGTCGTCGCTGCCGTGCAGGAGCGGAGTGCGAACGAACGGGCGATCCTGAACCTCCTTCGACAGGGAGGGCCAACATCGGCGGCGGAAATCGCGCGTCGGATGGACCTGTCGGTACAATCGGCCTCGGTCATAACCCGCAAGCTCGAGACGGAGGGCCTGGTCCTGCGGGGGGCGCCCGTACGGGGGAAGAAGATCGGCAAGCCGTCGAGACCGATCAGCCTCGATCCGAATGGGGCGCTGTCTGTCGGATTGAGGATCGGGAGGCGGCGATCCGACCTGGTTCTCATCGATTTCGAAGGCCGGGTGCTCGATCAGCGCACGGTCACGTATGCCTATCCCACGCCAGACGCATGCCTCGATCTGGCTCGGACGGGATTGGTGGAGTTCAGGGAGGGTCTACCTGAAGGCCTGCGAAACCGGATCGCCGGGATCGGGGTCGGAATGCCCTTCGATCTCTGGAACTGGCTGGATCTTCTGGGCGCGCCCCGGGCGGAAATGCGGGCATGGCGCGACTTTCCGGCCGAGGACGCGTTCACCGAGGCCATCGGCCTGCCTGCGTATGTCGGCAATGACGGCTCTCTGGCGTGCCACGGCGAGCACCTCTTCGGGGCGGCGCGGGACCTGCCGGATTTCGGCTACATCTACGTCGGCGCCTTTCTCGGGGGAGGCATCGTCATCGACGGCCGGCTCTATCTCGGAACGCGCGGAAATGCCGGAGCCTTGGCGTCGCTTCCTGTCGCTGGCGCGGGAGGCGTCATGACGCAGATGGTGGAATTCGCATCGATCTATAGCCTCGAACGTCGTCTGGAAGCGCGTAGTCCCGGGAAGGGTGCGACGCTCCTGAACCAAGAAAACTGGACGGGCTTCGAGGAACTGGAAGCGGGCTGGATAGAAGAGACGGCTCACCAGATCGCCTCGGCCAGCATGACCCTCGTTGCCGTCCTGGATATTCCGAGCGTCGTCATAGACGGAAGCTTCCCACCCGAGGTACGCCAGAAACTGATCTCGCGGGTCGAAGCCCTCGTTGCAATCCGCGATACAAGGGGAATCCACCGCCCGCAGATCGTCGCAGGCACACTGGGCACGACTGCTTGCGCCCTCGGCGCAGGCTACCGGCCGATCGTTGCCCGATACCTCATAGAATGACGGAGCCTTGAACCGGCAACTTTTAATCCGGATTTGGTGGTACAGCACCCCCGGGACGGGAAGCGAAGGATGGGCAAGGGAACCAAGCGGCCCTCTACGTTGGAGTTTACGGAGCAGGCTGTGGTACGGCTTTCGGCGCCGGACGCGACGCAGGCGGGCGTGGTCGAGGAATTGGACGTGACGCCGACGCAGTTGAAGACTCGGCGGCTCGGGCAGGAGGCTGCCGGCTCGGCGGAGGGGGCCGAGCTATCCGATCTGTAGCATGAGGACTGCCGGCTGAAGGAAGAGTTGGAAATAAGCCGCTAGAACGCCAATGGTCCAAGTGCCATTGGCGAACGATTTTGTCGCGTAGTGGTCGGCGAAATCATAAGCACGCTGCTGAGGAATTGAGGTTAGAGGGATGCTTTTCCTCCCATCACGTTTGGAGGCAGGTTTCCTGCGACTGCGGTCCTCGGGTCCGAAGACGTTCTGCGTCAGACCGCCAGTAGTTCCGGCAACCTCGCAAGGTTACAGGCCGCCATGGTCATCGTGAACTGCGCGCGGATCTTGTCGACGCTGCGGTGAACGGTCTGCGCCATGCCGCCGACGGTTTTGGCCCAGCCAAAAGGTTCCTCGATCTTCTTCCGCCTCCGCTGGGACAATGCATAGCCGTGATGGTGCCTGGTTCGTTCGTCGATGGCGGAATGCCGGGCCTTTCGCGCGACGTGAGGCGTCACGACCATGCGTCTGAACTCGGCTATGAAGTCGGTGCTGTCATGCCCCTTGTCCGCCCCGAGCGTCAGGCGCCGGGTCGAGCCCGGAGAGTGCCGGTCGATCATCTCGAGCGCTGCCTTGCGCTCGCCATGGCCGTTGGCGTGGGTTAGTTCCGCCTGCACGACCAGCCCGTTTCTGTTTTCCGCCAGCGCATGCCCCATGAAGCACAGCGTCGCGCCCGCACCCGGCGCCTTATTGTAAAGGCAGGCACCGCGGTCCGTGACCGGGGCATGGGTCGCATTCAGACGCTTCTCGCCCTGGAAGTTCATCTCGGCATTGCGGGTCTGACGGAGCGTATCGGGCATCGGTTGGGTCTTGGTCTGCCGGGCTGGTCGGAGTCTGCGGAGATCTCGCCAACAAGCGATGACGCCCCGCCCGGGGTGTCATCGCCCTATAGCACCGAGTTGACCTCCGGGTGCGCCAAAATCGCGGCCATCACCTTGCGCGACATCTTGGTCGTCAGCAGCCGGGCGCGGTTCTTGGTGAACACCGTCGACCTTCGGCCCGAAGCTTCGCTCGTTTAGGGCTGACGCCCTTCACCACAGGCCGGATCGTCAATGCCGAGGCCGACAAACCACCGGACCAACAGGTTGCAGTTCAGCTGCTCCATCAGTTGTCGCTCGAAGCGCACCGAACTCTGCATCGAGGCCTGCCAGCGCGTCATTCACGATCCGGAGGATCAGGCGCAGAGGATGTTCCGCAGAGGCGCGCTCCTCAAGATCGACATAGCTGACCATCGAACCGCTCGCATCGTCACTGCCGTCGCCGTCGCGCCAAGAGTGAATCAGATTCCAAAAACTACTTCAGGACCAGCCTTTTCAGCAGCCTGACCGATCCGAGAAATGTATTTCGCAGTACGGATCTACGGCGTCATCGCGTGTCTTCGCGAGGCGCAGCATTTAACCGGTTCCGACGCCCAATGCCACCGGCCGACACCAAGCTATCGGGCGATCAAGACTACGCCAGGCCCGGCATTTTGCTGAAGTTCAGGACAATGGTCTCCAATGCCGCTTCGTGGTCACCGATTTCATCGGCCTCTACGGCCCGGCCAATCGAAGCTCGCGGGCAATGCTCAAAGTGCAGATTTTGTTCATTCGTTCGGTGGTCATGATCGCATGTTTTCGCCAGCCAGTCCCAAGAGCCCGACGGGTCGCTCTCCCACCAGGAATGCCGCTTTGCCGCGGCGACGAGCATACCGCGGGGCTCCTGACAGCTTCGTTTCCGCCAGACCGCGTCCATCCTCCGCCTTTCCTTCTAAGCTGCGTCGCATAGGATTGGTCTCATGACCGATACGCCGAATGCAGACCATCTTGCCGTGATCTCGGACCACCTGGCACATCAGGCCGACGATCTTCCGCGCTGGCAATCGCTTCGTGATGCCTTGTCCGACGCGATCGTATCGGGCTCCCTCCGCCCTGATGCGCGCCTTCCGAGCGAGCGGGCGCTTGCGGACGGCCTCGGCCTCTCGCGTGTCACCGTGCGGCGGGCGATCGAGGAACTGGTACGATCGCGGCATCTTGCGCGACGGCACGGTGCGCGGACGACCGTCGCCCGGCGCGTCGAGAAGACACTGTCTCGGCTCTCGGGGTTTTCGGAGGATATAATGAGCCGTGGTATGCGTCCCGGTCTGCGCTGGCTCTCCCGCGACGTCGCGCTGCCTACGCCGACGGAGGTCATGTCGATGGGCATTGCCCCGGACGAACCGATCATTAGGCTTCGCCGCGTTCGCCTCGCAGACGGAGAGCCCATTGCGCTCGAATGTGCAACGGTCCCGCAGGCGCTGTTGCGCGACCCGGTCTTCGAAGGCGAATCCCTTTATGCCGCGCTCGAGGCGCTCGGCGTTCGTCCCGTGACCGGGACGCAGCGCATCCGGGCGGGCGTGATGTCGCGATCGGAGGCAGAGTTGCTCGCGTCGAGCCCAGGCGATGCCCTCCTGATCGTCGAGCGCCGATGCCTTGCGAGCGACGGACGGCCGGTGGAGTTCACCGAGACCCGGTATTCCGGCGAAAGGTACGATTTCGTGACCGAGCTTACACTCTGACAGGTATTGGTACGAAACCACTTTAATACCAGTAGGCATCATGGTTGCATCCATTCGTACAGGAAGGGACAGCCAGATGCTCGATCGTCTCAGGGGTGGCCTCATCGCTTCGTGCCAGCCCGTGGCCGGCGGGCCGATGGACGAGCCTCGCATCGTCGCCGCGATGGCCCGCGCGGCCCTCGATGGCGGTGCCATTGCGCTCAGGATCGAGGGGATCGCGAACCTGCGCGCCGTACGCGCGGTCGTGGAGGCGCCCATCATCGGGCTCGTCAAGCGCGACCTTGCGGATAGTCCCGTCCGGATCACGCCGACCCGCGCGGATGTTGCAGACCTGATTACGTCCGGTGCCGATATCGTGGCAATCGACGCGACCGATCGCCCACGACCGGAAAGCCTCGAGGCGCTGCTTTCCGCGATCCGGTCCGGCGGTGCGCTCGCGATGGCCGACTGCGCCGACGCGGCCGACGGGGATCGCGCTGCGGCGCTCGAATTCGACATCCTGGGTTCGACCCTGTCGGGATATAGCGGCGGACCGGTACCGGCGGATCCGGACCTGGGGCTTGTGTCGAGCCTTGCGCGACATCGAGCGCTCACGATCGCGGAAGGACGCTATCACAGGCCCGAACAGGCCAGGGCCGCCATTGCCGCCGGCGCGGACGCGGTCGTGGTCGGCTCCGCCATGACCCGTCTGGAGCACATCGCGGAATGGTTTTCGACCGCGATCGCGGCGGAGGCGCGGGTCACCGCATGACTGCGCTCGCCATCGACATAGGCGGCACGAAGATCCTCGTCGCGCTGGTGAAAGACGGCCACGTGCAGGACTGGACCCGCGGACCGACCGATTTCTCGGGTGGTCCTGCCGATTGGCTCGATACCGCAGCGCATCTCGCCAAGCCCTGGCAGGGGCAATATCGAACCCTTGGCATTGCGGTCACCGGACGTGTGGACAGATCCGGATCCTGGAGCGCGCTCAATGCCGGGACGCTCGGCATCCCGCCGAACACGCCCCTTCGTGACATGGCCCAAGACCGTTTTCCCCACCCGGTCGCTCTCGCCAACGACGCGCAGGCCGCGGCCTGGGGGGAGTATTTCGGCAATGCGGAGGCGGATCGGGTGCGAGACATGGTCTTTCTCACGATCTCTACCGGGATCGGCGGCGGGATCGTGGCGAATGGCCGGCTCCGGACGGGCCGTAGCGGCCTGGCCGGGCATTTCGGGCAGATCTGGTCGGACGGCCAACCGTTCGAGGCGCGCGCGGCGGGACGCTGGCTGGCGGAGGAAGCGGATCGCACCGGCCATCGGACGGATGCCGAGGGCGTCTTCGCCGCCGCGGAGATGGGTGAGGACTGGGCGGTCGCGCTGCGCGGACAGGCCGTGGCCCGGATTGCCCGTTTGACGGCCGATATCCAGATGACACTCGATCCCGACCGGATCGTCCTCGGCGGCGGGATCGGCCTTGCACCGGGATTCCTCGCGGCCGTGGAAGAGGCACAGCGCCATCTGGCCCGCGATCTGCGGCCGATGCTCGTGGCGGCACGCTTGGGAGCGTTCGCGGGGGTCGTCGGAATTGCCGATCTAGCAGAACGAACAAATGCATTGCAGACGGAGACGACATCATGACCATCAGACAGACCATGATCGGGATTGCCGGTCTCACTGCCCTTTGCGCCGGAAGCGTAAACGCGGAGGTCACCGTCCTCGGATGGCCTGGCGGCCCGGAGGAGGAGGCGCTGCGCGTCGTTGCGGAAATCTACAATGCCCGTCCGGAGGTCGCGGAGGAGGATCGCGTCGATCTGCTCTTCTTTGGCCGTGACGGTTTCTTCGATAAACTGCAGGCCGATCTCGCCGCGGGATCCGATGCCTTCGACGTGAACCTCCTCGCGACCTATTCGATCGGACGTTATGCCCCCTACATGGAACCGGTCGAACTCTCGGATCAGGCGGAGGACGTCTTCGGCGAGACGGTACTCTCCACGATGCGGTTCGAGGATACGCAATACGGCGTCCCGACCGACCTTTCGATGCACTTCCTGTTCTACCGGCAGGACCTGATCGACGCACTTCTCGCCGACGACACGGCGCGTGAGACCTATGCCACCATCTCGGAGGAGTACCTGGGGGAGGCGATGGAGCCGGTGGCCCCGGACGAGATGACCTGGCGCGATTTCGCAGCCACGGCGCTTTATTTCACGGCGGCGGTCAATCCCGACAGCCCGGTCCGCTATGGCACCGTGCTGCAGATGAAGAACCTCCTCTTCAACATCATGGTGTTCCAGTCCCTGCCCCGCGCCTATGGCGGCGACTGGATGGATGACGAAGGAAACATCACCGTAGATTCAGACGCGTATCGGGAGGGGCTCGAACTCTACAAGCTGCTCTACGATGCGGGCGCAACGCCGCCGGATTCCCTGAGTTACGAATTTCCCGAGGCCAATGCTGCCTTCACCTCCGGACAGGTCGCTATGATGGTGCAATGGAGCGGTGCCGCGGGCGCGCTCCTCGATACGGATGCCGCGCCGGTGACCGCGGAGGCTACGCGCTCCGTCGCGCCGCCCGCAGGGCCCGAGGGGCGGTTCACGCATATCCACGGGCTCGGTCTCGGACTGAACGCGAACGCGCAAAACCCCGAAGGCGCGAAAGCGTTTCTCGAATGGCTCTCGACCGAGGAAGCGGCAGTCGAATATGCCCGCGCGGGCGGAGCACCCGGCCTGACGGGGACCGCTATCGAGGCGGTCGCGGAGGAGCGGCCCGACCTCGTTCCGCTCGGTGAATATGCGTCCGATTACGGCTATGTCATGACCGGCGCGACCGGGGCGAACGCCCTGTCGGTCTACGAACTGCAGGCTCGGGAATTCACCGGTTACTGGGGCGGCTCCCAAGACCTCGATGCGACCCTGTCGGCCACCGCGGACGGCATGGCCGACCTCCTGAAGGATTGAACGGCGCCGCCGGGACATCCCCGGCCGCCCGCACCCTGGATCGGGAGATCCCATGACCCGCCCTGCCCGCCTCGAGAACGCGATCCTGACGGCCCCGCTCGTCGTGTTCCTTCTCCTGCTCCTGGGATTTCCCACGATTCTCGACCTGGTCTATGCGGTCTCCGAGGTCCGGTTCGAGACGCTGCGCAGCCCATCCTTCGCGGGATTGTCGAACTTCACCGCGGTGTTGGGAGACCCCGAATTCTGGCGGGCGACGTGGTTCTCCTTGCGCTTCGCGATCGTGACCGCGCTCGCTGAATGTGCGCTCGGCCTTTTCCTCGCCGTCTATCTCGCGCCGCTCCTGCGCCGCGCGCCATGGCTCCTCGCGATCCTCATCATGCCGATGATCGTCGCCCCTGCAATGATGGGCCTGATGTACCGCCTCGTCCTGCACGAGTTCATCGGCCCCCTGCCCAATCTGCTCTATGCATGGTTCGGAACGTCACCGGGCTTTCTCACCGCGCAGAACGTCTTCACGACGATCGTCGTGATCGAGACGCTGCAATGGACGCCCTTCGCGCTCCTGCTCTTCCACATGGCCTACCAGTCGATCCCCGAAGACATCCGGGAGGCCGCTGCGGTCGACGGAACGCGATCCTGGCGCCTCCTCACGCGGATCGAGTTGCCGCTCATGCTGCCGACCATCGGCGTTGCCCTCTTCGTCCGGTTCATCGACGGGTTCCGCGTCTTCGACAACATCTGGACCCTGACCGGAACGGGCCCCGGCGGATCGACGACGTCGCTCGCCATCTACATCTATGTCGCGTTCTTCCGCGCAGGCGAGATCGGCGAAGCCGTGGCTGCATCGATCATGCTTTTTGGTGCGGCTTTCGTTCTCCTCTTCGCCGCCGCGCGCTGGTCGACGAGGGGCGTGCGATGAAGCGGGCCTCCGACATCCTGCGGATTCTCGTCTTCCTCGCGGCAGCGCTGATCCTGAACTTCCCCGTGATCGCGACGCTTGTGACCTCGCTCAAATCGAATGCGGAGATCGCGCGCAACCCGGGCCTCTGGGTCGAGGCGCCCACGCTCGGCAATTACGCCGCGATCTTCGACGCCGCCGGGCGTTTCGACGTCTGGACCTTCCTGAACTCCTCGCTCGTCGCGGCGGCGATCGGGACCATCCTGCCCATCATCGTCTGCTTTCCGGCGGCGTGGGTGATGGCGCGGCGCGGCGTGGGGGCCGCCATTCTCTTTCCCGCGACGGTGAACCTGCGGACGCTGCCGCTAATCGTCTTCGCCATCCCCCTCTACATCATGTACCAGTCGCTTGGCCTTCTCGATACGCGGCTCGGGCTTGGGCTGATCCTCGCGGTCGTCAATCTGCCCATAGCGCTCCTGATCCTTGTGAACACGATCCGCGACCTGCCCGTCGATCTCGAGGAGGCGGCGCGGATGGACGGCGCGAGCCTCCCCACGCTTCTCCTGCGGATCGTTCTGCCGCTCTGCCGGCCCGGTCTCGTCACCGTCTTCATCCTGGGATTCATCACGGCCTGGAACGAGTTCCTCTTCGGATTGATGCTGACGACCCGCGATGCGGTCCCGATCACGGTCGGCGCCTCCTTTTTCTTCGCCTCGGGAGGCGGCGGGGTCGAATGGGGCGTCGCGGCGGCCATCATCGTGATCGCGGCCGCCCCTCCGGTCGTTCTCGGGCTGTTCATGTATCGCCATATCGGAGGATCGATGACCACCGGCGCCGTGAAAGGATGACGCGATGAAGGTTCTCATCCTCCCCGACGCGCAAAAAGCCGCCGACCGCACGGCGGAAGTGATTGCGGCGACAGTGACGGCGCGCCCGGACGCTACGCTCGGCCTTGCTACCGGCGGAACGATGGAGGGGGTCTACGAGCATCTCGTCACGCTCGGCCCCGACATGAGCCGGTCGACGACCTTCAACCTCGACGAATACGTGGGCCTGTCGCCAGATCATCCGCAAAGCTATCGTCGATTCATGCAGACGCATCTCTTCGACCCGCTCGGCATGCCGCGGAAACGAACGCATCTGCCGCGGGGCGATGCGCCGGATCCGGAAGCGGAGGCGCGGCGCTACGAGCGCGCTATTGCCGACGCCGGGGGGATCGACCTGCAACTCCTCGGGATCGGGCGCAACGGCCATATCGGATTCAACGAGCCCAGTTCCTCGCTCGGCTCGCGCTGCCGCATCAAGACGCTGACCCGTGCCACGCGCGACGCGAATTCCCGCTTCTTCGCTTCGCTCGACGAGGTGCCGCGCCATGCAATCACCATGGGCATCGCCACGATCCTAGACGCGAGACGCGTCGTGCTTCTGGCTACCGGCTCCGCCAAGGCCCGAGCGGTGGCCGATATGGTCGAGGGGCCGATCTCGGCCCGCTGCCCGGCCTCCGCACTGCAGCTCCATCCTGCGGCGGACATCATCTGCGACGAAGCCGCTGCGGCGGAACTGAGGCTCAGGGAATATTACGAGACGGTCCATCCGGGCGGAGCCGAGGCGGACGTGACAGGGGGATGCGCATGACCGGGATCGTACTCGACGGTATCGGCAAGACCTTCGACGGCACGCGGATCTTCGACGATCTGTCGCTGTCGATCCGTTCGGGGGAGCTGATCGTCTTCGTCGGTCCGTCGGGCTGCGGAAAATCGACGCTCCTGCGCCTGATCGCGGGGCTCGAGACCGCCACGGAGGGACGGATCGAGATTGACGGCCGCGATGTCACGCAAAGTGAGCCACACGATCGCGGCCTGTCGATGGTGTTCCAGAGCTACGCGCTCTATCCGCACATGACCGTCCAGCAGAACATCGCCTTCGCACTCCATACCGAAAGACTTCCGCGGGACGAAATTTCCGCGCGGGTCGCGGAAGCCGCGCGGATCCTAAAGATCGAGCCCTATCTCGACCGCAAGCCGAAGGCCCTTTCCGGAGGACAGCGGCAGCGCGTCGCGATCGGGCGGGCCATCGTCCGCGAGCCCAAGGCCTTTCTCTTCGACGAGCCGCTCTCAAACCTCGATGCCGCCTTGCGCGCGGATACCAGGGTCGAGATCGCGGAGCTGCACAAGCGGCTCGGTGCGACGATGCTCTACGTCACGCATGATCAGGTCGAGGCGATGACGCTCGCGGACCGGATTGTGGTGCTGAAAGCGGGCCGGATCATGCAGATCGGCACACCGCATGACCTCTATACCGCGCCGGCCAATACCTTCGTCGCGCAATTCATCGGCAGTCCGCGCATGAACCTCCTTCCGTGCGAGCAGATGGATAGCACCCGCATTCGACTGCCCGGTGGGTCGATCGAGATACCGTCGTTGCCTTGCCGTCCGGCCCAGATCGGCATCCGTCCCGAGGATCTGAACCTTGTGGCTCCGACCGAGGGACGGCTCCGCGGGCAGGTCGTCCTCACCGAATATCTCGGGGCGGACCGCTGCGTGCACATCGATCTCGGCGAGGTGAGGGTCACCCTGCGCGATGCGGGATCGTCGCCGAAGATCGCCCGTGATGGCGAAGAGGTCGGCCTCGCGTTCGATCCGCGCCGGGCCCATTATTTCGACGCGGCGGGCGATGCGATCAACGTGATCTCTGTCGAGGCCGCCTGATGCGTATCGCGCCGAAATACCTCTGGTCCGGCGGATGCCTCCGGGAGAATTGCAGCCTGATCGTGGAGGGGTGCCGTATCACGGATATCGCGGAGGCCGAAGGCACGACGGCGGATCTGCATCCCCACCTTGTCATGCCGTCGCTGACCGATCTGCAGGTCAATGGCGGCGGCGGCATCATGGTCAACGATCGCACAGGTTCCGACGGTTTGCGCGCCATCGCAGAGGCGCACGGGCGGCTTGGTACGGGCTGGATCCTTCCAACGGTGATCACGGACGCGCCGGAGACGCTCGCGGCCGCGGCACGCGCGGTGATCGAGATCTACAGGCCCGAAGACAGTGTTCTCGGGCTTCATATCGAGGGGCCCCATATCTCTCCCGAACGCCGCGGCACGCATGATCCCCGCTACATCCGTCCCCTGGAGATCGCGACGGTCGAGATCGTCGAGGACCTGAGACGTCGCGGTATCCCGGTGATGATCACGCTCGCCCCGGAGCGCTGCGACACCGCGCTCCTTGGCCGACTCGTCGCGTCGGGTGCGATCGTCTCCGCCGGGCACAGCGCCGCCACAGCCGAGGAGGCGGAGGCGGCCTTTGTTCGCGGCGTGACCTGCGTCACGCATCTCTTCAACGCGATGGATCCGATGATGTCACGCGCACCGGGTCTTCTGGGTGCCGCAATCGCCGCGCCGGTTCATGCGGGAATCATCGCGGATGGCATCCATGTGGACCGCAGGATGCTGTCCCTCGCCATCCGGGGCCGTCCACGCCCGGGGCTGACCTTCGCCGTATCGGACGCCATGGCGACGGTCGGCGGGCCATCCTCGTTCCACCTCTATGGCCGGGAGATATCGGTCCGCGACAATCGCCTCGTGAACTCCGAAGGGGCGCTTGCCGGAGCACATGTCGATCTCGCGACCTGTTTCGCCAATCTTGTCCTGATGGTCGGGCTCGAACTTGCGGAGGCCTGCGCGATGGTGACCGACACACCCCGTCGCGTCCTCGGCCTGCCGAGTCAGCATCTCGGCCGCGGCTGGCCAACCGACCGTATCTTGATGTTCGACGCGGATCTCAGGCGGATCGCGATCCCCGCGGAGGCATGACGAATTGTGCAGGCGGGATCCTTGCAAGTTCAATCCGGAGCCTCTGGTCGGCGGACTTGGCCAAGTCTTGACCAACCGTGATTTTATCGATATTTAGAGCGTGAGATGGTCAGGAAGGGTACGTCATGAGCCTGGTGATCAAGACCGGCGAAGCGAAGACGCGGCTTTCGGAACTCATCGCCCTCGTTGAGGCCGGTGAGGATGTCACGATCGCGCGGGGCGACATACCCGTGGTCCGTCTCGTCGCGGTTGCGCGCCATTCGGATGCCGATGCCGCCGTGGCCGATATCCTGCAGGCGCGTGCTGCGCTCGCGCCCACCTCGACCGAAGAGATCCTCGACTGGCGCGACGCCGGCCGGCGCTGACGCGGAACATGGCCTTCGTCGTCGATGCCTCCGTCGTCGCGGCCTGGATATTGCCCGACGAATCCTCCGATGCGGCCGACGCGATCCTGCGCCGGGTCTCGGTCGAGGGGGCGATGGCGCCGGACCTGCTGTGGCACGAGGTTCGCAACATCCTCGTCATCGCGACACGTCGGGACCGTATGGTTCAGCAGGAGATCGTGCCGAGCCTCCTGCGCTTACGACGCTTGCCGATCGAGACGGTGAATGTCAGCGCTTCATCCGATGCCGGGCTCACGGATCTTGCCTGGCGATACGGGCTTACCGCCTACGATGCCGCCTATCTTTACCTCGGACTCGAGCGCCGTGTGGCGCTCGCGACCGCCGATCGGGCGCTTCGGAAGGCCGCGGCGAGTGCCGGGCTCTCTCTCATCTCATAGCCGCCTCGGCGACCGCCTACGACGCAGAGGCGCTATCTCTTGCCCGCCTCAGAACATCGAGCCGCGCGGTGAGCCTGTCGTCCATCGGCCGTTCCGCCGCACGATCGGGGGGCGGCATTTGCTCGGCGAAATGACAAGCAACGCTCCTGCCCTCGAGTTCGCGGAGCTCAGGCCTTTCGGTACGGCACTTCGCTTCCGCCATCGGGCAGCGCGGGTGGAACAGGCATCCCGGCGGCGGACGCAGCGCGCTCGGCAGATCCCCCTCCACGCTCGCCTTCGCCCGGCCCGCACCCGGATCAGGACGCGGCGCGGCGTCGATCAGGCTGCGGGTATAGGGATGGCGCGGATGAGAGAAGATCGCATCGACCGGTGCATCCTCCACGATCCGGCCGAGATACATCACCGCGACGCGATCCGCGATATGACGCACAACGGCAAGGTCGTGCGCGATGAAGACGTAGGCGATGCCGAACTGCGCCTGCAAATCCTGCAGGAGGTTCACGATCTGCGCCTGCACGCTCACATCGAGCGCGCTCACCGGCTCGTCGCACACGATCAGTCGCGGACGGGTGGCAAGCGCACGGGCGACGCCCACCCGCTGCCTCTGCCCGCCGGAGAATTCGTGTGGAAAGCGCGTGGCATGGAAATCCGAGAGCCCGCAGGTGACGAGGAGATCGGCGATCTTCTCGTCCACGTCCTTCGTGGTCGCCGCACCGTGGAGGAGCAAGGGTTCTCGAAGCGTCTCGGCCACGCTCATGCGCGGATTGAGGGATCCGAACGGATCCTGAAAGATGATCTGCATCCGCTTGCGGGCCTCACGCAGACCGCGGGGCGAAAGCGCGCGGACATCCTCCCCATCGAGCCGGATCGTTCCCGACGTGGGTTCGATCAGTCGCAGCAGGCTGCGCCCCGTCGTCGACTTGCCGCAACCCGATTCACCGACGATCGCCAGCGTCTCGCCTTCGCCGAGGGCAAAGGATACATCGGTGACGGCCTGCACCTTCCCCACGACCCGTCGCAGGACACCGCGGCGCACGGGGAAATGCTTCGTCAATCCCTCGACCTCGAGAACCGGAGCTGCCCCGCTCATGCCGCGACAGCCTCGATGGGCGCGCGCCAGCACGCGACCGCATGTCCGGGAGCGAGCTCGGCCAGTTCCGGACGCTCCGAACGGCAGTGATCGGTCGCGAGCGGACACCGGGAGGCGAAGCGACAACCCGGCGTGCGTATCCACGGAGGCGGCACCGAGCCGGGGATCGTCTCCAGCCGGGATTGCCCTCCATCGAGCCGTGGCACCGCCGCCATCAGACCGATCGTGTAGGGGTGCTGGGGATCGGAGAATAGCGCACCCACAGGCGCGCGCTCCACGACCTGCCCGCCATACATGACGGCGACATCGTCGCAGGTCTCCGCGACCACGCCCAGGTCATGCGTGACAAGGAGCACCGCCGCGCCAGTCCGCGCGCGCAGATCGGCCATGAGTTCGAGGATCTGCGCCTGGATCGTCACGTCGAGCGCGGTCGTGGGCTCGTCGGCGATCAAAAGATCCGGGTCATTAGCGAGCGCGAGCGCGATCATCACCCGCTGCCGCTGCCCTCCGGAAAGCTGGTGCGGGTAATCGTCCACCCGTTCGGACGGGGATGGCAAACCCACCAGCGACAGGAGCTCGATCGCCCGGGCGCGGGCCGCCTTCGCATTCATCCTGGAGTGAACGGAAAGGCTCTCCGCGATCTGCTCCCCGCATGTATAGACCGGGTTGAGCGAGGTCATCGGTTCCTGGAAAATCATCCCGATCCGTCCGCCGCGGAGCTTGCGCATCTCCCGCTCCGACAGCGTCAGGAGGTCCCGGCCGTCGAACATGATCCGCCCGCCGGCATAGACGCCCGGAGGCTGTGGGACGAGGCGCATGATTGCGGTCGAGGTCACGCTCTTGCCGCATCCGCTTTCGCCCACGGGGCCGAGCGTGCGACCTTTCGAGAGGCTGAGCGACACGCCCGCGACGGCGGTCTGGGATTGTCCGTCGATGCGGAAGTCGACCCGCAGATCCTCGACCGAGAGAAGCGGTGCGTCATCCATTCGCGGATTTTTCCCGGTAGGTCAGCGGGGAGGCGTCGAGATGGCTGCGCCCGGCGAAATCGAGCCGCGCGAATTCCTGTTCGGCCCGCCGCTGTGCCGCCTCTAGGGTATCGAGCGAAGCCGGAAGGTCGATGGTTGCGACGATGCCGTCCTCCACAACCTGCCGGCCATCGACGAAGACATCGCGAACGGCCCGCTCCGCAGCGGTGTAGACGAGGGAACGGAGGGGATCGCGTAGCGGTCGCATCGCGGGATGCGACGCATCCACCAGCACGATGTCGGCCTTCGCCCCCGGCGCGAGCTTGCCGATGTCGTCGCGTCCGAGGAGCCTTGCCCCTCCGAGCGTCGCGGCATCGAAGATATCGCTCGTGCGGATGTCGTAGACGTTGCCGGACATGACGCGGCTCAAGATCAGCGCCGCGCGAAGCTCCTCGAACATGTTGTGGGGGAAAGTGTCGGTGCCGATCCCAATGGGTATGCCGCCTTTGATGTAGCGGCCGACGGTCTGCATGGTGATGCCGCGGCGCTGAAACACGGTCGGGCAATGCGCCACCGCGACGCCGCTCTCCTGGAGGCGCGCGAAATCGTTGCCATGCGGCCAGTGGACCATCGGGTAGTCGTTGAGGAAGATGCCATGCCCGATGATCGAGCCGGGCCGGAGCACGCCCATGTCGCCCAGCCATTCCACCGGCGTGCGACCGTGCCGTCGGGTGATCTCCTGAAACTCGACGACCGATTGCGCGGCGTGGATCTGAAAGGGCAGACCCTTCTCTTCCGCCGCGTCGAGGCTTTCGCGGACAAGGCCCTCGGTGCAGGTGTCGATCTGACTCGGGGAGACCATGCCGGAAAGCCGTCCGCATTCATGTGCGGTGGCCGTCTCGATGACCGACATCGCCTCCGCCATGGCACTTCGCCCCTCATCCGCGAGGTACTCGTATTCGACGGAATGGCCGTTCTTCGTGAACCAGTGCCCGGAACGGTACATCGGCGAGACGACACCGCGGAGACCCGAACGCGCGAAGGTCTCTACCCAACCGTCCCAGGCCACGGACATGTCGACCAGAGTGGTCACGCCCGAGAGCAGAAGCTCTGCGTAGGTCACCTCCACGCAGGCCTGCCGTCCTTCGTCATCCGGGCGGAACAGCGGCATGAATTCGTAGAGTGACGACATACCGAGACGCGGGGAGCCCAGTTCGTCGAGAAAGCCCTTGTTCATTGCTTCGGACGAGGGGTGGGAATGGACATTGACCATGCCCGGCAGGACGACACGGTCGCGGCCGTCGATCTCCTTTACCGCTTCCCCGTCGAACCGTCCGCCGACCTGCAGGATGCGGTCGCCCGCGAAGGCCACGTCGCCATCCCTAAAATAGGTGTGACCACCCGTTTCCGCGTCCCAGCCGACGATCCAGCCCGCGTTGCGGATGACCGTAACGGGGCTGCCCGCGGGCGGATTTTCGGTATCGCTCATATCGTCTCCTTCGAAGCGGTGGACCGGGACGTGTGGCCGTCCCGATCCGGCCCGTCTCATTCTGCGTATTTGAGCCCGAGACCCTTGTAGAGGCCGCTGCCGTAGATGTTGTGCGGCACCACGGTCTCGAGCTCCGTCGACTGCGCGATGGTCATCGGCTCGTGGTAGAGGGGG
The DNA here is from genome assembly GCF_003253995.1 of Palleronia aestuarii. Taxonomy (GTDB): domain Bacteria; phylum Pseudomonadota; class Alphaproteobacteria; order Rhodobacterales; family Rhodobacteraceae; genus Palleronia; species Palleronia aestuarii. Next base: position 33,724 of record NZ_QKZL01000030.1, read on the forward strand.
AGCCAGACGGCCGCCTCGTGCACCTTCTGCAGGACTTCCCCGTAGCTCTCCGCCCGCGTCGCGTCGTCGGTCGCGGTCATGCCGGCCTCGAGCAGTCGGTCGGTCTCGGGATCGTCCCAGTTCATCCGGTTGGGCGTCGGCATGTTCTCCGACCGGAAGTACAGATTGAGCGCGTCGCCGGACGACACGTAGGGATAGCTCATGCCAAACATGTCGAATTCCTGCGTCGCCATCTTGCCCCAGGCCACCGTCGCGTCGAAGGGCTGGATCTGCATGGCGACCCCGATTTCACGCAGATTGGAGTGCGCCCTTATGGCTGGACAGGATTAGGCCGCGGTTTTGACCGGCTGGCGTGCGTTGTTGTTCTCGTATTGAACCGGGCTGAGATAGCCCAGCGACGAATGCAGTCGTCTGGCATTGTAGACCTCCTCGATGAAGCCAGGCAGATCGGCCGTGACGTTTTCGTAGGTGTCGTATTCGTTGA
>NZ_QKZL01000031.1 GCF_003253995.1 Palleronia aestuarii
GACCCTAGGGCCTTCGTCACTCACGCGGCATGGCTAGATCAGGCTTGCGCCCATTGTCTAAGATTCCCCACTGCTGCCTCCCGTAGGAGTCTGGGCCGTGTCTCAGTCCCAGTGTTGCTGATCATCCTCTCAAACCAGCTACTGATCGTCGACTTGGTAGGCCGTTACCCCACCAACTATCTAATCAGACGCGGGCCGATCCTTCTCCGATGAATCTTTCCCCCCGAAGGGGCGTATACGGTATTAAACCCAGTTTCCCGGGCCTATTCCGTAGAGAAGGGCACGTTCCCACGCGTTACTAACCCGTCCGCCACTAAGCCCGAAGGCTTCGTTCGACTTGCATGTGTTAGGCCTGCCGCCAGCGTTCGTTCTGAGCCAGGATCAAACTCTCAAGTTGAAACATCCCGAAGGATGTGTCCTTGACGTTCGAACCTCTGCACATCTTCCACCGTACCCCCACCTGCCAGCTACTCGAGCACGACAGGCAAAAGCCCAGTGGAAAGTCTCTGTTTCATGTGCTCCAGGTTACCGAAGTAACGCAAAGCCACATCAAACAGTGAAGCTGACACCTCATCATCGGCCGAAGCCTAGAGGCGCGATATACAGAAGGCTGATCCATCGAATGAACCAAACCGCCCGCATATCTCTTCAGATACCCGCAATGTCAAAGAGCAACAGACAAAAACAAACAAGATGCGCCCTATCCTCGGCGCGCCCCGCCTGATCTATCTGCTTGTCCAACCAACCCGTCCCCTCAAGGACCCGCTGGCCGTCCCTCCGAAGCTCCCCGCCCCGTCGGTGAAGGCGTATCTACGGATACCGACCAAAACCCGCAACCCCCTTTCACAACTTTCCGCAAAGTTTTTGCGACGGGAGTATGACAGCTCGGGAAATGGCTCAGCAGCCATAGGTCGATGTGAAGGCGGACTTGGCGCCGCGACCCACCGGGCTAAGCGTTCGTTGTAGCGATATCAGCCGATAAGCCGTTGTTGCCGCATATCTTTATGAAGCCCCCAACTCGAGAAAGCCTCCGGGTACACGTAACCAGCGATGAAACGAGCATGCCACCATGGCCTAGTGAAAAGAGGTCATATTCCTGTCGACCGAGAACGTGGGCTGTGCTGAGCATGGGCGGAATATCGGATGCAGGTCTCACATGCTGATTCTCACGGCCCTCCTCTCATACCTCCTTGGATCGATTCCCTTCGGACTTCTGATCACCCGCGCTTTCGGTCTCGGGGATCTCCGCCAGATCGGCTCGGGCAATATCGGCGCCACGAACGTCCTGCGGACTGGGAACAAGCTCGCGGCCCTCCTCACCCTCATCTGCGATGTCGGCAAGGGTGCCTTTGCGGTGATCGTGGCTAGGCTGACCATCGGCGAGAGCGCCGCCCAGATCGCGGGGTTCGCCGCATTCCTCGGACATTGCTATCCGCTCTATCTCGGGTTCAAGGGCGGCAAAGGGGTCGCCACGTTCCTCGGCACCGTCCTGGCACTGGCCTGGCCCATCGGAATCGCGGTCTGTGCGACTTGGCTCGCGGTCGCGGCGATCTTCCGGATCTCGTCGCTCGCGGCTCTGATCGTGGCACTACTTGCGCCGCTCTATGCACTTGCCCTCGGCGCGGCGCCCCTAGCGCTGGGGCTCGCGGCGATGGCTCTTCTTATCTTTCTGCGACACCGCGCCAACATTGCCCGCCTGCGCGCAGGTTCCGAACCGCGGATCGGGTCGAAAACCTGATATGCCCAGGCATCCCGGACACGATGACCCAAACGAAAAATGGCGGCCGATGGCCGCCATTCTCAGCTTCGTGAACTGAACTGCTTCAGCAAGGTGCGGTATATTGCCGGCCGTAATTGTCAGAGTAGACACATTGGCCGGACTGCCGCGACTGACCGATGTAATTGCCGGCCGCAGCACCCGTCGCACCGCCGATGAGCGCGCCCGCGACGCGGTCGTCATCGCCCGAAACCGCCGCGCCGAGCGCCGCGCCAGCTGCGGCACCGGTCAGGGCCGACTGGTTCGGGCTCGTCTGGCACGCGGCCCCGAACAGGACGAGCGGCAGAACAAACAGAGCTTTCTTCATTCCATATCCTCCGAAATGTTGAGCTACGAATACGCTGGCTCGCAAGCGGGTTCCAGTCAACTCTTCGACACGCGGCCGATCCCCGCCGAATCCGCACTCTTCAGTATGAATGAGCCTCGAAAATTCGCGTCAGGTCGCCGTTCCACGAGTCCCGATATTCCGCCAGGAGGTCGTCCGCAGGTGTGCGTCCGCTCTCGACGCTTTCCTTCAGCGCGTTCAGGAAATGGGTCTCGTCCGGAATGAGACCGCCGGCACCGGGTCGGGCGCGGGCCTTCAGCCCTCGTTCGGAAATCGCGACGCAATCTCGCGCGAGGGCATGCATGTCGATCTCACCCACCCTGGCCTGCAGGCCGTCGACAGAGGCGGCGACACGCAGCGCCTCGCGCGTCTCCGCGTCCCAACCCCGGCAAAGCGTCCAGGCCGCGTCGAGTGCCTCCGCGTCGTACATGAGCCCCACCCAGAAAGCCGGCAGCGCACAGAGCCGCCGCCAGGGGCCGCCATCGGCGCCCCGCATCTCGATGAACTTCTTGATCCGCGCTTCTGGAAAGAGCGTCGTGAGGTGGTCGGCCCAATCGCCGAGCGTCGGTTTCTCACCCGGAAGTGCCGGCAGCTCGCCCTTGAGAAAGTCCCGGAAGGATTGGCCGAGGGCGTCGATATACTTGCCGTCGCGGTAGACGAAGTACATCGGGACATCGAGCGCGTAGTCGGCCCAGGCCTCGAAGCCGAATCCGTCATCGAAGACGAAAGGCACCATGCCGGTACGATCCGCATCGAGGTCGCGCCAGACCCGAGAACGCCACGATTTGTGGCCGTTCGTCCGCCCCTCGAAAAACGGCGAGTTGGCGAAGAGCGCGGTCGCCACGGGCTGCAACGCGATTGCCACGCGCAGCTTCTTCACCATGTCTTCCTCGGAAGAGAAGTCGAGGTTCACCTGCACCGTGCAGGTGCGCCGCATCATCTGGGTCCCGTGCGTGCCGACCCGCTGCATGTAGCCATCCATGAGCTTGTAGCGGCCCTTGGGCATCAGCGGCATGTCCTCGTGCGACCAGTGCGGCGCGGCACCGAGACCGATGAAGCCCACGCCGATCCCGTCGGCCACCGCCTTCACTTGCGCGAGGTGATCGTTCACCTCATCGCAGGTGGCATGGATCGTTTCCAGCGGAGCACCCGAAAGCTCGAGCTGCCCGCCCGGCTCGAGGGAAACGTTGGCGCCGTCTTTCTCGAGGCCGATGAGCTTGCCCGCCTCCTCGACCGGCGCCCAGCCGAACTTGTCGCGCAGGCCCGAGAGTACCGCATGGATCGACCGCTCTCCCTCGTAGGGCAACGGCTTCAACGTATCCTTGCAATAGCCGAACTTCTCGTGCTCGGTCCCGATCCGCCAGGCCTCGGGCGGCTTGCAACCGCTCTCCATGTATTCGACGAGCTGCGCGCGCCGTTCGATCGGCACGCCGCCGGATTGAGGGATCGACATGGAGGGCCTCGTCTCGCTTCCGCCATGGCTGGAGTGGCGCGGGCCGCGGGGGAAGTCAATGCAGCCGCGCGGGCGCCCTTTGCCACAGGGTGCGCCGTTCCGGCGTGTTTCCCCGCGTCGCCGACAGGAGTTCTTCATGGGTCAGCCCCGGCAGGGCGGCGAGCGCGTCGTAGAGCGATGACGCCTTTTCCGCGTCCTGGGGAATCGCGAGCCGCTCGCCCTCCGTGCTCGAAAGATGCCAGATTGCGGGGCCGTCGGTCTGTCGTTCGACCTCCACGCGCGAAAGGGCCTCGAGGGAAACCGAGCCGCCGCCGGGCCCGGAAAGATAGGTGATCTGGCGCTCCGTCACCACCACGACACCCGCGCCGCCACCATCGCGAGGCCGGCGCGAGCGCGCGAGCCCCTCTCGCATGATGCCGATCCCGCCCAGCACGAAGGCCACGCCGACCCATCGCATGAGACCGGGCTCCATCACGATCCACCAAAGCCCGAGCCCCGCGGCACCCAGCCCGATTGCCGCCTCCCGCCAGCGCAGGATCGCGGCGAGAACCTCGGGCCGGACGAACCCTTTCACGATCTGCCCCGTTTCATCGCCAATCTCCCATCGCCTGCTGCCAAAGCGTCAGCGCCGCGACCGCCGCGGTATCGGCGCGCAGGATTCGCGGCCCGAGGGAAACGGTCCGTGCGATCTTTTCAAGCCGCCGGCGTTCGGCATCGGCGAACCCGCCCTCCGGCCCGATCAGCACAGCTCCCGGCGCCGACAGCCCCTCGAGCCCCGTCACGGCACCCGACCGTGCCTCGTCGCAAAAAAGGAGGTGCCGCTCCGTGGGCCAGGTATCGAGCAGCGCATCGAGCGGCACGATCTCGTCTACCTCGGGGACGAAATTTCCGCCACATTGCTCCGCCGCTTCGACGGCGTGGGCCTGGAGCCGGTCCCGCCGCAAGCGCTCGGAATTGGTGAAGGCGGTCCGGACGGGACGGATTCGCGCGACGCCGAGCTCCGCCGCCTTCTCGACGATGAAATCCGTCCGCGCCTTCTTGATCGGCGCGAAGAGGAGCCAGAGATCGGGCGCGTTCCGCTGCGGGGCGATCTGGCTTTCGGCCACCAGCGTCCCCGCCTTCCGACCGAGCGTATCGATCCGCGCGGACCACGTCCCGTCGTGCCCGTTGAAGATTTCGACCGGATCGCCCTCCCCTCGCCTCAGCACGCCCGCAAGGTAATGCGCCTGTGATGGGGTCAGAGGAACCGTTTGCCCCTTCCCGAGGGGATGGACTACATGAAGGCGCGGGATCGAGGGCATGTCCGGGGGTCGAGCTTTGCTATCAGGATCGCAGGCGACAGAAGGCCAGGTCTCGGATGCCGTCAAGGGTAACTGGGTCGATCGCCTCGCGCCCGTGCCGATCCGCCCCTACCTCCGGCTGAGCCGCGCCGACCGGCCGATCGGCGCCTGGCTGCTGCTGCTTCCCTGCTGGTGGGGCGTCCTGCTCGCCGCGGTGCATACCGGACGGTTCGGCTGGTCCGGGCTCTGGATCATGGCGGGCTGCGCCGTCGGCGCGGTACTGATGCGCGGTGCGGGCTGCACCTGGAACGACATCACCGACCGCGACATCGACGGGGGCGTGGCCCGCACCCGCTCCCGGCCGATCCCTTCGGGCCAGGTTCGCGTCCGTGGCGCCGTGATCTGGATGGTCATCCAGTCGCTTCTGGCCTTTCTCATCCTCCTTACCTTCCCGATCGGGGCCATCCTGCTCGGGATACTGGCTCTCGGCCCCGTCGCCATCTATCCCTTCGCCAAGCGGTTCACCTGGTGGCCGCAGGTCTTTCTCGGCATCGCCTTCAATTGGGGCGCCCTACTCGCCTGGACCGCGCTCACGGGCAGCCTCAGCTGGCCGGCGGTGGCGCTCTATCTCGCCGGTATCGCGTGGACCCTTTTCTACGACACGATCTACGCGCTCCAGGACATCGAGGACGACGCGCTGATGGGCGTGCATTCCACCGCCCGTCTCTTCGGCAGGCGGGTGCGGTCCTGGCTGGCGGGCTTCGCGGTCGCGGCTACGCTCCTGACGGGCATCGCCGTCCTTGGCGCGATCGGGGCCGGGAACTCGCTCCTCGCGACGATCCTCGGGTTCGGTGCGGTGGCCGCCTTCGGCCTTCACATGATGTGGCAATTCTCCCTGCTCGATCCCGGGGACCCCGAATCCTGCCTGCGCCTCTTCCGATCGAACCGCGACGCGGGCCTGCTCGTCGCGCTGTTTTTCGCTCTAGCTGCGATGGCCTGAGCATTCCCTGACGCTTCGCCGAGTATGACCATGACCTCACGCCTCCTCACCCCGCTCGTCTTCTTCGCCGCGGCCGGTCTCTGCATCGCCGGGGCCTGGGGCGCCGTCGTCGCCGTCGAGCAGCAGGCGGCCACGGATGTCGGCGAGGCGCTGGAGGAAGCGGGGCTCGGCTGGGCAGAGGTCCGGGCCGACGGGCTCCGCGTCGATCTGTCGGGGATCGCGCCGGACGAAGCGGCGCGGTTCCGGGCGGCGAGCGTGGCGGGCGGCGTCGTCGATCCCGAGCGGGTCATCGACCGGATGGACGTGGCGACCCGCGATCCGGCCGCCCCGCCGCGGTTCTCGATGGAGATCCTGCGTAGTGGCGACGGAATAACGCTGATCGGCCTGGTCCCCGCGGAAACCGACCGTCAAGGCCTCCTCGATGCGATCTCGTCCGGGGCCGAGGACGTATCCGTCACTGATCTGCTCGAAACCGCGAGCTATCCCGCGCCTCGGGGCTGGGCGGAGGCCGTCACCTTCGGGCTCGACGCACTCGAGCTCACGGAGCGCGCCAAGATCTCCGTCGCCGCCGACGGGCTCGGCGTGACGACGATGGCACCCGATCCTGCGGCACGCGACATGCTCGAAGTCGCCCTGCGCGATGCCGCTCCGGACGGAGCTGCATTGGCGCTCGACGTGAAGGTGCCAAGGCCCGTCCTGACCCCGTTCCTCCTGCGTCTCGTCAAGACCCCGGAGGGCGCCGAACTGAACGCGTGTGCCGCCGATACGGAGGTGGGCCGCGACGCGATCCTCGCCGCCGCACGCGCTGCCGGGACGGACGGGACGGAGGGCTGCACGCTCGGGATGGGTGTACCGAGCGCCGCCTGGCCTGACGCGGCGGAGCGTGGCATCGCGGCACTGGCGACGCTTCCCTCCGGCACGCTCACGCTCACGGATCTCGCCATGCGGATCGATGCCGGCCCGGAAACCGAACCGGCGACGCTCGAGAGCCTTGCCGACGAACTCCGCACCGACCTGCCGGAAGAATTCTCCCTCGTGGCCCTGGCCCACCCCGAGGAGGCCGACGCACCGGAACTTCAGCCGCCCGATTTCGTCGCGATCCGCAATCCGGAAGGACAGGTGACGATGGAGGGCCGACTCGGCACGGCACTCGAACGGGACGCTGTCGACAGTTTTGCCCGCGCGCTCTTCGGCCTCGATCACGTGGGCGGAGAGATCGACGTCGCGCCCGGCGTTCCGGATGGCTGGTCGCCCCGCATCTTCGCCGCCCTCGACGCGCTGTCGCTGCTCGCCGGTGGCCGCGCGGAGGTCACGGAGGACATCGTGCGCATCTCGGGGACGACCGCCATGGAAGAGGCGGAGACGCATATCGGCGAAATCGTCGCCGCCCGGCTCGGCCCGGAGGCCGATACCGAGATCGACGTGACTTACGACGCGCGGCTCGATCCGGAACTGGCGCTGCCCACGCCCGAGGAATGCGCGGCCGAGATCAATTCGATCCTGACGCTCAGGCAGATCACCTTCGCCCCCGGCTCCGACGAGATCGACACGGCCTCGCGCGAGAGTGTCGACGCCATCGCGGACATCCTGCGCCAATGCGAGGACGTGACGATGGAGGTGGCGGGCTATACCGACAGCCAGGGCGGAGAAGAGATGAACCGCCGCCTGAGCCAGAGCCGGGCCGACGCGCTGATCGCGGCGCTGATGGCCCGGCGCATCGTCACCGCGCCCCTGACCGCCGTAGGATACGGGGAAGAGGACCCGATCGCCGACAACTCGACGCCGGAAGGCCGCGAGGCGAATCGCCGTATCGAGTTCCGCCTGCTCGTCGACGACGCGCCGGCCGAGGACGCTGCAGCGGAGGATGCCGAGGAAGAGGACGCCGCCGCGGCGGAAGCCGACAACGATGAGGCAGGGCAATGAGCCGACAGGATTTCATCATTGCGACCGCCATCGTCCTTTTCGCGGCCTTCGCGCTCGGCTGGTTCGCGAACTGGCTCGTGCATCGTCTGACCCGCGTCAGCCGGGCCGACCTCGCCGAACTCAACCGACTGACGCAGGTGACGAACGATGCGGAAGCCACGCGGGATCAGGCGATCGTGTATCTCCAAAAACGCGAGGCGGAGATGGAACACGAATTGAAGCAGGCAGAGGCCGACCTCCGCGACGCGCGAGAGGAGATCGCCGATCTGCGCCGCCATATCGATCACCTCGAAGGCCGCGCCTGACACGGAAGCGCACGGCGCGACATTTTCTCCGATAGATGGTAGCGATGCCGGTTTTCCTTGCGAGACTCGGACTTGTGATGTTGAAGTTGACACATGAGTGTCAACCTTGACTTACACCCCGCCCGGTCCGTCCCGGCGCCCTTGGCGCTTCTGGAACTTCTGAAGCCCGTCACCTGGTTCCCGCCGATCTGGGCCTATCTCTGCGGCATCGTCTCGGCCGGGGTCTCGCCGTTCTCGTCCTGGCCACTGGTGATCCTTGGCATGCTTCTCGCCGGTCCCGTGGTCTGCGGCATGAGCCAGGCGGCGAACGATTGGTGCGACCGGGAGGTCGACGCAATCAACGAACCGCATCGCCCGATCCCATCGGGCCGCGTTCCTGGTCTTTGGGGACTCATCGTCGCGATCGCCCTCTCGGCCCTGGCCGTTGCCCTGAGCTGGCTCCTCGGACCCTGGGGCTTCGGCGCGACCTGCGTCGCGGTCCTCGCCGCCTGGGCCTATTCCGCGCCGCCCGTCCGGCTCAAACGGTCGGGCTGGTGGGGGCCGGGACTCGTCGGGCTCTGCTACGAAGGGCTTCCGTGGTTCACCGGCGCGGCGGTGCTGTCGGCTGGTGCTCCGTCCTTCGAGATCGTGATCATCGCGCTTCTCTACGCGATCGGGGCCCACGGGATCATGACGCTCAACGACTTCAAGGCGATCGCGGGTGACCGACGCATGGGCATCCGCTCGCTTCCCGTCGTCATGGGCCCCGCCGCCGCCGCGCGTCTCGCCTGCACGGTGATGGCGCTCCCGCAGGTCATCGTCATCTCGCTCCTCCTGATCTGGTCGCTGCCCCTCTATGCCGCCCTCATCGCACTGTCTCTGGCGCTCCAGATCCGTTTCATGAAGACGCTTCTGACCGACCCCGAAGGCCGTGCGCCGTGGTACAATGCCACGGGCGTCACGCTTTACGTCACCGGAATGATGGTTGCGGCGGTGGCGATCCGGGGCGGCGTCTGATGCTTTCCTGGCTCGCCATCGTGCGGCTGGGCCTCGTGCAGATGGCGCTCGGGTCGGTCGTGGTACTTACGACATCCACGCTCAATCGCCTAATGGTCGTGGAACTGGCGCTCCCCGCCGTGCTGCCGGGGCTCCTTGTCGCGCTTCACTACGGCATCCAGATCACCCGCCCGAACTGGGGCTTTCTCAGCGATACCGGCGGCAGGCGGACGGCGTGGATCGTACGTGGCATGACCCTCCTCGCCGGGGGTGCGATGCTCGCCTCCCTGGGTATCGTCGTACTAAAGGCGTCCTTCGCCGCCGGTCTCGCCGTCTCGATCCTCGCCTATGCGCTGATCGGGCTCGGCGTGGGCGCGTCGGGCACGTCGCTTCTTGCACTTCTGGCGACCGCCACGGCCCCGCGGCGACGGGCGGCTGCGGCGACGATTACCTGGCTCATGATGATCGCGGGTATCGCGGTGACGGCGGGCGTCGTGGGCTGGCTCCTCGATCCGTACACGCCCGTCCGCCTTCTGGAGATCGTGGCCTGCGTGACGCTCGGGTCCGTCCTTCTCACCCTCCTCGCCACCTGGGGGGTGGAGCGCGGCGTCATCGCGCGCCCCGCGCCCGAGCCCATGCCCTTCCGCGAGGGTCTTGCCGAGATCTGGGCGGAACCGAAGGCGCGCGCCTTCACACTCTTCGTCGCCCTCTCCATGAGCGCCTATTTCATGCAGGAGCTGATCCTCGAGCCCTATGCGGGTCTCGTCTTCGGCTTCACGCCTGGGCAATCGACGCAACTTTCGGGCGCGCAGAACGGCGGCGTCTTCGCGGGCATGCTCGCCGTGGGTATCGCCGCGACCGGCCTCGGCCTCGGCGCGCTCAGGACCTGGGTGATCGCAGGCTGCGTAGGCTCCGCGGCCGCCCTGGCGGCGATCGCGCTCGCCGGTCAGTCCGAAAGCGCCCTGCTTCTGCCCGCGACAATCGCCCTTGGCTTCTTCAACGGCATGTTCGCGGTGGCCGCCATCGGATCGATGATGGCGCTCGCGGGCGAGGGCCGGGAATCGCGTGAAGGCACGCGGATGGGTCTTTGGGGCGCGGCACAGGCGCTTGCGGCGGGTTTCGGCGGGCTCGTTGGCGCGGCCTCGGTCGATCTCCTGCGCCTTGCCATGGGCCCCGCCCCGGCCTTCGGCCTCGTCTTCGCCGCCGAGGCGCTCCTCTTTCTCGCCGCCGCCGCGATGGCGGCGCGCATCATGGATGCGCGTCCGCGCGCCCCCCAAGCCAACCTCGTTCCGGGAGAATGACCATGTATGATGTCGTCGTGGTGGGAGGCGGACCCTCGGGGGCGACGGCCGCCGAGGATCTGGCGCGATCCGGCAAGCGCGTGGCGCTCCTCGACAAGGCCGGGCGCATCAAGCCCTGCGGCGGCGCGATTCCGCCCCGCCTGATCGCGGATTTTGCCATTCCCGACAGCCAGCTCGTAGCACGCATCGGCACCGCGCGGATGATTTCTCCCACGCATCGCGCCGTCGACATCCCGATCGAGAACGGCTTCGTCGGTATGATCGACCGGGAGCATTTCGACGAGTTCCTGCGCGTCCGCGCCGCCAAGGCGGGCGCGGAGCGGATCACCGGTACGTTCCAGGAAATCCTCCGCGGCGACACGACCGCCGTACTCTACCGCGACCGCGCGAGCGGAGAGACCCGCTCCCTGCCCACGCGGCTTGTCATCGGCGCCGACGGCGCGCGCTCGAACGTCGCGCGCGGAGAGGTGCCGGGGGGCGACAAGATCCCCTACGTCATTGCCTACCACGAGATCATCAAGTCGCCGGGCAAGACCGCGACCTACGATCCCATGCGCTGCGACGTGGTCTACGACGGCACGATCAGCCCCGATTTCTACGGCTGGGTCTTTCCCCACGGAGAGCAGGCGAGCGTCGGCATGGGAACGGGCGTGGACGGCGTGGACCTGAAGAAGGCCACCGCCGCCCTCCGCCGCGCCTCCGGCCTAGAGGAGTGCGAGACGATCCGGCGGGAAGGCGCGCCCATTCCGCTGAAGCCGCTCGACCGCTGGGACAACGGTCGCGACGTGGTGCTCGCGGGCGATGCGGCAGGCGTCGTCGCCCCCTCCTCCGGGGAGGGCATCTACTACGCCATGGTGGGCGGGCGCGTCGCGGCCACGGCCGCCGCCGCCACCCTCGCCTCCGGCCGGGCGTCCGATCTGAAGCTCGCCCGCAAACTCTTCATGAAGGAGCACAAGACGGTCTTCCGCGTGCTCCGCACCATGCAGGACGCCTACTACAAGTCCGACGAACGGCGGGAGCGGTTCGTCTCGCTCTGCCACGACATCGACGTGCAGCGCCTGACCTTCGAGGCTTACATGAACAAGAAGCTCGTCCGCGCGCGTCCGATGGCGCATCTGCGGATCGGTGTGAAGAACCTCGCCCATCTCATGCGGCTGGTGCCCCCAACCTACGGCTGAGAAGCCACAGGCGGGCACTTCTCACGCGGGCTTCAGTTTACTTTGGCGCAACGGGCGCCATCCTAGTGGCGAAATATCCGCTGCCACGGAGACCGCCCATGCTGACCCGCCGCCATTTCGTAGCCTCCGGGCTCGCCCTCGGCCTCGCGCCGACCTCGGTGTTCGGCCATGCCGGGCTGCCGCATACCTCGCGTCGGACGATGGCCGCGCGCGACGTGGAAGTGAGGGCCGATATCGAGCCCGACACGATCCATATCTTTCCGGATTATTTCGCCCTCTACCACGTCCGGGCGCCGGGCTTCGCACGCGAGTACCATATCGCGGTCGGGGCCGCGGGGCGCAACATGACCGGTGACACCGTCATCCGCCGCAAGGAGGAATGGCCGTCCTGGACGCCCACCGCCAACATGATCCGACGCGAGCCCGAGACCTACGCGCAATATCGCGAGGGCTTGCCGGGTGGACCGATGAACCCGCTCGGCGCGCGGGCGCTCTATCTCTATCAAGGCAGCCGCGACACGCTCTACCGTATCCACGGAACGCCGCAGCCCTGGACGATCGGCACCGCGGTCAGCTCGGGCTGCATCCGTCTGACGAATTCCGACGTGATGGAGCTTTATCCGAACGTCGCGCTCGGTACACCCGTCACCACCTACTACAACTGATTGCGGCCTAGGCCAAACGAAACGCACCGCGGAGCGCGCGGCCCCGCGGTGCGGCGTCCTGTCGCCAACAGGACGGGAACCGGGGCATGGGATCCCCGATCCGCGAGTTCCGGGCAGCACTCCGCCCGGAACGTTCCTGTCAGCCGATCCCGCTCACGCGGATCGTGAGATCGATCGCGGCATAGGGGTCTTCGGGCAGGATGCCCCGGATGAAACCCAGCACCGCGAAGAAGATCAGGATCCCGAAGAAGACGATCGCGGCGTAGAACGCACCGAGCGACATCTGCGAGAAGCCCCAGAGCGCCAGCGCCTTTTTCGCGCTCGAGGGTTCAGCCTGTTCGTACCATTTCACCTGGTCTGCCATCGTCTCACTCCGCAGGGGGGCTGTAGATCATGAACTCTTCGGGCGTCCGCGCCGGCACGTAGTTCTGCGCAGCACCGTAGCCGTGCTCCTGAGCCCAGACGAACCAGTTGTCGACGACCGTGCCCGTGAGCAGGATGCCGATCCCGCCCGTAAGCGTGGTCAGCACCGCGAACCACCAGGCCCAGCGATGGATACCCTCCATCGTCGCGTTGAAGCCCATCGTCCAGCGCCAGAAGAGCCCTGCCCGCTCGGACGCCGTGCCGCGATCCGCGATCTGCTCGAGCTCCCGATCGCCGCCGTAGCGCGTGACGGCGAGGATCGTGCCCCCGTGCATCGCGAAGAGCAGCGCGGAGCCGTAGAGGAACACGATCGAGAGCGCGTGGAACGGGTTGTAGAACAGGTTCCCGTAGGTCAGCGAGAAGAGGTTCGTCCAGTCGAGATGCGGGAAGATCCCGTAAGGCACCGCCTCCGACCACGACCCCATGAGAACCGGCCGGATCAGGCCCAGGACCAGGAAGAGCCAGATCGCGGAGGCAAAGGCCCAGCAGACATGCTTGCCCATGCCGAGCTGACTTGCCAGCGAATAGGACCGGATCCACCAGGTGATGACGGCGACGAGCAGGAAGAAGCTGGCGATGAGCCAGAGCCCCCCCTCCCAGAGCGGCGGGATGCCGAGACCGTATTCCGGCGCAGGCGGTTCGAGCGCGAGATAGAAGAGGTCGCGGAAGAAGAGTGCGGGCGAGAAATCGACCTGCACCCAGAAGGAGATGCCAACGAGGAAGAACCACAGGCTCCCCGTCATCAGCGAGATCACTCCGTAGGGGCCGAGGTAGATCGGCCCGAGCTGCGCGTTGCCGAACCATCCCAGGAGCTGGGAGAAGCCGGCGCGGTCGGTGCGGTCGCGCAGGTCCGCGGCCTCGACCATGCCCATCTCGGGCGGGCCCTGGATCTGCACCTGGGTAAAGATATTCTGATATCCGGGCGTGAATCTTGGCATATCCCTACTCCCTCACAGATCCGCCCACCAGGGCAGGTCGATGTACCAGTCCCACCAGACGACCCATTGGTCGAACCAGACGGTCCCGGAGATGACGATGCAGACGGCGCTCCAGAACCCGGCATTCAGCGCGAGCAGGAGGCCGAGACGATGGATGCCGAGCGGCCCGATGGAATAGCCGATGAAGTCCCGGAAATACGTGTCCTCGTGATCGGCCATCCGCATCGTCTTGCCCTTCTCGGGGTTCGCCGCCGACAGGATCAGCGAACCGTGGAGTGCAAGCGCCAGCGCGTTGGTGAAGAAGAACGTCACCGCGATCATGTGCGCCGGATTGTAGTGGAAGTTGCCGTAGAGGTATCCGGTGTAGCTCACCCAATCGAGGTGGCTCCAGATGCCGTAGGGAAAGCCGTGACCCCAAGCGCCCATCAGGACGGGCCGGATGACCGTCAGCGTGGTATAGGCCAGGATCGCGAAGCTGAAGGCCACCGGCACGTGGAAGCCGATGCCGAGCTTGCGACAGATCTCTACCTGCCTCAACGCCCAAGAAATGAAGGCACCATGCGCGCAGATGGTGACGAGCTGCCAGAGCCCCCCCATGTCGAGCGGCGCCGCGCCGAGCCCGTAGGAGATGGGCGGCGGATTGACCGAGATCAACCAGGGATTCCAGACCCCCTGGATCGCGGCGGTGTAGAAGATCAGGATCGTCCCGAGCCCCGCGAAAAATGCCGCGGTGACGCCGAAGAAGCCCACGAAATACGGTCCGATCCAGAAATCGAAGAGATCGCCGCCGATAAGCGTGCCGCCCGGCACGCGGTATTTTCTCTCGAAGCTGAGCAATGCCATCTTCAATCTCCGTTCTGTGCCGGCATCCGTCGCGGGGCCGTCGTCGCGTGCTCTGGATCGCGGCGGGCGGTCGTGCCGCCCGCGGCGCTGTCATGCGTTCGCGCTCAGTCGACCACTTCGACGTTTCCGGTGCCGTACTTGGCAGCGGATTGCTCGAACCAGTTGTACCGGTCCGTGCTGAGCAGGACGAGGTGGATCATCGCCGCCAGCAGGAACAGGAAGACCCCCTGCGCCACGAAAACGCGACGGGGATCAAAGACCAGCCAGATTTTGTAGAATTTCGCCATTCTTCAGGTCCCCCTCAGAACCACGGGCGCCAGATGAACACCGCTATGTGAGCAACAACGGCCACGGCCGAGAACAGCCAGAGCCCGCTCATATAGACGGAGTGCAATTCCTGCGCCTGCTCGTCGGTAAGACCCGTGAACGACAGGTCGGTTCTATCAGCCATCTAACTCTCCTTCGGATCGTCAAGCTGACGCCGCGGGGCCCCGCGGCCGGGTTCCGGCACGTGCCGGACTTCACCCGGCCATGCGACCGGAGGAATTCTGTCTCCCGAGCCGCCCCGGACCTGATCCGGGGCCTCGCGGGTCGAGGTCCCGGGTCAGGCCCGGGACGGCGTCGTCCCAATCATGCCGCGAAGATCATCGGCGTGATGATTCGCGCCTGGCTCCAGGCGCGCGCCAGCGGCCCGCGCTCGGGGAGCCGAAGCGTCCGCAGCGCGGTCAGCGCCCAGGTCAGCGTGGCGAGCGGCAGCGTGGCCAGCAGGATGATCGCGAAGTAGATCGCGAATTCCGCCCTCGACCGCCGCGCGGTGCGCGAGGAAACCGCGAATGGGGCCATTCCGTTCGTCATGTCACTCATCTGAGATCCTCCTCGTTGGACTTTTCACGCGCGGGCGCGAGCGCCCTCACGGTTTCTCGCATCACCCTCTCCGCGCCTTGCGCGAGGGCTGATCTCTCGGCGGCGTCGCGAAGGTTTCGCGCCGCCGAAATACGGGTCAGGACGGGATGCTCGGCCACGATCCGGTCGAGTTCGGCCTGTGCATCCGTGTCCCATGGGAAATCGCGCCGGAGATTGGCGGGCGTCGCCTCCGCCGCGTCCATCTCGGAGCCAAGGGGCAGGATATGGAAGAGCGCGTCGAAGAGGCCGTTGCAAACCTCCTGCAGAAGGTAGGTGGCCCCCGCGTAGCCCATGAAGGGCGTGCCCGTGGCGCGCCGGATCGCGGCACCCGGAAAGCTCGCGGGCAGAAAGGCGGGCGCCGGTCCGTGACCGGACTTCATCTCCGCGAGGTACATCTTCTCGTTGATCGAGCCCATCACGACGAGCGGCCGCTTGCCGTGCATCATGCTGCGGATCGCGTCGTTGTCGGTCTTCTTGCCGGCCACCCGCGACACCGCGAAGGCGCAGGGGAAACCCAGTTCCTCCTCGAGGTAATGGCGGATGCCGCGCGCATAGGTCTCGTTCGCGACCACCGCGAAGCTCGCCGTCGCGAAGAAGTCCTGCGTGACCGACCGCCACAGATCCCAGACGGGCTTCAGCGTCGAATGCTTCTC
Source organism: Palleronia aestuarii (assembly GCF_003253995.1). Classification (GTDB taxonomy): domain Bacteria; phylum Pseudomonadota; class Alphaproteobacteria; order Rhodobacterales; family Rhodobacteraceae; genus Palleronia; species Palleronia aestuarii. Next base: position 15,943 of record NZ_QKZL01000031.1, read on the forward strand.
GCGCTCGATGAAGGGCTCCGGATCGAGGCCAAGGAGCTCCCCAAGCGCGCGGAGGAATTTCGTCGTGCTCTCCACGCCCACCGGCGCCTGCAGGTACGGCTTGCCCAGCACCTCGCAGAGGCCGCGACCGAATTCGCGGTACATGCAGACGTTGACGTCGGCGTTCACGAGGTTGCGCATCTCCGCGAGATGCGCGCCCAGGGGCATGACCATGTTGATCTCGGCCCCGATCCCCTCGACGAGGCGTCGGATCTCCGCGAGATCGGACGGCATGTTGAACGTGCCGTACATCGGCCCGAGGATGTTGACGCGCGGGGCCGCGACCTCGTCGCGCTTCTTCTCGGGCGGCATCCGGTCCTTCGTCATCCCCCATTCGGTGAAGATCCAGGTCATGGCGCGGTCCGCGGCCTGCCATTGATCCTCGTCGATGGTGCGGGGGAGGAAGCGCTGGATGCTCGTGCCCTGCGGCGTCACGCCTCCGCCGATCATTTCTGCGATCGAGCCGGTGACGACAACGGCGGGCAGCGCGGGATCGAGCGTGTCCCAGGCGCGTTTCATCGCCTCCTCGGTGCCCGAACCCATCTCTTCCTCGCCGAGGCCGGTGACGACGATCGGCAGTTCGTGCGGCGGCAGGGCGTCGGTGTAGTGCAGGACGGACGTAACGGGCAGGTTCTCGCAGCCGACCGGGCCGTCGATCACCACCTGCAAACCCTTGACGGCGCAGAAGGCATAGACCGCCCCCCAATAGCCGCCCGCGCGATCGTGGTCCTGGATCAGCATGCGCCCACCTCCCCCGCGCCGCACCGTGCCCCGCGAGCCGAGGTCCCGGGGCAAGCCCGCGACGGATGGAAATATGCCGGAAGGGCGCGCATCATATCATCTCCTGCGCCTTCGCGGCCTTCCGCTGCCGCTCGAGCTTCTTGAGGTTCTGCGCACGGAAATCCGGCCGCAGGTTCGGAGCGCCCTGCCAGACGCCGGAGGTCTCGCCGCCGCCCACGCCTTCGAAAAAGCTGCGCATCCGCGCCATCCGGTCACGATTGCCGATGGCGGCGTTCACGACCTCGGCAAGGGACCCGGCACCCGCCGGGCCCATGAGCGGCCGCGCAGAGATGAGGTTGGTGAAATAGAGCGACGGGATGCCGAGCTCCTTGGCGCGCTGCACCACGGGGGTCGTTCCGATGGCGAGGTCGGGCTTGACGCCTTCCATCGCAGCGAGGTCGTCCTCAAGGCTCGCACGATAGACGACCTTCGCGCCATGCGCCTCGAGCCATTCACGGTCGGCCGCCGATTGCAGCGTCTTCGGACAGGCCGTGCCGACATAGGGCACACGCGCGCCGCTTTCGACGAGAAGACGCGCGAAGAGAAGCTCGCTGCCCTCGTAGCCCGAGACGGTGATCGTTCCATTGACACGTGCGCCCTGCAGGGCACCCTCGATCGCGGGCAGGAACGCGTTCTGCGCCGCCGCGATCTTGTCACCCGCGATCCCGAACGCCGCGCCGATCGCCGAAAGCCACGCGGCGGTACCGTCGCGGCCGACAGGCGCGGAGCCCACGATCGGGCGGCCTGCCGCGGAGAATTCCCGCATCGACGCGGTGTAGAACGGATGGATCGCCGCCACCGCTCCGCAATCGAGCGCGGCGTAGAGTTCGCGCCACTCGCGCGCCGGCACGACCGGACCCGCGGCGAGGCCCATCGGGGCCAGCATCGCGCCCAGCATCATCGGATCAGCTGGGAACATCTCGCCCAGAAGCGCGACGGATGGACGGTCGTCGCGCCCCTGCGTCGGCCGCGCGACCGGGCCGGCCTCCGCTTCGCCCCGTGCATAGGCAAGCATCGCGCCGGAAAGCACGTCCTTCGCCTCCGCATGGGTGGGGATGCCGAAGCCCGGCACGTCGATGCCGATAATGCGGACGCCGTCGATTTCCTTGGGCAACAGCCGCAGCGGCACGCCCGAAGCCGTCGGGACGCAAAGGTTGGTGACCACGATCGCGTCATAGCGCGCGGGATCGGCCATCTGATGCACGCTCTCGCGGCTGTCCTCGAAAAGCTTGCCGGTGACCAGCGTCTCGGAGCTGAAGGGGACATAGCCAACGCTGCGCCGCGCGCCGTAGAAATGGCTTACGAAGGTGAGCCCGTAGACGCAGCAGGCCGAGCCCGACAATACTGTCGCCACGCGCCGCATCCGAAGACCCACGCGCAGGCTTCCGAAAGCCGGGCACATGCTCTGCGGCTTGTCGTGCGGCCCTTTCGGGTAATCTGCGGCATAACGGTCGAGAACCTCGCCTGCCCCCGCCTTGCGCGCCGACGCCTCGAGTGTCGCGCTGGAGGTGCACATCCCCGCAGCCTCGCCCCCCGCAAGACCCGGGGCCGGGTCCGGCGCACCGTCGGAGGAGGACACGTCCGTGATCTCCACGCGCCCGGCCGCGTCGTAGCCGACCTCGTATGCCTGTCGATCAGACATCGTCGTAGACCACCTCGAGCGATGGTTTCGGCGCCGATTTCTTCCCGCGCATGTCGGCATCGGTCGCCGGCACGAGCACCACGTCGCCGCCCGTATCCTTCGAGTCGAAGAGGGCCAGCAGCCCGTCCTGATCGAGCGGGGACGGCTGGCAGGGCGGCGCCAACCCGACCTGCTCCGCGAGCCCGGAGAAAAGATCGCCCCAGCGGGAGGTTTCGGTACCGACGATCTGGTAGTTGGCCGACTTCTTGCGGAGGTCGTCATCGGCCGGGATCGCGGCGAGAACAGGGATGTTCACCGCCTTCGCGAAGGCCTGCGCCTCGCCGGAATGATCGTCCTTGTTGATGACCAGTCCCGCGACGCCCACATTCCCGCCCATCTTGCGGAAATACTCGACCGCCGAGCAGACGTTGTTGGCGACATAGAGCGATTGCAGATCGTTGGAGGCGACCAGGATCACCTTCTGCGCCATGTCGCGAGCGATCGGCAGGCCGAAGCCACCGCAAACCACGTCGCCCAGGAAATCCAGTAGAACGTAGTCGAAATCCCAGTCGTGGAACCCGAGCTTCTCCAGCAGCTCAAACCCGTGGATGATCCCGCGCCCGCCGCAGCCGCGGCCGACTTCGGGACCGCCCAGCTCCATCGCGAAGACGCCGCCGCGCTTGAAGCAGACGTCGCCGATCGCGACCTCCTCGCCCGCGAGCTTCTTCTGCGTCGAGGTCTCGATTATCGTCGGACACGCCTTGCCACCGAACAGAAGCGAGGTGGTGTCGGATTTCGGGTCGCATCCGATCAGGAGCACGCGCTTGCCCTGCTCCGCCATCATGTGGCTGAGATTGGCGAGCGTGAAGGACTTGCCGATGCCGCCCTTGCCGTAGATCGCAATGATCTGCGTCTTCGAGGTCGGCGCGCCCTGCGGCACCTCGAGCGAGGGCTCCGCCGCCTCGGTCTTCAGCTTGGCATCGTAATCGCGCAGATTCGGAACTTCGTCGAGGCTCATGCCACGTCCTTCCAGTCGAGAATCATCTTGAGGCAGGCGGGATCGGTAAAAGCGCGCTCGTAGGCCGCGGCCGCATCCGCGGCAGCCATACGGTGGGTGACGAGCCCGGCGAGGGAGAGCGTTCCCGACTCGACCAGGCGACGGGTCACGACCATGTCGTCGGGCGTCCATTCCGCCGCGATGCGGATGCGCGCCTCCTTCATGAAGGCGGGCGGGAAAGCGAAGGAGATCGGGTCGGTGTAGAAGCCCGCGAGCACGATCTCGCCGCCCTTTGCGATCCGGCCGATCAGTTCCGGCAGGAGCGCGGCGGATCCGGATGCATCGAAGATCGTGGCGTAGTCGCGCCGCGGATCCGCCTCGGGATCGATCACTTCGTAATTCATGGCGCCGCCACGCCGCGCCGGATCGCGCTCCCAGACCACGGGCGCACCGCCCGCGGCGCGGGTGATCCGCGCGAGAAGCCGGCCGAGCGTGCCGTGGCCCACGATGAGCTCCGGCAAGTCGCGGTCGAGCCCGGCCACCGCATGCAGTGCCGTCGCGGCGAGCGCCAGGAGCGCGCCGTCCTCCCCGAGACCCGCATCGATGGGCGTCACGCGGGCCGCGTCGGTCACGATCCGCTTCGATGCACCCCCGAAGAGGCCGCGAATCGGACCGTAGCAATTAGCCCCCGGCACAAAAACGCGCGTCCCAACGGCGATCCGTGCGCCGGGGCGCGCCTCCACGACCTCACCGACGCTCTCGTAGCCCGGCACGAGTGGGTAGCCCATGCCCGGAAAGGGCGGCATCCGGCCTTCCCAGAACAACTTTTCCGTTCCGGTCGAGATCCCGGAGGCCGCGATCTCGACCACCAGATCACCGTCGCCCGGCGCGTCGATCGCGATCTGGGCAGCCGAAAGGCTCCGGGGGGCGTCGAGCAGGATGGCAGTGGTGTCGGGCACGATTGGCCTTTCGCGGTTCCTGTCACGGGAGAGGCAAGAATCCACCGTGGCTTACTGTCAGACTAAACTTACACATCGATCTGTCAATAAAATTAGACAGTCATTGCGGAACGCGTGCCTCGACGACCGTGGTGACGAAGGCGCGGCGAGGCTTGTGGGCCGTGATTTGATCGAACCCTGCCCGTTCGAGGAAAGCCGCGACTTCACCCGCCGACCGGGCGCGCCCTGTCCGCATCGCAAGGCAATAGATCGCGAAATAGATGTCGCCGGATACGTTCGGACGCGGCCCCCCGGTCATCGGCTCGGAAACGATCACCCGTCCGCCCGGTGGAAGTAACGCGCGCACCTTGGCAAGGAGCGCTGCCACCGTCGCATCGTCGTGGTCGTAGAGAACCCGGACGAGAGAGATCGCGTCGGCCCCGGCGGGAAGTGGATCGTCGCGGAAACTTCCCGGATGGATCGCTGCCCGCTCGCCGAGCCCCGCCGCGGCGAGCCGCACCCGCGCTGCCTCCGCCACGGCGGGCAGGTCGAAGAGCGCGAGGGTCATCCCCCGCGCCCGTCGCGCCGCGTGCTCGAGAAAGACGCCCGTTCCGCCACCCACATCCATGAGCCGGCCCACGCCCCGGAGGGAAACGGCATCGAGGGTCTCCTCCGCGACCATCGCCTGGCTTTCGGCCATCAGGGCGGAATAGCGCGCGGCCTCCGTCGCGCCGCCCTCGCCGCCGAGGACGTAGGGCCAGAAACCGGCGAGCTCCGTCTTCGTCTCGCCACGGAAGAAGGCCACCGGATCTGCGAGGTCACGGTAGAGTACCTCGTGATGCGAGATCATCGCCTCGAGGCCGGGAACGCCGATCAGCGCCGCACCCCTCAGGCTCGTGCGGTATCGGCCCCCACGGAGGTCGAGAAGCCCCATCGCCACACCCGCGCGCAGCAGGATCTCCGCGCGCCCTGCTTCCATTCCGAGGCGCGGGGCGAGCGCCGACGCCGTCTCCGCGCCATCGCGTAGCAGGTGAAGGACGCGCAATTCGACCAACGCGGCGAGCGCTTGGCTCTGCACGAAGCCCGCGACGAGGTCGAAGATCGCCTCTCCCTCGCGACGGACATGGCCGCGGACGAATGGTAGCCGTGCGGCCAGCCGCTGAAAGCCGGGCCGACCGGCCAGCCGGTTCAGCCGCCCCTTGAGACCCGCGTCCCGATCAGCCACGTGCGACGCGGCTCATTCCCCGGGATGCAGGATCGAAACCGGGACGAGCTTCTGCGCGTAGCGGGTGACGAGCTGGGCGAGCATCGCTTCGCCGGGACAGGACGGAATGGAGGCAATCGCGCCTCCGAGAATGTCGCGCAGCCGCCCCATCGCGCCGTCGATGCCGAGCGCGGAGACCGCGTTCGGACGCCCGTGGCGGTCATCCTGTCCCGCGGGCTTGCCCAGATGGTCGGGGGTGCCGAGCGCATCGCGCAGGTCGTCGGCGACTTGGAACGCCTCGCCGATACGCGCCCCAAGCTCTTCCCAGGGCTCCGCCTCCTGCCCCGCCGCGACCGCGCCCATCTGCGTCGCCGCAACGAAAAGAGCGCCGGTCTTCGCACGGTGATAGGCGGCAAGGTCGACCCGCGCCTCGCTCTCCCAGCCCTGCCCCGCGCAGATACCCCCCGGCATCCCGGTCCGCTGCGCGAGGATCCCCACGAGCTCCACTCCGCGTGCGGGATCGGCCACCGCCGCCCGCGCCAGCGTCTCGAACGCCGCGACGATCAAGCTATCGCCCGTGAGAACCGCCAGAGGCTCCGAAAAGGCACGATGGACGGAAGGCTTGCCGCGCCGCTCTCCCGCATCGTCGAAGCACGGCAGGTCGTCGTGAACAAGGCTTGCGCAATGAATGAGCTCGAGCGCGGCCGCAGCCGCATCGGTAAGGCCGGGCCTGTCGTCTCCACAGGCGAGCGCGACGCTGGTGAGGATCGTGGGGCGGATCCGCGCGCCGCCGGGCATCGTTGCATGCTGGAGTGCCTGGGCAAGACGGGGTGGAGCGCCGGCGCCTTGACCACGGCGGATCGCAGTTGTCAGGGCGGCATCGATGCGGGGAGCGAGGGTCATGGCGATCCGATCTGTCAGTCTAATAAGACAGTTGAGTGTAAATCAGTCTGGACAGTCCGCCCTCGCGAGTCAACTATCTCGCATGGCTCCGCGCGCGCATCTTCCCCGCATTCTCATCATCGGCGCAGGGATCGGCGGCCTCGCGGCCGCCGCGCGTCTGGCCCATTCCGGCCATCGGGTCGAGATCTTCGAAGCGGGCGCGTCGCCTGGCGGCAAGATGCGGAGCCTGCCGACGGCCGCGGGGCTGGCGGAAGCGGGGCCGACCGTCCTCACGCTTCGCGCCGTCTTCGACGATCTCTTCGCGGACTGCAACGCGCGTCTCGAAGACAGGGTGTCGATCGTTCCCGAGCCGCTTCTCGCACGGCATTTCTGGCCCGACGGCACGCAGCTCGATCTCTTTTCCGACCACGAGGAAAGTGCTGCGGCGATCCGCACCTTCGCCGGTCCGCGGGCGGAGTCGCAGTTCCATGCCTTCGCCGGTCGCGCGGCGAAGCTCTTCGCGGCCTTCGACGCCCCCATGATGCAGGCTGGCCGCCCGAACCCCCTGACCCTTGCGCGACGGGTCATGGCGGAGCCCGGCCTTCTCCCCGCGATAGCGCCGCATCGCTCGCTTTCGGGCCTCCTCGCACGCAACTTCGACGATCCACGACTTCGACAGCTCTTTGGGCGCTACGCGACCTATGTGGGCGGCACGCCCGATACGACGCCCGCGCTCCTCTCCCTTGTCTGGCAGGCGGAAGCGGCCGGTATCTGGCGTGTCACGGGCGGCCTCTCCGCCCTCGCCCGTGCCGTGGCCGACCTCGCCGTCGAGCGAGGCGCGACACTCTATCTCGATACGTCGGTCAAGGAGATTCGGATCACCGACGGCGCCGTACGCGGGGTGGTAACGGGAAACGATCGCCTCCACGCGGGGGAAATTGTCCTTCATGCCGGCGATCCCCGGGCACTCGGCGCCGGCCATCTCGGTGTCGCCGCGAGGAAGGCTGTATCCAGCCGAGGAACCGACCCGCGCAGCCTCTCCGCGGAGGTCTGGGCCTTCGCAGCCAAGCCCGACGGGCCGCCCCTCGCCCATCACAACGTCTTCTTCGGCGCCGATCCGAAGACGGAGTTCGACCCAATCCGCCACGGTCGTCCGCCCGACGACCCGACGGTCTATGTCTGCGCGCAGGATCGCGGTACCAATCTGAAGCCGCCCCGGATCGAGCGATTCGAGACGATCGTCAATGCGCCACCCGGACTGGCCGAACAGGAGTACGAGACATGCCGTCGAAGGACCTTCGGGACCCTGGCCCGCCGCGGACTGACGTTCTCGCCCGAGCCATCGCGCAGCGACGGAGCGCTGACGGATCCGCAGGGATTCGGATGCCTCTTCCCGGGGAGCATGGGGGCTCTTTACGGTCGCGCACCGACGGGGCTGATGGCGGCCTTCGCGCGGCCCCGCGCGACGACGAGGATCAAGGGGCTCTACCTCGCGGGGGGTGGGACGCATCCGGGCCCGGGGGTGCCGATGGCGGGCCTCTCCGGGAAGCACGCGGCCGCGGCGATCGCGACCGCCCGGTCTTCGACGTCGATGTTCCGCCGCAGGGCTACGCCTGGTGGTACATCGACGGGGTCAGCGACGACGGTCGCGATGCCGTCAACGTCATCGGATTCATAGGCTCCGTCTTCTCGCCCTGGTACCGCTGGTCGGGCCGCGGGAACCCCGCGAACAATTGCTGCATGAACGTGGCGACCTACGGACGCGGCGGGCGCTTCGCGATGACCGACCGCGGGTCGGACGCCCTTCGGCGGGGACGAGACTTCCTGACGATCGGCCCGTCCTCGATGTACTGGAACGGCGAGGAGCTGCAGATCGAGATCGACGAGGTCTCCTCCCCGCCGCTCGTATCCCGCATGAAAGGCAGGATCACGGTCCGCCCCATCGCGCTTACCGCCGCCGAGGTCGCGCTCGATCCCGAAGGCGAGCATATCTGGCGACCCTTCGCCCCCGCCGCCCGGATCGAAGTCGACCTTGGTCGACGCGGGCGCTGGTCAGGGCACGGCTATTTCGACGCGAATTTCGGTACCGGACCACTCGAACGCGATTTCAGCGCATGGAGCTGGGGACGTTTTCCGACCCAGGACGGCGCCACCTGCTTCTACGAGGCGGTCCCGCGCCACGGTGCGCCGCTCTCCATCGGCCTCGACTTCGCGAAGGACGGTGCGGTGTCGGAGATCGAACGCCCGCCCCGCGCCCGGCTCCGCCGCTCACTCTGGGGCGTCGCCCGCGAGACCCGCGCCGATCAGGGCTACCTCCCGCGTCAGGTCAAGGGCATGCTCGACGCACCCTTCTACTGCCGCTCGGTCGTGCGTACTCAGATCAAGGGCCAGGAGGTCACAGGCGTTCACGAGACGATCGACCTCGACCGCTTTGCGAAGGGTTGGCTCATGCCGATGATCGCAATGCGCGTACCCAGACGTCGGAGCTGGAATTTCTAGGCGCGACGCCGGGGTCTTTCCCTGCCAAATATTTCCACTGCTCCACCCAAGCGAGAAACTGCCCATCGGCGCCAGTCCCGCCCGCAGCGCGGTCAGCCGTCCTCCCGGCGCCGTAGCCTCGAACGGCACCTTGATATCTCCCGCTTTAGTGAACGTTCCCACAAGGCCGGGAAGTGTCCGATAGCGAACGGACGCGAAGAGACTTGCCGGAGGTGTTCTGGCGCAATGCCGCGAAACGAGATCGGAATTTCGGGGTCACAATCATCGCGCGCGCGGCAGGATTGCGACTGCTGGATTCGGTGACGCGGCAAGGGAACACACAGCTCGACGGAAGCACGTTGACGGCTGCGGCCCGATGGTCGTCGGCGCCGGTTCCGGCACTGGTTCACACGGCCAAGCTAGCCATCACTAACGCGAACGCCGAGCGAAATGCGCCGAGTCCGATATTGAAGGTACAGCCGCGTCGCAGTCGTGTTCGGCCGGCGCGATCAGGAAACGTGACAATCAAGTCCCGTTGCGATGTCGTCTGGAAGCCGCCTCGATCGCGCCCCGTGATACGTACGCCCCCTTTCGAAATCGTTTTCAGACTTTCGCTCTCTTGTCCGTGTCCCGCCGGAGCGGTGCCATCAGGACAACGCGTGAGGTCGAGAATGCTGCTGGTGAAGCATTTTGTGTCGACAAGCTCGATACACAACTTAGGATTGTTCATCGGAGAGGCCGTAATCAAGGACTGCCCGATTTGGCGGTTTGAGCCGGAGTACGACGTTGAAATACCGGAAACGATCCTCGATGAATTCGACGACACCCTGCGCCATCTCGTCCTCGATTGCGCGGAGTACTTCTCCGACCGACGTATCTATCGGCTCGGAAATGACGCGGATATCTTCATGAACCATAGCGAGACACCGAACCTCATCGATCTGGGCGACGTCATGATCGCGGCCCGCGACATTGCCGTAGGAGAGGAACTGACCTGCGACTATCGGAAGGTGCATGTCGCCAATTACCGGCCGCCCGGCGAGCGCGTATTGGAAATTCCACCGCCGTGAACCAGACATCGCTCTCACGGCAGATCGTCGTCATCGCCCTGGTCCTGATCGTGGCCTTTATCGTCACGATCTGGGCATCGCTCCTTTCGATCCGCTCGGCAATGAACCGGCAGGCGGCCGAGGCTTCCATCGAACTGGTACGTGGGCGCATCGCGGCATACCAGGAGCAGGTATCGCTGATCGCGAGCGACTACCATAACTGGACCGACGTATATCAAGCGGCCGTCGACCAGGATTTCGATGAGCTATACTCAAATTACGGGATCACGGCCGTTCGTGGCGACGTCTTCCAGTACGCCGAGATGTTCGACGGGCCGTTCGATGCCCCTGCCTCTTGGCAGGTGGGATCGGCACGTGAACCCCGGGACGGCATTCTCTCTGCGGAAACGCTTGCGGTTCTGGAAAGGGAGGTTCCCGAACTCGATTTCAACGAACGAGAGACGTTCGACTTCCTTGAATACCGCGACGGCGATCTCGTCATGTTCAGCGCATCGTGGTTGCTTCCCGAGGACATCTTTGTGATGCCGGAGATCAATGGCGGCAACCTTGCGATCGCCGTCATCGGCAAGGCCCTCTCCCGCACACAAATTGAAAATATCGAGACCGATCTCGACCTTGCGGAGCTTCAGTTGCAGGCAACCCCGGTCGAGACGGGACCGGTCTCGTTGCGCCTCGACGAGCCTTCAGGCAGCCCGGCTGTCTACCTCTCGTGGTTACCACCGACTCCGGGGACCGAACTTTTCCGACGCGTTCGGCCGGTCATGGCGGCGGTCACGATCACCTTCATCCTGCTCGCTGGTGTGGCGGCCCGATTGCTTCGCGGCAAGGCAAAGGAACTGATCGCGAAGGAAGCCGAAACTGCGGCTCGTGCGCGCACGGACCCGCTGACGGGCCTGCCGAACCGTCTGGCGTTAAACGAGTATCTCGAAGCACTCCGGAAGGACGATCCGACGGACTTCGCGGTGATCAGCCTCGATATCGATGGCTTCAAGCGAGTCAACGACCTCGTCGGACACGCGGCAGGCGACACCTACCTGAAGGTCTTCTCCGAGCGCCTCGCCGCGCTGACCGCGGGCGGAACGTTCGTTGCGCGGCTGGGAGGTGACGAGTTCATCGTCGTCATCGATGACGACGGCAGCGATCTCAGTGCAAAGGTTGCCGATACCTGTCAGCTCGTCGAACGGCTGCATCGCGACAAGGTCATGGTCGGGGGCTATGCATTCGACGTCTACGCGGCGAAGGGATTGGCATTCTCGACGGGATGCCAGCTCGAGATCGAGGAAGTGCTGCGCAACGCCGACCGAGCCATGTACATGGCCAAGCAGCGCCGACGTCAGGAGGTCGTACAGTACGACGCCAGCATGGAAGCAAGCGTCGCACTCGATAATTCCATCGAGCGGGCATTGCGCTCTGCCCTGCTGACCGGCTCGGAGTTCTACCTCGAGTACCAGCCGATCGTGAATGCACGATTCCCGAATGGGATCGCGAAATTCGAAGCCCTGGCACGCTGGGACAGTCCCGAACTGGGCCGCGTGACCCCCGACGATTTCATACGGGTTGCGGAGATGACCGGTCTGATCCTACCGCTCGGAAAGCTGCTCCTCGATATTGCCTGCAAGGACCTCAGGGCTCATCCGGCGCCGCGCGTCAGCATCAACGTTTCTGCCGTTCAGCTGATGTCTCCGCGGTTCGCGGAAGAGTTCGTCGCCAAGATCATATCGTCCGATCTCGATCCCCGCCGCATCGAGATCGAGATTACGGAGACAGTGGCGATCTCCGACAACAAGTCCGTGGCCGCGACACTCCACGAACTTCGCTCGCGCGGTATCTCGATCGCGCTCGATGATTTCGGGACCGGCTTCTCATCGGTGGGATACTTGGCGAGCATGCCGTTCGATACTCTGAAGATCGACCGGTCCTTCGTATCGGGCAAAGTTGCAAGCAACCGAACGATAAAGATGGTCAGGTCGATGATAACGCTGGCCAACTCGCTCGATATGCAGGTCGTCGCCGAGGGGATAGAGCGGGAGGGGGAAGCCGAAATGCTGCGCCATTTCGGTTGCGACATGTTCCAGGGCTTCCACTACGGCCGACCCGGCCTCCTGTCGGCATTCTTCGACACCCGCCAGATGGAACTCGATCTCGGCATAGCTTGAGTGCATGGTCGTCACGTGCGATCGAAGCTGAGAAGCGTTGTCGCACGGCGCCAATACGGGACTTATATCGTGGGTCCAATTAAATGGCTAAGCGATGTGTTGAGGCCCCGCATCCACGCGCTACCAAACTTTCGACTTGTTATCATGCGACGCGTCGCCTCGGGAGCGCAGCTCACTGACAGTTGTGTTCGACCCTCTAACGCCGTGGGATGCGGGTCGTCGGGCAAGCGCAGTGCGCAGCCCACCTACGCGACGTGGCGATTTACGCAGGCCCGACGATAAAGCCTCGGTTTGGCTTGCCGCTGCGGCAAATGGCCTTTCGGAAAGCTAGAGGAAGGTTGGCCGGCATAAATGATTTCCGGTAGGCCGGTAAGCCGATCTTCGTCTTGGTTGAACCCCCGCCAGGATTGTTGGTCGTCGGTTGAGACAGACCCAATCAGGCGCCCGCCCGCCGGGTGACGAAAGGGGCCGCGTATCGTTTGGACGTCGAGGCCGCGTCGAATGGTGGTCCGGAACGTTGAGACGCCGACATGGGCTCGGCCTTAAATTGGTTTACTTCTAATCTGGCGCATATCCTGCAGTTTCAAAGAAGTTCCAGCATTCTTCGGGTTCGAAGAAGCTGCAGATGTCGCCGAGTGCGTGGATCAGGGTGTCGTAGGTCCGCGCGCCGATGCGGCGCAAATGAACTTTCAGCTTTGAGAAGGCCATTTCGATCGGGTTAAGGTCTGGCGAGTAAGCCGGCAGGTTCGAGGGATCGGAAAGGCGTCCAGTGGACGGCTTTTACCGAGAACGCATCCAGCAGCCATGGGCGTTCAGGATCTTGACCGCCTTGGGGCTTTGTGGGTCGAGAGGTTGTCGAGGAGTGAGGAGGAAAAGAGTTTAATCCAGTGGATCAAATTCCCGACGAACACGGTGCCGGGCGACAGGGCCAGTGCGAGCTGGGTCTCGACGTAGATGTCGAAAGCGGTTCGATCCATCGCGCCGTCGATCACCCAAGACGCCATCAGCGCATCGCAGGTGAGCCCGGCGATGAAGGTCTGAGCCTGCCAGCGGCCGAATGAGGCCGTGCCGAGCAGGCGTTCTCCTACGGCGCTTCGACCTCGCAGGCGGGTCATGTTGGCTTTGACCGCAGTCTCGTCGATGAAAACGAGCCGGTGCGCCCTTCCGCGCATGAAGGGCTGTCGGCGCACGGTCCAGTCACACCGGACGAGCCTGATACCGGCTCTCATACGCTCCTGTGCGATCAGACCTTTTTTATATGAGAACTCGGCGCGGATTAGCGCCCGATGGATCGAGGAGAGTTTGGCCGACACGCCATGCACCTCCTCCAGCGGTCGCTTTTCGCGGTGCCATCGATCCAAGCCCGATGGGCGACGCCAGTTCCTTGAGCGTGATGTCCGGCTCCGCGCGCACGATCTCGGCCAGGAACACCGTGTGCGGCGTGAGCTTGCCCGCGGTACCCGGTGCGCGGCCTAGCCGCTTCGGCATGATCACGCCGCTGTCACGGTGATCGGCCGCCAGCCGGACCACCGTGCTGGCGCTAACCCGGAACACCTGCGCCGCTGGCCGGCAGGAATTACCCGCCGCGATATATTTCAAAACCCGTTCGCGTAGATCCATCGAGTAGAGTTTGCCCATTCTCCACCTCCTCGAGGGAGTGAATCAGACAAACAAGCTCCAGGGAATCCTCCACGATTCAGATCAAAGGCAAACCGCTTTAGACTTCCGCGTATTTCACGGTCCGTCAGAGCCGCCCTATGAGGGCCTCGGCGCGTCAGGCGCTTTTGCCGTCCATGCCGATGGCGATCTCTGCTGCTGAAACACTTGAATGAAGTCAATGCCGTTGAATTTAACCCCCTGATAGATGTCGAAGCTGTTCGGTTTGCCATCGCGGTCGCAGGCCACCTTCAGGGCCTCAATACAGACGTCGGCCGACAGCGTGATCGCCATCTGACATGTCGAACTTTGCGGCGGGACCAGTCGATGGCCGCGACAAGGTAGAGCGAGGCACTGCTCACCATCGGTTTGACGCCGATGCCGAACGCCCCGCGCCATGGGGACGCAGGTGATGTCCATGGCCAGACCTAATCGGGCCGCGTCACTTCCAAGACCCCTTAAATGAAAAGGAAAGACCTTGCACCCCGGTGCTGGCGTCGGGGGCGAGCCACCTCTGCCACTGATAGTGTGGATGACTTCTTCTCCCGGCATTGCGGCGTGCTGTCAACCGGCATCCAATTGGTGATCTGACGCATATTTGGTGCAGATGAAGCCTCGCCGCGCTACATTTTGGCAATCGTCTTAGGAGGTTGCCTATTGCTTCTGACATGGATCGACGGGCGTTCCTGCCCGGAGGGTTGACGGCGGAACGGATGGAGCCGGTTGATGACAGGGTGCTGATCCATGCGCGTCCGGTCGGCGGAGCCGCCTGTCCAGGATGCGGCGAGATTTCTCGGCGCATCCATAGCCACTACCAGCGCCGTCTTGCGGATCTGGCTGCACATGGGCGGCAAGTCAGGCTTGTTCTATCTGCTCGGCGCTTTCGGTGCCGGTCGCTTTTGTGCCGGACACGGATCTTCGCGGAGCGGTTCTCGCCGGCAATTGCTCAGCCCCACGCGCGGCGGACAGGGCGCTCGCAAGACCTGGTCCGTCATCTCGGTCTCGCCCT
>NZ_QKZL01000032.1 GCF_003253995.1 Palleronia aestuarii
AGTCGAGCCCCATGAGCTTCAACAGGCTCGCCACGAAGCCCGTTGTCTGGCGAAGCGGCAGGCCGAACAGCACCTTGATGGTCAGGCACGCTTGGATCGCCGCGTCCGAGAAGGTTTGCTGCCGCCCCTGCTTGCCCGAAGGCGCCGCGTGCCAAGCCATGCCCGGGTCGAACCAGACCGTCAGAGACCCGCGCTCACGCAGCGACGCGTAGTAACTCGACCCGTTCAGGGTGCGGCAACGGGTGGGCGCAGGCTTGGACATGCCGGACAGCTATGTCGCTGGACTCACGATGTGAATCCCACGCAGGCTTTCTGCAACAAGGCCGACGCGGAAAGTCAGAGAATTAAGCGCCGCGGAGATCGGGATTCCAGATATTGGGAGACAGCCTGAAGACGGCTTGTTGGCCCAACGCGTACAGCGGAAGCGAATTAGGAGGCGACTCCCGACTTTCGTTGCATCTCGCACTGTGGCCCGAACCGCGGACCCAACAGCCATCCATAGGGGTGGTTCGACGGTCCGTCTCCCCGCTCATGTCCCGGCGCTTGACTTGAGGACGGACGAGCCGCATGCCCCATGCTCGCTATCGGACGGGGGGACTTGTCCGACCTCTTCCGGACGGCCGACCGCTTCCACCGACCAGGCCAAACGGTCGATCACATTCTTCTCGTCCCCGCCGAATTGCGTGGCGAGCCTCGCGATCTCATCGAAACCAAGCGTCAGGGCGCTGCCCTTGAGAGTATGCAGAGCCCTGTCCCGTGCGACTGCGTCGCCCTCGATCTCGGCAATCCTGATCTTGCCGACGAGGTCGCGCGCGTTGAGGGCGAACTGCTCTATCAAATTTGCGACGGTATCGGCGCCGAGCTCCGCCTCGAGCGCGACTCTCTGTGCATTGGGCTGAGGCGGCATCGGTGGCGCGGTGTCGTCCGGTTTCGCGGTGTCACTTGGCCCGGAGAGCCAGTTGTCGAGAATGCCGGCGAGCTTGTCGCGCGTGACCGGTTTCGACAAATAGTCGTTCATTCCGGCGTCCAGGCACGCGGCGCGGTCGGACACGAAAGCGTTCGCCGTCAGACCGACGATCGGCGTACGGAACCCCATTTCGCGCAGCTTACGCGTCGCGGCGATGCCGTCCATCACGGGCATCTGCATGTCCATGAAAACGAGATCGATGCGTTCCGCGACGACGGCCTCGATCCCCTGCTGACCGTCTTCCGCGCAGAACGCGTCGACGCCCAGCCGCATGAGCAGATCGCAGGCGACCTGACGATTGATGGCGTTGTCCTCCACCACCAGCACTCGCCCGGAATGCCGGATCCCAGCCCGCGCGGTCGAAGCAGGCGACGGCGTCCGTGCTTGCAGTTCGATCGGCGCGGCAGGCACCTCGAACCAAAAGCAGCTACCGCGGCCCTGGGAGGTCTCGACGCCGATGCGGCCGTCGAGCGCCTCGATCAGCCGTTTGCAGATGACGAGGCCGAGGCCGGTGCCGCCGAACTTGCGCCGCGCGCCGGCGTCGATCTGGCTGAATTCCCTGAAGAGCTTGGGAAGGTCCTTCTTGCCGATGCCGACGCCGCTGTCGCGCACCTCGACCCGCAGACGGTCCGCGGCCGCCAGTCGTACCGCAACCTTGACCGACCCGGACGCGGTGAACTTGATGGCATTGTTTACGAGATTGACGATGACCTGGCGGATCCAGGTCGGGTCGGTCGTGATCGACACGTCCGGCGCTTCGATGTCGAAATCGAGCCCCGCCGCCTCGGCCCTGGGTGCCATGATGGAGCGTACGGGCTCGAGGATGTCGGCGAGCGAGAAGCTGACGATCTCCGCCTTGGCCTCGCCGCTCTCGAGCTTCGAGAAATCGAGGATGTCGCTGATCACGTCGAGCAGGAGATTGCCCGAATGCCTGATCGTCTCGAGCCGCTGCTTCTGGGCCGCCGTCAGCGGCGTATCGGCCAGTACCTCGGCGGTTCCAAGGATGCCGTTGAGCGGCGTTCGTATCTCGTGGCTCATGGCGGCCAGGAACACCGACTTGGCATGATTGCCCGCTTCGGCTTCGGCGGCCGCCTTGGCGTTGCGTTCGCTCATCGCCTCGAGCTTCTGTCGCGCGCGGGAGAGTTGCCGGAGCTGGATCGCCAGGAGTGCCACGATCATCGCCAGCGTCAGGGTCAGGATGCCGACGCTGACGGCGATCCGGTGATAGGTCTGCTTGACCTGGTTGCGGCTGACGATCCGCGCCTGGTTGTTCAGGGCGTTGCCGATCTGCGCGAGACGCTGCGTCCGCTCGCGAATGTCGCCGGCGTGCTCACGCAGGCGGGGCAACTCCCGACGGAACGCTTCGCCGTCGCCGACGACGCCGTCGATCAGAGGCGCGAGGCTGACGATTGAGTCGTAAACTTCCGCGGCCTTGTCCACGATTGCGGTATCGCCACCCATCGCCACCGAGAATTTGCCCTCGGACAAAAGCGGTGCGCGGCTGTAGAGGAGGTCGTAGCGTAGCAGGAGCGCGTCCAACGTCTCCGGCGTCGGCGATTGCTCCGCCGCGAAGATCGCCTCGATCAACCGGCCGGCCTCGCGGTCGGCCTGATAGGCGGCCCAGACCGCATTCTCTCGAATACCGGCGTCGATTTCCTTCTGTCGTTCCTCGAGGCTGAGGAACATGATGACGATCGAGGCAAAGATCCCGACGCTCGTCGCTGTCAGGATCACTATCCCGGCCGCGTTCCACCGCCTCGGAGCTCGCCAGAACCGGGTCACCGCAAACAGGGTCAGTCGACCTCGATGGCGGCGACCTGCCAGACCGAGCGGCCGAAAATCACCTCGCTGTAAAGGTCGCGATCGACATCGAACGGATAGATGACAAAGCTCGGTCCCTTCTCCCTGACTGACATTCTCTCGCCATCGATCCGCGTCGCCAGGATCACCGGATACTCGTCCACGTCGTCACGTGGGATTTCCGCGGTGTAATCGTTAAGGGCGATCACCTTCAAAGCCCCTTCTCCCGCACCTACGGCATCGAGCACGGCCGAGATCAGCGGCCCGCTGAAGGTCTTGGTGCCGGAATACCAGGGGGTGTCGATGACCGTCTCGCGGCCAGGAAGCGCCTCCAGCATCTCGAGGTCGAATTCCGCGGCACCCTCCGCGTTCGTCTTCTCGATATCGCCCGAGATCGTCAGCACGACCGGGCCGGTCGGTCGGGCGAGGGCGTCGGCCGCGACCGCGTTCGGTAGCAGGACGGTCAGGCCTAGGGCGATAGCGGGCAGTGATCTCATCATCATCGTGAACCTCCGTTGCCTCTGTTGAACTGGTCTCGGTTTCATCAGGCGGCTTGCAGCGACAGCGCAGCCACCAGGCGCGGCCAGCCGCGCTCGAAGGCTGCGACGCAAGCCGGATCGAAATGCGTGCCCGAAAGGCCGACTATCTCGGAGCGGGCGGTCCCGGGATTCCAAGCCAGCTTGTATGCGCGCCGCGAGCACAGCGCGTCGAAGACATCCGCGATCGCGACGATGCGGCCCTCGAGAGGAATGGCATCCCCCGCGAGCCCCCGGGGGTAGCCGCTGCCATCCCATTTCTCGTGATGCGCCGCCGCGATTCTGGCTGCGATCCGGACCAGATTGCTCCGACCTTCCGCAAGTATCTCGCCGCCGTATTCCACGTGCCGCCGCATCGTCGCGAATTCGTCGTCTGAAAGCTTTCCGGGCTTGTTGAGGATGCTGTCGGGAATGCCGACCTTGCCGACATCGTGCAGCGGCGCACCGAGATAGATGTTGCGACAATGATCCGGCTGGAGGCCAAGCTCTTCGGCGATGATGCGCGAGATCGACGCCACCCGGGTGATGTGCTCACCGGTTCCCCCGTCGCGGTACTCGATGGCGCGCGCCAACCTCCAGATGATCTCCTCCTCGCTCTCGGCCAGACGACGGGTCGCCCGCGCGACCTCGGAGGCCAGCAGGCGGGCTCGGTCGGAAAGCTCGAGCTGCGCTTGGCGGAGCTGCAGGAGGTTGCGCGATCGGCATTTCAGTTCCTCCGGATCGAACGGCTTCCTCAGGAAGTCCGTCGCACCGGCCTCGATCGCCTCGATCTTTAGGGCATTTGAGCTTTCCGCCGTGATCATGACCACGGGGACATGGACATATTCGGCTCGCTCTCGAAGGCGGCGGATGAACATGATGCCGTCCATGCCGGGCAACTGGTAATCGACGAAGACCAGATCGGTGGTGGTTCGGAAGCAATCGGCAAGCGCCTCGCTCGGCACCGCATGACCGACGACCTCGCAATCGAGCGCCCGTGCCGCAAGCCTAGTCAGGACACTCAACGCGATCGGGTCATCCTCGACGATCAAGATTCTCATTCATCACTCCGTTCCCCGGCTCTGATTTGCTGAATTGTCTTGATATTTGCCTAAGAGAATGTGTGAGAAATTACCGTCGCGCGTTTAAATGCCATGCTCTGCCCTGTTTATCGGAGGGATCATATGGCGCCACGCAGCTACCCGACGGACCTGATCGACGTCCAATGGGCGCTGATCGCCCCGCATCTTTTGCGATCGCAGTGGCTGGCGACTGGTAATCGTCAGGCACAAGGCACGGGCTTCGCGGATAGCCGCGCTGAACTGGATTGGTAAGCGAAGTTTCAGATGGCCGATCCGGCATCGCTGGATGGCCAAGGACTATGGATACCGAGTCCAAACATCCGTAAGGTTCATGAACATTGCCGCCTGCACCCAGGTGATCCGAAAGATCACACTCGCATGACGTCTCACTCACCGTCTCGGACTTGCCGTGACTCCCGATCCGGGGAAATGCGGGCCAAGGCGCTGTCCGGCGTGTTCACGCTTCTACCTCAAAACAAGATACTTTCCTCGTCGAGTCCGGAATCCGGGGAACCGGTTCCCGATAATCCTTCACGCAATCGCTGAAGTTTCAGCGTCGCGAGAGCCGGAGCAAGGTCGATGCCGACGTCAGGCACTGTTCCGGACAAAGTTTCGAAAAATGCGGCAAGGTCGCGCACGGTCTGGACCATCAAGTCGAGTTCCTGCAATTCTCGAGGTACTGGCCCATCGATGCGCGCCGCGAGATCGCCAACGATCCCTTCGATCCGGACGCCGGCCGCCTCGAGCGTACCCGCCTCTTCCGCGAGCAACGACATCAGACGATCGAGAGGAACGAATTCGCCGCTCACAGCGGCCCCGTCACGGTCTGAAGGCACGCCTTCAACTGAGCGGTGCTGAAAGGCTTCGCCAGGAAATTGTTCAGCCCCCACTTGCGAGCCTCGTCCAGCAACGGTTTGCTCAACGAGCCGCTGATCAAGATGAAGCCCACGCGTGAAGTTGCTCTTTGCATCCGCAGCTTCTCGAGCAACTGAATTCCACTCATACCCGGCATGTTCTGGTCGCAAAGGATGATATGGACACCCTGTCGAGTGGCGATGTCGAAGGCCTTTTCCCCACTGCTGCAGAAATCGACGTTCTTCAGGCCGATCTCCTCGAGCGACATGCAGACCAGACCTCGACTGACGCTCGTATCGTCAACGACAAGTACTTTCAGGGTGTTCTTGAGTGACATTCCAAGGTTCCTCAGACAGCGAGAGATGTGGGTGCAATTCGGGTCATCGGACGCCGATATGCAGTTGGCGCGACGAGTTCCAATCGGTGCGACAGGCTGGAACCGATGCGTTCGGAGTGACCGATAAAAAGCGTTCCCTCTGCGTCGAGGACCCGCTCGAAGTCTGCCCAGAGCTTCTGCTGCGTAGCAGTATCCATGTAGATCGCGGCGTTTCGGCAGAAGATTACGTCGAAGGGCCCGGTGACCGGCCATGGTTCCATGAAGTTCATGTAGCGGAAGGTGATCAAAGCCCGCAGTTCGGGACGGATCGCGGCCTGGCCCTCATCCTCGGAGGGGTCGAAGAGTGCCGCGCGGAGCGCTGGTGTCAGATCGCGTCCGGCTTGAATGTCGTACAAACCGGCCTCGGCGCGGCACAACATCTCGCGATTTATGTCGGTGGCCAAAATCCGCACGTCATAAAGGGCCGCGTCAGGAAACGCTTCAAGGATCGTAGCCGCGAGGCTGTACGGCTCTTCCCCGCTTGAACAGGCCGCTGACCAGAAACGAACCCGGCCGCCTTCGCGTGCCTTTCGGATCAGCCGCGGCAATACGCGTGACGCAAGGAAATCGAAATGCCCTGGCTCACGGAAGAAACGCGTCGTGTTCGTGGTCAGCGCGTCGATCATGAGATCGAATTCGCCGGCGCCTGCCGGGCTGGTCACCAGCGAGAGATATACGTCGAACCCGCGATGGCCCAGACGTCGCAGACGCTTGGCCAACCGGGCAACCACGAACTTCTGCGCGCCGTCGGCAAGCACGATGCCGGTCCGATCCCGCAGCATCGCCGCGATGTGCCGGAACTGTTCCATCGTCAGCTCGGGCGCCATCCCGGCAGACAGGTCTGCCGTCGGATGTGTCATGCCACGGCCCGCACGGCGGTCATACTGGCCGCCAGCGCATCGGTGCTCAGCACCCGCAGGGTGTGTTCCCGAGACGAGATGATGCCTGCGATGAAGTCGCTGGCCTCTGCACAGCTGATCCTCGGCATCGGCTGGATCTCGTCGGAGCCGACTTCGACGATGTCGGAAACCGCCGTGACCAGAAGGCCCACCACTTGCCCGGAAACCATCGCGATGATGATGACATTGCGTTCATGCCGCTCGCACGGCCCAAGTCCCAGCCGGGCCGACAGGTCGACGATCGGGACGATCGCGCCACGTAGGTTCATCACGCCCAGTACATCGACGGGAGCATGCGGCAGCGTTGTGACGTTGGTCCAGCTGCATATCTCCCGCACGGGCATGATATCCATGCAGAATTCCTGACCGCCAACGTAGAAGTTCAGGAACTCCCTCTTCTTGGAGGGCGGGACGACCTCGTCGGTGCTCATGCCAGGACCTCCTTCGATGCGACGGTGCCAACCGCCGCGGCGCGATGATTGATCTCGTCGACATCGACGATCAGGGCGATTCTGCCGTCGCCGAGGATCGTGGCGGCGGCGACGCAGGGAACATGCCCGTAATTGCTTTCCAAGCTCTTTATGACGACCTGTCTTTGGTCGTGAATGCTGTCCACGGCCAATGCGCGCTGCGCGCCCTGGTCGTCTTCCACCAGCAAAAGCACCCCGTCGCGGTCCATGGCGGGTACGTCCGAATAGCCGAAGACCTGACCCAGATCGATGATCGGGACCGCGATATTGCGCAGATTGATCATCTGCGTTCTCCGGTCGGCCCATTCGATCTGCGAGCGTTGGGGCCGGATCGTCTCGGCGATGGACGAAATCGGCACCACCAGCGTCTCTCCGGCGACATCCACAACCATCCCGTCGAGAACGGCAAGCGTCAGCGGAAGGCTGATGGAGATCGTGCTGCCCTGGCCCGGCGTGGACAGGATCGACACCCTGCCGCCCAGACGCTTGATCTCGCTGTTGACCACGTCCATGCCGACACCCCGCCCCGAGAGGCTGGTGACCGCGCTGGCGGTGGAGAAGCCCGGGGTGAACAGAAGCCTGTCGATCTCGGCGGGGCCGAGGACGGCGTTCTCCGCGACCAGACCCTTGGAGATCGCCGAGGCGAGTACCTTCTCGCGGTTGATCCCGCCGCCATTGTCGGCGACCTCGATGACCACGCGGCCCGAGCGATGCGCGGCCGAGAGCGTGACCGTCCCCTGAGGCTCCTTCCCGGCGGCGATGCGGGTCTCGGCGGTTTCCAATCCGTGATCGATCGCGTTGCGAAGGATATGGGTCAACGGATCGACCAGACGCTCGATCACCGTGCGATCGACTTCGGTATCCTCGCCCGTCGTGACGAAGCGCACGTCCTTGCCCGCGATCTGGGCGGTCTCGCGGACGATCCGGCCCATCCTCTGGAAGAGCGGCTTCACCGACTGGGCGCGGATCGCCATGACGCCTTCCTGGATGTGGCGCGTCAGGTTGCGGAACTCCTCGAGCGAGGCGGCGAGGCGCGTGCCCTTTTGCACGCCCGCTTCCTGAATTGACTGGGTCACGACGGACTGGGTGATGACGAGTTCGCCCACGGTGTTGATGAGATCGTCCACCAGATCGAGATCGACGCGGACGGTGGCCTTCGGCCCCGCCTTCGCGGCCGACTTCTTCTCCTCAGGGGCAGGCTTGGGTGCGTCCGGCGCGGGTTCGGCAGCCGGTTCCGCCGCGCCGGGCGGGGTATCGGCAATTGGAGGGCTCGAGGTTTCGGCGGAGGGCTCGGCGCCGAGGTCGGCGTCGGACCCGGGATCGGAAAACGGGACGAATCCCTCCTCGTCGTCCGAAGGAGCCTCGAACGCGGAAAGGTCGAAGGCCGGCGCGGCCGGCTCGAGGGCCATGATCTCCAGCTCGGCGTAGGGTTCGGCGAATTCGAAGATCTCGCGGATCTGACCTTCGTCGCAATCCGCCTCCAGAGCGAGCGACCAGGACAAGTGCGGTGTCGCGGGGTCGGCCTCGTCCGCCGCCGCCTCGTCCAGGACGGCCTCGACCGTCAGGCTGCCGAGGGTCTCCAGCTCACGGAAAAGGTGCAGGGGCTCGTGACCGTTGGCGTAGAGTTCCGGCGTCGGCACGAAGCGGATCGAGAAGCCTGTGCTTTGCGGGCCCTCCACGCCTTCAGGCGGCTCGAAGCCGAAATCGAGGGAGACGGGCACGAACGCCTCGCTGAAATCGGTCTCCCCCTCGTCCCCGTCCGCCGCGGAGAGCGCGGCGATCCGTTCGGTGCGCTCGTCGAGCACGGCTTCGTCCGTCTCCTCGCCTTCGGCGCCCTGCGCGACGAGCTCGGCCAGATAGTCGGAGGCGCCGTAGAATTCGCGCAGGAGGTCGGGCGTCAGCTCCTGCTGATTACCACGGACCTCGTCTAGAATGGTCTCGAAGATGTGGGCGAAGCGCGTGATTGCGTCCAGCGAGAAGGAGGCTGCGCCGCCCTTGATCGAATGGACCGCGCGGAAGATCGTGTTGACCGTTTCGGAGTCCTGCTCGCCATCGGAGACGGCCTCCTGGAGCGTGTCGAGACCATCGGTCAGCTGTTCGAGCTGTTCCTCGCATTCCACGAAGAACATCTGGCGGATTTCGTTTAGGCTCGACATCGGCTCAGACCCTCGCGACCCGGCGGATGGCGGAAATCAGGCGGGCGTCGTCGAAGGGCTTGACGATCCAGCCGGTGGCGCCGCTGCGCCGCGCCCGGTCCTTCATCTCCGCTCCGCTCTCGGTGCTCAGGACGAGGATCGGGACGCTGCCAGCGTCTTCCGATTCACGGACCGCCTCGATCACGCCAAAACCGTCGAGGCGCGGCATGTTGATGTCGGTTATGATGACGTCGGGCGCTGCGGCCCGCAGCTGTTCGATCCCGTCGGCGCCGTCCTCGGCGGTGGTCACGTGGAAGCCGGCCTCCTCGAGGGAGGCGCGCAGCAAATCCCGCATGGTGCGGGAATCGTCGATGGCGAGGATGCGCAGCGTCATGTCGACGGGCCCTTTCTCAGCAGCAGGTCGTGGAGGCCAAGGATCCGCAGGTCGTCTTCAAAATCGGCGGAGCCGGTGATCTCGACCCGGCCCTGACCGCCCTCGACCGTGCGGACGAAACGGACGAGTTGCTCCGCCGCAAGCGCGCCGATGCTGCGCACACCGCCGGCGTCGATCCGTATTTCGGTCCCGGATTCGGCCTCGGAGGCCGAGGCGGTAAGCAGACGGGAGAGATCGCCCACCGTTGAGGAGGGCATCTTGTCAGGAAGGACGATTGGGTCGCTCACGGAAATCAATCCTCGAAAAACAGAATGTCATCGACCGGCGCGGGCTCGGTCGGGCGAAGGGGCGGAGGGACCTCCATCAGGCGCTGACGGACCACTCCGGTCGTGGGGCTGAAGCGCAACCGCCGGCCCTGCCGGCCGCCGAGGCTGCTTGCCACGCAAGGGATGCCCTCCCGATCGAGGAAGGACGTGGCGAATTCGGCGTTGGCCGCGCCGATCGTCCAGGCACCGCCCTCCATCTTCGCACCCCCAAAAAGTTTTGCTTCGAGGCGAGACTTGCGTGCGCCAAGCTTCAGGAGTCCGTTGATCAGGACTTCCATGGCATAGAAGCCGTATCGCTCCGACGGGGTGCGCCCGCTCGGCGTTTCGGCGAGCAGGAAGTGGTTCATCCCCCCGATCCGCGCCACCGGGTCGAACAGGCATGTCGCCACGCAGGAGCCCAGGAGCGTGGTCATTACCACGCCCGGATCGGCGCTGATCTGGAACTCCCCCTGATACACGGCAATCTCCCGATACGCGGACTCGTTGATCAGTATCGACATCCGCAGCTCCTTCTGCCGCGGGTGCGGGACCCGGTGTCGACCGGTAGGATTGTCTCGCGAGACATCATCTTTCTCGCTCCCGGTGGAACTAACCGGACCGGCCCTGGCCCACGGCCAGCGCCAGGACCGTCAGAAATCCGTCCATCCCCCCGCCGCCGCTGCCGGACTGTCCTGGCGCGGCCCGAAGAGGGAGACGTTTCCGCCCTGATCCTCGGATTCTTCCGCCTTCAGGGGGAAGGTGTGGACATTGCCGCCCTTGAAGCCGCCCACCAATTCCCGCAGCCGCGTTCCGCGCTGCGCGAGCTGTGTCGCCGCTGCCGCGCTCTCTTCGGCGATCGCGGCGTTGCGCTGGGTGGTGATATCGATGTCCGCGATCGCCTGCCGCACCGACGAGATGCCCTGCGCCTGCTCGGATGTCGCATTCGACACATCGCGCATGTTGTCGGCGAAGGCCGAGACCGAGGTGACGATTTCCGCCAGCGCCTCACCGCTGCGCGAGACCAGGTCGGAGCCGTGGGTTACCGCATCGTGGCTTTTCTGGACCAGTTCGTTGATGTCGCGCGCGGCATCCGTGGCGCGCTGCGCCAGCGCCCGGACTTCGGAAGCGACGACGGCGAAGCCGCGGCCCGCCTCGCCCGCCCGTGCCGCCTCGACGCCCGCATTCAGCGCGAGAAGGTTGGTCTGAAAGGCGATGGCGTCGATCATCTCGTTGACCTGGCGGATGTTCTTCGCGCTTTCCTCGATCTCTTTCATCGAGGTGATTGCCTCGCGCACGATGCCGTGGCCGTTCTCGGCGACGCCTACAGCCTCGGCCGCCCGGCTGGTCGCAGCCTGGGTGTTCTCAGCGTTCGATTGGATCGTGCTGTCCATCTGGGTCATCGCGGCCGACGTTTCCTCGACCCGTGCCGCCTGCTGTTCGTTCCGCTTGGAGAGATTCTGAACGCTGCTGGCAATGACATCGGTCTCTTCCGCGATCCGGTCAGCAGCCTCGTGGATATCGGCCACCAGTCGACCGACGCAGAGCGCGGTCTCTTCGATGGCCTCCCGCAAAGCTGCGAACTTTGCGCCGACCGTGTCTGGAATACGGATGCGGAGATCCCCGTCAGCCAGCGCCCTCAAGCCCTCCGACAAGGATGCGACGGCCTTGACGTCTTCCGTGATATCGGTGGCAAGTGCGATGACCTTGTAGTGGATGCCATCTGCATCGCGTACTGGCATATAGCTGACCTGCATCCTGATCGGCCCATCCGCCTTTCGGCATTCGAACTCGCCCGACAGTATTTCGCCTTTCGCAAGCCGGTCCCAGAAGTGGGGAGTTTCCTCCGCAACAGCGAGATGGCTATGATGACGCCCCGTCAGATCGGTCAGGCTGCATCCCGCCAGGTTCAGGAACTTCTCGTTTGCCGTCAGGATGGCACCAGAGAGATCGAACTCGATGAAAGCCTGCGAAGAGGAAAGAGCCTCGAATTGCGAGACTGCCTCGGCCCGGACGATGCCGGCCTCGCTGATCTCGGATGCGAGGAGAAGGATGCGGGTGACGGTCGTGCCTGCATCGATCACCGGGAGGTAGGAGGCCTCGATCCAGATGCGGCTTCCGTCTTTCGCGAGGCGGCCGAACACGCCCCTTTGAGGAATCCCCTTGGACAGCTCGCGCCAGAATGCCGCGTATTCGGCACCCTTCGCCTCCTCCGGCAAAACCAGGTTGCCGTGGCTGCAATCGCTGAGATCATTGGCCTTATAGCCGAAAAGGGACAGGAACCGTTCGTTCGCCTCGAGGATCGTCCCGTCGATCTTGAACCAGATCACCGCGTGGTGCGCATCGATTGCCCGATCGAGCTCCGAGACTTGATCTTCACGCTCCTCAATTACCTTACGGCCCCAATCCGCGTGCAACCAGCTCATTGTCTACCTCCATGGATCGGTTGTGGTGTTATCGCTGGAAAGCGTTAAATGCCGCTTAAAGTCGTAAAATCGCTTGCGCTTTTGTTAGATCGGCATCTTTTCGAGATGGCCTTGCAGGGTCGCGTCGGCTCGAGCCACTCATCGTCTAAGGGGGCTGAGGCCCAGCCAATCTCTTTTCGATAGTCTGAGAGTTGCCGGCGTTGTGGGAGATCGCGCCCACAGGCTCTCCGGCAGACTCGGCGCCGGGTATTGAGCTCCGGCATCCTGGATTCCGGTCTCGACTAGAATCGGTTATCCGGTCTCCGTGTATGCGCCGGCACCAACTCTTGACGCGGCGAAAGGGTATTCCCGTTCCTACCGGTTATTGCGATATAGGTCGGATCGGACGCGGCTGGATTTCGGATTACGCCAGTTGGACGATGTCCTGAAACCGAAACAATACATATCTGAGGGTGCTCGGGCGGCAAAACAATCAAGCCTTGGCCCGCGTCGCCCCCGAGGCATTGCTCAGCCGCATGACCAGCCCCGCGATTTCGGTCAATCCCACCTGTACCTCGACGGCACCGCATTTCATGGCCTCTGCCGGCATGCCGTATACCACCGAAGTGGCTTCGTCCTGGCCCACCGTACGCGCGCCTTGATCGCGCATCTCCTTCAATCCCCGCGCCCCGTCATCGCCCATGCCGGTCATGATCACGCCCACGGCGTTCGCTCCGGCAACACGGCTGACCGAGCGGAACAATACGTCGACCGACGGCCGGTGCCGGTTGACCAACGGTCCTTCCTTGACCTCGACGCGGTAATTGGCGCCGCTTCGTGTCAGCATCATGTGTCGACCGCCCGGTGCGATCAAAGCCTGTCCCGGCAGCACGCTGTCGCCGTCCTGTGCCTCCTTGACCGTAACCTGGCACAATTCGTCCAGCCGCCGGGCGAAGTTCGCCGTGAAGACCTCCGGCATATGCTGGACCACGACGATCGGCGGAGCGGTGCGGGGCAGGGCCTCGAGAACCACGCGAAGCGCTTCCGTCCCACCGGTGGAGGCGCCGATGGCCACTACCTTGTGCGTCGTCTGCACCATCGCTCCGCGGGTGGCTACCGGCAGGACCGCATCGGCGCTGAGCTTGGCAGCAGGCAGGATCTCGCGCCGGCGGGCGAGACGCGCATGTGCAGCGGCAAGGACCGCGTCCTGGATCCGGATCGAGGAATCCTGCAGGAACTGGCGGGTCGAGAGGTTCGGCTTCTGGATTACATCCACCGCCCCTGCCTCGAGCGCGGCCAGGAAGGTTCGGCTTCCCTGGTCAACGAGAGTCGAACAGATCACCACCGGGATCGGCTTCTGCGCCATCAGCCGGCGCAGAAACGTGATCCCGTCCATGCGCGGCATCTCTACGTCGAGCACGATAACGTCCGGCAGCTCGCGCTTCAGCCGTTCGGCGGCCTGAAACGGGTCGTTCGCGGTGGCCATGACCTCGAGCTGCGGATGGCCCGAGATGATCTCGGACAGGGTCTGCCGCACCACGGCGCTGTCATCGACGATCAGCACGCGTTTTTTGGACGAGAATGCGGTCATCACTTCACCTTGCGATAGATCGAGGGCTGAACGAGTTCGAGACCGTCGCGGCGGGCATGGGACGCCTCCGTATGACCGGTCATCAGGACGCCACCTGGCCGCAGCCTGCGATAGACATTTTCGATAACGCGTCCGCGGATTTCCTCGTCGAAATAGATCAGAACGTTACGCAGAAAGACGATGTCGGCGGAAATCCCGTCCAGACCCTCGCCGCTTGCGAGGTTCGCCTGTCGCCAGATGGCCTGATCGCGCAGTTCGGGAACGATCCTGTAGACGCCATCGGTGGATTTCGATGACAGCAGAAAGCGCCGGCGCAATTCGATTGGGATCCCCTCAATTTCCTGCTTCGAGTAGACGGCGGTCTTGGCTCGCTGCACGACGGGGCGCGAGATGTCGGTTCCGATCAGGCGCGGGGCGAGACCCCGGAGGCCACGGTCACGGGCCTGGTGGAGAACCATCAGAGCGGTATAGCCCTCTTGCCCGGTCGAGCAGGCCGCGCTCCAGACCACCATTTCGCGGGTGTCCCGGCCCTCGGTCATGTCTGCGAGGCCCTTTTCCAGAAGCCAGTCGTATTGCGACCTCTCCCGAAAGAAGCTTGTCGTGTGGGTGGTCAATGCCTCCCCGAAAGCAGTTCGCTCGGCAGCGCTCGTCTGCAGCAGGCGGCAGTAATCGGCATAATTCGTCAGACCCGTGCTCACGAGCCGACGCCCGAGCCGTCCAGCAAGGAAATCCGCCTTGCGTTCGTCGATGGTGATGCCGACGACGCTGCGAGCCATCGCCACAAGCTTTTTTACATCATCGGGTCGCATCGGTGAGGGCGATAGCTGGAGGGGACGGTCTAACATTACGATGTTTCCTAATTTACTCCGGGCGGAGCCGTCATTCCGGGACGGCATTGGGAATGCCTGCGGGGTGGATGCTCCCAAAGGCTCCTGCTTGTGTCTTTCCTCCGCCCGGAAGCACTCCGGTTTGCGGAAAGGTCAGGCTCCGAAATCGTCGGACCAGCCTGTTCCCCTCGAAGCCCCCGATCATCGCTGATCAAGGGCTCATCGGGAGGTCAGAAGAAGCCGAACCCGTCGGAGAGGTCGAGTTCGGCGGCAGCTTCTCCAAGGAGGTGATCTATGTCGATCAACACCACGAGGTCCGGACCGTGGCGACACAGCCCTCGCAAAGCCTTCGCATCCCAGCCGCCCAGGCCGCGACACGGGACCGGCTCGATCGTCTCCGAACCGATATGCTCCACGTTGTGCACCCGGTCGGCCTGGATCCCGAGCGGGTAGGTGGCCCCCGCCTGCCCCAGTTCCAGGACCACGATCCGAGCTTCCGGCCCCAGGGCCTCGTGCGGCATCCCGAGTCGAGCCCGGATGTCGAGGATCGGAACGCTGCTGCCGCGCACATCCACGACGCCCAGTACGTCCCCCGGCGCGTTCGGCAGCGTGGTGATCGACTGGCTGTCGAGAACCTCCCGGACATGCCGCACGTCAAGACCGAGCCTCTGACCGCCGAGATCCAGAGTGAGGTAGGTGGAGAACGTTTCGTCCTCGTCCAGGGATCCCGTGACTTCCATATCCATGTCGAGCATGTTTACCCCGCGTAGCGCTGAAAATCGTCGTCGGAGACATGCTCTCCGGCGAGGTCGAGATCGAAGGCTTCGACCATGGCCTTCTGGTCCGCACGGTCGATCGGTGCGGGTTTGCTAACGCTCACCAGCGAGAGCTTTTCTGCCACGACGGCGCTCTGGCTGTCGGAACGTTTTGCGGCAGGTTGCGATGCTTCCATCTGGAAGTAGGAGATCACGCTGGTCAGTTGCTGGGACTGCGCGGCCAGTTCCTGGCTCGTCGCCGCCGAGGTTTCCGCCGCCGTGGCGTTCTGCTGGACCACCTCGTTCAGCTCGCGGATCGCCTGGTTGATCTGCTCGGCGCCCACGTTCTGTTCCCGCGTGGAGGCCGAGATCTCGGCCACGAGATCCGCCGTGCGCTGGATGTTCGGGACCAGAGCGTCGAGCATGCGCCCGGCCTCGCCCGAGACTTCCACCGTCTCTTTCGAGAGCTGGCTGATCTCGGCCGCCGCCTGCTGGCTGCGCTCGGCGAGCTTGCGCACCTCGGAGGCTACCACCGCGAAGCCCTTGCCGTGGCTGCCCGCCCGCGCCGCCTCAACCGCCGCATTAAGCGCCAGCAGATCGGTTTGCCGGGCGATCTCCTGGATGATGGTGATCCGCTCGGCGATCGTCTTCATCGCGTGCAGCGCATTGCCCACCGTCTCGCCGGAGCGGCGCGCGTCGTCGGCAGACTGGCCCGCGATCTTCTCGGTCTGCGCCGCGTTGTCGGCGTTCTGGCGGATGTTGGCGGTCATCTCCTCGACCGAGGCCGAGGCCTCCTCCACCGCCGAGGCCTGTTGCGTCGAGCCGGACGACAGCTGGTCGGCCGCCGAGGACAGGTTCGACGCTCCATCGGCCACGTGGCTTGCGCTCACGCTTGCATTCGAGATCACCTCGCGAAGCTTCAAGACCATGTCCCGAAGCGCGATCCCGAGGCGGTCCTCCTCTGAGCGAGGTGTCACGTCGGCCCGGAGATCGCCTTTCGCGATCGATTCGGCAGACCGGCTCATGCCCTTGAGGTCATCCGTCATCTTGCCCATCTCGGCAAGGAGAGCACCGATCTCGTCGCGGCTCCGTGTCGCGGTATCCACGTCCAGATTGCCCCGTGCGACGTCCTTGGCCACGCCGATCGCCCGGGTTAGGCCTCGCGACAACGTCACGGAGATCCACGCGGCCGCCGCGATGGCGATGATGGCCGCGACGATACCGCCAATCAGCAACGCGATCCGGGAGTTGGCGAAGACCTGTTCAGCTCTCAGGTCCGCCAGTGACATGATGTTCGCCGCCTCGGCCGTCATGGCGTCGCTTGCGGCGGCCATCTCCAGATATGCGGGTTCGAGTTCGCCCTCCATCAAATCGGCAGCGTGCTTGGTGGTGCTCTTGCCCACGACCGTCGCAAAATCGGTCGCGGCGCTGCGATAGGCCTGCCACTCGTCGTTGATCACATCGATGGCCTGAACCTGGTTGTTCTGCCCGGCGATCGAGTAGGCCCGCGCGAGAGCATTGTCGAACGCCGCGATCTCCGACCGGATCACGTCTCCCTGCGCGGCACGGATGTCGAGATCATTGGTGATGATCATCTGATAATGCGCCGCGTGGATCGCACGCACGTTGTCCATGCCAGCATCGAGAGTTGCCTCGAGGTCCACGACCGACGCTTCGGGATTGGCCGTAGCGGCAATGATATCGCGCAGCGGCTCGATGAGGGCATCGAGCGACGTCAGCACTTCCAGGTAGCCCGGCTTCAGCGCGTCGTTGCTGATCTGCCGACCCTCAATGAAGGAGTTGGACAGGGCGAAGCCCCTGATCTTGGCTTCGGCCGTGGCAAACTTGGTCCACGCGTCGTCGTATTCCTCCATGACCGACCGGATCTGGTCGAGCTTGGGATCGGAAATCGCAAGGATCTCTTCGACGGCCGCGTCTTCGGCAAGTGTCGCCTCGATCTGGGCATCGGCCCTTTCGGCATACTGCCGCGCTTCCTCGGGGGTTTCCGCGAGCAGATAGCCACGGATACTCGACATCGTCGCGGCTGTCTCGGCCTTGAGCGCGACGGCCCCCTGTTGGAGCATGGCGTATTTCGAGGTGATACCCTTGAGCTCCTGGTTGATTTCCCTGGCCTGCCTATAGCCGACGAAACTCGTCGCCCCGATCAACGCGATCAGGACGGCGAATGTCGCGATCAGCTTGCTGCGAATGGTCAGTCGCATCGATGGTATCCTTCTCAAGCCCTGAGCATTTGCGTCGGCGTTGGGGAAAAAGCCGCGTCGACGTCGAGTACGATAATCAAGGAGGAATCCTTCCTCGCGACGCCACGGATCAGGTGCGTGGGCCAGCGAACGCCGAGCTCGGGCAATGCCTCGAGATCGGTGTCGGCGGTATCGGTGATCTCGTCGACATCGTCGGCGAGCATCGCGACCTTCGTCGGCTCTCCGCCGACCACGAGGTCGAGAACGAGAACCCGGCTCGTCTCGCCCACTACAGCTGGGCCCATGCCGAGCCGGCGACGCAAGTCGACGAAGGGAGCGATCGCGCCCCTGACGTTGACGAGGCCAGGGGCGAACGGATCGGCGTTCGGGGCGCGGGTGACGGGCAGGGGATCGATGATTTCGTGGACGTGACCGACCGGGATGGCGAACCGCTCGCCGTCCAGCGAGAAGGTCAACGCCGTATCGAATTGTACTGTGTCGCTCATGACAATCTCCTTCACGCGACCGCTCTGAGTGCGCCCTGGGCGCGCCTCACGACCGCGGCGGCATCGAGGATCAATGCCACCGAGCCGTCGCCGAGGATCGTGGAACCGGCGAGCCCCTCGATCCCGCGGTGGTAGAGGCTCAAGGGCTTGATCACCGTCTGGTACTGGCCGATCACCTCGTCGACGACGAGGCCGGTACGGCGGCCCTCGACGCTGGTGATCACGACACGGCGGTCGGATCGGTCCACACGGTCGAACCCGAACAGGGTGTCCAGGTTGAGGAAGGGAACCAGTTGGTCACGGATACGCAGGAGTGAGCGACCGCTTTTGCGCGTCTCTTCGTCCACGGGCAGCTCCACGCATTCCTCGACATTGGACAGCGGCAGTACGAAGGGCGCTTCACCGACCGTCACGAGAAGCCCGTCGATGATCGCAAGCGTCAGCGGCAGGCGGAGGGTCACTTCGGTGCCACGGCCTTTTTGCGATTTTACCTCGACCGTACCGCGAAGGTCATCGATGGCCCTGTGCACCGCGTCCATGCCGACACCGCGCCCCGAGACGCTGGAAAGTGTCGTCGCGGTCGAGAAGCCGGGCTCGAAAATGAGCGCGAAGAGTTGCTCCTCGGAGAGCTCTTGATCCGGGGCGATCAGGCCGCGCTCGATGCCCCGCACGCGAATTGCCTCTGCATCGAGCCCCTTGCCGTCGTCGATGACGGAGATGAGCACCTCGCCGCCGGCCTGCCGCGCGCGCAGCACGAGTTCCGATTGCTCGGGCTTGCCTGCAGCCCTGCGGCCCTCTGGCGTCTCGATACCGTGGTCGATCGAGTTGCGGATGATATGGACCAATGGTTCGGTCAGGCTGTCGATGACGTTCTTATCGACCTCGGTCTCGCCGCCGCGGGTCTCGAGCGTCACGGTCTTGCCGAGTTCGGTGGACAGGTCCCGCACGACCCTGCGGAATTTTCCGAACACCGGTTCGATCGGCAGCATCCGGATCGATAGCGTAGTGTCACGCAATCCGGTGACGAGACGCTCGATCTCTTCCGCGGTGCTGGCCAGCCCGGTATCCCCGAGTTCGGATGCAATCCGGTTCAGGCGCGCCTGAGCGATCACCAGTTCGCCCAACTGATCCATGAGTTCATCGAGCCGGTGCGACTGTACGCGTACGGAATCGAGCTTCGCAGCGGACCTGGCTTCGTTCGTCGGTTGACCGGCCGTGGGGGCTGCCATCTCCGTTTGATTCTCGGCACATCGGGCCGCAGGCTCGGCTGCCTCTTCCGCAGGCGTCTCGGTCACCTGCACGATTTCCAATTGCCAGTCTGTCGCGAAGATGAAGACCTCTTCGATAGCCTCCCGCCCCGCCGCGGTTTCCATTGCCACTTCCCAAGAAGGACGATCGACGGCGGGATCAATCTCCCGCGAGTCGGACTCCTCCTCTGGCCGGGTCAGGACTTCCATCTGACCAAGTCCGGCAAGTTCCTCGATGATCAAATCCGGGCGCAGGCCGTTCTTCAGCGCGGCGGCGTCGGGCTTGAAAGTGATCAAGAAGCGCTCGGCCTTCGGAGCCGATTCCGCTGGTTTGACCGCCTGGACTTCCTCGAGCGCCTCGATCTGAGCCACCAGATCAGCGGTGGCCGGATCCTGCGCGGTCGCGCCGTCCATGTCGGGACCGGCATCGAGCATTCGCTCGAGATGGTCGCGGGAAGCTAGCGAAAGTTGGATCAGCCGAGGCGTTACCGTAGCCTTGCCCTCGCGGATGCGATCATAGGCATTCTCGAAATGATGCGTGAAACCCGAAAGCGTCGCAAAACCGAACATCGCACCCGAACCCTTCAGCGTATGAAGGGCCCGGAACACTGCGTCGATACGTTTCGGATTGGTGGGATCCGCCTCGAGCTCGAGCAATATCCCTTCCAGTTCCTCGAGGATATCCCGCGCTTCCTGGATGAAGGATTCGGCAGCCGGGTTCATCAGGCGCCACCGATCATCTTGTCGACGACCGCGACCAGCTTGGCCTCATCGAAGGGCTTGACGAGCCAGCCGGTGGCACCGGCTTGCTTGGCTTCCATCATCTTTTCTTTCTGCGCTTCGGTGGTCAGCATCACGATCGGAATGCCGTCGAAGCGCCTGTCCTCGCGAACCTTCTGAATCATCTCGATGCCGTTCATGTTCGGCATGTTGAGATCGCAGACAACCAAGCTGACCGAATTGGACGCGAGCGCTTCGAGGCCCTCCAGGCCGTCGCCTGCACCGATGACGTCGTACCCTTTCGGCTGCAGCGTAAAGCCGATCATGTCTCTGATGCTCTTCGAGTCGTCGACGCTGAGAACTGTCTTCGCCATGCTTTAAATCTCCTTGGGTTGTTCGAGCGCCGACAAGGCCGCGGCAGCATGGCGGCCGAAATCGAGCCGGCCGGCCGGAAAGCCGCGAGCTGCGCGAGAGAGATGCTGCGACGAGCGCAAACGGGCCACGCCGCCATCGGTGTAGGGTTCCAGAGACATCTTGGTCCCGGAGACCTCGGCCATATCGAGAAGCAACAGGACCCGGTCCTGGGCCGCCGCGACGGTTCCAGCATCGATGCCGTCGGCGAAACGCATCGAGGTCGTGGTTCGATCACATATAGCGGGCATCGTCACCTCATGGACAATTGGTGACTGACCACTTCGACGGAACACACGAATATCCGGTAAACGCGGATCAGGAATTTTGAAAAACGGATGTGTCTCCGGTGCGCTTTTAAGAGAGCGCTAACCCGGCATACCTATCGTGTCCTCAGTCAAGTCTCGGAGGTCACATGACGCTAACATACGTCGAACTCGAGAAATCTCTCGAGCGTCTTTCCCACGAGATTGCCGGGGCATTCTCTATCGCTTTCTACGAACTCGAGATTATCCGCAGTACCGCATCGGAGTTCGGCACGGATATCGGGAACCTGTTGACGGCCGTCGCGCCGCAAGATGAACGCGACCACAGCGAAAACAATTTCGACATGTTCCTGCAAAATGCAGCCTCTGCTGCGGCAGCGGCCAGCGGTGCGGCCGGATCTCTGACGGACCGAGCTTTCCAGGGCTCTCTCATCAGGATCTCTGGATCGCTCCACGAGATGAAAAAGCATACTGTCGCGCTTACCAGCATTTCCTCGCTTACCAAGATTACCCAGACCGAAACGCAGGATATGGGAAACCGGCTCACCGCGTTTACCGAATCGCTGGACGGTCGATGCCGGGAACTGCAGCAGGCAACGTCGCGCTCGACGGATCTGGTCGTCGAGACGCAGCAACAAACGGGATTGGCCCGCGAAAGGCTCACCGCCATCGGGCTCGAATTCCGGGCCCTGTCAGACAACACGGGCGGTGAAGCCATCCGCCTTGCCGAGCTGGAACAGCTCCACCATTCCTACCTGGCCGAAATCCGGGAGGATGCGAACCGGCTCAATGATGAGGTGAAACGGGCTGTCGGCAACCTGATCGGCTGTCTGCAATTCCCTGATGCCTTCGCACAGCGAAGCGATCATGTTCGGGCCGCGATCGCTGCAATGGACAAAGCCGCGCCCGAAGAACGGGCCGCCCTGGACAAGGTGATAAACGCTCAGCTTTCATCAATGGCTGGAGCGCTGAACGAGGTCGCGGGCAATGCAAGTCGTTCTCTTCAGAGCCTAAACTCCGCCTTCGAGCGAAGCCCGACCATTCATAACCGAAGCGATTCGACGGACCCCTCTGCTGCCTGGATAATCGCGACCGCCCAGGCCAACAAGGTGATGCTCGACTCCGTGGCCCGGGCGAGGGAGCAGTTTGGCGCTGCGCTGGACCTGCTCTCGGGTATCGCCCGACAGATCGATTCCACCCGGGAGAATCTGGAGACCTCGGTGCAGTTAAATCGGGAATTGGAGACGTCTGTCTACAATGCCTCGTTGGTGGCACACCGATCCGGCTCACAGACCTCGCCCCTTCGGTTCCTGGCGGGATCGGTCAAGGATGTGGTCGACCGGATCTCGAACCTGATTGCCCAGATATCCGAAGCGCTGACGCATATTCGCGGCACATCCGAAGCACTCGCTGCCTCCAACCTTGGCCGTGACTTGCAGACCCTTCTCGAAATACAGGAATCCGCAGCCGAGGAAGTCGAGGAGCAGGGTAAGAAGCTCGATAGTGTCGGCAATATGCGCCGTCGAATCCTGGGCCATGCCGACCGTCTAGACGGCGCTTCGACCGCCGGGGGAAATGCTTTCGATGCCGCGGCGGACAAAGCGCAGTCGATTGAGGAACTCGCCCGGCAAGTTCACGATTTGGCTTCTGAATCCGAAAGCGTGGATGGCAATATCGAACTCGACTGGCTTTACCAGCTCTACACGATGGAGGATGAACGCATCGTTCATCGCCAAGCCCTCGGCCTGCCGAACATCGAAGAGACCGTCGAGGATCAGCCCGAAGATCTCGACGACTTCTTGCTGTAAGTACAACGTCGGTTGAAAGCCCGCGGGGAGTCGAACCCCCGCGGTAAAGAAATCATCGCGTTCAGAACTATTAGTCCGATAAAATTCCGGCCATTAGGCAGCAATAACTTTTTCACCTTAATCTCGTACGATCGAGCGTGTTACTCCCCGCGAGACGATTTCTATGATAAACTGACTCCATCACCGAAAAACATCATCCATTCCATCCTGGATGATGCATGAAACACTGAAATAGGCGATCGACGCTGTCGTCATCATCGATCATACGAATACCGTGATATTCTATAACCCCGCCGCCGAGCGGCTTTGGGGATTCACGTCCGAGGAAGTGCTCGGTAACAATGTGAAGATGCTCGTCCCCGACGCACATCGCCACAACCACGACGATCTGATCGATGCCAACAGGACCACAGGGCAGGACAAGATCGTCGGCTCCAGCCGGGCCGTCACGATCCAACGGAAGGACGGCGGAGTGGTTCCGGCAAGCCTTGCCCTTTCGAAGATGCGGATCGGAAAATCCTGGGCCTACGCGGCCTTCGTACGGGACATGTCGCAGGAGATGCATCTCCGGCACGCCACGCTGGATCAGGCTGGTGCGAGCGTCGATCTCGTCGCGGGTGATTGCGACAAGATGGTACAATTGGCCTCGACGGTCAGCATGCGCGCTTCCCAGCAGGCGACCTCCGCCCAGGAAGCGTCCTCTGCGATGGAAGAGATGACCGCGACGATTGGCCAGTGCGCCGATAACGCCAGGACCACCAAGACCATCGCCACGGACTGCGCGAACAACGCCCGGAGCGCGGGCGAAACGGTAACCCGTGCCGTCAACACGATGGGGGAGATTGCCGACAAAATCCGTATCGTGCGGGAAATCGCGCGTCAGACCGACCTTTTGGCCCTCAATGCGGCGATCGAGGCCGCACGCGCGGGTACACACGGACGGGGATTTGCAGTCGTCGCCGCGGAGGTCCGCAAGCTCGCCGAACGCAGTCAGGAGGCGGCTACCGAGATCGGGCGTCTTTCCGTCGAGACGCATCAGGTCTCGCAGGAGGCCGGTCAGAAGATCACGGATCTCATTCCGGAGATCGTGCGGACAGCGGATCTCGTTCGCTAAATATCTGCCGCGACCCGTGAGCAGCAGGTGGGTGCGGAGCAGATCAACACGGCCATCCGCGAACTCGATCGGGTAATTCAGGAGAACGCCGATACGGCCATTACCTCCCGTGAGACCTCGGGCTCCCTGATGCGACAGTGCCGCGATCTGCGTGACCTTCTCACCACGTTGCGCGGGGATGAAGACAGCAAGACCGGAAACCCGGATGTTTCCTCGGACCCCGGCCGTGGTCCCACGCGGTTGTCGCTCGTCGCTAGCGCAGGCTGACAGATTACCGAGCTACCCGAACTCGGACCACCGGATACTGGATTTTCCCGGCTGTCCCACCATGGCGGGCTGGTGAAGTCATCGGAATAATGCATGGCGATCGGGAGGTCGTACCCGATCGCGCTCGGGAATTGGTCCTCGTTGTGGTATCTGAGCCAGTCTTTCAGCTTATTGCAGGCACAGGCCGATGCTCATGAACCAGTGGGGGTTCAGGCATTCCGTCCGAAGCTTGCTGGGTCTCGAGATGTCCAGCGTGACGTCGATCGCACCAGCCCCTGGGGGCAAGGGTTGAACGACCCATTCGACGGTTACGAATGCGCTGCCGTCATCGCCTCTGATCATGGCCGGTGCGACCTAATTCTTCCTCCGCGCGGTTCACGCCCAGAACCTTGTACACCTTCAGCCCGCGCCCCTCGGGGCAGAGAAAACCATTTCGTACCTGATCGTGGAAGAACGTGTCGCGGGTCAGATCACCGTCGGAATGCATTTGCGATCGAGGTCCGGGACAAAGAAAATGGCCTTCCCCCTCAGAAGCCAGGCCAAGAACGACGCGGTGCCGTAGCGCTTGTCCGCCGCCAGATAAGTCGACGAAAAACCCGACGCAGTTCAGCGCGTCTTGCGCCTACGCGACGGCGCGTCAATAGTCGGCGAACAGGGAGGCACCGCCACCTTCGGCGGGTTGGGGGGATTGCATGGCGCCGGTGAAGTTTCAGGACGTCCGCAAGTCTTTCGGCTCCACCGAAGTGCTGCACGGCATCACGGTGGATATCGATGAGGGGCAGTTCGTCGTTCTCGTGGGACCGTCCGGATGCGGCAAGTCGACCTTGCTGCGAATGCTCGCAGGCCTCGAAAACATCACATCGGGGGAGATCGTGATCGGAGACCGCGTGGTCAATGCGCTGCCACCGAAGGAACGCGACATCGCGATGGTGTTTCAGAATTACGCGCTCTACCCGCACATCACCGTTGGCGAAAACATGGGCTTCTCCCTTTCCCTGAAGGGCGTCGCCAAGTCCGAGATCGAGGATCGCGTGCGTCCGGCCGCCGAGATCCTGGGTCTGTCCCATCTCCTCGACCGCTATCCCCGGCAATTGTCGGGCGGTCAGCGACAGCGCGTCGCGATGGGCCGGGCCATTGTACGGGACCCCCAGGTGTTTCTCTTCGACGAGCCCCTGTCGAACCTCGACGCGAAGTTGCGCGTGTCGATGCGGACGGAGATCAAGAACCTTCACCAGCGGCTCGCCACGACGACGGTCTACGTCACCCATGACCAGATCGAGGCGATGACCATGGCCGACAAGATCGTCGTCATGCACGACGGCATCGTGGAGCAGGTGGGCGACCCGCTTGAACTTTACGACCGGCCGGCGAACCTCTTCGTCGCGGGCTTCATCGGATCCCCGGCCATGAATTTGCTTTCCGGCCGGATGGATCCGGATGACCGGTCGATCTTCGTGACGACGGGTGGATTGCGGCTTCCCGTTGGCGATCCCGGCCGTGCGGCGCCCGGGCGCGACCTCGTCTACGGCGTCCGCCCAGAAGGTATTCATCTCGGGGGCGACGTGCCCATCAGGATCGAGGTGGTGGAGCCGACGGGCTCGGAAACCTACGTCGTCGGCCATCTGGTCGAAAGCCCGGTGACCTGCGTGTTCCGCGATCGCATCCGACAGAAGCCGGGCGAGGAACTCATGGTGTCGATCGATCCCGCGACGGTGCATGTTTTCGATGCCGATAGCGGGGAGCGCCTGTCGTCATGAGGGAGGGGGCGGGCGGCAATCCTCGGCGTGGTGGCGGGCGGCGAGCCGGGTCGAGAGAAACCGGAAGCGGGCAGGGACGATAAAGAGCGGCGCTTGCACGGCAGACGATCGCAGCGGTTTATGTTGGGAGGAGATGACATGACCATGAAACGCAGGAAGTTTCTCGCCGGTACGGCCGGATTGGCGGCAACCGGCCTCGCCGCGGGGCCGTTCGCGGTCGGACGGGCCATCGCGCAGGGTGCGGGAATGAGCTTCACGCCGGAGGAGGGGGCGAGCCTGCGTCTCCTGCGCTGGGTGCCCTTCGTTCCGGGCGAGGAGGAGGCGTGGAACGCCAACACCCAGGCCTTCACGGAGGCGACCGGCGTCCAGGTGCAGATCGACCAGGAGAGCTGGGAGGACGTCCGTCCGAAGGCAGCCGTCGCCGCCAATGTGGGCTCCGGTCCCGACATGGTGATGAGCTGGTTCGACGACCCGTTTCAGTACCCCGACAAGCTCGTCGACGTGACCGACCTCGCCACCGGGCTCGGCGAGGCGAATGGCGGCTGGTACGAGGGGCTCGAGGGCTACGCCAAGCAGGACGACACCTTCATCGCCGTCCCGCTCTGCGCCATCGGCAACGCGATCTGTTATCGCGACAGCCACATGAAGGCGGCCGGGTTCGACACGTTCCCTGAGGATACCGACGGCTTCCTCGAACTGTGCAAGGCGATGCAGTCGAACGGAACGCCTGCGGGTTTCCCGCACGGCAAGGCGGTGGG
Source organism: Palleronia aestuarii (assembly GCF_003253995.1). Classification (GTDB taxonomy): domain Bacteria; phylum Pseudomonadota; class Alphaproteobacteria; order Rhodobacterales; family Rhodobacteraceae; genus Palleronia; species Palleronia aestuarii. Next base: position 26,429 of record NZ_QKZL01000032.1, read on the forward strand.
CGACGGCAACAACTACGCGCACTGGCTCCTCTGGAGCCACGGCGGCATGACGGTGGACGAGAACGGCGAAGTCGCCATCGACTCGCCCGAAACGCGGGCCGCCATCGAATACGCCAAGGCGCTCTACGCGACGTTCATCCCCGGCACCGAGAGCTGGCTCGACATCAACAACAACCGGGCCTTTCTCGCCGGGCAGATCTCTCTCACCGCGAATGGCGTCTCGCTTTACTACGCGGCGGCCAACGATCCGGCCATGTCCGAGATCGCCGAGGACATCCGTACCGTCAACCTGCCGATCGGTCCGGTGGGCGAGTCCGTCGAGCTGCACCAGACATCGACCCTGTCGATCTTCGACCACTGCCAGTATCCCGAAGCAGCGAAGGCCTATATCGAGTTCATGTACCAGCCGGACCGGATGAATGCGTGGATCGAGGGCGCGAGCGCCTATTGCTGCCAACCGCTCAAGGCGTTTGCGGACAACCCGGTCTGGACGTCGAACCCGGTTCACGAGGCCTATGCCAACGCATCGGCAAGCCTCCGGCCCAACGGCTATGCCGGACCGCTCGGCCCTGCATCCGCCGGGGTCATGGCCGATTACGTGCTCGTCGACATGTTCGCGGAGGCGGTGACCGGCCAGCGGTCCACCGACGACGCCATCGCCAACGCCGCGCGGCGGATCGGACGTTACTACCGTTAAGAAGACGCTCACCCGCGCGGATGGATCGCGCGGGTGATGCCTGAGGGGGGCGATCCAGAATGGCACGAAGTTCAGACGGGACGAGCGGCATGGCACGGCCGGGTCTGATCGCCCGTTTCGTCGGAAGCCGGAACGGGCTCGGATTCCTCTTCATGCTGCCGGCGGCGGTCTTCCTGCTCTGCTTCCTGACCTATCCGCTGGGCCTCGGGGTCTGGCTTGGCTTTACCGACACGACCATCGGCCGGCCGGGTATCTTCATCGGGCTCGAGAACTACATCTGGCTGTCGGACGATCCGGTGTTCTGGCTCTCGGTGTTCAACACCCTGCTCTACACCACGGTGGCATCCGTCCTGAAATTCGTCCTCGGCCTCTGGCTCGCCCTGATCCTGAACGAGCGGCTGCCGATGAAGAACCTGTTCCGGGCGATCATCCTGCTGCCATGGGTCGTCCCGACCGTACTCTCGGCACTGGCCTTCTGGTGGATATACGATTCGCAGTTCTCGATCATCTCGTGGGTGCTGATGAAATGGGGCTGGATCGACGCGCCCATCAACTTCCTCGGCGATCCGGGCATGGCGCGCGCCTCGGTCATCGCGGCCAACGTGTGGCGGGGGATCCCGTTCGTGGCCATCTCGCTGCTCGCCGGCCTCCAGACCATTCCGCAATCGCTGAACGAGGCCGCGGCCCTCGACGGGGCCACGTCGTGGCAAAGGTTCCGGCGCATTACCTTGCCGCTCCTCACCCCGATCATTGCCGTCGTCATGACATTCTCGGTGCTCTTCACCTTTACCGACTTCCAGTTGATCTACGTCCTGACCCGCGGCGGCCCGGTGAATGCCACGCATCTCATGGCCACGCTGTCGTTTCAGCGCGCGATCCCGGGTGGCCAACTAGGTGAGGGGGCGGCGATCGCGGTGGCGATGATCCCGTTCCTGCTCGCCGCGATCCTCTTCAGCTTCTTCGGGCTTCAGCGGCGGAAGTGGCAGCAGGGAGGCGGGGATTGATGCATCCGGGAGACCTGCGATGAGAAAACCCACGACAATCGCCGAGACCCGCGCCGTCACCGACGACGTGGAGGGCATGCAGCAGTTCAATACGCTGACGCGACGGATCTTCGTGGTCTACCTGCCGCTGGCCGTCTTCGTGTTCGTCCTGCTGTTCCCGTTCTACTGGATGGCGATCACGGCGATCAAACCGGACGGACAGCTGACCGACTACGAGACCTACAGCCCGTTCTGGGTGGTCCAGCCGACGCTCGAACACATCAAGTACCTGCTCTTCGAGACCTCCTATCCGGGCTGGCTCTGGAACACGATGCTCGTGGCCGTCGCCTCCACCTTCCTGTCGCTTCTCGCATCCGTCTTCGCCGCCTACGCCATCGAGCGCATCCGTTTCACAGGCGCCCGGGTCACCGGGCTTCTGATCTTCCTCGCCTATCTCGTGCCGCCCTCGATCCTCTTCATCCCGCTAGCCTTCATCGTGTTCCAGGTCGGCATCTTCGACACGCGACTGGCCCTGATCCTGACCTATCCGACCTTCCTGATCCCGTTCTGCACCTGGCTTCTCATGGGCTACTTTCGCACGATCCCCTTTGAACTAGAGGAAAGCGCGCTGGTGGACGGTGCGACCCGGTGGCAGGTCCTGACCCGGGTGATCCTGCCTCTCGCCGTTCCGGGTTTGATTTCTGCGGGGATCTTCGCCTTCACGCTTTCGTGGAACGAGTTCATCTACGCGCTGACGTTCATCTCCTCGTCGGAGAACAAGACCATTCCGGTTGGCGTGCTGACGGAACTGGTCCGAGGCGACATTTACGAATGGGGCGCCCTCATGTCCGGCGCGCTCCTGGGCTCGCTGCCTGTCGTGATCCTCTACTCGTTCTTCGTAGACTACTATGTTTCGTCCATGACAGGTGCGGTTAAAGAATGACCCAAGTTTCTAGAAAGTCACTCTGATCCGCACGGACTTCGGTTCAGCTTTGAAAGCTGAGAAGCTTTACACAACAGATGCCCGAATTATTGTGGTATTGAACGGTGGTCGCGAAGGGTGGTCGAAACCGACCGATATCGGTGAGAAAGGCCGGGCACCAAATGTAGATGTCGCGGCCGTCCGACGCGTCGTCGAGTGCTTTTGGGGAAAGTACGCGAGGCGAAGTCCATTTCGCCCGCCATCAGGTGGGCGAGAGCTTCACCAAGCGCCTTAGGTTCTGTGCGATGGCGGCGAGGAGGAATTCTTCGGTCGCTCCGGTCAGTCCTCGGAGGCGCAGGCGCCGCAGTGCGAGGTGCCGCTTGAGATGTGCGAAGAGCATCTCGACCTTCTTCCGTCGGGCCCGGTTGATATTGTAGGCGTTTGTACCCATCAGTTCGCGGACCGTCTCCCGGGCCTCCTCGTCGACGAGGCGGATGACCGACCGCACGGAGGCATTGGTACACTCGGGCTTGCGCGGACAGGCCCGGCACGCGGCGGTCGCCGGCTTGTAGCGTTTCACGCCGGTCTCGACGGTGATGTTGCGGTAGGTCAGATCGTGGCCCTCGGGGCAAATGAAGCAGTCGCGGTCCCGATCGTAGACGAATGCGTCTCGGGTCAGCTTGCCGTCGGTCTGCGGCTTGCGATCGAGGACCGGGACGAAAGGCGTGACCTTCCAACTTAGGAGCCACGCCAGGAAGGGCGCGGTGCCGTAGCTCTTGTCCGCTGCCAGCGATGCCGGCGCAAATCCGAGCTTGGCCTTGCTCCGCTCGAGCATCGCCTTCGCCGCGATGATTTCTTGGCTCAGACGTACGGGG
>NZ_QKZL01000033.1 GCF_003253995.1 Palleronia aestuarii
AGCAGCATCGTTCTTTTGCCGCTTGACGAACGGCTTTACGTAGGCGGGCGGGATGAGCCTGACGTCATGGCCGAGCCGTGTCAGCTCCCGCCCCCAGAAATGCGCGCCACCGCAGGCTTCCATCGCCACGAGGCAGGGCGGCAGCTTGCCGAAGAACTCGAGCACCGCGGCCCTTCTGAGCTTCTTGCGAAAGACCACGCCACCTCTGGCGTCAGCGCCATGGACCTGAAACACATTCTTCGCGAGATCCAATCCGACCGTGGTAATCTCCGACATGACCGCCTCCCAAAATGGATTGTTGCGATCCCACCCTGGCACGTCGATGCCGTCGGGGGGCGGTTACAGCATCAGAGCCAAAGCAACGCCTCCGCATTGCTTCACATCTCTAGCGGACAACAGATTCCTCAACTGTCATTCATCGCTCTCTGCAGCATGTCGCGCCCGTTGACGTGTCGCATGATTTCCTATGCCGCTAAGGTGATCCATCTCCGCTTTGCGCGTGAACTTGCCGTCTGGGCGTTCAACCAGTTTGACGCCAATCCCATCGACAACCTCGTGAGTGCGCGGAAGGACAATGCGCCTTTCGGTACTCGTTCTGACACCCAGTGTCGTCGTCTCCGATAGACACATCGCGGCGATGTCTTCCAGCCGGGCCTGGTCGCAAAGCACTTCGGCGCGAACGGTCATTCGTCCCTTCTTACCAAAAGCGGCAAACTGGAGCACATCAACCACGCCGTCAGCTCGCCGAATTCGATCAAGCGCTACCGCAAGATCTTCGCCGGTCTGGTCGTCGATTGAAAAGCGGATGACGCCAATCATGCCCACAGCGGTTCGCGCCTCGCTCCAGAGAGAAAGGCGTACCGCGTTGGCGATACCCGTAAGTGTGCGGTGGCCTAAACCGTATCCCGCGCCTGACATGCAATGAGGGCCATCCGGCAAGGCTATTGCGGGGGAAAGGTGCGAAAGGATCGCCGCCCCGGTGGGCGTAACCCGCTCTCCCCCGATCCCATCGTCGATCACGACAAGTCCCTTCAACATTTCGAGCGTCGCGGGAGCGGGCACCGGCATCTGGCCATGCCGCGTTTCGATTCGCCCCGCCCCCAGGGGCAGCGCGGCGACGCTTGCCGACCGGATGTCGAGTCGCTCCAGCATCCATGCGTTCAGGATGATGTCTGCAACTGAATCCCAGTCCGCAATTTCGTGAAAATGGACCTCGTTGAGCGTCACACCATGCACCCGCGCCTCGGCTTCCCCGAGGCGACGGAGAATGTCTGCCGCGCGGGACCGCGTGCCCACATCGGGTGATGTCCGCTCGATCAGCGCAACGTACTCTGCGTAATGGGTCGGTCCCGTTTCCCGGGACGGAAGGTCAAGACGAACTCGCGTCCCCCGGAGGCCCTTATCGCTGGCGTCCGAGCGTATCAGGATGACGCCGGGCCCGATCGTTCCGGCTAGCGCCCGCGCCCCCTCCTCGAGATCCGGCCTTAGATCGAGAAAGGCGGCAAGAAGCATGTCTCCCGCCACGCCGCCTAGAGGATCGACGTGAAGATGAAGACCCTGGCTCATTTAGTCAGGTTCGCTAGCCACATTGACGACGTGTCGCGGTCGCCAAATCCGCCTGCAATCGCTTCGTCGTTCATTGCCGCGACAACGCGCCCGAGGCGCGGTTCCATCCCCGCCTTCCGCGCCATCTCGAGCCCTAGCCGGACATCCTTTTCCAGCAACTTTACACTGAACGTTGGGTTGTCGTAATCGTCCCTGGCGATTCGGGCCCCAAGCTCTTTGAATAGATTACTGACGGTTCCGGCTTGGCTCGCCGTGATGATCTCGTAAAGGCGGGCGGGCGGCAGTCCCAGAGTCTGCGCGGTTGCCATCATCTCGGCGGTCATCGCATTGATCGCCCCGAACATCATTTGGTTCAGCAGTTTCACGGTATGGCCTACGCCGGGACCGCCCACTTCGTAGATAGCTTTGGCATAGCAATCGAGCACGGAACGGGCACGATCGAGCGCCCCTTCGGTTTGTCCTACGGGGAGCGCCCAACTCCCGACAGCCGTTGGTCGGCCCAAAACGGGTGCATCGATCCAGCCGATACTCCCCTCCGCCGCTAATGCCGCCATCTCTTCAGCTGTCCCGGGATCGGCTGTCGAGTGATCGACAATCACGGAGCCGTCGCTCAGCTTAGGAATAAGCTTCGGAATAACGGCCCTGATCTGGGGCGGGCCAGGCAGGAACAGGAGGACGACATCGGCACCAATGACCGCGTTTTCTGGAATTACCTCGAAGCCGATAGCCAATGCCTTCGCCGCATCCACGGCGCGCGCGGCCGGATCGCTTGCGACGATCTCGTGACCTTGGGCTTTCGCAGCCTCCGCCGCGACGCGACCCATCACGCCGAGCCCAATGACCGCAACCCGCATCAGACGCGACCCGCCGTGAGGTGCACCGCCGCTCCCCCCGAGAAGCATTCAGGCGTGCACAGGATCTTTGGCGATTTGCCGACATGGCGTTCGGCCTCGGCCATCGCGGCCTCGAACGTCGCAACCGGTGACATCCCGAGCGCCTTGGCGTGAAGGGGCTCTTTCGACCCCACGATCAAAACTTTCCTGCAGCGTTTGGCAGGTATCGCTCCCCCCGAAAGCATGCTCATCGCGTGAAACGGATGATACGTGTAATTCGTCGAGTAGCGGTAGCGGTATTCCGGATGCAGAGCCATGTCCCGGGCCTCGTCCGAGGCGAGATACTCGCTGGCATCGTTGTGCCGGGTCATCTGCCAGAACGTTTCCTCATATGAGGGAAACCAGTTCGGATTGAACCATCCGTCAAGTTGCGCGACCGCGATCAGGACCGGATCGGGTCGCAGCGCGTTCCAGCATCGCGATAATTGCCCCCCGAGTGCCAGACCCATGAGGACCGGGTTCGACCCCATTCCTGGGCCGTAATGAAAGTTGCGCGGCACGCCGACGACGAGCACGTCGGCCGGCTCGGTATTCTCGAGGGTGACATTCGTGCGTTCGCCCGCGAGGGGCCAGCAGGCTTCCTCTACGTAGTCAAGCGACCCGGCATGAACGGCGAGCACCTCAGCGAACTGACCGATCACCGCGTCGACCGCGAAGATCTGCTTGCCGATATTCTCCTCCATCGTCTTAGCGATCGAAGTAAACTGGTCGCGCATCCGACCCTTTGGCGCTGCACCCAACCAGTCATCGCGGTGCATTGTCTGCGGAACGTGATGTGATGCGATCGAACGCCAGCCGGTTATACCGGTCGCAACCATTTTGTGGCCGCCGGAGAACCCCCCGTAAGGATTGCCGGCGCAATGGCCGATCACGATCGCAATATCCGCATCTGCGAAGATCGGGTTGCATTCGACGACATTGCCATACGCATCGTCGTTGTAACGTTTGAGCTTCGGGTCCTCGGCATCATGGTTGACGATCCGGTCTGGAAGGAACTGGTCGACAATTTCACTACCCAAATAATCGCGCCATTCCGCAACCGTGTTCATGCGGTGAAGACCCATGGCGCAGATCAGCGTGATGTTCTTGAGTTCGCACCCTCCCCTCAGAAGTTCCTCGACCACCAGTGGGATCGATACCTTGCGGTGGGCCTTGGCGTGCGCGCCCCCTTTGACACGGTCGGGAAACGCGATCGCAACCCGCTTGCCGGGGCCCGCGATCTCCGAAAGCGGCTTCATTCCCCCGCCAGGGGACCGAAGCGCGTTGCGAGTCGCGTCGACCGGATCGCAGGATGGCGGGTCCGTATAGGTTTCACCGTACCGCACAACCGTTGCCGTGTCCGGGAGCGCGACGTTCATTCTCGTATCTCCGTAATCGAGTGCAACGTCTTTCATACGGGTCGGTCCTCATCTGAGTATCTGATCGATTTTGTGTAACAAGTTACACTACCGATATGTCGCACAGCGCCACCTTTACGTCTAGTACGACCTAATCATGCTGCGTAATTTGCAAGCATCTTGACTCACATCCCGCGCATGATACGCCTTATAAATGTAACATGTTACACTCGAAATGGAGCGGCATTGGCCGAAAGACAGCTGAATATGCGGGAGGTGGCGAGATTGGCGGAAGTATCGGTCGCCACGGTCAGCCGCGCGCTACGCGAGCCAGATAAGGTGAGTGACGATACCCGTGCGCGGGTCAATGGCGCCGCCGCGCAGCTCGGCTACATCTACAACGCGGTGGCCGGCGACATATCGACCGGGCGGTCGACGGTCATCGGCGTACTGGTTCCAGCCGCTTCGAACGCGCTCTTCGCCGAAACGCTGCATTCGATCCAGGATGTCGCGATGGCGGCAGGTCATTCGACGATCCAGGGAGCGACGCGCTACGACGAAGCCATCGAAGGAAAGCTCATCGACACGCTTCTCCAGCGTCGCGTCAAGGGACTGGTCCTGACAGGCCTGACTTATGGGCAGGAGGCGCGGATCGCACAGTTGGCGACGGCGAGCGACGTTCGCATCGTCATCACTTGGGAGAAACCTCCGGTGGACACAGGCTCGATCTCCTATGTGGGGTTCGACAATCGCAAGGCATCCGAGCTGGCGGTGCGCCACCTGATCGAACTCGGTCATACCCGCATCGGCCTCATCGTCGGACCGTATTCGCGGATCGCAAGAACACGCCATCGGCTCGATGGCTATCGTGACGCGTTGGACGCCGCAGGAATCGCGTTCGATCCGTCGCTGGTATTGGAGCGCCTGCCTGAACCCGTCGAGGGCCGGGAAGCGATGGAGGCTCTGTTGGCACAAGAGGAGCCGCCAACTGGAGTCTTCGCGGCGTCCGACATGCTCGCGTTCGGTGCGCTGAGAGCCCTGCATGCCGCGGGTCTCGATGTCCCGAGCGATGTGTCGCTCGTAGGGTTCGACGATGTTGACCTCGCAGCCTACACCCATCCGCCATTGACGACGGTACGGGTGGACGCCGCTCGGATCGGGCGACTGGCGGCGCAGATTCTGATTGATCCGGCCGAAGCTCGGTCGCGGCACTACTGCCTAGATTGCGATCTCGTAATCCGAGGCTCGACCGGTCCGGTGCGGTCTGGACCACTCCGGGGGCGCCATACCGAAATCAAACTGGGAGGAATACCATCATGAAACAGATTGGAACATTTTACGTTGCTGCTGGCGTTGCGGCCCTCGGCCTGTCCGCGGCCGAGGCGCAGACCGTCCTAAAGGTCGGTCTAATCGATCCACCTGCGCATATCGACGTCAAGGCGAGCGAGATGCTGGCCGAGAAAGTCGCGGAGGCGACTGACGGGGCGGTGACGATGGAGATCTATCCCGCCGCGCAACTTGGCTTCGCCAACGACATGCTGTCGGGCATGCGCCTCGGGACGGTGGAGATGTTCGTGGGGGCTACCACCTGGCTTGGGGCCTTCGACAAGGATTGGTGGATCTCCGGGACCCCTTACGTTTTCAACAACCAAGATCAGGCGCGCACCGTTCATGAGAGCGAACTGTTCCAGGGATTGGCCGACAAGCTGGCCGAAGAACAGGGCATCCGCGTCCTTGTGCAGAACTGGGATCGCGGGCCGCGGAACTTCATCGCAACGGAGCCTGTAGAGACGATCGATGACCTCTCGGGTCTCAAGATTCGCGTCCCCCCGCAGGACAGCTGGATCCAGAATTTCGAGCTCGCCGGAGCCGCCCCTGTGCCAATGCCTCTGTCAGAGACCTTCACCGGATTGCAGCAAGGCATCGTGACCGCGACGGAGCAGGCCTCCAACTGGCTCTATGCGAACAAGTATCACACTATCGCCGAGAACCTCACCCGCACCGGGCATAATTACGAGGAAACGGGCGTGATGATTGCGGAGCCCGTCTGGCAATCCCTAACGACAGAACAGCAGGACGCGATCATGTCCGCCGCCGAGGAAATCTCTTCGTGGCACAACGAACAGCTGGTGACTGAGATAGAGGGTGCCGAGCAGGCAATGGCAGACGAGGGCGTCAACGTGCTCGATGTCGATGTGGAGAAGTGGAAGTCGCAATTCCGCGAAAACTTCGACCAGGTCGCGACAAGCGTCGGATATTCTTCGGACCTCGTCGAGGACCTGAAGTCACAATGGGACTGATGGATCATGCTTGACGTAGAGGGCGATCGATGAAGGCCCTGTCTCGCACACTTGAGCGGGCGGCCGTGATCCTCGGGGTCGTGGCGCTCGCAGGGATTCTCGCGCTCGTCGCGGGACAGGTCGGCGCGCGCGTCTTCTTGGGCCGTCCGCTGCCGTGGCCGGAGGAACTTGGTCGGCTTCTATTCATCTATCTGGTGTTCATCGGCGCCGTCGAGGCGTCGGTTACGCGGGGCCATATTGCAGTCGACCTCGTTGACACGTTCGGCCTTCCGCCCCGCGCCGACCGGATCCTCGATCTCGGGCGCGATCTGGCCATGCTGATCGTGCTCGGCGTCATTACCTACGGCGCGTGGAAGATGATTCCCGTCGTCAATACGATGCGCCTTCCTGCGACGGGCCTACGGATGTCGCTGATGGTCGTGCCAATTTTCGCGGGATCGGCTCTTATGTTCGTGGCGACGATCTTAGGCGCGGTTGCGCATCTTCGCGGCGAGCGGAGGGCGATCACGTCGTCGACAGGCGAAACAATTGAAATGGTGGAGTGATGGCGACCCTCATCCTCGTCGGAGGATTGCTCGGCTTGCTCCTCCTTGGGCTTCCGGTGGCGTTCTCGCTGCTGTTGTCGAGCCTCGCGCTAATCGTCTACGAGGGCAAGCTGCCGCTCCTCATCATGGCGCAGCGGCTGACCAACTCGCTCGACAGCTTCCCGCTCCTCGCGATCCCACTCTTCATTCTCGCTGCCGAGATCATGAACCATTCCGGGGCGACCGAGCGAATTTTCCGTTTCGCGAATGTTGCGATCGGGTTCGTCGCGGGCGGCCTCGCACATGTCAACGTCGTGGCGTCGATACTCTTCTCCGGCATGTCGGGATCCGCCGTGGCTGACGCCTCCGGTCTGGGGGCGATAGAAGTCAAGGCTATGCTGCGTCAGGGATACGACCGTGCCTTCTCCGGCGCCGTCACGGCGGCCTCCTCGACCATAGGACCGATAATTCCGCCTTCGGTCCCGATGGTGATCTACGGCGTCATTTCCGGGACCTCGATCAGCGATCTGTTCCTCGCGGGCTTCGTCCCGGGCCTTCTGATGGGAGGGGCGATGATGATCTACATTGCGCTCGTCGCCAAGCGGCGGAACTTGCCGAAAGCTACGCGCTTTGAAGGTATTGGACCTCTCGCGACGTCGCTTTTGCGGGCGGTTCCCTCGCTCATGTTGCCGGTCATCATCCTGGGCGGGATCTGGGGCGGTATTTTCTCCCCAACGGAAGCCGCCGCTGTCGCCGCGGTCTATGCGCTGTTCCTAGGTCTGGTTCTCCACCGCTCGACCCGGATCCGCGACATCTTCGGGATCTTCGCCCGGGCCACGACCGCGACCGCGTCGATTATGCTCATCGTCGCCTCGGCGGCCCTCTACGGCTGGCTCGTCTCGACCGCGCGCATCCCGCAATCGGTCAGCAACTTGCTGCTTGGGGTTAGTTCGGATCCCGTCGCCGTCCTCGCCATCATTTGTATCATCCTCCTGATCATGGGCATGTTCATGGAGTTGATCGCGATTCTGACCATCGCGGTCCCGGTATTCTTGCCCGTTGCGCTAGCTGCCGGCATCGATCCAGTGCATTTCGGCGTCGTTGCTGTCCTGACGCTCATGATCGGGTTGCTCACGCCGCCCTTCGGATTGAACATTTTTATCCTCCAGCGCGTCTCAGGTGCCAGCTATGGATCTCTTGTTCGCGAAACGATGCCATTTATCGCCATCCTCGTCGTCCTTCTGATCCCGCTCGTCATCTTTCCAAGCATCTCGCTCTTCCTGCTGGAGTACTTCTGATGCCCGGTCCGCACATTCCCACCAGGCTCGGACAAGCCCTACGCCGCCACGCAAAGCTCGCGATCGCCGTTAGCGGTGGGGTGGATAGCATGACGCTGGCCCACGTCGCACTTAGAGTACGCGAGGCCGATACGACCATCTGTCATGCCATTTCTCCAGCGGTTCCGGCGGAAGCGACCGACCGCGTCCGCCGTCATGCCGACGCGTATGGATGGCCCCTCCGGATCCTCGATGCGGGAGAGTTCGCGGATCCTGACTATCTCCGAAATCCGGTCAATCGCTGCTACTTCTGCAAGTCGAACCTTTATGACCGGATCTCGGAGCGCACGGAGGGTACCATCGCTTCCGGAGCCAATCTCGATGATCTATCGGACTTCCGTCCCGGCCTCGACGCGGCAACGGAGCGCCGGGTCGTGCATCCGTTCGTAGAGGCCGGCATGGACAAATCCGCTATTCGCGCTCTGGCGCGCCGCTTTGACCTGGGAGATGTTTCGGAGTTACCGGCCCAGCCGTGTCTCGCGAGTCGGATCCAAACGGGCCTGCGCGTGACCCCGGAGGATCTCGCCTTTGTGGCTGAGGTCGAAATGACACTCACTCCTCTCGCCGGGGCTGAAGGTTTGCGGTGCCGCGTCACAGCGCAAGGCATAAGCGTCGAACTCGATGTCGATCGCGCGCGCCGCGGTAGGCGGCTCGGCATGATCCGTCAAGCCGCGCAACTGCTTTGCGACGATGCCGGGCGCAGGCTTCTTCCACTCGCCCCCTATCGCCGCGGATCGGCCTTTCTGCACGACGACCGCGAAGGGTCCGCCGGTGCAGGGTGAATCGTCGCCCGGCGCCCGGTTCGACTGGCAGCGTGTCGAACGGACCGGGCTTCCAGAAGCCATTTATTGCGAGCGGAAAAGCATCACCACAATTCTTGGAATATTGAGAAGCGCGTCCGATCGTCAGGAGTCTCTCCTTCTCACACGCCTCGCGCCGGAGATCGCCGCAGAACTGAACTCCCTTGGATCACCTCTCGATTATGACGCAGACTCACGGACGGCCTATTTTGGGAGACCTCCGCCCGCCATCCACGAGGGAGCGGCCGCCATCGTCTGCGCGGGTAGCGCGGACCTCTCTATAGCCAGTGAAGCCGCCCGTTCCTTGCGTTTTCTAGGCATTCCGGCACCGATCTACGCCGATGTTGGGGTCGCGGGCCTTTGGCGACTCCTCGACGTGGCCGAGGAACTCCGACAGTACCGCGTCCTGATCGCGGTGGCCGGGATGGAAGGCGCGCTTTTCAGCGTTCTGGCAGGTCTCGTTCCCGGAATTGTCATAGCTGTTCCGACCTCCGTCGGCTATGGCGTGACCGCCGGCGGACGCGCCGCATTATCCTCTGCGCTTGGGAGTTGTGCTCCGGGCCTCTTGACGGTCAATATTGACAACGGTTTTGGCGCAGCCGCTGCAGTAGCAAAATTGTTCCGAATGCAGTGATAAAAGCCTCATCGCATCGATGCATAATAATATGACCGCCCCCAGCGGCATCGATGTGTTAAGGTGAGTCCGCTCCAACTCATAGAGGATGACGATCATCTTGGGTATTACCGCTTTCATACCGAAACGGTGGTAGGGCGTGGCGATGATGAGAAGGCTGGCAGTGCAAGAGACGCCCTTCCAAAGTTTCGGATTCAAGATTGTGTCCCGCCCGATTGCCTGCTCCGACATATCGAGTGGGTTATAAATTCGTCGGTATCCGTTTACCACTCGCCGTTCATTTACGGCTTGATCGTCCTGGTACTGATGATCCGGATATGGCTGGCGGGTTACCTCTATGGAATTCGATCCGATACGCCGTTCTCCCGCTCGGCCATTTGAACCTCGATTGAAGATGTTTGGGACGTTCACACCTCGAAAGCCGTACGTTGAATCGCTCGAGCATTTCGGAGAACCGTTATGTGAAGCTCGATATTGGCAGTGTTCTATGTACCGTCTCTGAGATGGGGCTAGCGCCGGATCAAGGCCCGCCCCATCGGCAGTACGACCGAAGGCGATACCAACTGCAACGCACGCGTTCCGCTTGGAGAGCTCGATTTCGTCATGGCCAAAGCAATCGATATCTCGCGGTCTACCCGCCCCAATCTTATAATATGGATATATCAACGGGCATCTAGCACAAGGGACCTGTACAAACTTGGTATTGACGCTGTCGAATATAGGCGGCCCAAATTGCTTCAACTAAGAGGCCAACCAATTGATCGATTGTCGACATGCGATCATCATGGACTTGTAGAAGATACCAGCTTGGATGAGATACCGCCCGACACATGACCGGGCGAGAAATCGGTCAATTCGACGGCTGAACGCTATCCGGCGACCCGGTCGCCGGCGCAATCTCGGTCTGTGAGGGGCCGGCACCAGAAGCTGCGTCGCTCCGGGTCGCTGACCCTTCATTGTCGGAAGACGACTGATTTGCCGACTGGGCGGCTGCAGAGTTCTGGCCGCCGGTCTGATCTGCGTCCGGTTCGTCGCCGGACTGCAACTGACCTCCATCCGAGCCAAAGGGTTGGTCGGTGCTCGAGCCGTCCGCATTGGCGACGCGCCATACGGTGTTGCCAGCATCATCGGCCACCAGAAGCGCTCCGGTACCATCGATGCCGGTGCCGACCGGCCTGCCCCGGGCCTGGTCGCGGTCTAGGAAGCCCGTGACGACATCCTGTGCCATGCCGGAGGGCATTCCGTTCTCAAAGGGGACGTAGACGACCTTGTAGCCATTGAAGGCGTCGCGGTTCCAGCTCCCATGCTCTCCAATGAAGGCGCCGTTTGCATACTGGTCAGGCAGGGCAGAGCCGTTCGAGAAGGTCAATCCGAGCGCGGCGACATGACTTGAAAGGGCATAATCCGGTGCAATCGCGACCTCGACCATGTCGGGACGTGGTGGGTGAACGCGCCGATCGACATGGTCGCCGTAATAGCTCCACGGCCAGCCATAGAAGGCGCCCTCCTGCACGCTGGTCATGTAGTCGGGCACCAGGTTCGGCCCGAGCTCGTCGCGTTCGTTGATCACGGCCCATAGGACGCCCGTGTCGGGATGGAAGGTAAGGCCGTTGGGATTTCGCAGTCCCGAGGCGTAAACCTTGGCCGCGCCGGTTGCGCGGTCGATCTCCCAGATCGCCGCGCGGCCCTTCTCGGCCTCGATACCACGCTCGGCCGCGTTGGAGTTCGACCCCACGGAGGCGTAGAGGCGCTGCCCGTCGGGGCTCAGGGCGAGGTCTTTCGTCCAGTGATGGTTGATCGGACCTCCCGGAAGCGGGGTCAGGACGGTGGGCTCTGCGCTGATCTCGGTCTGGCCGAGCTCGTAGGGGTACGAAAGAACCGCCTCCGTCGAAGCGACGTAGAGCGTATCGTCGATCCATGCGACACCGAAGGGGGACGCGAGCCCTGTCAGGAGGTCGGATCGCTCGTCGACGGTGCCGTCCCGATCGGTGTCGCGCAGGAGCGTGATCTTGTTGCTCTCGGGTTGCTCACCCCCGCCGCCATGGGCAAATGCCATGATCCATCCGCGGATATAGTCTTTCGGCCGGGGCTTCGGTTTGCCCGAGGGACCGCGCGACTGAACGACGAGAACGTCGCCGTTGGGCAGCGTGTGCACGGTGCGCGGATTGCCAAGGTCTCGGGCATAGGCGCTGACGGTCAGCCCGTCAGGGACGGTCGGGGTCTCACCGTCCTGCCAGCCAATCACCTCCGCCACTTTCATGTCGGGCCAGAGATTGACGAAGTTTGGCTCCGGCAGGACCGGGTCGGGACCGATCTGGCTGGTAATGTCGAAGTCGTCGACCTCCTGTGCGGAGAGGGAATGAATCGGGATCGCACAGGATATCGCGGTTGCGAGCGCCACGACGGCGAAGCTTGTCTTGGTCATGGCAATTTCCATCAGCGGCGCGTCGCCCCGCCACCCATGACGCCCGAGGCGAACATGAGCAGGACGGTGACGGCGGAAAGGGTAAGTCCCCAAGGCATGACGGCGGTCCAGCCGTCTCCCGCGTGAACAAGGGAATTTAAGAAGGCGGTGATCAATACCAACAGGTTGATTACGACCATCGGCCAGTTCGTCGGACGGCGGTCGATCGCCTGCCGGACGATCCAGCCAAGAATGGCGAAGCCGCCGCCAACGAGCCCGGCGAAGAGAAGCCACGAGGAGAAATGCTGCCACATCAGGTTGGACGTTGCCCAATAAGCGAGATCGGTCAGAAGGGCCAAGGTGAAGCAGGCAATCGGAAACGACATCAGTGTCGCCTGGATCACGGATCCGCCTCTTGGGACGGAGTCGCTCGCATAGGTCGTGGACATCTCATCTACCGCGTAATGGCTGTCTCAGCATTCTGTTGCCTACAATCACAGGCCGAAAAGGTTCCTCGTTGAATCACTCTTTCGACCGTATGCCTTCCTGGATGACGCACAGGGTTGCGAAGCGGTGCGCCGCGAGGCAAGGCCATCGCGTGGATCTGCCCCGTAGCCCCATGTGTAAAACGGCCCTTACCGGACTTTCGTGCCACGCTCGGTTGATGGCCGGTGTCAGCCCATAGTGCTCGTTCATTCCGCGCGCAACGGCGACACGGTTAAGCGTTCATTGTTATCGCTGGCTTAAGCCGAAGAAGGAAATATGGCCCCCGCCGGAAAAGCTATCTCAGCAAACATCATGATTTAGCTAGGCGAACGGGGTAAAAGATCACGAAATCCACCCGAACAGAATTGGGCGTCATCTGCAAGCGCTCGGGACATGATCGCCTGCCAGAAACCTACGCGATGCTGCTTTTCAATTCGCGTAGCGTTCCTATTTAGATAATCTTTAATTACCCATTGATCGATCTCGCCCTCATTTGGTATCACAATCTCATCCTCGATCCGAAGCGCCCATTCAGCGAGGAGTTCGCCGACCTCGGGCAGCAATGCCTCGTTGAAATCGACCTTCTTGAGCTGCATTGACATACGATTAGAGAGTTCGGCATCAGGTATCGCGTCAGGTGTGAACTCGAAGCAAACCGTATAAGTGCCGTCATCTCTTATTACGGTCGCGGTGAAGAATGGAACTTCAGGTACCTCGTCGAGATAGGGATGAATAAAAGAGGTCTCGATTGCCTTACCAGTCGTCGCTGACTTCCTCTGGTTACATGTGCCACACATTGCAACAAGGTTGAGCGGGAAGATCGCAAATTCAGGAAACGGGTTTTGGGCCAAATGGTGATCGAGCGTAACAGGACGCGCGCCGCCACAGCTCGGACAGCGATTTCCGGCAACCGACCGTAATTCTTTGCGCAACCAAGATAGCGGCTTATTCGTATAAGTAGTTTTGTAGGCTGCTCGTAGTTTAGACCCATATTCAAGCCGGAACTTTCTTGCTGCTATCATATTGCAGCCTACACCCTTCCGCTCACAATACGCGAAATATAAGAAGCTCAGCTTTCTCTTCAAATCCGCTGGCACGTCTACCCCCAGCGCGCTTTTCAGTACATCAAATGGATCTCCGACCTTTTCATCGGGATAACGCAGAGTGTACATCAGTCTTTAGCCTTCTCGGCGCGCGTCCTTCGCGAGATCGTCGCCATAACATGGGCAAGCGCCTGCGATGACAAGCAGGATCCTAAAGCTTCTTCCACCTCTTCGACCGTCTGATATTCACGGACCATACGATCAAGCACATTCCTGTAGTCCCCGACTGTAGGATAGAATCCAAACACCTCGCGGCTGAGCGCTCCGACATTTTCGCCATATGTTTCGATCGAGGGTGATTTAACAATCATTGGCTCTCGTGAAGCTAGGATCGCAACTTGGCTTGCGAGCGCTTCCTGCACGACTACCGGTGAATGAGTGGCAACCAGGGCATAAGCATGCTGGCGCAATAGTAAGCGGCGGATCGATGACATCAAAGCGGCGAGCAACGGGGGATGTAGATGTGTTTCTGGTTCGTCGATCAGGACGAGACCGTGTCTCTGGAGCATCGCGGTCATGCCAACTAATTGGTGCATTACGATCTTATGCCCACTCGACAGGTTCAAAAAAGCTGCGGCAGGATCTGGACCAATCCACCGCTCAAGCTGCTCGACGTAAAACTCGTCTCGCGTCAAGTAGTCCTCTTCTTCAGGGGCGTCATTTGGCGGAATACCAGCGTTGGCGCGTACGGATGTTTCGTCAAGCACTGGTTGAGTAATTCTTGCGAACATGTTGAACCGATCGAGTTCGCGAATGCGTGCGATATGATTGGCGAATGTCTCTGCCATTTCAACTTGAGTGATAAGCCGTGGCTGTACATCACCGCCTTCGATAAGCGTTGCGGGATCGCGAAGCCCAAGATATATGTACCGTCCACGGCCAGCGATAAAGTCGGCGCGACGTTCGGTTGGATCGTCTCCCTCAAGCATTGGTGGTACAAAACTGTCGAATGAACTGTAGGAAACCGCCAAAATATTAGGAAATCCTGGGCCGTCAGCCATTGTTCCATCTACGTTAGTCAATTGTTCACGCTCGGCGGGCGGCGCATACGCTACACGCGCTATACTTGCGAGTAGATGTGTTTTACCGACGCCATTGGGGCCGACGATGATTCCTTCGCGACGCGATGGTCCAGTCTGGTACCCCCCCGCCTTGGATTCCGTTCGACCTAAACTGAATGATAATGGCTCCTTAGAACTTGGAGCAGTGAAGGAGAGCTTGAATTCGTCTTCGCCGGGCGGCACTCCACCTGCTGCCACCGTCCGGTTTATGTCGTTGTAGAATTCCTCGGGCCTGCTGTGCTCGCGATAAAGCGAAGTCTTGAGCCCCGGCTCCTTTGCAAAGGCTTCCCGTAGCTCAGGATGCGAAGAAAGGTCATTAAAGAATTCGCGCACGCTGTTAAGGAGATCAAGCTCGATCAGGCGGATATAATAATCAATCGAGGTGCCGAGCGAGACGAACTTTTTCTTAAGTTGTGGCCCTTTTTTCTCACCGACGCGCAACGGTGGCCGTCCTTCGCGCTGGCCTTCCTTCAGTATTTTGAGCGTGCCGACACGATGAGTGGTACCCTGTTGCTTGTAATACAACGTGTAGAGTGTTCGGTAACTATAGTCGTTCCAGTTGTCGCCGAGCAGAATAAGGGCCGTATCTGCTTCCACCTGCACGACGTTGCGAGCAGCTGGCTGGACGAAAAGGCTTGGCTTCGGCATTCGGTTTTCCGCCCTTGAAAAGGTTGCTTATTTACACGACTTTTCTTTTCTAGAATTTCGCCAAGTGATGCAATGCTCTGGGCGATTTGTCCCGGCTGGAAACCGGTGGATAGTAGCTAACTAGCCCAATACTATTTGGGTTTTTACAGAGTTTTTCTATGCATCTCTACCGTTACTCCGGGGCGCCGCGAAGGTCCGCTCTCCGCCCACCCCGCCTCCTCCACCGCCACCTTGGCCATCCGCAAAACGGCCTCTCGCGTCTTCGCCACCGCGATGAAACGTGCATTGTGGCAGAACCCGGCGCCCTCCACGCCGGAGGCCGATTCCAGCGCAGCATCTGTCAGGCCGGCCCAGGCGGCGGGCAGGTCGGCGCGGGTCTCGAACGTGTCGCCACCCTTGCGAATGGTGGTCAGCGCCCAATCCCCCTCACGCGGATGGATGACGAAGAGCAGGTGGTCGGCCCCCGCCGTCTCGATGGCCGACCGAAAGGGCATTCCCATGGGCAATTCGAGAACGTGCGAGGCACCGGCTTCCTCGATCGCGGCCAGCACCATGGCCTCGGCGCGTCGCCGGGCGGCTTTCCGTTCGATGGCGGCCTCGACGAAGACCCGGGAGACGGACAAAGCTGCTGCGAAGGCCGCGTCGTCGGCGCCGGCCTGCCGGGCATCGAAGGCGGGCTTCAGGCTTTCCAGCAAGGCCGGCAGGGTCAGATTTGCCAAAGGACCCGCGGCGGAGGGGTCGAACACGCCGTTGTCGGTCAGGTCCACGGGCAGGACGAAGCTTCGGTCGAAGCTGTCGTGGATCTCCTCCAGGTCCGGTTCGGGCACCGCGAGGGCGCGCAGATAGTCGTGACCGTAGTGCTTCCAGATCAGCCCGAAGGAGCTGTAGGGTTCGCCGCCCTCGCGCCGGGGAACTGCGGACTGATGGTGATCGAAGATCCGGTGCTCGGCGTCGTAGGCCCGGCCGACATCGTAGACGATCCGGCCCGCACCCGGTGCGATCCAGTCCGGATCGCGCGAGCGGACCAGGGTCGCCTCCGGAAAGAGGCGGGTCAGGATCACGGAGGACAGAAGCTCGTCGGCATGGAAGCCGCCGGAATGGGTGACGAGATGCGTAATTGTCATGGCGGGCCTTGGGTGTCGAAAGACGAATGGGCGACGTGTAAGCCGCCCGTCGGACCGCGTTCCTACCCGGTTCGCGCCACGCCGTCAGGCCGGATCTGCGATCGAATTGTGATCCCGGTCTGGCCGCCGGCCTGACCACGCCACACGGTCTTGCGCAAAGGATATCACGCGTCCCGTCGCGAGATGCCGTCGAACTCCAGGGCCGGGTCGGGCCAGATATGGCCGCGGGCGACGCCGACAGCGTTCAGCCGAGCGCGCACCCCCATGGCCGGCATGCGTAGGCCGGTCAGGTCAGGCAACCTCACGATTTCCTACCCGTCGGTGGCCGCCCCTTTTGCGGGATGGTTGGCGGGGCTAAGACGGACGCAGCTGGGACGAGAGGATGAGTATGGACCGCGCCGCCCGCATCAATCGGATCATAAGTCGGGAGATCAGCGCCGGCCCGGCGCAGGTCGCGGCGGCGGTGGCCCTGCTCGACGGAGGCGCGACTGTCCCCTTCGTGGCGCGCTACCGCAAGGAGGCCACCGGCGGGCTCGACGACACGCAGCTGCGCGCCCTGTCCGACCGCCTGGGCTACCTGCGGGGCCTCGACGAGCGGCGCGATGCGATCCTGAAGTCGATCCGGGAGCAGGACAGGCTGACGGACGAGCTGGCCCGCGCCATCGGCGCCGCCGAGACGAAGGCCGTGCTCGAGGACATCTACCTCCCCTTCAAGCCGAAGCGCCGCACCAAGGCCATGATTGCCCGCGAGAACGGGCTTGGCCCCCTGCGCGACGCCATCATGGCCAACCGAAATGCACACCCGGAGAAGCTGGCGGCCGACTACGCGACCGAGGCCGTGCCCGGCGTGAAGGAGGCCCTTGAGGGCGTGCGCGACATCCTCACCGAGGAGCTAGCCGAGACGGCCGGTCTGGTGGGCGCCCTGCGCGACTATCTGCGGAAGAACGCCCTCGTCACCGCAACCGTCATCCCCGGTCAGGAAGAAACAGGCGCCAAGTTCTCCGACTACTTCGATTATTCGGAAACATTCGCGACCATGCCGTCGCATCGGGCGCTGGCGGTGCTGCGCGCCGCGAAGGAAGGCGTGGTCAAGTTCGACATCGGACCCGACACGGAGATCGGTCAGCCGCGCTGCGAGGCCATGGTCGCCGCCCGCCTCGACCTGAAAGGCGACGGTCCGGGAGACCGCTGGCTGCGCGGCGTCGCGGGCTGGACCTGGCGGGTGAAGCTCCGGTCCATGGTGACCACGGACCTCATCGCCGACCTGCGATCGCGCGCGCAAGAGGAGGCCATCGCCGTCTTTGCGCGCAACCTCAAGGATCTGCTCATGGCCGCGCCGGCCGGCGCGCGGGCCACGCTCGGCCTCGATCCGGGCATCCGGACCGGCGTGAAGGCCGCCGTGATCGACGCCACCGGCAAGCTCCTGGCCACGGACACGCTCTATCCCTTTCAGCCCAGGAAGGATGTGACGGGCGCGCAGGCGAAGATACTCGATCTGGTTGCCCGCCACGGGATCGAACTGATCGCCATCGGCAACGGCACTGCCTCGCGTGAGACCGAGAAACTGGTTGCCGACACGCTCGCCATGCTGCCCCCGGGGGCCACGAAGCCCAAAACGGTCGTGGTCAGCGAGGCCGGTGCCTCCGTCTATTCCGCCTCCGCACTCGCCGCGAAAGAGTTCCCCGACCTCGACGTCTCGCTCCGAGGCGCGGTCTCCATCGCCAGGCGGCTTCAGGACCCGCTGGCGGAACTGGTGAAGATCGAGCCGAAAAGTATCGGCGTCGGCCAGTACCAGCACGACGTGGACCAGCGGCGGCTGTCGAATTCGCTTCAGGCCGTGGTCGAGGATGCCGTGAACGCTGTCGGGGTGGACCTCAACACCGCCTCGGTGCCGCTGCTGGCGCATGTTTCGGGGCTGACGCCGGGCCTTGCGGAATCCATCGTGGCGCACCGCGACGAGACGGGCGCATTTCGGGCCCGCCGGGAGCTATTGAAAGTTCCCCGGCTCGGGCCCCGCGCCTTCGAGCAATGCGCCGGCTTCCTGCGCATCCGGGATGGCAAGGAGCCGCTCGACGCCTCCGCCGTCCACCCCGAGGCCTACGACCTCGCGCGGCGCATCGTCGCCACATGCGGTCGCGACTTGCGGAGCCTCCAGTCCGACCCCG
This sequence comes from Palleronia aestuarii, assembly GCF_003253995.1. GTDB lineage: Bacteria > Pseudomonadota > Alphaproteobacteria > Rhodobacterales > Rhodobacteraceae > Palleronia > Palleronia aestuarii. Next base: position 18,383 of record NZ_QKZL01000033.1, read on the forward strand.
CGGCGCTGAAGGACGTGCAGGCGGAGACCTTCGTCGATGACCGCTTCGGATTGCCCACGGTTCGCGACATCCTGACCGAACTGGAGAAGCCGGGCCGCGATCCGCGCCCGACCTTCAAGACCGCGACCTTCGCCGAGGGAGTGGAGGAGATCACCGACCTGAAACCGGGCATGCGGCTCGAAGGGACGGTGACGAATGTCGCAGCCTTCGGGGCCTTCGTGGATGTCGGTGTTCATCAGGACGGCCTTGTCCATGTCAGTCAGTTGGCGGACCGGTTCGTCAAGGACCCCCACGAGGTGGTAAGGACCGGCGATGTCGTGCAGGTGCGCGTGACCGAGGTCGACGTGGCCCGAAAGCGCATTGGACTCAGCATGCGCAAGGAGGTCCGTGACGCTGGGACGGAGGAAGGCAACGGCGGTGCACGTCACCGTCCGAGCGCCCCGAAGGACGGTCTGCGAAAGGCCGGCAAGCCCTCCCTGATGGGAGGAAAAGGTGCCGGTCCACAAGGCGAGGCGCAGCATGGCGCCCTGGGATCGGCCCTGCGCGATGCCATGAAGAAGCGGTGAGGTATTGCAGGGCCGCGATCGCCCGCTGCCCGGAGCAGGTTCTGTCGGCCCTATGCGGACATTCAGTCTCGGACCATTATGCTGCAGCGCGGCCCGTCGAAGCTGCCATTCGCCGCGCCTGCAAAACCCCGCGATGCCCGAAGGGCAGCTGCGCGGACGAAGCTGACTTTCGCTGCGATTGCTCGTCTTATGCTGCTGCCGCGAAGGTCCGGTTCAAGGGCTCGTCGACGCCATCTTCTTAAGGCGGTCAGGGACGCCATCGGGGTGCCGTTGCATGATCTTCGAACGCTCGCCGCCGATTGCCTGCGCCTGCACGATCCAGTCGCCGCTCCCAGGATCGTGGCGGTCCTCCTCGGCCACAGGACGCAGGAATTAGGTGGAGAGTATCGTGTGCTCTGCGCATAGACGGCCGCCCAGCGGGAATGGCGGGAGATCCGCGCGATCCACGCCACATATCGATAGAGTAAGCCGGAGGTAAGAACACTGTGATGAAGCCGTTTCGGCCTACTCATCACCACCCGATGCCATGTGCAGGATTTTTAAGGCCTCCTCGCGACGCCCTTGGCGACCAACGCAGACAGCAAGGTTTCTATAACTCGCTCCAGTATCGGGATGTGCCTCGCCGAGCGCCGCGCGGCGGATCTCCAGCCCCTTGCGGAAAAGCGGCTCCGCCTCCTCGTGACGGCCCTGATCGTCGAGACAGAAAGCAACGTTGTTGTAGCTCGCTCCAGTATCGGGATGTGCCTCGCCGAGCGCCGCGCGGCGGATCTCCAGCCCCTTGCGGAAAAGCGGCTCCGCCTCCTCGTGACGGCCCTGATCGTCGAGACAGAAAGCAACGTTGTTGTAGCTCGCTCCAGTATCGGGATGTGCCTCGCCGAGCGCCGCGCGGCGGATCTCCAGCCCCTTGCGATAGAGCGGCTCCGCCTCCTCGTGACGGCCCTGATTGTTGAGGCAGAAAGCAACGTTGTTGTAGCTCGATCCAGTATCGGGATGCGCCTCGCCGAGCGCAGCACGGAGGATCTCAAGCCCCTTGCGGTAGAGCGGCTCCGCCTCCTCGTGACGGCCCTGAGCATCGAGGCAGAAAGCAACGTTATTGTAGCTCATTCCAGTATCGGGATGCGCCCCGCCGAGCGCCGCGCGGCAGATCTCCAGCCCCTTGAGGTAAAGCGGCTCCGCCTCCTCGTGACGGCCCTGAAAATCGAGACAGGCAGCCACGTTGTTATAGCCCGACCCGGTGTCAGGATGCGCCTCGCCGAGCGCCGCGCGGCGGATCTCCAGTCCCTTCCGGTAGAGCGGCTCCGCCTCCTCGTGACGGCCTTGAGCATCGAGGCAGGAGGCGACGTTGTTGTAGCTCGATCCAGTATCGGGATGCGCCTCGCCGAGCGCCGCGCGGCGGATCTCCAGTCCCTTCCGGTAGAGCGGCTCCGCCTCCTCGTGACGGCCTTGAGCATCGAGGCAGGAGGCAACGTTGTTGTAGCTCGTCCCGGTGTCTTGATGGGCTTCACCAAGGCCCTGCTGCGATATTGCCAGGGCCTCTCGCCAAAGATCTTCAAGGAACTCTGGATTGTGCGCCTCGGACACAGTGTCCTCAATTTCATCCAACCATTCGACGTATCCCTCCATTCCTTTCACCCTGCGCAAGTGCGCCGCTTCGGCCAGACAGGCGAGTGTGTCATCCGCAACATCAGCAGGTCGCTCGGGTTGGGCCCTGTCTTCGAAATGCGCCAACAGCGCATCGCGCGAAGCGGATACGATCGCTTGTTTCTCTGACTGAACAATGGCGTCGGCAATCGCCCGATGAGGAGAGAGCCAACCATCCTCGCCGAGCGACATGATCGACAACTCGGCGAGCCTGTCGATCGCGGCGAACGAGACCGGCACGTTGAAGGCCGTGACTACATGTTCGAAGGCTGACCGGTCGAAGCGTTGAACCAGCGCGAGCCGGGAGATGAGTTCCTGAATCGGAGCGTCATAGTCGCGCAGAAGGCGCTGCACGAGGGCAAAGCGCCGCGCCTCGAAGCCGCTCTCGGAGACCGAAAAGTCCTCCGGTCGTGCCCGGTCGCCAAGGTTCTTCCAGTGCTCGACCTGGAGATCGAGCATGAGCGGATAAACAGGCGAGGCTAACTCATCCGTCTCCCGCGCGCCGGCGAGCATCGCCTCCCGGATCGCGACATCCTCGACAGGGACCTGACGGAGCCAGTCCTCCGCATCGCCGTCCGACAAGCCGCCAAGAAGGTGCTGATTGTCCTTCAGATCGTCGCGCCAGTCCGGGGCTTCTTCCCACGGCAAACGCTCCCGAGAGAAGAAGATCGCCAGCAGACCGTCCGTCTCGGAGATGAACCGCCGCATGTGGGCGTCGAAACGGTTCTCTCGCCACCGCGCGCCGGTGCCCGCACCGTCCATGACCCGCTCGTATTCGTCGATGAAGAGAACGAAGCGGTCCCGAGGGGCTTGTGCGAGATGCTGATTGAGGTCCTGCGCAAGCATCCACGGCATGAGATCGGACATCTCGTGGTCCTCGATCAGCAGACCGTCGCGGTAGAAGGCCTGAAGCTGGGGTCGAGTCTTCTCGAGCCACACCTGCTTGCCCCGATCCAGAGCCCACTGGCTGCCCTTCTTCAGGAGGAAGCCAAGAACCGGGATCGTCTCCGCCGTGGTCTCCATCAGTTCCCGCGTGAAGGTAACGGCGTCCGGCAGCGATTCCGAGAGCGCCTCGCCGGTGCGGAAGAGCCAGGCATTCTCGAAATTGGGAAGCGCTTCCTCGCCGCGGGTCTTTTCCCACATGATCGCGAAGGCCAGGTCGAAGGCCGGAAAAGTCACACCTGCCCGGGAGAAGGCGTTGCGTATCCAGACGAGGAGGCGGTCGGGATCGGTCAGGGACCGCTCGTGCAGGTCGACCATAGCCCGGCGCAGGTGCGCGTAGCTCGGCTCGACCTCATCCGAGGAGATCCGGAAGAGTTCGCGGGCGAGCGCTGTCTTGCCCTGCCCCCCGACGCCATACCAGGTCCGCAGCAGGCACCCTTCCCGGGGAATGGAGACCGCTGCCTTCTCGAAGGTCCGCTTGGGGTCCTCCCGGTCGACAAAGATCGTGCTCGCAGATTGCGTGATGGGGTTGTAACGCACTTCGGGCATCGAGACCTCCGGCTCATCTCTTCAATTATGATTGAAAGCATATCCATACTCTGATTTTTAATCGCCGCTTGAGCAGGGCACCTAATCCATAGCTCAAAGTTCTGCTTCAATTAAATGTTTACAATACTACTATTGGCTTCGCGAATATCCGAGATGTGCCAGATTAGAGTGGAGTGCCCATGCCGCAACGCGAGGCCCCTACGACCAACGGGGTCGGCCCAGGCCCGAAGCTGCCGCTGGCTACGGATGTCATGCGTGTCCGTATAGGGCCGGGTGTGACACGCTGTCTTGTCTGCATATGCAAAATGCTGCGAAATGGCATTCGGTAAAAAGGGCTCGGAGCGGTCACTCATCTCAACTAAGGCAAATGCCTGTAGCGCTGGCTTAATCGATCCTTGCTTCTGTACCGAGAAAATCGAGGATAACCCGGAGGCGGAGCGGCATAGCGCGCGATCCGCCGAGCCAGACCACGTGGAAGGGTTCTTCGTCTCCGACCGTTGCGTCGGCGAGCAGGGTAACAAGTCGGCCGGCCTTCAGATCCTCGGCAATCGTGAAGCGGGTCAGTCTGGCGACGCCGAGGCCGGACAGGGACATCTGGCGGATGGCCTCGCCGTCGGTCGCGCAGAGGCGGGGTCTGACGCCGACGTCCACGGTCCGGCCGCCCTCTACGAGAGACCATGTCGCGGCTCTGCGGGGATAGGCGAAGCCGATCAGGTCGTGCGCCTCCAGATCCCTCGCGGAAATGGGTGTTCCCCGGCGCTCCAGATAACCCGGCGCGGCGACGATCACCCGTTCGGATCGACCGAGGCTCCGTGCCACGAGGCTCGACGACGGCATCTCGCCGGCGCGGATCGCGAGGTCGGCCCGTTCGCCCATCAGATCCACAACTTGATCGGTGACGGAGCAGACGATCCGCAGACGGGGATGGCGCGCGAGAAGGCGGTCCAAGACTGGATAGAGGATATGAGTGGCGTAGGAGGCCGAGGTGGTGATCCGGACCTCCCCCTCCGCCACGCGATCCCCGCGCACCTCCTTCTCGGCAGCGTCGATCGACCCCAGAATGTCGCGGGTCCGCGCAAGGAACGTCTCGCCCTCCTGCGTCAGGGTCAGCGCCCGGGTGGTCCTGAGAACGAGGCGTCCCCCGATCCGGTCCTCCAGCCGCGAGATCGTCTTCGACACGGCGGACGGCGATAGACCCGTTGCGCGCGCGACCGCGGCAAAACTGCCTTCGGAGCAGACCAGAGAGAAAATCTCCAGATCGCGCAGTCTGTTCGGATCACCCAGCATTCGTTCCTGCAGATCACGAGCGTCGTTCTTTCATAACCTCTAGTGCGGGATAGCCATGGGCGCCAGATGTCGGCAACCGCCCCTAAGGAGACATCGCCATGCCCATCGCCCTTTATGCCCTCGCCATCGGGGCCTTCGGGATCGGCGTCACCGAGTTCGTCATCATGGGATTGCTCGTCGAGGTGGCGAACAGCCTGTCCGTCAGCGTCGCTACGGCGGGGACGCTGATCTCCGGCTACGCACTCGGCGTCGTTTTCGGGGCGCCGGTCCTGACCGCCCTGACATCGCGATCGTCGCACAAGCGCTTGCTGCTTGGGCTCATGGCCCTGTTCGTCGTCGGCAACGCGGCCTGCGCCCTTGCCCCGACCTACGGCGCGCTCATGGCCGCCAGGGTCCTTACAGCTCTGACCCATGGAACGTTCTTCGGAGTCGGTTCGGTGGTCGCGCAGGGCCTCGTCGCCAGGGACAGGCAGGCGTCGGCCATCGCAATCGTCTTCACCGGATTGACGCTGGCCAACGTCCTCGGCGTGCCGTTCGGCACCTGGCTTGGTCAGCAGACCGATTGGCGCATGACCTTCTGGGCCGTCTCGGCGATCGGGATCGCTGGCTGGGCGGTGATGTGGATGGTTCTCCCCGCCGGAGGTCGTAGCGATGCCGGCGATTGGCGGGCCGATCTCGCCGTCCTTGGGCGCGTGCCCGTCCTGCGCGGTCTCTCGATGACGGTTCTGGGCTATGCCGGGGTGTTCGCGGTCTTCACCTATATTGCCCCGCTCCTGACCGAGACCGCCGGGTTTGGGAATGCGGCCGTTTCTCCGATCCTGCTGGGGTTCGGGGCCGGGCTTGTCGTGGGCAACCTCGTCGGGGGCCGCCTGGCCGACCGTCACCTCGCGCCGACAATCCTGGGTACGCTCTGCGCTTTGCTTCTGGTCCTCATCCTCCTCGGTCTTGGCGCCGAGAGCCGGTGGGCGACGGCCGCCCTGACGGCGGCGCTCGGCGCGGCGGGGTTCGCGACGGTGGCCCCGCTCCAGACCTGGGTGATGGCGCAGGCCGGCGATGTCGGGCAGGCGATGGCCGGATCGGTGAACATCGCCGCCTTCAACCTCGGCAACGCCATCGGCGCCTGGGCCGGCGGCGTCCTGATTTCCATCGGCGCGGGCTACGGGACGCTGCCGTTCCTCGCTGCGCTCTTCCCGCTCGCCGCGCTCGGCGTTGGCGCGATCGCGCTCCGCCGCGACATCCCCATCAGCACCTGACAGGAGAACCCCCATGGAATATCGGCAACTCGGCGACTCTGGACTTCGCGTGCCCGTTCTCAGCTTCGGAACCGGAACGTTCGGCGGCACCGGGCCGCTCTTCTCGAACTGGGGCACCACGGGCGTCGACGGTGCTCGGCACCTGATCGAGCTTTGTCTGGAGGCTGGCGTGACCCTGTTCGACACGGCCGACGTCTACTCCGACGGCCGGTCGGAGGAGGTTCTGGGGGCGGCGCTCGACGGCCTGCGCGACGACGTGCTGATCTCGACCAAGACCGGCCTGCCCATGGGAGATGGCCCCGGTGACTGGGGAACCGGCCGGTCGCGGCTCCTACGCGCTGTCGAGGACGCGCTCGGACGGCTGCGCACGGACCGGATCGACCTGCTGCAGCTTCATGCGTTCGACAGTTCGACACCGGCAGAAGAGGTTCTGACATCGATCGACATGCTGATCCGCGCGGGAAAGGTCAGGTACTGGGGCGTATCGAACTACCCCGGATGGGCGATCATGGAGCTGATCGCCGCCGCCGATCGCCATGGCCTGCCGCGGCCCGTGGTACATCAGGTCTACTATTCGCTCATCGGGCGGGACTACGAATGGGACCTCATGCCGCTCGGCGCCCGCCACGGCATCGGCGCCATGGTCTGGAGTCCGCTCGGCTGGGGCCGCCTGACCGGGAAGATCCGGCGCAACGCCCCGCGTCCCGAGACCAGTCGGCTCCACGAGACCGAAAGCCTCGGCCCGCCGGTGGATGACGAACATCTTTATGCAGTCGTCGATGTCCTGGAGGAGATCGCTGCCGAAACCGGTAGGACGGTACCGCAGATCGCTCTCAACTGGCTGACCCGCCAGCCAACCGTCGCCAGCGTCATCGTCGGAGCGCGAAACGAAGAGCAGCTCAGGCAGAACCTGGGCAGTATGGACTGGGATCTGAGCGCCGACCAAGCCCACCGTCTGACGATGGTATCGGAACGACATGCGGCCTATCCCGGCTTCCCGTACCGCCGTCAGGAGGGGTTCGCACGCCTCTTTCCCCCGATGGTGCGGTCATGACGGCGCCTAATTTGCCGATAATACGCCTACCTCGCCGGCCCTGGAACCGGGGCCGGATCGGCGGCCAGAAGCGACCACTTCAGTCGAGGCATGTCTGGGCGATCCGGGTCCGGCTGGAGATCGCCGGCAATCGGCGCGATCTGGCTCTCCAACATGGCCATCGACAGCAAGCTGCGCGGTTGCGATTTGGTTCGCCTAAAGGTGGCGGATGTCTACGTCGCCGGCCGGGTGAAGGAACGGGCCGGCATCATCCAGCGCAAGACCGGGCGGCCGGTCCAGTTCGAGATCACCGAGGTCACGCGGCAATCCGTGGCCGGCTGGATCGAGAGCCCCGCGATGACCGGCTGCGCCGACCTCTGGCCAAGCCGGTTCCACGACAGCCCGCATCTCTCGCCCTGGCAATACGCCCGCATGCTCAAGGGATGGGTCGCCTCCATCGGGCTGGAGCTGAGCGCCTACGGCACCTATTCCATGCGCCGCACGAAGGCCTCCCAGATCTACCGCAAGACGGGCAACCTCCGCGCCGTCCAGCTCCTCCTGGGTCATACCAAGATGGACAGTACCGTCCGCTACCTCGGCGTGGAGCTGGAGGATGCCCTGGCGATCGCAGAGGCGGTGGATATTTAGGTCCTTACCCCGCAGCCGCCGTTCGTGATGGCTGCCTGAACAACCGGACCGCGGACGTTCCGGCCGGTCGCTGCACGTGGTACATTCACCTCTTCGCCTGACAGTATTTAGAAAGACCTGACGCTGAAATACCGGGACGACCGGTTGCTGTTCACTTGAATTGGTCACGCGGCGGCATGGTGAATGGCACGGGGTCGAGAATGGTAAGCATCGCACCCGGATCGCGTGATCCCCAGCGCTACTTCGGCTGCACGCCCAGCTGCGCCTCCACGAACGGCCAGAGACGTTCTATCGCCGCGTCGGGTTGAAGACTGCGGAACACCGCTTCGCGCATGCCCCAAGTGTAGAGTGCAAACATTGCCCGCGCCTGCATGTCGGCCGAATGGGTTTCCGGTATATGACCGCTGGCCCGGGCCTCGTCGATCAGGGCGATCAGATGGGCGCGGAAGGCATCCCGGCTCGCGCGGTTGCGCCTTTCCTGCTCCTCTCCCCAGACCCAGGAGTAACTCTGGAGCACCTGCAAGACGCGAGGATCGGCAAGGTCGGACTCTGCCCAATACGTCAGGACGCGCCACAGCCGGTCCAGCGGCGTCCCCTCACCCTGTGCGATCTCCGCCGTTCTGACCAGTTGCGGCGAGTTGTTCGCCTCTACCAGTTCGTAGAGCAATCCGGCCTTCCCGTTGAAATAGCCGTTAATGAGCGTGTGCGACACGCCCGCCCTGCGACCGATCTCTGACACCGACACACCGTCGTATCCCTTCTCCGCGAACAGCGTGCGGGCGGCATCCAACAGCGCCGCGCGAGAGCGCATCTTTTGTTCCGCACGCGCGGCTCGGCCTTCATCGGAGAGGGAATAGGTGCGTGTCATGAGCCAAACCTAATTTTGTCACTGAAATATTCAACGAGATACTTGCGCGCTGCTGTAGGCCAACTCATTTACATTTTCATATGAAAATAGAATTGGGATTTGTTGACATGGCAAACTGCGACCGAAAGCGCGTGGCAGATCGGCGGCTGGACCTGATCGAAGAGATGATGGAGGTTTCCAATGCGATCCTGTTGGGCGAGGAGCTATGGGACCGCTATTACGCGCTGCTCAATGAGTTGACCGAGCCTGAGCAGGATGGGTGAACCGGCTCTGAGCGCCCTCCCGGCGAAGGGTGACCCGGTTTTTCAGACATCCAGATCAGAACGGCCCGAACTTCGCCAGTGCCGAGGGTGCGGTGGGGTTTGCCGACTGCGGCTACGCTCTCGTGAAGGCCCCGATGAGCGAATCCAGGATGTCTCTCGCCGAGCGGCGTGAGAAGCACGTCGACGGTAATTTCCTTCGCGCCGTCACTAAGGCGGTGCTCCAACTTATCATGGGAGCCGATGTCGAAGGTGTCATCGGTATCGGTCGTCACGATCGGATGGAGGCGCGGCCTTGCGAGGGCAGGTTTGGGCTCGAACCGGACTTGCGGCAACGCAGCGGGACCGGCCTTTGGCCGACAAAGATGCTTGTTGTTCCCGGCCCGTTGCTGCCGTTCGCCAGGTTGGCCATCGCTGTGGTGCAGCTTCACCAGACCGGCAATTCGTCCATCGTGCAGCATTTTCGGAGGGTGAAGGTCGGCAGTGCGGACGAAGCGGGCTTTCGCTGCGGCTGGGACGAGGTCGGCTTTTGCCGCGTTTGCTAGATTTCTAGGATGAGGGGGCAGTGATCCGAGACCTCCCGGTCGAAGATCACGTCGAACCCCTTCACCGCCTCTTCCTGATTGATCAGCATATAGTCGGCATATCGCCCTGGTTTCTTGTAGTGCGAGTTTCGAGTGCTGTTGAAGCCTCGCCCGGTCACCAGCTCGGACAGGCCCGCTTCCGCGAGGATCGTCAGCGTCTGGCTGTCCGGCTCGACATTGAAGTCACCACAGATCACCGTCAGGTCATTCGGTGCAGACACCCGCTTTGAGAGGTCAAGTAACTTCTGCGCCTGCTCCGCACGCTCTGGTGTGTCCATCTTGCCGTTCAAGTCGCGCAGTCCGTGCATGTGTGTGACACTCAAAGCGCGATGCACACTATAGTCGAAAACACGAACCCCATGAGCGCTGCGCGACCTCGGGTGATCGCCGTATCCGACAGGGGAAAACGTCTTGTGAACGAACCCTTGTACCTGTCCAATAATCGGGAACGAACGATGCACGAAAGTCGCCAGCCCCCATTGTGACGGGATGGATCGTTCTTCATCCCACAGGACTCCCTGTGCTGCGGGGCAAAAAACTGCAACGTGCTCTGGTAATGCGCGACAGACATCGCGAAAGAAGTTTGCCCTTTGCGGAAGCACGTGATCGCCGTCACGATAGGTCAACCAGTCTTTGTCAGTCTCGGGGCTATGCACGACCTCCTGAAGACACAGAATGTCGGGGGCTGTGGTCGCGACATAGGGCAGGAAGTCTTCGTGAAGTTTGCCGCCCCAACCGTTCAGGCACATTATTTTCAATATCAACCCCCTTCGTCGAAGCAGACTTTCGCTGCAACGAAGAATAGATGCAAGTTGGGCTCGAAGCGGACTTGCGGCGGCGCGGCGTGCTACCATGTCGCGCCGACACGGTGCCGGTGATGGGAGGAGCGCGGCGGACCGGAGGACTTGTTATGCCTGCCTCGAACCTTCCCGCCATCCGCGCGTGCCGGCCAGCCTGGAACAAGGGCCGCCTCGTCGGCCAGAAGCGCCCGCTCCTGCCGAAACACGTCTGGGCGATCCGTGTGCGGCTCGAGCTCGCCGATCGCGCCCGTGATCTTGCCCTTTTCAACCTGGCGATCGACAGCAAACTACGCGGCTGCGACCTCGTTCGCCTCCGTGTCGCCGACGTCTACGCGGCGGGCCAGGTGAAGGAGCGGACCTCGGTCCTCCAGAGCAAGACCCCGCAGCCGGTCCGCTTCGAGATCACCGATGGCACGCGGAAGTCTCTCTTGGCTTGGCTCGAAGATCCCGAACTGGTCGGCTCGGAATTTCTCTGACCGGGACGGTTCCACGAGCGGCTGCACATCTCGACCGGTTAGTATGCCCGCCTCGTCCGGGGCTGGGTTACCTCGATCGGATTGGAGCCGAGCTCTTACGGTACCCATTCCATGCGCCGGACCAAGGTTGCGCAGAACTACCGCAAGATCGGTGACCTTCACGCCGTC
>NZ_QKZL01000034.1 GCF_003253995.1 Palleronia aestuarii
CGGCTGCGCCCCTGTTTCCCGAAGTCGCATGGCAGGCCGCGGGTGGACGACAAGCGCGTGCTCAGTGGTGTTGTATTCATCGATCGCAACGGTTTGCGCTGGCGGGACGCGCCGCGTGAATACGGCCCGCACAAGACGCTCTACAATCGCTGGATCGGGTGGAGCCGCATGGGCGCGTTCGCGCGGATCATGGAGGGGCTCGCCGCCGAGCAAGCCGATTGCCGGACGATCATGATCGACACGACCCATCTGAAGGCGCACCGGACGGCCTCAAGCCTGCGCCTTCAAAAGGGGGGCGTGGCCGCCTGATCGGGCGGAGTTCGAGGATCAGGAGACGATCCGGTGGATCGTTTCCCCGAGGACGGCGGGATGAATAGCAGGCTCCATGCCGTTACCGACCGCGAAAGCCGCCCTGTCCGCCTCTTTGTGACCGCCGGCCAGGTCAGCGACTACAAGGGCGCGCTCGCGCTCCAGATCGGCTTTCCGCAAGCGGACTGGTTTCTCGCCGACCGCGGCTACGACGCCGACTGGTTCCGTAACTCTGTCGGGAAGCAGAATTCGGGCCTGCATTCCGCCGCGCAAGTCGCGCACGATCCCGATCAGATACGACAAACGCAGATACCGGCGCCGACATCGTATCGAGATCATGTTCAGGCGCATCAAGGATTGGCGCCGTGTGGCCACTCGCTACGACCGATGCCCCGAGGTCTTCCTCTCGGCCATCGCGCTCGCCGCCACCGTCATCTATTGGCTATGAGGCCTGAGCCAAGTACTAGCTGTTCTCTGTGATGGCCCAGTTCGTAGCACTCGCCATTGTCCTCGGACCAGTGACAGACATGGCTCGTTCCTCAAACTGGGCCTCAGAAGTTTTTCTAAGCATCTCACGCAACGTCGACACATCCAGCATCAACTCCGCCAGGAGCTTTTTCAGCTTGGCATTCTCTTCCTCGATCGCTTTCACCCGCTTCGCGTTGCTCGCCATTGTCCTTGGATCGATGGCAGACATGGCTCGCCCTCCATGCCGCCATACTTCGACCCTCACTTGTAGAACGTCGGCTCGCTCACGACGTACTTACGGCAGTGCTGCGCCGCGCTCAGCCCGGCCGGGCGCTTCTTCAGAAAGCCGATGATCCGCTCTTCGCTAAACCCGCTGCGCTTCATCGTCCGTCTCCTCTGTCAAGGAACAGACTAACCTTAGAATGGCGAGGTTTAAGGGGAGCAGGTCAAGGCCAATGCCTCATCGAGCTTAACTGTAAGGTCTCGTATGATCACATAAATTCTCGTCGCTACGCCCTCTTCATGGCAAGGTCGATTCTGGGTGATGTTCGGGATGGAAGACAGGCATGCAGATCTTTCTTCACAATTAGGCGACGACCATGCCGAAGATCCGGGCCACGATCCAGGCGAGCACGGAGCCGGCCTGGATGGTGGCGGAGCGCTACGGCATCTCCGGGCAGACTATCTGGAAATGGCGCAAGCGGGACAGCGTTCATGACCGCTGCCATACCTCGAACAGACTGCAGAAGACGCTGACACCAGCGCATGAGGCTGTAGCGGTGTCCCTGCGCAGGAAGCTGCTCTTGCCGCTCGATGATCTGCTAGCGGTGGTGTGCGAGTTACTGAACCCGAACGTGTCGCGTGCAGGGCTCGACCACTGCCTATGGCGGGATCGGGTATCGCGGCTGGAGGACCTCAAGCCGAAGACACTGAAGATTCCGCACAAGCCCTTCAACGCCTACGGGCCCGGTTATCTGCATGTCGACGTGAAGTATCTGCTGCAAATGGCGGACGAGGAGCGCCGCCGGTATCTGTTCGTGGCGATCGACCGCGTCTACCGCTGGGTCTTTGTCCGCATCTATTCCGCGAAGACCGCCGCCAACGCCCGCCGCTTCCTGCGTGATCTCGATCGCGCTGCCCCGATGAAGATCACCTGGGTGCTCACCGACAACGGAAAGAGTTCACGGATCGGTTGTTCGGCCTGCGCAAGCGCGCCGCGGCGGGCAACCACGAATTCGACCGCCTCTGCGCCGAGCTCGGGATCGAGCACCGTTTGGCCCCGCCCATGCGCCCCCAAACCAATGGCATGGTCGAGAGCTTCGACGGCCGGATCGAGGACGTCCTACAAAGCCATCGCTCTCGCTCAGGCGAAGATCTGGAACAGACGATCATGCGCTACGTCCGCCTCTACAACGGCCAGTTCCCGCAATCCGCGCTGAGAGGACGAACGCCGCTCGCTGCACTTAAGGATTGGCGCAACGACAAGCCGAGGCTCTTCAAAGAGCGACCCTATAATCACCTGGGATGTGACACTCAGTTTTAAGCAGTAACCGACAATCCCGGCAGCGGCGTGGCCAAGAATACGATCCAATTGCCGGATCCCAGAAGATCCTTCAGCCGAAAATAGCCATCTCACTCCCGGTAGGCATCGGTCTCAACTCTCATCAAGCCGATGCCCGTCATCTAGGTCAAAAAGCGATACGATAGGTGCGGGTATATCGATGTTCACGCGTTCATCAACACCGGCCCCGAATGTCTTTGGAGCCTTTATGTACACGGTCTCGCCACCACACCTCAGTCCGACCAGCGTGCTGTCGCCCAGCAGCTCAACGCTGGTGATGGGTGCGGTAATCTGCGGATTACTTGTTGACCCGACAAGGCGTACGTCCTCGGCCCTGAAACCGCAGACGACATCCCCGCGGACGGTGCCGGGGAGACCGTCGATCCGGATGCCGGAGCCTTCGAACCGACCCTCCTCGATGCGGCCGCGCAAGAAGTTCATTGGCGGTGAGCCGATGAAGCCCGCGACGAACAGATTGGCCGGGCGGTCGTAGATTTCGATCGGCGAGCCGATCTGCTGAACCACGCCGTCCTTCATGATCACCACGCGATCGGCGAGTGTCATCGCCTCGATCTGGTCATGGGTGACGTAGATGGTGGTGGTCTCCAGTTTCCTTTGGAGGGCCTTGATCTCTGTCCGGGTCGAGACGCGCAGCTTGGCGTCGAGGTTGGAGAGCGGCTCGTCCATCAGGAAGATCGTGGGTTCGCGCACGATGGCGCGGGCCAGCGCCACGCGTTGGCGCTGGCCACCCGAGAGTTCGGCCGGGCGGCGGTTGAGATAGGCGGTCAGGTCCACCTGCTCCGCGGCACGCCGAACCCGCGCGTCGTGATCGGCCTTGGCGGTGCGGCGGACCTTCAGCGGAAACCTGATGTTCTCGTAGACGGTCAGGTTCGGGTAGAGGCCGTAGGACTGGAACACCATGGCGATGTCGCGATCCTTGGGCTCGAGCCGGTTCACTACCCGATCGCCGATGCGGATTTCTCCTTCGCTAATCTCCTCCAGTCCGGCGATCATTCGAAGCGTCGTCGATTTTCCGCATCCGGAGGGACCGAGCAGGACGACGAACTCGCGATCGGCGACTTCGAGGTTCACGTCCTGCACCCCGAAGTCACGGCCGAAGCGCTTCGACACGCCCCTGAGTTCCAATGTCGCCATGGCTCAGCCCTTGACCGCGCCGGCGGTCAGCCCGGCGACGATGCGGCGCTGGAAGAACATCACCAGGATGAAGAGGGGCACCGTGGCCGAGACGGTCGCGGCGACGGCGTACATTATGCTGCCCTGCGTCTGGACCGTCCCGAGGAAGGAATTGATCTTGGGCACCATGGTCTGGTTCTCCTGGTTGAGCAGCATCGCCGTGACGGCGAAATCGTTGTAAGCGAGCAGGAAGCTGAAGAGGCCGGTGGTGATGACGCCCGGCCACATGACCGGAATCACCGCGAGGCGGAACGCCTGGAACCGGGTGCACCCGTCCACCATGGCGCTCTCGTCGATATCCTTCGGAATGGACAGGAAAAAGCTGTGCAGCATCCAAAGTGTGAAGGGCTGATTGATGGCGACGAGCACGACGATGGCCGTCGGCAGGACCCCCCAGACGTTCAGTTCGAAGAAGGGAAGAAGGTATCCGGAGACGAGCGTGATGTGCGGCATGGCCCGGAACACCAGAGCGGCGATCAGGATCCAGACGGTATAGTTGCGGGTTGAGCGCGAGAGGGCATACCCGCCGAGCGTCCCGAACAGCAGTGAGACCGTGGTGACGCTGACCGTGACGATCACCGTGTTCAGCGCGGCGCGCCAGAATTCGCGCTCGATCCAAGCGCCTTCGTAACCGGCAAGGGTGAAGGCGCTGCCGGTTTGCCGTTCGGTCGCCGGACCGGTGATTGCGTTCCACCACGATGACCGGCTGAAGAAGTCGGCCTCGACCTTGAACGACCCCCAGAGGGTCCAGAAAAACGGGAAAGCGGCCACGAGTAGCCAGACGGCGAGGAACCCGATTGCGAGGGCGGAAGCGGTCATGCTCGGACGCAGGTGCGGCGGGGTGGCACTCATGCAGCTCGTCCTCCGGCGCCGCGCCAGGTGCGGATAAGGACGGGGGTCAACAGGATCATGACACCGATCGTCGTGAGTACCGAGGTGGCCGCGGCGGAACCGAAGAGCTGCCCGCCTTGGCCGTTGAGGTCGTTGTAGATCGACCAGGACAGCGAGGTCGCATTCGCCTCCGCCGAGAAGCCGATGATCGGCTCGAAGACGCGGAAATTGTCCATCAGCAGGATCAGCCCCACGAAGATCGCGAGCGGCTTGAGATGCGGGACGGTGACGTAGAGGATCCTCTCCCACCGGCTCGCCCCGTCGATCATGGCGCTTTCGAGAGTATCCGCCGGCACGGTCTGGAGCCCGGCGTAGAAGACCACGAAAGCGAAGGGCGCCATGTGCCAGATGCCCCAGACGATCAGCGTGATCCAGGTCAGCATCGGCGAGGCCTGAAGCGAGAGCGTGGGGTCGTCGAAGATCGCCTGCAGCGTGGCTCCGATGATACCGTCGGTATTGATCATCCAGAACACGGCCAGCGCCCCCAGAAGCGGCGTTGCGATGTAGGGAAGGAGCGTGAGGAAGATCACGGGCCCCTTGGCGAGGCGCGGCAGGGCGTTGACGGCAAGCGCGACGGCGAAACCGAGCGCCATGCAAAGCGGCGTGACCAGAAGCGTATAGGCGAGCGTGAAGGCCAGTGCCTTGTAGAAGGGCAGGTTCATCACCCGGGCCGCGATGTCGCCCGGCCCGGCATTGTCGGACAGTATGGCGGCCAATTCGTCCACCGCAAGATGGCCCCGATCGATATAGGTCCCGAGGCCGTTGAAGCGCCCCAGCGGCTCTTCCGCGCGCAGTTCAGCAGTCGCTGCCGTGTCGACGCGTGTCTCCTCCGTGCAACCGAAGGGACCGCAATTCTCCACAGTGACGAGCACGCGTTCATGCTCGACGAAGAGGGACTGTACCAGGATCGAGCCGATCGGCACGACGATGAACAGGATCATGGCGAGCGCCGAGGGCGCCATGAAGCCGAGGAAATCTCTATGTCTCACGCTTGATGCCGACCGGGGATCAGTTGAGGTATCCGGCTTCACGGGCGGCGGCACTATAAGCCGCCTCCACATCCGCGAGCGCCTGCTCCGCGCTCTCCGTACCTTGCATGAACTGGACGAGTTCCACCCCGAGGGTATCGTGCATCAGGCCCATATAGGGCGTCATCGGGTAGGGCCGGGCACCTGCCTCGGCGGTGGCCAGCATCCCGCGTGCGCTTTCTGGCGCGTCGAAGCCGGAGATCAGCCACGCCGCAGCTTGAGGGTTGTCTTGCGCGACCTCGGGCCGGATCGCGTGCATCATCACCTGGAACGAAGCGGCCGCATCCTCGTCAGAGATATTGTCGGCGATTACGAAACCGTCCCACCACAGTGCCGCCGCAGGTATGCCGCCCCCGCCCACGGTAGGCGCGGCGGCAAGGGTGGTCGCCTCGGCGATCTGTCTGTCGGATGCGGCAGCGCCAACGATCCCGTCTACCATAGAGCCCCATTCGTTCATCATCGCGACGTTGCCAGAGACGTACTGGTTCTTCAGTTCGTCGGCACTGACGGTCATGTATCCCGGCGCCATGAATTCGGTGAGCGCCTTCATCATCTCAAGGGTCCTGAGACCGGTCTCGTTCGCCAGGGCGGGCGCGGCGCTCCCCTGTTCGAAGAAGTCGCCGCCCATGCCGAGATGC
Source organism: Palleronia aestuarii (assembly GCF_003253995.1). GTDB lineage: Bacteria > Pseudomonadota > Alphaproteobacteria > Rhodobacterales > Rhodobacteraceae > Palleronia > Palleronia aestuarii. The sequence continues at coordinate 6,090 of NZ_QKZL01000034.1, forward strand.
ATGTTCACGAACTCCGCCGCGAGATCCCAACCGGCAGCGTCGGCGGCACCAAGGGGCGTATCCGAAACTCCGCTTTCCTTGAGGGTCCGGGCGGCCTCCAGGATACCCTCGTAGCTCGTCGGCGCATCGATGCCCGCTTCCTCGAGCAAGTCCTGCCGGAGATAGAGATGCTGGGCATTCACCATGAAGGCGATGGCGACGATCTCCCCCCCGATGCGAACGAGCTGGCGATCCTCGAGCTGGTCACCGTATTCCGCGACGAGATCGTCGAGGGGACGCACCAGACCTTCGTTCAGAAGCGGCACGAGCGAGTTGTTGGCCACCATGGCCACGGAATAGCGCGAAGGATCGACCGTGAGCGCGGGAACCTGCAGCGACTTGTGCTCGGTCGTCAGGTTGGCGGACACGGTCACGCCGTCCGCGGCACATTCGCGGGCCTCGTCGATCACCGTTCCGAGCGCAGCGAAATCGTTTGACAGGATGCGGACCGATCCAGCCTCGATGCCGCAGGCCGCCGAGACGGAAGAGGCTCCGAGAAGGAGAGAACTCGCAAACACACCGACAAACTTTCGCATTCAGATCCTCACCTGTAATATTGACGTCCTTTGGCCCCGGCATCGCGGGTGAGGGGGATTTTGGTGCGATCCTGCCGGATGTTCACCGGGTTAAGTTGTCGCAACGGTCGTACCCATGCGATCACGACTGCATCCGGCGGATGCCTCTCGATTTCGCAGGAGAAGATGATCCTTGCTCGAGCGCCTCACGATACAGCGCTTCGCTACCCCCGAAGAGGTGAAACAGCAAATTACCGCCGAACTGTCCTGCGATGCCGGAATGCTCCAACGAACTGAGAAGACCGGGCCGCATGATCCGACGCGGTCGCGAGGCGGCATCCTGCCCCGATGCGGGCCAGTAACATCGATATCCGGATCGACACCGGTACTTACACACAGGTTCGTCCCCACGATTTGGGGATAAGCCGGGATCGGGGGAGGGTGCGGAAGTAAGGTCGCGAGGTCTCCCGGCTTTCGAAAACGTCACCGCCGACACAAGGACCGTGGCGGAGCCAGGCCGCCTTACCGGGGGCGCGGCGCCTGGCACCGGACGCCGTCGAGGAGAAGTCCGATCATGCGGCGGGATCTCGACGGATCGTCTCCGTTGCAGGCGCAAAGGCGGGCGATCGCGAAGAGCAGATCCTTGGGGGCCAAGCCGCTCTGCGCCTCCCCGGTCTCGACGGCGGCGTCGAGGAGCATCTGGAGGGCGGGGCAGAGATGCGTCTCGAAATACTCATGGAGATCGTCGTAGGCCGGATCGCCAGAATGCAGCGCGGTCGCGAGGCCCATCTTGGCGATGATGAACTCGACGTAGCGGCAGACCCATTTCGACAGGGCGTCGCCCGAGTCGTGCTGTGCTGCCAACGACCAGGCCGCGTCCGCGCAGGCATCCACCTCGGCCCGGAAAGCGGCCGCGATCAGGTCCGATCGTTTCGGAAAATGGCGGTAGAGCGTTCCGATCCCGACGCCGGCCTCGTCGGCGATCTCGCGCACCGGCGCGTCGACACCGGACCGCGCGAATACCACCATCGCAGCGCGCAGCACGCTCTCGACATTGCGCCGGGCATCCACGCGCTGGCGGCGTCCTGTCCCGACCTCCGGGTTCTCCGTAGTCTGGTCCTTCATCGCATTGTCCGATCGTCCATGAACGGTGGATCGTTACCTTCTATATGAGGCACGAGGCTCGCAAATGAAAGGACGTGGCAATCGACCGACCACGTGTGACGGACGGGCGATGCCCATCGCGCCAATCCGGACGCTTGTCGTCACGTTCCCGACAGCCTTCCAACATGAGCGGAACGTGCCGGCACGTTGCGGCTTTCCATCATGCGACGAACCTGTGTCGATCCGGGCGGTTTTTGCTCCTCGTCTCGCATCCAGCAAGGTCTGGGCCGATCGCGGTTTGCACGGGTAGGGACCGGGCCGCTGGTACCGAAAGTCGTGCCCTGGACAAACTTGATCTCCCCGGATCGATCGCCGAGCGAACTATTTTTGCCTCCGGGCATTGATATCCGGATCACGGTTCCAGATATACTGGAACATGGTTCCGGATAAGCCGGACACGGTCGTCGAAGTTACTCGCTTCGGCGACGATCGAAACAAATTGGTGTGGAGCGAGCCCTGTCCCGCCGCGCGTGAACTCGTGCGGTCATGGATGGATTTCGTGCCACGCATCCTCAAAGGACAAACGTCATGAACCGACTTCTCGCAGTTTCCGTACTGGCCCTATCGCTCGGCACCGCGACGGGTGCACTGGCCGACAACACTGCCTCGACCCATCTCGTAAGCCAGGTCGAGCGGGTGCTTGCCAGCAATGGCTACGGCGACGTCGACGTCGCAGGCCTGTCGGACCATCAGGTCTCGCAACTTTATCTCATCGGGACCAGCACCGATCATCAGAACCGCGTCGGGAACGACATCCGCGGGGTTCTCGATAGCCGCCCGGCTTCCAGCGTGTTCGGCCTCGAGACCGACGTTTCCCTGTCGACCAGCGGCCGCGACGTCACGGTCGATGCAGGGCAACTGACGCCGATCGTCCAGACGGCCCTCGACCGCTACCGGTTCGACGTCTCCGCGGAGGAGCTCGGTCAGGTGCAGCAATCCGCGATCTTCCTGATCGCCACGTCGGATGACGAATCCCAGAAGCAGAACCGGATCAGCGCCATCCTGAACTGATCTGCGGGATTACCGGCACCGCAATCTCGATAGCGGTCCGGCCCCCGGCCTGCAGTCCCCGTCGCGTCTTGCGGACGCGGCGGGGACTGATTGCGACTCGCGACTGCGTCGTAACCGCCCCGCGACGGCATCGACGATTGGCTGACAGGCTTCGGTACAAATCCGAGATGAGGTGATAACCCTCCAGGCGAGGAGGAAACCGTGGCGAGGTCTGTATTGTTTACAGCATCGAACGCCCTCCGAGTACGAGAAGGAATACCCCCGTGAAAGCTTCTGACCTCCTGGTCGCCGCGCTGGAAGAAGAGGGGGTCGAATACATCTTCGGCATTCCCGGTGAAGAGAATCTCGATCTGCTCGAGAGCATCGCGACCTCTCCGATTGAACTGATCCTCACCAGACACGAGCAGGCCGCGGGTTTCATGGCGGCGACCTATGGCCGTTTTACCGGCAAGGCGGGCGTCTGCATGTCGACGCTCGGACCGGGTGCCACCAATCTCGTCACCGCGGCCGCCTACGCCACGCTTGGCGGCATGCCGATGCTGATGCTCACCGGCCAGAAACCGATCCGGAGCTCCAAGCAGGGCCGGTTTCAGATCCTCGACGTCGTGGACATGATGCAGCCGGTGACGAAATATTCCCGGCAGCTCCTCTCGGGCGCCGGCATCCCCAGCCGCCTGCGCGAGGCGGTTCGCGTGGCCGAGGAAGAGAAGCCGGGCGCCACTCATCTCGAACTGCCCGAGGATGTCGCGCGGGAAGAGGTCGACGGGGCTCCCATCGCTCCCTCACAGGCCCGACGCCCCGTGCCCGAGGAGAAGGCCGTGCGCGTCGCGGTGGAGAAGCTCCGTGCCGCGAGCGCACCGATCCTCGTGATCGGCGCCGGTGCGAACCGCAAGCTGACCTCGAAGATGCTGACCGAACTGGTCGAAACTTACGCGATCCCCTTCGTTACGACGCAGCTCGGCAAGGGCGTCGTCGACGAGCGAAGCCCGCACTTCATGGGGTGCGCGGCGCTGTCGTCGGGCGACTTCGTGCATCGCGCCATCGAGGCGGCCGATCTTATCGTCAATATCGGCCACGACGTCATCGAGAAGCCTCCCTTCTTCATGAAGCCAGGCGGCACGGAGGTGGTGCACATCAATTTCCGCTCCGCCGAGGTCGACCCGGTCTATTTCCCGCAGCTCGAGGTCGTGGGCGATATCGCCAACGCGATCTGGCAGATCAAGGCCGGCCTGGCGGATTGCCCTACCTTCGACTGCTTGAGAATGCGCGAGATCAAGCGCCATCACGATGCCCACATCGAGGAAGGCGCCGAGGATGCACGGTTCCCGGTCTATCCGCAGCGGCTCGTCGCCGATGTGCGCCGGGTCCTACCCTCCGACGGCATCGTCTGCCTCGACAACGGCATCTACAAGATCTGGTTCGCCCGGAATTATCTGGCGCACGGTCCGAATACGGTGATCCTCGACAATGCGCTGGCCTCGATGGGGGCCGGGCTGCCCTCCGCGATGGCGGCGACGCTCGTGAATCCGGGACGCCGGGTCCTCGCCGTGGTGGGTGACGGCGGGTTCATGATGAACAGCCAGGAGCTCGAGACCGCCGTACGGCTGGGCTTGGACCTGACCGTGCTGATCCTGAACGACGCGGCCTACGGCATGATCCGCTGGAAACAGACCGAAATGGGGTTCCGCGACTACGGCCTCAGCTATGGCAACCCGGATTTCGTCGCCTATGCCCGCAGCTACGGTGCCGAGGGGCACCGCATCGCCGCCGCCGAGGAGCTCGCCTCGACGCTCGAGCACTGTCTGGGGGCCGGTGGCGTTCACGTGATCGATTGTCCGGTCGATTATTCCGAGAACGATCGGATCCTCCACCACGAGATCGAAAAGCGCAGCGCGGCGGTCTAGGTCGCCCCTCCCTTGGCGAACCATCAGTCCTGAGCATGGGCAGGTCGAGGATTGGTACGAGGACAGGGGCCCTGAAAGGCCCGCCAGCGTCCTCGGAACCAGCCCTTGCCAATGCAGATGCAGGCCGGTTCGCCGAGTTTGGTCCTGTGCAGGGCAGGGGCGGAAATATTGCGCTTGATCCAATCGGGCTCGACCTGATCGCCGTGCCGACAATCGTGCGGTATGCGCGGCACGCTGGCTTGCCCTGAACATGCGGCATGTGAGGCGGCGCAAACCGGCACCCTGGACCGGACAGTGCGAATCCGTATGCCGCGCGGGCCACCGGGCGCGCCGCAGCAATCCGCGCAAACACGGCGGCCCTCGCTCATCGGGACCAAGGTGGCCTCGCGCCTCTCTCTTCCGGCGCTCTTACTCGGCGCTGTCGCCTTTCGCGGGTCGCCCACGCATGTAGTGGAGTTCGGGCTTGTAAGCCCGTCTTGCACGAAACTGGCGAAACCAGCGCAGGACATTGAAAATCTTCGATCGTGGTCCCTGCGTCATCGTCATCCCTCCTCTTTCGCGGGGCATCTCAAGACCGCGGTCGACAAAGAACCTTGATACGAATTTCATATATGATAGATGAGTATTCTAAATATGAAATATGGTTCAAGTTTAGAACGATGGCTCCGACCGAAAGAATCCTGGATGTCCTTGAATATCTGAGCACCGCAGGCCTCGGCCCGGTGAAGCAGGTGGACATGGTGCGCGATCTCGGGATGTCGCCGGCTACGCTCAACCGGATCGTGCGGATCCTGTCGGACCGGGGGTACCTGTTTCGCACGTCCGAGAAATACCTCGTGCGGAACTTCTCCATCTCGCGGACCATCGAGATGTCGTCGACCTACATCGCGGAACTCGACAGGGCCACGCGACGGCTGACCGAACTGACCGGGGCGGCTGCGGAATCCATCGTGGTCATGGGGCACGAACTGCTGTGGCATAATCGGTCCGAGCACGCGGACCCGTCGGTTCGGATCGTTGCCCGGGCCGGCTTCCGTCGCAGCCTGCTGGAATTCGACGCGCTGTCTAGGCTCTATCTGTCGACATTGTCACACGTCGACCTCGAGACCGGTTTCGACATGATCGGTTTCTTCGAAACGGGCTCGAGCAACGGGCGGGAGATCAACTGGCTGCGCAGCGAGGACGTTCTCAGCCGCATTGCCGAGACTCGCGGCGCGGATTTCGCCTGCGACCGGGTCGCCAACCATATGGGCATCCGGCGTTTCGCCACCCTGGTCCGCACCCCCGACGACGGCCTTCTGCACATCCTATCCTTGGCGGACAACGCGCCCCCCGGCACGGGCGAGGGGGCGATCGCATCCCGCTACCGCGAGGTTCTGGCCGGGGAACGCGAGAGGCTCGAGGCCGTGCTCGCAAGAGAATACCGCACCGACGCCGCGGGGATGCCGCTGCGCATCGTCGGCTGAGACGATCACGGGCCGGCGGGAACGACCTGCCGGCCGAATTTCATGGGAGGAAGATCATGATCAAGACAACACACGGGGCGCTAAGCGCCATGCTTTTGCTCGGCTCGACGGCGTTGGCGCCGATAGCCGCCAATGCCCAGGACCGCGAGGTCAACGTGCTTCTGTTCTCGATGCCCTCGACGAGAGGGCTGGCCGCGCTGGCGGACGACTTCGAGGCGGAAACCGGTATCACCGCGAATATCGACGTGGTCGGGCAGGACGTGTTCGAAAGCCGCATCACGTTGTCTTTCACCGGTGGCGCCCGCGACATCGACGTCGTCCATACCCCGGTCATCCAGGTGCAACGCTGGGTCGAAGCCGGTTGGCTCGAGCCGGTGACCGATACGGTGGAGGGGCTCGAGGACAAGGACGACATCCTCTCCGGCCCGCTCGAGGCCTACCAGGTGAACGGCGATTACTACGGCCTGCCGTTCTTCGCCGAGACCGGGCTTATGGCATATCGCAAGGATCTGCTCGACGCCGCAGGGGTCGAGGCGCCCGAGACATGGGATGAGATGCTCGAGGTCGCCAAGGCCGTGGACAGCGACGAAACCGCCGCCATCGCGATGCGCGTGGCACCCGGTCAGGGTTTCAACATGTTCGTGTTCCCGATGCTCATGCGGGCCTATGGCGGAAAGTTCTTCGCCGATTACCCGGACGACATGACGCCCGCGCTCGACAGTCCCGAAAACCTGGAAGCGCTGAACACCTACATCACCCTGATGAACGACTACGGTCCGCAGGGGATCGGCAACTTCAACTTCCCCGAAGTGGTCGCGGCGCTGCAGAATGGGCAGGCTGCGATGACCGTCGACGGGACCTCGATCGTCAGCCAGGCGGTCGATCCCGCTGCCAGCCAGTTCGCCGACGAGTTCGTTCTGGCCCTGCCGCCGGGGGGACCGGCCGGGCGTTCGCCGGCCATCGCGGTGCACGGTCTGGGCATTCCGGCCGGATCGGAGAACGCCGAAACCGCCGCCGAGTTCATCAAGTGGGCGACCAGCACCGAGACCCTCACCAAGCTCGCGATCAACGAGGCATTTCCTGACTTCACCCGCGCCTCCGTCGCCGAGAACGCGGAGGTACAGGCAAAATACGCCGAGGTTCAGGAGGACTTCCTCGACCTGCGGATCGAGGCGCTCAATCTCGCGATCGGCCATTACCGGCCGCTGATCCCCACCTGGCCCGAAATCGGCGCCGCGATCGGCGAGAACGTCAACGCCGCGGTCAACGGCCAGATGAGCCCGGAAGAGGCGCTCGAGGCCGCCCAGGAGGAGATGGAGATAATTCTCTCCTACTGATCCACGAACCTTCGGCTGCGCGGACGGGCAGGTCGCCCCGCCGCGCAGCCGCTTCATCTACGTTTTCCCACCACCCGGAGAGTTCCGATGCCCGCCACGCGCGCTTCCGCCGCGATGGACAGGACCTATCGCCGTATGCTCGTTCCCGCTTCGCTGGCGGTCGGCATTTTCGCGATCACGCCGCTGCTCGGCATGCTGGCCCTGTCCTTTACCGACTTCCACCTCGTGCGGGGATGGAGCGGCGAGATCGGCATCCAAAACTTCGTACGCCTGTTCGAGGACCGAAGGTTCATCTCGTCGATCTACATCATGATGGCGCTGAGCGTCTTCGGCGTGCTGGCACAGGTGGTGCTTGGAACCGCGATCGCGGTCGGGCTCGACAAGATCGTCGGACGGTGGCGTTTCGCGCGCGGCATCTTCGTGGTGCCCTTTGCGGTGCCGCATGTCGCCGTCGCCCTGATCTGGCTCTCGCTCTTCACCCCGACGCTGTCTCCCATCAACGCCTTCTTCGCGGTCTTCGGGATCGAGGTTCCGGCGCTCTTGACCACCCAGACCGGCGCCATTACCGCGATCGTCATCGCCGACACCTGGGCGACGTACCCCTTCGTCATGTTGATCGTGCTTGCAGCGCTTCAGGGGATTTCGCCCGATCTCGACGAGGCCGCGGCGCTCGACGGGGCGACGCGGGTCAAGGCGTTCTTCCGCATCACGCTGCCGCTGCTCTACCCGACGCTGCTGATGGTTGCGCTCTTCCGGTTCATCGAGACGCTGAAACACTTCCCGCTGATCTTCGTGATGACCTCGGGCGGACCGGGACGGGCGACGCAGGCCACGAACTACTACGCCTACGTGCAGACCTTCCAGAATTCGAACGTCGCCTACGGCGCGAGCATCGCCGTGTTCCTCTTCCTCTTCGCCGCCGCGATCAGCTTCTACATCGCCAAGGCCAACGCGAGGCTATCCGATGCGTGACACCTCGACTGCGTTCCGGGTCAAGAAGGCGTTCGGCTACGCAATGATGCTGACCTTCCTCGCGTTCTCGCTGCTGCCGGTAATCTGGGTAGTTTTGCTGTCCATGCGTCCCCCCACCGCGCTGTTCGAGCCGATATGGGAGAGCCCGGGTGCATGGACGTTGGACAACATCCGTTCGATCGCGCGTTCGGATTTTCCCGCCGCGCTGCTGAACAGTTTCATCACCGCGGGGAGTTCCACTCTGCTGGCGATGCTGATCGGGGTTCCGGGCGCCTTCGCGCTCTCCAAACGGCGGAGCTCGAACAAGTTCTTCGCGTCGTGGCTCCTGTTGCTGCTGCGCATGGCGCCGCCGGTGGGCTTCGTGATCCCGCTTTTCCTCGTCTACGTCCGCGTCGGTCTCATCGATACCTACGTGGGACTGATCTTCGCCTATACCTCGCTCACCCTGCCTTTCGTGGTGTGGTCCATGTGGACCTCGTTCAACCAGATCCCCGACGAACTAATCGAGGCCGGACTGATGGATGGTGCCTCGCTCGGCCGGGTGCTGTGGCGCATCGTGATCCCCGCCGCGCGGCCGGGCCTCGTCGCCGCCGGTGTGCTGAGCTTCCTGCTGGCGTGGAACGATTTCTTCTTCAGCCTGATCATCACCCGGTCGGACACGACGACGGCCCCCGTCGCCGTCATGAACTTCGTATCCTACGCTTCAGTCGACTGGGGGGCCATCGCCGTGGCCTCGATCGCGCTGACGCTGCCGATCGTGCCGATCATCGTCCTTGCGAACAAGTACATCGTCCAGTCGCTGGGCGGCGCCGTGAAGGGATAGAACCGTGACAAGACCCCCCAACATCGTCTTCATCATCACCGACCAGCAACGCATCGACACGATTGGCGCTCTCGGCTGCCCCTGGATGGACACGCCCAATCTCGACCGCCTTGTCGAAGAGGGCACGGCATTCGACGCGATGTACGTGACCTCCCCCTCGTGCAGCCCGTCGCGCGCCTCGCTTTTCTCGGGAACCTATCCGCACACCAACGGCGTCTTTCGCAATGACGAACGCTGGGTCTATTCATGGGTGGGGCTCCTGAAGCGAGCGGGCTACCGGACGGTGAACGTCGGAAAGATGCACACCTGGCCCGTGGAGGGCGCCTTCGGCTTCGACGAGCGCCACGTGACCGAGAACAAGGATCGCGCGCACCCCAATCTGCCCTTCTACCTCGACAATTGGGACAAGGCGTTCTGGGCGCGCGGCGTCGAGAAGCCGACGCGCGTGACCCAGCGCGAGATGCCCGACTACGCCGAGCGTCTGGGCTGCTATGTCTGGGATGCGCCCGATGATCTGCATGCGGACAACTTCGTCCCCGACATGGCCTGCATGTGGCTCGACCGGTACAAGGGCGAGGAGCCGTTCTTCCTGCAGATCGGCATTCCCGGCCCGCATCCTCCCTACGACCCGACCGCAGAGTACCTGGCGAAATACGAGGACCGCACCGATCTGCCAGGTCCGATCCGATACGACTTCGACACCCAGCCCGCCCCGATGCGGGAGTTGCGCCGTCAGCATCTGGAAAACGACCACGATGCCGTGGCGCATCGGGCCGATCCCACGGACGAGCAGATGCGGAGGCAGCGCGCGCATTACTATGCGAACGTCTCGATGATCGATACGCAGGTCGGGCACATCATCGAGGCACTCGAGCGCCGGGGCGTGCTCGACGACACGATCATCGTCTTCACGTCGGACCATGGCGACTGCCTGAACGATCACGGCCATTCGCAGAAATGGAACATGTTCGAACCGACGGTGCGCGTGCCTGCCATCGTCTGGGGGCAGGGCATCCCGCAGATGCGGTGCGACGAGCTGGTCGCGCTCTTCGACTGGGGACCGACGATCCTCGAATGGGCCGGAGTGACGCCGCCCGACTGGATGGAGGCTCAATCGCTGAACCCGTTGCTGCAGGGCGAGGATCAGCGCCGAGACAGGGTGTTCTCGGAGCATGCCAACGACGCGATCCTCACCGGAACCTCCTACATGACGATGATCCGCCGGGATGACTGGAAGCTGGTGCATTTCGTCGACAGTGACGAGGGTCAGCTCTTCGACCTCGCTACCGACCCGGAGGAACGGACGAACCTGTGGGACGACCCCACCAGCGCGGAGGTGAAAGGATCGCTGATCGGCGACATCCTGCGATGGCGGATCGAGAGCGATAAGAAAACACAGGGCTTTCGGGCCGAATTGGCTGGCGTCTGAGCGAGGAAGGGCAGGAACATGGGCAACATCACTCTGGATAAGGTGGTCAAGCGGTTCGGTGACGTGGAAGTCATTCCGCCGCTAGATCTGGAAATCGCGGATGGCGAGTTCGTGGTCTTCGTCGGTCCCTCGGGATGCGGCAAGTCCACGCTGCTGCGGATCATCGCGGGGCTCGAGGATCTCACGTCGGGGCATATCGAGATCAGCGGCAGGGACGTATCGCACCTCGCGCCCGGCGACCGGGGCCTCGCGATGGTGTTTCAGAGCTACGCGCTTTACCCGCATATGACGGTTCGCGAGAACATGCTGTTCCCCCTCGAGATGACGCGGGTCGATAGCCGCGCCGCGAACGAGAAGGTCGAGCGGGCCGCCGAGGTACTGAACCTTTCGGCATACATGGACCGTAAGCCGGGTCAGCTTTCGGGCGGGCAAAGACAGCGCGTCGCGATCGGGCGGGCCATCGTGCGCGAACCGTCTGCCTTCCTCTTCGACGAGCCATTGTCGAACCTCGACGCGGCCTTGCGGGTGAACATGCGGATCGAGATCGCCGAACTGCACGCCAAGCTCGGGACCACGATGATCTATGTCACTCACGATCAGGTCGAGGCGATGACCATGGCCGACCGCATCGTGGTGCTGCAGGCCGGCCGGATCGAGCAGGTGGGAACGCCGCTCGAACTCTACGAGCGGCCGTGCAACGAATTCGTTGCGGGTTTCATCGGCTCCCCCAGGATGAATTTCATCCGCGGCGCCGAGGCAGAGCGCCTGGGTGCCCCGGTAATCGGCATCAGGCCCGAACATATCAACGCCTCGCGCGATGCCGGGATGTGGAACGGAAAGGTAAGCTTCTCCGAGCATTTGGGTTCGGACACATACCTGCACATCGACACGGATGTCGGCCCGGTGAACGTGCGCACGACCGGAGAGTTCGGCGTCCACCGCGGCGACACCGTGTGGCTGAACCCGAACGAGCAATCGATCCACCGGTTCGACACCAACGGCATGGCGGTTTGAACGGATCCGAGGGGAAGGTTTGGGGCGCCGTAGGGAATGTGCGAAGCCGAGACGCCAGTCCCTTGGCGGAACCAGAAATGTCGCGCTGACCTACCCGCTAAAGAGCGGTCCCCTCTGATGTAGGCTTTCGAGTTGCATGGGTGTGGATGACGAAGGAATGGGATACAAGAGACATGAGTCTGAGGAGATCGTTGCGATGCTGCGGCAGATCGACGTGCTGGTATCTCGGCGCCGATCGGTAGCTGAGGATGAGCGATCGATCGGCGCCAAGTAGTTCACGTACTACCGCTAACGCAATGAGTTCGGCGAACTGAAGACCGATCAAGTAAAGTGTTAGAACGGCTTTATCGCAGAACTTGGGCTTGAAGCGTGATTGCCCCTTACTTTGTCCATGTCATGCCGCGCGGACGATCTTGGCGGTGCCAATGGCGCTGAACCGGCTATGAGGGCGATGCAAATATGGATGCCGGCGGTTTGTCGGTCAGAATCTCTTGCGGATATTCGCTCGCCTAATGCCCTAAGGCATTGCTTAGGTCAGGTCGATCGCAGTGTATCGGCCTTGTTGCTCAAAGCCCGAGAGGGATTCACGTCGCAAGTTTTGGCGGCATAGCTAAGCGGCATGTCCAAGCCTGCGCCCACCTGTTACCGCACCCTGAACTAGTCGTCTTACAACGCGTCACTGCGGGAGCGCGGGTCGCTGACGGTCTGGTTCAATCCCGGCATGACCTGGCACGCGGTGCCTTCGGGCAAGCGCGGGTGCCAGCAGGTATTGTCGAACGCCGCGATCCAAGCGTGCCTGACTATCAAGGGTGAAGGGCGTCCCGGAAACAGGCGGTGGCCTGTTTCAGCCCTGACGGGCGGAGCCCCGGGCCTCTTCAGCTTGCCACTGAGGCAGACGACCGTTCGGCAAGCCTCACCTTGGCGAGCTTGGTGAAGCTCGCAAGCCTAGACTGGCCAGTGTCCTTCGTCAGGCAATCCTTCCATTGGAAGGCTCGCTCCTCTGTAAGCGCGGCCTAGGCCACATTCCCTTCTGATCTCGTTCCTGCCGTCTGGTCCGTCCTGTTCCTGCGTCGTTGGTCGGGAGAGTGCGATGCTGGACGGGTTTGCGGGACGCTACGAGGCTCTTGAGGATCGCGGGGCTGGGCGTCGAAGCTGGCCCACGGACGTGAAGCTGCGGATCGTGAGGGAGAGTCATGCGCCCGGGGGTAATGGTCAGCGCGGCGGCATCGGCTGATGCCCTCGCAGGTGACCACCTGGCGGCGCCTGTGCCGTGAGGGCAAGCTCGGTCCGGCCCCGGTCGCGGTTTCTCCGGCGTTCGTGCCCCTCATGCTGGAAGATCCCGAGCCGCCCCAGCCCGCGTCGACCTCGACTGCCGGCGCAGCCTCGAGGGCCGCGGAGTTGATCGAGATCGAGGCCGGCGGGGCGTGATGATCAGGCTGGCGCTCTCCACGCCGGCGGCGCGGATTGTCGAGATTGCGTCGGCGCTGCGTGAGGGGCGGTCGTGATCCTGCCGCGGCAACGCCGTCCGATCGTGATCGCCATGCGGCCCGTAGACTTCCGCCAGGGGCACGACGGTCTTGCCGCCACCGTTCGAGACACGAACTGGGCCTCGATCCCCATTCGGGGCTGACGGTGCTCGACGCGGCGCTCGGACCGGTGGCGCGCTCGCGCCTCGCTCCGCTGCGGGCGCGGGGATCGGATCAAGGTGCTCGTCTGGGACGATGAACCATGTCGCGCCATTGGTCCGAGCGACAATGGCGAATGGGTTGGTGCTGATCTACGAGCATCTCGAGGGTGAGCCATCGCGTCGCCATGCGTTCGAGACCGATGGCGAACGGGGCGGGGACGATCCGCCCGGGGAGGTCTTCGCCTATGCCCCGGGCTAGGGTGGCGCCCATGCGGAACGGATGCTGGAAGGGTTCGAGGGCATCCTCCAGGGTTTGAGGAACCGTGGCCCCTGTGGGGCCGCGCTAGTTCGAAAACGGCTATACCGGCTAGAACCGGCTAGCCGATGATCGGCGGGAAGACGGGCAACCCCTGCGTCTGGCCTACTGCCGGGCCCATGCGCGGCGCGAGATCATCAAGGCGACGCCGAAGGCGGGATCGCCGATCGTCGAAGAGACGCTGACCCGCATCGCCGCGCTCTACGGCATCGAGAAGGACATCCGCGGCCTTGATCCGGACCGGCGCTGCTCTGCGCGGCAGGAGCAATCCGTGCCGCTGCTCGACGAGCTCGAAGTATGGCTCCGCGTCCAGGCCGAACGGCTGTCGCACAAGTCCGAGATGGGCAAGGCCGTCGCCTGCATCCTGACCCGCTGGGACGGGCTAATCCTCTTCGCCGAGGACGGCCAGGTCGAGATGGACGGTAATCTCGTCGAGAACCAGATCAGGACGCTGGCCTTGAACCGGAAGAACGCCTTGTTCGCAATCCAGGACGAGGGCGCGCAGAACTGGACCCGGATCGCGTCGCTCGTCGCCACCTGCAAGATGAACGGCGTCGAGCCCTTCGCCTACCTGAAGGCCAGCCTCCGAGCGATCGCCGCCGGCCATCCCCACGCAGATCTCGACGACCTGCTCCCTTGGGCCGTCCCAAAGACCGCAGTCAAAGCCGCAGCTCGAACTGCACCCGACCGAGCAGCCGCGACAGAGGCTATGGGGGTGAATCGCCGCTTACGGTTCGTCCTTGATCCGATCCACCAAATGCTGGGATTGGATATCTAGTCACGCCGCCGATTACCCATTTTTTAGACATTGTATCTAGGTTCCCGCCAATATCTCGGCAGGAAGGTTGGGACCTCATTCCACGGAGGAGATTCAGCCCGTTCCGGTCCGACAACGCCCGATACGGAAAACCTCCGCGAAATGTGCGGCGAAACGGAGACGAAGCCTAATGATCAACACGGTAATGCGTACTTTGACGGCTAAGGTTCTTGCCGTCGTCGTCGGCGCGACGATTGGAACCGCCGGCCTGCTCGTAGCGGAGCGGATCTGGACCGAAGCGAAGGTCAGCACCGGCGAGACTCTCGCGAGAAGCCTCAATACGGCGGCCGCGATCGTCGAGCTGAGCCTGCCCGGGCTATCGGCTGAACACGCCGGGGATGGAGGGGTCAAGTCGCTTACCTGGACCGAAGCTCCGAGCTTTACGGAGCATTCATTGATCGATCTGGTCGGCGAAGTCACCGGCGAGACTGCGACCATTTTTGTGTGGGATGCGGAGCAAGGCGAGTTCGTTCGGCGCAGCACCAATATCATCAAGCCCGACGGCAACCGCGCTGTGGGCACCGTTCTTGGTGCGGGGGGCGCTGTTCATCCCGTGGTCTCGTCCGGCGAGACGTTCCGTGGCGAGGCCAACATTCTCGGGATCGACTACTACACCGTTTACTTCCCGATCGAGAACGCGGCCGGCGATGTCGACGGGATTCTTTATGTCGGGGTCACCAAGGATACCCTGATGGCCGAATGGATGGCATTTGCGCGGCGCTCTCTCCTGGTCGCAGCGATCCCGGTGTTCCTGGCGATCGGCGCGGCGCTCCTTTTCACCCGTTCTCTCAGCCGGGGCCTCGACCGTGCCGTGAAGGTCGTGCGAGAGGTCGCGCGTGGTAATCTCGACGTGGATACCAAGACCACGCGTCGCGACGAGATCGGCAACCTGATGGGTGCGATGGACAAGATGGTCTCGGACCTGAAGGGCATGAGCCGTGCCGCCGAGTCGATTGCTCAAGGTGACCTGAAGGTGGATGTGACACCGCGGTCCGACGATGACCGGCTCGGACTGGCGCTGCGGGACATGGTGCTGAAGCTGCGCGAAGTTATTTCGAACGCGTCGGGTTCCGCGGCCTCCGTGGCCGAGGACGCCGCCGGCATGAACCGCATCGCGGAGCAGCTGTCTTCTGGCTCGACACAACAGGCCTCCGCCATCGAACAGGCGTCGGCCTCCATCGAGGAGATGACGGCCAACATTCGTCAGAACGCGGACAACGCGGCCCAGACCGAGAAGATCGCCGGTCAGTCTGCAGACGACGCGCGCAAGTCCGGAGAGACCGTCGGTAGCGCGCTTCGGGCGATGAAGACCATCGCCGAGCGGATCACCATCATCGAGGAGATTGCCCGCCAAACCGACCTGCTCGCATTGAACGCGGCGGTGGAAGCGGCGCGCGCGGGGTCGCATGGAAAGGGGTTTGCCGTTGTAGCCTCCGAAGTGAGAAAACTTGCCGAGCGCTCGCAGCAGGCGGCGGCCGAGATCAGTCAGCTTTCGGTCGAGACTGTCGGCGTCTCGGGTGAGGCCGGTCGAATGCTCGAAACGCTCGTGCCG
Organism: Palleronia aestuarii; assembly: GCF_003253995.1. Lineage (GTDB taxonomy): Bacteria > Pseudomonadota > Alphaproteobacteria > Rhodobacterales > Rhodobacteraceae > Palleronia > Palleronia aestuarii. The sequence goes on from NZ_QKZL01000034.1 coordinate 22,076, forward strand.
AACATTCAACGCACGGCAGACCTCGTCGCCGAGATCTCGGCCTCGACGCGGGAGCAGAACGTGGGCGCCGAGCAGATCAATCAGGCGATCCGCGAGTTGAACGGCGTGATCCAGCGAAATGCCGAGGCGGCCGAACATTCGGCGGCAACGAGCCAGAAGCTGTCGGCGCAATCACAGCAGCTGACCAGTGTGATCTCCTATTTCGAGGACAGCAATTCTACGGATGCGGACGGAGGCAAGCAGCCTGCCGAGTTTTCCGGTCTGGACAACATAGCGGAGGGCGCCCTCCAAGCCGCCCCCCAGCGCTACGCCGCGTAAAATCGGGGCAGGTGCGCACGTTTACGCGAAACGCTTCCTCGGTCGTGTAGGACTTCCGAGCCGCTCCACTGGCTGCCGTTTGCTCATCGGCCTCTGCTCGCTTGGGTAAGCGCAGCCAGATTTGGGGAGAAAGTGTGATTTGCCGCTATCGTCTTCTCGGGGTGAAACGAAGTTTATTGTGAATCGGTGCGCTGCTAATATCAGGGTCCGCAACCAGTGGATTACGAGAGCCGCAAGTGCGATTACTGAAAGATACACCCTCGGGCACCGGTCATAGCGGGTCGCTACAACCCTAATGTCCATGAGTCTGCCGAACATGATTTCGTTCCGGTTGCGCCGCTTGTATCTGCGCCTGTCATGTTTGACCGGTATCTTGTGCTTCTTCCGGCCCAGGGACAAGGGCGCGTATTCCTTTGTCGTGCATAGCGTCTCCGAACCTGTAAGCGTCACAGTCACGATCCCCGGGCAGACATTTCACGTTTGGTAGGCCGCTCGGCATCGCCCATGCGCCGATTCAAACGCTCGCCTGGTCGGCGGTGACGAACAGAACGATTGGTTGCGCCTGGCTGTCGCAGATGGCGTGCAGTTCGGTATTCCGTTTTCGGCCGACACTGTCCCCCGGAAAGTATTGCGGTCGAGGAAGACAATCCCTTTCGACACCGGCCTGTTATCGCCACGAGGCTTGCCGTAAGACTTGGGGAAGAAAGCGCAAAGTTTGCTCATCTGCTCGTCGGTGAGCCATTAAGGAGCGCTCTTACCATCGCTCCGTTTACGGGAGCCGTGAATCGCGCTGCATGACTGGGATAAATGCTAACTAAATTTACGAGCCGCTTTAGAAAAAATACCCGATTGACCTGAGCCCCGTTTCTTCCTCCAGATTTGGGTAGAGTCCGCTTCAACGAGGAGACGGACAATGAAGCGATCGAGGTTCAACGAGGAACAGATCATCGGCATCCTGAAGGATCAGGAAGCCGGCATGGCGACGGCTGACGTGTGCCGCAAGCACGGCGTGAGCACGGCGACGTTCTACAAGTGAAAGTCCCGGTATGGTGGCCTCGAAGTGTCCGAGGCCCGGCGGCTGAAGGCGCTTGAGGATGAGAACGCGAAGCTGAAGAAGCTCCTCGCCGAAGCCATGCTCGACAACGCGATCCTGAAGGATGTTGTGTCAAAAAAATGGTAGCGCCCGGTGTGAAGCGGGAGGCGGTAGCGCGCGTCGTGGAGACCCACGGGGTGAGCCAGCGCCGGGCGTGCCAGGTGCTGGTGATAGATCGGTCGAGCGCGCGCTATCGAAGCGTGCGACCGGACGATGCCGAGGCGAGGGCCGCAATGAAGGCGGTCGCGGCCGAGCGACGGCGCTTCGGATACCGGCGCATCCATATCATGCTCGAGCGGCAGGGGATTGCGATGAATCTTAAGAAGCTCCGGCGGCTCTACCGCGAAGAGAAGCTCCAGGTGCGCCGCAGGGGCGGCCGGAAGCGCGCTCTCGGGACACGAAGGCCAATGCTGGTGCCGGATTCCCCAAACGTCCGCTGGAGCCTCGATTTCGTCAGCGACGCCCTTACCGATGGGCGTCGGTTCC
>NZ_QKZL01000035.1 GCF_003253995.1 Palleronia aestuarii
CCGGGGCTTTCGCGGCCCCACCGGGGCCACGGTCCCCTCCAACTCTGCGAAGCCAACGGGATCGAGCACCGGCTGACAAAACCGAACCACCCCTGGACCAATGGGCAAGTCGAGCGGATGAACCGCACCATCAAGGATGCGACCGTGAAACGCTTCCACTACGAAAGCCACGATCAGCCACGCACCCACCTCGGGGACTTCATGGCAGCTTACAACTTCGCACACAGACTCAAGACCCTCGGCGGTCTCACGCCCTACGAATACATCTGCAAGATCTGGACGTCAGAGCCAGATCGATTCATCCTCAACCCGATCCACCAAATGCCGGGACTGAACACCTAGTGGCCCGCATAGTGAGGGGAACCTTCGGGGGAGTGCTACTCTTCGGTGCCCGCCGGACCCTCCATGCCCCAGTCTCTAGCGATGGGCTCGAGCGCAGTGAGTACCTCATGAACGCGCATACCGGTCCTTGTCAGACCGTAGGTCACCTGCGGCGGGATCGTCGGCGACTGTTCGCGCCAGATCAGCCGATCGCCCTCCAGTTCCCGCAACCGCTGCGTCAGGATCTTCGGAGAGATGCGCGGCATGATGCGGCGCAGGGCGCCGAAGCGCTGCGGCCCTCGAATGCCCAGAACATAGATCAATTGCGTCTTCCAACGCCCCGCGAGCGCAGCGAAAAGCGGTGCCGCGCTGCAGATGTCCTCGAACTCTCGGTCGTCCGTAAGGGCAGTATCCAATTGGTAACTACTATTCTTTCGATATCGCGTGCCTAGATAGGGCGTCAGACAGGACACGAAAAGCTCCGACCCTTCAAATTCAAAGCGGAGATACCCTATGACCCAGACCATTCCCGGGCTCCACCACGTCACGGCCATCAGTGGCCCGCCCCAGGCGAACCTCGACTTCTACGTACGTGACTTGGGCCAGCGTCTCGTGAAGCGCACGGTGAACTTCGACGATCCGGGCACCTACCATCTCTATTACGGCGATAAGGACGCTGCGCCGGGGTCGATCCTGACCTTCTTTCCCTTCATGGATGCGGGCCCCGGTCGCGCGGGGCCGGGGATGGCGAGCGCATTCGCCTATGCCGTTCCCGATCTCGACGCGTGGATGAACCGACTTGCGTCGGATGCGATCGATTTCGAGGGTCCGTGGACGCGGATGAGCGAGCGCGGCATCGCGCTGAAGGATCCGGACGGTCTGCGCGTCGAACTGATCGAGGGCGGTCACCGGGATGACGGGTTCCACTCGGTGACCCTGTGGCTGAAGGACATCGAACCGACGGCCCGCGTTCTCGATGCCATGGGCTACGACCGTCTAGGCGAAGACGATGTCGCGACCGCCGGGACGGGGGGCGTCGAGCGTCGCATCCGGTTCCGGTCCCGCGCACCGGAGAGGGCGAGCGTGGTCGACGTGATCACGTCGGACGCCTGGTCGATCGCCCGGCCCGGCGCCGGCACGATCCATCATGTGGCCTTTCGCGCGCCCACGCCCGAGGCCCAGGCCGATTGGCGCGAAAGGCTGGCCGCGATCGGGCTCGATGTGACGCCCGTGATCGACCGGCAGTACTTCGACGCGATCTACTTCCGCACGCCCGGCGGTGTGCTCTTCGAGATCGCCACCGACCCGCCGGGCTTCGCCGTCGACGAGAATGCGGACACGCTGGGCGAAGCGCTGAAGTTGCCACTGCGATACGAGGCGCATCGCGCGCGCATCGAGAGCGTTCTGCCGGAGTTGAAGCTGCCCGAACGGCGGACGGCGCCGGCATGATGGTTGCGTCCCGCACGGCCGGGTCGGGGCCGCATGCCGGCCAGCGGCTGGCATCGGCCGGCCCATCGGTGGGCCACGCGCGCCTCGTCATGGTGATGCTGCACGGGCGCGGCGCGGGACCGGAAGACATGCTCGGTCTCCACGACCACCTCGCGTTGCCCGACGTGGCGGCACTCGCCCCGGCGGCGGCGGGCAATTCGTGGTGGCCGGACAGCTTCCTCGCGCCGCTTGGCGCAAACGAACCGGGCCTGTCGAGCGGGCTGTCGGTCATCACAGCGCTCCTCGACGACCTGGAGCGTGCGGGGATCGTTCCCGAGCGAACCGTGCTCGCAGGTTTCAGCCAGGGCGCTTGCCTTGCACTCGAGGCGACCGCCCGGCTGGCACGTCCGTTCCGGGCCGTCGCGGCCTTGTCGGGCGGGCTCGTCGGAACGGGCGACGCGGATGGTCCGCCGCGGCCCGACCTCTACGGCAGGTCCGACAAGCGGTTCGACTACAACGGGTCGCTCGCCGATGTCCCGGTCCTGATCGGCTGCCACGAACGCGACCCGCACATCCCGATCGCACGCGTCCGTCGTTCGGCCGAGGTGCTGGCGGGGATGGGAGCCATGGTAGATACCCTCGTGATCCCCGGTGCGGGCCACGGTGTCGTCGCGGAGGAGGCCGCGTGGTTGCGCGGGCAATTGAACGCGGCGTGATACGACCACGGGAGAGAAGAGCCTGACCAAATTGAGCGGCATCGGCGTCCGGCGCGAGGGCGGCGGCACCAAGGGGCGCGACGTGGCGCGTGTCGACAGCGTCGCTCCATCGGCTCGAGGCTGCTAGGGCTTGCGAGCCCGCGTCTTTCGGCCGTTATCGGCCGCGAGCGCCACCCTGAAAGGAGAATGCCTGCATGACCGAGAATTCCCTGAAGGCCGGACTGGCGGCGCGGCGACGCCTTCAAGGCTTCTGGCTCTCGCTCTGTTCGCCTGCCGTGTCCGAGATCGCCGCGCAGAGCGGCGCGGACTGGGTGCTGCTCGACATGGAGCATGCGCCCAACGACCTGTCGATGATGGCGGACCAATTGCGGGCGGCGCGGAGCGGTGGCGCCGAGCCTGTCGTGCGACCGCCCTTCTCGGAACAGGTGATGACCAAGCGGTTGCTCGACATCGGGGCCCGGTCGCTCATGTTTCCGATGATACAGAACTCGGACATGGCAGCCGAAGCGGTCTCCTGGACCCGGTATCCGCCGCATGGCGTGCGCGGCCATTCCGGTACCATGCGGGCCAACGATTATGGCCGTCGGAAGGGTTACCTGCAGACCTACGCACGCGATCTCTGCGTGATCGTCCAGGTCGAGACACAGGAAGCGATCGACAATATTCCCGAGATCGCCGCGACCGAGGGCGTGGACGGGATCTTCATCGGGCCCGGTGATCTGGCCTCCTCCATGGGACGTGTGGGCGAGGTTGCCGCCTCCGAGGTACAGGCCGAGATCCGCCGCGCGACGGAGGCGGCCCACGCGGCTGGAAAGGCTGTGGGTATCCTAGGCTACGGCGAGGATGCGGCGCGTCGCTATCAGGAGGCGGGGATCGAGTTCGTGGCGATCGGAGGCGATGCGTGGCTGCTCGTCCGCGCGATGGACGACCTCCTGCAGAAGGTTCGACAGGACGCCTGACGGACGAAGATCTGCGACAGGAAAGGGGACATCACTGGCGGCCGGTTTAGGTCACCGACCCCGCGATGTGCGCGTCCGTAGATATATGTCCTGTCCGACGCCGAACCGCGGGGTCAGTCAGGTCTCCTGAGATCAGGAAGTTATCGATAGACTGTCACCTGATCGCACCGGGGACGGCGCGACGGGCTGCATGTCCCCCTCGCGCAGTTTCCCGGCAGGTTCTCTATGCGGCGCGTTTCCCTCCGCGGATCAGAATGGCGTAGACGAAGAGCGCCGTGACCGCGAGGAAGAACAGGCTGTCGGGACTGGTCAGGAACACCGATGGATTGCCGTCGTTCAACGAGAGCGATCGCCGCAGATACTGTTCGAGGTCCGGCCCAAGTATGAAGCCCAGCAGCATCGACACCGTCGAGTAGTTGTTGCGGCGCATGATATAGGCGAGGATCCCGAAACCCAGAGCCAACGCCATCTGGAAGGCCGAATACGTGGCGACGTAGCTGCCGACCAGGGCGACAACCGCGATCGCGCTGTAAAGCAGGCCCTTGGGGATCGACACGATCCGCACGAACCACGGACCGAAGAGGAACAATGTCAGTGGGATCAGTACGAGGGCACTGATCAGCAGCGAGGCGAACATCGGTGCCAGCAGGTCGGCCTGGTTCTCCAGCAGGCGCGGACCCGGTTGCAGACCGTTGATCACGAGCACGCCCAGGACGATCGCGGTCGTCGGATCGCCGGGGATGCCGAACATCAGCATCGGCACGAACGCCCCGCCGCACATGGAGTTGTTCGCCGATTCCGCCGCCGCAATGCCTTCGCGGGAGCCGTTGCCGTATTCCTCCGGGTGCTTCGAGGAACTGCGCGCCGTGGCATAGGAGACGAAGGCCGCCATCGATCCGCCCGCTCCGGGCAATATGCCGATGCCATAGCCGATGATCGCGCTTTTGACGTAAGTAAGAAGCCCGATCTGCCGGATCTCGGACAGTGGCGGGATGAAGTCACGGCGACGGATACCCAGATCCTTGGCGTCGGCATCCGGAATGCCGAAGGAAGATCGCCAGCTCTGGGCCTGAATCAGCACCTCGCTGACCGCGAACGCCCCGATCACGACCGGCATGAGGTCGATCCCCTCGATGAGAGTCTCGGTGCCGAAATTGAACCGCGGAATGGGCTGCAGCACGTCGATGCCGATCGTCGCCAGCATGATCCCCAGAAGCGTCGCCACGACGCCCTTCGCGATGGCTCCCTTGTCGACGATGATGATGACGACGAGCGCGAACAGCACGAGCGAGAACTTGCCCGGCGTCCGTATCAGCAGGGAGATTTCGGCGGCCAGCGGCATGAATGCCATCAGGAGGATCGCACCGATGCTGCCCCCGATCATCGAGCCGAGCGCGGCGTGACCGAGCGCGTTGGCGCCCTTGCCCTGCTTCATCAGCCGGTTTCCCTCGATCGCGGTCATCATGGACGATGGCGCGCCGGGAATGTTGATCGTCGTCGCCGTGATCGAACCGGAATACATTCCGGCCATGAAGATCGACGCGCTCATGACCAGCGCGGGGATCACGTCGATCGTGTAGGTGATCGGAAGAAGGAGCGCGATGGCGAGCACGGAGGTCAATCCCGGCATCGCACCGAAGAAGGTTCCCACCAGAAACCCGGCGATCATGAAGGCCAGGACCGTCCAGTCGAGAAGCGCGCCGAAGCCGCCTGCGAGCGTGAGGACCGTTTCCATCAGAACAGCCCCTCGGTGAGGGTCGGCAATCGCACGCCGAAGACCAGGGCGAAGAGGCCGTAGAACACCGCGGTGACCGCCAGCGCGTAGAGCGCGAAACGTACCGGGCGTCGGGTCTCGAACTCGAAGACGAGAAACAGCGCCGCGACGAAGAACAGCGTCGAGAGGCTGTAGCCCAGGGGCCGGAAGAGCGCGATGTAGCCGGCCGTCGCGAGAACCACGAGCGCCGGGCGCAACAACGATCCGGAATTCTCCTCGTCCTCCCCGTCAGGGGGATTGCGGATCTCCTGGATCAACACGACCAGTAGCGCGACGTACATCAGCGTCGCTGTGAGGACGGGGATCGTCTGCGGACCGATATCGCCGGCCGCGCTGAATTGCGTGCGGATGTCGAAGGCCGCTGCCAGATAGATCGTCGTCACCACGATCAGCGCCAACGGGAACACGATCCCGCCGCGCGTGAAACGCCCTTTCAGGTCCATCGACCCCTCCCGATCGGAAAGGCGCCGGGGCAGACCCCGACGCCGGTATGGTCACCACGTTGTGCGGATCACTTCGTGCCCGCGCCGTCCTGCTCGAGCGCATCCATCTCCGAGAAAAGGTTCTGCGCGGTCTCGTCAGCCCATTCGGTGACTTCGCCGGTTCCGAGCCAGTTCGGGGTCACGCCGATCTCGGCCACCCAGTCCTGGAACTCGTCACTCTCGTAGGCGGCCTGGTAGGCGCTCTCGAGCGCAGTGATCGCCTCCTCGGGGGTGTCTGCCGGTGCGGCGAAGACGATGAAGGAGCCGTTCTGCAGATCCACGCCGACGTCCTGCGCCGTCGGGACGTCGTAGGTCGGGTTCTTGGCGGTGGAGAATTCGACCAGCCCCTTCACCGTGCCGTCGTCGATGAGGTTCGCGAAATCACCGAGCGAGGTGAGCGCCACGTCCACCTCGTCCGACAGGATGGCCTCTTTCTGAGGCGCCGCACCACCGGGGTAGGAGACGATCTTGAACTCGGTACCGGTAAGTTCCTGGAACTGCAGGAGGGTGAGGTGAACTCGTCCGCCCAAGTTCTGTACCGCCACCCGGATCTGGCCGGGAGACTCCTTCGCGGCGTCGAGCAAGTCCTGAAGGCTTGCATAATCGCTGTTCGCATCGACGATGATCGCGTCCGGCTCGCTCGTGATGCGTGCGATCAGCTTGAGCTTGTCCATGCTGTAGGTGGGCAGCATGCCCTGGTAGGGAACCGTCACGATGCTGTCGTAGGTCAGGGCGCCGATCGTGTATCCATCGGGACGGGCGCTCATCACCTGTCCGATGCCGGTGGCGCTGACGCCGCCCTCGATGTTTTCGACATACATCGACGCATCGCCGATCTCGCCCTCGGCAAGGTTCGTGATCTTGCGCACGATCCCGTCGGTCCCGCCGCCGGCCCCCCAGGGCACGATCACCCGGATGTCTCTTTCCGGATACTCGGCGTACGCTGCGACGGGTGCGATTACCGTCGCCGCGAGCGCCACGGTCGCGGATATTCTGAATGCAGGCATATTAATTCCTCCTCTGGTCGCGGCGTCCTCTTGGGACGTCGTCCGGGCCCCCTGGTCCCGCACAGGCCGGGTAGCCAGCCATGCCGGCTTGCCCATCGGCCAACTAATACATTACTATATGAATTGGCTGCAGGGTAGCAAGATTTTTCGCAGCACCCCTGCGGAAGCCTGCGAAGTCAGTTGAAAAGAGAGGGATACGAATGATCTACGACCACCGAACCTATACCTGCCGCCCGGGTACGATCGCCAAGCACATGAAGCTTTACGGCGAATTTGGCTGGCCCGTTCAGCGCCGGCACCTCGGCGACCCGGTCATCTACGGCGCAGTAGAGACGGGGGACGTGAACTCCTACGTCCATATCTGGCAATTCGACGATGCCGCCGACCGCGCCCAGAAGCGGGCTGCCATGGCAGCGGACCCCGAGTGGCAGGACTACCTGAAGAAGAGCGCCGACGCGGGATATCTGGTGAGCCAGGTCAACAAGATCCTCAAACCGGCACCGTTCTTTCCGGGCTGAGACCCGGCGCCTCGTTATGCCGGGAGATCCATATGGGTGAGGATCGCGTCGAGCTCGGCGATATCATCTGCGCTCAACGCGGCCCCCGGAGCCCGCATCGTCGCATGGGCCAGTGCGCCGCGGCGGCGCATCATTTCCTTGCGGAGCGCGATCCCCATCGCGCCCTGCGCCTCGTGCTTGAGAAGCGGGAGGTATCGGTTGAAAAGCGTATGGGCACCGGCACTGTCGCCTTCCTCGCGCAGGAGCCGGTCCACGCCCGACAACATTTCGGGATAGGAGAAGCCGGCCATCGGCCCGTCGGCACCGCGCGCCAGTTCCTGCGGCAGGTAGAGCCCGTTGTTGCCAGTCAGGATCCGTACAGGCCGCGGCGCGGCCGCGCGCAGGGCCGCGACCTTGCGCGCACTTGGCATGTCCTCTTCCTTGATGACGGCGATCTGCGGAAAGGTCTCGAGCAACCGCGCCATGGCGGGCACGGACATCAACACGCCGTTCGATGCAGGAAAATCCTGCAGCACCGTCGGCACATCCCCGATCCGGGTGAACACCGCATCGAAGTAAGCCAGAAGGTCCTCTTCCGTCCGGACACCGGCGGACGGCGCGATCATCACTCCCGCAACGCCTTCTGCCCGGACCTGTTCGGTGATCTCGGCCAGGATCGCGAGATTCGGGGAAGAAACGCCGGCGATGACCGGCAGGTCGTACGAGGCCGCGACATAGGACGCGGCGATGGCCACCGCCTCGTCCGGCGTCAGCGTCTGGGCCTCTCCGCTCACCCCGAGGACCAGGAGGCCCCGAGCGCCATGCCCGTGGTAGAAATCCGTCAGCGTCGCAATGCTGTCGTGATCGACGGCGCCGTCGGGAAGGAAGGGTGTCTGGGCGACGACGTGCAGGCCTTGGGTATTGTCGAGCATGTATCCTCCCGCACGCGGCCCGGGCTCGCGCGCATGCTTGGCTCATTAGGGAAATGGCGAACGGTCGGATCGCTCACGCGAAATAATCCACGTGCATCGCGCGGAACTCTTGGACCCAGTCCGGCTCCTTGAAGAGATGGTCGCGCATCGCCGCCATCGCGGCGTCTTCGTCGCCGGCAGAAATGGCCTCGAGGATGGCGTCGTGACCGCGCAGGATATCTTGGATCTTTTCCGGCGAATGGGTCTGCAGCCGCCGGACCCGATCGAGATGACCTGCGCGTGAGCGGATCAGATCGTGCAGCGCCGATCGTCCAAGACCGTCGAACAGGGTGCGGTGAAAGTGCTCGTCGAGTTCCTGGAACAATCGAAGCTGCCCGCGCTCGTCCTGCAAGGAACGCTGCAGCGCGACCACCGAGCGTGCGCGCTCGACGGTCTCGGATGCCTCGCCTTTCGCGAGATGGCGCACCACTTCGGTCTCGAGCGCACGGCGCAGGAAATGGCCCTCGTGCACCAGCGCTTCGTCGATGCGGGTGACAAGCGTGCGTGACTGCGGATAGATCCGCACGAGGCCATCGGCTTCGAGCTTCTGCAGCGCATCGCGCAACGGCGTCACGCTCACGTCGTAATGCCTGGCCAGATCGGCACGCAGGAGATTGGTGCCCGGCGGCAATTCGAGGGAGAGAATCCGCTGCCGGAGATCGTCGTAAATCCTCGATGCTGCCGATGGACGCGCCTGCGGCACATCGTGCCGCATCAGGTCCAGCGCAGCCTTGATCGATACCTCCATGCCGGTCCTCCCGCCGTCGTTCATTCCATTCCGAACCTGCCGGATTATCCGGACGATCCCGTGAGCAACTGGCAACATACTTCGACAGTTGACCGCCGGGGTAAACTAAAATATTAGTGCATATCAGCGGGCGCGTCCAATATGCATCTCGACGCGCTCCAAGCTATGAAACGACCTTACAGGAGGACCGACCAGAATGGATGGCTCCAATACGCAATTCACCCCGCATGGCCGTCACCTGATCGCAGGTGAGTGGGTGCCGGGCGAGGCGACGTTCCACTCCCAGCCCGCGCACGGCACGGCCCACGAATATTCGGTGGGCACGCCGGCGCTCGTGGACCGTGCCTGCCAATCCGCTGAGGCCGCGTTCGAGGAATATGCATCGGTATCACGAGAACGCCGCGCGCAGTTCCTCGATGCGATCGCGGAGGAGATGGAAGCGCGCGAGGACGCGATCACCGAGATCGCCATGTCCGAAACCGGTCTTCCGGAGCCGCGCATCCGATCGGTGGAATTGCCGCGCACGGCAAATCAATTGCGGCTCTTTGCCCGCCACATCCGGGAGGGCGCCTATCTCGACCGCCGTCACGACGCGGCCATGCCGGACCGACAGCCGCTGCCGCGTCCGGACCTGAAGATGGTGCAACGTCCGATCGGGCCGGTGGCCGTCTTCGGCGCCTCCAACTTCCCGCTGGCCTTTTCCACCGCCGGGGGTGACACCGCCTCGGCCCTCGCCGCTGGCTGCCCGGTCGTCGTGAAGGGACATGGCGCGCATCCGGGGACATCCGAGATCGTCGCCGAGGCGATCAAGGCCGCAATGGAGCGCTGCGACATTCCGCCGGGCGTCTTCTCCCTCGTCCAGGGCGGCGACCGGGACGTCGGGACGTCACTCGTCCAGCATCCGTTGATCAAGGCCGTGGGCTTTACCGGGTCGCTCGGCGGCGGGCGCGCCCTCTTCGATCTCTGCGCGCGACGCCCGGAGCCGATCCCATTTTACGGCGAACTCGGCTCGGTCAATCCGATGTTCCTGCTGCCCGAGGCCGTCAAGGCGCGCGGCGCTGAGATCGGCAAGGGCTGGGCGGGTTCGTTGGTGATGGGGGCGGGCCAGTTCTGCACCAATCCCGGGATCGCCGTCGTGGCGGCGGGCGCCGAAGGTGACGCGGTCGTCGATGCGGCGAGGGAAGCTCTGGCTTCGGCGGCCGCGCAGACGATGCTGACGGACGGTATCGCCAAGGCCTATCGAGACGGCCAGGCGCGGTTCGACGACCGCAATGCCGTGAGGCCGGTGCTGCGGACCGAGAGCGCCGGGCGCGAGGCGATGCCGAACCTCTACGAGACCGACGCGGAGGCCTATCTCCAGGATCACGCGCTCGGTGAGGAAGTGTTCGGACCGTTGGGACTGGTTGTGCGTGTTTCCGGCTACGAGGAGATGGAAACGCTGGCGCGCGGCTTCGAAGGTCAGCTGACCGCGACGCTGCACATGGACGCGGGCGATACCGACATGGCCAGGCGACTGATGCCGGTGCTGGAGCGGAAGGCCGGGCGCATCCTGGTCAACGGTTTCCCGACGGGTGTCGAGGTCGCGGACGCGATGGTTCATGGCGGTCCCTATCCGGCCTCAACCAATTTCGGCGCAACCAGTGTGGGCACTCTCGCGATTCGTCGTTTCCTGCGACCGGTCTGCTACCAGAACATACCCGACGATCTTCTGCCCGCGGATCTGCGCTGAGACATCCCGTGCCTGCGCGCTTCGCTGCCGGACGAGGCGCCGGGCCGGGACCAGATCGACAGGACAATAAGAATTCCGGGGCAATGGCGACATTGCGCGCGCGGATCGCCGCCACCGGAACGACATCAGCGGGGATGGGCTCTGTGGTCGGAAGACCAGCGCCGGCGTCCGTCCCCGGGCGACCATTCAGGAGATGACGACCATGATTGCCCCTTCGGACCTGCGCGAGATCATCCGCCACGGCCTTCTGTCTTTTCCGGTCACGCCTTTCGATGCCGAGGACCGCTTCGCCGCGTCGCCGTTCAAGGCGCATCTCGACTGGCTCTCGGGATACGATGTCGCCGGTCTGATCGTCGCGGGCGGCACCGGAGAGATGTTCTCGCTCACGCCCGCGGAGATCGTCGATGTCGTGCGCGCCGCGCGCGAAGTCTCGGGCGACGCGCCGGTGATCGCCGGTTGCGGCTACGGCACGCGCATGGCCTGCGATCTCGCGCGCGAGATCGAGGCGGCGGGCGGCGACGGCATACTGCTCTTGCCGCATTACCTGACCGGCGCGCCGCAGGAAGGCGTAGCCAACCGCATCCGCGCGGTCTGCAAGGCCACGAATATGGGCGTGATCGTCTACAACCGCGGTCAGGCGAGGGTGAGCGCGGACACGCTGGAGCGTCTGAGCGACGAATGCCCCAACCTCGTGGGATTCAAGGACGGGACGGGCGACATCGATACGGTGCGACGGGTGACCGTGCGGCTCGGCGACCGGCTCTCCTATATCGGCGGAATGCCCACGCACGAGCTCTATGCGCAGGCCTATCGCGGGGCCGGCATGCCGACCTATTCCTCGGCCGTCTTCAATTTCGTGCCAGAGACGGCTTTGGCGTTCCACAAGGCGTTCAGTGCCGGCGACGACGCCACCTGCGAGGCGTTGCTGCGCGATTTCTATTACCCGTTCGCCAGGATCCGTGATCGTTGCGAGGGCTACGCCGTGTCCGCGATCAAGGCCGGCGTGCGACTGCGCGGCTTCGACACCGGGCCCGTCCGCGCGCCCCTGACCGATCTCGACGAGGAAGAGCACGAAATGATGCGCCTCCTCATCGAAGGAGCCGCTTGATGCGGGCCGGCCGCATGGCGATCCTCGAGCCTGCCTTGATCGAGGCTTTGCAGGGCGGTCGGCTTTCGGCCGCCGGTCTCGACGTTTTCGCGCAGGACCCGGTTGCGCCTGACAATCCGCTTCTGTCCATGGAACAGGTGGTGACGCTGCCGAATGTCGCGGGGCGCACCTTGGACAATTTCGATCGGATGGTGTCGCATCGGGCGTCGAACATCTGGGCTCATTCCGATGGACGGGGTGCAGATCCGGCCTGTCTCGTCTCCGCCTGACGAGCGCGCCACAAGGGAGGACGATTGGATGGACGGATCGCAACTGAAACAGAGAACCGGGGGCCAGGTCCTCGTGGACCAGCTTCTGCTGCATGGCGCCGATTGCGCGTATTGCGTGCCCGGCGAGAGCTATCTCGAAGTTCTCGACGCACTCCATGACGCGTCCGACCGCTTCACGCTCTACAATGCCCGACACGAGGCCGGGGCCGCGGACATGGCGGAAGCCTACGGCAAGCTCACCGGCAAGCCGGGGATCTGCATGGTCACCCGCGGGCCCGGCGCGTGTCATGCGGCGGTGGGCGTCCATATCGCGCGTCAGGATTCGACCCCGATGATCCTGCTCGTGGGGCAGGTGGGACGCGACACCATGGATCGCGAGAGCTTCCAGGAGATCGACTACCGGCAGATGTTCGGCTCGGTGGCGAAATGGGCCGCCCAGATCGACGACGCCGCCCGCGTCCCGGAATACATGGCGAGGGCTTTCCGCGTCGCGACCTCGGGCCGTCCGGGCCCGGTGGTACTGGCGCTGCCGGAGGATATGCTGACGGAGGTCGTCTCCGTGCCCAACGCGCGCCCCTATTCGCCGACGCAGGCTCAGATCTCGGAGGCGCAGGCGGACGCGGTGATCGCCGCACTGGCGGAAGCGGAACGACCGATGATCCTCGCGGGAGGGCCGGGTTGGACCGATGCGGGCGCCGACGCCCTGCGGCGCTTCGCGGAAGCGAGCGATATTCCCGTTGCGACATCGTTCCGGCGCCAGGACGTCATCGACAATCGCTCCGATTGCTATGTCGGTGACTTCGGCACCGGCGTGGCGCCGAGCCTCGTGAAGCGCCTGGGCGAAGCGGATACGCTCCTCGTGATCGGTGCGCGTCTGGGAGAGATCACGACCAAGACCTATTCGACCCTGACCGTGCCGACCCCGGCGCAGAGGACGATCCACATCCATGCCGATCCCGATGAGATCGGCCGGGTCTACAGCCCCGCGATGGGGATCGCGGCCGATGCCTGTCGGACGGCGGAGGTTCTGTCCGCACGAAGCGTCAAGACCCGCGCCACGGCGGACTGGAGACGCACGCTGCGCGAGGAGTATCTCGTCGACAGCGAGCCGCCGCCGCATGATTTCCGTCTAGACATGGGCGCGGCGATGGCGGACGTGCGCGACATCCTTCCCACTGACTGCATCGTTACGCTCGACGCCGGCAACCATACCGGTTGGGCGCAGAGGTTCCTGCGTTATGGACGTCCCGGGCGACAGTTGGGTTCGACCTGCGGATCGATGGGATATGCCGTGCCCGCGGCGGTCGCCGCGTCGCTCTACGCTCCCGAGCGGCAGGCCATCGCCTTCGTCGGTGACGGCGGATTCATGATGAGCGGTGCGGAGCTTGCCACGGCGGTCCAGCATGGCGGGCGGCCCATCGTGCTGCTGTTCAACAACCGATCCTACGGCACGATCCGGATGCACCAGGAACGGGAGCATCCCCGCCGGGTCGTCGGCACCGACATCGTGAACCCAGATTTCGGCCTGCTGGCGCGGGGATATGGTGCCGCCTATACGCAGGTGACCGAGACGGCGGCTTTCCGGCCCGCGCTCGAGGCGGCCTACGATCACCACGGACCCACGGTGATCGAGCTCGTGACCGACCCCGAGATGATCTCCACGCGGACGACCATCGCGAAGCTGCGGGGGGACGCCTGAGCCATGCGGACACGCCGCCTGGGCGAACACGGTCCCGAGGTTTCGGCAATCGGGCTCGGAGCCATGAACATCTCGGGTTTCTACGGACCGGCGACCGAGGAGCAGGCCTTCGCCCTCTTCGACGCGGCCCGGGAACTTGGGATAGACCACCTGGACACCTCGAACGCCTACGGGATGGGGCATTCGGAAGAGGTGATCGGCCGATATCTCGCCGATCGCGGGCCGGTCTTCCGGCTGGCGACCAAGGCGGGCATTCGCCGCGATCCGGCGACCGGAGCACGGTCCTTCGACAACAGCGCGGAGCACCTGCGCGAGGCGCTCGATCAGAGCCTTGCGCGGCTCGGCGTCGAGCGGGTGGACCTCTTCTACGTCCATCGGCGCGAGGCGGGACGTCCCATCGAGGAGGTGACGGAAACCCTCGCGTCATTCGTGCAGGCCGGGAAAATCGGGGCATTCGGTTTTTCGGAGATCGCGCCGACCTCGCTCAGACGCGCGGCATCGGTCCATCCCGTGGCCGCGGTGCAGTCCGAATATTCGCTTGGCGTCCGGGCACCCGAACTCGGCCTCGTCCAGGCGTGTGAGACGCTTGGGACGGCACTGGTCGCGTTCTGTCCTGTGGGACGCGGGCTCCTGACCGACACACCGCCGGATCGTACCCGGGCGGCAGCCTCCGCCTTTCTCAAGGAGAACCCGCGGTTCGTGGAACCGAACCTGAGCGCCAATCTTACGGCGACCGACCGCTTCCGCGCGGTAGCCGCCGACATGGGACTGCCCGCCGCATCGCTCGCGATCGCCTGGCTCTTGCGGAGCAGCGCCCAGGTCATACCCATTCCGGGTACGCGTGATGCCTCACACCTCGCGGAGCTGGCGAAGGGGGCCACGGTCGAGCTGAGCGCCGAGGACATGAGCCTGATCGAGCAGACGCTCCCCGTGGGCTGGGCCCATGGCGATCGATACAACGAAGCGCAATGGCAGGGGCCGGAGCGCTACTGCTGACGGGGAGGTCGCGACGAGAAACCGAAAGGTGCGAATTACGCCAAGCCTAGGCCGGCGCAACGGAGGCCCCGCCGGCCGCCATTGACATCGCGCGATGCCTGGATTGCCGTGCATCGAAGAGGGGAGGGGAGGGGACGGAATGGACGCTTCGGAGGACGAGGGGCGGGACGCGCGGCGCATCCCCCATTCGGACTGGGTCGCTCTGATCGGCGACATACTGCGCGGGCTTGGCCTGCGCTCTGCGGATGCCGACGTCGCGGCGGATGTCCTTGCCGCGGCCGACCTCATGGGGATCGAGTCGCACGGCGCGGCGATGCTACCGCTCTATGCCGACCAGATCGCGAGCGGCGGCGCCGTGGCCCGCCCCGAGATCGAGATCGTCCACGACCACGCGGCGGTGGCCCTCATCGATGCCGGGGCCGGATTCGGTCACGCGCCCTCCATGATGGCGGTGGAGATGGCGGCGGATCGAGCCGCGAAGTTCGGTCTGGCCGCGATCTCGATCCGCAATTCCAACCATTACGGGGCGGCCGGTGTCTATGCCCGGCGCCTCGCGGAGCGCGGGCTTGTCGGCATATCCACCTCGTCGGTCTGGCGCGCGGCGATCGTCCCCACTGGCGGCAACACCGCCATGCTCGGCACAAACCCCATCGCCTTCGCCGCGCCGCTCTCGGACGGGCCGCCGTTCCTGCTCGACATGGCGACCTCGACCGCGGCGATCGGAAAGCTGAAACTCGCGGCCCGCGCGGGGACGCCTCTACCCGACGGCTGGGCGTTGACCCCGGAGGGTCAACCCGAGCACGATGCCGAGGCGGCGCTCGCCCGGGTCCTGCTGTCCCCCCTCGGGGGGCACAAGGGCTACGGTCTCGCCACGATGGTCGAGATCTTGTCGAGCACGCTGTCGGGTGCGGCACAGACACCCCTTCGGGGCACGCCGGGGCGCGGCCACGATGTCGGTCATTTCGTTCTGGCACTCGATCCCGCGCTCCTGCGGGGATCGCAGAGAGCCTTCGAGGACGATCTTTCCGACATGGTCGCGGCACTCAGGGCGACCGTTCCGGCCGATCCCGCCACACCCGTTCTCGTGGCCGGCGATCCCGAATATGCCCGCGAGGCAGATCGTCTGGCGCACGGGATTCCGATGCCGCCGAAGCTCGATGCACAGCTTCGCGACTTGACGGAACGGTTGGGGATGCCGACCGTGCAGGACGCGGTTTCGACACCGTGAGATCGGGCCCCGCAGGGGGCGATCGAAGTTAGGGAGGAACGACTTATGAAGAGCGTAATCATTACGATCGGCCTGCTGGCCGCTGGCGTCACGGGAGCGGAGGCACAGCAGCTGCGCCTCATGACGGGGCCTCAGGGCGGATCATGGTATCCGCTTGGCGGCGCCATCCAGGGCATGGCGTCCGATGCCGGCATCGCCTCGATCCAGGTGCTTCCGGGCGGCGGCGTCGCGAACGTGCAGGGGGTGCAGAACGGCGACGCGGATCTCGGCTTCGCCAACTCCATCTCCACGGTGGACGCGATCGCAGGCCGGGAGCCCTTCACCGGCGCGGCGGACAACGTCTGCAACATCGCGACCCTCTATCCGCAGTACTTCCAGATCGTCACCACCGAAGGGACGGGCATCGAGACGCCCGAGGATTTCGCCGGCAAGCGGCTCGCCACGCAGCCTGTCGGCAATACCGCTGAGCAGGTAACACGCGCCGTGCTCGAGACCGCGGGGCTCAGCTACGATGACCTGAGCGCGGTCGACTACGTCTCCTATTCGGATGGCGTGTCGCTGATGCAGGACAACAATTCCGACATCCTCACGCTCGGCACGACCATTCCGGCCTCGGCGATCATGGACCTCGCCAATTCCTCCGACGTGTCCCTCGTCACGCTCGAGCAGAGCTTCATCGACGACATGCGGGAGAACATCAATCCGGGCTACACCGCCATCACCATTCCCGGCGGAACCTACCCGGGCCAGGATGAGGATGTCACCGCGGTCGGCTACGCCACGCACGTCGTTGCACGCTGCGATCTCGATCCGGAGGTGGTCGAGGGCATCCTGACGCAGATGTGGGAGAAAAAGGACGACATGGCCGCCATCGCCACGGTGATGAGCGATCTGACGCTCGAGAGCATGGCGCAGGACGTGGGCGTGCCGATGCATGACGGCGCGACGGCGTTCTACGAGGCGCAGGGCGTCCAGCAATAAGCCCCCAGGGCTGAGCGAGGGGTGGCGGCGAGATGCCGTCGCCCCGGCCGCATCCGTGGCCATGCCTAGGGAGGGCAAGATGACAGGCTCCGCGAAGCTGCTCAGGCAGGCGATCACCGTGATCGCCGTCGCCATGAGCTTGTTCCACCTCTACATCGCCTATGCGGGCCCGCCCAACGCGTTCACGCTCCGGACGACCCATTTCGGTTTCGCGCTGGTCCTCGCGTATCTCTCTCTCCCGATGTGGAAATCGCGCGAGGGCAGGGCGCCTACGATCCTCGACTGGCTGTTCCTGGTGGGCTCCGTTGCGGCCTGCGCCTATCCGGTCGTCCTCCAGGACTACTTCAACACGCGGATGGCCTATGTCGGGCCGGTCTCCGTCACCGACCAGACCTTCGCCGTCCTGATGATCGTTGTGGTACTCGAGGCGACGCGGCGCGCGGTCGGGCCGATCCTGCCGCTCACGGCGCTCCTCTTTCTCGGCTATCAGGTCTTTTTCACCAGCACCTCGATCCTGAGGCTGCTGGAATACCAGTACATGACGACGGACGCGCTCTTCGGAATCCCGGCGCAGGTCTCGGCCACCTACGTCGTGCTCTTCGTCATTTTCGGCGCCCTGGCCGAGCGGATGGGACTCGGCAAGCTCTTCATGGATTTTGCCCTCGCCCTGACCGGCCATCAGGCTGGCGGTCCGGCCAAGGTTGCGGTGGTGACCTCCGGCCTCTTCGGATCGGTGTCGGGGTCGGCGGTGGCCAACGTGATGACCACGGGCACCTTCACCATCCCGCTGATGAAGCGCATCGGCTATCCCGCGCCCTTCTCGGGCGCCGTCGAGGCGGTGGCTTCGACGGGTGGGCAGATCATGCCGCCTATCATGGGCGCCGCCGCCTTCGTCATGGCCGAATTCCTGGGGGTGGGGTATCTCACCGTGGCGGGATACGCGCTCCTGCCCGCGCTCCTCTACTACCTCGCCGTGTTCCTCGCCGTGCATTTCGAGGCCCGTCAGCAGGGGCTGCGGGGCCTGCCCCGTGCCGACCTGCCTCGGCTCGGCGAAGTGCTGCGCGAGCGCGGACATCTGTTCCTGCCCCTCGTCATCATCATCGGCACGCTGATGTCGGGCTTCTCCGCCCAGTATTCGGCGCTCATGGGCATTCTCTCCGTCGTGCCGGTCGTGCTCCTGCGCCGCACAACGCGGTCGGAATTCACCATCGGACGGCTGATAGACGGGCTCGAGGCGGGCGCGATCAACTCCGTGCTGGTGGCGCTCGCCTGCGCCACCGCCGGTATCGTCATCGGCGTCATCGCGCAGACGGGCCTCGGGCTCACCTTCACCGGCATCGTGCGGGCGGCCGCCAACGAGATGCTCCTGCCCGCGCTTCTTCTGACCATGGTGGCGGGGATCATCCTCGGCATGGGAATGCCCACGACCCCGGCCTACATCGTTCAGGTCGCGCTTCTCGTGCCGACGCTCGTTCGCCTCGAGATCCCTGTTCCCGCGGCGCATATGTTCGTCTTCTACTTCGCCATCCTCTCGGCGATCACGCCACCCGTGGCCATCGCCGTCTACGCCGCCTGCGGGATCAGCCGCTCGGCCGTGTGGTCGACGAGCTACGCCGCGGTGAAGCTCGGCCTGACCGGCTACATCATCCCGTTCATGTTCGTCTTCGGCCCGTCGCTCCTCCTGATCGGCACGTGGGAGCAAATTGCGACCACCGTCGTGACCTCGGTGATCGGTGTGACGCTTCTCTCGGCGGGTCTCAGCGGTTTCCTGATGAAACCCGCGACCGTGTTGAATAGGTTGATCTTCGTCGCAGCGGCCTTCGTGCTGATCAAGCCCGGCATCGCCACGGACCTCGCTGGCGCCGTGCTCGCCGTCATCGGCATCACGCTCAACGTCAAATGGCCCGGCAAGGCCAAGGTGGATCTCCCCCACGGCAACGTCTCGGCCGGCGGCCATATCGAGGCGCCGACCTCCGCACCGATCGAACCGGAGGATTTCAGCGAGGCACCGGTGGCCCACAGACCGGGCAGTCGCACCTGACGCGGGTCACGGCATCGGGATGTCCTGGGTGAACTTCGGTACGTGGTAGCCCTTCTGCACCGCCTCCCGGCGGGCGATCTCGAGGTACCAGCGTTTCACCTCAGGATAGGCCTCGATGTCCGCGCCGTGCCATTCGTAGCGCGACACCCACGGCCAGATCGCCATATCGGCGATGGAATACTCGCCTGAGACGTGACCCTCGCGGGCTAGCTGCGTGTCGAGCACACCGTAGAGACGGTCGACCTCCTTGCGGAGGCGCTCCTCGGCGAAAGGCGCCTTGCCCGGATTGAACTTTAGGAAGACATGCGCCTGGCCCAGCATCGGACCGAAGCCGGCCATCTGCCACATTAGCCATTCGATGACCCGTGTCCGGGCCGGTTCGGCCGTGGGAAGGAAGCGTCCCGACTTCTCGGCGAGGTAGATCAGAATGGCGCCGGATTCCATGAGTTTCAGCCCGTTATCGCGATCATGGATCGCCGGGATCTTGTTGTTGGGCGAGATCTCGAGGAAGTCGGGCGCATGCTGCTCACCCTGGCCGATATCGATGGCGTGGGCCTCGTAGGGCAGCTCCATCTCCTCGAGCGCGATGGAGACCTTGCGGCCGTTGGGCGTCGTCCAGGTATAGAGGTCGATCATGTCGCGAAGCCTCCCTTTGCTGCGATACGCGCACCATGGGGCCTCGCGACTTCGCCGTCCACCGGATCGCCGCCCAAGCGACCGACCACGTTCACGGCGTGCGCCGGCACTGGTCAAATCCCCGCGTCTTCGTCGATCTGATCCTTTGATAACTCGACATCTGCTGCTGGGAGATGCCGGCTCAGGCTCCAGACCCGCTGATCCTCGAAGCTGGAACAGGACGTTCGCGGCGAGGGCGACGGGGTAGAGGAAGGCCTCCGCGCATCTCTCATTGCGGTTAGCCTTGCCGGGTCGTCGCATCACCCGGAAACTCGTTCGGGCGAACTGCGGAACCGGTCGCCAGACTGCAATGCAGTCCTACGGCGCTACTACAATAAATTGAGAACTTTCGGGCAGTTGCGATGCTAAGAGGCTGGTGAGGATCGACGCACGGCTTGGCGATGCCAGCGCCGGTCCTAACCGAAAGTCGGCCACATGCCGAGACGCCTAGTCGGACGCCCTGAGACGAAAGACGCCCGTCGCGGTGGCTACGAGCGTATTCGCTTCGTCGGTGATCGTGCCTTCGGAGAAGAAGGTCGATGCACCCCCGCCCCGGCGGCGGCCCTCGCCGATCAGCGTGGTTCCGGTGGGTCGGGACAGGAAATTCGTCGTCATCGACAGCGTCATCGCGAGGCGCCGTCGATCGGGATCGCCCGTATACGAGCCCGAGTATCCCATCACCGTGTCGAGCAGCATCGCGTAGACGCCGCCATGGGGGATACCATAGCGGTTCATCAGTTCGTCACGGAGATCGAGGTCGAACCGGGCATAGTCCTTTGACCAGTCACGCATACGAAACCCGATCAGGTTCTGCAGGGGATACGGGTCCTCGACAAGGTTCGGGTCGACGTCGTTCATGAGGCTTCTCCAGAGTTCTGATGGTCGAGTGCCGCTCCATCGGCCAGAAGGGCCCGACCATCATCGGGGATCAGTTGCGCGGCCGGGCCATAAAGAAACTGAGCAGGGATAGCGATCGCGTTCTGGCGTTCGCCGTAGAGGGAGTGGACCGGGATCGCAAACGGCATCGCTCTCCGTTCCCTGCCGGGCAAGTTCGTCAACTCTACCTGCCGCTTCGCAATCTGCATTGAATTGCATTACAGTTCATACAAGCTCGATATCGAGGAGGAGCCCCGCCCGTGATATTCTCCATACAACGAAGCAGCGGCGCGTCGGCCTTCCTGCGACGAAGTCAAACCGTATCTCGCGTCCAACCGACTTTGTCCTTCGATTTCGATCCACGCCACCTGAGCGAAAGAGTTCTAAGTTCAGACCATTGCGCCCTTGCTACCGGGAACGGTATCGGCCCTGCCGCTTCCTGCAGCATGTCTGCTCTACGAAGGATAGGGAGGCGGGCGCAAAGTCTCATTTCGCCGGGGCGTTTCCGGATGTCCGATACAAGATCCGTTGCCGGATCGTACCACAGCGCGCGCCGCCCGAATTCGAAAGCGCCAGCCGTGAAACCGGAAAGGGTCGCCGTGAACGAGATCGAGATCTCCCGCGGCCCCTTTGCCGGAACGCTTCGCACGGGTCTGTCGTGGTCTTGATTTGCGAGGCCACGTCGGAAGCGCTCGCGGGGATCGGGGACGGCGCTACCATCATGGTCGGCGGCTTCGGTCTCGCGGGCGTGCCATTCGGGCTTCTCGACGCGCTTCTCGAGGGCGGCGCGCGGGATCTGACCATCATCTCGAACAATGCCGGGCAGGAAGAGAACGCGCTCGCACTTCTCTTCCGCGAGCGCCGCGTTGCGAAGCTCGTCGCATCCTATCCGCGAACCTCCGGCTCGATCTGGTTCGAGACACGGTGGCAGGCCGGGGAGGTCGCTCTGGAACTCGTCCCCCAAGGCACGCTCGCCGAGAGGATACGGGCCGCGGCGGCCGGGCTCGGCGGCTTCTTCACGCCCACGGGCTACGGCACCGCTCTCGCGGAGGGTAAGGAGACGCGCATGATCGACGGACGTGGCTATGTCCTGGAAGATCCGCTCCCCGCGGATGTCGCCCTGATCCGCGCGGAGGAGGCCGATGCCTGGGGCAATCTGCGCTATCGTGCGACGGCGCGTAACTTCAATCCCGTCATGGCCATGGCCGGTCGGCTGACCATCGTCGAGATCCGGCGTATCCTCACCGAACCGATCGATCCCGAAACCGTCGTGACGCCGGGCATCTTCGTAGATCGCCTCGTCGTCCACGACCACCGCTGAGGTCCGCCGATGCCCCGCACCAACGAGGAGATCGCCGCCCGCATCGCCGAGGATATCCCGACCGGCGCCTACATCAATCTCGGGATCGGGCTCCCCGTCCTCATCGGCGACGCGCTCGACCCCGACAAGGGCGTCATCCTGCATTCGGAGAACGGCGTCCTCGGCCTCGGGGCGGCGCCGGCGCCGGGTGCGGAGGACCCCGAACTCATCAACGCGGCCAAGGGATACGTCACGGTCAACCGCGGTGCGGCCTTCTTCGACCAGTGCGAGAGCTTCGCGATGATGCGCGGCGGCCATCTTGACGTCACGGTGCTTGGCGGATTGCAGGTCTCCGCAAGCGGCGATCTCGCCAATTGGAGCACCGGAGAGACGCATCGTCCGCCAGCCGTCGGGGGCGCCATGGATCTCGCGGCGGGAACGAAGCGGGTCTATGTCATGATGAAGCATGTCACGCGAGAGGGCGCGCCGAAGATCGTCGGCGGATGCACCTATCCCCTGACCGGCGTCGGCGTAGTGACACGGATATATACCGACCTCGCCACGATCGACGTCACGCCCGCCGGCCTGCGGCTCGTCGATTGCGCTCCAGGGCACGGCTTTGAGGAAATCGCAAGAAAGACGGACGCCCCTTTGCTGATCGACTGAACCGGGGTTCAAGATCGATCCCGATCGTTTGGTCTTGTTCCCTAAGGCCGGTTCAGGCTGAGTGCGAATTCTCGGCGCACTTCTTCCAGAAGAGAAGTGCCCTGATGCCGAAGAAGAAGTTCGTCGGCGAGCAGATCACGTTTGCTCTAAGTCAGGCGGAGGCCGGTACCACGTTCGGCAAGAACCGCTGGAGGTCGCGCATCGCATAGACGGGGTGGCGGAGGCTACGTTCTAGCGATGGAGTAAGCTGGACGCCTCCAGAAGCTTCTACCCTTGAGCCGTTGATGGTGATTCATTGACCTCGAGACAAGGGCGGTGGCTATGGTGAAGCGGGCGCGGTTTTGGAGTGATGAGGAGCGGCTCGCGGAGATCTCGGCGGGGGGAGATCCGTTGGAGACGCTGAACGCGAGGGTGGAGTTCGAGCGCTTCCGAAAGATCCTGGAGAAGGCGGCGGCTCGGGCCCGCAGCTGCAAGGGCGGGCGTCCGGCGATAGACGTTGTTCTGAAGTTCCGGATGCTGGTGCTCCGGAGCCGCCACGAGCTGAGCTTGGATGCGACCGAGAAGATGGCGCGGGACCGGCCGAGCTGGATGCGGCTCGAACGGGCGCTGTTGGACGAAGCAGCTGAAGGTCGGACGGCCCCTTTTTCCGCCTGAAGTTAGCCAACGGACTGTGTGACGGGGATGCCGAAAGCGGTGAAGCGGTGAAGCGGTTGAGGATTGCGATGCGCGTTTGGTGCTCGGCGGTCTGGCGATCGAAGTCGCGGGACATCAGCTTCTGACCGAGCAGTTTCATACAATTCACCTTGGTTTCGACGCGGCTTCGGCGATCGTACCCGCTCCGCTTCCTCCAGATCGTTCGGCCTACGCGTCCGATGGCACGCAGGGCTTCGTTGCGGCTCGCCGCGCCGGGACTATCCTTCTTCCACGGCTTTGCGTTCCGGCGGGGCGGGATGATTGCTTCCGCTCCACGGCCTGCGATGGCGTCACGGCAGGTGAGCCGGTGGTCGCCACCGGTTCGAGACCGCCGGCGAGCGCCATCATAGGCTCCACCGGCGGTGACCGAGGCGACCGGCTCATCCGCGGGGATCTGCGACAGCAGGCCAGGCAATGAGGAGGAATAGGGATCGATCCAGTGGATCGATACCCCGACGAATGGCGCATCGCCTACGCCGCTCCCGGTGAATTCGACCGCCCT
>NZ_QKZL01000036.1 GCF_003253995.1 Palleronia aestuarii
CCGGCTTCTGCCTTGGCAATCCAGATCCGGATCAGATTGCGGCACACGTCATGGCGCTTGGATAGCCCATGCAGCGTCTCGCCTGCGTTGTATTCCGCCACGAACTGGCGCTTCAGCTCCATGCTATGGCTGCGGTGTCGTCTCGGCATCGGCCGTCTCCCTCGGATGAGCCCGGACCTGTCAATCCATGCCTGAAATCATGTCCAACTCAAGGGATCCACTCCATGCCGTGATCAAAGACCGATGAAAGATTGGTGGACCTCAGCGGTTTCCGGCAGCGCGACTCGACAGTGCGATTCGACGTTCAGAACGACTGCTTAACCCAAGTCCAAAGTTGGCCGTGGCCTGTGCAAGATGGCTCCGACGAAGACTGAATTCGATACCTGTCGATAGGTAGTCGGGGCGTAAGCAGGATATATCGGTACCACCGGTTTGGCACATGAACAGAATAGCTGGTGAACAATTTCTGTTTTTAAGCTTAAATTTTTAGCGCTTTTAGTAAAAAATAATAAAGGTCATGATCGGGCATCCGGTGGGAGGCCGGACTACAGGCCACGAGCGTCAACAGGTTTTCCGCCGACTGCCGCGGCCATCGGCCAGCACTTTCGATCCTTGGGAGGATACCATGAGATACACACGCCGTTCGACCCTGGCCCTTTTGGCCGGGATGGCGATCACGCCGCTTGCCGCCGTCGCGCAGCAGGATTACCCGACTCGTCCGATCACCCTTGTCGTGCCCTATGGGGCGGGTGGCACCACCGATATTTCGGCGCGCCAGATGGCGACAATGGCCGAAAAAATCCTCGGCCAACCCATCGTCGTGGAAAACCAGCCAGGCGCCAGCGGTACCAATGCGATGCGCTCCGTCGCGTCGGCCAAGCCCGATGGCTACACGCTGATCGCGACGACCTCGTCGCCGTCCTTCGTGACACCGGCGCTGCGCGATGTGGGCTACGACACGCTGGCCGACTTCATCCCGATCCTGAACTACTCCGGCCCGTTCCACGGCGTCGTGGTTCCGGCGGACAGCCCCTACGACACGCTCGACGCGCTGATCGAGGGCGCCAAGTCCGGCGCCGTAACCTATGGCACCGCGGGGGCCATGGGCGGCGCGCACCTGGCCTTCGCCTCGGTTGCCAAGGACACCGGCACGATGCTGCAGCACGTGCCCTTCGACGGTGCCTCGAAGGCGACGGCGGCGGTGCTGGGCGGCCACGTGGACGCGGCACTGGTTCCGGCCTATCGCGACCTCGTGCAGGACGGTCAGCTGCGTCTTCTGGGCGTGCTCGACGGCACGAGCGACCCCGACTTCCCCGATGCCCCGACGCTGAGAGAGGCGGGGCTGGCTGCGGAATTCCCATCGATCGTCGGCATCATGGCCCCCGAAGGCACCGATCCCGCGATCATCGCCAAGCTTGAATCCGCCTTCACCGAGGTGGCCTCGTCGGATGGGTTCAAGACCTTCATGACAGATCTCAGTCAACCGGTGCGGATCATGTCGGGCGAAGGTCTCGCGGCGACGATCGAGGAGAACCTCGCCGCCTACCGCGAGATCGCCAAGGACCTCGGCAATTGAGCACTAACGGCCACGGGAGCGGGGTCGCCCGCCCCGGCTTCCGGACGCTGACCGCCGGGCTGTTGCTGGCGGCAGCGGCCTGGGGGCTTTACAGTCTCGACAGCCAGATCCAAGTATTCGGCTTCGGCGCCTCCGGACCGGACGCGCGCAGCTTTCCCCGCCTTGCCCTATGGTTGCTGGCGGCGGTCGTGGCGCTCCGCCTTGTCCTGAGCCTGCGCGCCGAGGATTTCCCGCTTGGCAATCCCGTTCGGCTCGGCCGCGTCCTGACCGTCACCGCAAGCAGCGCAGCGGCGCTATGGGCGATGCCGCAGGTCGGGTTCTTCTTCGGGGCCGCCGGTGCCGGGATCGTCGTGGCCCTCATGCTGGGTGAACGCCGTCCCCTCTTGCTGGTCCTGCCGCTGATCGTGGCAGTCGTCGTGACCTTTGGCGGACGGCATGGGCTCAGCATCCCCCTGCCCTGAGCCTGCCCATCCATTCCAGACCTCAAAGGAGCGCAAGCCGTGCTTGTCGATGCCTTTCTCGAACTTCTGAACCTCTGGGTACTAATCGCCGCGCTTGTCGGAATCGTCTCGGGGATCATCATCGGAGCGATCCCCGGCCTTGGCCCGACCATGGCCATCGCGCTGCTGATCCCGGTCACCTTCTCGATGCAGCCGATCCCGGCGATCATCCTGCTGCTTGGTGTCTACCAGGGCGCGATCTTCGGCGGGTCGATCTCGGCGGTTCTTCTGAACGTGCCGGGCACGCCGTCCTCCGCGGCGACGGCCATCGACGGTTTCGCCATGGCACGCCGTGGTGAGGGCGGCAGGGCGCTGCGCTTTGCACTCTATGCAAGCGTTGTCGGCAACATCTTCAGCTGCCTCGTCCTGATGGCTCTGGCCGAGCCGTTGGCGCGCTTCGCACTGGATTTCGGCCCGGCCGAGATGGCGATGCTGATGCTGTTCGCCTTGCTGGTCATCGTGCTGTTCGGTGGCGGATCGAAGCTCGACGCACTGATCATGGTTCTCGTGGGGGCCTGCGCCGGTATCGTCGGGCTTGATCCGATCAGCGGCACGCCACGCTTTACCTTCGGCTCCTTCGCCTTTGAAAACGGGTTCCAGCTGATCCCTGTGCTGATCGGCCTGTTCGCCATGTCCGAGGTGCTTCTGCAGGCGTTCGACCGTGAAACGCTCGTGGGCGATGTCGAGGTGCCGCCACTGAAAAGCTCCGTCGTGAGGTTCGTTGAACTGTGGCGGATGCGGATGACGCTGTTTTTGTCCTCGCTCATCGGCACCTTCGTCGGCATCCTGCCGGGGATCGGCTCTACGGTACCCGCGTTCATGAGCTACAGCCTCGCCCGCTCGCGCTCTGCCGATCCGGATGCGTTCGGCAGGGGCGCGCCCGAAGGTGTCGCCGCCCCCGAGGCCGCCAACAATGCCGTGACCGGCGGAGCCCTGGTGCCAACGCTGGCACTGGGGATCCCCGGCGATGCGGTGACGGCAGTGATCCTCGGCGCCTTTATGCTGCACGGGCTGGCACCGGGGCCGTTCCTGTTCCGCGACCACGGGCTGGAGGTCTACGCCATCTTCGAAGCGCTTCTGCTGTCATCCATCCCGACGGTGATCCTTGGCCTGCTGTTCTTCCGCGTGGCGATCCACGTCACCCGCATCCAGCCGCGCCACCTGCTGCCTGCGATCACGATCCTCGCCATCTTCGGCGCGTTTTCCGTGAACAACAGCCTGTTTGACGTCTGGGTGATGCTGGGTGCGGGCGTGCTGGGCTTCCTGTCGCGGCGCGCGAACTTCCCCCTGCCGCCGCTGCTGATCGGGCTGATCCTCGGCGCGCCGTTCGAACAAAGCCTGCGGCAGGCCCTTCTGACCTCGGGCGGTGGCTATGGAATCTTTGTGGGCTCGCCAATCACCATCGGACTTGTGGCATTGACCGTGCTGTCACTGGCGATCAGCCTGTTCTTCAGCCTGAGAAAGCCCCGCATATGATCACCGATTGCCACATCCACTCCTTTGCCAAGACCGAGGCTCCGCAGACCGGCGCCTATGTCCCGCCCGCTCGCGACATCAGCGACTATATGAACGAGGCCGCGCCGCTGGGCGTGCGCCGCGCGGTTGTGGTGCAGGCCTCGGTCGATGGTACGGACAACAGCCGATTGGTGGATGTTCTGGGCACCGAGGGATCCGTCGCGCTGCGCGGCGTTGCGATGATCGACGCCGATGCCGACCTGCAAGCACTGCACGCCGCCGGCATCCGCGCGACCCGGGTTCAGGACCGTGCAAGGCTTGGGGACAGCGCGCTTGATCAGCTTCCAGGACTTGCAAAACGCGTGGCCGAGGTCGGCTGGCATATCGAGCTGAACACCGAGCCGCGCAGCTTTGACCGGCTTGCCGGTATGGTGGCCGATCTGCCAGACGGGCTGCGGCTGATCCTCGACCATATGGGCCATGTCGATCCTGCCGCACCTTCCCCCCTGTTCCGCTTGCTCGAGACGGGGCGCGTCTGGGCCAAGCTTTCGCCCACGCGGGTCAGCACCGATATCGGGCACTACGGCGATCTGAGCGCGCTGATCGAACGCCTTGGCGCAGCCTACCCCGACCAGATCATCTGGGGCAGCGACTGGCCGCATGTGATGACCTCCGAGCCGGTGCCCGAAATTCCGCCGATGCTGGAGCTGTGCCGCGGGGCATTGAGCCAGGATAGCTTCACCCGGTGCATGTGGGGCAACCCTGAAAGGCTCTACGGCTTCTGATGCTTCTGACTTTGGATGACTTCGAACCTGCCGCGCGGCGCCGTCTGCCGCGCCCGCTCTTCGGCTACGTCTCGGGCGCGGCCGAGACGGGCGCAGCAAGGCAGGACAACCGCGATGCGCTGGACGCCTGGCGGCTGGTGCCGAACGTGCTGCGCGGGGTCGAGGGGCGCTCGACCGCCTGCGCCCTTCTGGGCGAGAGGTACACGGCGCCCTTCGGCGTCGCACCGATGGGCCTTTCGGCGCTGATCGCCCGCGACGGGGACGTGGCCCTCGCCCGCGCGGCGGCGGCGGCGGGCCTGCCCTTCGTGCTCTCCGGGTCATCCCTGACGCGCATGGAAGATGTGGTGAAGGCAAACCCGAAAGCATGGTTCCAGGCCTATCTGCCCGGCGAGGAGGACCGCATCCGCGCCCTGATCGCCCGCGTGCGGGCGGCAGGCTTCGGTACGCTGGTGCTGACCGCCGACACCGCAGTCCTGGCCAACCGCGAGAACAACATGCGCGCGGGCTTTTCCACACCGCTCAAGGTCAGGCCACGGCTGATCTGGGACTTTGCCATCAAACCGCGCTGGGTGCTGGGCACGTTCCTGCCCACGCTGACGCGGGGCATGCCGCATTTCGAGAATTCCGATGCCGCGCGCGGCGCGCCGATCATCTCGAAACAGGCGGCGCGGGACTTCGGGCGTAAGGATCACCTGAATTGGGATCACCTCGAACTGATGCGCGACCTCTGGCCCGGCAAGCTGGTGCTGAAAGGCGTGATCGCGCCCGCCAACGTGGCGCAGGCCCGCGCGCTTGGCTGTGACGCGGTGGTCCTGTCGAACCACGGCGGCCGACAACTCGATCAAGCCATCTCGCCGCTACGCATCCTGCCCGAGGCGCGGGCGCAGGCGGGCGACATGGCGCTACTGATCGACGGCGGCATTCGGCGCGGCACCGATGTGATCAAGGCGCTGGCGCTTGGTGCGGACATGGTGCTGGTGGGGCGGCCGTTTCTCTATGCGGCGGCGCTGGGCGGTCAGCCGATGGCCGAGCGCGCTGCAGAGATCCTGAAGACCGAGGTCCATCGCAATCTCGGCCTGCTGGGTCTCCGGGGCCTGTCGGAGATCGGCCCCGGAATCCTGCACCCGGTCTAGAGCGCGCCCGAGAACATCGGCGCTCCTGCAATGCCGAGGCTTTCGGGGAACTCGGCCTTCAGGATGCTACCGCTGTCGCTTTCGGTGATGAAGAGGGTCCGCCCCTCCGGCCCGCCAAAGGCGCAGTTGGTGGTCCCCAGACCGCGAGGGCTGCGCACCACGGCGATGGGCCGTCCCAGCACATCATGCACCCAGACGAGGCCCATACCGGTCTGGCAGACCACGACGCCGCCATCAGAGGTCAGCGCCAGCCCGTCCGGCCCGGCACGGCCGCCCGAAAACTGGATGAACAGCCCTGCCTTGTTGACCCGCCCCGAGGGCGACATGGGCAAACGCCAGACCGCATTGGCCCGCGTCACGGCAAGAAAGAGCGCATGTTCGGCCAAGTCCAGCACCAGCCCGTTGGGGCTGGGCACCTTGTCGATCAGGCAGGTCAGCGCGCCGGTCTCGGGCATCCATTTCCAAACGCGGCCCGTGGGGTCCTGCAGCCCGGTCTGGCCCTGATCGGTGAAGTAGAGCGCCCCGTCGCGCCCGAAATGCAGATCGTTGCAGCCTTTGAAGCTTTCGGTGTCCGCATCCCCCAGCGCCTTGGTCACAGCCCCGGTTTCCGGGTCCAGCAGCATTATGCCGTTCTGGTAATCCGCCAGAAAGATCCGCCCGTCGCGGTGGATCTTCAACCCGTTGGGCTGGCCGTCATATTCGGCGATCTGGCTGATCCCGCCCCCCGGATCGGCCCGGAACACCCGTCCGAAGGGGATATCGACGAACCAGAGGTTGCCGTCGCAGTCGAGCGACGGCCCCTCGAGAAAGCTGTCCGCGGGGGCCCCGCGCCGGTTCTTTTCCGCCCAGTAGGATGGCTGGCCGGTGCGGCGCAGCGTGGCTGGCAGTTCGGTGAAGACTTCGGCGTCGAGGATGACCGGCTCGGGAAAAGGATAGGTGTGGGTCATCCGAACGTGAACTCCGGCAGGAACAACGCGATGTCAGGCACGCCGATCAAAAGCAGCATGAAAGCGACGATGATGAGGAAGAAGGGCAACGTGCCCATGATCACGTCTTCGACCTTTACCTCGTCCGACGAGGAGGCCACCACGAACAGGATCACGCCCAGCGGCGGAGTGAGCTGGCCCAGTTCCACGAGGATCACCACGAAGACGCCGAACCAGATCGGATCAACGTCCATGGCCATCAGTGCCGGAAAGATCACCGGCACGATGATCGCGATCATGCCCAGCCCTTCCATGAAGCAGCCCAGGATCGCAAAGACCACCATGATGATCAACAGGAAGGTCAGGCGCGAGACATCGGCCTCTTCCAGCATCCCGACGAGGTCCTCACCGATGCCCGACAGCGCGGTGGCATAGGCAAAGATCATCGAGGTGAAGACGATGAACAGGATGTTGCCGCTCATCGACGCGGTGCGCGACAGCGCGTCCTTGAGCAGTTGCAGGCTGAGCTTGCGATAGAGCGCAGCAATCAGGATGGCGCCGACGGTGCCCACGGCCCCGGCCTCGGTCGGGGTGGCGAAACCGCCGTAGATGCTGCCGAGGACGATGACGATCAGCATCAGGAACGGCACGATGTCCAGAAGCGCGCGGCCTAGATCGCCGGCACTTGCCTTTGTCTCGGTCTTCGGCGCGAGCTTGGGATCGATCAGCACACGCGCCATGATGAAGCCCATGTAGCACAGCGCCAGTACGATGCCCGGCACCAGACCGGCGGCAAACAGGCGTGCGATCGAGGTTTCGGTGAAGGTGGCGTATATGATCATAGTGATCGACGGCGGGATGAGGATTCCCAGCGTGCCGCCCGCTGCGAGGGATCCGGCGACGAGCCGCTTGTTGTAGCCGCGCGCGGACAGTTCCGGCAGGGCGACGGTGGACATGGCGGCGGCGGTGGGGGCTGAGCCGCCAGAGATCGCCGCGAAGATGCCGCTGCCCGCAATGTTGGTGTGCAACAACCCGCCCGGCAGCCGCCGCATGAACGGCGCGACGCCGTTGTAAAGGCGTGTCGACAGGCCCGAGCCCAGCAGGATCTCGGCCATCAGCACGAACAGCGGAATGGCGGCGAGTGTAAAGCTGTTGGCCGCGCCCCAGCTGACGAGGCCCAGCGCCTTCCAGCCGCCAAAGCCCTTGAGCAGCCAAATATAAGTCAGCCCCGCACCCGCCACGGCGAATTGTACCCACATGCCACCAAGGATCAGGCCGATCAGCAGGCCGAAGGCGAGGATCGCTTCCATGTCAGGTTTCCTCGGGTTTGCGGAAGGTCAGCAGCAGCTGCTCGACCAGGAAAAACGCCAGAACGGAAAAGCCCGCCGGCAGGATGATCTGCGGAATCCACAGCGGGGTGCGCAGGACGGTCGGGGCGAACTTGCCGCGCGAAAAGGACGACAGCGTCAGGTCCTTGGTCTTCCACGCAAGGATCACGCAGATCACCAGCGCGATCAGTACGAAGGCGCGGATCAGCCAGCGACGCGTGCCCTCGGGCCAGGTGTCTAGCAGGAAATGCACCTGGAACATCGCATTGTCCCGCAGCGCGAGGGCCGCGCCGAAGAAGGTCACGAAGACGACGCCATAGCCCGTCAGTTCCTCGGCAAAGCCTAGCGAGTAGTTGAAGCCGCCGCGCAGCAGCGCCTCGAGGCAGACCAGCGAGACCAGCACCACGAGGACAGTGCCGGTTGCAGCGCCGGTGATCCGCGCGGCAACGTCGAAAATGGGGCCAGCCGATGCCGGCCCCGTTCTGCTCTGCGTCTGCATCTTACTTACCGATGGCTTCGCGCACGGTGGCGAGGGCTTCGACATACTCCGGCCCGTTCTCCTCGGCCCAGCTTTCCCAGAACGGCGCCAGCTTTTCGCCCGCCATCTCGGCGTCGCCCTCGGCCGCGTCGACCAGCGTCATGCCCGCCTCGGATTGCGAGGCCTTCTGCGCTTCTTCGTCTTCAAGAAAGGCCGCGGTGGTCGCGGGGCCTTCTTCAGCGACGATCTCGCGAAGCTTGGTCTGGGTGTCCTCGGAGAGGGCGTCGAAGCTGTCCTCGTTGGCGATGATCATAGAGTTGCCGTAGTTGACCGCGAAGCGGTAGTTGTAGGGCAGGAACTCGTGCCAGTTTTTCGCCCCGCTAGCAGAGGCGGTCAGCACGCCCTCGATCACGCCGCGTTCCAACGAGGTCGGCACTTCGGAGCCCGACAGGGTGATAGGCGCGCCGCCGAACATCTCGACGAACTTGCCCTGCTCGGGCGAGGTCACGCGGATCTTGTGACCTTCGAGGTCTGCCAGCGAGCTGATCTCAAATGTGGTGAAGATCGTCTGTTCCGGGTAGCGGTAGCCGCCCAGCAGCACGACGCCCTGCTGTGCGAAGGCCTCGACCAGCGTCGGTTCCATCGCCTCGTAGGCCTTAGCCCATTCCTCGTCGTTCTCGATCAGCATCGGCAGGTTCAGTACCCGCGCGATCGGCACGCTGCCGGAGAAGAAGAAATCGGCCGCCATGTCGATGATGCCATCGCCCACGGCCTGCGTGATGTCTGCGGATGCGATCTGCAAGGTTTTGCCAAGGTGCAGGTCGATGGTCAGGTCGGTATCTTCCGCGACGCGGTCGACGATACGCTGCATGCCCTTGACGGCGGACGTCGTTGAGACGGACGAATAGGTGTAGGCGGTCCAATCGTCAGCATGTGCGACGGTGGCGGACGCGGCGATCAGCGCAGCGGCGCCGACGGTTTTGATGTTCATGATTTTCCTCCGGTATCAAAGCGTTGTTCCGGGCGTTGCAGCCCGGTCGGTCTTGTTTCAGTGCGTTGGAACGGCCTCGGGGTCGAAGCTTGCCAGCTGCGCGGCAACGCAATGGCTCATCGCTGTAAAGGTCCGCTCCACCTGGTCCGCCCCGATGACAAAGGGATTGCCATCGGCTCCGGACTCCATGGCGTCGAGTTTGGTGTAGGTCGCATCAAGGGTCTTGTGGTTCGACAGGAACACGTCAAAGCCTTCTTCCCCCGCCATCGCAGCAAGGCGACGCTGCGAGTCGATCATCTGCACGAACTGTGCAGCGTTCGGCCCAAAGTTCAGCCCGTTGCCGCCCCAGATGATCGCCTTGTGCGCCGTGCCATCGTCCGTCAGCGGAACGATGGTCGACAGGGTTCCGGGCGTGTGGCCCGGCGTTTCCAGCAGGGTGATCGTCGTGTCACCCAGCGTCACCGTATCGCCATCGGCAACGCTGACGTCGCGCTCGGGGGGACGGCCCCAGAGCGGGTCGTCGAACTGAAGTTCGTCCTTCTCCAGCTCCTGCCAGTCGGTGTCCGACATGATGATCTCGGCGCTGTACTTCTCCTTGAGGTAGGCGGCACCGCCATAGTGGTCGCCATGCGCATGGGACACGACGATCTTCTTGATGTCGGCCGGATCAAGCCCGACCTCGCGCAGCCCGCCCTCGATGAAGCGCTCGGCCTCGTCTTCGTTGTTGAGCGCGTCGATCAGGATGATGCCATCGGATGTCGGGATCGCCCACGTCGTGGTCCACGACGTGCCAAGGAAGACCAGGTTGTCGAAGATCGCCGTGGAACGCACATCGCCCTTGCCGACCAGGCGCTTCAGCATCTCGTGCCCCTTGTCATGGGGGATGGTGAAGGGTTTGCCGATCTTTTCGCAATGGCCCAGCACATGCGCAAGCTGCTGTCCCGCGGCGGCCTCTGCGGCGGCCACATGGCGTGCCGACATGTCAGGATCGCTTTCGGCGGATGCCGGCAGCGCGCCAAGCAGCAGCGCCGCCGCAAGTGCGGTGCCCGTCCTGTATCTCATACTGTTCTCCTCCCGAAACTCAGTAGTCTCTCTATTGCAGCGGTCCTACTTCCAGGGTGTTTCGGCCCAGATCCGGGAAGCGATGCCGTCCTGCTCGGAGACGGTCTCGGCGAAATCATCGCCCAACATGAAGGCGATCGGGTTGCCTTGTTCGGCCATCATCTCCTGGAAGCCGGGGTTTTCGTTGACGGCGCTCAGCGCAGCGCGCAGCTGATCGGTCGTCGCTTCGTCCAGCCCCGCAGGGGCGACGATGCCGCGCAAGGACGACATCTGCACGTCATAGCCCAGCTCCTTGGCGGTCGGCACATCCGGGCGGAAGGGCGAGCGTTCGTCGGCCAGCACCGCCAGCACGCGCAGTTCGTCGGGGAAGTTCGAGGTCTGGCCCAGCGTCATGGTTCCGGCCGCCACATGGCCCCCCATGATCGCGGTGCGTGCGTTCGATGCGCCCTTGAACGGCACCAGCGTAAACTCCGCACCGCTTGCGTCCTGCATCATATTGGCGGCGAAATGATCGTTTCCGCCAAGGCTCGACAGACCCAGCGTGATCGCGCCGGGGTCGGCCTCGGCCGCGTCCAGAAGCTCGCCCAGCGTCTGGAACTGGGACGTGGCCGCGACGGTGATCGTGTTGGGATCTTCGACGAAATTCGCGAGATAGGTGAAGCTATCCACATCGTAATCCGCCGCGCGGTCCTTGGTCAGGGCAAGGGCCGCTGGCAGATTGAAAGTGCCTAGAGTGTAGCCGTCGGGCGCCGCCTCGGAGACCTCGGTAAAGCCGATCTGGCCACCGGCGCCGGGAATGTTCTTGACCACGACGGACGCGCCATCGCCCAGTTCCTGTTCAAGGAATTGCGCCACGGTGCGGGCCATCACATCGGTGCCGCCGCCGGCGGAATAGCCAACGATCACCTCTACGGGCTTGTCTGGGTATTCGGCGAATGCGGCGGTGGCCGTGACGGCCAACGCAAGCGCGGTAAGGGGTGTTTTCATGA
This sequence comes from Palleronia aestuarii, assembly GCF_003253995.1. Classification (GTDB taxonomy): domain Bacteria; phylum Pseudomonadota; class Alphaproteobacteria; order Rhodobacterales; family Rhodobacteraceae; genus Palleronia; species Palleronia aestuarii. Next base: position 11,224 of record NZ_QKZL01000036.1, read on the forward strand.
CGGTATCCTCCCAGTGTCATGTGCGAAAATCTGGTCGTCGATGCCGTAGGCGCGCGCGGCGCTGCGCCAGAATAGGTCATCGCGCTCGCCCGCGCTCAGCGGACCGGCAAGGCGTTTGAAGGCGTTCCAGAGCGTCCGGTAGCTCACCTGTCCTTTGTCCACGGGGAAGTTGCTTTCGAACATGGCGCGGGTCGGCCCGAAGAGGTCGAGGCAGGTTTCCACCCAAGGGCGCCAGTCCTTGGCCAGTGTTTCGGAATGCGGTGGCAGCGCCGCGTCGGCATAGCGCCAGCCAAAAACCCCCAGGCCGAAGCCTCCGATCTTGATGCGGGTGTTGGGCAGCGCGGCGACGGAAGCCAGCGCATCGCGCCAGGCGTGGAAATTCTGTGTGTCGAAGCGGTCATGAGGGCCAACGCCAAGCGGGCCTCCGCAGTGATCGACGATGACGGTCAATTCCGGCGCGGCCTCGGCCAAGGCACGAACCTCGTCCAGTTGCGTTTGGTAGGCCCAGACGTCGAGCGACAGGCCATGGGCGGCCAGCGCCCGCGCGCCGTCTACGAAAGCGCTGGTCTGCAACAGGCCCTCGGGAGGCGGGTTGGGATTGGAGCGCACCGCCGGATCGGCATGCCAGGCGGTGGTGTTGCGGATGCCAATCACCCGGCCCTGACCCGCCTCCGTCAGCGCATCGAGCACCGGGCGCACGTCGTCGCCCAGTTGCAGGTCCGCCATGGCGATGATGCCCGCCGGAAACCGATCCTGCCAGCGCGTCCAGTCCAGCACGGTTTCGACCTCGCCCACAGGGCGCAGGCTTTCGGGGCCGTGATCGCGATATCCGGTGCGGCATTGAACATAAAGGCTCGCCCGAACGTCATGGCCCGAGCCCAAATCCGCCATCAGTTCCTTGGCCCGGTAGCGCCCTTCCGTCCGGTGCCAGAGGTGGTGATGGCAGTCGAAGATCGGCTGCTCCGGGGCAAGAGTGTCCTCCTGCCCCAGGGCCAGCCAATCCTCGCGAACCCTATGATGCGGGCTCGCGGTCATGCTTTCTTGCGGCTGTCGATGAAACGCTTCTTCAGCGTCGGGCCGACAACCACGGCGACGGTCAGCGCCACGAGGATCAGGCTGGTGGTGTTCTGGAACAGCACCATCGGATCACCGCGTCCGATCCGCAGCGCAAGGCGAAGGTTCTCTTCCGCGAAACCGCCTAGGATCAGTCCCAGAACGACGGGGGGAAGCGGGAACTTGAGCCGGTCCATCACCCAGCCGATCGCACCGAAGCCGAGCATCAGGTACACGTCAAACATGCGGCCATTGATCGAATAGACGCCGATCAGCATGAGCACGATGATCACCGACCCTAGAAGCGGGCGCGGCAGGTTCAGCAGGCGGGCGAAGGAGTTGGTCGCCAGCGAGCCACCCAGAAGAACCAGAAGGATCGCGCCGAACAGGAACTGCCACATGAAGCCGAACACGATGTCCGGGTTGTCGCGGAACAGCATCGGCCCCGGTTGCAGGCCGTGCACCAGCAGGCCACCCAGCATGACCGCAGCCACGGCGGTGCCCGGGATACCCAGTGTCAGCGCGGGGATCAGCGCCGATGCGGTGTCGGCGTTGTTGGCAACCTCGGCGGCGGCGACGCCCTCGGGTTCGCCCTCGCCCCAGGTTTCGGGATGCTTCGAGGTGCGGCGCGCCTCGTTGTAGGACATGAACGCCGCCATGGAGCCACCCGCGCCGGGCAGGATGCCGATCCAGATGCCAAGGAAGGAACCGCGCAGCCAGGTCTTCCAGTAGTTCATACGCGGCAGCGCCTTCCAGATCGGTTCGGTCCCCAGTTTGGAACTGTTGACACCATCGGTCTTGAGCGGCGTTTCCAGCAGGTCGATCACCGGCGGCAGCGCGTATAGCCCGACCAGCAGGATCACGATGTTGATGCCGTCAAGCAATTCGAGCTGACCGAAGGTAAAGCGATCGTTGCCATAAATCGGGTCTGACCCGATCACCGACACGAAGACCCCGAAACAGGCCGAGATCAGACCTTTGATCGGGTTGCCGCCCAGCAGAAAGATAATCGAGGCCAGGCCGAAGACTGCAACCCAGAACACCTCGGACGGGCCGAACAGCAGCGTCACCTTGCTGAGCGGCGGTGCCAGCAGCATCAGCGCAAAGGCCGAAGCGATGCCGCCGATGGACGAGGACACGACCGCGACCTGCAGGGCGAACCCGCCCTCACCCTTCTGCGCCATCGGGTAGCCGTCGAATGTGGTGGCGACGGCGGCAGGTGTACCGGGAATGCGCAGCAGCACGGCGGGAATGGCGCCGCCATACATCGCGCCGTTATAGATCCCCGCCATCAGGCCGAGCGCGACAAGTGGCTCAAGGCCGAAGGTGAAGGGAACGAGGACGGATATCGCCATGGTGGCCGACAAGCCCGGCATGGCGCCGACGACGATGCCCGCGATCACGCCGATCACGACAGCGGCAAAGTTCGTCCAGGCGAAGACATCCGGCAGGGCATGGAGAAGATCGGAATACATGGTTCAACGCCCCCAAAGACGGCCAGTGGGGAAGTCCTGCGACATCCCGAAATCAAAGATCGCCCAGATCGTGCCGACGACGATCACGGTCGCGATCAGAAGGCCCACCGGGCTGCGATAGCCGAAGGTCCACGCGACCAGCGGGATCGTCACGGCGGTGCTGATGTAGAAGCCGACGAAATCGCAGGCCAGCGCGTAGCTGACGATCATCAGGAAGGCCCCGATCACCCGCTTGGGCGATGTGGTCATGGGCGTGGCGTCTTCGCCGGCGCTGGCCTTGCGCTGATCGGCGAGCAACAGGAACGCCGACAGCACGATCAGGCCGATCAGCATGGCGGCGGGCAGCAGCGCGGAAATCGCGCGCAGATCATAGGTCGGAACAAGGAACCCGGCGGCGACCACAATGATGCCGCCCGCAGTCAGGGTTTCGGGCCTTGTCAGGCGGGAATTACGGCTCTCGGGCATGAGATTGCCTTCGGTATGAGGGGGGAGATGTCCAAGGGCGACGCCCTCGGCGACTGGGCGGCGTGATGGAGGTCTCCCCCCCTCACGCACATGGCCTCAGTTCCAGGGGGTGGTCTGCCACACGCCGTTGGCGAGGTCGTAGAGATCCGAGGTCAGCTGCTTGAATTCCTCGCCGGTCACCACTTCGACCGGGTTCGCGGTCGCTGCCATGGCATCGAGGAATTCCTGATCATCGGACAGCTGCGAGAAGGCGTCGATCAGTTTGGCCTGCACGTCCTCGGGCAGACCGGCGGGCGCGATGAAGCCGCGCATGGAGCCGTTCACGAGGTCCAGTCCCTGCTCTTTGAAGGTCGGCAGGTCGGGGGCGAATTGCGAACGCTCGTCGGTGGCGACGCCCAGCACGTTCAGCTGGTCTTGGAATTCGGCCACTTCCGAGATGTTCAGGATGCCCATGGCGACATGGCCGCCCAGCAGCGCGGTCCGTGCGGGAGCCGAGCCCTTGAAGGGAACAATGGTGTACTCAGTATCGGTGGCCTGCTGCAGTTTGATCAGCGCGAAATGGTCATCGCCGCCGAGGCTCGACATGCCGACGGTCACGGCCAGCGGGTTCGCCTTGGCCTCTTCAAGCAGCTTGTCCAGTGTGTCGAGACCGCTCTCCTTCGAGGTGACGATGACGTTGGGATCGTTCACCACGTTGGCCAGGTAGGTAAAGCTGTCGCGATCGTAGCCGGCCTCACGGTCGATGGTGCGCGCCATCATGCCCGGCAGGTTAAAGGTGCCAAGCGTGTAGCCGTCGGGGTCGGCATTGGCCGCCTCGGTCACGCCGATCTGACCGGAGGCACCGGGCATGTTCTTGACGACAAGGCTTGCGCCGTCGCCAAGGTATTTCTCGATGAAGGGTGCGGCGGTGCGCGCCATGACATCGGTGCCACCACCGGCCGAGTACCCGACGATCACCTCGATGGGCTCTTCGGGATATTCGGCCAGCGCCGCCCCTGCGGACAGGATCATCGCACCTGCGATGGCGGTTTTCTTGAAGATGTTGAGCATGTTATTCCTCCGTTTCATGCAGTTGTTTCAGTCGTCGAGCAGGGCGCAGCCGCGTTCCTTGAGCGCGCGGTCGACCCAGGTCCGGTCATTTGTACCGGCTTCGATGTCTGCCATTTGTTTGATTTCTTTCGCGGACTTGTCCTGAGTGGCTTTCAGGATCGTCTCGGCTCTTTCAATCGGCACGCAGAGGACACCGTCGCTGTCGCCGATGACGATGTCGCCGGGGCGGATTACCATGCCGTCGATGGCGATGGGCACGTTCACCTCTCCGGGGCCGTCCTTGTAAGGGCCGCGATGGGTGACGCCCGCCGCCCAGGTGGGCAGGTTGGTTTCGCGGAAATTGTCCAGATCGCGGATCGCGCCGTCGATGACAAAGCCGACGACACCTTTCTTGATCGCGTAGGCCAGCATCAGCTCGCCCATCAGCGCGTTGTCCAGCGCGCCGCCCGCATCGACGACGATCACGTCGCCGGGCACGGCCCGGTCGATGGCCGCGTGGAGCATCAGGTTGTCGCCGGGGCGCGCCTTGACGGTCAGGGCGACGCCCGCCATGCCACCGGACGTGTGCATCGGGCGCAGGCGCGATCCGGCAGCCGTCATGCGCGACATGCTGTCAGACACGTTGGCGACGGGCAGCTTGGCGAATTCGGCGACGATCTCAGGGGCGGCGACGTGGTCGCGTTTGAGGATACGGAACCCGGTGGTCATGGTCATTTCTCCATATTGGCCGGCTCGGCCTGTGCGGCGGCCAGCAATTTGCGGTTGATGATGCGTTCGGGAGCGACGGGCTGCCCGTCGAGGATCTGGAAGATCCCAAGCACGGCATCGACGCCGACCCGCGCCCCCGCCTGGCGGGTGACGCCGCCGATATGCGGGGTCAGCACGATGCGCGGCTCGGCAAAGAACGGGTGGTCGGCCTCGGGCGGCTCGACCGCGAAGGTGTCGAGGCCCGCGCCCGCCAGGTGACCGCTCTGGATCGCGGCCAGCAGCGCCGGCTCGTCGATCAGCCCGCCGCGGGCGGTGTTGACCACAAAGGCCCCTTCCGGCATCCGGGCGATCGCTTCTGCATTCAGGATCTGCCGCGTCTGGGGGGTCAGCGGACAATGCAGGCTCAGCACATTGGACCCCGCCAGAAGCTCGTCGAAGCTGTTACAGCGGGTGACGCCTAGTTCCTCGAAGGCGCTCTCCGGCGCATACGGATCGTAACCGATGAGGGTTATCCCCAGACCCTTGGCCATGCGGCCCGTGGCCTGTGCGATCGCGCCCATGCCCATCAGGCCCATGGTCGATCCGGCAATTTCGCGTCCCGCGAAGCCCGGCTTTTCCCAGCGCCCATCCCGCAGCCCAGCGTCAAGCGGCAGGATCCGCTTGGCGCAAGACAGAAGCAGCGCGATGGCATGTTCAGCCACGGACACGGCGTTGGCACCGGTCGCGACCAGCACTGGAATACCCCGATCGGCAGCGGCCTGAATGTCGATGTTATCGACCCCGACACCGTGCTTCGAAATCACCTTGAGCTGCGGCGCTGCGTCCATGACGGCGGCATCAAGACGCCCCATGCGCGACACGATCCCTTCGGCGCCAGTCTTCTGGAGATACTCGGAAATCACCGCGCTGTCGGCATAGGGCGGGGTATGCACCGTCTTGTAACCGTGGTCCGCCACCAACTGGGCGGCGGACGGATCGAGGTCAGGCCCCGTAACGAGGATTGTCTTGCTCATCGCACATGTCTCCACAGCGTCCCGAAGCCTCGGGGCGCGCCATTTCATGTCTCTGTTTTTCGATTGGTCCACAGCGGTCTCCCCAACCGGCTATGGATGTCCTCCTTGGGTGAAAACCGTATCGCCAAGAATGACTTCACAAAAGCGCGTATTTCTGGTTATTTGATTTAGCAAAACTGGATCTGATTTTGGACACACGGCAACTCAAGACCCTTTTGGCCATTCGATCGCATGGTACCTTCGCGCAGGCGGCAGACCTTGTCGGCCTGACACCTTCGGCCGTCAGCCAACAGGTTCACGCGCTCGAGGAGGAACTGCGCGTGACCATCTTCGACCGCACCAAGCGACCACCCCGGATCACGCCTGATGGCCTCCAGGTTATTGAAATGGCGGAGGATATCCTGCGCCGCGCCGAGGACGCAAAGGCCAGTCTACGCGGCGACCAGATCGCCGGGACGCTGATGCTGGGATCGGTCCGATCAAGTGCGCTGAACCTGCTGCCACGCGCCATGGTGCAGATGCGCGGGCGCTATCCGGACCTGAAGCCAAGCTTGCGAGTATCCCTTTCCTCAACCCTGATCGCGGACGTGGCCGGCGGACGGCTCGACGCTGCTATCGTCGCGGAACACCTCGGGATTCCCAGCACCCTGCGCTGGAGCCCCTTTCTTCGTGAACCGCTTTGGCTGATCGTGCCGCGTAGCATGGAAGCCAGCGACCCGATCGAACTGTTGAACACGCGGCCCTACATCCGTTTCCGAAGCGCCGTGCCGCTGGCGAACCTGATCGATACAGAGTTGTCCCGTCTCGGCGTTGTAACCAATGACGTGGCCGAAATCGACACCATCGGATCGATCGTCACAGGCGTGCGGCAAGGTCTGGGCATCTCGGTTGTGCCGCATGTTGCTCTGCAGGAACCCGAGGATCTGAACATCATGCGCCTGACCTTCGGCGTTCCGCAGGTGACCCGCCAGATCGGCATCGTCGAAAGGACTGCGGCGCCGCGCGCTGAAATCATCGCCCTCCTGCACGCAGTCCTCGCGGACCTCTGCGGTGACTACGGAGTGGTCAGGCCCATACGATCCTGACCGTGTCCACGTTGCCGATCGCCGTAACGCTACGCCCGGTCCCGGTTTCCCTTGAAAGCGTCAGTTGGCGGAAGGCCACAGTGCGATTTCACAGATCCCAAGATCTCCCATTTTGAGTGCCATCACTTCGAACCGAGAGAGGTCATGATCTTAATTGCCCGGTGACGGCCATTTGATCGTCCTCATGCCAAGGTCCGTTCTGGGCTGGGTATGGCGGGTAGGCTTAAGCCTAGAGCACAGAGAACTGGCGTGAAACGACCGTGGGGATCCGGGAACCCTTCTGCGGTTCTTTAGGCTTCCGTGAGATGAGACTTAATAGCTAGCAGCTCGTCGGCCTGCGGCGCTGATCGCTTGCAGGCGAAGCCCCGGCGTCGCCAAGCTGGGTTACCACGTTAGCTAGCGATGCGTTGACCGAGCCGGAACATAACGCCACCCTCCGCATCGATCTCGTGCGAAAGGATCTCGTAGATCGCGATGAGCTTGCCGGTGCCGAACATCTTGCCTGTCTCATCCCGTCCGCCGTGGCGAACCAGAGCGTGTTCGAGGGATCGAAGCGCCTTAAGGAACTGCTCGTATTTCTCCGAGAAGCCGTGGCGTGTTCTCTTGAATGGATCCTCATAGACTCGGTCCGCGCCGATCCGCGCGCTGTGCAGTATCGGCGCGTTCGAGATGTTAAGCCCTCCGCCCTTCGCGAAGCCGGTCCAAGCAGACCGGTAGGTGAAGCCTGTTCTGAGGTCACGTATCCTGATCATGGTCATTGCCGGTCCCTCTACTGTCGTCCGCTTGTGGGCAAATGCCAATTCTCATGTCCTGCGAGGGACCGGCCATACAACACGAACGAGGTACGGTCACAGAGCCTACCCTGAAACGATCGACTTCGCCCAGGCCTTCGAACGTCCGTTCTGGGCCGCCCGCGAAAAGGGCGGCCCAGACGATCAAATCTCGACCGCTTCCGAGATGGCAAGGGCATCCTCCAGCCCGACGCCGAGGTATCGAACGGTGCTGTCCATCTTCGTGTGCCCAAGCAGAAGCTGGACGGCGTGAAGGTCACCGATCTTGCGGTAGTTCTGCGCAACCTTGGTCCGGCGCATGGAATGGGTACCGTAAGAGCTCGGCTCCAATCCGATCGAGGTAACCCAGCCCCGGACGAGGCGGGCATACTAACCGGTCGAGATGTGCAGCCGCTCGTGGAACCGTCCCGGTCAGAGAAATTCCGAGCCGACCAGTTCGGGATCTTCGAGCCAAGCCAAGAGAGACTTCCGCGTGCCATCGGTGATCTCGAAGCGGACCGGCTGCGGGGTCTTGCTCTGGAGGACCGAGGTCCGCTCCTTCACCTGGCCCGCCGCGGAGACGTCGGCGACACGGAGGCGAACGAGGTCGCAGCCGCGCAGCTTGCTGTCGATCGCAAGGTTGAAGAGGGCTAGGTCCCGGGCGCGGTCGGCGAACTCGAGCCGCACACGGATCGCCCCGACATGTTTTGGCCGGAGCGGGCGCTTCTAGCCGACGAGGCGGCCCTTGTTCCAGGCTGGCCGGCCCGCGCGGATGGCGGGAAGGTTCGGAGCAGCCATAGCAGGTCCTCCGGTCCGCCGCGCTCCTCCTATCACCGGCACCGTGTCGGCGCCAAAGGATAGCACGCCGCGCCGCTGCAAGTCCGCTTCAAGCTCATATTGACCGTTTCTGCGCAGACGGTGGATGTCCGCTCTCGTTGTGCTGCGGTCGGGGTCGCCATCAGGGTGGTGGCCGGGACCCTGTATCGGGTCCCGGCATTTCTAGATTCAACTCCGCACGAAACTGAGCAGGTCTGTGTTCACCAGATCAGGGTGCGTGGCGAAAAAGCCGTGCGATAGGCCCTGGTAAACCTTCAGCGTCCCGTTCGGTAGAAGTTCGACCGCCTTCTCGGCCGAGTTTGCGATCGGGACGACCTGATCGTCATCGCCGTGCATCACCAGGGTCGGCACGTTCATCGCCCTGAGGTCCTCGGTCTGGTCGGTTTCGGAGAACACCGCGATACACTGGTAATGTGCGGACGCACTGCCCATCATGCCCTGACGCCACCAGTTGTTGATCAAACCCTGGCTAATGTCGGCACCGTCGCGGTTGAAGCCGTAGAAAGGACCTAAAGGAACATCGAGGTAAAACTGCGCGCGGTTCGCGGCCAGTGAGGCCCGGAACCCGTCGAATACCTCAAGCGGCACACCGTCCGGGTTGGCGTCGGTCTTCAGCATCAGGGGCGGGATGGCCCCCAGCAGCGCGGCCTTGGCGACACGGCCCGGCTCTGCCTTGGCCACGTAGGCCGCGACTTCGCCGCCGCCTGTCGAATGGCCGACATGGATCGCGTTTTGCAGATCAAGCGCCGCGGCAAGATCGACGACGTCGTCTGAATAGGTCGCCATGTCATGGCCAAGGTCGGTCTGGTCCGACCGGCCATGTCCGCGCCGGTCATGGGCGATCACGCGGTAACCGTGGGCGAGGAAGAACAACATCTGGTTGTCCCAGTCATCGCCGCTGAGCGGCCAGCCGTGGTGAAAGACGATAGGCTGCGCATCGCGCGGGCCCCAGTCTTTGTAAAAGATCCTAGTGCCGTCGCGTGTTTCGATGGTCGACATGATGATGTCTCCTTCTTGCTGAGTAAAGGTTTGCGCCGCAAGCGCGGCGGGCATCGTCGAGAGCAGCGCAGTTGCTGCACCCATCTGCAAAACGGCGCGTCTCGTAGGGTCGTATTGGGTCATGGTCATTGGCTCCGCACTGCTTGTTCGACGAGGCCAATGTCGCAATTTGGTGGGCTTTCCACGATTGTCACAAATGACAAAGAAGGGTTCAAAAGTGACAACCGCGAAGAAAGATTGGACCTGCGAGATCGGTCTGCTGATTTATCCCGACTGCCAAATGTCCGCGATCTACGGGCTGACCGATCTGTTCCGGATTGCGGGTGAATGGGCAGACGGTGACAACGCGCGACAGGTTCGGGTCTCGCATTGGCGTGCCGGGGAAGACGGCGAGCTCACCTGCGTCTGGGACAGCCATCCGAACGAGACCCATCGCCTTGGGTATGTGATCACACCGCCCAGCGTCGCCATGCCCGAACAGATGCAGTCGATGCCAAAAGAGGCCGCGTGGCTTCGCGCGCGACACAAGGATGGAAGTCGCGTTTGTTCAATCTGTGCCGGTGCCTTCGTTCTGGCCGAAAGCGGATTGCTCAAAGGCAGGCGTGTCACGACGCACTGGGCTTTCGCCAAACACCTTGCAGAACGCTACCAGGAGATCGAGGTTGCCGACCGGAATCTGGTGCTGGACGATGGTGACGTCATATCAGCGGGGGGCATCCTTGCCTGGACCGATCTCGGCCTGACCCTTGTCGAGCGTCTGTTCGGGCGCAGCACGATGCTGTCGACAGCCCGATTTCTGGTCATCCAGCCACCGCGGGCCACCCAGCTTCCCTTCAATGAGTTCATTCCGGATTTCGATCATGGGGACGAGGCGATCCTGCGGGTCCAGCACCACATCCACGCCGATCTGACGGCATCGCTGAACCTGGACGATCTCTTTGATCTTGCACTTCTGGGCAAACGGACCTTCATGCGTCGTTTTGCCAAAGCGACCTCGCTCACCCCCACGGAGTACATTCAACAGGCCCGAGTTGCCAAAGCCCGAGGTATTCTGGAGTTGACCACCCGTCCCCTGGATCAGGTGGCGTGGGAGGTCGGATACAAGGACCCCTCTGCCTTCAGCAAGATCTTCCGGCGTATCTCTGGAATTTCCGGCTCAGAGTATCGGCACCAATTCGGTGTCCAGCCAACGCTGCCGTAGCCGTCAGCCAAGGCAGAAGCAGACCTTGTATCTTGAATGGCCCCGCCGCTCTAAGTGGTCGCCATGGCCCTAGGACCTTGAGCCAAATCGCGCCTTCGCCGCCTCCGTCTCCGGCATGTACAGGCTGACGAGGTTTCCCTCCGGGTCACGCAGTTGGAACGTCCGGTTTCCCCAGGGCAGGAGTTTTGGCTCGTGGACGACATCCAAGGTCTTCAGGCGCGCGAATTCGGCGTCGATATCCTCCACCTGAAGTTCGATGATCGCCGTCCGGTTTGCCGCGGCTTCGGCGCTACCTTCCTGAAAAAGAGCCACGGTCTCTTCCGAGCCGATGGCCAGCGATGCGCCCGGCGTCACGATCTCTGCGAAGACGGGGGCCAGCCATTCAGCCTTCGCGCCAGTGACGGTTTCATAGAAGGCCACTAGACCCCGGACATCCCGCGCAATCAGGCGGACAGAAGCAAGTTTCATTGTCTATTCCTTTATCTACCGGCACTTGACCGGCCCCTGGCGCTTCTAGAGGGGTACTGCTGACAGCGTTGTGGCAGCAGGAAACAGGATGCGCAGCACCGACCGTCTTTTCCAGATCATCCAGATTTTGCGACGCACGCCCCGCGCCGTTACGGCCGCCGCCATCGCGGAGGAACTCGAAGTGTCGCGCAGGACAGTCTACCGCGATATTGCCGACCTCATCGGTCGCCGGGTCCCGATCCAGGGAACGGCGGGATTCGGCTACACGCTCGACAATGATTACGAGGTGCGCCCGCTGGCCCTGTCACCCGACGAGACCGAAGCCCTTTCCCTGGGCGCACAATGGGTGAGCCGTCACCCCGATCAGGCACTGGCCCGTCTTGCTCTGGACGCCTTGACGAAGATCCGGCTGTCACTGCCCGAGTCCAGCCGCACCGTGTTGGAGCAGCCCGCTTTGGGTGTGAAGTCGATCGCGACCGCCCCTGGTTCGACGCTCGATACCAGTTGCTTGCGCGAGGCCATACGTCGATGGCGCGTGGTGACATTCAGCTATCGGGCGCTCGACGAGACAATCAGCCAGCGCCACGTCTGGCCGATCCTGCTCGGCTACGAGGATACCCGCTGCCTGTTGATTGCCTGGTGCGAGGAAAGGGCTGCCCTCCGCCATTTCCGCCTGGAGCGCATGTCCCACATCGAGGTACTCGAACGAAGGCCGGCCAAACGGAGGGCAGATATGACGCGGCACTGGCATGCCCAACGGGAAAGCGCGATGGAGGCAGCGAACCGCAACGTGTAGCGCCCTGATGGGCACGTCGGCTACACCAACTTGCTTGATCGAGCGATAACTACGGGCAGGATGCGGTCAATAACTGTGATGGCGCACGCGGCAGTAAGTTTCCGCGATCCAGACCTTTTGTTGAGGCGCAGCGAAGGTCCGCTTTCCGCCCTTCCTTACTCCGAGGAACGTCTACGATACGACGCTCCCCGAATGCCGACTTCGCGTCACATCAATGCAGCGTCGGCA
>NZ_QKZL01000037.1 GCF_003253995.1 Palleronia aestuarii
GATGATGTCCCAGCTCGTGGTGTAGCTGGTGGCGGGCCTCGCGCTCAGAGGCGGGCCGAGCTGGTCAGTCGCGCTGCGCAGCAGGCAGGCTGACTATGGCATCATCGCAGACCGGTGCGAGCGTTTCCAGCGTGAGGTAGCGGCCACGTTGAACGGTCCATTCCTCGGTCTGCTCCATCAGGATCGCGCCGACGAGCCTGCGTATCGAGCTCTCGTTCGGGAAGATGCCGACGACATCGGTGCGCCGCTTGATCTCGCCGTTCAGGCGCTCGATCGGGTTCGTGCTGTGAAGCTTGGCGCGATGCTGGGCGGGGAAGGTCATGTAGGCGAGCACATCCTCTTCCGCCGTGTCAATGAGCTTGGCGAGCTTCGGCAGCTTCGAGCGCATCTGATCGGCCACCAGCCGCCACTGAGCCTTGGCCGTGGCGTGGTCCGGCTGGGCGAAGGCGGTGGCGATGAAGGCGGAAACCACCCTACGGCTGCTCTTTCCGGCATGGGCAAGCGCATTGCGCTGGAAATGGACACGGCAGCGCTGCCAGGTAGTGGAAAGCACCCGGGCCGTGGCGGCCTTGATCCCCTCATGGGCGTCGCTGACCACCAGCTTCACGCCGCCCAGCCCGCGGCGCACGAGATTGCGCAGGAACTCGGTCCAGAAGGGTTCGGCCTCGGACGCTCCGATCGCCATGCCCAGGACCTCGCGCCGCCCGTCGGTGTTCACGCCCACTGCGATGGTCACGGCCGCGGAGACGATGCGCCCGCCCTGACGAACCTTGAGATAAGTCGCGTCGATCCAGAGGTAGGGCCATTCGCCCTCGATGGGCCGCGTCAGGAACGCGTCCACCCGCTCGTCGATCTCCTCGCACAACCGGCTGACCTGGCTTTTCGAAATGCCGGTGCCCCCCATGGCCTGCACGAGGTCGTCCATGGACCGTGTCGAGACGCCATGGACGTAGGCCTCCTGAATGACGGCCGTCAGCGCCTTCTCCACCGAGCGTCGCGGTTCGAGGAAGGACGGGAAATAGCTCCCCGTGCGCAGCTTCGGAATGCGCAGCTCGACGTTCCCTGCTCGGGTCTGCCAGTCCCGATCGCGGTAGCCGTTGCGCTGTGCAAGGCGCTCTCCGCTTTTCTCTCCGTAGTCGGCACCGGTCTTCGTGCCGACCTCCAGCTCCATCAGCCGCTCGGCGGCGAAGCCGATCATCTCGCGGAGCAGGTCCGCGTCGCCGCTCTTCTCCACGAGCGCGCGGAAGTCCATCATCGGTTTAGTCATCGGGAACATCCCTCGGTTCAGGTTGGTGTCAGCAACCCGACCCTACCGAGAAACCCGATGGCCACCGCCAGCTACACCACCCCCCGGGACGTCACCTGCGTCCGCTGCGCGGCGCCGTCGGCACGACGGCCCGTCGGCTGCCAGCACCACCGGCGCAACCAGTTCCGCTGCCGAGCGTTGCTTGAGCATGGAACTGAATTTCGAACGTCACGGTGCAGGACCACCCTTGCTCCTGATTCACGGGCTGGGTGGAAGCGTCCGGTCCTGGGACAGCATCCTGCCGCTGCTTGCTCGCGGACGCGAGGTCGTGTTGGTCGATCTACCTGGGCACGGGGGGTCTCCGGCGCTTACGGGGCGCCAGACCATCGCCGCCCATGCGGATGCGCTCGAGCACTTCATTGACCGGAATGGGCTCGCCGGCGTCGATACCGTCGGCAGTTCTGTCGGCGCGCGGCTGGTGCTGGAACTGGCACGCCGCGGCATCGGCGGCCACACGGTCGCTTTTGATCCGGGCGGTTTCTGGCGCGGCTGGGAGACGGCGTGGTTCCGCTCCACGCTTGCCGCCTCGGTCCGGCTGGTGCGCCTCCTGCGGCGGCGCATTCCGGCGCTCTCGCACAGCCGCGCCGCACGGGCCGTTCTGCTGGCGCAACTGTCGGCGAGGCCCGGCGCCCTCGATCCCCTGCTGGTCCGGAACGAGCTGACGGCCATAGCCGAGACAGACGTGTTCGACGCGACGCTGCGCGAGCTGGCGCGTGGTCCGTTGCAGGAGGGGACCGCCACACCTCCCGGCCGCGTAACGATTGGCTGGGGCCGTCAGGACCGTCTCCTGCTGCCACGTCAGGCGGACCGCGCACAAGCGGCCTTCCCCACCGCGCGGCTGCACTGGTTCGAGCGGTGTGGCCACTTCCCGCAATGGGACCGCCCAAAGGAGGCCGCAGAGGTCATCTTGAAAACGATGGCGAGATGAGGCGCGGATAACGGACGTGACCTCGCACGCGCGGCCCGGCTCCTCGAAAGACTGCATGATGAGACGGAGATAACTCGAGCGGATGCTTCCTTTGTCCGCTCCGCCGACCTTTACCTTCGAAGATTATGCGCAATGGATGAATGGCCGATATCGTGAAGCTGCATCGCAGCGTTCGACCATCGTGCCAATGGCAGGTCTAGGCCGCCAGAAGCCGGCGGCCCTGCCGATCAAGTCTCGACCGCCTCCCATATGGCAAGCGCATCCTTCAGCTAGACGCCGAGGTAGCGAACGGTGCTGTCCATCTTGGTATGACCTAGCAGGAGTTGGACGGCGCGGAGATTGCCGGTCTTGCGGTAGATCTGGGCGACCTTGGTCCGGCGCATGGAATGGGTGCCGTATGAGCTCGGCTCCAGTCCGATCGACATGACCCAACCTCGGACGAGGCGCGCATACTGGCGGGTCGAGATGTGGAGCCTCTCGTGGAACCGCCCCGGCCAGAGATATTGCGACCCGACCAGTTCGGGATCGTCGAGCCAGGCCAGTAGAGACTTCCGCGTCCCTTCGGTAATCTCGAAGCGGACCGGTTGCCGGGTCTTGCTCTGCATGATCGAGGTCCGCTCCTTCACCTGGCTCGCCGCGTAGACGTCGGCGAGCCGGAGCGTGACGAGGTCGCAGCCGCGCAGCTTGCTGTCGATCGCCAGATTAAAGAGGGCGAGGTCACGGGTGCGACCGGCGAGCTCGAGCGGCACACCGATCGCCCAGACGTGTTTCGGCAGTAGCGGACGTTTCTGGCCGACGATACGACCCTTGTTCCAGACAGGGCGACGCACACGGATCGCAGGAACGTTTGAGGCAGGCATGACAGTTTCTCCGGCCCACCGCACTCCCCCTCATCACCGGCACCGTGCCGGCGCCGTAGGGTAGCATGCCGCAGCGCCGCAGATCCGCTCCGAGCCCATTGCGAAAATGCAAGTTCTTGCTGCGCAGGTAAAAAAACGGACAGCAGGATATAGTCTTCATCGCGGCCAGATCCCTGCCGCACGGCAGCCGAAGCGCTGGCCATTCGTGACAGGCGCAAGATCGGCACCGTCATGACCATCTGACCTCGGGCGATCACTCGGGAGCATATTCGTCCATTGTCTCGTACTCTTCTTCCGACGCGGGCCGGAAGCGGATCGCCTGGCCGCCCCCCGGGGCGAGCCGCAACTCCATAACCGTCGAGGCGTCAACGAGGGCCTCGGTGATCTCGATATCGAGCGGGGTCGTCTTCCAGTCGGCATCCGGGCCGTCGCGGTAGATCTCGGCGACATATTCCCGATCCGCCTCCAGGAACGACAGCGGAACCTCGAAGCTGCGCCCGATCTCGTCGGTGATGCTCCCGATGTACCAGTCCTCCCCGTCGCGCTCCTTTCGCGCAATGGTGACGTAATCGCCGATCCGCCCGTTCAGCACCCGCGTGTCGTCCCAATCGACGGCCACGTCCTTGATGAACTGGAAGGCGTCAAGATTGGCTTCGTAATGCTCGGGGAGGTCGGTCGCCATCTGCAGCGGGCTGTAGATCACGACGTAGAGCGCGAGCTGGTTGGCGAGCGTCGACGGCGTGTGGTGCGCCTTGTCGGGACCGAGATCGAAGATGCCAGGGGTGAAATCCATCGGCCCGGACAGCATTCGTGTGAAGGGCAGGACGGTCGTGTAATCGACTGGATTTCCGCCGCCGCCGGGCGAATTGTATTCCTGTCCGCGCGCACCCTCGCGCGTCATGACGTGGGGATAGGTGCGGCGAAGCCCGGTGTCCTTTACCGGCTCATGCGGGTTCATCGCGATCTGCGCCCGTGCGAACGCCTCGCGCGCGAGCGCGTCGTGCTCGACCATGTATTGGCCATAGTGCCACTCGCCGCGGTTCACGCCGCCGGCGTCGTCATGCTCGATCCCCTGTCCGAAATCCACGTAGCCCTGCTTGACCGACGGCACGCCGTGCCTGGCGTAGAGTGCAAGTGCATCTTCGAGTTGCGCCTCGTAGTTCGGCACCGCGCCGCCGGTCTCGTGATGACCGACGATGTTGACCCCGCGCTCGGCGGCGTAAGCCATGACCTCTTCCAGGTCGAAATCCTCGGTCGCCTCGGTGAAGTTCATGTTGACGCCGTCTCCCCACCAGCGGCCGGTCCAGCCAGTGTTCCAGCCCTCGATCAGGACGTTCGGCAGATCGTGCTCGGCTGCGAAGTCGATGTAGGTCTTGGCGTGCTCGGTCGTGGCGCCGTGGTTCGGGCCGGTCCCCCAGGACCAGTCGCCGAGGTGCATGTTCCACCAGATGCCGATGTATTTCGCCGGCTCGATCCACGACCTATCCTCAAGCGCGTTCGGCTCGTTTAGGTTCAGGATCTGGTAGGATTCGATCAGGCCGCCGGGCGTGTCCGCGATCTGCATGGTCCGCCACGGCGACACCAGCGGCGCCTCCCCCCGGACCAGCGTGAAGCCGTCGTTGCCGCCCCAGGGCGCCAGATCGGCCTTCAGTACGCCATCGCCCATGGGCAGCAGAGACATCGATGAGTAGTCGACCAGCGCCGCCTCGTGGATCGAAAGGTAGAGCCCGTCCCCGGTCTCCATGGTAAGCGGCGTGTGGACCGCCTGGTTGCCGTCGAGGGCGCTGAGCGGCTCGTCGCGCCAGAGATATTCGTAATGTGTGCGCCCATAGGCCGGGATCCACCAGGCGATCGGGTCGCCAGCCATGTCGAAGGTCGTCAACTCGTCGGCGATCTCGAACGCGCCGAGGGTGTCCTGCTCGGGCCATTCATAGCGCAAGCCGAAGCCGTCGTCGTAGACGCGGAACACGACATCCATGCTGCGTGTCGTCTCGCCCTCGGTCTCGAAGGTGGCGCGCAGCTCGTTGTAGTGATTACGGATGTTCCTTTTTTCGCCCCAGACCTGTTCCCACGTCTCGTCGAAGGACGCGGTCTCGGTTCCGGTCAGGCTAAGACCACCGTCGAAGGACGGGCCCTCGGCGAAGCGGACGCCGAGGGCCGACGGCTCGAGTATCTCGGCGCCAAGGCGGGTGACGGAGTAGGTCGGCGTGCCGTTCTGAACCTCAAGGGTGACCGTCACGACACCGCCGGGGGAGCGGACCTCGAACCTTTCCTGTGCCCATCCCGGCATTGCCGTGAACGCTGCAAGTGCGACGACGCAGCCGATCTTCGGTACGGCAGAAGTCGCTGCCGGCATCTTGCATATGAGCGACATTGTTTCCTCCCTGGCCTCGTGCAAGCTTATTGGATCGCCTTACATTTTCAATCGCGCGTTGCCTGTCCGACCCGTCATTCGACCGCCGGCCCATGGTGCCGTAGACCCCTGATAAGCCAGTCCGGAAATAGTCGAGGTCGCCCTCGTTTGCTCTGTGCGAGCTTCGGGCTTGTAAGAGCGTACGAGCACGAGATCGAAGCTCCCGGTGCGCGACCGCTCCACGCGGATCGGAGGACCGAAAGTAAGTACGTCGAACTGTCGACTCGGATTCTCGCCCGGCGCAGCTGCCTTCGATGGCGCGTTCGGCGATCAGCGCTGGGGCACAATTCGTTAGAGGTTGGACCCAGTAACGCGGCCTCGAAATCTCTGCGCTTGCAGTAAAATATCTGAACGCCCGCTTCGTCCCCGCAGAGTGTGAGTTCGGCTCCGCCTCGATCTTGCGGCTGAGGCGAACGACCGGTTCGGCGGGCCGCACTGCAGCATCGAAAGCTGCGGTGAAAGGCAGCAATGGGCCGAGAGCAGACTGCGCGGTAACTGATGGAAAGGTTTTTTTCATCTACTTCGCCGTCGCAGGCCCTGTTACGTTTCAGCGCCCTCTTTGCTGCCTGGCGCTACTAGCGCTCTGTAGACCGTCATTCGGGAAACTCCGAGATCGCGGGCAATCTTTGCCTTAGATAGGCCTTGCTCCGCGAGCGTTCGGATTTCGGCATCATCGATCCGCTTTTGGCGTCCTCTGTAAACTCCTCTACCCTTGGCAGCATCGATCCCCGCGCGTTGGCGGTCGCGGATAAACTTCAGCTCCATATCCGCCACCATGCCGAGGACCGTGATGACCATTCGACCCATATCGCCCGAAGTCGTCACCTCCGGTTCGAGAACCCGAAGCGAGGCTCCTTTCGCGTCCAACTCATGCACCAAGTTCATGACATCACGCGTCGATCGGCCAAGACGGTCGAGCCGATGGACGACTAACTCATCTCCTTCTCGCAGGAATTCTAGAACGGTAGCCAGCTCGGTCCGGCCATCTCGCGATGCGCCGGACATTGTTTCCGCTCGAACTATCTCGCAGCCCGCCGCTTTCAGCCTCGTTCTTTGAATATCAAGATCCTGGCCTGAGGTACTGACACGGGCATAACCGATCCGGGGCATGGCAATCTGTCACATTGGGGTGGCTGCGACCTTGATACTATCACAAAAGCCGCCGCGCTACCCAAATGTGACAGATTGGCTTGTCACAATCGATTGTCACCTGAGAGTGTACCCTATTGTGGCGATAAGGACGAGATCAGCCTCTTACGAACATTCGTGACACTATCAAACGCTGCCATGCAGCTTCTCCAGACCGGCCATTCGCCGCGGCTGCGAGATGAAGACCTGCGCGAACTCACACGCTACTCGCACCGCAAGCGACTGCCGCCTTTCGTCCAGCTGTGATTTAATATCACTCAGCCGCCGTTGATTTGCCTTTCCGCGACCATAATCGGCCACGGCAGAGACGACATCGTACTATTGGCCAATTTGGCCGAAGTATCCAGTATGCATGCGGAGAGGCTAATGCACATCCTGACTGCGAAAGACGCGAAGTACGGCTTCGGGCGTCTGATCGATCTCGCCAGAGCCGAGCCTGTCGCGGTGGCGAAGCATGGACGCCCCGTTGTCGTCGTGCTGGCAGTCGAGGAATACGAGCGGCTGAAAGCGCTGGACAAGCTTGGCATCAGTCCGGGTGAACAAGACGCAGGAAAGAGAACGAGCGAATGATTGCAGACCACCTGACCGGGATCGAACAGTTCGGCGCGGACCTCTGGAAGATGGCCGACGACCTGCGGGCCAACTCGGGCCTCGCATCGAACGAGTATTTTATGCCCATCATGGGGCTTCTTTTCCTGCGGCAGGCTACGAACCGCTATTACGCCGCTCTCGCCGCAATCGAGGCCGACAAGGCGGCCGGAAAGATGCCGGATCGTTTACTGGTCGACGCCGACTTTCGCCGCCGCCGCGCAATGCTGCTGCCCGAGGCGGCCCGTTACGACGTGATCCTCGACATGCCCAAAGGCGGTCAGCTTGGTGCCGCGCTCACCGCCGCCATGGAGGAAGTCGAAGAACATTTTCCGCCGCTCGCGGGCCAGTTGCCCAAGGACTACGAGCGCTTCGACGATGACCTGCTCGAAAGCATGATGCGCAAGTTCGACACCGAGGCCCTGCGCAATGCCTCTGGCGACGTCTTCGGGCGCATCTACGAATACTTCCTCGCAGAGTTCTCTAAGCAAGGCGCGCACGACAACGGCGAATTCTTCACGCCGCCGTCCATCGTCCAGACCATCGTCAACGTGATCGAGCCTGACCACGGCATCGTCTTCGACCCCGCCTGCGGCTCGGGTGGCATGTTCGTGCAGTCCAGCCACTTCATCGAGGACGCGGGCCAGGACACGATGAAGCGCGTCACCTTTTACGGGCACGAGAAGAACGAGACGACTGCCAAGCTCGCCCAGATCAACCTCGCCGTTCACGGCCTGCAGGGCACGATCCGGGCCGGGAATGAAGCGATCACCTACTACAAGGACCCGCACGAACTCGTCGGCAAGTGCGACTTCGTCATGGCCAATCCGCCCTTCAACGTGGACGAGGTCGACGCCGACAAGGTCAAGGGTGACAAGCGGCTGCCCTTCGGCCTGCCGGGCGTGAACAAGGCCAAGAAGGTCTCGAACGCCAACTACCTGTGGATGTCCTACTTCTACAGCTATCTGAACGAGAACGGCCGCGCCGGGGTCGTCATGTCCAGCCAGGCATCCAGCGCAGGGCGGGACGAGGCGATGGTGCGCCAGAAGCTGGTCGAGACCGGCGCCGTCGACGTGATGATCGATATCCGCGGCAACTTCTTCTACACGCGCACGGTGCCCTGCCAGCTTTGGTTATTCGACCGGGCGAAAAATCGTGACCCAGAGCGCGCCGATTACGTCCTGATGCTCGATGCGCGCAACATCTACCGCAAGGTGTCGCGCGCCATCTACGATTTCGCGCCCGAGCAGCAGAAGAACATCGCCGCCATCGTCTGGCTCTATCGCGGCCAGACTGAGCGGTTCCTGAAACTTGTCGAAAGCTACGTGGCGCAGGCCATTGCCGAGGGCGAGGCAGCGGCGGAGCCGCTGGCCGAATATGACAAGGTGCTCGGTAAACTCATCGAGCTGGTGCAGCCCTTCGTTACCGAAAAGCGCGATCCGGATCCGCTGGCGGAGACCTGGGGCGAGCTGACCGGTGCGCGGACAACGTTGTCGGCGGATATTGCCGGGTTCGACGCTGAGGTGACCGCGAGGGTAGCGGAATGGGCAGGCGCCGCGCGTGACAATACCGGGCTGCACGCGGCGCGCGCCGGGCTGCACCCCATGGCCGAGCGCTGCCGTGACATGACCAAGGAGATCGACTTGGCCGCCAAGCTGGCCGGACGGGTGGTGGATAACGCCATCAAGGAACTTGACGCCCGCGACCACGCCCTCTGGCCCAATGTCGAGGCGACGCGCGCCCGCAAGGCGCTGGAAGGCGCGCGGGCCGCGGCGGTCGAGGCGCTGCGGACAACGCGGTATTTCGTGAAACAGGCCGACTGGCTGCAGGAGCGGTTCCCCGACGCGGTGCTGCGCGATGTCGAGGGGCTGGTGAAACTGGTCAGCCGGGCCGAGATCGCAGCCCATGACCACAGCCTGACGCCCGGCCGCTATGTCGGCGTCGCGCCCGAGGAGGTCGACGAGGATTTTGACTTCGAAGAGGCGCTGCGGTCGATCCACATCGACCTGAAAGGGTTGAACGAGGAGGCGGCGGAGCTTGCGGCGCGGATCGCTCAAAACTTCGAGGAGTTGGGGGCGTGACGGCTTACCTCGGTTCCGAGCACTGGAAACCAGCCGTCCTACAGGACCTCGTGCTCTTGCAGCGTGGTTTCGACATTACGAAGGCGCAACAGAAGGAAGGCGAGATCCCCGTCTACTCATCTTCCGGCCTAAGCAGTTGGCACAACGAGGCAAAGGTCGAAGGCCCCGGAATCATCATAGGACGCAAGGGCACGCTGGGGAGCGTGCACTATTCCGAAAGTGATTATTGGCCCCATGACACGACTCTCTGGAGCAAATCCCTCAACGGAAACAACCCACGTTTTGTATACTACGCGCTAAAGTGCCTCGGACTTGAGAAGTTCAATGTCGGTGGAGCGAATCCAACGCTGAACCGAAACCATATCCACGGACTGCCGATATTCCTGCCCGGTCGGAATGTGCAGGACACTATCGTTTCCATCCTCTCCGCCTATGACGACCTGATCGAGACCAACCGGCGGCGGATTGCGCTGTTGGAAGAGGCGGCGCGGCTGCTCTACCGCGAGTGGTTCGTTCACTTCCGCTTCCCCGGCCACGAACACGTCCCCCTCACCGACGGCCTCCCCGAGGGCTGGGAGCGTTTCGCGCTCTCCGACCTGGCTGACTTCATAAACGGTTTCGCCTTCAAGCCAGCGCATCTTGGCGACACCGGCTTGCCCATCGTTAAGATCCCTGAGTTGAAACAAGGCGTCACTGAGAAGACACCCCGGAATGACGGTGAAATGGTCCCCGAGAAGTACCATCTCAAGGACGGCGACCTTCTGTTCTCATGGTCGGGGACTTTAGCGGTGAATGTCTGGACGAGCGGTCCGGCGCTGCTCAACCAACACCTTTTTCATGTCGTCCCGCGTGGGCGCGTCAGTCGCGGCTTTCTGATGTGCGCCATCAGGGAAGCTCTGATTGCTTTCGAAAACCAGACGGTTGGGGCCACCATGAAACATATTCGCCGGTCTGCGTTGGACCGGGTCTTTGTCCCGCTGCCAGACCGCGCCTTCATGTCGCCTGTCAAAGATACGCTGACGAATACCTATGATCAACTGATCGTCCTTCACCAACAAAACCAGAAACTCGCCCAAGCCCGAGACCTCCTCCTGCCGCGCCTGATGAACGGGGAGATCGCGGTGTGACCGAGGCAGACTGGGGCGAAGTGGCGGGGGCTGACGTTGACGGGTTCGAACTGAGCCACCGCGATCATGCACTGTTCCTGATCGGTGAGCGTCATTTGGACGCTCAGGCGATCGCCATCAGGAGCATCCTGCGACGGAATCGTGAGGCCGAAAAGCAGGTCGCGGAGGAAATCAAGGAGCTCGACGCCCACATTCGCGCCTATGCCGGAGGCGACGAAGAGTACCAGATGCACATTGAGAACCATTGGGTCGACACGCTGCACGGAACGGTATTCCAGGATGCTGCGCACAGCATGTCGGCAGTCGGCATGCTGGCCCCTTTCGTCGAGTCCCTGCTCCTCTCGATTTTCCAAGGGCTTCGGGAACGACTCGATGCGAGTAAGGGCTCCCTGGACGAAACGACCAGAGGCACGAGTTCCGCTACGAAGTTCTGGGATCCGCGATTGGTTCGTGACGACTCGCGGTGGCAGAAAGCAGGCCTCGTCCGCGGCACAAGGCAACTGTCCGATGCAATCGGTCTGTCGCCCTATTTGCCTGAGGGCTTCGCCGCTATGCATGCGGCGCTGACTGCCTACCGCAACAGTATGTTCCACAACAGCTTCGAGTGGCCGATGGACGAGCGCAAGACATTCGGCGAGTTGATCGTAGCCGAAAGTTGGCCAGACGGATGGTTCAAGAAATCGACTACGGGCAGTGATCCGTGGATTTTCTACATGAGCGACGAGTTCATCGCCCATTGCCTTGAAATGATTGACCAAGTGCTTAAGGGCGTTGGAAGATACCTTGAGCAGCGCAGGACAGGACAGATTTGACGTGATCTGATCTCAGAGAGGGATTGCATGGCCGTCACAGGCATCAACAGCGAGGATCGACTGGTTCAGGCGACCTTCGCCGAGCATCTGGAAACGGTGCTGGGTTGGGAAAACGTCTATGCCTGGAACCAAGAGGCCTTCGGGCCAGACGGCACGCTGGGGCGCAAGGACATGACTGAGGCGGTTCTGACTCGCGACCTGCGCGCGGCCGTTCACCGCCTCAACCCCGATTTGCCCGCCCCTGCCATCGAGGATGCGATCCGCGCCCTGACCGTCTATGACGTCAGCCGTTCCATGGTGCAGCACAATCGCGACTTCTATCGCATGCTCCGCGGTGGCGTACCCGTGACCTACCGCGATGCGCAGGGCCGCCAGAAATCCGCCCGCGCCAGGGTGATCGACTTCGACAACGCCCCCGGTGCCAACCGCTTCCTCGCCGTGCGCGAGTTGAAGCTGACCGGGATCCGGACGCCCAACTACAACCGTCGCGCCGATCTGGTTTGCTTCGTCAACGGCCTGCCGCTGGTCTTCATCGAGCTCAAGGCTGTCTACAAGAACATCCGGGCGGGGTTCGACGGCAACCTGCGCGACTACATGGACGAAAATGTCATCGCCCATGCGTTTCACCACAACGCCTTCCTGATCGTGTCGAACGGCGACCGTGCCCGCTACGGCTCGATTACCAGCGCGTGGGAGCATTTCAACGAATGGAAGCGGCTGAACGAGGCGGATGAAGGCAGCGTTGATGCCGAGCGTCTACTGAACGGCATGCTGGCGCATGACCGGCTGCTCGATTTGGTCGAAAACTTCATCCTGTTCGACGAGAGCAAGGCCGGCTCCGCGCGCAAGGTGGTGGCGAGAAACCATCAGGTGCTGGGCGTGAACTGCGCCGTGGCCTCGGTCGCATGGCAGGAGGCGATCAAGGCGGACATCCCGCCCGGAGAACGCCTGCGGCACCGCGTGGTGGAGTTGCCGCTGGAGCGAAAAGCGCCGACGAAGCGTAGGAAAGGCGACCAGGCGCTTGTAACGGCGGAAACAGCGCTGCCGTCCTTCATCCCCGAAGGTCCGGTCGACATCATCGAGCGGGCGCACCCCGATCTTGGCCGGTTGGGTGTGTTCTGGCACACGCAGGGCAGCGGCAAGTCCTATTCCATGGCCTTCTTCGCCGAAAAAGTGCGGCGCAAGGTGCCGGGTAATTTCACCTTCCTGCTGATGACCGACCGGAACGATCTCGACAGCCAGATCTACAAGACCTTCGTGGGTTGCGGCATTGCCGTGAACGATACCCCGCGTGCGGCCTCCGGTGATGATCTGGAACGGATCCTGAAGGAGAACAACCAGTACGTCTTCAGCCTGATCCACAAGTTCAACAAGGACGTGAACCCGAAGAAGCCCTACAGCGAGCGTGACGACATCATCGTGATCTCGGACGAGGCGCACCGCACGCAGGCAGGGCGGCTGGCCCGAAACATGCGCCTTGCGCTGCCCAATGCCGCCTTCATCGGCTTCACCGGTACGCCGCTGTTCAAACAAGACGAGATCACCAAACGCATCTTCGGCGAATATGTCTCGCGCTACGACTTCAAGCGGTCCGAGGAGGACGGGGCCACCGTCAAGCTAGTCTACGAGAACAGGGGCGAGAAGCTCGGCGTCGCGAAGATCGATTTGAACGAACGGATCGCCGAGAAGATCGAGGAGGCGGAACTCAACCCCGATCAGGCGGCGCTCCTCGATAAGCTGCTCGGGAAGGACTACGAGGTCATCACCGCCGATGAGCGGCTCGACAAGATCGCCGCCGATTTCGTGGATCACTGCGCAACGAGGTGGGAAGCCGGAAAATCCCTGTTTGTTTGCATCGACAAGATCACCTGCGCCCGGATGCACCAGATGATCGTCCCGCGATGGCGGGCGAAGGCCGCAGAAGTCAGGGCGGCGGCCAATGCCAAGCAAGCCCAAGCGGATGCCACGGCCAACGAATCTTTGCGCGCTGTACTCGCGGAGGAGGCGCTAGAATTGGATGCGCAGGCAACGTGGCTTGAGGAAACCATTATCGGAATCATTATCAGCGAAGCGCAGAACGAGGTCGCTGACTTCAAAAAATGGGGGTTCGATATCATCCCGCACCGCGCCCTGATGAAGCAGGGCTTCGATACTGGGAATGGCGAGCGGATCGATGTCGAGACGGCCTTCAAGAACCCCAAGCACCCGTTCCGCGTCGCAATCGTCTGTGCGATGTGGCTGACCGGCTTCGACGTGGAATGCCTGTCGACGCTCTATATCGACAAGCCGATGAAGGCGCACACGCTGATGCAGGCCATCGCGCGCGCGAACAGGGTGTATCCTGGCAAGGACTTCGGCCTGATTGTCGACTACAATGGGATGCTGGCCAGCCTGCGAGCCGCGCTGGCTCAGTACGCGCTTGGTGTTGATGGCACAGGCGGAGAAGAGATCATCGCCCCCATCGAGGAGAGGGTGCAGGCCCTGCTCGAAGCCATCGAGGCGACCGAGGCGCATCTGTGCGGCCTTGGCTTCGACCCAGGCGTGCTGCTTGGTTCGAAGGGCTTTGTGCGGATCAAGGGCCTAAAGGACGCCGTGGAAGCTGTCTATTCGACAGACGAGTCCAAGCGGCGCTTCGAGATTCTCGCACGGCAGGTGTTCATTCGCTACAAGGCGCTGCTGATGGAACCCAGCGCTTGGGCATACGCCGAACGACACGACAACATCGAAGCAATCTACAAGAAGCTGACCGAGCGGCGCGACACGGCTGACGTGACAGAGCTGTTGAAGGAGTTGCACCGGATCGTCAACGAGGCCATCCGGACGCAGGCGCCAGGAGACGACCAAACCGAGGGACTGACCTTTGACCTCAGTCAGATCGATCTTGAGAAGCTGCGCGATGAATTCGCAAAGAAGGTCAGACGCAAAGCGACCGCGCTTCAGGACATTCGAGACATCGTCGAACAGAAACTCGCCGAGATGATGGCGCGGAATCCCGCGAGGATGGACTATCAGGTGAAGTACGAGGCGATCATCGCCGACTACAATCGGGAGAAAGACCGAACCGCCATCGAGGAGACCTTCCGTCGACTGGTCGAGCTGGTGAACAGTCTGGACGAGGAACAGAAGCGCGCAACGAAGGAGGGGCTTGGCGAGGATGAACTCGCGCTCTTCGACCTGCTGCTCAAGGATAACCTGGACAGGACGTCTCGTGAGCGGGTGAAGCAGGCGAGCCGCGACCTCCTGGCCTCCATAAAGACGCGCTTGGCCGAACTCGATCGCTTCTGGGAGAAGGAACAGACAAAGGCAGACGTCGAGGTCTTCATCTTGGACGAAGTCTTCGCAAGTCTACCGTCACCCCCGTTCACGCCCGATGAAAAGAAAGCACTTGCCGCGAGCGTCTACGCCCACGTGTGGCAACAGGCCGTGAATGGTGGCTTCGCGCAGGCGGCATAGGGCCACTCGCCGTTTATTCGATCTGAGGCTGATGAAGGTCGGCTTTTGAAGATGGTCTGTGGCTTGTTCGCGCGTGCAATAAACTTCGGCTTGCCGCCCATGGCACTACAGAACCCGCTGTAGCATTTCGTGTACGTTGATGACGGCAGCAATTTTGATCATCGCAGCATTTATAAAAGTAGATGGGCGGACGACCTACTACGCCACAACGCAATCTTTTCGATCGCGTTCGCTATTGGGGTGTTTGCAGGTCCCACGTTCCGACTTGATTAACCAATGTGCCCATCTGCGTATCATCGGCGCGCGGACCGCGCCGTCGAAGGCGTGATCCGATCACCTTCAATCACGATGTATGTAGTTCGCGCTGACAAAAGGTTTGCAGTACCCCGAAATTCGCTGACGATCCTATAGAGTATGGCTACAAAATATAAGATCGTCAGGCACTTAGATCGCCTTCTCGCCTCGAATTATGTTGACGGGTGTCATCGCCGGTGATTCGGTGATCTTGCGATTATTGGACCACCATCCAGATTTCGCGAGGAGCCCCGGATGATCGATCCACAGCGACACGAGACGATAAAACGCCGACTGAAACAGCGAGGAACGTCTCTGGCGCAAGTTGCGCGGGATCTCGAAGTTCTGCCGAGTACGGTATCGATTGTGAGCCAAGGTCATCGAAAATCGGACCGGATCCAAAGAGCAATCGCTCTGCGGCTGGACACGACCGCCGAGGCCCTCTTTCCGGAAAAATACAGCAAGGAGGACGTCGCGTGAGATAGCACCCGCTACAACGAGAGAACTCCGACAAGCGTCAACTTGCCGGAGCCCTGATAGAAAATCGATGGTCTCGATACCTCTATCATCTCTCCCGCAGCAGCGAAGTCAAGTCCGATGGCGGCTGAGCGCCCTCGGAAGACATGTCCAACGAGATGATGAAAGGCGGCCGCCTCCCCCGGTCGACCGCACCATCGGTGCGGGTCGGAGGGGGCGTGCCGAAACCCACATGAACCAACACTTAGGTACGATCCGCCCGCCGATTCCGTCGCGGGGGCTCAGGAGAGTTTCGTTCCGCTCGAGAGGAAGCTGCCGCACCTCCTCGGTCTGCCATGTGCCGGCCATCGACGGGCCGGTGATCGTCGACTGCGAAAGTCGCCTCGAGGACAGGACCCGGTCCATCCTCCTTGCCAGGCAAGATCTGCACGATCTGCGCGAGCAGTTCCCCTGCATCGCGTATGCGGGGCAGAACGGAGATCGTCGGCAGCACACGTTCGACTTCCTCGCGACCTTCAGATCGGGACGACGCTTCGCCATCGCCGTGAAGCCAAAGGCATTGGCCGACCGCCAACACTTCTCGTCGGAGCTGGCGCTCGTCGCCGCCGCCACGCCTCGCAGGGTGGCGGACGAGGTCATGCTTATAACGGATACGGACATCGACAATACCGAGGCCAGGAACGCCGCACGTTACCTCCATATCGTCCGGACCCCCGACGCCGAGGCGGACCACTGGCTCGCGTGCAGGATCGAGACAACCTCCGAGGCTTGCCGCATCGGCGACCTCATCTCCGCGAGCGGCATGGGCGGACGGACGTTCCGCGCCGTCTTCAAAGCGATCTATGCCGGGTACCTCTCCGTCGATCGCAGACAGCCGATCACGGCAGATACCATCGTTCGCATCGGAGCCGTCCAATGACCGTCCGTATGAAGTTCACTGAAACCGACCGCCTCGTCATCCATGGCACGGCCTACCGCGTGGCCGACCACGGCGAGACCGGGTTGACCATCTTCCAGCACGAGAACCCCGCCCTCACCGAGGTGGTCAGCTTCGACGACATGTCCGATCTCCTGCGGACGCGCTCGGCGCAGCTCCAGCGCGGGTTCTACGACCGGGCCTCCCGGAACGTCTCGCTGCCGGAGCATTGCATCGGCGTGAACGATCTGCCGGTTCACGTTCGAGAGGAAGTTCTCTGGCGGCACCGATGGTGCACCGCGCTCGAAGCGGTGTGCAGGGCTGACAAGGTGTCCCTGACCCGGCCGGCGATCGCGCAAGTCATGGAGAGCCTTGTCCCCCGCGTCGCGGAGATGGAAGCCGCCGCCCGGCGTGGATCGAAGGAACGGCGATCGGGGACCAAGATGGAACAGCGCGAACCACCGCGGCCGTCGACCCTCCTGGAGTGGTACCGGACCTATAGAAGCCACGCGCGGACCATCATGAGCCTCGTTCCCGAGGTCCACCGGGCCGGGAACCGCCATCGGCGGTTCACTCTGGCGACCGAGGCGTTTGTCGCCCAGGCAATTGCAAACTATGCCAATCCGCTCCGTCCGACGGTCGCCCAAACGGTTGCGAAGACGCTACTCGATCTGCACGCGGAGAACCGTCGACGCACGGCCTCGGGCGAGACGCTCCTCGATCCCATGTCGGCTCGAACGATCCGGAGACGGCTGTCCTCGCTCGATCCGTACTCGACCTACGCGATGCGATACGGCCCCGCTGCCGCGAACCGGAAGTTCAACATCGCCGAAAACGGCGATCCGGCACTCTTTCCGATGGATGTCGTCGAGACCGATTCTTGGATGATAGACCTCGTCACGCTCTTCGCACAAAGTGGCATCATCGATGGCCTCAGCCCCGCGATGCGTGCCGACCTGGAGCGGGGCCGACGCTGGGTCACGCTGGTGATCGACAAGGCAACGCGCGTGGTGCTCGGGTTCCGGATCGCCGAGAAACCCACGGCCCAAACCTCCGTCGCGGTGATCGCCGATGCAACCCGCGACAAGTCCCACATCGCGCAAGCCATGGGCTGCGAGAATCCCTGGCCCTTCCACGGGGGGTTGAATGTCGTCAGTGCCGACATGGGTCCGGAGAACAACAACGACACGTTCCGGGCCGCAGTCGCCGCCGCGGGCGGAAACGTCCTGTTCGCACCGGCCGGTCAGCCGCAGCTTCGCGGAACGATAGAACGGATCCTTCGGACCTTCGGGCAGCAGCTCATGCCCCTGCTGGTCGCGCGGACATTCTCCAACCCCATCGACAAGGGTGACTACGACGCCGAAGGGTGGGCGAGCATCGGCGACGACGAGCTGGCCCGGGTCCTCGTCACCTTCGTGGTCGACATATACCACGACCTTCCTCACGAGGGCCTCGGCGGAGAGACCCCCGCGAACTGCTGGAAGAGGCTGAGCGACCTCTACGGCGTCACCCCTCCACCGGACGGCCATACGCGCCGGGCGGCGTTCGGTATCCACGGGACCCGCAAGATCGTCGGCGGAAACGTCCGGGCGTTCGGCATCGAGTACACCTCCGACGAAATCCGGCACCATTTCCTCCACGGTCATGGGCAGACTGTTGGCATCCGCATCGACCCCGAGAATATCGGCTGGATCACGGTCGAGATCGACGGCTGTTGGATGGCCGCCGAAGCTGTCCCGGCCGGCTTCGACGGGCGATCGTTGGCGGAATGGACCGACATCTGCCAGCGACTCCGGTTCAAGCACCGAAAAGACGCGGCGATCCATGAGGAGACCATCCGCGCCGCGTTCGGGAAGATCGACGACATCCAGCGCAACGCTCTGACCCGGATGGGCCTGACGCCCCATCGGATGTCGGCAGAGACGCTGGGACGGCTCGAGAGCGAACTTTTCCTCGGCCTTCAGATTACGACCACAGAAAAGGTTGGCGGGGCCGGGTCCAGCGACAAGATCGGCAAAGGTCCGAACCGAGGTGGCAACGGGAACGACGGTGAACCGTCTGCGTTCGGGTTCGGCACACCAATTCGTCCCAAAGGCGGTGCGCCGGGTGGAGCCGCGACGCCTCCGGTCGAGTTCGATCCGGAGGTGGATCCGGACACGCCCTGGACGCTGGAGGACGATTGATGTCCGACGCGCACCTGCAATTGATCGGCGAGCAGATCGCCGACCTCCAAGCCCACTTCGTGCGGCACGAGGGCTTCCGTCGGCTGGAGGAGGATTTCCGCCTCCTTCGACACCGGCGGGAGGCCGACATCAAGGCAGGCCGATCCCGCGAGGTGCGCGGGATCGCTGTCATCGGCGCTTCGGGCAGCGGCAAAACCACCGCGGTCGACAGGCTCCTTCGCAATGCGGCATCGGTCGTCAAAGCCGATCCGGATCATCGCGCGATCATCAGCCTACGCGTGCCCTCCCCCGCCACCGTGAAGTATGTCGGCCAGACGATCCTGCGAGGTCTAGGGTACCCGGTGAATGGTCGCCGGGAGTCCTGGTACGTGTGGAACCTCGTCCGGTACCAATTAAAGGAGCGGCAGACGCTCTTTCTCCACCTCGACGAGGCTCAGGACCTCGCGGCCAAAGGAACAGAGCGGGAGCGGCAGTCGGTCGTGAACCTCCTGAAATCGCTTATGCAGGACCCTGACTGGCCGATCTGCCTCGTGCTCTCCGGCACTGGGGAGCTGGCGGACATCCTGAACTTCGATCCGCAGCTCGGGCGGCGGTTTCAACCGATCCGCTTCGAGCCGATCAGCGAGCTTGCCGACCTCGCCAAGGTCCGCGACCTTCTCTCCGCCTATATCGGAAAGACCGTCCTTGCAGTCGATCCCGACATCGAGTCCGATGCGTTCGGCACGCGGCTCGTGCACGCCGCGGCCAACGAGTTCGGGCTGGTCATTGAGATTGCCATCGCGGCCATCGAAGTGGCCCTGCTTCGGCGGGCCACGACTTTGACGGTCGCCGACTTCGCGGGGGCCTTCAGGCGGCGGGCGGGCTGCATAGACGGGCTCAACCCCTTCGTAGCTGAGAACTTCCGGCGGATCGATCCGAGGGAACTGCTGGCGGAGGAGGACAGAATTCGATGATCGACGCGTCGCCTCTGTCTCCCCTGTCCGTGACCAGCCACGAAGACGAGACCTTCACGTCGCTCCTCTCCCGCATTGCCGCGCGGAATGGCGCGGCGGACCTTTCCGACTTCAGAACGGATATCGGCGTCCGCCAGGAAGACATCCTCCGTCCCGACGCGGAGGCACTGTCGGCTCTCGCGATCGGTGCCGGAGTGCCGGACCACCCGTCGCTTCACAGAACTCCTATGATGAATGCCGACGGACAGTTCGTCCTGGGTCATGCACGGATGACCAAGAGCGATCTGATCCGGTTCCGCATCCGCATCTGCCTGAAATGCATCAGAGCCGACAAGCGCCGGGATCGCAGGTTCGGACCGTATCAGCGCTTTTCCTGGCTCCTCGCAGACGTCCATGCTTGCGCGGAGCACTCGTGCCTTCTCGAGGACATCACGGAGGCGTCCGGAACTGCCGGTAAACTGGACTTTCACCGCGCCGTGGCGAACACGGACCCGAACATCTTGGTCCGCCTTGGGTCCAAGGTCTTCCCTCTCCACCGGGACCTCGAGACCTACCTCGTCGGCAGAGTTTTGGGACACGCGACCAACCCCTTCCTCGATGGGCTGGAGTACCGCGTGGTGGCGTCGACGGCACGCTCGCTTGGCTGCCTCGTGCGGTTCGGACCAAAGACCGCGCTCAGCGGTCTCACGCCGCGGGACCAGCGAATAGCCGGGCACGATGGTTTTCAGATCCTGAGCGGCGGACCGACTGCCATCCACGACGCCCTCGAGGGGATTCGCATGTCGAAGCCGCTCGCGGCCACCAAGCATCGCATGCGGTTCGGCACGTTCTTCGACTCGCTGAGAAATCGAGATGATACGGCTTACGCCCCGATCAAGGATCTCGTCCGGGACTACATCCTCGAGACGTTCCCGGTCCCCGAGGGGACGGAAGTGCTGGGCGTGACATGCCGCAAACAACGTCGCCATACGCTCGCGACAGGCGCAGCTTCCATCGATATGAACCGCGCAAGGCTCGGGCATCGGCTCGTCGAACGCGGCCTGGCATACGTCAGGGCCGGGTCGGCAATGCCGGTGCTGCTTGACTACATTTCCACGGATGTCCTCAACGAGATCAAGGCCACTGAAGCCACAGCCTACGATCTCTCCCAAGTCTGCGAGATTCTCGGGGTGCATCGCAACCTCGTCGGCAGGCTGGCACAGAATGGCTTTCTGGGTGTCCAGCCGGTCGACGGACCGGGGACCTACAGTTTCGCCCGGAACGACGTCTGGCTGCTCAAAGAACAACTCTTCGGCTTTCCCTTCCGGCGTCCGCTGGGCCCTGCAACCCATCTTCCCCTGTTCGATGCCGCGCGCCAGTACCGTCTGCCGATCGAAACCCTGATCCATCTGGGCCGCCGGGGGGATCTGAAACTCAGACACGATGCCGAACGAGAGCGCTCTCTTCCGAATCTTCTGGTCTGCGTCGCCGAACTCGAAGGACAGCTCCGTCCGAAGCGATCCGTCGGATTGGTCCACCTTGAGGCCGCGCGCTTGCTGATGACCGATCGAAGGTCGATCTCCGAACTGGTCGAGGCTGGCAAGCTCGTGGAGAAGGAAATCCATCTCGGGTATACGGCCCGGGCGGCGCCCTATGTGACGGCCGAGAGCCTGCGTGCCTTTCGTGAAGAATACGTATCACTGACCCAGATGGCATTCGAGATGAACAGGGAGCCGGGACCCTACGCCCAGCATCTTGCCGGCCGCGGCATCGCCGCATGCACGGAAATTTCGTCGAGCGCGAAGTTCTACCGGCGTAAAGACTTCCGCCGCAACTAAGCATAGTAAGAAATCGGGAGTTGTGGGGTCGGCTGTTGGGTCGGCCCCTTGCCGTTCGACCCTCGGAATGGTGCGCGTCGGTACCTACCTGACCAGAAGTCGGTTCTGCGCGATGCAAACGGAAACGGGATGATGCCAGATCAAGGACTTAGGACGCACGTAAGTCGGGACTTATCTGGCTCGTATCAGCAGGGTTAGCAATCGCCCGACGCGCGGAGCTTTCAGCTCGTGCAGCGGGGCGGGCGATTGCGGTTGTCAGGGTTCGCGCGTAGTCAGCCGGGGTCTGGTAGTCCAAAGCCGAATGCGGGCGCTCGGTGTTGTAGTCGGGAGCCCAGGCCGCAATGACGTCACGGGCGTGAGCCAGGTTCCGGAACATGGTCTCATTGAGCAGTTCATCCCGCATCCGACCGTTGAAGCTCTCTAGGCCTTGTTGCAGAAAGCCTGCGTGGGATTCACATCGTGAGTCCAGCGACATAGCTGTCCGGCATGTCCAAGCCTGCGCCCACCCGTTGCCGCACCCTGAACGGGTCGAGTTACAACGCGTCGCTGCGTGAGCGCGGGTCTCTGACGGTCTGGTTCGACCCGGGCATGGCTTGGCACGCGGCGCCTTCGGGCAAGCAGGGGCGGCAGCAAACCTTCTCGGACGCGGCGATCCAAGCGTGCCTGACCATCAAGGTGCTGTTCGGCCTGCCGCTTCGCCAGACAACGGGCTTCGTGGCGAGCCTGTTGAAGCTCATGGGGCTCGACTGGTCGGTGCCGGACTACTCG
>NZ_QKZL01000038.1 GCF_003253995.1 Palleronia aestuarii
CAATCGGCTTGCTCGGCGGCGAGCCCCTCCATGATCCGCGCGAACGCGCCCATGCGGCTCCACCCGATCCAGCGATTGTAGAGCGTCTTGTGCGGGCCGTATTCACGCGGCGCGTCCCGCCAGCGCAAACCGTTGCGATCGATGAATACAACACCACTGAGCACGCGCTTGTCGTCCACCCGCGGCCTGCCATGCGACTTCGGGAAACAGGGGCGCAGCCGCGCCATCTGCGCGGCGGTCGGCCAAAGCAACATCACTCATCGTCAGCCTCCTTCTGGCGAAGGCTGAATCACGCAGCGCCGTCCTGATCGATGGGTCCTGAGCCCAGGACGGGAAGCAGCCTTCCAAACCCGAGGGGGAAGTCAGCGGTGCGGAACCACGCCGAGCTCCGATGGAGAGCGACTTCTAGTTGGAGTGCAGCCCGTCGATTTTGGAGATCGATTTTCTTTCTTTTTCCTCGGTATTTTCGGACCGAGGAGGAATGCGTAATCCTCGAACGGGTTATCGTAGACAAGTCGGCTGTGACCTGTCATACAGCCGGAGCTACGTTTCCTCTGTCGATCCCCTGCTTTCCCTACTCGGACATCAGCGAACTCGATCTTGGCCGACTGCGCCACGCTGTTGCACTTCCGCGAACAGGTTTAGAATTACAGGAGATCTCACGATGGCCAATGGCACCGTGAAATGGTTCAACCCCACCAAAGGCTTCGGCTTCATCGCACCCGATACGGGCGGCAAGGACGTCTTTCTCCACATTTCCGCTGTCGAGCGCGCCGGTCTGACGACTGTGAGCGACGATCAGAAGGTGACCTACGACGTCGAGTCCGGCCGCGACGGTCGCGAATCCGCAGCCAACCTTCAGCTCGCCTGAACGGCCTATCCGAACTTCGAGCAGGGCGTCCTCGGGCGCCCTTCTTCGTCGCTGTCAGCTTACAGTCGAGGATCTTTCCGCGAGCGCGTCTCTCGTAACGATCCAGGTTTTGGAGTCGGCGTCAGCCCGTTTTCTCTTGTTCGAGAGTTCCTTTACTGCTGCGCACCGGCCCCGATTGAATGACACTGCTTGCTGAGCGTATTGGCATCCGACGCGGTGCTGGGACTTTCTCTACGCACCGATCCGACGCCAGCAGGCTGCATCGACGTGGGCCTATACGAAGCTCCAGAGGAAGTATTGCGTTACGGTCACACGGCAGGCCACGCGAGCCTTTGCGGCGGCTCGCCCGCAAGTCCCTGCCCGACATCGCGTTCCCGGTAGAGAACGCCATGATCGCGGCGGCTTTCACGAAGAAGGCGTCGCGGCCAAAGAAAATCGGTTCGGCAATGGGATCTTAGCCGCCTATCTGCCGACCTCTTTCATTTGAACGGCTACGAAGAGCTGGCCCCAAATACCCGTCACACTTTCAGTGGAACACAGTTTGAAGAACAAGAGAGATAACGATCTTGCCGATCGCCGCAAAGCCGCTTCGGAATCGAAGGCGGCTCTCCTCCAAGCGCATCGATCTGCGAAGGAAGCGGCGGAACCGACCCGTCTCGCGCGGCAGGCGGAGCGTCTGGCGGTAGCTAGGGCAAGAGACGAACGGCGTGCCGAACGTGAAAAGGCCAAGCTCGAAGAGCAGAAGCGTGTCGACGCGGAAACGGCCCGACGGCAAGCTGCCGCCGATGCTGCGGTCGGAGCTGAAGCCAAGGCGCGTCAGAGGATCGAAGACGACATGATCTCACGCGTCGTTCGGGATGAGGCGGTCCGCAAGGCCGAACGTGACCGGCGCTACGCCAACCGCAAGGCGAGGCAGGTCTAGCATCCTCCTCCTGCATTTGGCTTGTAATGGAAACGCGGGATGAACGGGACGCAATTGTCGTGCCGTTCCGCCCCGCTCAGAGATGGAATACAGCTTGTCGAACAAGAACACGGTCTTCCGCCCCACTGCATCCGAGACCAAGGCAGATAGCGTCACCCGGATCGCGAAGGGTATGATCGACGCTGATACAACCGCGCGCCAGGACAAGACGCAGAGGCTACGAATGGCGCGTCTTGAGAGGGATTTGGCCGAAAAGGAAAAAACAGAAACGGCCTCAAAGAAGAGGCCGCGTAAGCCCTCGTCTAAGTCGTAATTGATCGACTGCTCTGCTCCCTAATCTTAAAATTTAACAACAAAGCACGCAGCCCATACCGGACCTCCGCGATAGGGCTTGCCGCTGCAGTGCGGCTTCACCAAGGTGGTTTTTCCCTGCGACCGCAAGAGTGAAGATGAACGAACTCACACTCCGTGGGACGGAACGGACCATAGCGAAGATGCTCGCTGATCGGACCGCCCATTTGGGGAAATCGGACGACGAGATCAGCAGGCCAGGCGACGCGCAAGCCAGACGCTATCCCCGGTACAGGCACCGTGACCTGCCACGGGATTTTTCCTCCACCGTCGATTAGAGTCCGCCCCAACTTGAGGACGGACAATGAAGCGAACGAGCTTCACGGACGAGCAGATCATCGGCATCCTTGGCGAGCACGAGGCAGGCGCGAAGTGCGCCGATCTGTGCCGCAGTTCAAGCGTCGAGCAAACGATCCGGGGGATCGTTTGTAGCGTAGAACGGCATGTCGGAAGGCACCTTCTACAACTGGAAGGCCAAGTTCGGCGGTATGACGGTGTCGGAGGCCAAGCGGCTGAAGACACTCGAGGATGAGAACGCGAAGCTGTAGGTCCGCAGGACGCTGGCCGAGCAGATGCTGGATCTGGCTGCGATGAAGGATCTGGTCGCAAAAAATGGTAGGGCC
Organism: Palleronia aestuarii; assembly: GCF_003253995.1. GTDB lineage: Bacteria > Pseudomonadota > Alphaproteobacteria > Rhodobacterales > Rhodobacteraceae > Palleronia > Palleronia aestuarii. The sequence goes on from NZ_QKZL01000038.1 coordinate 2,768, forward strand.
CGCCGTGAAGCGCGGAGCGGTCGCATACCTTCGGACCGCCTGCGGTCTGTCGGAGCGGCGGGCCTGTCGGATCGTCGGAGCGGATCGCAAGATGGTCCGTTACCAGGCGCAGCGTGCGCCGGACACGGTGCTGCGCGGGCGGCTGCGGGAGCTGGCCAACGAACGCCGGCGGTTCGGCTACCGGCGGCTCTTCGTGCTGCTGCGCCGCGAGGGCGAGCCTTCCGGCATCAACCGGATCTATCGGCTCTACCGCGAGGAGGGGCTGACGGTGCGCAAGCGGAAGGCCCGGCGCAAGGCTGTCGGGACGCGAGCCCCGATCCTGGTCGAGGCAAGGCCCAATGCGCGCTGGTCGCTGGATTTCGTTCATGACCAGCTCGCCAACGACCAGCGCTTCCGGGTGCTCAACGTGGTCGACGATGTCACCCGTGAATGTCTCGCGGCGATCCCTGACACCTCGATATCAGGGCGTCGTGTCGCCCGTGAACTGTCGGCCTTGATCGAGCGCCGCGGCAAACCCGGCATGATCGTCACCGACAACGGCACGGAACTGACCAGTAACGCGGTCCTGCGATGGTGCTCCGAGCACCGGATCGAATGGCACTACATCGCGCCGGGAAAGCCCATGCAGAACGGTTTCGTAGAGAGCTTCAACGGTCGGATGCGGGATGAACTGCTCAATGAGACCATGTTCCGGAACCTGGCTCACGCCCGTGCCGTCATTGCGGCCTGGGCTGCCGACTACAACACCGAGCGCCCGCATTCGGCTTTGGACTACCAGACCCCGGCTGACTACGCGCAAGCCCTGACAACCGCAATCGCCCGCCCCGCTGCACGAGATGAAAGCTCCGCGCGTCGGGCGATTGCTAACCCTGCGCCGAACGGCGCAAACAACAACCGGGCTCCGGTCGCGATTGGATGAAAGTCCCGTGGCAGGTCAGCCACTAGCCTATGGTGCCTTCGATTTCAAACCTTACGCCGTCGGGCTGAAAATGGAGCGTCGATCGCCCGTCGAAGTATCCACCGGCGGCGCTTTGCAGGATCTTGGAGCCAAATCCCTTCGAGGAAGACGCCGTTACAGACGGACCGCCATGCTCGGTCCAGAGGAACCTGAACGCATCGCCGTCACGGCTCCAGTCTATGCGGACCCGGCCGACCTCGTTCGACAAGGCCCCGTATTTCGCCGCGTTCGTTGCGAGTTCGTGGAGTGCAAGGGTCAGGCCCAGTACCTGCTGGGATTGAAGCTGGAGGAACGGGCCGGATATCTCGGCGCGGTCCCCGTCGGGAAGATGCGGCGCGAGCGCCGAGGCCACCACGGATCGGATGTCGGCTTCCTTCTCCCGGCCACCTGTCAGGACATCCTGGGCCGCGGATAATGCCTGCAACCTCGTATCAATGGCGCTTCGTTCTGCGTCCAGTCCCTCCACGCCGCGCAGGCTCTGCCTCACGACGACCTGCGCCAAGGCTAGGATATTCTTCATCCTGTGCGCGAGTTCCTCGGCGAGTATGTCGCGCTCTTCAGCGACCCTCAGCCGATCTATCGCGGCATAGGTCCTGTCGACCATAGCGCCAAGGAACGTGATCTCGGCCTCCGACCATTTCCGGGGCTCGGCACTGTTGACGAAGAGAATGGCCTTGAGCTTGTCTCGCTCCATGAGCGGCAAATTAACTACTGCCCTTACACCGATATTGCGGAGACGCTCGGCGCTGTCGATCCGAGTATCGGTCTCGGAATCCTCAATAATGACGGTTTCGCCCCTCTGCAGCGCGGGTGCAAAACTGCCGAAGTCGCTGAACCTGTGGCGTCCGACGATGCTCTGCCCGTCACCGGCGTTCCAGTCCGCTTCGACCACGATGGTGTTGCCGTCGTCCTTGACATAGCCGTACCCGACCCTGCTGGCGTGGATCGTCTCGCCGATCACCCGGGACGCGAGCTTCGCGATCTCGACTTGGCTAGCGATGTCCCGCACCTTATCGGCGAATTCGAGGCGGGCCTCCTGCATCCTGATTTGCTCACGGTCTTCGGTGATGTCGATGACGATGCCGACGAGGTGTTCGGGACGGCCGTCCTCATCGGTCTGAACGGAGCCTTGGGATTGAACCCAGACGGGCTTCGCACCGGAACTTTTGACCCGGTAGATGACGTCCACATCCTCTCCCCGCTCCGCGGCGGCCTCGAGGGCGCCCCGGGCGGCGGCACGATCCTTCGCCACGATCCCCGCAAAGAACCGGTCCACCGAGGCACCGCCTTCCGCGGTTTCGGCATCGACGCCATGCAGGCGGGCGCAGGTCGTGTCCGCGACAATGACACCGGTCTTCAGATCGTTGTCGAAGACGCCCACGATCCCCGACCGGCGCATGGCGAGCCGCGCGCGATCCTGAAGGCGGGCAATGCGCAACTCCGCCTCGCGTTCGGCGGTTTGATCCCGGAAGATCTTCACAAAGCCGTCGATCTTGTCGGGATCCCGGATCGCCGAGCCATCAACGTTCGTCTCGTTCAGCAACGGCATCATGAGACCGCTGCCCCAGAAGCGTTCGCCGTTCTTCCTGAGATGCCAGCGGACATCTTCCGCACGGCCATGCTCGATGGCGAGGCGCATCTCTTCCTGTGCGCGGCCGTGCTCCGTATCGTCCGCGGTGAAGAAGACGTCCGCCGGTTGGCCGACGATCTCGTCCTCCGACCATCCCAGGATGCGTTCGGCCCCCTCGTTCCAGCTGGTAACGAGGCCTTCGGCGCTGATCGTGACCACCGCGTGATCCACGATGGATCGCAGGATGAGTTGGTTCAGGGCCGCGATCTGCGCAGGGCCGGCGCTGCTCGTCATGTTTCGCGGTCTCCCCCGGCAGCTTCGGCCGCGATGATGGCAACCGTCAGTTAAATCCTCCCGACACGGTGTACCCTTCGGGACCTGCCAGCTTCGTAAACACTGAAGATGACGAGAAAAAGAGTAGTGCATCTCCACACCCGGGGGCCAGCGCGCAACGAAGGGACGATGAATGTCAATTCGAGACTTGGCCGTTCTCGTGGTGGAAGGCGAACCGCTGATTGCGATGGACATCGTCGTAACCCTGGAATCAGCTGGCGTATGCATTCTGGGCCCTGTGCGGTCGCTCGAGGATGCCAAGCGCTTCTTCAATGAAGCCTTTACCGATCCACCCTGTGACGGGGTCGTTCTGAATTACAGACCCGTCGTTGGTACGAGCGGTGAGCTTGCCCTCAAGCTTGTGGCAGCGGGTATTCCCGTGATCCTGCATACGGCGAGTTCCCAAGCGGTGAAGTTCCTTTACGATGAACTTGGAGTTTCCGTCGTGCCAAAACCGGCCTTGAAGGGCGATCTTGACCGTCGCAAGGAAGCGAGCCGCGACGGGCGTACCGGAGGCGTCGTAGCCCCGCATTCTGCACTCGGAGGGTGAGAGCGCGACTGCCAGCGTTTGCGGGATGCGACTTTGACCGTAGCTCTACGCTCAGAAGAGCCAGTTCTGGTGACCGTCGTTCCCAAAACTTGCCGTTGAACCTGTCGCGGCATGGGAAAAGAGGCTCTGAGCCGACCTGCCGCGGCGCAACGGTTCGAGCGCTTATTCGGCAGGGATGCCCGTCGTACCCGGCCCGGAGTTGCCGTTCACCGGAACTCCTGATACTGCAGCGCGGCCCGCCAAACCGGCCCTTCGCTGCATTCGCTAAATTCTCGCCGCGATTTTTCGAGCCATAGGAAGGAAGGGTGGCGGAGAAGCAGTCGTTCGCTGCGAGTACGAAACCGGCAATTCAATGGTGCGACAAACAGATATTCGCTGGAATGGGGAATGCGCTTTGTCTTCGTGACGTCGCCGCCGCTAATTAAACCATCTTTACCTAGATCGCCTGATTATCAGTGGCAACTTCCTTCGGATCGTGTCGCCTCAGCCTTACTTGTCCGATCACCTCGCCAGCAGGAGAGGTCGGTCTGGTCGCTCCATCATCGATCGTGTGACACCTCCGAGCAGGACCTCTCGCAGGCGACGATGGCCGTAGGCCCCCATGACAATCAAATCTGCACCGATTTCCTGCGCCCGACCCTGCAACACGTCGGAAACGGACCGCCCCGACAGGGGCAGGACGTTCAGCGGAGCTTTCACGCCCTGACGCTCGAGCATCACCGCGACGTCGCGTCCCTCCGTTGCCCCCTTTGACTCGACCATTACGATCTCGACCGTCCCTGCGTCGCGCAAAAGTGGAAGGGCAGCGCGTATCGCCGCCAGTGCGACCTCGCTTTCGTCCCAGGCCAACAGGATCGTGTCGAACGAGATCGCCGCATCGTCCGGTACCACCAGAAGCGGCACGCGGCTCGAATAGAGGATTTGCTCCAGAACGCTCTTCATGACGGCGCTGTCATCCGGGGACGGGAGGACAACGAGGTCGGAATAGCGGCAGGCCTCTGTGAGCGATGCGCGCAAATTGCCATCCGAGCGGACACTCGCATCCACGCGCGAGGTCACCGTCTCGCCCCTTAGTCTCTCGAGCACCCGTTCCTCGATCTCCTCCAGATCGGACCGTGCGGTGTTTAGTATCGCCTCGTATCCCAGCGCGACGTCCGGGCTGAAGATCATCGGCACTTCGAATTGAGATCCGCTCAGGCAGACGACGTCGAGATGCGCGGACCAAGTCGATGCGCAGGCAATCGCGGCTTCCATTGCATCCGGTTGGTCGCCGATCACGATGGTGGAAACGGTTTTCATGGACATCGGACCCTCCTTCATTCTCGCATCATATTCGCGAAAGGCAGGTCGGATCGCCTTGATCCATGTCAACTCGGGTGTGCGGAGACCGGGTGGCGATCACCTCGTGCGCCAGCGGACCCCTCCAACGAACAGCACGGCGGCCCCGGCGAGGGCGGTGAAATAGCCGGTGGGCACGACCCAAATGGGCAGGTTCAGCGGAACCGAGATAGCCCTGATGCCGAAGCCTGCGAGAACGAGCGCAATGCCGGTCCAGGCCAGGCGAGAACGGGTAAGGCAACTTAGAGCCATCAGGTCTTCTCCGGTTGTGCGGTTGCAGAATCGGCTCGATCCCCATCCAGATCTTCGAGAAGTATGCGCGCGGCATCACCCTCGAGATCATCGTACTGTCCGTGGCGCAGCGTCCAAAGGCAGGCCAAGAGACCGGCGACGCCAAGACAGACCGACACGGGAATGAGGACGACGAGCACGTTCATCGCCGCACCGCGTTCAGAACGACGAGGATCGACGATGACGACATGACGATCGCGGCCATCAAGGGCGTGGCGAGCCCGGCCATCGCGACGGGGATCGCCAGAGCGTTGTAGAGCACGGCGAGCCCGAGGTTCTGTCGAATTCGCCGCCGTGCCCTATGCGCAAGGCGCAGCGTCTGAGACACCGCCCTCAGATCGCCCCCCAGCACGATGCCGTCTGCCGCAACACGCGCGGCGTCGAGGGCCGTTCCCGGCGCGAGGGACGCATGAGCGCCGGCCAGCGCGGCCGCATCGTTCAGCCCGTCGCCCAGCATCAGGACACGGCGCCCCCTTGCGACACTGGACCGGACAAGCTCCACCTTGTCCTCTGGACGCAGGCCCCCATGAACGTCGTTGATCCCGATACGATGCGCGAGGGTGTGTGCGCGTGCCTCCGTGTCGCCGGTCACCATCTCAACCGCGAGTCCCATCCGTCGCAAATCGAAAACCATCTCCGCCGCGCCGGGGCGCAACCGCTCGGTCATCGGCAGCGCGATCCGGCGGCCCGGCAGATCGAGAACCGTGCCATCGGCACCACGGCCGAGGCGCACTGGCGCCCCGTTCCACGACGCGCGGATCCCGTCCCCCGGCACCTCCTCGATCCCCGTGAGCGGAGCGGCGTCGTGATCGCGCAGCGCTGCGGCGATGCTGCGCGACACGGGATGATCCGATACGCGCGCGAGTGCGAGGGCCACCGCCGCCGTTTCGGCATCGAGGTCTGGCAGTTCTGGCAAGCCCTCGGTCAGCGTGCCGGTCTTGTCGAGCAGGACCGTGTCGATCTCGGCCAGCCGCTCGAGCCCGGTCGGCGACTTGAGGAGAATCCCGTTCCGGAACAGACGGGCCGTCATCGCCGCCGTGACGGCTGGCACGGCAAGGGCCAGGGCACAGGGGCAGGTGATGATCAGCGTCGCCGTCGCGACGGCGACGGAATGGTGCAGGTCGCCCGTCGCTGTCCACCAACCAGCGAAGGCGAGAGCCGCAAGGCCATGGACAACCGGCGCGTAGAGCCGCGCGGCGCGGTCGGCAATGCCGGAATAGCGGTGCCGTCCGGTCTCTGCCACTTCGACCATGGCCGCAAGGCGTCGCAGTGTACTGTCCTGCGCGCGAGACGACGCGCACAGCACCAGCGGGACGCTCAGAACCATTTCGCCGGCGCAGATCGTCTCGCCCGGCATCACGCCGACGGGATCGGCCTCGCCCGTCAACGCCGAACGGTCGAGCGTCGCTGCGCCCTCGGCCACACCGTCCACCGGGGCGCGGGCACCCGGGGCAAGCGCGATCCGGTCGCCGGGGCAGATGGCCGCGACATCCACGACCTCTCGCCCGGCCCCGGTCAACCGCGTGGCGCGCGGCAACTCCAGGGCTGTCAACTCGGTCGCGGCGGAGCGTGCGGCGGCTCGGGCGCGACCTTCGAGGAAGCGTCCGACCAGCAGGAAAAAAGTGAGCGACAGGGCCGCGTCGAACCAGGTGTCGGCCCCGCTCGCGAAAGCTGTCTCGTAGAGGGACATCGACGCGGCCAGAGCGATTGCCAGCGCGATGGGCACATCCATGTTGAGCCGTCCCGCCCGCAACGCGGCAGCGGCGGAGGCAAAGAACGGCACGGCGGAGAAAGCCAGTGCCGGCAGGGCGATCGCAGCGGAGATCCAGTGGAAGAACGCTCGCGTCGTGTCCCCTGCCCCGGACCAGACGGCCACCGACAACGCCATGACGTTCATCATCGCGAATCCCGCGACGGCGATGCGGGCGAGCAGGCCGCGCGCCGTGTCGTCGGAGGCGGGTCGCAGCGACTCGCCGTCGAGCTCCAATGCCTCGTATCCCGCCGCATGAAGCGCGGCGAGCGCCTCGCCCGCGTCCTCACCGGGAGCGAGCGAGACGCGCACGCGGCGCGCGGCGAGGTTCACCCGCGCGGAGCGGACGGACGTCACGCCGGCGAGCGTGCGCTCGACCCCCGCAATGCATCCCGCACAGCTGATGCCCGGCAACGCAATATCCACGGCATGGTCCGTTGAGACCGGCCCGACGGCGTCGGCGGGAACAGCAATGCAGCCGGGACAGGCCGCGATGCTCATCGTTCGACCCTCAGGGGGAGGCGCCGCCGGAAGTGCGTACCGTCCGCGGCCAGCATCTCAATCCGAAGATTCCAGTTGCCGTGTTCCGCCGCAATCGCCGCCACCCAGGCGGTGCCGTCCCACGCGAAGTCGGGCGAGACGTCATCGGCCACGGTCGTGGCCCGGCCAAGGGTCGCGGTCACGATCTCGGGCCGCACCGTCGCACCGTCGGGCCCGGCGACCGCCAACCGCAGCACTTCCGGCCCCAGCGTGACGTCGAGCGTCCAACCCAGCGCGTCCTGCGCCGCGCGGTCCGCATCGAAGGTCTGCGAGGCGACATAGCTTGACGCGGTTTCCTTGCCCGGAAAGGTGCGCACCGCGTTGATCGCCAAAGTCACGTTGACGGCGATGATGATAGCGAACCCTCCGACGAACATGGCGGCCACGTGCCGCCCCGTCAGACGTGCCTCAGCCCGCTGCGCCGCTGCGTTCATCGAAGCTCTCCCTGCCATTGAAAATCGTGTCCTCGAATGAACGTTCACCCGACACACTATCCTCGACCCAAAGTCGGACCTCGGTCCGCCCTCGGCTTGCGGCTGCGGCCTCGGGCGTCGCGACGACGTAAACTCGCTCTCGCCGGGTGGCATCGGCGGGCACTTCGACCACCGTGTCAGCGGTGCCCTGCACCTCGATCCCCAAACCCTCGTCCGCGCTCAGCGACAGGCGAAAAGGCCGGGCCTCACCGTGCTTGTTGCGCAGTCGAACATCATAGGCGTTGCGCACCGAGCCGTCCGAAAGTGTCACGAAGGTCGGATTGCGCACCGGGGCCACGGTCATGTCGATCTCAGGTCGGACGAACAACGCGACCACGAGAAATACGCCGATTGCGGACCAGGCGACCGTGTAAAGAATCGTGCGCGGGCGAAAGATGTGTCTCCATACCGGCTTGGGAACCCAAGCGGGCTGCCCGGTGCCTGAAACATTGCCCGCCGGCGTCCCCGCGAAGACCACGACATCGGCCACCTCGCCCGGCTGCGTCGGCGGGCGATCGTCGAGCGCGAGATAGTCAATCAGCCCACGCGGGCGGCCGATCTTGTCCATGACCGCATCGCAGGCGTCGATGCAGAGCGCGCAGGTGATGCACTCCATCTGCTGGCCCTCGCGAATGTCGATGCCCATAGGGCAGACCGCGACGCAGGCGTTGCAGTCGATGCAATCGCCCAAAATCTCGCCAGTGCGAGAGGATCGCTGGGTCGCGTGGTCCTTGTCGACCGCCGCTCCGTAGCGCGCCACGGCTTCGCCTCCGCCAATGGACTCGGCTGCGGCTTGTCTGCGCTTGACGCCTCCCTTGCCGCGCGGCTCTCCTCGCCAATCGCGATAGCCAACGGTCAGCGTCCCCGGATCCATCATCGCCGCCTGAATGCGCGGCCAGGGGCACATGTAGATGCAGACCTGCTCGCGCAGAAAACCGCCAAGGGTAAAGGTCGTCGCCGTCAAGATCGCGATTGTGGCATAGGCGACCGGTGCCGCGTCGAGCGTCACGAGATCGCGCAAGAGCGTCGGTGCGTTGGCGAAATAAAAGACCCACGCCCCGCCCGTCGCGATGGCGATGAGCAGCCAGACGACCCATTTCGAAAGTCGCAGACGCCATTTGCGCGGGCCCCACGGCGCGGCGTCGAGGCGAATGCGCGCGTTGCGGTCGCCTTCGATCCAGCGCTCGACGGTCAGGAACAGATCGGTCCAGACGGTCTGCGGGCAGGCATAGCCGCACCAGACCCGTCCTAGCGCCGAGGTGAACAGGAACAACCCGAGGCCCGCCATGACGAGCAGTCCTGCGACGAAATAGAATTCGTGCGGCCAGATCTCGATCCAGAAGAAGTGAAAGCGACGGTTCAATAGGTCCACGAGCACCGCCTGATCGGGCAGGTTCGGGCCGCGGTCCCAGCGGATCCAGGGCGTGACGTAGTAGATCGCCAGCGTCACGATGAGGATCGCCCATTTCAGACGCCGGAAGGTCCCCGAGACCCGGCGTGGGAAGATCGGTTGTCGGGCGGCGAAGAGGGGTGGCGCATCACTGGCCATGTCGGGGCTCGATCCTGTTGTCACGTCGACCGGTGTAGCAAGGGGTGACGGGCGCGCTCGTTGATCTGGATCAAGCGAGTGCGTCCCGAAACGGCTTCTTGCGAGGGGATTATTCAGCGGGTGCGACGTCGTCCGCGCCCGTCTCCTCCGGCGTCTCCCCCGCCTCGGCCGGATAGGTCGCATCGGGCACGGCGGCGGCGTCTTCGGCCTCCGTTTCTAGCACGGGATCGGCTATCTGGGCCTCGCCACCACCTAGTCCATGGACATAGGCCGAGACCGCGCGCACCTCGGCCTCGCCCAACCGCTCGCCCCATGGCGGCATCACGCCGTGCCGAGGCGCCATGAGCTGACGCAGGATCGCCTCATGCGTGCCGCCCCTCAGCCAGATCGCGTCGGCGAGGTTGGGCGCGCCGATGTCGCGATTGCCCAGGCCGTTTTCGCCGTGGCACGCGCTGCAATTGTCGAGAAACAACGCCGCGCCCTGATCGGCGGCATTGGCATCGTGGTCGAGCCCCGACAAACTGCGGACATGGTGGACGATCCGGTCGAGTTCCCCTCCCTCCATCCAGTCGAAGGGCGGCATCTCTGAATAGCGCGAATCGACGTCATCATTGCGGATGCCGTGGCGCACGGTATTGACGATCTCCTCCAGTGTGCCGCCCCAGAGCCAATCGTCGTCGAGCAGATTCGGATAGCCCGAGGCGACGACGCCCGCCGCGCCCGCGCCGTGGCATTGCGAGCAGTTGGCGGCGAAGACCGACCGGCCCGCCTGCACGGCAAAGCGGTGCAGAGCTCCGTTGGCCGGGAGCGCGGCAAGGTCGATGGTGGTCAGGCTTTCCGTCAGCTCGGCATTCGAAAGCTCGACACGCTCGATCTCGGCCGCGACCTCGCCGCGGGTCGAGAAGCCGAGCAGCCCCGATGTCGCTCCCGAAACGAGCGGCCATGCCGGAAAGAGGATCGTATAGATCAGACCCCACAGGACCGTCGCGTAGAAGGTCCAGAGCCACCAGCGCGGCAGGGGCGTGTTCAACTCCTCGATGCCGTCCCAGGTGTGGCCGGTGGTTTCCGTACCGGTGGCCTCGTCGATCTTTGGCGTGTCAGCCATTGCGGTCGCTCCTTTCGAAGTCGGGGACGGGAACACAGGTGCAGCCCGGGCAGGCGTTGGCGCAGCCGGCCGCTACAGGGGCGAGAGCGGACGGCCCGTGCATCGTCCGGAGAACCGGTTGTGCGGGATCTTTCGAGCGCTCCGTGACGAGATGCTCACTCATCGGCGCGTGCCTCCTCCGGACGGTCGTGGCGGAATGGAACCGCCGCGGCATCTTCGTGGATCGGATGCGAGCCCGGGCGGAACGCCCAGCCGATCACGCCGAGGAAGATCAGGGTCAGGATCAGGAGAACCCAGCTGTCGGCGAGTTCGCGCAGAAAGGAATAAGTGTCCATCGGCCCCTCTCAGCGGCTGTCGTCGGGTGTGAAGGTGGAGAAATCGACGAGCGTGCCGAGCATCTGGAGATAGGCGATTAGGGCATCCATTTCGGTCAACTCCGGCAAGCCATCAAAATTGCGGACCTGCGCTCCGGGATAACGCTCCACCAGACCACCCGAGTCGCCCATCGGATCGGCCTGAACGCGCATGTCGACGCGTGCCTCGGCAATCATCTCGTCGCTGTAGGGCACGCCGACGAAGCGGTGCGTGGCGAGCAGGTCGTCCACGGCGTCCGTCTCGATCCGGGCGTTGGCGAGGAAAGCGTATTTCGGCATCACGCTCTCGGGCACCACGGATTGCGGGTCCATCAGATGATCCACGTGCCACTCGTCCGAATAGCGTCCGCCCACGCGAGCGAGGTCGGGTCCCGTGCGTTTCGAACCCCACTGGAAGGGGTGATCGTACATCGATTCCGCGGCCAGGCTGTAGTGACCGTAGCGTTCGGTTTCGTCGCGCATGGGCCGGATCATCTGGCTGTGGCAATTGTAGCAGCCCTCGCGGATGTAGATGTCGCGCCCGGCCAGCTCGAGCGGGGAATAGGGACGCACGCCTTCCACCTCTTCGATCGTGTTTTCCAGCCAGAAGAGCGGAGCGATCTCGACGATGCCGCCGATCGTGACCACGGCGAAGGAAGCCGCGAGTAGAAGCGTCGCATTGCGCTCGAGCCGCTGGTGGAAGGTGATCGTCTTCGTATGGTGCGGCAGTTCGTTCGGCAGGTCGCCTGTCGCCATGGCTTCTTTCGGGGCGACGACCTTGGGATCGTCGGCCGGGTCGTAGTTCGGATCCTTGGGATCTTTGCTCATGATCTCACTCCGCGGGTGTGGCGACGGTGACGGGTCGGGCCTCGGGGGCGCGGATCGTCATCCAGATGTTCCAGGACATGACGAGCGCACCGGCGAGGTAGAGCACGCCTCCGAGCGCCCGAACGACGTACATCGGGAACTTGGCGTCGACGGTGTCGGCGAAACTGTTGACGAGAAAGCCGTTCTGATCGACCTCGCGCCACATGAGCCCCTCCATGATCCCCGAGACCCACATCGAGGCCGCGTAGAGAACGATCCCCACCGTCGCGAGCCAGAAATGGGTGTTGATCGCCGCCATCGAGTGCATCTGCGACCGTCCCCAGAGCCGTGGCACGAGGAAGTAGAGCGCTCCGAAGGTGATCAGACCGTTCCAGCCGAGAGCGCCGCTATGGACATGGCCGATGGTCCAGTCGGTATAGTGGCTGAGGCTGTTGACCGCGCGGATCGACATCATCGGACCCTCAAAGGTCGACATGCCGTAGAAGGCGAGGCTGGCCACGAACATGCGGATGATCGGATCGGTGCGGATCTTGTCCCACGCGCCCTGCAGCGTCATGAGCCCGTTGATCATGCCGCCCCAGGAGGGCATCCACAGGATGATCGAGAACACCATCCCCAACGTCGCTGCCCAGTCCGGCAATGCCGTGTAGTGCAGGTGGTGAGGGCCGGCCCAGATGTAGAGGAAAATCAGCGCCCAGAAGTGAATGATCGACAGCTTGTAGCTGTAGATCGGTCGCCCGGCCTGCTTCGGGACGAAGTAGTACATCATGCCCAGGAACCCGGCTGTCAGAAAGAAGCCGACCGCGTTGTGGCCGTACCACCACTGGGTCATGGCGTCCTGAACACCCGCGAAAACCTGCACGCTTTTCGACCCCCAGATCGAGACCGGGACTGAGAGATTGTTGACGACGTGCAGCATCGCCACCGTGACGATGAAGCTCAGCAGGAACCAGTTGGCGACGTAGATATGCCGCTCGCGCCGGTTCAGGATCGTGCCCAAGAAGACGGCGAGATAGACGACCCAAACGATCGTCAACCAAATGTCGATGTACCACTCGGGTTCGGCGTACTCCTTCGACTGCGTCGCACCCAGCAGATAGCCGGTCGCCGCGAGCACGATGAACAGGTTGTAGCCCCAGAAGACGAACCAGGCCGCGTTGCCGCCCCAGAGCCGGGCGCCGCACGTGCGCTGGACAATGTAGAACGAGGTCGCGATCAGCGCGTTTCCGCCGAAGGCGAAGATCACTGCCGACGTGTGAAGCGGCCGCAGCCGCCCGAAATTCGTAAAAGGCTGCCCCCAATCGAAATTAAGCGCGGGAAACGCCAGCTGGAACGCGATGAAGGTGCCTGCCAGCAACCCGACGACGCCCCAGAGCGAGGTCGCGATCACGCCGTAGCGGATCGGCCCGTCCATGTACCCGCCGGGCGCGGGCCGGGTCGGCGCGGGCTCTCCCGGCACCGGCATAGTGCGCAGCTGCCACAGCAGTAGTCCCGCGGCGAGGCCCATGACGAGTAGAGCGTGCACCATGTAGGCCGCGTCGCGCGCCCAGTTCGCCGCGATGGCCGCGACGAGCGTCACGAGCGCCAAGGCGATCAGTTTGAAATAGTCGAGCATGTCCCGCCCCCGTCTTCGTTCCGGGGCCGGATCGCATACTCAGATCGCCGCAGCTTTGACCTGGATCAAACGGGCGGCGGTGACTCCCTCAACCGGGCATTTCCCCGTCTCCGTCGTCCCCGGCTTCGATCAGCAAAGCGGCCAGGTCGTCGCACAGGACGGTGCGTCCGCCTCCTTCCAGGCGGATCACATCGTCGCGCTTCAGCGCGGTGATCTGTCGGCTGACAGTCTCGATGGTGAGGCCGAGATACGAAGCCATCGCCTCGCGTCCCAGCGGTAGCTCCGCACGCAGGGGGCGCGCATCGGCGGCAGCACGGCGGAGCACCAGCGCAAGCAGCGTGGCCACCCGCTCGCGGGCCGTCTTGCGCCCAAGCAGGAGCATCCAGTCGCGCGCGGCATCGAGCTCGTCGAGCGACATCTCCAGAAGACGCGACGCGACCTGGGGCGCATCGATCAACAGCGCTTCGAACCGCTGCCGGTCGAACAGACAGAGCGTGACGTCCGTGACCGCCGTCACCTCATAGGGCGCCGTCGTACGGCCGGGCCGTCCGACGAAATCGGAGGGCATCAGGAGGCCGACCATCTGTACGCGGCCATCTTCGAGCGACCGGGTCAACGTCGCGCAGCCCCGCACGATCGAGCCTACGAAAGGCAGCGCGTCGCCTTCGAGCGCGATGGTTTCGCCCGCCGCCCAGCTGCGATAACTCTTCATTGCCGCGAGGCGATCGAGCTCGGCGCCCGCGCACTTGGCACAGACGGCCCTGTGGCGGATCGGACAGGCGTTGCAATCCTGGGTCGCCATGGCCCCGCGCAAAGCGACCAACGGCCTGATCTCGGCCATGATCTTCCTTTCCCGTTCCCTTGGGTCCGCGACAATTGATCCATGTCAATGCGGGATGACGGTGCCATGCGACTGATAATACCATGACCGATCAGATCACAGCCATACGCTCCCGCGCGCCCCGTTACACCAGCTATCCTCCCGCGACGCAATTCTCCGATGCGGTTGGACCCGCAACGATGGGCGGCTGGCTGCAAGAGGTCACGCCGGGCGCCCGAATTTCGCTCTACGTCCACATCCCGTTCTGTCGCCGCCTGTGCTGGTTCTGCGCCTGTCGCACGCAAGGCACCCGGACCGACGCACCGCTCGCGACATATCTCGATACACTGGAGGCGGAGATCGCATTGGTGGCGGACCTGCTTCCGTCGGATGTGCAGGTCACCCATCTTCACCTGGGCGGTGGAACACCGACGCTGCTGCCGCCGAAGATGCTTGGCCGCCTCTTTGCGATGCTCGACGCGCGGCTTCCGAGAGCGCCGGGCGCGGAAACCTCTGTCGAGATCGACCCCACCGAGGTTGATGCGGCACGGCTTGATGCCCTCGCGGCGACGGGCATGACGCGCGCCTCACTCGGCGTGCAGGATTTCGAACCGTCTGTCCAAAACGCCATCGGCCGTCCGCAGAGCGTGGAACAGACGGAAGCGGTCATTAGCGGTCTCAGAGAGCGCGGCATCGGGGGCATCAACCTCGACCTCCTCTACGGGCTGCCGAATCAGACCCTTAGGTCACTCGACGCAACGCTCGACATGGTATGCGAGCTCGCGCCCGATCGGCTCGCCCTTTACGGATACGCCCATGTGCCTTGGGCCTCGCGCCGTCAGGTAATGATCCGCGAGACCGATTTGCCGGGCCCGGACACACGACTTGCGATGGCGCGTCACGCCGACCGGCGCCTGCGTCTATCGGGATTTCGTCCGGTAGGCTTCGATCACTTCGCGAGACCCGAAGACGTCATGGCGGTCGCTGCCGAGACCGGGACATTACGTCGAAATTTTCAAGGGTACACGATCGACCCCTCGGACGTGCTCGTCGGGCTCGGAGCGTCGGCAATCTCTCGAACGCCGCGGGGCTACGCCCAGAACGCGGCCCGAACCGCGGACTGGACAGCGCGCGTCAGATCGGGACGTCTCTCGACAGCGCGCGGCCACTCCCTGACCGGGGACGACCGCCTGCGCGGCGACGTGATCGAGCGGCTTCTATGTAATTTCTCCATCGAACCCGCACGGTTCGACGATCCCGACGCGGTGCGCGCCCTGACGGCAGAGATCGCGTTACGGTGGCCGCAAGCGACCCTTCATCGCGAAGGGGGGGCACTCGAACTCCTTCCCGAGGCACGCCATCTCGTTCGGCTCGTAGCGATGACCATCGACGGCTACGCGGATTCTCGAGGTGTCCACAGCTTGGCCATTTAGCCGCCGAACAGCACTAGGTGTTCAGCAGCGTGACCGAACGGTACGCCGCACCCTCGGATGTTCGAGATGAGATGTACCCGTCAAGCGGACGCTGCATTCGATGCCTTTTCGCGAATGATGCCGGGCTTCAAGAAGAGCGCCGTGCCGAACGCGAGCGTCGCGGTGCCAAGGAACATTGCGACGGGTCCGAAGGCCGACGCCACAAAGCCCGCGACCGGGGGCCCGGCGATATTCCCTGCGCCGGTGATTAGCAAAGCCGTGGTGAAACTGAGCGAAGGCAAGTCCGGGAAGAGCCGCTCCGACCACAGCGACAGAACCGCGCTGATCATCATCACGAAAATGCCTTGCAGCCCTGCCGACACGATCACGCCGCTCCACGAGGTCGGCGCCCAGGCGATGATCGCGATAGACATCGCCGCGCCGATGTTGAGCGCGCGCAGAAGCCATGCCAGGCCGATGACGGATTTGATCCGGGCAGTCAGGAGGCCCAGCAGCCCGAACGCCCCGTAGGCGGCAAAGACGATGGCGCCGCTTGCCTGCGACGGTAGCCCGGCGAGCCCGCCCTGCTCCGTGACGCGATCGGCGGCGAAGGTGACGTAGATGCCGTTGGTCATCCCGAAAGAGAAGGCGACGAGATGGAGCGGGATGGCCGAGCGAGTGAGAAGCTCGCGCCATTTGCGCGGCGGGGCGTCGCCGGCCGGCTCCACCGTGTTGGACAGAGCCATAAGGTTGGCGATGGCCGCACCGGCCGCACCGGCGGCGAAGACCGCCCAGACCGCGCGCCATCCATAGCCGAAGAACGCGAGAGACAAGGCCAGAAGGCCGGCTAGAAGTACTCCGATGGCCGTTCCCGAACTGATCACCGACAACGCGCCGGGGCGGTCGCGTTCGTAGAGAACCCGCTGGGCGGCGTTGTTGAACGGCGTCCACGAGAACCCCGCGCTAGCGCTGGCCAGACAGATGCCGATAGCCAGCACGACGGTGTTCGGTGCAGCGGCGACAGCCGCCAGACCGAGGGTCGCCGCGATCATGCCGATCACGATAGGCACGCGTGGTCCCGCGCGTGCGATCAACTTGTAGGAACAGCCAAGGGCCAGAAAGAACGTGGCGAAGCTCAGGCTCGAAATTAGACCTGCGGTGCCAGTCGAGATCGAAAACGTCTCACGGAACTGCGGCAGGAAGAGGCCGAAACCGATCCGCGCAGGACCGAACGCGATTGCCGTGGCCGCAGACCCGGCCGAGGCAATACGTGTAAGTGTCTGCATAGCTGGCCTCCTGTTGCTAGTGGCAAATGAGGCGGGCCGGATACGGGTTCCTCAAATGATGTGTGGGCTCCGAGGGGGCAAACACGCCGGGGTCTTACTCGCGGGAATACGCACTTCCTCGAAAAGACTCACCGATACACTCGGCCTACAGCAACCATTGACCCGTCAGTTGGATGCCGCGGCGCGGTTTCACCAGACCGGCCATTCACATCGACTGCGAAGACAGGACCATCCAGATGCACATCATGCGGACGTAGCTGGCATCGCGGGATCGAGCTGATAGGCTGACCCCTGAGGAGGTTCCCATATGGAAATCGACCTGCCCATGGGGAAGATTCATGCCGCCATCAGAGGCAAAGGTGTTCCCATCCTGATCATGCATGGCGGTGGCCTTGATCATCGTCACATGCTTGATGCACTGGAGCCCGCCTTCGAAAATTCGTCCGGCTGGCGGCGCGTTTACATGGATCTGCCGGGGCATGGTAAGTCCATCGCACATGACAGCGTAGAAAGTCAGGACGACGTGTTGCGCATGATCAGCGCCTTCATCGACGCTGCGTTCGACCGGGAAAGGTTCGTGGCGATCGGAGAGTCACGGGGCTCCTATCATGCGATGGGATTGGCCCATACCCGCCCCGATGATATGCTCGGAATGATGCTGATCGTGGCGGACGGAATGCCTGGCTCTACGGTTAATTGGCGCCCCGAGCATCGAACACTGATCGCGATGTCCGACGCAGACTCATCGGCGGCCTCACCCGAGGCCGCGGCGCGGCTTTCCCGGCTTGTCGTTCAGCGACCGGATATCCTCGAGAAAATCGAGCGCACGAAAGTGCCGACCTCTCGGCTCGTCGATGAGCGTTTGGCGGAGAAGGTCCGCGACAACTTCAATTTCAGTTTCGACCTTGCCGATCCGACGCGTGTTTTCGACAAACCCTGCTTGGTCGTGAACGGGCGTCAGGATGCAATGGCGGGCTACCAGGACATGTTGGACAGTATCGAGAGATACCCAAGAGCAACGCTGGCCGTGCTGGATTGTGCGGGGCACAGCCTGTCCTGGGAGCAGCCCGAACTCTTCAAGGCCCTCACCGTCAATTGGTTGCAGCGAATGGGCCTCTAACCATTCCGATGGTTATGCAAGCGAGCCCAAGAGCAATTCGCACTGGCTTCGATAACTTGCTGCGTCTGACGCCAACTCCGGTTTTGCGGAAATGGCGCTATGGCCACCGCCGCTTGAAGGTAGGGCGCAGCGCGCAAGAGAATTGCACGGTCAGTGTAATTGAACAGGTTCCTTGTGCGTCCGGTCCACATGCAATGTGAATACCTCCGGTCGTGCGTAATGTCCTGCGACATCGAACAATCTGCGCCGTTCTGCAACCGCCGAACGGTCGACCTCGGCTTCGATCAGCCCTTGCGTCATCTGGGCAGGGCCCGCCAGAACGCGCCCGCCCGGAGCAATAATCGAGGCATTCCCGGAAGAGGCCCACTCGCCCCATTCCGCCATCTTGTCCCGCCCCGGCAGATCTTCGGGCAAGTCGTCGATCCGCACAAAGGAGCACACTCCGACCAAGACGCAACTAGAATCTGGACTCATTGAGTTCCAAGGCCAGTAGATGACGATTCCGGCGAGCGCGATCGCCGAGAGGAAGACCTTGGGACATCTGTCGTATCGGGTGGCAACGCGCCTCCAGTCCTCAAGCCTTTCGAACATGATCTCGATACGATTGCGGCGCTTGTATCGACGCTTGTCATATTTGACCGGTGCCTTGCGCTGCTTCCGGCCTGGGATACAGGCACCTACGCCCGTGTCTTCCAATGCTTCTCTGAACCAGTCGTCGTCGTAGCCTCGGTCCCCCAGCAGCCACTCGACCTTGGGCAGGCCACTGAGTAGTGCCCGGGCACCGATGTAATCGCTTGCCTGCCCGGCGGTCACGAACAGGTCCAGTAGGCGCCCCTGGCTGTCGCAGACGG
>NZ_QKZL01000039.1 GCF_003253995.1 Palleronia aestuarii
CCGACAGGAACAGCAGCGAGACCGCGGTCTTGGTCTGCGCGTCGTAGCGCTCCTCCAGGAAGCCCGGGATCGTCGAGATGCCCGATTTGAGGTAGCGCGGCAGCAACACCAGCGCGGTCACCACCATCGCGATCGCCGCGAGCGTCTCCCACGCCATCACGAGGATGCCCTCGGAATACGCCTGTCCCGTGAGGCCCACGATCTGTTCGGTCGAGAGGTTCGTGAGCAGCAGCGATCCCGCGATGACCGGCGCGGTCAGCGACCGACCCCCGAGGAAATAGCCGTCCGAATCCTCCTCGTCCGTCCCCCGCGTCCAGATGTACGACAACACCGCGACAAGCGCCGTGAAACCTATGAATGCCAGTATGTTGATCGTGCCCATCGTCCCCTCCCTGAGCGTATCGCCAGATGAACGCTACTCAAGTCCCCGGATATTCCCATCGGAAACATGAGATCGCGGACACATTTGGTTCGATGTGTCGCAGGAGTGAGCCCCTCCGTTCCGACGCGCCGGCCGCATAATTCTGCGATGGATGACGTAGATCCGTTTTCCGTCATCGCGCAGGTAATCTTCGTCGATGGGCCTCTGCGACGAAGCTCGCGCCGACGCGGCGGCTATGACGATCATTGCGGACGGCATCCGTCGCGATCCGGAATCGGGTCACCCGTTCGCGCCCTCCGTCAGGCACGGGCGTCCAGACCGTCGCGGAAGTCGTTCCAGCCGGCGTCGACGGAGGACGGCGCGTTGAGCCAGGGTCCCAGGGGCGCGCCCGTGACCGGATCGGTCGCGGGGATCGGCAACGACATGATGAGCTTGGCCGCCGCGCGGAAATTCTCGTCGCTGACGAATTCTTCCTGGATGTTGTCCCAGTCGCGCCCGTCGGGATAGCCGCCGATCACCTGCACGTCTTCGGAGCGATCCGTCATGGCGTGCGAGACGCCGGCGGGCATCACGACGACGTCTCCGGCCTCCACCCGGACGTCTCTGCCGCCCCTTCCGAACAGTTCGAGCCGCATCCAACCGGTGGCCACGCCGAGACATTCGTGGCTCGTGGAATGGAAGTGGTGATAGGTGTAGATGCCCGGATATTGCCAGTTGTTGAGCCAGCCGTGGCGCCGGAACCTGTCGCGCAGCGCGTTGGCGCCTCCGCCCGGCACTCCGCCGCGGTGGATGAGGAGCGGGAAACGGCTGTTCGGCGCGCGCCCGTTCGGCTTCGACGTCAGTTCCTCGACCGTTCCAACCATGACCATCTCCTCCATCCGTCCGCATCTCTCGGGATCGGGGCGACCTGCGCCGCCCCGGTCGGGAGGGCTCAGTTCCCTCCCCAGGCCTCGGGGTAGGTCTCCATCGTCTCGCAGCCGCACATGGCATAGTGCAGCGGCGGCATCGCCGGATTGACGTACTCGGCGAGCGTCTCCTCGGTGATCGCGGGCTGCGGCAGCACCCATTCGGGGCCCGGAAGCGCTTCGCCCTCGATGACGCGGGCGGCGGCGATCACCGCGGTCCGCCATTGATAGGTCGGATAGGTGGGAGCGATGGCGGTCATGCCTTCCTCCTCCCATTTCCTGAGGAAATCCTGCTGGTCCTCGCCGACGAAAACCGGGATCTCGTAGCCTGAATCCTCGAACGCCTCGATCGCCGCCACCGCGGTGGCACCGGCGTCCATCCACACCGCGTCGATGTCGCCGCGCATGAGATAATCCTCGACGATCGATTTGGTCCTGGCGTTGTCGCCATCGGTGAACTCGGCGCCGACGACGTTCAGCCCGGCCTCGTCGAGGATGCGGCGGCCGGCGGAATACCGCGTCTCGAGCACGTCGACGCCCGGCAGGATCCGCAGCATCAGGACGTTGTCGCCCTCGTCGAGCTCTCCGGCGATGAACTCCGCGCCCTCTATGCCGAAGCCATAGCCGCCCACCGGATGGACATAGGTGACCGGGCAGTCGGTGTTCACGCCCCGGTCGAACACGATCACCGGCATCGACTCGCAGGCCTGCTCGACCGCCGGGGTCAGGGCGGCGGTGGTGTTGGGCGACACGATCATCACGTCGCAATTGCCGCCGGCCAGGAGGTCGTCGATATCGGCGATCTGCTTGTCGTCGGAACCTTCCGCGTCGACATGGATGAACTCGCCGATGGATTGGTGGTTCGCGAGCTCCTCGGTCATGTTGGTGAAGCCCACGACGCGCCAGGGATTGTTCACGCCGGCATTCGAGAAGCACACGGTGGCGGGGGCCTCGATCCCGAGATCACCGGTCTCGACCATCCCGTCGCCGATATATTGCAGCCAGGGCTCGCCTTCCGGCCCGTTCGGCTGAGCCTGGAGCTGTTCCTGCTGCTTGGCGAATTCTTCGGGATCGTTGAAGTTCTGTGCTTGGGCGGGGGCAAGGCTCAGGCTCAGCGCCCCGGCTGCACTCAGGATCAGTTTCATGTTCGTCCTCCCTTCGATGCAAGGCCCGCCGGAGCGGGCCCTCAGGTTCCCGTCCGCTTCCTTCTGTGCATGGCCAGCGCGACGGCCGCGATCAGGATGAGGCCCTGCACCACCTGCCGGACGGGTTGCGGCAGGCCGAGAAAGTTCAGTAGCGTGAAGATCGCCGTCAGGGCGAGCGCGCCGCCGAGGGCGGCCGGCACCGAGCCCCGCCCGCCCAGAAGCTGCGCCCCGCCGAGGACCGCCGCGGTGATCGCCTCGAGCTCGTAGCCCGTCCCCACGTCGGTCGACACGCCCGCGAAGCCGCCGAGGAGAATGCCGGCGATCGCAGCCGAGAGGCCCGACAGCATGAAGGCCGTGACACGTACGCGATTGACCGGGACGCCGGCGAGCCGCGCGGCCACCGGATTGTCGCCGATGGCGTGGACCATGCGGCCCAGGTTGGTCCGGTGCATGGCCCAGGCGAGGGCGCCCACGACCACGACAAGCACGATTACCGAGACCGGAACGAAGCGCACCAGCGGCACGTCGTGGATGAGTTCGCGCCCGAAGAAGCGGAACGTGTCGGGGAGGTAGCCGCGCGGCGCACCGCCCGACCACAGGAAGGCCAGCCCGTTGAGGGTGATCATGGTCCCGAGCGTCGCGATGAGCGAGGGCACGCGCAGAAAGCAGACGATCGCGCCGTTCACCGCGCCGACACCGAGCCCGATGGCCAGCATCACTGGGATCACCCAAGCCGTCGCCGCGGGATCGTTGTCGGTCAGCATGGAGGAGCCGACGACGACGAGCGTGATGAGTGATCCCTGCGACAGGTCGAACCCGCCCGAGGTGATGACGTAGACCTGCCCCGCGGCGAGGATCGCGAGCGGCGCGGCGCGCTTGAGGAAATTCATGTAGCCGGTGGGCTCGGCGAAGCCCGGGTTCATGAAGACGATCGCCGCAACGAGGGCCGCAAGGAGCGGCCAGACCGGATTGATCCCGGCGAGGGACCAACCGCCCGTGCCCGGGCGGGACGCGGTCGGGCTCCCCGTCATGCCACGATCCTCTTCGACCGGATGGCGTAGAAGGCGACGGCGGCGACGATGATGATGCCGCGCAGGACCTGCTTGGCGAAGGTATCGACCCCGGCGATGTTGAAGACCGAGTCGATCAGCGAGAAGATCAGCATCCCCGCCATGGTGCCCCAGATGCCGCCGCGCCCGCCCGCAAGGACGGTGCCGCCGATCACCACCACCGCGATGCTCTCGAGGTCGTAGACCCCGTCGGCGCCAATCCAGGGCGCACCGGACCGCAACCGGCTCGCGAGGTAGAGCCCGGCGATCGCGGCGCACACGGAGCAGATCACATGCGCAGTGAGAACGACGCGGCCGGTCTTGATCCCAGCGAAGCGCGCCGCCTCCTCGTTGCCGCCGACGGCATAGAGGTCCGAGCCGAACTTGGTGAAGCGGAGCACGGCCCAGGCGAGGATCGCGAGAGAAAGCAAGAACACCAGCGCCAACGGGACGGCGCCGATCTGGCCATAGGCGAAAACCTGGAACGCCGGCGGAACGGACCCGGCGAAGTTCGACACGAAGGCAGAGAGGCATCCCTGGATGACGAGGCTCATGCCGAGCGTGGCGATGAGCGGATTGACCTTCAGGACGCTGACGATCATGCCGTTCGCAAGGCCTACGAGCGCGCCGAGGGCGATCGCGGCGGCGATCGCGGGCACGATCATTGCCGCGGAGCCGTCCATCACCACCGAGGCGAGGACGGCCGTGGCCGAGATCAGGCTCGCGACGCTCAGGTCGATGGAAGCCGCGAGGATCACGAAAGTCTGGCCGATCGCGGTGATCCCGAGCGCGATAGACCGGCCCAGGATGGCGATCAGGTTGTCGAGGGTGAGATACTGCGTCTGACCGGTGGCGACGGCGACCGCGACATAGATCGCGGCAGCGCCCCCGAGCAGGATCAGGGGCGCCCACCGGTCGAACCGGAAGCCGTCCCCGGTCGGCTCCCGGCTGGCGGCGGCGAGGCTCACGCCGCATTCTCCATGTCGGCGGTGGCCGCGTGCATGATGTCCTGTTCGCTTGCGCCGCGTCCGAATTCCGCGACGATGCGGCCCTCCTGCATGACGAGGATGCGGTCGGCGGCGCCGATCACCTCCGGCAGGTCGGACGAGATCATGACGATGCCGGCGCCCTCGCGGGCCAGATCGCGCATTAGGTGATAGATCCCCGCCTTCGCGTTGACATCGATGCCGCGGGTGGGCTCAATGAAGATCAGCACCTTGGGCCGCATCGATAACCAGCGGGCCACGATCGCCTTCTGCTGGTTGCCGCCCGACAGCGCGCGGATCTCCTGATCGTAGGAGGCGGCGCGGATTTCCATCCGGTCGAGAAGGTCGTCGATGCGGCCGATATCCGCTGCGGCGGTGCGGCGGTGGCTCGACCAGAGGGAGGAGAAGGCCCTAGGCGTCAGCATGCCATTGTCGCGCACCGACTGCATCAGGACGAGGCCTTCGCTCTTGCGGTCGCCCGGCAGCAGCCCGATGCCCGCCGCGATGGCCGCGCGCGGGGAGCGGAAGGTGGATCGTGCGCCGTTGAGGGTGATCTCGCCCCGCTCGAACGGCTCCTGCCCGAAAAGCGCCATGGCGAGCGCGACGCGGCCGGCGCCCTGGATGCCGGACAGCCCGACGATCTCGCCCGCGCGCACGGTCAGGTCGATGTCGCGGAGACTGGCATTCCCACCGCCCGTGACGATCAGGACCGGTTCGCCGATCTCGTCCGCCCTCGCGGGCGGGGCGTAGAAATCGTCGATGTCGCGCCCGACCATCGCGTGGACGATGGCGTCGGGATCGGGCGCGCCGTCGAACCGTGCCGCCACTTCGCCGTCCTTCAGGACAGTCACGCGGTCGGCGAGCCGGGTAATCTCGCGCATCCTGTGGGTGATGTAGATGATCGCGGCGCCGCGCTCCCGCAGGCGGTCGACGGTCGCGAAAAGCTCCTCGCATTCGGCGTCGTTCAGCGCCGCGGTGGGTTCGTCCATGACGATCACGCGCGCCTCGTGCGAGACGGCCTTGGCGATCTCGACCATCTGCTGTGTCGCCACGTCGAGCGTGCCGACGATACGGTCAGGGTCGATCCGGCCGCCGATGGCGAAGAGGTCGAGCACCTTGCGGGTTTCGGCGCGCATCCGGCCAGTGTCGATAAGCCCGAAGCGGCCGCGCGGCTCGCGGCCGAGAAAGAGGTTCTGCGCCACGCTGCGTTCCGGCAGAAGCGAAAATTCCTGGTAGATCACCGCGATCCCAGCGCGAAGCGACTCCACCGGGTGAGAGAAATGCACCGTTTCGCCGCGGAGCCGCACCTCGCCCTCATCGGCCCGATAGACACCGGAGAGAATCTTGATCAGCGTCGATTTGCCGGCACCGTTCTCTCCGACAAGCGCTTGTACCTCGCCCGCGCGCACGTCGAAGCTGACATCGGAGAGCGCCCGCACACCGGGGAAGGTCTTCGTGATGCCGCGCATCTCGATGACCCGGTCGGTCATGCGTCCTCCCACGAACGGCAGAGGAAGTCGTGCGACTCGCGAAACAGGGTTTCGAAATCGGGAAAGAGCGGGCGCCAGACCCGCGTCGCGGCGGCAAGCTCCGGCACGCCGGCGCCGAACGCCTCGAGGACGACCGGCCCGTCGTAACCGATCTCCTTGGCCGCGCGGAACACGGTGGCGAAGTCGATCTGCCCGCGACCCGGAATGCCGCGATCGTTCTCGGAGGCGTGCAGCACGTGCATCCTGTCGCCCAGGTGCCGGATGGCGTCCTCCTGGTCGTGCTCCTCGATATTCGCGTGGAACGTGTCGTACATGATGCCGAAGGCGGGGTGGTTGACCGCGTCCGCATAGGAACGCGCCTGCGCCATGGTGTTGAGGAAGTAGGTCTCGAAGCGGTTCAGATGCTCCAGCGCCAAAACGTAGCTGTGCCGCTCCGCACGCTCGGCCATCGCGCGGTGGGCCTCGACGCCACGGGCAATCTCGGCCTCGCTCGGCCCGGCGCCGGTGAAATAGGCCATGGGCGCGTGGAAGGGGCCACCGACAGTTTTCGACCCGAGCGCCTCGGCGCAATCTTGAATCCAGTCAAGATGGGCGCGGCCGCGGCTGCGCACCGCGGCATCCTCCGAAAGAGGATTGGCGTCGGGATCGGGGACGATCAAGGTTTGCGCGCGGCCGAGGCCGAGGCCCGCGAGCGTCTCGCCCAGCCAGGCGTAATGGTCGGGCGTGCCGCGCATCACCGGCACCTCGACATGGTCGTATCCGATCTCTGCGATCCGTTCCAACTGTGGCCGGTGGCTTTCGTCGATATGACCGCCGAGGCACAGGAGGTTGATGCCGAGTTTCACGGCGCGACCCAGCCCGCATCCGCCTCCGCCGAGCGCAGGCAGGCGGAGATGAAGCGCATTCCGTCGAGCCCGTCCTGCAGCGTGGGATAGAGCAGTCCGTCCGGTGCAGTCCGCCCCGCCCGCCGGGCGTGGATCGCCCGCGCCGCTTCGGCATAGATCGTCGCGAAGGCCTCCAGGTACCCTTCGGGGTGGCCCCCGGGGATCCGGCTCGCCTCGGTGTTGGCCGACGTCGCCCCGGCGCCGTTGCGGGTCAGGAGGCGTTTCGGCTCGCCCAGGGGCGTGAACCACAGGCGGTTCGGTTCTTCCTGCTCCCAGTGGAGGCCGCCGGCATCGCCGTAGATCCGCAATCTGAAAGCGTTCTCGTTGCCGGGGGCGACCTGCGAGCACCAGAGCATCCCCTTCGCGCCGCCCTGCCAACGCAGCATCACATGGGCATTGTCGTCGAGACTGCGCCCCGCGCCGAAGACATGGAGGTCGGCGCAGAGGCTATCGAGCGTCAGGCCCGAGACGAAGCAGGCGAGGTTGTAGGCATGGGTGCCGATATCGCCGAGCGCGCCGCCCATCCCGGCCTTTTCCGGATCGATCCGCCACGCGGCCTGCTTGCCCTCGGCGGGACCGGTCATCCAGTCCTGCGCGTATTCCACGTTCACCAGGCGGACTTTTCCGAGAGCCCCCTCCGCCACCATCTGCCGCGCTTGCCGGATCATCGGATAGCCGGTGTAGTTGTGCGTCAGCACGAACAGGGCGCCAGAGGCCTCGGCCGCGGCTGCGAGTGCCTCGGCATCGGCCATCGTCGCGGTCAGGGGCTTGTCGCAGATCACGTGGATGCCGTGCGACAGGAACGCCATGGCGGCGGCGGCGTGGACGTGATTGGGGGTGCAGATCGACACCGCCTCGATGCCATCCTCGCGTGCCGCCTCCGCCTCGGCCATCTCCTCGAAACCGCCGTAGCTGCGCGGGATGCCGATCGCCTCGGCGCTGGCGTGGGCCCTTTCCGGCGTGGAACTGAGTGCTCCCGCCACGAGCGCGTAATGCCCGTCGATCCGCGATGCGATGCGGTGGACGTTGCCGATGAACGCCTCACTGCCACCGCCGACCATCCCCAGCCTGATCGGTGCCTCTGCCATGATCAGCCTCCGAGCCCCAGCATCTTTCGGTTGGCCGCCTCGTCCGCGCCGCCGGCGGCGAAATCGTCGAACGCCCGTTCCGTCACGCGGATGATCTGGTCCCGGACGAAGGCGGCGCCCTCGCGCGCGCCGTCCTCGGGATGCTTCAGCGCGCATTCCCACTCGACCACCGCCCAGCCATCGAAATCCATGGCGGTCAGCTTGGAGAAGATCGCGCCGAAATCGACCTGACCGTCGCCGGGGCTGCGGAACCGTCCGGCGCGGTCGACCCACGACTGGTAACCGCCATAGATGCCCTGTTTCGCGGTCGGGGTGAATTCGG
Source organism: Palleronia aestuarii (assembly GCF_003253995.1). Classification (GTDB taxonomy): domain Bacteria; phylum Pseudomonadota; class Alphaproteobacteria; order Rhodobacterales; family Rhodobacteraceae; genus Palleronia; species Palleronia aestuarii. The sequence goes on from NZ_QKZL01000039.1 coordinate 8,252, forward strand.
CGTCCTTGACGTGGAACATGCCGATGCGGTCGGCATAGACGTCGAGATGCGCGATGTAGTCGAGACATTGCAGCACGTAATGCGACGGATCGTAGAGCATCCGGGCGCGGGCGTGCTGGTCGACGCGATCGAGGAACATTTCGAAGGAAACGCCGTCGTGAAGATCCTCGCCGGGATGGATCTCGTAGCAGATGTCGACGCCGCGCTCCTCGGCATGGTCGAGAAGCGGTCGCCAGCGGGCGGCGAGTTCGTCGAAGGCGGTCTCGATAAGGCCCTGCGGCCGCTGCGGCCAAGGGTAGACGTAGGGCCAGGCGAGGGCGCCCGAAAATGCGCCGAGCGCACCGATCCCGAGGTTCCGCGAGGCGTCGAGCGCCATCTTCACCTGCTCCGTCGCCCATTCCTGCCGGGCCGTCGGATTGCCCCGCACGGAGGCGTCGGCGAAGCCCTCGAAGACCGTGTCGTAGGCGGGGTGGACGGCGACGAGCTGCCCCTGCATGTGAGCGGAAAGCTCCGTGATCTCGATCCCATTCTCGGCCGCGACGCCCTTCAGCGTGTCGCAGTAATCGCGGGATTGAGCGGCTGTCGACAGATCGAAGAGCCGTGTATCCCAGCTCGGCACCTGGACACCTTCGAAGCCGCATTCCGCGGCCCATCTGGTGATCGCGCCCCATTCGTTGAACGGCGCTTCGTCCGACGCGAATTGCGCCAAGAAGAGCGCCGGGCCCTTGATGGTCTGCATGTTTCCTCCCGCCGCCGCGATCCTCCTCCGCAGCGTCTGGAATCGATTACATCGCAGGGTCATCGTAATTGCAAGGAATAATGTAATGGATTACTGCGCGGTCATCGGGAGGATCGACACGTGTCAGGCAGGGTACGGATCGTGGATGTCGCGTCGCTCGCGGGCGTATCGACCGCAACCGTGAGCCGAGCCCTGTCGGCCCCCGAAACGGTCGGCCGGGCGACCCGCGACAGGGTCATGGAGGCGGTCCGAGCGACCGGGTATCGCGTCAACGGTGCGGCCAGGGACTTGCGCCAGCAACGCGCCCGATCGCTCCTCATCCTCGCGCCCAACCTGGCGAACACCTTTTTCAGCCGGATCTTCAGCGCGATCCAGGAGGAGGCCAGCGCTGCGGGCCTCGCTGTACAGATTTCCGATAGCCGGATCGGGCGGGAGAAGTTGGTATCTCTCGGATACGATGGCCGTGCCGACGGGATCGTCCTTCTCGACGGCGCCATCGACCCCGACGTGGTGAACGGGTGGCGGCTGCCGATGATCCAGCTCTGCGAGTGGAACGAGGCCTACCGGGCCCCAAGGATCGGGATCGACAACGCGGCCGCGGCACGCATGGCGGTCGAACACCTGGCCGATCTGTGCCATCGCAGCGTGCTGCATGTCAGCGGGCCGGACGGCAACGTGCTGGCAGTCACCCGACGGGAGGGATTCTCAGACGGCGTGGCTGCGCGGGGGATCGCCGGTACGACGCTCGCGGGAGATTTCACGCTCGAAGCCGGTGCATGCGCCGCGCGCCGATGGGCCGAGCTTCGTCCGCGCCCGACGGGCGTGTTTTGCGCCTCTGACGAATGCGCGTTAGGCTTCATTTCCGAATGCGCAGCGCTCGGGTTCGGCGTGCCGGACGATGTGAGCGTCGTGGGCTTCGACGACATCGATTTCGCCCACAGGTTCCTGCCGGCGCTGACCACGATCCGGCAACCGCGCGAAGCGCTCGGGCGTGCGGCTGCAAAGGCACTTGTGAACCTCCTCGGACTGGCGCAGGTGGCCGATCCGGGCGACCCCGCGATCGCGCCGACGATCGTCGTGCGATCATCCACCGCGCCGCCTCCGACGGACGATTCAAGGGTTGCGACTATCACTCTGGATTGATGGCCGCGCCTTTCAGCCGGGTAGGGCCGAGAGTATCTCGAAGAGGACAGAAGCCCTGATCGAGTGGAACGGCGTCACATGCCGGTCGTGAAGGGTTCGTCGAGCATTGTCGTCCTCGTACACGTGGATACTGTGACGATCGGGCAGGGACATTCATACCCGGAATGGTAGCAGCCGCATTCCACCGAACAGGCGCGAATCCGCCATCCGGAACGCATATCGGCCCGTAGCATCATGAGGCTACCGTCAGAGGCCTGACATACGCTCAGTCACCGGCCTCAGCCTCCTGAGAAGACCGTGCCCATCAAGAATTGACGACAACTGACCGCACCCCTGCGCACGCTGTAAAACAACTTTAAGTTGATGATTTGGGCGGAATTTGATAGGACGCTGAAAGTTTGTACTGACCTTGATGTACGATGGAGGCGACCATGGCATCCTCGATCAGCCGCGACCAAATGCCAATCGAAGGCCTGAGCATCGATCTGGAGCGCGACTCTTTTCTTCGGAACTTGCTGCGCCAACTCGCAAGCACCTTGGAAAATGTTGTCGGCATAGACGAGGCATCGGGCTATATCAGCATCGTCGGCGGCGCGATCGGCGATCAGATCGACACGTCATATCGAACCGCACTCGCCGTCGATCGCCTCGACCGGATGCAGGTCCGTGATGTGCTCATCGATCTTAAACGCCGAATAAAAGGCGATTTCTACGTCATCGAGGAGCGGGAGGATCGCATTGTTCTCGGCAATCGGGCCTGTCCCTTCGGGGATTACGTAAAGGGCCGCCCGCCGCTTTGCATGATGACGTCGAACGTGTTCGGATCGATTGCCGCGGAGAACCTCGGATATGCTCGAGTGGAGATCGAGGAAGCGATCGCATCGGGCCATCCGGGTTGCCGCGTGGTCGTTCATCTCGTGCCCGGCGAAACGACGGAGCCGAACGCGCGGGAGTATTTCCGGATCAGGGATTGACGACGATGCAGGACACGGATGTGCTCCGGATCGATCTGGAATACCTGCGGCAACCCGCGGTGATCCTCGGTCTCGACGGCGGCATTCGTCTCGCCAATTCCGCCGCGCAACGCCTGTTCGATCGGGAGCTTTGCGGCTCGAACATCTTCGACATGGTCACCGACAGGGAAAAGGTCGCATCCTACCTCTCTCGGTCGAGCCGGTCGACCTCCAGCCATCTCGGGTCTGTCGAAATCCTGCAGGAAGCGGGCGGACAGCGTTACCAGGCGCTCGCGGCGCGGCTTCGCCATGCTTCGCCGGATGGCACATACGTCATCTTGCGCCTGCTATCCTCGAACGACGACCGGTTCAGCGCGCTGAACGAGCGGATTGCCGAGATGGACCGTATCCTGCGCCAGCGCCTGCACGAGAATGCCCTTCTGAAAGAGGCACTGTCGGAGAAACGAACCCTTCTTCGCGAATTACAGCACCGGGTGAAGAACAATATCCAGCAGATGCTCTCACTCGTAAGGATGTCGGCGGCGCGGGATGCGTCACCCGAGCTTGCGGATTTCGTCACGACGGCGGTCAATAGGCTCCGGGCGATGAGTGCGGCCCAGGAAGCCCTCTATCAGACCGACAACGCCATATCGCTTTCGGCCCGCGATTTTCTCGAACACGCGGTCCGATGCACGGCCTCTGCCTTCGACGCGGGCGAGCGCCTAGAGGTCGACGTGGCGGACGCCCGGATGACCGCAGAGGAGGCGCAATGCCTCGCCTTGATCGCCAACGAACTCGTCACGAACGCCTTCAAGCACGGTGCGCCGAAGGGCGGCGGCGGCGCACGCGTGAGCTTCGAGGTCCTGCCGGATGACTATGAACTCGAGGTACGGGATAACGGTCCCGGCTTCGGTGGTGCCAATGTCCGTCGATCCTCGGGCCTGTCGCTCGTTCGCGGCCTCTGCCGGCAGATCGGCGGGCATCTCGAGTGTTGCGACGATGGCGGCGCCGTGTGCAAGGTTCGCTTCAAGACCAGTCTCAACCATGAGGTGAGTCCATGACGATCCAAATGAATGCCACCACTCACAATTTTACGGATACTCGCCCATACGGCCGCTTCGGTATTCGTGACGGATCGAGGGGCTTCTCGGTTACTCATTATCCCGGGCCCGTCGCTACCGGGCGAACTCTGGTGGAAGCGGATCAGTGCGAAACGCTGGCCGATCAGCCGCTCCGCGTCATGGTCGTTGAGGATGAGGCGCTGATCGCGATGGATATAGAGATGATCCTCGAGGGGCTTGGAATGGAGATCGTCTGCCGCGCAACTTCTGCCGCGGACGCGGTCGAGGGCGCACGAAAGTATAGTCCCGATTGCGTGACTATGGACATCAACATACACGGCGAACGCGATGGCGTCAGCGCCGCGATCGAGATCTACGAGCGCTTCGGCATTCGATCGGTTTTCGTGTCCGCATTCGGCAATGCGGAGACGCGCGAACGCGGGGCTCGCGCGCATCCTGTCGGCTGGATCAGCAAGCCCTTCGAAGCCGATGAGATCGCCCGGGTCCTGGGCGATTTCACCGGGGACATCTGAATTTCTCGCATAATTTAGATAAGCTCAGGCAACATTCGAGCTCGCGCAAATACTGCGATCCTCAGAGCGAGTATTCGACTTATGATCGGCGTTGTTGCAGAACTCCTGCCTGAGGCATGACTTCCCCTTGCCCCACTGAGGTAAGGCAACGCGGATGATGTCGGCAGTGCCGAGGGCATTGAAGCGGTTCATGAGGGCGACGCGGATGTGGATCTCGGCGGTTTGGCGGTCGGGGTCTCTAGCGGCGATGCGTTCGCCGAATGCCTTGATGCCCCGCATCTTCACTTCGATGCGGCTCCGCGCGTGGTATCCGGTCCAGTGCTTCCAGAATACGCGACCGTAGTATTTCGTGGCGCGCAGCGTCTCGTTCCGAGCCTTTGCTGCCGGGCCGTCTTCCTTACAGGCGCGCCCGTTCTTCCGGATCGGGATGATCGGTGTGGCCTGACGTTCGGTGATGGCCGCATGGCAGCGACGTGTGTCGTAGGCACCGTCGGCGATCACCGTGCCGATCCGCTCGTCCTCGGGGATCTGGCCGAGTAGTTCGGGTAGGATCGGGCTGTCGCCATCGCGGCTTGGAGTGAACTCGACGGCCCGGATGTCCGAGGTCGCCGTGTCCATGGCGAGATGCACTTTGCGCCATTGACGACGGCCTTGGGCGCCGTGCTTGCGGGCCTGCCACTCACCGTCGCCGAGGAACTTGATGCCCGTGCTATCCACAAGCAGGTTGAGCGGGCCATCGGAGCGGCGATACGGGATCTGGACCGCCAAGGTCTTTTGTCTACGGCATAGCGTGCTGAAGTCAGGCACGGACCAGTCCAGCCCCGCCAGCCGGAGCAGGCTGGCCACCATACCGGCGGTCTGTCGCAAGGGCAGTTTGAACAGAACCTTGACCGACAGACAGAACTGGATGGCGGCATCCGAGAAGACGAGTGAACGGCCGGGCCGCCCCTCGGGCGGCGCCAACCGAGCCATCTCTTGATCTATCCAGATCAACATCGAGCCACGCATGCACAGTGCCGCATTGTAGCTGGACCAGTTCGTCGTGCGATAACGGGCGGGGGGAGGCTTGATCATGCCGCCCGTCTAATCGATTGAATTTACGCTGTGAATCTCCCGCGGTCAGAGTTCTACAACAACGCCCTTCCACGGCTGCTTTCCACGCGGATACACAACCGGCTTGCGATGGATTGCACGGCGACCCTTATACATGCCCTGGGCGTTCATCGGATATTAGCCGTTCAACTGCGGCAACTCGTCATCGCGGTAGAGATTCCGTTTGAGCTTACGATAGATCGTCGAGGGCGCGCGGCAGAGAGCCTCGGCGGTCTCTCTGACCGGCATCTTCGCATCAAGCCAGCGCGTCAGTTTCCGACGTTCCTCCAGATCGAGGTGAGGGTAGCAGCGTCCCATTCGTCAACTCCGTGTAACTCCCTGTTTCGGTACAAGAGTTGCCCTTCGTTTGTGAATCCACCCATCACGGCAGTGTCATTCTGAGCGTCCGCGTTATAAGTTTAATAGCATTTGTGCGCAAAATATTGGCGTTTCTCGACCCTCTAGCCAATCAAGATATCGCCCTCGTATACGAACACTTCGAGTTCAAAGGTCCCCGTGCCGGATGAAAGCTCGCGTGCCGCGAGATAGTATATCGCGCTTGCATCGGGAGTGAAGACGATCTGCGAGTCCAAGTCATTCGTATCGTCGTTGAAGGCGAGTTCCGACCCTTCGGCGTCCAGCAGGCTCAGGTACGGATCGGGCAAGGTCCCGGAACCGGAGGATTGCCCGCGAAGATCGATGGCGTAGGTCTCGTTCTCTACCAGGTCGATGCGGAACCAGTCCTCGTCGTAGAATACTCCGATAACACCCGTCGCCATTTCGCCTACCGCGATCTCCCCGGCAGTGGACGGTTCATTGCCGAAATCGTCGACATAGGGACCGGCCGTCAAACTCAATGAGTAGCTGCCCGTCTCACCGTAGGATTCCGCAGCAATGAAATAGGTACCGGTTGTATCCCCGAGGAAAGACAAAGCCTCATAGCCATCGATCACAAATTCCCCAGAGGGGTCGTAAAGGGCAAGATACGGATCAAGGAGCGCCTCGCCATTCTCGCCGACGCCCTCTAGGCCGAACTCATAAAGCAGCCCCTCCTCGATCTCGACGCGAAACCAGTCCTGATCGTAGGGCACGCCGATCTCACCTGTCACGGTCTCGCCTGCGGCGATCTCTCCGGTCGTGGACGGGTCGTCACCGAAATCGTCTGTATAAGGTGCGGCCGTGGCGGTAAGCGCGTAGCTGCCGGTCCCGTCATACGCGCCAACCGAGACGAAGAAGGTGTCCGTGGTGTCCGCAAAATAAGAAAGGGCACCATAGCCCTCGGTAAGGTAATCGCCGAAGGCATCGTAAAGCACGAGGTACGGATCGTAGATCGTTCCGCTCTCATCCGCCTCTTCCAGTTCGAACGTGTAGAGCTGCCCGGCGTCGATCTCGACGCGGAACCAGTCCTCGTCGCCTGCGATCTCGATCTCGCCGGTCACCGTCTCCCCGGCGCCGATCACACCGCTCGTGGCCGTGGATGCGAGGTAGTCGTCATCGTACCATCTGATCTGGGAGAACAGCTCGTCGTAATCGCCCTGGAAATCGGCGAGCTTCACGTCGTGGAACTTCCCGAACGTGTTCCATGTCACATATGTATCGCCTCGGGCCTCCCAGATGCTGAAGCCCCCGCGGTCCGGCGAAACCACGTCGTAGCCCGCGAAATACCGGACTTCGGTCCTGGAAAGATCGAGGGCATCCTCGCTGGAGAAGTCACCGACCGTATCGGCGCGCCCGAAGCTCATGTCGCCTGCATGCCCATCGTCGAAGACAAAGACGTCGGAGCCGGACCCGCCGAAGAGGAGATCGACACCGCGGCCACCCACGATCGTGTCGTTACCCCCCGCGCCGAACAGAACGTCGCTACGGCCGGTGCCTTCCAGGAAATCATCTTGGGGGCCGCCCTCGAAAGAGCGGCCTAATGCTCTGCGTGCCATGACTTTTTCACCAATGGATGATTTAGATACGATATCGTTTCGTTATAGGCGACATACCGCCGACTGCATCCCCCAGATGGGGGACGGGCAATCGCAGGAAGACTGAGATCGGATTGGGATCGCTTCACGGGGCAGAGTTCGTGATGTCTCGGGACCTCCGACGCTTCTAGAGCAGGTGTTCAGCCCCGATCGGGCGCGGCCTCCCGTGAATTGCCTCGATGGTGCAACGAGGGATCGACCGCGTTCGCAATGGGGGACTGCGTCGAGAGGGCGAGCCGGACCATGTCGAGGCGGCTTCTACAGGAGAGCTTCGTGAGGCTGGCCTTGACCTGTCCGCGCGTGGTCTCCTCGCTCGTATCGCGATGCTCGGCAATCTCGACCGTGCTCAGACCCCGGACGAGCAATTCGCTGACCTGAAGTTCGGCGGGCGACAAGACGCCGAATGCCGCCAGGCCCGTCGCAGGAACTTGGGTGCCGCTTTGGGGATCGAGGAGGACGAGGAGCACGACGGTCGCGCCGCCAAACTCGGTTTCCTTAACTGGAGCGGCGTATCCGATGAGGGGCACCTTCCCCGACCGGCGATCGAGTGCGAACGCGACCGCCTTGGGCGATGCCGCTGGAGAAAGTGCCGCCTGGATGGCCTTGTGCATGGCCTGCGTCCGACCGGCGGTGGTCCCTGCCAGGACATTCGTTTCCATGACGATGCTGTCGCGGTCGCGCGCCATGTCGATGAAGGTGCGATTGGCGTGCAAAATGTTTCCCTTTCGGTCACAGAAGGCCGCCGCGAAGGCCAGGCCGTCGAAGAGCGTGAGCATCCGGTTATAAGTGACGGAGAGGGTCGCGATGATGCGGGAGGCCTCCATCGTCTTTGACAGGACACCAGTCAGGAACGTGTTGTACCCTGACAGACGCGACACATCCGTATCGCCGCCCTCAATCGAGATCGCACAATCGAGGAACGGGCCGACATCGTTCAGCCGCATTGCGTATCTGCTTCGTGCATCCAGAAGCTTGAGGACGCGCTCACGATGAGGATTGCGCGGGAGCGGGTGGTTCGGTCCGACGCGATACACCTCGCGTTCGGACAGGATGTATCCGGCATTCGTCCGGCCAATCGCCGTATAGCCGGCATTCTCCTCGGGCACCTCCCCTTTGCGGACACGGTCGAGGATATCGAACGCCTCCGGTCTCCTGAGCTCTTCGGAACAATGCAGGAGCGGTGATCTGTGGTGGCGAAGATCATACGCCATCACGACCAGCGCTCGTATCTCGAGCATCCGTGCGATCTGGTCGCAAAGATCGTCCCATTTGCCGAGCCGCACCGTTGTCTCGATAGCGGTTAGCGCGATCTGCGTAAGGCTTTCGTCAAGGCGGATCATTCGGCTGCCCCCAAAATATTTCCCAGTACAGATTGCGAGGTGCTCGGGGCCGGGTCGGTAAATCGCCATCCGAAATGCTACACGCGATCGCACAGACAAATCGTCGGTGGAATTGTTGGCTTCCACCAAAACTTATTCTAAGACCTGGGCTCATTAAGTTTCAAAGCCAGTAGATGACGATTGCGGCGAGCGCGATCGCCGAGAGGAAGACCTTGGGACATCTGTCGTATCGGGTGGCAACGCGCCTCCAGTCCTCAAGCCTTTCGAACATGATCTCG
>NZ_QKZL01000040.1 GCF_003253995.1 Palleronia aestuarii
ATCATGATCGTCTGCCGTTCCGCGCCCTCGGCCGCCAAGCCGTCCATGATCCTGGCGAACACACCCATATCGCTCCACCGCTTCCATCGGTTAGAGAGCGTCTTCGGGGGGCCATACTCACTGGGGGCATCGCACCAGCGCAACCCATTACGGTTGACAAAGATTATGCCGCTCAGGACCCGTCTGTCGTCGACACGGGGGCGGCCATGGCTCTTCGGGAAGTACGGCCGCAGCCGCGCCATCTGCGCCTCGGTCAGCCAAAACAGGTTGCTCATGCATGTTGTCTCCTCGCGGAGCCTGAATCACGACCAACGTCGTCAATCAATGGGTCCTGAGCCTACGATTGGCGCGGGACCTTGTTGCAAGGAACCCGCATGTAGATGAGGCCTATGCGGGCGTACATTACGACGTCCTAAACGCCCTCGCACCGCTGGTGTCAGAGCGTGGCGGCTTCAATGAGGCCGTAGAAATCTTAACTGAAGCTGCGGAAGTCGCCTTTGAGCGCCGCATCCACAATCTCTCTTACTGGGGACCGAGGATTGAGGTGTCGGTCAATGATATTAGCTATCTAATGCGAAAGTCAGGTCGCAAACAGGAGGCTGAAGCTTGGCTCTCACGTTTACAGCGGTTGCAATGATCCCGTGGGTTTGGTGCAGAAATCGTCAGCTTGGGCTCTGTGCCGCATTGGCGTGGCGTATGACATAATTCGATCTTGGTTTGGTCTGACGTTCGGCTTCGCGATTTTGGCTAGTTGCGTGCGCACCGGCGGCGAATGTTGGCAATCCTTCCTCCCTGTAGGTGACCTGGGGTCCCGCTGCGCGATCCTGGCGGAGTGTCCGCCTCATAATCTGGCAGAGCTCGGTTCGCACGCGCAGAGAAGGTCTGCAATCCGCCCAAGATGACGTCCGCTGCGCCAGGACCACTTAGGATTTCACTACCGCGGCAGAAGTACCGATTTGGCCTTGCCCGCCCGATCAGCAGTAGTGCGTCTGACGAGAACGGCAGGATTATGCAGCGCCGTACGCAATTTGTGTGGACTCAGCGAACTCCCCAGCTCGAAGGTCCCCGAGGAGTCGTGTTGCCCCGGTGCTGCCCAATCACGCGACATGCAGAGCGCAATTCCGACTAACATATTAAAAAATGGTGCTGTGAGAGAGGATTGAACTCTCGACCTCACCCTTACCAAGGGTGTGCTCTACCACTGAGCTACCACAGCGCCGATCGTGGCGGGTGATTAGACGCTCGCGCCTGTCCGCGCAAGGGTTCTGCCGGGGTTTTTCGAGGCAGCGAGGCGGTCGTGCCGCCTAGACCCCACCCGGACGCTGCGCTACGAAAGCCGGATGACGAAGGAGCGAACGGGAAGACCCGGAGGATCGGACCGCGCGGACCGGCTGAAGGCCGCGCTTAAGGCCAACATGTCGAAGCGCAAGGCACAGGCCCGCGCGCGCGCGGCACAGGCCCCGACCGAGACGAAGCCCCGCGAAACCGAAGGACCGAAGCGCTAGATGGATTCCATCGTGATCACGGGCGGACGCCCCCTCGACGGCCAGATCCCCATTGCCGGGGCGAAGAACGCATGTCTCGCCCTGATGCCTGCGACGCTCCTGAGCGAGGCGCCGCTGACCCTGACGAATGCGCCGCGGCTGTCGGACATCGCGACGATGACCACGCTCCTGCGCTCGCTGGGGGTCGAGGTCACGCAACTTCAGGACGGGCGCGTCCTCGCGCTTTCTTCCCACGCGCTCACGAATCACACCGCAGATTACGACATCGTCCGGAAGATGCGTGCCTCGATCCTCGTTTTAGGCCCGCTCCTTGCCCGGGACGGGCATGCGATCGTCTCGCTGCCCGGCGGCTGCGCGATCGGTGCGCGTCCCGTCGATCTGCACCTGACCGCGCTTGAGGCGCTCGGTGCGGAACTTGAGCTGCGCGACGGCTACGTCCACGCCACCGCGCCGAAAGGTCTCCGCGGCGGGAGGATCGACTTTCCGATCGTGTCGGTGGGCGCGACCGAGAACGTGCTGATGGCCGCGACGCTCGCACGGGGCACGACGGTGATCGCCAATGCGGCGCGCGAGCCCGAGATCGTCGATCTTGCGACCTGCTTGCGCCGCATGGGCGCGCGGATCGAGGGCGACGGCACCTCGACGATCACGGTCGAGGGCGTCACGGAGCTCGGCGGCGCGACCCATCCCGTCGTCACCGACCGGATCGAGCTCGGCACCTACATGCTCGCCCCGGCGATTTGCGGGGGAACGGTAGAATGTCTGGGCGGTCGCATCGACCTTGTCGGGGCCTTCTCCGAAAAGCTCGATGCGGCCGGCATCTCGGTCAGCGAGACACCGGCGGGGATCAAGGTCGCGCGGAAGAACGGCCGGGTTCGGGCCGTGGACGTCTCGACGCAGCCGTTCCCGGGTTTCCCGACCGACCTGCAGGCACAGATGATGGCGCTTCTCTGCACCGCCGACGGGACCAGCGTGCTCGAGGAGACGATCTTCGAGAACCGTTTCATGCATGCCCCGGAGCTCATGCGGATGGGCGCGCGGATCGACGTCCATGGCGGACAGGCGACCGTCACCGGTGTGGAACGGCTGAAGGGTGCGCCGGTCATGGCGACCGATCTGCGCGCCTCCGTCTCGCTCATCCTCGCGGGGCTCGCGGCGGAGGGAGAGACGGTCGTGAACCGCGTCTACCATCTCGATCGCGGATACGAACGGGTCGAGGAAAAACTGGGCGCCGTCGGTGCCCGCGTCGAACGGGTGACTGAGCGATGACAGAAGATGCGCGGTTCGAGGATGCGCGAGAGCGCCCTGTCCGGCTTCGTGCGATGGATGCCGAGGACCTTCAGGTCGTCTCGACCCTGGTGCAGGACGCGATCTTTCCGATCACGGAAATGGCGTGGCATCGGCCGAAACGGCGGTTCGGGCTCCTCCTCAACCGCTTCCGCTGGGAAGATCGCGCGAGCCGCGAGGGACGAAGCGTGGAGCGTGTCCAGTCGGTCCTGGCGGTCGAGGACGTGACGGCGGTGCGCACCAACGGGATCGACAGGTCCGATCTCGATCTCGTTCTCTCGCTCCTCTCCATTTCGGTGGAGCCCGGAGACGACGGAGCGGGCCGGATCCTTCTCACCCTCGCCGGTGACGGAGCCATCGCGATCGATGTCGAGGCGCTGGAAGTAACGCTCGAGGATGTGACACGTCCCTACGCCGCACCGTCCGGGCATGTGCCCCGTCACGAGGAATGACCCGTCGGACGGTGCGGTGATCCGCACGCGTCTCGAACCGTCCCCGCTGCCGAGGAAAGATCCGTCCATGCCGCACATCCTTTCGACCTCACAAGACGATTTCGAGGCGCGGTTCGCTGCCCTTCTCGAAAGCACGCGCGAGGAGGACGCGGATGTCGAGGCGGCGGTCGACGAGATCCTTGCCGATGTCCGCGCGCGCGGCGATGCGGCCCTCATCGACGCCACCCGGCGGCACGACCGGATCGAGCTGACCGCGGCAACGCTGGCCTTCACGACCGAGGAGATCGAGGCGGAGATCGCCCGCGTGCCGGTGGCGGAGGCCGATGCGCTTCGGCTCGCCGCGGACCGCATCAGGGCCTATCACCTTCGGCAGTTGCCCGAGGACGCGAACTGGACGGATGAGGCCGGCGCGCGCCTCGGCTGGCGCTGGAACGCGATGGGGGCGGTCGGGCTCTACGTGCCGGGCGGCACCGCGTCCTATCCGTCCTCCGTCCTGATGAATGCGATCCCCGCCGGCGTTGCCGGTGTGGAACGGATGGTCATGACGACGCCCACGCCCGACGGAAAGGTGAACCCCCTGGTCTTGCTTGCCGCCAAGCTTGCCGGGGTGGATACGGTCTACCGTCTTGGCGGGGCTCAGGCGATCGCGGCATTGGCCTATGGCACCGAGAGCGTCGCGCGTGTCGACAAGATCACCGGCCCGGGCAACGCCTATGTCGCCGCCGCAAAGCGCCGTGTCTTCGGCCGCGTCGGTATCGACATGATCGCCGGGCCATCGGAGATTGTGGTGATCGCCGACGGCTCCAACGAGCCGGACTGGATCGCGCTCGACCTTCTGAGCCAGGCCGAACACGATGCCAAGGCACAGGCGATCCTGATCACGACCGATCCGCTTTTCGGCGAAGCCGTGGCCGATGCCGTTGCCGACCGTCTCCGGACGATCGAGCGACGCGAGATCGCGGGGGCGAGCTGGCGCGATCACGGGGCCATCATCACGGTTCATGATCTTGGCGAAGCCGCCGTCCTAGCGGACCAGATCGCGCCAGAACATCTGGAACTCTGCGTTGACGAACCGGAACCGCTGGCCGCCAATATTTTCAACGCGGGGGCCATGTTTCTCGGAAAGTGGACGCCCGAGGCGATCGGCGATTACGTCGGCGGGCCAAACCACGTGCTTCCCACTTCCAGGTCCGCTCGATTCTCTTCCGGCCTCTCCGTCCTCGACTTCATGAAACGCACGACGCTCGCGAAAATGACCCCCGGCGCGCTCAAGGCCATCGGTCCGGCGGCCGAGACCCTCGCGCGGTCCGAGAGCCTCGAGGCGCATGGATTGAGCGTTCGGGCACGGCTCGCTCGACTGAACGAGCCCGCTCCGTGACCGACAGGCTCGAGGCGATCGAACTCCTCGTACCTCCCTCCCTCGAGGCGGACCACGAACACCGCGTCGCGATCTTCGATCTTCTGGAGGAGAACAGTTTCTCCCTCGCGGAGGGTCCCCCGGGCCCCTATCGACTACGGCTTGGCCTTCAGGATCAGGTACTCGCCTTCGAGGTCGACCCGCCGTCTGGTGGTACGAAGGACATCCGGATATCTCTCGGCCCGCTTGCGCAGGTGGCGAAGGATTACGGCTCGCTCTGCGAAAGCTACGAGGCGGCCGTCAGATCGCTGCCCCCGGCGCAGATCGAGGCACTCGACACCGCCAGGCGGGACTTGCATGACGAAGCCGCGCGGCAATTGCGCGATCGTCTTGGCGACCGGATCGTGATGGATGGGCGGACCGCGAAGCGATTGTTCACGCTTGTCTGCGTGATGGAACGCTCGGGCTGATTTGCATCGCGAGACCGTCATATGACAGCTTGATTTGTCGCTCAAACCGCACCATTTAGTGGCACGCCCGCAACGGGGCTGCAAATCAGGAGCAAGCATGGCCAAGGAAGAACTTCTCGAATTCCCGGGTGTCGTGAAGGAATTGCTGCCGAATGCGACATTCAGGGTCGAGTTGGAAAACGGCCATGAGATCATCGCGCATACGGCCGGCAAGATGCGAAAGAACCGTATCCGCGTTCTCGCAGGCGACAAAGTCCAGGTGGAGATGACCCCCTACGACCTGACGAAGGGGCGGATCAACTATCGCTTCAAGTAAGCGGATGCGCCTGATCCTCGGATCCGGCTCGCCGCGTCGGCTCGACCTGCTGGCACAGCTCGGTCTCGTGCCGGACGAGGTTCGCCCCCCCGACATCGACGAGACCCCCCGTATGGGCGAGCTACCGCGCCCATACTGCGCCCGCATGGCGCGGGAAAAAGCCGAAGCCGTGGAGATCGCCCCGGACGAGGTCGTGCTCTGCGCCGACACCACCGTCGCGATGGGCCGGAGGGTTCTCGGCAAGCCTGCCGACGAGGTCGAGGCGCGAAGCTTTCTCGACGCCCTTTCGGGGCGCCGTCACATGGTCGTCACGGCGATCGCCGTGAAATCGGCGGACGGCATGCGGCAGCGCGAAGTGACGAGCGCGGTCCGGATGAAAAGACTTTCGAAGACGGAGATCGACGGGTATCTCGCGACCGGTGACTGGCGCGGCAAAGCAGGAGGCTATGCGATCCAGGGGCCTGCCTCTACCTTTATTCCATGGATCAGCGGGTCGCATTCCGCAGTCGTGGGTCTTCCGCTCCACGAAACCGCGCAACTCCTGTCCGCGGCAGGCATCATGATCTGGCCGACGGCATGAAAGGCCGTGCCGTCCATCTCGATACGATCGACGGGCGTTTGGCCGCGGCGCTTGTCGTCGACGGCCAGCTCGAGGATCTGCTGATCGCGGGTCCGGAGAACCGACCGGTCCCTGGCGCCATCTATCGTGCCACGATCGATCGGCAGATGAAGGGTCAGGGCGGGGTCACGGTCCGCCTTCCGGACGGCCGGGGCTGGCTCAAGGATGCGAAGGGATTGAAGCCGGGGGAGACGATCCTGGTCCAGGTCACGGGCTACGCGACCGACGGCAAGGCCGTTCCGGTCACCTCCCGTCCACTCTTCAAGTCGCGCCATGTCATCGTCTCGCCGGGTGCGCCCGGCTACAATGTCTCGCGGCAGATCCGCGACGACGACAGGCGCGAGGTCCTCTTGTCGATCGCCCACGACGTGGTCGGCCCGCCAGGCGAGATGGGTCTGATCCTCCGCTCGACCGCCGCCCTCGCCGACGATGCGGAAATCGCCGAAGATATCGCTGCGACGTTCGATCTCGCCACCCGCGTCGCCGGCGACCGGGGAACGCTTCCCGAGCTTCTGTTCGACGGTCCCGATCCGCACATGCTGGCGTGGCGGGAATGGGAAACGCCCGACGTGATCGAGACTGCCGAAGGAAATTTCGCGGAACACGGCATCCTCGACCGCATCGACGTGCTGCGCTCCTCCCATGTCGAGCTCAGCACGGGCGGATGGATGAGCATCGAGCCCACGCGCGCGCTGGTGGCGATCGACGTCAATACCGGTGGCGATACGTCCCTTGCGGCGGGTCTGAAGGCCAATCTCGCGGCGATCCGTGCCCTGCCTGCGCAACTCAGGTGCCGTGGGCTGGGGGGCCAGATCACGCTTGATCTTGCACCGCAGCCGAAGAAGGACAGACGTGTCATCGAGCAGGCGATGCAGGCAGCGTTCCGTCGCGATCCGGTCCGAACGATCCTCGCCGGCTGGACCCCGCTCGGCTGCTACGAGCTGAACCGTCAACGCGACCGTCTTCCCTTACGCGAGATCATCTGAGAGGGACATTGCATGGCCTGTCCGATCTGTAACCGCCCGACCGATCCGCAATACCGTCCCTTCTGTTCGCGCCGCTGTGCCGATGTCGATCTCGGCCGGTGGCTCACCGGCGGATACGCGATTCCTCTGGAGGACGAGGAAGGTCCCGACGAAGACGATTCCGGTACGCAAAGCTGAGATTTCCGCGGCGGCGCCTCTGGACTTGGCGATCCGCCACGTCTAAGAGGGCGTCACCCGCCGCGGCCCATCGCCGTCGGCCCCGGCCCGGGTAGCTCAGGGGTAGAGCAGTGGATTGAAAATCCTCGTGTCGGTGGTTCGATTCCGCCCCCGGGCACCACATACTCCAGTGATATTGGCTATAGCTTTCGCCTCTTGCGTCCCGCTGCGATCACCTCTGCACATCGCGAGATCGCAGCCTGACTAGGCGAGCTCGTGATAGCGAAGCGAAGACAGCAGCGTCATCTTCGACGTGTCCAGATGCCGTCTCGCCGCCACGACCGCGCCGTCGGCGTCGCGCGCCTCCAGCGCATCGATGATCGCAAGATGCTCCTCGATGGCTGCCGCATTGCGCTCGCGCTCGTCAGCCTTGTTCCAGAGGTAATGGTAGTGAAAAATCAGCGAGATGACCTTCTGGAATTCCTTGAAGAAGCGGTTCCGCACGATGCCGTTGATCCTCTGGTGAAACTGTTCGTCGAGACCCGAGAAGGAATGGTAGTCGGTATCGATCCTCTTGCTGAGCGAGACGTGCGCTGACCTCAAATCGCTCAACGCCGACCAGAACGGATCGTCCGGGGGGGCGTTCGCGGCTTGCCGCACCGCATTGAGTTCGAGCAACGCACGGAAATCCGAGAGCTCGACGGCGAAATCCGCGGTGAACCCGCTGAGCCGCCAGCCCCCTTTCGGGCGCCGTGCGACGAGTCCGAACCGACTGAGCCCGGCGAGGAACTCCTTCAACTCATGCTGGGGCACCTCGAATTTCCGGGACAGGTCCGCAATCGACAACGGCGTTCCTGCCGGAATGTCGAACCGCAGGATCCAGTCCAGGAACCGTCCCTCCAGGTCTTCCGGAGATACCTTCAGCGCGCCGATCTCGAGCCTGTCGTTTCGAACCGGCATGCGCAGAAGGACCTTCTCGCGCCCCTGCCACGAGATCACGCCGTGCTCCTGCAATCGGGCGAGGCAACGGCGTACGACCGTTCGGCTCACATTCGTCCGTTCGCTCAAGGTCTGTTCGGACGGGATCAGAGAACCGGGCGCCAAGGTCGCGCAGAAATCGAGAATCGCGTTGAAGGCTTCCCGGTAGCGAGTGTCCGATCGCGCCATCACCACTCATCCCGCTTTGACACCACTTTTCGCGATTATAGCGAGTGCAAAAGCCATTGACAGAAGCGGATCCCCGTCGATAACGTTTTTTATTATAAAGTGCAGTCTGTGTTTGGAGGGGCCAGATGGCGGATATCGGCAAGCCAGCCGCGTTCGACGGAATCGGACGCGTCCGCTTCGGCGCCGGGTCCCTGCAGCGTCTGTCTGCCCTCTTGACGCTCTTCGCGCTGGTGATCGGTTTCGGCCTCGCGAGCTCCGCCTTCCTTTCAGTGAACAACGGTCTGACCATCCTGTTGCAGACCTCGGTGATCGGCATTCTGGGGATCGGAATGACCATGGTCATCATCACGGGCGGGATCGACCTGTCGGTCGGGTCCGTCCTCGCGCTCGCGGGGGTCATTTCGGGTTTCGCGGTGAAGGCCGGGCTTCCGGTTTTTCCCGCGATGACGCTGGGCATGCTTGCCGGAGCGGCCTGCGGGCTCTTCAACGGCTTCGTCATCACGAGGATGCGGATCCCGCCCTTCGTCGCGACGCTCGGGATGATGCTGATCGCCCGTGGACTCGCGCTTCAGCTGACCGGTGCGACGCCTGTCTCGGGGCTTGGCCGGAGCTTCGGCATGCTTGGCAACGGCGCGCTCTTCCGTGTCGTCGAGATGCAGCAGAGCGGCTTTCCGCGCGTCATCTTCCCCGGCATCCCCTACCCCGCGATCCTTCTCGCGGTCGTTGCGGTGCTGATCGCGTATATCCTGCGGCGCCGACGGATCGGACGGCACATCTACGCCACCGGTTCGAACGAAGAGGCGGCGCGGCTCTCCGGAGTGCGTACCGATCACACCAAGCTGTACGCCTACACGATGTCCGGCGCTCTGGCCGGGATCGCCGGCAACGTGCTGATGTCCCGCCTCGTCACGGCGCAGCCCTCCGAAGGCGTAATGTACGAACTGGACGCGATCGCTGCGGCGGTTATCGGCGGCGCGTCGCTCTCCGGGGGCGTCGGGGGTGTCGGCGGCACCTTGATCGGCGCCTTCATCATCGGAATTCTGCGCAACGGGCTCAACATGTCCGGCGTCTCCGCCTTCATCCAGCAGATCGTGATCGGTTTCGTCGTCATCGGCGCGGTCTGGATCGACCAGATCCGAAACCGGCCAAGCTGAGCCGCGCCCGGAAAGCGACCTGACATCCAGTGGGAGGATACAATGAAAACCGTCAAGCTCATCACCGCCGCCTCGGCCCTCGCCATATCCGCCGGGGCGGTCCAGGCGGGCGAGATCGCCGTCATCGTGAAGACCACGAACTCGAATTTCTGGCAGAACGTGAACAAGGGTGCCTCCGCGGCAATCGAGGAGGTTGACGCACACACGATGAGCTTTGACGGCCCCGCGGCCGAGAGCAACATCGCCGACGAGGTGAACCTCGTGGAGAACGCGATCAATCGTGGCGTCGCGGGTATCGTTCTCGCGCCCTCCGACCCCGAAGCGCTCGGTCCGGCGGTCGAGCGTGCCTACCAGTCGCAGATCCCCGTGGTCATCATCGACAGCGCGCTCTCCGAACAATACCAGGACAGCTATCAGGCGTTTCTTTCGACTGACAATTGCGCCGCGGGAGAAGCCGTTGCGGAGCGCATGATCGAGAAGGCCGCCACGACGGGCAAGGTCGCCATCATGTCCTACGTGGCCGGCGTCGGTTCGGAGATCGGGCGCGTGGGTTGCTTTACCGACTATATCGAGGCGAATTCCGATCTCGAGATCGTCGGGCCATATTATTCGCAAAGCCAGATGGCGACGGCGCTCAACCAGACCACGGACGTCCTTTCGGCCAATCCCGACCTCGTGGGTATCTTCGGCGCCAATGAGCCTACCGCAGTGGGCATGGGGCGGGCCATCGTGCAGGCTGGCCGTGCGGGCGATCTCGTCGCCCTCGGTTTCGACGGAAACGCGGATCTCCAGCAATTCGTCCGCGACGGCGTGCTCGATGCGATCGCCGTCCAGGGATCCTTCGCGATGGGCGAGCTTGGCGTCGAAACCGTGGTCGACATCCTCGACGGCGAAAGCGTGGAGGCGTTCATCAATACCGGCGTCGTCCTCGTCGATCAGAAGAACATCGATTCCGACGAGGCGCAGAACGTCCTCTACTGACATGTCGATCCCGGGGCCGATCCCCTGCGCCCCGGGCATCGCAACAAACCGAAAGGCCCGAAGATGGGTGCCACGCCCCTCGTCGAGATGATCGACATCGAGAAGCATTTCGGAGGCATCCGGGCGGTCGATCACGTGTCGATCGACCTCTTTCCGGGCGAGGTCGTCGGTCTCCTCGGTCATAACGGCGCCGGAAAATCCTGCCTGATGAAGATGCTTGCCGGCGCGATGACGCCCAATGGCGGTGAAATCCGCGTGGATGGCAAACCCGTCGCGTTCGGCGAGCCCAACGATGCGCGCGCCAAGGGGATCGAGACGATCTTCCAGACACTCGCGCTGGCGGACCATCTCGACGCGCCGGCAAACCTCTTTCTCGGGCGCGAATTGACGACCCGCTTCGGCAATCTCGACGAAGCCGCGATGATGGACGCCGCGCGGGACGTGCTCTCGCGCCTCAATCCCAACTTCAAGAACCTGCGCGATCCGGTTTCGTCCCTCTCGGGTGGGCAGAGACAGGTCATCGCCATC
The DNA here is from genome assembly GCF_003253995.1 of Palleronia aestuarii. Taxonomy (GTDB): domain Bacteria; phylum Pseudomonadota; class Alphaproteobacteria; order Rhodobacterales; family Rhodobacteraceae; genus Palleronia; species Palleronia aestuarii. Next base: position 10,979 of record NZ_QKZL01000040.1, read on the forward strand.
GGACGCGCGATCTACTTCGACACGAAAATCCTTATCATGGACGAGCCGACCGCGGCCCTCGGACCGTCGGAGACGGCGATGGTAGCCGACCTCATCCGGCAATTGCGCGAGGAAGGAATCGGCATCTTCCTCGTCAGCCACGACATGCACGACGTCTTCGATCTCTGCGACCGCGTCGTGGTGATGAACAAGGGCCGTGTTGTCGGATCGAACCGCATCGACGAGGTGACGAAGGACGACGTCCTGTCCCTCATCATCAAGGGGGAGTTGCCGATGGATTGGCAGCCTCGAAATCTGGAGGTTACCCGGTGAAGGACATCGCGACCGGAACGATGATGGCGGCGGTTTGCGCCGAGCCGGGCACCATGACGCTCGAAGAGCGCCCCCTGCCCGATCATGCGCCGGAAGGATGGCGACTGGTCGATATCGCGGCCATCGGCATCTGCGGGACCGATTACCATATCTTCGAGGGGCTGCACCCGTTCCTCGCCTATCCCCGCGTCATGGGACACGAGCTTTCGGGTTGTCCGGTCGACGGCCCCGATGCGGGGCGATTGATGGTTGTGAATCCCTACATCTCGTGCGGCGAATGCCGCGCCTGCCGCCGCGAAAAGCCGAATTGCTGCGCCCGGATCGAAGTTCTGGGCGTCCATCGCGACGGGGGCATGTGCGCCCGCATCGCGGTGCCGGAAACGAACCTCTATCCCGCCGACGGATTGTCCCGAGAGGACGCCGCGATGGTCGAGTTCCTGGCGATCGGCGCTCACGCCGTCGCACGGTCCGACTGCGGGCCCGGCGATCGCGTGCTGGTCACCGGGGCCGGCCCCATCGGCCTCGGCACGGCCATCTTCGCGCGCCTCTCCGGGGCCGATGTCCATGTCATGGATCTGAGCCGCGCACGTCTCGACATTGCCTCCCGGGATTTCGGCTTCGACCGCATCCATCGACCCGGCGACGACATCATGACGGGTAATCTGTCCGAGGGGTTCGACGTGGTCTTCGACGCCACCGGCAACGCGAAGGCGATCGAGGCGGGGTTTCCCCTCGTTGCCCATGGCGGCTCTACAGTGCTCGTCAGCGTGGTCAAAGGCGACCTGACCTTCACCGATGCCGAATTCCACAAGCGCGAGAGCCGCATCATCGGTTCGCGCAATGCGCTGAAAAGCGATTTCGACCGGGTCATGGCCGCGATACGCTCCGGCGACGTGCCCACCGGGGCGATCCTCTCGGAGATAGTCGCATTGCGCGACCTGCCGGCGCGAATGAAACCATTGACCCATGACCGGGATCATCTGGTCAAGGTCATCGTGACGCCCTGAAAACCGGAAGCCACGACGCCGCGCGATACTTTGCTTGAAGAAGTGCTCCCCGATCCCAAGGAAGATATGGTGGATTCGAGCTACGCTCCAGACCTTCTGGTCGGCTTAGATGATTACTATGGTACACCAGCCGATCGGGTTTGCCATCTAGCGCCGAGAGCAGCACAAGACCGCCGGCAATCAGGGAAATCGTCCCTGTTCCGGAGTTCGACTCGAGTTGCCGCAACAAGGTAGCCCGGTTTAAATTTGAATGCATGGCGGGCCTAGGATCTAGCGTAAGCCACTGCACGACCGGACCGCACCGAGTTTGCCGGAATCTCCATCGTCTGAGCGGACTGGAACCATCGCAAGCACGACAACGAACAAGTTTGCGCCGGACGCTCGCGACCGAGCAGTCTGAATTATCCTCGATGATCACAGCGAACATGGTTTTCGCTGGCAAGCTAATCGCGTCCCTCGCAGCCGAGATCGGTCGTTCGGCGAACGCTAGGAACGATTGGATCAGGGAGCCCGAGGCGGTCGTCGTGCCTGCATCTAGGGCAATATCGCCAGGAAGACTAAGGTGCTCGAATGGAAAGTGGGGAAGGCGAACGAAATCCTCCGCAAGGACGAGGCATTATCCACCACTGCTACGAGGAAGACGTCGAGCGCAAAATTGGCCTTGGCGACGCTCAACCATTGGTCGAGACGGTGGTGTCGTTCACTCATGCTCATCGCGCGGAGTTGCCAATGGTGGCGCAACCCGTCGGGGTTCCACTGGCTTTGGGTCGACCAGACCTGGCACAAGTGCCGCCGATCACACCGTTAACATACTGCAACTATGCGTCGAAACTGGCAAATACGACCCGACATTCGGCGCGTGCCAAGCGAGACACGGGCATGCGTCCCGCGATCCACCGCGTGTCCGACAAAATTCAGTAGAATTCAAGGGTCAAGCGATTGACTCGGTGGAACAATCGTAACGCGGAACAACATCTGCAAGATCCGGCGGCAACTCGGGCGGAAATTCTTTGACGTCCCCCACTACACGGTGATCAAAGCGATGAACGAATTTGGCTTTTAGGACATAATTCGCGGGAAGCCCCACCGGACGACGGTGCTGGACGAGAAGGCTCCATCTCCGCTCGACGAGGTGAATTGGCCATTCCGCATGTCTGCTTCGAACAATCTGCCGGGTCGTCCATGGATGCATCGTCGGTCCAGACCCTACGGAAAACGACTGTACTTACCTAGCCGCCTAGGTAATCTTCGCCTCGTTCCGAGGCTTGGAATGCCCCACCGGGGCCAAGGTCTCCTTCGCTCCTTGTCGTCTAGTTCTGCGCCAAGCGCATCCTGGGCGGGAGGGTCAACACGTTGGTTCGTGCGGGTCTTGGTATAAAGACATTGTAGCCGGTTTTCCATCAACGCCGGCAAGCGAAGGGCTTGGGAGAGGTCCCCCAATCGGATCGCGGCTTCAGTACTCACCCATCGAGTATTCTGAGCATCCAAGCGAGGCCGGTATCAAGCCATCTGTTGCTGCCACATCGGTCTCGAACAGTGTATGGATGGCCCCTTGGCAAGAGCTTTGTTCGGCCGGTGTCGTTCGGTCGGTTAGGGCCATGTATGCGGCGTCGCATCAGCGAAGTGATCAGCCGCGCGCCATGATGAAGTCCGCTGAGTTGGACGGGTCCCAATCGATGGCACGCGTTCTTGGCCTCTCCAGTCCGATCTGGGTGTTCCGTCCGTCTTGTCTCCGCCTTGTGCCATCACCTCACATCGCGCCGCCCCATTTTTGGGACCATCGGACGCGTCCGGTGGGGACCTCGGTCTCAGCCGGGCATGGCTCGATAGCTATTCCCGCGATCGAGTGAGCGATGGCTCGCCATCAGTTCGATAATCATCACGAACGCCCAGACCGTAAGGGCCATGCGCGCCACAAGCGCGACGGCAACCACCTTCACCGGCTTCTTCACGAGCATCCGGTCGATCCTGTGGGCGCGGCGTCCGTCTCACTTGCCCGCCGCTCCGCCGCACACTGATCACTTTTCGACGTCACTCGGTCCATTGGCGTGACATTGGCTTCATCATCGCGCCGAGGTAGAGCAGCCGTCGTAGAGACCTGTTCCCCGCCTTCGACATCCGGCCCAGCCGTTCATTCCTGTCCAAGGAGATAGCCCACGGTGTGAGCCTCAGCCAAGCGGCGTAGTCGTGCGTGGAACGGAAGGCGGCGACGTCCGGCGACGTTGCCGCGAAGGCCGAAGTCGTAATCGTGCCCAATCCCGGAATCGTGGCGAGCCGCCGGTCAAGCGGGTCGGCCTTCTGTTCCTCTGTGATCCGGTCGGTCTCTGCCTCAATCGGCTCCTCCGGATCGCGCAGCGGGCCGGTGAGCAGGTCGAGCGCCAGGCGTGCTTCTTCGGGCCCGTCGCGCGCGGCCTCGAGCAGTCGGTTGCACGGCAGACGATCGCGGGTCAATCCATGATTGACGCTACCCCCTGATGGCTAACTGGGTGCAGGGTCATTACGCGGCCTCGGCATCGGACATGTCGAGCCTCGCCTGCTCCGGCGTGGGGTTGCCGATGCTCGAATGGTGTCGTTGCTGGTTGTAGAAGATAGCGATGTACTCAAACAACGTTGCCTTGGCCTCGCGGCGTGAGCGAAAACGGGTGCGATGGACCAGCTCGGTCTTCAACGAGCCGAAGAAGCTTTCCATCGGAGCGTTGTCCAGACAGTTGCCTTTTCCGCTCATCGATCGGCGGGCCTTGTAGGCGCGCAAGAGTCGCCGGTAGTTGCCGCCGGCGTATTGCACGTCGCGATCGGAGTGGCACATCAGCCCAGTCGGGTGCCGGCGGTTTTGCAGCGCCATCCGCATCGCATCGACCGCCAGGCTAACCTGGAGGCGCTCGGACATCGACCACCCGACAATCTCCATCGCGGCCATGTCCTCGACCGCGGAGAGGTAGAGCCAGCCTTCGCCCGTCGGGATACAGCTGATGTCGGTCAGCCAGACGGTGTCCGGCATCATGGCCTGGAAATTGCGTTTCAGAAGGTTCGGCGCGATTCCGAGCCTGTGCCGACTGTCGATCGTCCGCGGCACGCGGCGTCCTCGCCGCGGTGATGTGATGCCATCGTCCTTCATGATCTTGGCCACCGTCTTCCGGGAGATCCGCAAGCCTTGGAAGAGCAGCTCGGCATAGAGCCGCGGCGCCCCGTAGCACTGTCGGCTCCCGTCGAAGATATCGCGGTTCTTGCCAGCCAGAACGCCCCGCGCGGCCTGGCGCGCTGCCCGCTTCGGCTCGGCAGCGCGCTAGGCATGGAACCGGCTCGGGCTGACCGAGAGCGCCCGGCACATCAGGCGGATGGCATGCTCGGCTGCGTGGGCGGCAATGAAGGTGGTCTTGCCCCCGTTTCAGCGGACACTCAGGCGGTTGCGGTTTGAGCTGAGATGAACTCGCGAGGCGAGCGCATCTTCAGCCCTGAGTGCGGGTGATTGTCGTTGTAGTCCTCGATCCACCCGGCGATCAATCCGAGGACTGTGGCGGCGTCACCCAACGGCGTGACATGGACGTAGTCGCGCTTCAGCGTCTTCACGAACGCCTCCGCTATCCCGTTGCTCTCGGGGCTCTTCACCGGCGTGTAGCAGGGCCTCAGGCCAAGCTGGCTGGCGAAGATGCGCGTATCCCGGGCGGTGTAACACGAGCCATTGTCGCTCAGCATTTCGACGGGATGCGGCGCCCTATAGGTCTCGAACCGCCGTTCGACCGCTTCCAGCATCATGTCACGGATGTCCGAGCCACTGATGCCAGCGTTCACGACGGTCCGCCAGGAGATGATCTCCCGATCGTGCGCGTCGATGACGAAAGCGCCGCGCACGACATCACCGTTCCAGCAAGTGAACTCGAAGCCGTCCGAGCACCAGCGGATGTTCGAGCGCATGGTGACCACCTTGCCTTCATGGGTCTGCTCCGGCCGTTCGGTGTATCTGCGAGCGAGCAGGAGGTTGTGCGTCTTCATGATGCGGTAGACGCGTTTGTGGTTCACGGGCGCGCCGCCTTGAGCGCGGAGCTGCCGGTTCAAAAGCGCGTCGCCAGTGGTCGCTCGGACCAGTGGCGCAACCACTGGCAACTCCGGCACTAGCCGTAGGTGGGGCGCGCCGCCACCAATGCCGTGATCAACGGCAGAACCGCCGCGTCTTGCGCCTTGTGGTAGCGCCGCCGCGGCTTCGCGCTCCCGTTCAGCCGGGCGTGCAGGTTCGAGCGGGAGACGCCCAAAGTCTCGGCCACGACCTTCATCGGGAACCGTCCTTCGGCTGCGACTGCGCGAGCCACGTCCGTTTTTTTGAGCGGGTCTTGTCCAGCGCCTCTTTGAGGATCTCGACTTCCAGCGTCTTGCGGCCGAGCTGCCGCTCAAGCTCGCGGATGCGCTCCCCCATCTGCCGAACAGCGCGATTGCTGGTCACGTCGTCATTCCCGGACACGGCCACAGCTCCTCCATCCAACATCAGACGGCGCCAACGATACAGCAGGTTCGGCGCAACACCATTCCGGCGGGCCACGACCGAAATGCTGGTGCCTTCCTCCAGCGTCTCCTCCACGATCCGCATCTTCTCTCTCGCGGACCAGCGGCGCCGACGGCCGCCATCGGTGATGATCTCAATCTCAGACATAAGCACGTGCTCAGGCATATGCCTAAGCCTCCATGGCTATGCCCAAGTGTCCGGTCGAAACGGGGGCCAGTTCAGGCACCGATGTAATCGCTTGCCTGCCCGGCGGTCACGAACAGGTCCAGTAGGCGCCCCTGGCTGTCGCAGACGGCGTGCAGCTTGGTGTTCATGCCGCCGTCCTCGGAAAAACGATCCACTGGATCGTTTCCTAGTCCTCGAACTCCGGCCGATCAGGCAGCCACGCCCCCCTTTTTCGCGGTCATGCTGGTCGCCGTTCTGTGCGCCTTGAGCTCGTTCGGCCGGGGCTCGGACCAGTGGCGCCTTGGGCCTCACCGTCGATCATGACGGT
>NZ_QKZL01000041.1 GCF_003253995.1 Palleronia aestuarii
TCTCTCAAAAACGATACAAGCAATCGATCTGCGGACCGGCCAACCGCAGATTACCTGTTCTCCATCCATAGAGACGCAGGAAAAAAATATCTGGCTCTTCTGACGCGGGATGGAGCAGTCCGGTAGCTCGTCAGGCTCATAACCTGAAGGTCGTAGGTTCAAATCCTACTCCCGCAACCACTTTTACCGAACACTGATCGACACCACGAAGCGCTCCCGGCGACGCTTCCTCGATCATGGCAGTGATCGCCCCCTCCAGTTCCAGAACAGGTCCGCCGGATGTCGTATCCGTGCGGACTTTGACGCGTTGGATCAGGCCGCGCAGCGTATCCAGCGCCTTTGGGCGGATCGTCGTGTCCTGCAGGCTTGCCGCGAGGTCCGCGACCTTGCGGCGGTACAACTCCGAGAGCCCCGGGTGCAGACGCACCGGTGAGGGCTCCGGGGTATTGAGCTGTGCCTCCAGTTCCGCCTTCCGCGCTTCGGCCTCTTCGAGCTTCTGCAGCAGACCCGGCGTTCGGAACCCATCCGCGATGGCGTCGTAGAGACCCGCCAACCTGTGCTCCGTCTCTTTGAGGGCCGCGCGGGTGCGCTTGCGGGTCTCGACCTCCTTTATGCGTTTGGCATTCACCGCGATACCGAAGGCGGCGACGAACTCGGCCACCGCGTCGGGCTGCATGAGACTGTCGCGGAGAAGATCGAGGACCGCCGCGTCCAGGTCTCCGCGCCGGTACGACTGGGGCTGGTCGCAGGTTCCGAACTTACGGGCATTGGTGCAGGCGAGGTAATCGCGGCCGACCGCCGTCACGGTCCCGCCATAAGCTGCGCAGACGATCTTGCCCGTCAGCAGGTGCTCGGCACGGCGCTTCTCCCAGAACCGGCTCTTCCTGATTCCCTGCACGGCGGGCGTGGCATCGATCTCGCCCTGCCGGGTCTTCACCTGGTGCCATAGATCATCTGAGACGATCCGCAGATCGGGGACTTCGTGGGTGATCCACTCGGCTTCCGACTTCATGCGTGAGACGCGCTTGCCGGTCGCCGGGTCCTTCACGTAGCGCATCCGGTTCCAGACCAGACGTCCGAGATAGAGCTTGTTGTTGAGGATACCGGTCCCGCGGGCGAGGTGACCGCGGATCGCGGTATCGCGCCAGAGCTTGCCCCGGGGACCGGGGAGGCCGTCGTCGTTCAGGTGCCGGACAATGGCGAGCGGCGTAGTGCCGTCCGCGAACTCCGCGAAGATACGCCGGACGATCGCCGCCTCGGTCTCGTTGATCGTCCGCTCGCCGGTCACGGGCTGGCCGTCGGTACCGAGGCGGCGGACGACATCGTAGCCAAAGGCATTGCCGCCGCCGGATTTGCCGGCTTCTACCCGACCACGGAGGCCGCGCCGGGTTTTGGCCGCGAGGTCCTTCAGGAAGAGCTGGTTCATGGTGCCCTTGAGGCCCACATGCAACTCGCTGATCTCGCCTTCGGATAGCGTTTCGATACCGGCCCCGTGGAACGATAGCTGCTTGTAGAGCGTGGCGACGTCTGCCTGGTCGCGGCTCAGCCGGTCCAGCGCCTCGCAGAGAACGACATCGATACGGCCGCGCGCGGCCTCGTCCAGCAGGCTCTGCAGGCCAGGGCGGTGCAGGGACGCGCCGGAGATCGCCATGTCGGTATAGGTCTGTGAAACGGTCCAACCGTTGCGGCTCGCGCGTTCCAGACACAGCCGGACCTGATCCTCGATGGAAGCGGCCTTCTGCATGGCCGACGAGTACCGGGCGTAGATGGCGACGCGGGTCATCGCGCTCTCCTCTTTCTGGCGGCAATCAGAGCGGCGTAGTCGCGTCCGGCCTCGATCGTCTGCGCATGGATATAGTGCCGCTCCGCGGTACCGGGTCCAGCGTGACCCAGCACGGACGGGATGAGGCGGGCGGCTTGCGGTGAAATCCGAACGAAGGTCGTGGCCGCCGCGTCGCGGAAGTAGTGCGGCGGGACACGGATGCCGGTCACGCGCAGGGTCGCCTCGGCAATGCGGGGTCCGATCGCGGCCTCCGTCATTCCACGGCCCGTCCGGTCGAGCCAGAGATGCGGGTCCTCGATCGTTCCGCGACGGGCCAGGATTGGCCTTGCCTCGACGAGATACGTGCGCAGGAAGCTCTCGACCTGTACCGGGACATCGCAGTCCCAGGGTTTGCCGGACTTCGTGTCGGCGGAGGCGAGAGCGATGACGATCCGATCTTCGGTCATGCTAATCGAGTTCCCGATGCGCAGGCGCGCGAGGGATCGGCGCCGCATCGGCAGGAGAGCTAGAAGCGCGATCATGGCGGCGTCGCGTAGCCCCATAGCCCGGGAGAGCGTGCCCTCGGGGCGGGCCATTGCCGTCTCCGACACCTCCGTGGCGACCTCGAGCAGATGCATGCTCGACAGGATGCGTCCCTGTTTACGCGCAGGATCGCCGCGTCCGGCGGCCTGCTTCAACCGCGCCTTGAGGCGCCGCTGCGCCGACCAGTCTCGATCCGGCCCCGCTGCCATCGCGATCCGCAGGACGCCGTCGACGAACATCAATCGCGTCATCGGGGCGGTGTGATCGAGCGCTCGAAGCCAGTCATGCAGATGATCCATCGTCGTCCGGTCGAGCGGCGCATGGGCAAGTGTCTCCGGTCGATCTGCGGAAAGCCAGCCGAGCCAGCGGCCGTATCGCGACATGAGGGTCTGGCGCGAGGTCTCGCGCAAATGGATGAGCGGACCGCGATCGTCGAGCGGGCCACCCGGTGCAAACAGGTTCTGCCAGAGTCTCCTGTCGTCTAGAGGCCAGGCGGCAGACCATCGCCACCGGTCCGTTCTAGGCGTTCGGTTTCGCTTCATTCTTATGGACGGACTTCCTACGGTCGTTCGTTGATCATGGATTCTGCGCCGTGACGCCGGTCGTCGCCGACGATCACAAGGGCCTTTGCGCTGCCGCCCGGCGGGTCATCGATACCCGCCACCAGTGCTGTCTCGTTCACTGTATGCGCAACGCGCTCGCCAACGCTCCGGCTAAACATCGCACGGCGGTCTCGACGATGCTGAAGACGATTTTCGCCCAGTAGAACAAAATGGATGCCGGAGCCCAATGGGATGCCGTCGCGGAGGCCCTCGGGGAGAACCAGCCCATGCTCGGCACGCTCATGGAGAACTCTCGCGAAGATGTCTTGGCTTAAATCGACTTTCCTCGCAAGCACTGGGCATGGATCGCGTCGACTAACCCGCTCAAGCGGGTGATCCGGGAACTCAAGCGCAGGTACGACGTCTTCGGTATCTTGTCGAAAAGCGAGGGCATCGTCCGCATCGTCGGCGCGCTGATGTTTGAGACCAACGACGAATGGCTGCCCGCCCAGATATGCATTTCGCTAGAAACCCTAACACGCGTCACCGACAATCCCGGCATCAAGCTGCCCGTCGTGGCAACTTGAACGCAGTCGGACCTCTCCAAAGGTCGGCGTTCCTGCCCCACGCCCCGTGACACCATCGGCCCATGCCCGGCGTGAGATCATCAAGGCAAGGCATGCTTACCTTAGAGGGGGAGCCCAAACAGAGAGTCTGCCGCTCGATGTCGACGGTACGGGAATATGCGGCCGAGATAGTAACGCGCGAGGTCTCTGCCGGTGGGTCATGCGATGTCGATCGGCGGGTGGTAGGCGGACGCTTCATTCCGCGTCGCCGTCCGCATCGGATCGCGCACTACGGCACGCTGGACGCTCGGTGTGCTTGCGCTCGCGATCTGGCGCAAGCGGCGTGTCACTTCGGCATCCGCCTGCGTCGTACGTGACTGATATCGGAGATACTCTGTCCAAGTGGGAACCTTGAAGGTCTCCTGCCAAAGCCGATGGTTTTCGAGGTTCTGGGTCAGAACCCAGCTATGCGCCCCGTTGCGCAGGCGTATGCGCCGCCGTTCCCGCATGACGTCCAAAAACGCGTCGAGTGCGTCGTCGTCGATTTCGTAATCCACCGAGATGGAGATCGGTCCCGATCGCGGCAGCAGATCGAGTTCCACCTTCGGGCGACGCCATCCGTCATGGGGATCGAGATCGTCGTCGAACCGTTCCGGCAGCGGATAGACGATCCCCGCTGACGATCCCAGCAGCATCACCACCGAGGCAACGAGGAGCGCGGTCGGGACGGTGGCGGCCTCTGCCAAGCTGCCCCAGGCCCAGGCTCCGAGTGCCATGCCGCCGAAAGTCGCCATCTGGTAGAGCGACAACGCCCGACCGACGACCCAGCGGGGGGAGGACAATTGCACGGTCGTGTTGAAGAGCGACAGCGTGACCACCCAGGCGGCACCGCCAAAGGGGAGGGCGAGGATCGCGACCCAGATGACGGGGCTTAGGCCAATTACGGCTGCGCTCGCCGCGAAGACGACAAAGGTCGTGCGAACGAGGCGTTCGGGCGTCAACCGCGCCCGGAGCCATGTACTGCCGAAGGCTCCGGCCACGGCGCCGCCCCCGAAAGCGCCGAGCATGAGGCCGTATCCCAACGCGCCCGCCTTCGCCTGGCTCGCATATAGCGGCAGCAGGGACAGGACGACGACCGTGGAGATGCCGAACAAGAATGCGCGTAGCATCACACGGGTGATCTCGGGTGAGAGGAGGACGTATCTCATCCCGCTCGTCATGGCAGTGTGCAGCGGCTCTCGAGGCAACCCGCTCGACGCGATCACGGGTCGCCAAAGGAAAAGCACAATCAGAAGCGGCAGGTAGGTCAACGCGTTCACGCCGAAGGCCGCGACGCTGCCGGCGGCCGCGATGATTGCGCCGCCTACGGCCGGGCCCACGGACCGGACGACGTTGAAGGACACGGAGTTCAAGAGCACCGCCTGTCCCAGCCGTTCCTTCCCGACGATATCGCCGATGGATGCTTGCCAGGATGGATTGTTGAGTGCCGTGCCGCAGCCGATGAGAAAGGTGAATACGAGAAGGATCGCAGGCGTCATGAGCCCCGCCCAGGTCACGGCGACGAGCGCGAGGGATACAGCGAACATGAAGGCCTGCGCGATCATGATCACGCGCCGGCGATCATAGCCGTCGGCAATCGCGCCCGAGACCAGGGAGAAGATCATGATGGGTAGTGTGGTCGAGGCCTGTACCAGCGCGACGGCCGTGGCGGAACTTGAGATCGTCGTCATTAACCAAGCAGCGCTTACCGCTTGGATCAATGCGCCGAAGTTGGAGATCGTGCTCGCGATCCATAACGTCCGGAACGTCCGGTTCGCGAAAGGCGCCAACGCCGAGTGTTCGGCCCGTGCCGTCCGTGATCCTGAATCCGTCGTCTCTGCCACTCTCAATCCCCCGCTTATCGCTTTTCATGATGTAACTCTTCTGAGGGCATCTGTTGTACCGAAGTGGGCCGGCAATGCTCTCCGCCCGGTTTAACGGAGGCGGTTAGGTCGTCATTCGCTTTACGGCGGCCGGTGATCTGTATCCCAACGCCGAGTGGAGGCGATGAATGTCGTACTAGCCCTTGATGTGGGCGAACGGATCGCGCCGTGCATCGTCCTTCATGGCGTAGACATGGTGATGGGCGCACTCGTTTTTCCAGCGACCCGAGGAAGCTGGACATCTCCGGAAATCCATCGCTTTGCGCCTAGCGCCATCATTGACTGCTACTTGAGCGGCGTTGGTGGATCGATGGTTAAGCAGGCTGGGCTCTGGAGCGTGGAAGATCGGTTGGCGGAGATTTCCGACGGTGGCGATCCGATGGAGACGCTCAACGCGACGGTGGACTTCGAGATGTTCCGTCCGATCCTGGAGCGGGCTGCGGGGTCGAAGCGCTCACCCAAGGGCGGCGAGCCGGCGATGGACGTCGTGCTCAAGTTCTGGATGCTCGTGCTACAAAGCCTGCACGGGATGCGGTTCTGCGGCTTGGGCATCGCCGACCCGGTGCCAAATGCAAACACGCTCTGGGACTTCCAGGAGACGCTGATCCGAGCGGACGCCTTGGAGGATCTCTTCAAGCGGCTGGACCGGGCGATCGACGTCGCCGGGTTCATACCGCGCTCGGAGCAGATCGTGTACGCGAACCTCGTGGCCGCACCCCGGCAGCGCAATACCGAGGACGAGAAAGCCGTGATCAAGGCAGGGGAAGAAGTTTCTGACCTGCCGGAGGGTGATCGAATGCGAACTTCTTTCAGGCCTTATGGTGCGATATTCCCAGAAGTCGCGGGCCGGTATGGTGATCAGGGGGCCGGGTTCTAATCTGAAACACGAGCTCTTTCGCTCACGCCTTAGTGCAGAGATTCTCGATCCGGATCTGTTCGATCGTTTCCCATTCAGGTTGTCGTCTTCTCACACCCCCTTGCACCGACGCTGACAAACCGCAGCGTAGCTTATGCTGCTGCCGCCATCGCCGGATCCCGATAATCCTCGTGTCTCGTTATCATGGCCCAAATCAGTCGAGCCATCTTGTTTGCTAGCGCGATCGCCACCACCAGCTTCGGCTTTCCACTCAGTATCCGTCCGATCCAGCTTTCTGCGTGGATCTTGTGACGCGCGCGACTGATAACGCGTGACATCGCCCCGATGATCAAAAGCCGCCTGATGTCGGTCTGGCCTGCCTTCGAGATGCGACCAAGCCGCGCCTTGCCGCCGGTGGAATGCTGACGCGGCACCAGGCCCAGCCAGGCCGCAAAGTCTCGGCCACATTTGAACTGCACCATGTCGGGTGCAAAAGACTCGACCGCCAACGCGGTCATGGGCCCCACCCCGGGCATGGTTTGTAATCGACGTGCCGTGTCCCTCTTAGCTACGAGCAGCTTCAGTCCCCTGGTCTTCTCGCCGATGCTGGCCGTCTTCTGGGCAATCCGTATCAACAGCTCCCGGCATTCGGCGGTGATCAGCGCGGGAAGGTCCCAGGCCGGATTCTATACCAGAACCTCAATCCGCTTCAGATGACCACGGCCGGCAGGAAACACATGGCCATACTCGTAGAGCACGGCCCGCAGCGCATTCACCAGTTCAGTGCACTAGTGGACCAGCCGTTCCTGGCTTCGGAACACCACTGCCTTGGCCTGCTGCTCTGCCGTCTTCGGCGCGACAAATCTCATCTCCGACTGACGCGCGGCGATTACGATCGCCTCGGCATCAGCCACGTCATTTTTCTGACGCTTGGCGAAAGGCCGAACATATTGCGGCACGATCAGCCTGGCTTCATGGCCAAGGGCTTCCGTCTCGCGCGCTTCCGCAGGCCTCGAAAACAACCAAGCTGCCAGGTTACTCAGGCATGAACCGTTTGAACTGTTCGCAAGTCAGCTTCTTCCGGAACTTCACACGCCCGGTCATCGAGGCTCCGTGGACCTGAAACGCGCTTTGCAAAATTTACGCCGATCATCGTATCCTTCATCAAGCCGTCCTCCTCACCCAGTGGCTTTCAACACAACCATCTTGGCACAACGCGATGCCGTAAGGGGTACGGCAACCATCCCATCGGAAACCGGACCACCCGATAGTGGTAGGCCATTGTGCCCTGCCATGCCTCCAAACCGAACGACAGAACTCAGATCTTAACAGACGATAGGCAACTTTCACGCAGCCTCTTGGGACATCATACTCCTTAAGCTAGGGACAGTAGGCCAACTGCGTCACGCCGATTGACCGCCTCCGCCGGTGATCAGCCCTGCAACACCGACAGGTCGACACGCCTAAGCTCCGCGACGATCTTCTCCAGCGTGTGGCTATTCTGTCCCATTTTACGTTCTCCATCTGGCTCAAAGGCCGACTTAAGGGAGGACCAAAATTCTGGCGCAGACCGGCAATGGAAATGGGGCTTGTCACATTCATAGACGTTGAGCGCAGCAGGCCCTTCGGCATCTCAAACGTCTCCTGTTGAACCCGGCTAAACCCCATACCCATCCGTTAGATCAATTTCGATCGCCCCCGTCGCTGTCATCCGAGCCGTAGCTCCGGGCGGGACAAGGGTGGTTGCGTCGGGGTCGACAACGAGGCAGGGGCCCTCCGCCTCGGTCAACGCCGAACGCTCGATCACCGGAGAATCGCACCACCCGGCGTCACCGAACCAGGCGCGCTGCCGGGAGGCCGGCCCTGGAGTGCTCATGCGGCGGCGTGACGGATCAAGCCGCCCGACTGGGATCGCGTAGGCGACCTCGAGTGCGGTGATCCGGATCGGCTCATCCTCCGGCGCCACGAACTTGAAGACGCCATCGTGTTCATCGACGAAGGCCCGCCGCATCGTATCGACCGTCAGCGTTTCGGGCGCGCCGAGCGCCACGATCAGGTCCGAGGATTGGCCCACGTAGCGCATGCGCGCGGTCACGCTCACCCGGCCACCAGGTCGCTGCGCCTCGGCCTCGGCGAGGGCGCTCATCTCGCTTATGATCCCGCGCAGGTCGTCAAGGGCGCTTTCGTCGAGCAAGCGTCGGAAGGATCGGGTCTTGTGTATCTCTATCTCGGCGCAGAGCAGGCCCATGGCGGAGAACACGCCAGGGGATGGCGGTACGATCACTTTGCGGCAACCGAGTGTCGCGGCGATCCCGGCAGCGAAGAGTGGACCGTTGCCGCCGAAGGCGAAGATCGAGAATTCGCGCGGATCCCGTCCGCGTTCGGTCGTCACGGCGCGGATCGCTTGGATCATGGTGACGCAGGACAACTCGAAGACCCCGTGGGCGGCAGTCTCGGGTGACGTCCCGAGCGGGCCGGACAGCTGGGTCTCGCACGCGGCGAGGGCGGCTTCGCGATCAAGGGTCATCTCGCCGCCAGCGATAGACGTTTCGTTCAGATAACCGAGTGTGAGGTTGCAGTCGGTCACCGTAAGTTCACTTCCGCCGCGCCCGTAGCAGGCAGGACCGGGATCCGACCCGGCGGAGCGGGGGCCGACCTGCGGGATGCCGGCCGCATCGCGGCTGACGATGGAGCCGCCACCTGCGCCCACTTCGGCGAGATCGATCGCCGGCACACGGAGAGAGAAGCCGCCGCCGGTCAACAGCCGTTCTGTCTGAAGCACGTGGCCGCCGACCTGGAACTCGGTCGCCTTGCCGGGCAGGCCGTTCTCGACGAGCGCCGCCTTGGCCGTAGTGCCGCCGATGTCGAGCGTGATCATGGTGTCGGTGCCTTGCGAGCCGCCGAGGATCGAGGCCCCGATCACGCCGGCTGCGGGACCGCTCTCGATGATGTGTATGGGTTGTTCGGCGGCGATCTCGGCAGGGATGAGGCCACCATTCGATTGCATGAAGAAGAGCGGGGCCGAGATGTCGCGCTCTCGCATCATCTCGGACAATCTGGCGACATAGTGGGCGATGACCGGCTGGACATAGGCATTGATCACGCAAGTCGACGTACGTGGGTACTCGCCTTCTTCAGGCAGCAATTCGTGGCTGAGCGACAGATGGACGTCGGGCCACGTTTCGCGCACGATTTCGGCCGCACGGCGTTCGTGAGCGGGATTGGCGTAGGCGTTGATGAGGCAGATCGCGATCGACGTGATCCCCTCGGAGCGGAGCATCTCCGTCTCCACTCTAACAGCGTCTTCGTCGAGAGGCGCCATCTCCGAGCCATCGGCAAGAATACGTCCGGAAACGACCCGGCGCCAACGGCGGCGAACCAGCGTCCGCGGCTTCTCCCAGTCCTGGTCGTAGAGGCGCGGCATGCGGAGATCGCGGATCTCGAGCACGTCTCGGAAGCCCGATGTCGTGATGAGGCCGGTCCGGGCCCCGCTGCGCTCGAGCAGGGTGTTCGACCCCAATGTAGTGGCGTGCAGCACCTGGCCTATCTCTGCCGGGGCCAAGCCCGCGTTCTCGATCAGGCGGTCGATGCCGGCGCCAATCGCGATGGTATAATCGTCGTGTGTCGTCAGCGTCTTGTAGCTGTGCAAGGCGCCGTCGGCGTCTTCGAGCATGAAGTCGGTGAAGGTGCCGCCTATGTCGATGGCCAGTCGGGCCGTTGCGGTCGTGGGTTCGTTCATCTTGGGTCCTTCAGGCGGCGGAAAGTTCTGCGCGGCGGGCTTGGGTGGCTTCCGTGTCGATCCGTCCATCGGCGATCACGATGCCGTAGACATCGCGCGCGGTTTCGGTCGAAACGTAATCGTCGAGCCAGTCCTCCAGTACCGCGTTCGGGTCGCGCTCCAGCGGATCGCCGTAGCCGCCACCCGATGGCAGGTGGTGAGTGAAGACGTCGCCCTTACACATGGCCATCGTGAACTTGCTGACGAGCGTCCGTGTCGTGCCGTCCGCACCGACCATGATATTGCGGCCCGGAGCGCCGTCGTGACCGCCCGCAAGCCCGAAGGGGCGATGGCTCTGCCGGTCCGCGCGGACCGAAAGCGTGGCCTCATCCTCGAGCAGCATCCAGTCGCGTCGCATCGCGGTGCCGCCGCGGAACTTGCCGGCCCCGGCGGTGTCGTCGACGAACTCGTTGGCCGTAACGACCAGGGGGTTCTCGCTTTCCACGGTTTCGATCGAATAGCTCGCCATGTTGGCGAAAATGGTGGTGTTGCCCTCCAATCCGTCCTTCCAAGGCCGTGCGCCCCAGGCCGCCGAGACGAAGTCCACGAAGATGAAAGGCTTGCGGTCGCGGGTCCAGCCGCCGATCGAGACGTTGGTATTACCACCGTCGCCGCAGGCCATGACCCGGCCCGGCGCCAGCCGCGCCATCGCCCCGAAGGCGCAGTCGGCCAT
Organism: Palleronia aestuarii; assembly: GCF_003253995.1. Taxonomy (GTDB): domain Bacteria; phylum Pseudomonadota; class Alphaproteobacteria; order Rhodobacterales; family Rhodobacteraceae; genus Palleronia; species Palleronia aestuarii. Next base: position 10,643 of record NZ_QKZL01000041.1, read on the forward strand.
ACGGAACCCGGTCAGTCCGCGTGCCGCACAGGCCGCGGGCATCACCGCGTTGGCAATCGTGCCTGATGGCGCGATGACTTCGATCGCTCGGAACACGCCGTCGTTGTTGGGCGCGCCGTCCGCCAGGACGGTCTTGACGGCTGTGTAGGACGCGGCGGCGGTATAGCTGAAGGTATTGTTGATCGCGCCCTTCACCTGCGGCGCGGTCCCGGTCCAGTCGACGCAAAGTTGCTCGCCCGACTTGCGGATCGAGCACACGAGCGGGATGGGCGTGCCGACGTCGATCCCGTCGTCATCGATGTAGTCGGTAAAGGTCACGTCGCCATCGGGTAGTTCGGCGATTGCCGCACGGGTGAGGATTTCGGAATAGGCAAGCATGTCGTCGATCAATTCGACGAAGCGCTTCGTTCCCTGGCGGGTCGCCAGCGCCTGTATGCCGATTTCCGCCAAACGGCAGGCGGCGAGTTGTCCGCGCAGGTCGCCCTCGAGCCGTTCGGGGATGCGTACGTTCGATTTGAGCATTTCCATCAATGTCGTATCGATCTGGCCGGCGCGAAAAAGTTTTAGCGGAGGAATGCGAATCCCTTCCTGGAAGATCTCGGTACTGTCGGAGGCGTTGGAACCCGCCACGCGGCCGCCCACGTCGGTGTGGTGGCAAACCGCGGCGGCATAGGCGACGATCTCGCCCTCCACGAAAATAGGCTTGAAGGTGAAGATGTCGGGCAGGTGCATCCCTCCCGAATAGGGATCGTTCATGACCAGCACGTCGCCCTCGGCGATCCGGTCGCCCGCGGCCTCCATCCGCGCCAGCGTCGCCTTCAACGCGATCGGGATCGAACACAGGTGGCCGGGAAGCGAGAGGCCCTGGGCCGCCAGTCGGCCCTCGCGGTCGCAGATCGCGGTGGAGTAATCCATGATGCTCTTCAGCACGCCGGAATAGGCGGTGCGGAAGATGGTCAGCGCCATCTCGTTGGCGATCCCGATGATCGCATGGCGGAACAGTTGGAACGCGATGGGATCGGCGATGGCCGGACCGGCTTCGTTCCGCTCGGAATTGCTCATGAAAGGCTCCTTTGTGACAGGCGGCGCCGGATCGCGACGGTCGCGGCCGCGACCGCAATGGAGGGGACAAAGGCCGCGAGCGTCCCCGCGAGTGCGCCCCAGGTCCGCACGAGCCAGATGGTGGCCAGCAGGTAGGCCGTCAGAGACAAAGTCGCGAGCCGCGCGGATTGCAGCGTCGCTGGCCAGTTGCCGCTGTCCGACAGCTTCAGGCCAGCAATGACGAAGATGGTCGCCAGTGGCAGCGCCGCCAGCAGGGCCGACAGGCGCGGACCGAGCGCACCTGCGAAGAGCGACAGGACCACGACCACGACGCCCGCCTGGATCGCCACCGGCCATGCCCGGCGACCGGCATGGGAGGCAGTGCGATGGCCGAGCACCAGGGCCGCGTCGAACGGAAAGACGGCGACGCTGACCACGAGGGCCGCTCCGGTCAGCAACACGGCGAGCCCGGGCCCGATGTCGGGGATGCCGGTCAGCACCCATGCGAGGGTCGCCCACGCGACCAGCGACATTACCATCAGCCGCGGCAGGGACAGCCGTGTGAAGAACCGCGCAGTCAATGCCACATAGAACACGAAGGCTGGCATCGCCGCCAAGCCATGCCCCGCGGCCGAAACTACGTAGGCATCGCTCTGATGCGCCGCCATAGCCGCGAAGCCGACGCCGATCACGAAGGGAAGGGTCATTACCGTAGCCGTCACGGCGGGCGGCGCGTCGTCGACGATCCGCAGGAGTACCCAGACGAAGCCCCCGGCGGTCAGTGCCCGGAGGGTGGTCTGCGCGACGTCGGGCGCGGTCAATTGAACACGCTTGGCAGCCACAGCGCGACGTCCGGCACCAGCACCACGACGAGGATCGCCAGAAGGAGTGCCGCCAGGAATGGCAGGACGCCGACGACGACGTCGCGGAATATGCCGTCGGTCCGGACGCCCTGGACGACGAAGAGGTTTATGCCGACGGGTGGCGTGATCATCGCCGTCTCGACGAGCATGATGACAAGGACGCCGAACCAGACCGGGTCGAACCCCATCGACACGACGATGGGCGTGAAGATCGGGACCGTCGCCACCATCAGCGACAATGTCTCCATGAAGAGACCCAGGATGAGGTAGAAGACCACGATCACAGCCAGCGTCTGGTATGGGCCGAGGCCCAGGTCGTTGAAGAACGCGACCACATTGCGCGTCAGACCGATGCTGCCAAAGACGTAATTCAGGAAGTACGCGGCTGCGATGATCGCGATCAGCATCCCCGTCGTGCGCATCGTTCCGGCGAACGCGGCACGGATCATGGCGCTGTCGAGCGAGCCTGTTGCCGCCGCGATGGCGAAGGCGCCGAGTACGCCGAGCGAGGCGGCCTCGGTCGGCGTCGCCCAACCGGCGTAGATCGAGCCCACGACGAGCAAAAAGATGCCCAGCGGTGGGATCAGGTGCGGCAGTCCCGAGACCCGACGGCGCCAGGTGACGCCCGCCTCGGCCGCCCCCCATTCCGGCCGGATGCGGCAGGCGACGAAGACGGTTAGGCTGAACAGAAGGGCAAGCCCGACACCTGGTACGAACCCGGCAAGATAGAGCTGCGGGATCGAACTGTTGGTCAGCGCGCCGTAGATGATGAGGTTGATCGAGGGCGGAATCAGGATGCCGAGCGTACCCGACGCGGCGATGGAGCCCAAGAACAGTGGCTCGTTGTAGCCATGGCGCGCGATCTCGGGGATGGCGGTGGTGCCGACCGTTGCCGCGGTCGCCACCGACGAACCCGAGGTCGCGGCGAAGAGCGCCGAGGTGGCGATGTTCGCATGCATCAGGCCTCCGGGCAGCCAAGTCAGCCAGTGCGAGAGCGCGGCGTACATCCGCGCAGCGATGCCTGCGCGCAGCATCACCTCGCCCATCAGCACGAAGAGCGGTACGGCCACGAGCACGCTGTCGTTCATCGCGCCCCAACTCACCGTGCCGGCCGCGCGGGTCGAGGGGATGAACGCGTAGAGACTCGACAGCAGCACGCCCGTCAGTCCGAGGACGGCGGCGACCGGGACCGACAGCAGGAGAAGCGCGAAGAGGGCGGCGAGGGTGACGGGGATCATCGCGACCGATCCGGTCCAGTCCCCGGCACGGACGCGGCGTGCTCGGCAATCGCCCGCCCGTCGGCGACCTCGTCCTCGGTCTCGCGCAGGCCGATGAGCTCGTTCACCGTCTCCCAGTCGCCTTCCGCCACGCCGATGCATGACCTCAGCAACAGGGCGACGGCCACTAGCCAGAAGACGGCGAAGGCCAAGACCCAGAGGGCTTGCGGGATCCACAATGGCGTCGCCAGCGGCGTCATCGATCGCGTCCCCAATCCATAGTTCCGGGCCAAGAGCGCCCATCCAAACCAGAGCACGATGCCGAAGAACGCCATCAGCGCGCCCAGCGACACGAGATCGAGCACGGACTGCCCCCGGCGGCCGAGCCGCCCGTGGAGCACTCCGATCCGGATATGGGCCCGGTTCAGGAGCGCCTCGGTCATCGCCACGGCGCCAACCACGGCAAGCGTATAGCCGCCGAGCTCGTCGATCCCGCCGAGGCTATGGGATAAGAGCCGCCGCGACAGGACTTCGGCCCCTGTCGCGAGGGCGAGCACCGTCAGGAGCCCGCCCCCGACCCAGACACCGGCGGACGAGATCCGTCTCAGTACCGCCAGTGCCCGGTCGAGGCCTCGCGACAAGTAGCGCGTGGCAGGGTTCAAGGCAGCGGAGCCTCGATTCCCAGGGCCGCTCCGACCGTCTCGTTCCATTCCTGCACGCAATCCGCGCCACAGCGGTCTGCCCAGTTGGGCAGCACGTAGTCTCGGATGATCGTTTCATGAACCTGCATGTCGGTGTCGGTGACCGGCACGAGTGTCATCTGCGCTTCGACGCCCAACTCACACGCACCGCCAGTGGAGCAGGAGACTGCGTCGCTGTCCTGGATCTGCTGCATCTCCCAAGCGGCGGCCTCGAGTTCGGCGTATTGCTCGGTCAGCACGTCCTGCTGTTCGGCCGACAGTCCATCCCACAGGTCCTTGTTCGCAGCCCAGAACACCATCGACCAGCCAACGTTCATCGGATAGAGATAGTCGGTCACCTCGAACCATCGAGCGGAGTTGCCGCTCGACGTGCCGGTCACGGCGCAGTCGGCTACGCCGCGCTGCAGGGCGGGGATCACCTCGACGAACGGCATGGTGACGGTGGTACCGCCGACACCTTCTACGAAATCCGACAGCGTGGCATTGAACACCCTGATCTGCCGCCCCTGGAGATCGGCAAGACCCTCCAGTGCGTCGCGGCACCAGAAGACCTGGCTCGGGACCGGAGCGAGGCCGAGCAGGTGGGTGTTGAACTTTTCGGACATGACCTGCGTGAGCACCGGGCGGTAGGCATCGACGGCCTTCTTCGCGTCCTCCGCGGTCTGCGTCAGCCCGGCCAAATCAATCGCCTCGAAGCGGGGATCCTCACCGGCCATGTAAGAGAGGTTCTGCGCGGCGATCTGCAGGGTTCCGTCCTGCAGCATCGACAGGACTTCGGGGCCCTTCAGGCCGGCGATGTCGTGGGGAACCGCCTCGATCGAGATGAGGCCCTCGGCCGCCTCCGGGAGCGTCTGCGAGTAGAACTCCTCCTCAAGTTCGGTCCAAAGGTAGAGGTTCGAGGTATATCCGATCGCCCGGATCTCGGTCCCCTGAGCTTCGGCCGGAACGGTCACCCCGATGCCCGTAAAGGCGATGGCTGCGGCGGGCAGGACGCGTGCACCGAATTTTAGGGCAGTTCCCATGGTCATTTGTATCATTCCTCTGAAAGACGTCTTTCTCTAAATTTCCAAGTTCAAAGACAGTGCATCGCGCGGGACGAATCCGCTTTGTTTCGTCCGTTTCCGACGCTGGATCTGCTCCCATCTTGCCCGAGCCGAGGACACGATGTCCCTCAAAGGCTGTCAAGCGGAGCCTGTCGGAAACAAGACGATCCCTTCTTCGGCGCATGACGCGTTCGCATTTGCGCCAATCGGTCATCGCCGAAATGGCGCGTAAGATCGTCAAACCGGCACTTTGGAAATTAGACTCGCCATCGAGGCTCAGGACTCATAGCCAATAGATGACGGTGGCGGCGAGCGCGATGGCCGAGAGGAAGACCTCGGGGCATCGGTCGTAGCGCGTGGCCACACGGCGCCAATCCTTGATGCGGCCGAACATGATCTCGATACGATGTCGGCGCC
>NZ_QKZL01000042.1 GCF_003253995.1 Palleronia aestuarii
CGTCTGCCGTTCCGCGCCCTCGGCCGCCAAGCCGTCCATGATCCTGGCGAACACACCCATATCGCTCCACCGCTTCCATCGGTTAGAGAGCGTCTTCGGGGGGCCATACTCACTGGGGGCATCGCACCAGCGCAACCCATTACGGTTGACAAAGATTATGCCGCTCAGGACCCGTCTGTCGTCGACACGGGGGCGGCCATGGCTCTTCGGGAAGTACGGCCGCAGCCGCGCCATCTGCGCCTCGGTCAGCCAAAACAGGTTGCTCATGCATGCGGTCTCCTCGCGGAGCCTGAATCACGACAACAGGCGGCGATCAATGGGTCCTGAGCCTAGGAGGCATGGCCCCGTAGAAGGGTCCGCGCCGGGAGTGCGCGAACCTTGCATATGTCAAGCGCGGTAGGAGCTGCCCAGCCCTTCGATCGAGCGCAAGTGGGCGTTCCACTCGAGTTGCAGATCGCCGTCTTCCTCATTCATCTGCGTGTATTGCCCGTGGACCTGCGCGGCGATGCTTTCTTCAACCATGCGGAGCGGGCGCCCCGAGGATGTCGCTGCCACCTGGATCTCGCAGGACCGCTCCAGATAGAACATGTTGGAGAACATCTCGGCCGCAGTCCGCCCGGTCGCGATCAGCCCGTGATTGCGCAGGACCATGACTGGGTGGTTGCCAAAGTCTGCCACGATGCGCTCACGCTCTTCGAGGTCGAGCGCGATGCCTTCGAAATCGTGGTAGGCTGTGCGGTTGTGGAATTGCAGCGAAATCTGGTTAAGCGGCAGCAGCCCCTCTTCCATGCATGACACTGCCACCCCCGCGCGAGTATGGGTGTGCATGATCCAAGCGGCATCATGCCGGTGCATGTGGACCGCCGAATGGATCGTAAACCCCGCCGGGTTCACCCGGTGCGGACCGCCGTCCACCTTGTTGCCTTCTACGTCGATCTTGACCAGCGACGAGGCAGTGATCTCTTCCCAGCGCCAGCCGTAGGGGTTGATCAGGAAATGCCCATCCTCGCCCGGCACGCGGGCTGTGATATGGGTGTAAATCAGATCGGTGAATTTATGCAGCGCCGCCAGGCGATAGCAGGCGGCCAACTCTTCGCGGGTCTGTTTCTCTTCAGGAGACATCTTGGTTCTCTTCCTCAATTGCGCTGGCCGACAGATCCGCCGGCACCGGGCGCATCGCGCCCGGCATGGGCCGCAGCCAGGGTTTCGAGCGCCTCCGCCACCGGAGGCTCCGGCGGGCATGCGCGACGGGTGTTCAGATCGGTGTGCAGCATGAGCGTTTCGATGGTGGCCACGAGGCTGCCGTCTTCCTTCAGAATGCGGTGAAAGAGCTTCATCGTCTTGCCTGCCCCTTCGAGCACCTGCGTGGTCGCCGTCAGTACCGCCCCCCGATGCACCTCTTCGAGATACCGAATCCGGGTGTCGACGGTGAAAAAGCTCTTGCCGCTGGCAACGTAGGCATCGTCGGCGCCCACCAGCTTCATCATGCCGTCGGTGGCCCAGGTGCCAAGCTCGAGATAGGCGGCCTCGTTCATGTGACCGTTATAGTCGGTCCATGTCACCGGCACGGCGCGGCGCTGCGTGACCGGCAGCCCATCGATCTCGCCGCCGGTGTCCAACCTCTCCTCATGCGCGGTGATCACGCCCCCTGCGCCGCTGCCGGTGCGGCGCAGGCCCCGCAGGATGGCGACGAGGTTGTCGTCGCGCAGGGTTTCCATCTGGGCGATGGTCATATGGCCGGACTGCGCGTCCGATTGGTCGCTTATGGCCTGCACCAGCGCGGCGTCGAGATCGGGCACATCGGTGAGCTTGGACCACGGCCAGTGCAGCGAAGGGCCGAACTGTTCCATGTAGCTGGCCATGCCTGCCTCGCCGCCTGCCAGACGATAGGTCTCGAATAGGCCCATCTGCGCAAGTCGCAGGCCGAAGCCCATGCGCATCGCGTCGTCGATCTGCGCGGTCGTGGCGATGCCGTCTTTGATCATCCACAGCGCTTCGCGCCAGATCGTTTCCTGAAAGCGGTTTCCGATGAAGGCGTCGATCTCGGCATGCATCTCCAGCGGGGACATGCCGATGGACTGCACCACGGGCAGAGCCTTGGCGCGCAGCTCCGGCGCGCCGGTGATCTCCGCCAGCGGCAGGAGGTAGACCGGGTTGAACGGATGGACCACGACCACCGGCGCACCGTTCGCCGCAAGGTCAGACGCCTTGAAACCGGAGGTCGACGAGGCGATGAACCCGCCCTCGGGCAGATGCGCGACGATCTGGTCGTAGACCCTGTGCTTCAGCTCCAGCCGCTCGGAGACGCTTTCCTGCACCCAATCGGCCCCCTGCACGGCATCCTCGAGCGTCGCGCAGAAGCTCAGCGTTCCCTCTGGCGGCAGAGGCCGATCGTAGAGCGCGGGCAGCGAGGCGCGGGCCCGGTCGAGCACCGCGCCGATCTTGCGCGCCGCCCCTGGATCGGGATCGAACACCGTAACATTCCAGCCGTTCAGCAGGAACCGCGCCGCCCAGCCGCCGCCGATGACGCCGCCCCCGATGATCGCTGCCGTTCCGACAGGCGCGGTCATGCAGGCACCGGCATGTCACGCTTCACGAGGCCAAGCTGGTCGCGGACTTCCTGCGGGCCCATCAGCGAGGCGCCCATGTTGGAGAGGATGTTCACCGCTTTCTCAACGAGCTGCGCATTGGTCGCCATGACACCACGTTCGAGATAGAGATTGTCCTCGAGTCCCACCCGCACGTTACCCCCCGCCAGGGCTGCGGCGGCCACATAGGGCATCTCGTCCCGGCCGAGGCTAAACGCCGACCAGGTCCAGCCGGCGGGCACATTATTGACCATCGCCATGAAGGTGTTCATGTCCCCTGGCGCGCCCCACGGGATGCCCATGCAGAGCTGCACCAACGCGGGATCCGCCAGCACGCCGTCCTTCACCAGCTGCTTGGCGAACCAGAGGTGTCCGGTGTCGAACGCCTCGATTTCCGGCTTGACGCCAAGCTCGGTCATCATCCGGCCCATGGCACGCAGCATCTCGGTGGTGTTGGTCATGACGTAATTGCCATCACTAAAGTTCATCGAGCCGCAATCGAGCGTGCAGATCTCGGGAAGGCAATCGCGGATATGCGCCATGCGTTCCGTCGCGCCCGCCATGTCGGTATTGGCCGCGTCCAGCTCTATTGGGCTCTCGACATCGCCCAAGGTCAGATCCCCCCCGGTCCCGGCGGTGAGGTTCAGCACCATGTCCACCTCGGACGAACGGATGCGGTCGGTCACCTCACGGAACAGCGCACGATCCCGGCAGGGCGCTCCGGTCTCGGGGTCGCGGACATGGCAATGCACCACCGCTGCACCGGCCCTGGCGGCGTCGATCGCGGCGTCGGCAATCTCTTCCGGCGAGCGCGGCACGAGCCGGCTCTTGTCCTGCGTGTCCCCCGCCCCGGTGATGGCGGCGGTGATGAAGGGCTTGCGGTTCATCTGAAGGGTCATGGGATCTCCTTACCGGCCCTTCCAGACCGGATCTCGTTTTTCGGCGAAGGCGCGGGCACCTTCCTTCTGGTCTTCGGAGCGGTAGAGCTTTTCCACCGTCTCGAACTGGCTGCGGTTGATGCGGTTGAGAGCGTCCTGGAACTTCATGTCCTCGGCCTCGCGCGCGATCTCCTTGATCGCGGCAAAGACCAGCGGCGGGCCGGACGCCAGCTCGTCGGCCATCTTGCGCGCCTCGGCCATGAGATCGGCGGCGGGGACGATGCGGTTGACCAGCCCCCAGCGATGCGCTTCCTCGACATCGAACCAGCGCCCGGTGAAAAGCAGTTCCATGGCGATGTGGTAGGGAATGCGCTTGGGCAGCCTCAGCGTCGCCGCATCGGCCACGGTGCCCGACTTGATTTCCGGCAAGGCAAAGCTGGCGTGATCCGCGGCAATGATGATGTCGGCGCTGATCGCAAGCTCCAGCCCGCCGCCGCAGGCGATGCCGTTCACGGCGGCGATCACCGGCTTGTTGAGGCCACGCAGCTCCTGCAACCCGCCGAAGCCGCCCTTGCCATAGTCGCCATCGGCTCCCTCGCCCTCGGCGGCGGCCTTGAGGTCCCAGCCGGGGCAGAAGAACTTCTCGCCTTGCGCGGTGAGGATCGCCACGCGCAGCTCGGGATCGTCGCGAAAATCGGTGAAGATCTCACCCAGCTCTCGCGAGGTCGCCATGTCGATGGCATTGGCCTTGGGCCGGTTCAACGTGACTTCGAGCACCGCGCCGCGGCGCTCGGTTAGAACGTTCTGGGTCATTCTTCCATCCTGATCAGGGCATCCGCCGCCACCGCGTCCGTCGCACGGCAGATGAGCGGGTTGATTTCGATTTCGTAGAGCGCATCGGCGTGGTCCCGAACCAGCGCCTGCAGCGCCATCGCGGTGTCGATTACCGCGTCGATGTCGGCGGCGGGGCGTCCCCGGTAGCCGGTCAGCAGCGGAGCTGTGCGCAAACCGTGCAGCGCCGCCGAGATGTCCGCGCGAGTGGCCGGGATCAGCACCGAAGCAGTGTCACGGATCAGTTCCGTCAGGATCCCGCCCAGTCCCAGCGTCAGCACGAAGCCATGCGCCTGATCGCGCGTGACGCCGATGATCAGCTCGGCCACGGTGCCGGTGATCATCTCCTCGACGAGGAAGCTCTCGGCGGGCATCTTCGCGGCGGCCTCGGTAACCGCCTGCGCGCTGGAAAGGTTCAGCACTACGGCCCCGGCTTCGGTCTTGTGGGCGATGCCCTCGCCCTTGAGCACCACCGGGAAGCCGATCCGCGTTGCAGTCTCCGCAGCCTCGCCAGCCTCACCGGCGCGTCCCGATCCGGGGACGCGCACACCGAAGCCTTGCAGCAGCGCCTTGGCCTCGGCCTCGGAGAACACCCGCGCCGCGCCGCGGCCATTCACCGGCAGGGTCACGGGATCGGCACGCGCATTGCCTCGCCCCGGCACGGTAACGGCAGCCCGGATCGCACGCAGCGCGTCCCCCATGCCGCAAAGCGGGACGATGCCCATCTCGAGCGCCTTCATCGCCACTGGCTCCGGCAGCCCCTCGGATAGCAGCGAGACCAGCGCCATCGGCGTGCCCGTCACCTCGCGGGTTTCCGCAACGGCACGCAGGACCTGATCGTAATCGGGCGCCTCGAAACAGTCGTCGCGGGGGTAGTCCACCACGACGCAGCCGAGGCCAAGCTCCGCCGTGCAGAGCGCCGTGAAGGTCGCCGTCAGCGCGTCTTCGTCGCCCCAAATATAGGTATTGTAATCCAGTGGATTGGCGAGCGCGACCTTGGGACCGAGCGCCGCGCGCAGCCCGGTTTTCTGCGTATCGGTCAGTGCCGGATAGGTGACCCCCGCGATTTCGCCCATATCCGCCATCAACGACGCCTCGCCACCGGAACAGGAGGCCGATGCGATCCGCGCAGAGCGCAGTCCACCAGTGACATGCAAGATCTTCAGCGTCTCGATCAGCTCGGTCGGCGTGTCTACCTGTGCGATGTCAAGCCGCCGCAAGAGCGCCCGAGCGCCCGCGTCCGAGCCGGTGAGCGAGGCCGTGTGCGACACTGCCGCAGCCTGCGCTTGCTCGGACGCACCGACGCGCAGAGCGACGATGGGCTTGCCCAGCTCGGCGGCACGGCCGGCCAGCGCCTCGAATGCAGGCAGATCGCTGATCCCTTCGATGTGCAGGCCGAGCGCGGTGATACGCGGATCTTCAAGCAGCGCAATGCCGAGATCCGACATCGAGGTTTGCGCCTGATTGCCCGCCGCGACCACGGTGGCGAGCGGCAAGCCGCGCCGCTGCATGGTCAGGTTGATGAGCACGTTGGAGGACTGGCCGATCACCGCTACGCCGGTCTCGACCCGCGACATGCCGTGCCGGTCGGGCCAGAGCGCAACGCCATCCAGCGCATTGACCATGCCATAGCAGTTCGGCCCCAGAACCCGCATCTTTCCGGCCGCTTCAACCAGCTGCGCCTGAAGCGCGTCGCCATCGACGAGCTCGGAAACCGCCTCCGAGAAGCCGGCGGCGAAACACACCGCACCACCGCATCCCATGGTTGAGAGTTCGCGCGCCATGATCACCGTCAGCTCCCGGTTGACGCCGATGAAGGCCGCGTCGGGCACGTCCGGCAAGGAGGCGAGGTCCGGATAGGCGGGCACCCCGCCGACCTCCGATTTCTTCGGATGCACGGGCCATATCGCCCCGGTGAAGCCGGTGGCACGGCACTGGCGCACCACCGCCTCGCACCAGGTGCCGCCACCGATCACGGTGACGGCCTTAGGCGAGAAGAACCGGCCCAGCGGCGACATGGCTCAGGCTCCCAGCGGCCGGAAAATCTCCCGGCTGATGATGTGGCGCTGGATCTCGGACGTGCCGTCCCAGATGCGCTCCACCCGCGCGTCGCGCCAGAAGCGTTCGATCGGCAGTTCGTCCATCAGCCCCATGCCGCCGTGGATCTGCAACGCCGCATCGGTGACGCGGGCAAGCATTTCCGAGGCATAGAGTTTGGCCGAAGCGATCTCGCGGTTTGCGGGAAGCCCCTGGTCGAGACGCCAGGCGGAGGCGAGGGTCAGCCAGTCGGCGGCGTCGATCTCGGTGATCATGTCGGCGATCTGGAAGCTCACGCCCTGGTACTTGCCGATGGGCTGGCCGAACTGCTTGCGCTCGGCGGCATATTGCACCGCGTGGTCATAGACCCGGCGCGCCCGACCGACGGAGTTGGTCGCGACGGTGATACGCGTGGCATAGAGCCACTCGTTCATTACGTCGAAGCCGCCGTCGACCTCACCCAGCACCTGCGCGTCCGACAAACGGCAGTTGTCGAAATAGAGGATCGAGTTCTGGTAACCGCGGTGCGACACCGAGTTGTAGCCACGGGCGATCTCGAAGCCCGGCGTGCCGCGGTCCACGAGGAAACAGGTGATGCGCTTTTTGGGGCCGCGCGGTGTCTCGTCGACGCCAGTGGCGACGAAGACGATGACAAAGTCCGCATGCTCTGCGCCGGAGATGAAGTGCTTGGAGCCGTTCACCACCCAGTCGCCACCTTCGCGCACGGCCGAGCATTTCATGCCCCGTACGTCCGAGCCGGCGTCGGGTTCGGTCATCGCGAGCGCATCCATCTTCTCGCCGCGCACCGCGGGCATCAGGTACTTCTCGACCTGGTCACCCTCGCAGGCCATCAGGATGTTCTGCGGGCGCCCGAAGAAATGGGTAAGTGCCATCGAGCCGCGGCCAAGCTCGCGCTCGACCAGCGCGAAATCGACGTGGGACAGGCCCGGGCCGCCGACGCTCTCGGGGAAGTTCGAGGCGTAAAAGCCCAGATCGAGGCACTTCTGCTTGATGTCCTGCGCGATCTCGGCGGGCACCTCTCCGGTGCGCTCGACCAGCGACTCGTGTGGGTAGATCTCCTTCTCGACGAAACTACGGACGGTGGAGACGATCATCTCCTGTTCTTCAGTCAGTCCAAAATGCATGGGTCACGCTTTTCTTTTGTGCGGAAGGTCCGGGGTGGGTTCGGTCCGCGCCGGGGCTGCCGGCGCGGGAATGGGGCGGGATCAGCGCGAGCGTTCCTTGCGCATCAGCATCGCGGCGCGGACGACGACCAGCAGGGTCACCACGCAGATCAGCAGCACCGAAAGCGCGGCGATCGAAGGATCGACGTTGTCACGCAGTCCCATCCACATGCGGCGCGGCAGGGTGATCGTCTCGACCGAGGTGATGAAGAGCGTCACGCCGATCTCGTCCCAGCTGAGCAGGAAGCACAGGAAGAACGCGCCGATCAGGCCAAAGCGGATGTTGGGCAGGATGACCCCGAAGACGCGGGTCGGCACGTTGGCCCCCATCGACTGGGCGGCAAGGTCCATACGCCGGTCGAGCTGGCTGAGCGAGACCATGATCACCACCACCGCGTATGGCACGACCATGACCATGTGCGCCAGCACCACGCCGCCGAGCTTGTCGTAGGCGATGATGTCGTTCCAGCGGGCCATCTTGTTGAGGAAGAAATACAGCGTCAGCGAAGACACCACGGGCGGCGCCACCATCGGCAGCAGCACGAAGCCGGTCATCAACCCCGCGCCGCGAGGGCGCAGCATCCAGATGCCAATGCAGAAAGCCGCTGCCAGCGCCACCGCTAGGAAGCTGGCCAGAACGCCGACCTGCACCGATGTCAGAAGGCTCTGGCCCCACTCTGCATCTTCGAAGAGCGCGGCGTAATGCCGCCAGGACCAGTCGCCGTTCGGCAGCGAAAGGTAGCGCCGCGAAGTGAAGCTGACCGGGATCACCGCGATCAGCGGCATCAGCAGGAAGACCGCGACGAGGCCCGAGAGGAGCGTGGCGATGATGCCGGGACGAAGCCTGTTCATCTCGCCATCTCCCCGTAGCGGCGCATCAGCACGTAGAGGATGCCCCCGACCCCGAGCATCAGCACCACGCTCATCGCGGCGGCCATGCCCCATTGCGGGATCTGGAAGATCCAGAGGTAGATCAGTTCTGCCACCAGCACCGATTGTCCGCCGCCTAGGAGTGCGGGCGTCACGTAGAAACCGATGGAGAAGACGAAAACGAGCAGGGTCGCGCCCAGGATGCCGCTGGAGGTCATCGGCAGGAAAATCTGCCAGAAGATCCGCAGCCGCGAGGCGCCCATGCCGTCGGCGGCGGTCAGCACGCGTTCATCGACGTTGCGCATGGCCGTGGCGAGCGGGAAGACCGCGAAAGGGATCAGGTAGTGCGACATGCCGACGACCACGGCAAACTCGTTGCGGGTCATCTGGATGGCGCTGTCGATCAGACCCATGTCCTGCAGCCAGGTGTTCAGCAGGCCACGGTTGGACAGCATCGACAGCCAGCCGAACGCGCGGCTGAGCACCGAGATCCAGAACGGGATCATGATGCACAGCTCGGTGATCGAACGCACCAGCGGCGAGCCCCGCACCCAGAGGAAGGTAATTACGTAGGCGCAGCTCACGGACACGGCGGTGACCATCACGCACAGGCGCAGGGTCCGCCAGATTACGCCAGTGGGTAGATCCTCGGTCAGCACACGGCTGTACTGGGTCAGCCCTGGATCAGGGTCGGTGAAGCTCAGCTGCACGATCCCTAGAAACGGTAGCAGGTAGCTCACTCCGAGGAACAGCAGCACTGGACATATGAGAAAGAGAAAGGCGCGCATGGGGTCTCCGGTCCGCCGCCCGGGTCAAGGGCGGCGGTCATTGAATATCAGGCGGAGGCGTTGATCAGGCCGAGATGATCTGAAGATAGGCGTCGAGCGCGGCGCCGTAGTTTTCTTCGTACCAATCGGTGTCCAGAGCGATCTGTTTCTGCCTGTTCTCGGGGTCCATCGCGTTGAAGCGGCGCTCGTCCTCGGGGATCAGCGCATCGGCCGCCGGGTTCGACGGCGCGTTGCCGAGCATCTGGAACAGGACCACCTGGCGCTCTGGGTCCTGCGTGGCGGCGATGTAGCGCATCGCGGCCTCGGTGCCGCCGGGGTTACCCTTGAGCACGCCGATCCCGCCCGGCCCGATGATGCCGTCCTGCCAGGTGAAGGTGATCTCGCCCTCGGTGTCCTTGTGCAGCAGGCTCGCGCGGGTATTCCAGATTAGCGCCATCGACACGTCGCCGTTCAGCAGCAGCGACTGGCTTTCGGCACCGCCGCCCCAGAAGGCGCCGATGTGCTCCTTGAAGCTGTCGATCTTGGCGTGGGCCCGCTCGAGGTCGAGCGGATAGAGATCCTCCGGCGCGACGCCATCGGCCAGCAGCGCCGCCTCCCACATGCCCGCGCCCCATTTGTACATGGACCGCTTGCCGGGGAATTTCTCGGTGTCGAAGAAATCTGCGATCGAAGTCGGCGGCTCGTCGAACTGCGTCGCATCGTAGGCGATGACATAGCTGTAGAAATAGCACGACGAGCTGTATTCCCAGCCAAAGCCCTCACGCTGCTTAGACTCGTCGACGATATCATAGTCGATGGGCTCCATCAGCCCCTTGCGCCCCAGCGCCTGCGACGAGAACGGGTCCGCGTCCACAAGGTCCCAGGTCGGGTTGCCGCCCTGCACCTGCGCAGTGATCGCCCCCTCGGTCGGGCCGGAGCCGTCGTAGAGCACCGGGATACCGGTCTCCTCTGTGAAGGGCGTGCCGAAAGCTTCGTCCATCGCATCGAGTGCATCGCCGCCCCAATTGACGAAGACCAACCGATTATCCTGCGCCTTCGCCGCGCCCGCGCCAAGCGCGGTGGTTCCCATCAGAGCTCCAAAGCCCTTCAGCACCTGACGGCGCGAGATTTGCCCCTTGGCGGAGCGTTCTTTCAGGATCTCCACGAGGTCGTTCTGAAAATGGGTGTTCATTCGTCTCACCTGTTGAGTTTTATTATCCGGGTCTCGTCGTCCCGAAGCGAACCGCGCCGCGGGTCGGGGATTTGCCGAGTGACCGAAATCAGATGGCGAAGCTGTCGCCGGTGTTCCACGCCACACGAAGTTCGGTGCCCGGATCGGGCGGCGGCACTCCGGGGCCGTTGTCGAAGTAGAGCATCAGCTCTTCACCCGCCCGAGTTTCCAGCAGCAGCCGGGATTTCGAGCCGAGATAGACCCGGTCGCGCATCGTTGCAGGCAGTTGGTTGGTGTCAGTGCCCGTGGCAAGGCGCATGTGTTCGGGGCGGATCGCCAGCGTGTCGAAGGCGTCCGCATTGGTGGGCAACTCGATCTGCGCGCTGGAAAGACCCGCAAGCGACAGGATGTTTATGTCGCCGAGGAATTCCGCGGTGAAGCGGTTGGCGGGGCGCTCGTAGACCTCGGCCGGTGTCCCGATCTGTTGCAGCTCGCCTTGATTGAAGATCGCCACGCGGGACGACAGGGCCAGCGCCTCTTCCTGGTCGTGGGTGACGAAGACGAAGGTTGTGCCCAGCTCGCGGTGCAGGCGGCGCAACTCTTCCTGCATCTGCCCGCGCAGGTTCTTGTCGAGGGCCGAGAACGGCTCGTCAAGCAGCAGCACCTTGGGCTCGTAGGCCAGCGCCCGAGCCAGTGCGACCCGCTGCTGCTGCCCGCCCGAAAGCGCCTTCGGCTTCTTGTTGATATGACCGTCGAGGCCGACCATCTCCACCATATGCGTGACGCGGTCGGCAATCTGCGCCTTGCTGCGTTTCTGCACCTTCAGCGGGAAGGCAATGTTCTCTGCCACGGTGAGATGCGGGAACAGGGCATAGCCCTGGAACACCATGCCGAAGCCGCGCTGGTTGGCCGACCAGGTGGTCATGTCCTGCCCTTCGAGAAGCAGCTGGCCCGACGTCACCGGCTCGTAACCGCCAAGCAGTGTAAGCAAGGTGGTCTTGCCCGAGCCAGATGGGCCGAGAAGGGAGAGAAACTCGCCCTCCGAGACCCCGAGGGAAATATCCCGCAAAGCGTGGAACTTCCCGAACTTCTTTCCGACCGAACGTGTTTCGATCTGCGTTGTGCCTGACACAATCGCCTCGCTTTTCATTCCTGTCCGTTGTCGCTTGAGGGTGCGGGGCGCAGAGGTGAACTGCAAATGAAACTCGTTCAGAGTCGCGACAAATCTCTTTTGTCACGCGCTCCGGAAGGAGCTTAGCCTTTTAAATTCTACGTTTAACTTCAACCACTTATGGAACTCCTCAACAACGGGATTTTTGACATTTTCCTTGGGCGTGCAAACGAAATACCCAGTGCCGGTGTGCAAAGATGCTGAAAACGGCCGCATCAGACGCCCTTCCCGGAGATCTTTTCCCCAGAGAACCGTGTCGCCGATGGCGATCCCCTCCCCAGCTAGAACCGCCGTATGGACGATGTTCATGTCCGAGTAGCAGATGCCGCGCCGGGCATCCTCGGACGGCAGCCCCGAGAGGGCCATCCAGCCTTCCCAGTCGGTGAAATCGGTGATGTGCAGAAGTGTCGCTTGCTGCAAGATGCGCAGGTCGTTGAAGCTTTCGAACCGGCTGAGATAGGCAGGGCTGCACAGCGGCGTGAACTCCACCGAGAACAGCGGCTCGGTCCTGAGGTTGGCGCGCGGCTCGTGCCCGAACGTGATGAAGGTGTCGATCTCGGGATTGGTGGTGTCTGCCATCTTGTGGGAGCTCAGCACGGTCACCACCACGTCGGGATGCTCGGCGATGAAATCGCCTAGATGCAGGCACAGCCAGCCATCGGCAAAGCCGGGTGTGGCGCTGATCGTCAGCGAGCCGGTCAGACCCTCCTGCGCCACCCGCGCGGTGGAGGTGGCGATCATGCTGAGCGCACGGCGCACGTCCTCGGCATAGGCACGGGCGCGGGGCGTGATCTCGGACTTGTTGCCGCTGCGTTCGACGATCTTGAAGCCGAGGTCGGCCTCGAGCAGCCGCAATTGGTGACTGATCGCGCTGCGCGTGACGTTCAACTCGGCTGCGGCGCGCCAGAGAGCGCCATTGCGGGCGACGCTCTCGATGGCACGTAGCGCCTGAATGGAGGGGTAGCGTTTGATGACGGCCTCGCGCGTGGATGCCCCCGCCGGATACACCGGCGGGGGCCTGCATGCGAGCGCTCAGAGCGCAAGGAGCTGCGACTTGAGAAAGTCGAAGTGCCGTTCTGCCATTCCGGCATAGGCCCCCCAGCCATCGACTGTGTTCTGCGCTACCGCATCCGAGAGCACCGCCAGCGGTGCGCCCGTTGACCGGGCCAGGATCAAGGTCTGCGCCGCCTTCTCGAAGAAGTAGAGATCCTCGAAGGCCGCCGCGACGGTCTCCCCCGTTACGGTGACGCCATGGTTGCCCATCACCAGCACGCTATTGTCGCCCAGCGAGTCCGCCAGCCGCTCGCCCTCTTCTTCGGCGTCGGCGATGCCGCCGAAGTCGAGGTCATACGCGGTGCGCCCGTGGAACCGCGCGGTGTTGTTGTCGATCGGCACGAGGGTCGGGTCCTTCAGGCAGGCCAGCGCCGTAGCGTATGGCGAATGCGCGTGCAGGATCACCTTCGCTTCGGGTTTGCGGCGATGCAGCGTTCCATGCACGCACCAGGCGGACGCGTCGGGCTTGCCCTCCCCCTCGATCACCCGCCCGTCGCGCGCGTCGATCCGAAGAAGGTCCTCGGGACGGATCGTCGCGAAGTGCTGCCAGCAGGGATTCAGAAGAAACTCGTGTTCACTGACGGCAGCGCTAAAATGGTTGCCGACCGACTCGCTCCAGCCCATCTGGTGACAGATGCGGAAGGCGGCCGAGAGATCCTGGCGCAGGGCGGCCGTCTCCCCGGCGCTCCCGGTCATCGGGGACAGGTCATTCATTTGAAACGCCCCTCGCTCACCAACGCGCGGTAGGTGGACCGCATCTCGGCCCGGTCGGTATAGGTGCCGCGCAGGTAGCGGTCGCCGCTCTCGGCCGTGTAGGCTGCGCGGCCGTGTACGATGCGATGGTTGTCGAAGACCATGCATTCGCCGGCCTTCATCAGGAAGGTCATCATGTACTTCTCTTCCTGCAGCATCTTCCCGAAGCGGCAGAACGCGGGGTACCAGCTGTCCAGCAGTTCCTGGTCAACGTCCGAGATGTCCAGCATGTGCTGGCTGATGGTCAGGCCCGAGACTTCACCGTGCTGGTCCAGCTCGATGATCGTCTGGCGCGAGCGCATGTCATAGGTGTCGTGTTCGCAGAAGAAGGGCACCTTGGTTTCCGCAAGCACCTTGAACCCCTCGGGGTCACGCGCGCGAAAATCGTTCGCGACCGCGACGCCATCAGCATAGAGGCTGTAGCCGCCCTCCACCGTGTTCGCCCGGCAATGCAGGAACTGCACACCCGGCGCATGTTCCTCGGCGGGGGTGTCGG
The DNA here is from genome assembly GCF_003253995.1 of Palleronia aestuarii. GTDB lineage: Bacteria > Pseudomonadota > Alphaproteobacteria > Rhodobacterales > Rhodobacteraceae > Palleronia > Palleronia aestuarii. Next base: position 13,800 of record NZ_QKZL01000042.1, read on the forward strand.
TGTGCAATTCCAGCGCCGATGCGGTGTAGGCCGTGTTGGTCGGGTTGATGTGGGTCCTCACGTCGAAGTAGTCGCCGAAGAAGGTCGGGCGGACACGACCGATCATCTCGGCGGTCTCGGTAAGACCTTCGTCGCTGTTGGGCATGTCTGTGAGGATCACGAAGCCCTCGACCAGCAGCGCCTCGATCCACCGCGCCCGCAATGCGGGGTCCGCCAGCACCTCGGGCTGGCTGAAGCGCGGCACGTCGGGGTAATGGTCGCCGTACCATGCCTCGCGGGCGAGGTCGGCGGGATCGGGGCGTCGCTGCGGGGTCTTGTAAGCCTCGAGCCACGCAAGCGGGAATCGCGTCACGTGGTCTTCGCTTTCCCAGGTGATTGCCAGAACATCGCCGGTCACCTCGGCGGTCTTCGCCTTGGGCGCGGTATCGAGGTGGAAGATGTCGAAGCTGCGCTCACGCGTGGCGCTGTTGAAGGAGCTGGGGCAGTTATCGCGCAGCCAGTAATAGTTGAAGTAGTGAGGCTCTCCGTCAGAGAGAAGGATTTCAAGACCCGTGTCCTTAAGGACCGGGGCAGCCACGGGGGAGGTCATGACGTTCATGCGCAATTCCAAATCATTGGAGGTATTTTGGGAGATTTCTAAATGGAAGCATTCCACGGCTTCCTTTCCGCAGAAAGCCGGATTAGCGTGAACCTAACTTAAGCTAGGTATTAACTTGGTGGACCGCCTGCCCCCATTGCGCCTGCTTACCACCTTCGAGGTCGTCGCCCGGCATGGTTCGGCGCAGCTCGCCGCCTCCCGGCTCAACGTGAGCGCGTCCGCGGTGAGCCAGACCGTCAAAGCGCTCGAGGATCATATCGGCACCTCTCTCTTTGACCGGGGCACGCGTCCTGCGCAGTTGACGGAAGCGGGCGACCTGCTCGCGCGTGCTGTGCGGGACGGGCTGGGGCAGATCGAGGCGGCGCTGGAAGACATCCGGGCCCTCAGCGGGCAGGACGGAGCCCAGCTGACAGTGTCCTGCACCTTGGGCATGGCCACCTATTGGCTGATGCCACGCCTGCCTGATTTCTACGCCGCGCACCCGGATGTGACCGTGAACGTACAAGCTCCGGCAACCGACCTGCCCCACCTGTCCCCCGGCATCGACGTAGCCATCCGCTACGGCACCGGCGGTTGGCGCGAGGGCACGACAATGAAACTGTTCGACGAACGCGTCTGCCCGGTGGCAGCGCCTCAGCTGCTCGAAAGCCTCCTCGGGAGGGGCGTTGAGCTCGATACGGCCCCCCTCATACACGTGCGCAGCCCGTACAACCAGCATTGGGCCGGCTGGGAGGAATACCTGCGTGCCCGGCGGATCGAACGCAGCCGGCTGTCGGGGCAGACCTTCAACAACTACGTGCAGGCCGCGCAGGCGGTACTGGACGGGCGCGGTGTCATGCTGGGCTGGCGATCCATTGCAAGCGGTGCGGTCCGCGAAGGCGCGCTTTGCATGTGGCCGGACGGAGAGCTTGATCTCGGCACGTCCTACTACGTGACCGGATCTCGACGCCCGTCGGGCCCCGCGCTGGCTTTCCTGGAATGGATCATAGGCAATGAGTGAGCTGCTGCCGCTGCCGCCTCATTGCCGGGCGACGGGATAGCCCCTGAAGGGCCTTGATGCTGTAACCGCCCCCCGACGGCATCGACGTGCCAGGGTGGGATCGCAACAATCCATTTTGGGAGGCGGTCATGTCGGAGATTACCACGGTCGGATTGGATCTCGCGAAGAATGTGTTTCAGGTCCATGGCGCTGACGCCAGAGGTGGCGTGGTCTTTCGCAAGAAGCTCAGAAGGGCCGCGGTGCTCGAGTTCTTCGGCAAGCTGCCGCCCTGCCTCGTGGCGATGGAAGCCTGCGGTGGCGCGCATTTCTGGGGGCGGGAGCTGACACGGCTCGGCCATGACGTCAGGCTCATCCCGCCCGCCTACGTAAAGCCG
>NZ_QKZL01000043.1 GCF_003253995.1 Palleronia aestuarii
ATGGCTCTTCGGGAAGTACGGACGAAGGCGCGCCATCTGCGCCTCGGTCAGCCAAAACAGGTTGCTCATGCATGCGGTCTCCTCGCGGAGCCTGAATCACGACCAACGTCGTCAATCAATGGGTCCTGAGCCTAGGCATGGTTGTCCTTACCGCCGCGCCATAGCCTCGCAGATTGTCGGTCATTATCACACGTGCCGTGCAGCCCTGCCGCGTCATCAACTGACGCAGCAGGCGCATGGCAGCCTCGGCGTCGCGTCGGCCATCCCCATGGTCACCGGAACGCGGACGTACAGCCAGACGGCGTGGGCAACGACCGCCGCTGGATAGCTCTCATCGGCTCTTAGCAGGGGATATCGAAGTGGTTGCATGAACAGGCGCGGAAGAGGAATCCGTGAGCCAAAGCGCCGTTTTGCGCAGCAACGCTGCATAGCGAGTTCATAGGTGATCCGCAGATCAGGAAATAAATAATCAGTCCGTCGGCTACGCGGTGAAACTTTAGTCGAAAGCGCCCTCGAAATTTACAGCGCTCAGTCAGACTTGACGAGCGAGCGTCGGTCTGACTTTCTTAACAAAGGCGGTCACGGGCTCAGTGTCGAGACCATCGCCGACAAATTGTTAGAATGGTCACCAAGTGGCCGGGCAACGAAGCCTCTGCAGAGACCTGGAAGGGTCGGCAGGGGCTTTTTTTATTTGGAGAGCGCGTAAGCCGCAGGATGACTAGGATCGGATTGCTCTTCTCAGAAACCGGCTCTTATGCCGGAGTGTGCCGGGCAATGCGGGCTGCGGCGGATCTTGCCATCGATGAGATAAACGGATCAGGTTCTGTCCAGTTTGAACCTATCGCAATCGATCCGGGTGGGTGCCTCGAGGGATACGTGAAAGGCGCCCGAGATCTTCTGGCAGATCCAGCGATCGTGCATGTGGTCGGATGCTATACGTCCTCGAGCCGCAAGGAAATTTTACCCATCCTGGAGAAACGCGACGCGCTACTGTGGTATCCCTCGCATTACGAGGGCTTCGAGACATCCGAGAATGTGGTATATTCCGGTGCGGCGCCCAACCAGCACATCGTTCCTCTCGCGAAATATCTTCTGGGTCAATCTCGGCGGCGGGGGTGGCTCGTCGGCTCCAATTACGTTTGGGCTTGGGAGAACAACCGCATCCTTCGCGAGGCGCTGGGGATCGCCGGGGGATCGGTGATGGGCGAGCGGTACGTCCCCGTGGGCGAGACCGATCTGCGCGACATCGCGCGTCAGATCATTCTTGACCGACCCGATTTCGTGTTCACGACGCTAATTGGCTCGTCGCTCTTCGCGTTCCTCGATGATCTGCGGCGGTTGGCCGAGGCGGCCGGGCTCGACCAGGCCGTCGACATTCCGATCGCGAGCTGCAGCCTTTCCGAGGCGGAGCTACCGCTGATTGGCCGCGTGGCCGCGGGCCATCTGTCCTCCTCCGTCTATTTCTCAACCGTCGAAACGCCGGAAAACCGTCGCTTTACCGAGGCTTGGAATGCCCGGTGCTTGGGGCTGGGCCACGCATCGGCCGATGCCGAAGCCACCTATGTTGCCGTTCACCTTCTGGCCCGCGCGATCGAGCGGGCGGGCAGCGACGGGTTCGAGGCCGTACGCGAGGCCGTGCGCGGCATCCACTTCACCGCGCCCCAAGGCGAGATCGAAGTAGACGCGATGAACGTGCACTGCACGCTGCACCCCCGGATCGGCGTTTCGCGAGACGACGGGACCTTCGACATCGTTTGGGAAAGCGGTGAGCCCGTCTCCCCTGACCCCTACCTTACCTGGACGCAGGACAGCGAGTTCCGCATTGCCGCCGCAACGCATCTGAAGGCGGTGCCATGAAAAACGTCGTCCTCAAGAATTTCCGCAACTGGACTGCCCTGATCGTGCAGGACGACACGCCCGGACGCGACAGTCTAGCGCGCACGCTCGTCAATCTGGGGCTCGTGGTCCGTTTCGCGCTACCGAGAGTGACGGAAGCAGGGGAATTCACAGGGGTCGATATCGCCTTCATCGATCTCGACGAGGCCGAGGGTGCTGTTTTCGACGCGGCCGCTGCCGCCGGTATTCCGATGATCGCCCTCGTGGGAAGCGAAACGCCTTCCCGGCTTGGCAAGGCGGTGCGCGCCCGGATCACCAGCCATATCCAGAAGCCCGTCCGCAGCTCGGGCGTGTTCACCGCCCTGTTCCTTGCCGCGAACGAGAACATGCGGCGCGCCGAGATCACGAAGGAGGAGGCCACCCTCAAACGCCGCCTCGCCGGGCGCAGGACACTCGTTCGCGCGATCCTCACGTTGATGACCCGCTGGGGCATCGATGATCAAGAAGCCTATGGCCGCCTTCGCCGCGACGCCATGGAGAAGCGCCTTACCATCGAAGACGTCGCACGCGCCGTGCTCGAACCCGCCGAGGACGAAGCCGATCCGATAGATCGACTGCCGGACGGAACCGGCGGCATCACGAAGGGCCCCGTCAGGGGGCTGTCCATCAGAGGAGACCAAGAATGACCCTACCTATGAGAACCTTGCGCCGTGCGGGTACGCTTGCCGGCCTGTGCCTGGCCGTCACGGCCGCCCCGTCGCTGGCGCAGGAAGGCGAACCGATCAAGATCGGCGTCCTCGAAGACCAGTCCGGCGACTTCGCGGCCGCGACCAACGTCAAGGTCCATGCGATCGAGCTCGCTGCGAGTGAGATCAACGATGCCGGCGGCATCGACGGACGCCCGGTCGAGCTCGTCATTTACGACACCCAGTCCGACAACCGCCGCTACCAAGAATTCATGCGTCGGGTTCTGCAAGCAGATCAGGTCGACGTGGTCTTCGCCGGGTTCTCCTCTGCCTCGCGCGAGGCATACCGGCCGATCGTCAACCAGTTCGACGGACTCGCCTTCTACAACAACCAGTACGAGGGCGGCGTCTGCGATGCGAACATGATCGTCACAGGGGCCGTGCCCGAGCAGCAGTTCTCGACGCTCATCCCGTGGATGATGGAAGAATACGGCCCCAACGTCTACACGATCGCCGCCGATTACAATTTCGGCCAGATTTCCGCCGAATGGGTCCGCCAAATCGTCGAGGAGGAAGGCGGCACCATGGTCGGCGAGGAGTTCATCCCCCTCGGGGTCTCGCAGTTCTCACAGACGATCCAGAACATTCAGGCCTCCGAGGCCGATTTCGTTGTGACCCTCCTCGTGGGGGCGGCACAGGCCTCCTACTACGAACAGGCCAATGCGAGCGACGTTAACCTGCCGATGGCCTCCTCCGTCAACGTGGGCCAAGGCTACGAGCACAAGCGCTTCACCCCGCCGAGCCTCGCCGACATGTACGTGACCACCAACTACATCGAAGAGATCGACAGTCCCGCCTCGAATGATTTCGTCGAACGCTTCCGCGCGATGTTTCCCGACGAGCCCTACATCAACCAGGAAGCCGCTAATTCCTACATCGCTATGAACCTCTACAAGCAACTCGTCGAACGCGCAGGCACCACCGATCACGACGCCCTGCGTGAGGTCATCGCCGAAGGCGACGTCTGCTTCGACGGCCCTTCCGGCAATGTCTGCCTCGATCCCCAAAGCCAGCACATGTCACACACGATCTTCCTTGCCCATGTGAACGAGGATCACTCGATCGACTTCCCCCAAACGTGGGAAAACATCGAGCCCTACTGGTTGGGTGACGAGGGCTGCGACCTGACGCAGAACGATCCCAGCGCGCAATACACGCCTTCGAACCCACCGAACCAGTAAACTCCGATCCCGTACGATCCCGCCTGCGCGTCCAGTCCGGCGGGATCGCTCACCCAGATCCGAAACGAAAGAGGGGACCGAGATGGCGCTGTTCCAGACCGCCTTCGCGATGCTCTACCAGTTCGGCGACGCTTTCGCCTTCCTGGTCATCTCCTGCGCGGGGCTCGCCGTCATCTTCGGAATGATGGGCGTGATCAATCTCGCACACGGCGAATTCATCATGTGCGGCGCCTATGTCACCGCGACGGTTGCCCGCGAGGGCTTGCCGCTGGTCGTGGCGATCATCGCGGGGGCGGTGGTTGCAGGCCTAGTCGGCATGGTGATCGAACGGCTCGTCATCCGACATCTCTATCACCGGCCACTGGATTCGATCATAGCCACATGGGGGATCAGCCTGATCGCCACGCAGGGCGTGCTGATCGTGCTCGGATCTACCATGGCCGGGATCGGCACGCCACTCGGCGCGGTCACGATCGGCGGCGACAGCTATTCGGCCTATCGGCTGGTGCTGATGGTGGCCGCGATCGCGCTTCTCGCGGCGCTCTATCTCCTCTTCTACCGCACGCGGTTCGGCGTAGTGGCACGTGCGACCATACAAAAACCGGACATGGCCCGCGCACTCGGCGTCGATACGGGCCGAATGTACGGCCTGACCTTCGGCCTCGGCGCCGCGCTCGCAGGTCTTGCAGGTGGCCTCTACGCCCCCACCATGACGATGGTGCCGACGATGGGTGCAACCTTCATCGTGGAAAGCTTCGTGACCGTGGTGGTGGGCGGAGCAGACATTTTCGTGGGCGCGGCCCCCGCCGCCGCGATCCTTGCGCTGATCCGCGCGACGCTGACGGCCTGGTACGGGCAGCTATTCGGCCAGATCGGCCTGCTCGTCGCGGTGATCGTGGTCATCCGCATCCTGCCCGGAGGTCTCTCCGCCTGGCTCAAGAGGGGCTCGCGATGAACACGCGATACAACGACGTGACCGCCGTGACGACCCGCCGCGAGGGCAGTCTTTGGCGCGCCATCGGTCATCTCGAAGGGCCGCAGACGATTGGTCGCGGCCCGCTCTTCTGGGGCCTCGTGTCCCTCGCGATCGTGGCTGCCGCGATCTATCCGCTCTTTGCCGATGCCTGGACCGTCGGCAACGCCGCCTATTTCATGGTCTGGACCTTCATGGCGATGGGGCTCGGGGTCGTCTGGGGCTATGCTGGCGCGCTCAGCTTCGGGCAGACGGCCTTTTTCGGGCTGGCTGGCTATGCCTATGGCGTCCTTACCATCAACATTGGGACAGCCTACGGCTTCACCATCGCCGCGATACTCCTTTCAATCCTTCTGGCAGGTCTCTTCGCTCTGCTGATCGGTTATTTCATGTTCTACGGACGCATCCGCGGCGTGTTCATCGGCATCGTCACCCTATCGGTAACGCTCGTGCTCGAGACCTTCATGGCGCAGACCGCCGGCCCACAATGGCGTATAGGCGAGGCACGGCTCAATGGTTTCAACGGCATGTCCGGGATGCCGCCGCTAACGATCCCCTGGCCGGGCGGCGATCTGGCGCTCTTTCCGGGGCGTGGCTTCTACTACGTGCTGCTGGGCCTGGTCGTGGCCTGCTATCTGGGCCTAAGGATGCTTCTCAATGCGCGGTTCGGAAACGTGCTCGTCGCGATCCGAGAGAACCCCCACCGCGCGGAGATGTTGGGCTACGACATCCGCCTCTATCAGACTCTTGCTTTCGGGCTCGGCGGCGCGCTCGCTGGCCTCTCGGGGGCGCTTTATACCGCTTGGGGGCAGTATATCACGCCGTCGAGCATGGGACTCACCGCAGCGGCGCTGCCCATCGTCTGGGTCGCCGTCGGCGGACGTCGCGACATCACGGCCACGTTATTGGGGACGATCCTTGTCCTCGCGGGCTTTCAGTCGCTCACGATCTACGGAAGCCAGTACGCGCTTGTCGTCATGGGGTCCCTCTTGCTCCTCACGGTACTGGCCGCGCCCGAAGGGCTGATCGTCGCGGCGATGACCGGTGCCCGATCCCTGTGGCGGAGGGCGCGCCGATGACTGCCATACTCGAAGTCGCGGGCCTCAGGAAATCCTTCGGCGGCGTCACCGTCGCCGACGGAATCGACTTTGTACTCGAACGCGGAGCCATGCATTGCCTGATCGGCCCGAACGGCGCAGGAAAGTCTAGTTTCTTCCGCCTGATCCTCGGCGAACATGCCCCCGATGCGGGGAGGATCCTCTTCGCGGGCGACGACATCACCGCCTTGCGTTCGTTCCAGCGCATCCGCCGTGGCATATCGGTCAAGTTCCAAGTGCCGGGCATCTTCAAGGCGCTCTCGGTACGCCAGAACCTCGAGGTTGCGTTCCAGCATCACCTCCACGGCCAGAGCCTTTCGGCCACGACCCGCGCAATGCTCGAATTTGCCGGCTTGGAACACGAGGCCGACCTGCAGGCGGGCGTACTCTCCCACGGGCAACAGCAATGGCTCGAAATTGCGATGGCCGTGGGGGTCGAGCCGCAACTCCTCCTCCTTGACGAGCCGACCGCCGGCATGTCGCCGGACGAGACCCGCAAGACCGGCGAGATGCTTCATGACCTCAACGATCGCGGCATCACCATCCTCGCGGTCGAACATGACATGGCCTTCGTCGAACAGATCTCGCGCCGGGTGACGGTGCTGCATTTCGGATCGATTTTCGCGGAAGGGACCATTGCCGAGATCATCGACCATCCCGGCGTGCAGGAAATCTATCTGGGGACCGCCGATGTCTGACGCAGCGCTTTTGAAAGTCAGCGGCCTTACCTCGGGCTATGGCAGCGAGACGGTCCTGCAGGGCGTAGACCTTGCGATCGGGCCAGGCGAACTCGTCGCCGTGATCGGTCGCAACGGCGTTGGAAAGAGTACGTTGATGAAGACGCTGACGGGCCTTCTCAAGGTACGATCGGGCACGATCCACCTCGACGGGCGCGACGTCAGCAGCGACGGCGCCGACACCCGCGCGCGGGCCGGGATCGGCTACATCCCCCAAGGTCGCGAGGTCTTTCCCGAACTCACGATCCGCGAAAACCTCGTCGTGGGCGAGACGGCGGGCCGCGGCCGCACCACTCCCGATTACGACCGCGTCTACAAGTCGTTCCCGATCCTGAAGGAACGCGCACGGCAGCGCGCAGGCACGCTTTCGGGCGGACAGCAGCAGCAGCTTGCTATCGCCCGCGCGATGATGGGCGACCCGAAGCTCATGCTGCTTGATGAGCCCTCGGAGGGCATCCAGCCCTCGATCATCAAGGACATCGCACGCAACATGCGCGCGCTCAACGCCGAGACCGGTGTTGCCGTGCTTCTGGTCGAGCAGAATCTCGACCTCATCGTGACGTTGGCGGACCGTGGATACGTGATGGAAAAGGGCCGAGTCGTCGCCGAACTCGACGGCGACGCTATCCGAGACCGCGCGAGCGTCCGCAAATACTTGACGATCTGACCCCCCTGCGCGGCCAAAAACGAACAGACAACAGACCTGAACGGAGGAAGACCGAAAATGAGCTGGTTTGAAACATCCATCATGAATCGCAAGGGCGTCGCGAAAGGGGCCGAGGGCGCGCGCCACAAGATCACGATCGAGGATCAGGGTACGTTCCACTACGTCTACGGCCCCTATGTCGATCCCGTGCTCGAGGTCGAGCCCGGTGCCGTCGTCACCGTCGAGACCCACGACGCCTTCGAGGGCAAAATCAAGGAAGAGGTCCCGAACCCGTCCGAGCATCTGAACTTCCCCTTTCTCAACCCCCAGACCGGCCCGATCTTCGTCAAGGGTGCCGAGAAGGGCGACGCGCTCGCCGTGAAGATCATTTCGATCAAGCCGCGCGGCCCGCAACCCGTCGGCACGACCTGCTTGCTGACCGAGTTCGGCGGCCTCGTGGCGACCGGTGACACGGCGCTTCTGAACCCGCCTCTGCCAGAAAAGGTCAAGAAGATCCGCGTGGACGAGAATGGAGTCTACTGGTCCGACACGGTGACGCTCCCCTACGAGCCCTTCATCGGCACGATCGGCACCGCGCCCCAGATCGAGGCAATCTCTTCTCTGCAGCCCGATTACTACGGCGGCAACATGGACCTGCCTGACGTGGCCCCCGGCTCGATCATTTACCTCCCCGTTCAGACCGAGGGCGGTTTCCTCTATCTCGGCGATTGCCACGCGATCCAAGGCGACGGAGAACTCTGCGGCGTGGCGCTCGAGATGCCCGCGACCGTCGAGCTCCAGGTCGATCTCATCAAGGGGCATGGCAATTCCTGGCCGCAGCTCGAGACCGAGGACCGGATGATGTTCATCGGCTCTGCCCGCCCGATGGAGGACGCCGCCCGCATCGCCTATCGCGAGCTTGTCCGTTGGGTCGCCGCCGAAACCGGTCAGAGCGAGGCCGAGGCCTACATGCTACTCACGATGTGCGGCAAGGTCCGCCTCGGCAACATGGTCGATCCGAAATACTCGATCGGTGCGGCCATCGAGAAAAAGTACCTGACCTGACCGGCAGATAGGAGGTTCACGACATGGATCTGGGATTGACAGGCAAGCGCGTTCTCATCACAGGCGGCAGCAAGGGCATCGGCCTTGCCTGCGCCGAGATCTTCGCGGCCGAAGGGGCGGCCGTCTCGATCTGCGCGCGCAATGCCGAGGGCGTCGAGGCGGTGGTCTCGCGCCTCTCGGGCGGGGGCGCGACGATCACCGGCTCTGCCATCGACGTCTCGCAGCGCGACGCGCTCGAAGGCTGGGTGACGTCCTCCGCCGAAAAGCTCGGCGGCATCGATATTGTGGTCGGCAATGTCTCGGCCCTCGCCGTCTCGGATGACGAAGAGGCCTGGCGAGCGGGTTTCGAAACCGACATGATGCATTCGGTCCGACTAGTGAATGCCGCGATGCCATGGCTCGAGAAAAGCGAAGCGGCCTCAATTACTTTCGTCTCCTCCGTGTCGGGACGCGAGATCGACTTCACCGGTCCTGCCTACGGTGCCTTCAAGGCGGCTCTTGTGCATTACGCACAAGGGCTCGCCTATCGCCTCGCGGCGCAAGGCGTCCGTGCTAATACCGTCTCGCCGGGCAATACTTACTTCCCCGGTGGAATCTGGGAGGGGATTGAGACCGGCAATCCCGATCTCTTTGCCGAGGCGTTGTCTCTCAACCCCACAGGCCGCATGGCACGCCCGGAAGAGATTGCCCGTGCCATCGTCTTTCTCGCAAGTCCCGCGTCGAGCTTCACGACAGGAACGAACCTCGTGGTCGACGGAGCCCTTACAAAAGGGGTCCAACTTTAAGAGGGAGTGTGGGAAGGGGATTGTCAGGTTGTTTCGTGTGACCCGACAAGGTGTCGGCTGCGACCGCTCACGCGGACAGTTCGGTCGTGCAGTCCGCCCACAGGTCGAACGCGTCCCGTCTTGAGCGGCGGTAGGAATTTGCGGAAAGACGATGACGGCGCGGGCGGAAGATGGCGGCGGTCTGATCGTGCACCGACAGGAACCGCCGAGCCTGTCGCGGTGACTTGAACCGGCCCATGATCTTCTCCCGTCTGCGGGTATGCCGGTGCGAGGCTTCAACCGCGTTGTTGATCCCTTTATGCTGGCGATGCTCGAGACCGGGAGCGATCTTCGCTTTGGCCGCCGCGTAGGATCCAAGCTTGTCGGTCACCATCACCCGCGGCAGGCCCCATCGCTTGAAGAGCTTGCGCATGAACCGCCAGGCGGCCCGTGCATCCCGGCGGCTCTGGACGAGGATGTCGAGTACATCGCCATTCGCGTCGATCGCCCGCCAGAGCCAGTGCCTGACCCCGTTGATCTTGAGGACGACCTCGTCGAGGTGCCACTTGTCGGCCGGTCCGGGCCGGTCGCGCCGTATCTTCGCGGCGAACTGGGTCCCGAACTTCGCGATCCAGACCCGGATCGTCTCGTAAGAGACGACGACCCCGCGTTCGGCGAGAAGATCTTCGACGTCGCGCAAGCTCAGGGCGAAGCGGTGGTACGCCCAGACGGCGTAGCCGATGACCGTCCGCGGAAACCGATGGCCCTTGAGGCGGGAAAGATCGTCGAGGTTCAGCATCCGAAATGGCTACCTAGCCTCTGCGACACCATCAACCTGACAATCCCGGGACGGGCTTGGACATGCCGCCCAGCTATGCTGCTGGACTCGCAATGTGAATCCCAGGCAGGCTTCGTGCAACAAGGCCGTTTGGAGGCATAATCCAGGACGCCGTCGGGCATTCAGCGGACATGGCCTCGAGACCCGATCGTTTTCAGCGACATCGCTGAACGGCATGTCCAGGCCTGCGCCCACCCGCTATTGCACCCTCGAATACCCTGTTCGACGGAACCGGCTTCGGCCACCAGGAGCTTACCGCCATGGTCGACCGCAACGGCGCCGAGCTCCGGGTCGGGATCCGAGCCGGCGCGGTCGAGCCGATCAGTCCAAGGGAATGCCGCCGGCCTTCGAGGCCTGGTAGGTCTCGGAGAACCCGTCGTAGAGCCGGTTGATCCGCCGCGCCTGCACCTCCAGGTCTTCGCGCTCGGATGCATCGAGATCCGCGATCTCGGCCCGGATTTCCCGGGCGGTCCAGTAGGCATTCCGGCGTCGGTATCCGCCGTCCTCGAGGCCGAAAACCTCGCTCAGGATGCGCAGGTCATGGGGGATCGCGAAACTATCACGGCTGTCGGAATGGCTGAAGAAATAGAAGAAGTTGTCGAACCCTGACCATGTGATTGCCGAGAGGCAGAGCGAGCAGGGCTCGTGGGTCGAAAGGAAGATCAGGTCGCGGGTCTCGGGGCGCGGCGATTGTTCGTAGAAGCGCTTCAGGCAATGCATCTCGCCATGCCAGAGCGGGTTCTCGATCTCGTTGTTCGTCTCGGCCAGCACCAGCGACAAATCCGATTTGCGCAGCAGGGCAGCACCGAAAATCTTGTTGCCCGCTTCGACGCCCCGCGCCGTCATCGGCGCGATCTCTGTCTCGATGACGTCCAGGAGACGCGACAGGAGGGGGGCGCCGACATGCGGCAAATCGGAAGGGGCGTGATCCTGGGACATGAGCTGTTCTCCTTGTGGGTCTCGGCTTCCCGCGAATGCGGAAGGCCTGGAGGGTCGCGGCGCCCGGTAGGAGGGGAGCCGCGCCTAATCTCCTATCCTAACGGTCGCTTGCCGTCGCGGGATCGTCAGGGGCGGTGTGGCGTCAGTTGCCTGGGCCGCCCGCGATGATCGGCGCGAAGGCAGCGCCGAGTTGCATGACGATCCCGAGGACCTAGATGACGATGATCGACGGAAAGCGCGTGTCCGCTCGGAGCTTCCCGCCCTCCTCGACAAACTTCGCCGTCTCGGCGTCGAGCTTCGAGATCGTCAAGCGGACATCTCGATCTCCAGACTGTCCCGATCCGTCACGTCAGGCCTCCGCATGTGCGTCGCGTCGCTCTACTACGCGTGAGTGGTATACGTCGTCATCAACGCCTGAACCGGCGTCGATGCCGCAGTGGCCATAGCCTTCCCGGATGTCCGTGAGGACGCAACTCTCCGGAACCAGCGCCGCAGCTGCACCGGTCCCCACAGGCGCGGCAGCGTCGCTCGAGTGGGCGACACCCATCGGCGCGGGTTCTTCGCGCCGCATTGGCCAAAAACAGAGATGCGCCGCCGCGAAGTTCGGATCGCAGGTAGAAGACTAATTCGCCCTGCCCCGGTGAAACATTCCATGATCTATCATGAAACACCTGTCCCCCACGACCGGTTGCGCCGTGCCAGCCATACCCGGATGATGACGCTACCCGGACCGTAGGCGGTGGACAGATCGGCTCACGCCCCCTGCCCCGGGCCTATGCGTACATGCCGGGAAAAAGGCGAGCATCTGTCCCAAAGCGCAAGACTTGAGACGTCTCGATGAGATTGACTGGACCTCAATCTATCCGAGGTCCAGTCAGGCGGCGCCAAAGCAAGAACGGCCGTTCGCAGTCGTCGCGGCGATCGTCGGGTTCGACGAAGATAATCGTAACCTCGAACAGTTTCCCACATGTCGAAGGCGGCCACGACCACGGAGGCTTATTTCCCCGCGGCCCGTGCGGGATTTCCAAGGGCGTCCGGTCGCGCGAGGAGGCCAACGATCTCGCCGCGGCTGAACGGCTTGGCGATCACGCCGTCCATGCCGGCGTCGTCGCAACGGGTGCGGTGCTCTCCGTCGGCATGGGCGGACATTGCGACGATCCGGACGGCCGCCCGTCCGCTGCGGCGTTCGGCGTCCCTGATCGCCCGGGTCGCGGCGTAGCCATCCATGCCGGGCATCGAGATATCCATGAGGATGAGGGCGGGGTCTTTCTCCTGCGCCGCCTCGACCGCCTGGTGGCCATTGCAGGCGATGGCGATCTCCCAGCCCGTACCGTCCAGCATGCGGGTCGCAATGAGGCGATTGGTCGAATTATCGTCAACTATGAGGACGACAGGCGCCGGTCCGTCCGACATAGCGGTGCTGGGTGCGTTCGGAACCTGCGACATGGCGGGGCGAAGGTCGGTGACATTCGGCGCCGGGCGTCCGTAGCCTCCGACCGCGGGCGGCGCGTCGGCAGCGGGCACCCCGCCGTGATCCGCGATCACCGGGAGATCGATCGTCAGCCGGAACGTCGATCCGACGCCCGACCGGCTCTCTACGGCGATATCTCCCCCCATCGCCCGCGCGAGCTGGCGGGAGATCGACAATCCGAGACCGGTCCCGCCATGGGTGCGCACGATGGAATTGTTGGCCTGCGTAAAGGAGTCGAAGACCCGCCCGAGTTCCTCTTGCGTCATCCCCAACCCGGTATCGCGGATCTCGACGACGACGCCTTGGCCCTCCGTCGTAGCAGCGTCCGCATGGGCGCAGATGACGACACTGCCGGTCTCGGTAAATTTCAGCGCGTTGCCCACGAGGTTAGACAGGATCTGGCGCAGGCGCATGGAATCGCCCATATGGCGCGCGGCCAGTTCCGGCGAAACCACCATGCGGAACGCCAGACCCTTCTGAGCGGCCCGCGGGGCGAAGAGGCGGTGGATGTCGCCGACGAGTTCGACGATCGAGAGCGGCGCCGGGACGATCGTCACCGCGCCGCTCTCGATCCGGGTGAAGTTCAGGATATCGTCGAGGATCGTCAGAAGCGCACGGCCCGAGGAGAGGACCGTGTCCGCGAGTTCCAGCCGCGCGGCGGGCTCCGTCTCCTCCTTCATGAGCTCGGCCGCTCCGAGGACGCCCACGAGCGGGGTGCGGATCTCGTGGCTCATGGTCGCAATGAAGGTCGACTTGGCGGCGGACGCGATCTCGGCGTTCCGGCGACCCTCGCGGAGCGCCTCGCGGTCTTCGATCACCTGCCGCTGCAGCGGGCGGAAGATTCCCGTCCAGATCAGGACGAGGAGGAAGAGCGTCAGGACGATGGAACCTCGCTGCCACAGATCGGCGCGCGCCGAGGCGCGGGCGAGATCGGCCTCGCCGAGTTCCTTTATCCGGCGCATCAGCGGCAGAACCTGCCGCGTCGCCCCGATAGCCACGCCGACGTCGTACGCGGCCGCATCGCCCCAGCGTTCGCTCGAGACGACGCCTCGGCCGCTCGTGGCCACATTCCGGAGCAGGGAGAGGGGATCGAGGAGGGGGTTCTCGAAGACGGCGCGAACCTGCGGCAGCATCGTTCCGTCGGCGAGGTCCGCCTCCATGACGGCGATGGCGCGTTCGAGGCCGGGAAGGGAGAGGGAGAGCTGGCTGAAATCGTCGGCGGCGAGATACGGCCCCGTCGCGTCGCGGATCCCTCCAAAGAAGAGGAACTGTTCCATCATGATGCTCAGGGCATCGTCTATGGCCGCGGAAAGCTCCTCCTGATCCTGGAGTTTCTGGTAGAGAATGCGGTTCAGGGCATAGGATCCGATCGTCACGCACGCGACGATGGCGAGAGCCGAAACGAGACGCCGCCGGATGTATCGAAGGTCGATCCCCGTCCCCATCTGCCGCTCCTCATTACGGGCAAATGTCGAGACAAATAGGGAAAATAGGTTTACCCGCTCTTAATTCCCCTGCGTCCGAGCAGAGTTTCGGTTTGGAGCCGGACGTAACGTGTGAAACGTCAAGAACAGTCGGTACGAAGCCCGACCTGCGACGTGACACGCCGCACATGGAGGGGATGGGAAGAGCGACTAACGGCCAGGGCTATCGCGGCAAATCACATGTCGATGTCGATTGCTGCAGAAACCTTCCCTGCAGGGTAAGCGCTCCACCGATTCTATCCTGCCGCTGATGATCTAACCGGGCCATCTGCAAGATCATCGCGTAATGCCGATCGTCTCTTAGACCACAAGCCGCTTACCTCGATCCGCTCGAGAGGAGTCAGGCCGCTTGCCGCGGGGTTTGCCAGTGACCCTGCATCGCCCGTAGCAATGCCGTCTTGCTTATCGGTTTTGATAGATATCCGTCCATTTCCATCACAAAATACAGGGCCCGGTCCTCTGGCATGGCGTTTGCGGTTAGAGCCAAATCCGGCACGTTCAAACGTTCGTCTTACATTGTGCGAAATGCCGTTTCCCCGTCCATCACCGGCATACGCATATCTTCGAGAATAAGATCGAACCTCTGCAATCAAGCAATCTTCACCGCTAGCAGGGAACGTGACTACAAACGGCGGGCTCGGCAACAGGGACTGTTGCATTGCTGATCCTCGGGCACGGATACTGGTTCCGATAGAGGGAGCACGCCATGCGCGATCCGTTTAAGGGCCGCCGGTTTCCGCGTGAGGTGATCCTGCTGGCTGTGCGGTGGTACTGCCGGTTTCCACTCTCGTACCAAGATGTTGCCGATCTGCTGGCGGAGCGCGGTATCGTGGTGGACCGGGCCACCGTCTTTCGCTGGGTCCAGAAGTTCGGCCCCGAGATCGCCAAGCGCGCCACTGCCCACCGCGGCTGGCGGGGCCCGAACTGGCACGTAGACGAGACCTACGTCCGGGTCGGCGGGAGGTGGCGATACCTCTGGCGCGCCGTGGATCACACAGGCCAATTCATCGATTTTCGGCTGACCGCCAAGCGGGACGCGAAAGCGGCCAGGGCCTTCCTGAAGCAGGCTATCGAGGGTGTCCGGCTCTGCCGGCCGGTCTCGATCTGCAACGACGAGGCCCCCGGATACCGGAAGGTCACACGGGATCTGAACCACCGCTACGATTCGCACATCGACAGTATCGTGTATATCGACCGGAAGTGGCGGAACAACCGCATCGAGAGCGATCATGCGGCGCTGAAGCGCCTGCTGGGCACACGGCAATCGTTCCGCTTGTTACGATCCGCCAAGGCGACACTGATGGCGGTCGAGTCAATCCGGACCATCAAGAACGTCCATGTCTCAAACAAACTGCCGGGGATCCGTGGAGAGATCGACTTTGTCCGAAATTTGTTCGGTGGGGCGGCATGAAGCGCTGGCAGAGCACTCGACCGCTGATAGAGGCTGACTAGGCTCCCGACTAATTGAGTTAGAGCCAGAACAGTACGGTTGCTGCGAGGGCGATCGCTGACAAGAAAGCCTTCGGGCAGCGGTCGTGGCGAGTGGCGACGCGGCGCCAGTCCTTCAGGCGCCCGAACATGATCTCGATCCTGCTGCGGCGCTTGTAGCGGCGTTTATCATATCGGACCGGCT
>NZ_QKZL01000044.1 GCF_003253995.1 Palleronia aestuarii
CAAACCATGGAAGAAAGACAGCCCGGGGGCAGGTGCGAGAAACGAGGCCCTGCGCGCCATCAAACGCTTCGGTCGGACGCTCTGGAGAAGGTGGTCCGGCTACCACCGTCGAAGCCGCGTCGAGACCAAGATGAACTGCATGAAGCTCCTCGGTCAGAAGCTCATGTCCCGCGACTTCGACCGCCAGACCGCCGAACTCCAAGTTCGCATCGCCATCCTCAACCGCTTCACCGCCCTCGGCATCCCCGTCACGCAGCCCGTCGGCTGACCTCAAACGAAGAAAGGGGAAGTCCCTCCGTCAGGAGATTTGCGCAACAAGGCGGTTCTCACCGCAGAGCACGATGTCCGGCATGTTGCTTGCCGTTTTTCGCCCTTGGTTTGAACGCTGCGCCAGACTCTGTGCCAATGTCGACCGGCTCATCGCCGAGCACGGCAGGATCGCGGCCGGTGTCGCACGACGCAAGGCTTTCGCGGTGATGCGGCAGAAGGGCGATCGAGCGGATGACGAATGGTCTGTGGTGCAGCTCGTCAAAAGACGTCTCGGCATCTACCGCCAGCCTGATACTGCGACGCGATGGCTCGAGCGGTAAGGATACGGTCGCGTTGGATGCGATTTACGGACGACGGGTTTCACCTGCGAGGACGCAAGATCTCTGGCTGAATGCTGGCAGGCAGGTCATGGAAGGGGCCACGAGTTCGGCGTTCTTCAAGCTTGCCGTAGGATCCCGGGCGGACGCGGACCTCTGCTCGCGCCTCAAGTGATCCCCGAGCCGCCGAGCTGACCAGCAGGATATGTACCGTATTGTCGCCATGCCTCGATGGTGTCGCCCCCCCCTACGGCATCCGATGTGCCAAGGTGGGTCAGCGAAGACCCACGGGAGGAGCGGTCATTTCGAAAATTATCACGGTCGGGCTCGATCTGGCGAAGAATGTGTTTCAGCTGCACGGGGCGGATGCCTCGGAGCGAGCGGTACTGCGCAGGAAGCTGCTGCGCGCGCAGGTGCTCGAATTTCTGGCCGGGCTTCCGTACTGCACGGATGCCATAGCGAGCCGTGAAGCAGAAGCCATCATCCCACCCCCGCGCAACGCCAAGCCAAGGAAAAAAGACAGCCCCGGCGCCCTTGGACGAAACGAAGTCCTGCGCGCCATCGGACGCGTGGGCCGCACAATCTATCGTTGCTGAAGCGGCTACCACCGCCGCAGCCACGTCGAGACCGAGATGAACTGCATGAAGCTTCTGAGCCAGAAGCTCATGTCCTGCGGCTTCGATCGTCAGACCACCGAGCCCCAGGTTCGCATCGCCATCCTCAACCGCTTCACCTCACTCGGCATCCTCATCACGCAGCCCGTCGACTGACAGCAGTCAAGGAAAGGGAACCTCCACCCTCCATACGCTTCGCGCGACAGAGCCCTCGCTCGGTCTTCAGCCCGCCGAACTTCGTTCGCAACCAGTAGTAGGTGAATTGCGTCGGCCCGATCGACTGCACCGTCTCGGCCACCGATCGGCCTTGCGATCCCAGCACGTCCACCCGCCTCAACTTCTCGACGATCTCTTCCGGCTTGTGCGCTCCGACGGGGTATCGATCCCTGATCCGGCTCAGATCTGTCCCATTCTTTCGTCCTCCATCTGGCTCAAGAGCCTACTTCAGGGAGGAACACTTCTTAGGGGGCAGGCCACTTCCATACTTCGTATCAGCCTGCTGGCCCCACGCTTACGGAACGGTAAAACTGCCTGAAACGCTGACTACTATGCGCGTTACTGCTTCAACCTGCATGACTGATTGCCTCCCCGATTGAAGCCACCAGCCCGTAGAGCGCGTGATCGGTATTGGGAGCAGCCATAATCTGCAGCCCGACAGGCAATTCATCTGACCGGTGAACTGGAACCGATGCCCCGCACAGACCGAGATAATTTCCCGGTTGGCTGTTGCGCGAGAGATCGACAGCATGGCGATAGGCGATCTCAGCGTCATCGAAATCTGAGAGAGGGGGCGCCGTAATCGCCGCAGTTGGTGTAAGAATGGCATCAACATCCGTCAACTGGTGCGCCGCTTCTGCCATTGTCGTCTGGCGTTCCCATTCAAGGGATAGGATCGCGTCCCCAGTCACTTCCAGCCCGGCATCAATCCGGCGCCGGATAACAGGATCCACCAGGTGACGACTCGCTGCGTAGCGCTCTCGCCCCAAGACGGCGACGGCTGAAGCGCCCAAGACGGCGGGGAAATATGACTCCCGGTTCCGGGCTCCGGAAAGCACGTTCATTTCCCGGATCGAAGCGCCGCGCATTCGGAGCGCCTCTAAAGCGCGCTCGAAGGCGCGCTCCACGGCGGGCTCCAAGCCATCGAGAAAGTAATCACGGGGAACGGCGAAGGTGGTGCGGTCCAGACGAATTGCCGTCGGTGTGATCCCGTCGATCGCCGCGGCGACGAGAGCAGCGTCGTGCGGGTCTCGCATCAGGAGGCCAGGTGTGTCGAGATGCCGGACGAGGGGAAACGCACCATCCGCCGACCAATGCCCCTGGCTCGGCTTTATGCCCGTCGTCCCGCACAGTGCGGCCGGAACTCTCACCGATCCGCCCGTGTCCGAACCGATTGCGAACGCACACAAGCCAGCAGCGGCCGCGACAGCGGAGCCAGAACTCGATCCACCCGGGATACGTACCACATCCCCGTCGCAGGGATTGCGAGGGGTGCCGTGCGGCGACGAGACACCGGCGATTCCGAGGGCGAACTCGACTGTACGGGTTTTGCCTAAAAAGACGCAGCCCAGGTCCCGCAAGCGGCGGACGAGCGGCCCCTCGGTGTAACCCACGATGTCGGACACGTCGAGATCCGTGCCGGCGCCGGTAGGCATCCCGTCGACTACGAAGAGGTCTTTGATCGCGATGGGCAGGCCCGCCAGAGGCCCGGGATCGCGGCCCGACGTGAGCGCCCGGTCGACCCTGTCCGCATCGGCCAGAGCCGCTTCTGCCGCCTCGTACCTATACGCACCCAACCCGGAATTTAGCGCTTCGATGCGGGCAAGATAAGCTTCCGTCGCGGAGCGGGATGTGGTCGTTCCCGCTCGCAACGCTTGTTCAAAGGCCAATAATCCATCGGCGAGGGGATCGGGAGGGAGGGTCATATTGAGGGTCTCGCGTTTCTGCGGCCCAGGTTTGACATTCTCCCGGACACTTGCTCTTATCCTTCTTAACCGGTGGGAAAGCCGGACTTCCAGCAGCGAGACGATGATCATGAGAGCGATGACGACCGTTACCTCGGCCGTGGCGGTGGCTGCGGGCCTCGTGGCTCCGGCGGCCCACGCCGAAATCAGCATTGGAGTCGTGAACTCCCTCTCCGGGGCCTTCGCTACATTCGGAGAGCGGTATCGCGACGGGATGCAGGTGGCGCTCGATGAGATCAACGAGAACGGCGGCATCGATGGGGAAACCGTCAGTCTCGTGGTTCGGGACGATGCCTCCGAAGCCCGCAACGCGATCACATCGCTGGAAGAACTGGGTGGGATGGACGTTCCGCTGGTGCTGGGCTCCTACGCTTCCTCGATCACCGGGCCAATGGCTCAGATCGCCAACCGGCGCGAAGTGCCCCTCGTGGTCTTGGGCAGCGCCGACGACGCGATCACCAAGCCGGGGTCGGAATGGGTGTTCCGCGCCAAGCACAACACCACCATCATCGGCGAAACCTATTTTGATTTCTTCGACGCCATGCGCACGGCGCATCCCGACACTGAACTCCAGAGCGTCGGTATGCTCTATGGCAACAGCGCCTTTCCCACCGCCTTGGCCGAGATTGCGCGGAGCGAGGCCGAGGAGCGTGGATACGAGGTGGTCGCCGACAATTCCTACGACCAGGGGGTGAGCGACTTCCGACCGATCCTGAATAATTTCCTGTCGGCCGAACCCGACATTCTGTTCTTGGTCAATTACGCCGACGACGGCATCGCGATCATCCGGCAGATGGCCGAGGTCGGCCTGTCGGCCAGCATCATCGCAATCGACACCGCGGCGGCGCTGCCGGCATATATCGAGCAGACGGGGGACTTGTCGGAGTACGTCGTGACCGCCGTCGACTGGTCGAAGGACGTGCAGTACGAGGGTACGCAAGACCTCTACGAGCGATTAAAGGCCCAGTCGGGGGCCGAGCCCTCGTTCTACGAAGCCGAGGGGTACCTGGCCCTGATGGTCGCAGCCGAGGCTCTGCGTCAGGCGGGCTCAACCGATCGGACGGAGGTTCGCGAAGCGCTGGACGGGATCTCGGACTTCCAAACGCCCGTGACCAGCGTCACCTTCGAGGATTACGACGGCTTTCAGAACCAGAACCCGATCCAGGACCTGATCCTGCAGATCCAGGACGGGGCGCACGTCACGATCTATCCCGAGGAGCTGAGCGCGGGCGATCCGCGCTTCCCCGTCCCCGCCTGGTCCGAGCGGTAGGCGTCCGGATCCCCGGGGGGCAGCCGCCCCCTGCAGGTTTATGGAAACGGGGAGAGTGTCTTGGACACGACGGCCTTTCTGCAGAACGTCTCCAACGGGTTCCTGATTGGGGGCGTCTATGCGCTGATCGGGATCGGCCTTACCCTCGTCTTCGGGGTCATGCGGACGATCAACTTCGCCCATGGCGACTTCACCGTCTTGGGCATGTACGGGGCCGTGGCCTTCAATTCAGCAATCGGCTGGGACCCTTATGCCGCACTGATCGTTGCGGTCCCGGCGGCGTTCATCGGGGGCGTTTTGATAGAGCGGTTCGTGCTCTCACGGCTGGTTGAGGCCCCGCCCGAGACGACGTTGCTGGCGACGCTGGGCCTATCTCTCATAATCGGCAATTGCCTACTCCTGATCTGGGGCCCTGAACCGGAATCGGTCAATGTGCCCTATGCCGCCACCACCCTCGCGGTCGGATCCGTCCGGGTGTCGGTCGTCCTCCTGGCGGCGGGACTTATGACCCTGGCGGCGATCACGGCGCTTTGGCTGTTCCTGTCGCGCACCGAGACTGGTCGGGCGGTCAAGGCGACGGCGTCGAACCGGCTGGGCGCGGAGCTGGTGGGGATCGACACGCGCCGGATCCATTCCTTGGTCTTCGGGCTGGGAACGTCGCTGGCCGTGATCGCAGGGGTGGCCCTCATCCCACTCCTCTTCGCCAATCCGACCAACCTCGGCCCAATCTTCACGCTCAAGGCGTTCGTGGTGACCGTTCTCGGGGGGCTCGGGAACGTCTGGGCGGCGATCGCGGGGGGGCTCATCCTGGGGATCGTCGAGGTTTTGGGAACAGCATACCTGGCCTCCGAATACCGCGACGCCTATGGCCTGATCGTTTTCCTGGCGATCCTGCTGTTGCGTCCCGAAGGCCTCTTCGGACGGACGACGAAGCGCGCATGAGCCGCGTCTGGATCATCTTCGCAGGGCTTGCCGTTCTGGGTCTCGTCTATCCCTTCGCAATGCCCGGCATGCTATCGGTGGCGGTCACGGTTCTACTCTTCGCCGGTTGGGCCACGGCTTGGGACATCGCCGGCGGCTGGTGCGGCCAGGTCAGCCTCGGCCATGCAGCCTTCGTAGGGCTGGGCGCTTATGTCGTCGCCCTGGGCCAGGTCGAACTGGGTGTCCCGCCCTGGTTCGGCCTTCCCGTGGCGGCAGCGCTCGCGGCGGGGCTGGCCTGGTGTTGGGGGCGACTGACCTTCTCCCTCGCGGGGCCGTACTTCACCCTCTCCACCATTGCGGTGGCCGAGATCCTGAGGATGGTTGCGATCAACGAGGACTGGCTGACAGGCGGGGCGATCGGCGTGTTCATCTCGACCCTGCCAGAGCCGTTCGGGATCGACTTGTTCTCCCGCGAGGCCCAGTACTGGATGGCCCTGGCCTTTGCGCTGGGCACGATTGCGCTCGTGGCAATCCTGTCGGAGCGTCGGTTTGGCTACAGAATGCGTGCCGTGCGGGAGGACGAGAATTCCGCCATGGCGGCGGGGATCGACCCTACGGCAACGAAGCTGCATGCCTTCATGCTATCGGGGGCCCTGACCGCCGTGGGAGGCGGGATCTACGGGATCTTTCTCTCCTACCTTGAACCGCACGTCATGTTCTATCTGTTCCTGTCGGTGCAGATAGCCCTGACCTCGATCATCGGCGGGCGGGGCACGGTGTTCGGCCCCGCAGCCGGTGCGGTGCTGCTCGTGGGGGCGGGGGAAATCTTCCGCACCACCTTCGCGCAGGCCAATCTGCTCATCTACGGCATCCTCATCCTGATCGTCGTGCTGTTCTTTCCCCGGGGCCTCGTGGCCGAACTGATCCGCGGCGTCGCACGGAGGCGGTATGCCCAATCTACTCAAGGCGAATGACCTGACGGTCCGGTTCGGGGGACTGACCGCGGTGGACTCCGTGGAACTGTCCGTCGCGCCCGGTCAGGTAGTGGCGCTGATTGGGCCGAATGGCGCCGGCAAGACGACCTGCTTCGACGCGCTGACCGGTTTCGTGCAGCCGGATGCTGGACGGGTGGAACTGGAGGGGCGCGACGTGACAGGCCTGCCGCCTTTCGAGCGGACACGGTTGGGCATGGCACGTACATTCCAGACCGAACGGCCCTTCGAGGATCTGAGCGTGCTGAGAAACGTGCTCGTCCCCGCTTTTCTGCGCCATCCCGGACGAGCGGAGGCCGAGGCCGTGGCTCGCTCAGCGCTGCACCGGGTGGGATTGGCTGATCGCGCGGATCAACCCGCCTCAGACCTTAACTTGGCGCGTCGGCGGCGGCTCGAACTGGCCAAGGCGCTCGCGTTGGAGCCCCGGATCCTGTTTCTCGACGAGGTCATGGCAGGGCTGAACCCTCCGGCACTGGCAGAGATGATCAAATTCCTGCGCGACCTGTCCGGCGAGGGCATGGCGATCGTGCTCGTGGAGCACATACTCGAGGCGGTGATGCAACTCGCCGATCATGTCGTGGTCCTCGCCTCTGGCGCGGTAATCGCCGAGGGGAAGCCCGATGCGGTAACGTCGGATCCTGCGGTGATCGAAGCCTATTTGGGGACGGAGTGATGGACGAACCGATCCTCGACGTCCGTAACGTCGATCTGGGCTACGGCGCGCTGACGGTCGTGTACGGGGCATCCTTGTCTGTCGGTCCCGGGGAACTGGTGGGGCTGGTCGGAGGTAACGGCAGCGGCAAGTCGACGATCCTTCGCGCGGTGTCCGGGATGATCGGCCAAAAGAAGGGCGAGATCCGCTTCGACGGGGAGCGGGTTGCAGACAGTCGCCCCCACCGCATGGCCCGCCGCGGGCTCGCCCATATCCCAATGGGGCGTCAGCTCTTCGGCGAGATGACGGTGCGCGACAACCTCCTCCTGGGCGCGACCCTGCCCGAGGCCCGGGCGAAGCGGGACCAAACGCTCGCCGAGGTGGAAGCGCTCTTTCCCGACCTGGCCCGGTTCTCGGAGGCGCGCGCGGCCGAGCTCTCGGGTGGACAGCAGCAAATGGTTGCGATCGCGAGGGGTCTCATGCTCCGGCCGCGCATGTTGCTAATGGACGAGCCCAGCCTCGGATTGGCCCCGATCGTCGTAAAGGAGGCCATGCGGGCGATCCGCAAGGTGGCCAATACCGGCATGCCGATCCTCCTTGTCGAGCAGAACGTCAAGCAGGTCCTCGACATCGCCGACCGCGCCTATGTGCTCGAGAACGGGCGGATGGTGCTGGACGGTACGGCGGAGGACCTGCGCGGCGACGACCGGGTCAGGCGGGCCTATCTCGGGATCTAAGGCTAACGACCTGACCGAGGAGGATGTCCTGGCCTACATGACCTTCCCCCAGCAAAACCGGGCGAAGCTGCACTCGACGAACCCGATCGAGCGCCTGAACGGGGAGATCAAGCGGCGCACCGATGTCGTCGAAAACTTTTAGAACGAAGCCTCGATCCGTCGTCTGGTCGGCGCAATCCTGATGGAGGAGACTGAGGAATGGACTGTCCAACGCGGCCGCAACGTGACGCTGGAAACCCTCGCGCCGGTCTGCGACGATGCCATCGTTAGCCCGCCTGCCGCGCAGACGAGCTGATCAGCGCGGCAACGCCGACATCTGTCGCGCCAGCCAAGAGCTACACCATGCCGTGGGACACGATCGCCGACTTTCGCTGCGGCTCTGTCGAATGTCCGCTGTGCCCAGAATGCTGCCAAATCCTACAAGCTCAGTGTGATAGTTTCGCAGGTATTACTCGCGTAAGGTCGAACATATTTGCTATTGAAGGGACGCCAAGTATCATTGCCTTGGTCTGATGATCGGCCTTCCCAAGCTGCCTAACGATTACGCCGTGGTAGTCTGCGATCTGTTTCGCGACGTATACGTCGAGATGCTCGAAGGGCTGACGTTGATTGCAAAAGGCGAAGGATTTTTGCCATCCATAGATGCGCTCACCTAAAGTGTGTAAAACTGCGCTCTGAGACTGCTTAGGGTTTAAAGCGGTTCCCTTCGCCAGCGCCTCCTTGATCGTACTTTTCGAAGCTACAAGCGTCTCTCTAACGACTTCCTTCATGTTTTCGATAGACTTTGCGCTGGGGACGCACCGCTTGGGTTGGAGTGTGCAGCTGAGGAAATTGATGGAATTGTTACACTCGCCTTGCGCGGCCTTTTCCGAGCCATCTGCGGGTGTGTAAAGACCGAAGCCAAAGTCTGCCAAGGTTTTCTCGGCATACGCCTTCGCGGCGTCGATAGATGAATGGTCTGCACCGACCATGAGAATGTCGTCGATGTATCTCACTGCCGTCACGCTCATGGTATTCAATTTCTGATCCATGTCGTAAAGCAACACATTTCCCGAGAAGGCCGAAAGAGAAGACCCCTGGGCAACACCGATTCCGCCCTTCGGAAACAGATGCGCGTAGCCCAAAAGTTCATCTTTATTCGCCAAGTGAACCTCAAGAGCCCTCGCGAACAGGTCAACGAATGCTTCGTCTCCGGTTTCTCGCCGAAGGATGTTAATTACCTGGTCTGTCGGGATCTTGGTAAAAAATGCCTGAATGTCGGATTGAAAGTAGAATTTTGCGCCGCCGTCGATTGCTGCCATGATTGTCTCGATGGCGGGGCGAACGCCGCCATGAGGGTAGATCAGCCCTCCCACCCCATACTTGGATCGGTTGACGTCGTTGACGCGCCCCAGCCTTTCGTCGCGAATTGTCTCGTATCGAGTGTCCGGGTCGCGAAGGTCAAGCGCCTTCCTTGGCTGTAGAACCTGTAAGATTGCCCGCTGCACGACGCGGTTCTGGATAGTGGATATTGCGATGGGCCGAGGATCTTTGCCCGTTGCAAGACGCCTGCGCTTGTCCTTCAGGACGCCTTCGACGGGATCAAAGAAAACTTGCCCATGCGCAGTTGACTAATGATGCGCCTTAGATGGCGCTGATGAGCATGCTCGAATTCGGAGGCTTTGCCGCGAATATCGGCATTGCCTGAGGTCAGAGCGCTGCGCTTGACATGTCGCCAGGCTGAAAAAATGTTTTGTTCGCTTCTGACTTCTTCGAATAGCGTCTTCGCCATTTTCTTCGCTCGGGTCCTCCGCTCATACAATCCCGACCGTTGACGGACACCCATCCTCTTCGCACGGCATGGCCGCGACGACAGACACCTCAGCGGCAACAGCCACCTTGGCGAGGTCTCCGTGGCGCACGATCCTCATGGACAGGTCCAGCTTCACGTCGGACGCCATGGACACCGTGGACATACCACATATAGTGGTGACGCAACGCAAGTTGGTCAAGAGGGCCGATATCACTCAAGATAGAGATCGATGAAGCGGTTCGACACCGGCGGCTCAAACCCAACATTTGCTAAGATATTGCTGTATAACCGGAAAGGGCCGGGCCTCCCTCTCGTTGAGGACTTTGACCCGCCGCACCGTCGCAGGCCGGCTTAGAGCCCATCTTGCCGATGCTGCGCATCGCATGACTGACCGCTTGGGCAGACCATACCGCGGATGCAGCATGATGTTTCACATGGCTTTAGATACGCCCATTAAAGCGTTCGGGAAACCCATAAGGGCGCTATTGCAACAAATGTGCCGTTTCGCTCGGCTGTTTCATATGGGCGCAAGCAATCGTTCCATCAATCAAACTTCGGCAAAGGATGCCTGATTAGTTTGGTATCGATCTTATGCAGCTTAGCGAAATCGCGGAGGTGCCCGGGCAACTCCGTCTGGGTTATGAGAATGGCACGGACTGGAGCGGTCTTTCGAGCGTCCGTGGCCGCAGCTACGGCACGATACTTAATGCACTGGTAGAGTCCGCGTTCCAAATCAGCAAAATTCGAAATATGAGACTTCACCTCGACGCATACCGTCTCCTCTGGTCCTTGCAGGATAACGTCAACACGATCCCCAGATAACAGAATGACCTCCGTAGACGCTCCGTAGTCCGCACAGTGCCGATCAATTGCGCCGGGGTTCGCCATCGCCCATAGGCGAAGCTCCCTGTGAGACTTACCCTCGCCACCTCCAATTTCGTCCTGCTCAACGGGCGTAACTCGATCTGGTACTGCGATAGAGCCAAAAACGTTTTGAATCACCTCATTCCATCCCTTGAAGGCGTAGACTTCACTAATCGCGCGATCGCAGTGCTTGCTCCAAAGTTTCGGGCGCATCGACTATGCATCCCTTTTTGCAAGTGCCTTCTTTCCAAACCACTGTGCGAGATAACTACCGGCTCCATTTCCTGGGTAGCGCGTATCCTGTCGGACAAGGAGAACGTTTAGTAGTGGCGCATCTGGGTAACATTCATGGATACGATCCATTAGGTCGCCTGCGGGCAAACCCATTTCCGTAAAAAAGGATTTTTGAGAACGGACCAGCGGCTTCAAATATCTCAGCTGCCCGGCCATAGGTCAGCGCAGAGCGTTCCGCAGCAGCTCGGACGAGCAACCGGGCAAGCAGCGGAGTGCCGTAGCGCCTAAGATTTTCATGCGTTGGACTGTAGACCATATTTTCCTCGCTTGGCTCCGGAACCATACGGTGAGGATGAGACCTTGGGAAACGCTCGTAAACCGAGCCACTCGCAAAAATTGAGACGACCGCTGATTTTCGTTCCAAAAGTACACCGGGCTGCAACGGACTTTCGCCCCAGCCGCAGCGAACTCACACCTTGCCCCGCAGAGTGTGAGTTCGGCTTCTCCTCAATCTTGCGGCTGCGGCGAAGGTCGGGTTCGGCGAGCCGCGCCGTGGCATCGAGAGCAAAGGTCAACGGCAGCTAAGGTCCCAGCCTGAGTCGCTGCCTTGCCGAAACGAGCGCACTTATCGGGCATCGGGATCGACCATCGATGCTTTCTTCGGCGCCCGCTCCGAATGCCTGGATCACGCTCGCCGCCCGGGTTGTGACCCTTGGTCGCACAGCCGAAACGAGAGCAGCCCCCGGTGTAGCCCGATGGCGCTCGATCTTTCACCCAGAACGGAGAACCCGGACATGCATCCATTATCGAAGCGGATCACGCACGCTGCCGCCTGCCTTCTGTCGGTCGCGCCTTCCGGTGTCGCTTTCGCTCAATCAGGCCCCTCCGAGCCCGATCATGTCCTCGCCGCGACCCCTGAGACGGTCCACTGGGGGTATTTCTCCCCTGACCTCGATCCGGTCCTGACCATCGCGTCCGGAGACGTCGTCCGCGTCGAAACAGTGACGGCGGTGGGCTTTTCGAAGGAGGATCCCGAAGGCGCGGTGGAGCGGCTTGGCCTCGAGCCCGTCGATGCGGTCGCCGATCTGATCGATATTCTCGCCGAGGTCGAGAACGAAGGCGTACATATCCTGACCGGGCCGATACGGATCGAGGGTGCGGAAGTCGGGGACGTGCTCGAAATCCGCGTTTATGACGTCGCGGTCCGCTCACCTTTCTACGGAGTGAACATCTCGAGGACCACCGGTGGCGCACTGCCAGACCTCGTCCCCGACGAGGGCTACGAGAGGGTCTTCGACATCGATGTCGAAACCGGCAGCATCGCATTCAACGAGTCCATAGAACTACCCCTGGCGCCGTTCATGGGCATCATGGGAGTTGCCGCGTCAGAGCGAGTGTCCTCCGTGCCGCCTGGGCGCTATGGCGGCAACATGGATCTCAAAGAGATCGTCGCAGGAACAACGCTCTATCTGCCTGTACTGATTGAGGGCGGGATGTTCTCAACGGGGGACGGCCACGCGGCGCAGGGCGACGGGGAGGTAAACCTCACGGCGGTTGAAGCTCCGCTGACGCTCACCGCGGAGTTCATACTGCACAAAGATATGGAGATCGGCTTTCCCAGGGTGGAGACGCCATCCCACTACATCTCGATGGGGCTCGATCCGGACCTCAACATGGCCGCCGAACTCGCCGTGCGCGAAAGCATCGACTTCCTGGGGGCGGAGTTCGGGCTATCGACGCTCGACGCATACTCGCTCACGAGCCTCGGCGTGGATCTCGAAGTAAGTCAGATCGTGGATCAGACCAAGGGTATTCACGCGATGATTCCCAAAAGTCTCTTCACGGATCTCGAGGACGATTTCTGGGCAGCGGAGTAAGAATTGCCAGGCCTTGGGAACCCGAAACAAAGCAAGGCGGCGCTGCCGCTCCGCGATCCAATTCTGCCGTTCGCCTTTGCGAGCGGGCATAGAGAAACCCTGGCCACCCGCAAGGGCGACCGGGGTGCTGCATCTGATCTTTGCCCTCCAGCGGCTTTGTTGCGCAAGTAGCGGCAAGCCCAGACTTCCCCTTTCCCCGGACGCACGGCTCTGTTGCAGAAATCCTGTGACGGATTCATCTCGTGGATCAATAATGGTAGCTGGGCTGCATGAGCAGACCGACACCCCCGACCTACAAGACCAGGAACTGGCCAGCCTATAATGAAGCGCTCAAGAGCCGGGGCTCGCTGACGATCTGGTTCGATCCCGAGATGGGCTGGGATGCCGCTCCGACAGGCAGGCGTGGCCGACGGCAGACCTACAGCGACGCCGCCATTCAAACCTGCCTGTCGATAAGGGTGCTGTTCGGCATGGTCGACATCAATGCGCCATCGGTTCGAGCACGATGTCGACGCGGCAGACGACTGGGTTTGTCGAAAGCCTGTTGTGGTTGGTCGGCCTCGACTGGTCGGTCCCTGACTTCAGCACGCTGTCCCGCCGTCAGAAGACGCTGGCCGTGGCCATCCCGTATCGCGGATCGAAGGGCCCGCTGCACCTGCTGATCGATAGCACCGGGATCAAGGTCGAGGGCGAAGGCGAGTGGCACGCTCGCAAGCATGGTGGTCCCAAACGACGGGTCTGGCGCAAGATCCACCTCGGGATCGACGAGGAAACGCTGGAGATCCGAGCCGCCGAGGTCACCGGGAGCCACATCGGAGATGCGCCGGTACTGCCCGACCTGCTGGACCAGATCCCGCCGGAGGTCGAGATCGGCAGCGTCACCGCAGACGGTGCCTACGGCCTTGTTGCAGAAAGCCTGCGTGGGATTCACATCGTGAGTCCAGCGACATAGCTGTCCGGCATGTCCAAGCCTGCGCCCACCCGTTGCCGCACCCTGAACGGGTCGAGTTACTACGCGTCGCTGCGTGAGCGCGGGTCTCTGACGGTCTGGTTCGACCCGGGCATGGCTTGGCACGCGGCGCCTTCGGGCAAGCAGGGGCGGCAGCAAACCTTCTCGGACGCGGCGATCCAAGCGTGCCTGACCATCAAGGTGCTGTTCGGCCTGCCGCTTCGCCAGACAACGGGCTTCGTGGCGAGCCTGTTGAAGCTCATGGGGCTCGACTGGTCGGTGCCGGACTACTC
>NZ_QKZL01000045.1 GCF_003253995.1 Palleronia aestuarii
GCCCGAAAGGTCGCGTAACGCCTGGACCGGAAAACGGGTCAGGTCCCACCCGGCTCGGAAACCTGCTTCAGGGAGGGCCACTTTCCAGGGGGCAGAGCAATCCCATCCCGACTCCCTCGACCTTACCGGACCGGCCGCGGCTTATCCGAACATACGCACCCGAATAGCGTCTATGGCAACGGCGATGAAAATCATCAGGCCGCCGATCATGCCGACATAGAAGGATGGCACCGAGATAATCGCCAGCCCGACTTGGATCACGGTCAGCAAGAGCACCCCACCCAGCACGCCGATCACGTTGCCGCGGCCACCGAACACCGAGACGCCGCCGATGATCGGCGCCGCAATAGCATAGAGCAGGAAGCTCTCGCCCTGATTGGAGGTGATCGCCATCTGCCACGACGCCAGCAGGAAGCCCGCGATGCCGGCCAGAAATCCGGCCAGAGTATAGGTCTTTATCTTGGTTGCATCGACGCGGATGCCCGCGGAGTTCGACGCCACCGGGTTGCCGCCCACCGCATAGATGCTGCGTCCGAAGACGGTGCGTGTCAGCAAGATCCCGAGACCGACTATCGACGCGACAAAAACGAGGGGCATGATCGGCCAACCGCCCGCCACCGTCGCCTGCCCGATCCAGACATAGCCGTCGCCTAGTTCCGTCAGCGTCTTGCCGCGGGTCATCGCCAGCAGCGCACCCTGCAAGATAATCATCATTGATAGGGTTTGGATCAAGGATACCATCCGGAGCCGGGTGATGCAAAGCCCGTTGAAGAGCCCGATGGCCGTCGCCGTTGCCACACCGATTAGTCCGCCCAGCCACCACGGAAGCCCGAACTGGGTCATGACGATGGCGCCAACGGCCGACGAGAATCCCATATTCGCCGGAATCGAGAGGTCGATCTCCGCCACTAAGAGTGGCAGGCACATCGCCAAGCCCAGCATTCCCAGCACGGTGGCCTGAACCATGATGTTCTGCATGTTGAATACGGTGAAAAAGAATTCGTTGAACAGGCCGAACAGTACGACGAGCGCCACCAGCCAGATCCAGACAACGTTCTGCAGCACCCAGGCCAGCGGCGCGTTGCCGGAATCGCCCTTGGAACTCGTGCGCTTCAGGGCGGATGCCGCAGGTGTTTCGGTCGATGCGTGCATGATGGCACCTCTTTCTGTCGCTACGTGTCAGGCTTCGCCGGTGATATCGCGAAGCGTCTCCGCGTCTATATCGCCGCCGCGAATCTCGCGACGCACCTTGCCGCCGCCGAACACACAGACACGGTCCGTTGCGCGGACCAGTTCATCGGTATCAGTCGATACGATTATGACGCAGACGCCCTGTCGTGTCAGGTCGTCGATGATCCGCAGCACGTCCTGTTTCACGCCCACATCGATGCCCCGGGTCGGCTCGTCGAGGATCAGCAGGCGCGGCGCGGTCGCCATGACCCGACCCAGACAGACCTTTTGCTGGTTGCCGCCGCTCAGGGTGTCGACCGTCGCATGGGCGTTCGCGGCCTTGATGTCCATGGAGTCGAAATAGCGTTCGGACAGACGCGCCTCGGCCGTGCGATCGAGAAATCCCATCCGCGACACCGCGCCCAGCGACGACAGCGAGATATTGCGTCCGATGGACATTTGCGAGACCGCGCCATCCTTGCGCCGGTCGTCGGAAAGGAAGGCGATGCCTCGCGCGAACGCCTCGCGCGGAGTGGTCGGCAAGGGTTCCGCATCGCCGCCGCGTGCGTGAAAACGTATGCTTCCACGCTGCGTCGGGACCAGCCCAAAAAGGCAGCGAGCCAGTTCCTTCGCCCCCGCTCCAGGCAATCCGGTGAACCCCAAAATTTCGCCCGCGTGGATTTCGAGCCGACCCAGATCGGTCCGGGCCGAAACCACGTCCTCGATGGTAATGGCGATCGGCGCCCGGTCTAGATCGAGCTGATTGCGCTGAAACAGCTTCAGTCCGCGGCCGAGAACTAGTTCGGACAATTGCTCGGATGTCAGCGCCGCCACGTCGTCGGAGCCGCCCGCCAATTTGCCGTCGCGCAGCACGCTGACCGCGTCGCAGATATCGAGGATCTCGTCGTTGTAATGGGAGATGAAGATGAAGGTGACGCCTTCGTCCTTGAGGCGCCTCATGAAATCGAAAAGCTGCCTGCGGTCCTCAACCGTCAGTGCGGCGGTCGGCTCGTCCAGGATGATGAGCTTGCCGCCCGAGAACATGGCGCGCAGGATGTTAAGCTTTCGCCGTGCCACCGCATCCAGCGTTCCGGCGCGGGCATCGGGGTCGATGTCGGTATCGGCCAGCATCCGCGCCGCATCCCGGCGCAGCTTGCGCCATTGCACGAAGCCACCCTTTTCCGGCCAGATGCCCAGCATCAGATTTTCCGCGGCCGACACGTGGTCGATGATCATCGGTTCCTGGGTAACGAGGAAGACGCCGGCCGTTTCCATCTCGCGCACGTCCGAAGCATCGATCCTCTGTCCGTCGAACCAGATCTGGCCCGAGCTTCGCGTCTTCTGGCCGGAGATCATACCGACCAGCGTGCTTTTGCCGGCGCCGTTCTCGCCGAGCAGCCCGTGGATCGATCCGCGACGGACGCCGAACGAGACGTCGCGCAACGCGTCGAACGAGCCATACCGTTTTCCGACACCCTCCATCCGCAGGATGTTATCGGCGGATTGCGATGCTTTCACCGGTTCCGTCGTCATGCCCGGGATCCTCCTGCTCGAAACCCGGCCCCCCGCAGCGCGGGACGCCGGGAATAGCGCCCTTAGGACGCACGCGGCGAATATTAGGTGTAGGGAATGCCCCAGACCTGTTCCGAAACGTAGCCCCAGTGGCGCTCGTCATCCGCATTGGAGGGGTCGATGACGAAGGGCGGGATAACCATGGTCGGGCCGGTATCGCCGTCGACGATCTCCGCCTTCTCCCAGAAGTAATCTTGGTTCTCATAGGTTCCCAAGGGGACGGCTTCGCCGTTCATGGCGTGCTTGGCGAGCAATTCGACCGCGATCTCGCCGTAGGCGATGGGATCCTGGCTCACGCAGGCATCCATATAGCCTTCCTTGATCCAGTTCAGCGCCACCGGCTCGCCGTCGATATTAATAAAGATCACGTGGCCGTCCTCGCCGACCTTCTTCCAGCGATCCTTCTGCTTCAGCGCTGTGGCGATGCCCCGCGACGGGCTGTCCGACGGCGCATGCACCGCATCGAGATCGGGATATTCCGACAAGGTGGACAGCGTGATCGACAGCATCTGGTCGAGCTGGCCCTCGGTCGGACGCGCCAGGTAATTGATGTCGGGATATTCCGCGAAGACAGCATCCATGCCTTCCTTGCGCAGGCGCCAGGCAACCGATTGCAGGGCGCCGAAGCAGTTAAGGACTGTGCCGCGCGGCTCCCCGTACTTTTCCTCCAGCCGCTTGATAATTTCCCGAGCGGCCTCCTGACCGCCGATATAGTTGTCGAAACTGACGGTGATCGCCACATCGGCGCCCGGCGCCGCGGGCGTGTCAATGATGCCGACAGGAATGTTGCGCTGGTTGTAGCGCTTGATGGCCGAAACGATTGCCTGGCTGTCGATCGGATCCGAAACGATGGCGGAGGGCTGGCGCAGCATCAGCGACTGCCATTGTTCGAGTTGCCGGGTATTGTCGAAATTGGCGTTGGTCGCCTGGAATTCCCATTCGCGGTCCTGTACCGCGCGTTTGACCGCCTCTTCCTGGATGACGAAGAAGTAGTAGTCCAAGCTCTTGTTGGAATAGGGCACGAAGACCCGCTCCTGTGCCCAAGCCCCCCGGCCGAGCATCGATGCCGCCCCCGCGGCCGCCCCTGCCTTGAGAATTGCACGGCGATTCATGTCATCGTGTCGACTCATGTCCAGATCCTCCCAATTTCGTTGGTGTGTAGTATAACTATACGTCGGGGTGTAATGTCAATGTTATAACCGTCACCACCGAGGTTCCGAGTGCACCGTAGGCGAGCATGTAGGCCGTTACAGAATACTGATTTCGAATGATTTTTTCGCTAATCTGGCAGATCTCCCCATGTCGCCCGCCTTCGTCGGCTGATCCACGATTGCGAGTAATACTATCGTTCTCGCACGGGCGTCATGAGTCACGCCGACTGACATAGGCAGTGCCATCCAAGCAGCCCACGACCATACCATCTGATTCGCGGGTGAAGAGCCCGTTCTCGACGACGCCCGGGATCGCGTTGAGCGCGGCTTCCAGACGTCCGGCGTCGTCGATACGCCGGCAATGGCAGTCGATGATGAAATTGCCGCTGTCGGTCACGACAGGCTTGTCATCGCGCATCCGCCGCGTCGTCTCCACGGCCGCGACTCCATGGTCCTGCAACGCGTTCTTTATCAAGCGGTCGCTCTGTTTCCAGGCGAATTGCACCACTTCGACCGGCAATGGAAAGGCGCCCAGGTGGTCGACGATCTTGGTCTCGTCGCAGATCGTGATCATTTGTTTCGACGCATGCGCGATGATCTTTTCCCACAGCAGGCAGGCACCGCCGCCCTTGATCATGTTGAATTCGCGGTCGATTTCGTCCGGGCCGTCGATGGTCAGATCGAGCTCTCCGATCTCGTTGGGGTCGGTGAGCTCGATCCCCACTTCGCGCGCAACATCGTTGGTGAAGCGTGACGTAGTGGTACAGGTGAGCGTGAGGCCATCGGCCACATGCTTGCCGAGTTCACGGACGAAGAAATGCGACGTGGTGCCCGACCCCAGGCCGAGCTTCATCCCGTCGCGCACGAATTCCTCGATCACCTTTCGGCCGGCCAGTTTCTTGGCTCTGTCCTGTTCTGTCTCTTGCATCATCTCTTCCTCATTGAAGGATCGGGGCGCCGGAATTCAGATCTTATCGGTTTTCCATGAATCCAGCGCAGGGAGTTGGTCGGGGAATTGCGATCCCATCGCCTTTGCGATGACCGTCACCATCATGTTGACCACCAGGTGATGGTTCAGTCGCGAGGCCAGGGGGGTCATCAACTCCGTATGCTCGTAAGGCCGCACCGCGATCAGCACGTCCGTCTGCGACGCTAGCGGGCTGTCTTCGGCAGTGACCGATACGACGCGCGCGCCGCCGGCACGGGCGGCGCTTGCGACCTCGACCATCTGGCGCGTTGCGCCCGATTGCGAAAAGATCAGCACCACCTCACCGGGGCGGGATTGTTCGGCCTGCATCCACTGTTTCTTGCGGCCGATGACGGCGGCACACCGCATGGCAAGCCTTTGAAACTTGTGCTCGGCATCCAGCCCGGTGACTTCCGAAATGCCGGTGGCATAAATGCCGGTCCACGTGGCGCGGGCCAAGACCTCTCCCGCTTCGGCGATCTGGGCCGGAACCAGGTCCACCTGCGCGCGCTGGATGGCGTTCAGTGAGTTGCGGCAGGTCTTGCGCACCACGTTCTCGACGGAATCGGTGGCCGTGATCTGCTCGTATTCGAAGGGAGCCGCCGGGACCAGCGTCTGCGCGAGGTTGATCTTGAATTCTTGGTAGCCGTCGAAGCCCAGCCGCCGGCAGAACCTCATGATCGTGGGATCGCTGACACCGCATGCGCGCGACAGGGCGGCCATGCTCATATGCATGACCTCGTCGGGATGCGACGCGGCATATTCCGCGATCCGCGTTTCGGCCGCGCCCATGTCTCGGGTCATGTCAAGAATCCGCTTGAGCAGGCTCGCGCTCACGAGGGGGCCCTGCGGGTCAGCGCCAACAGGTCGGCAAGCCGCGTCAAGCGGTATTCAGGCGCAACGGAGACCGCTGCGCCACCGCCCCAGGGCACGACATAGAACGGCACGCCTGCCCCCCGCGCGGCGGCCTGATCGACGCCCGTGTCGCCGACATAGACCCATTCGCCAGGGCTCAGCCTCATCCGTTCGGCGACCGCGTGCAGGTGATCGGGATGCGGCTTGCAGTTCTCCACCGCATCCGCGCCCAGTGCCGCGTCGAACAGATCGGCCATACCCAAGGCATCGAGAACGCGGCCGGTCATCCCGTGCGGCTTGTTGGTGCAGAGACCCAGCCGGAGCCCGGCAGCGGCCAGGACGTCCAGGTCCTCTCGCACCTTGGGAAAGATGCGCGTCCGCCCGGCCGGATCGCCCCGGTAATTGTCGAGATACGCGCGAAGTGCGCGATCGATGGCGGCGTCGTCATTGGGATGACCGATATGAGCGAAGACATCGGTGATCAGCCGGCGCGGGCCGAAGCCGATGAAACCCTCGATCACGTCGATATCCAGCG
This sequence comes from Palleronia aestuarii, assembly GCF_003253995.1. Lineage (GTDB taxonomy): Bacteria > Pseudomonadota > Alphaproteobacteria > Rhodobacterales > Rhodobacteraceae > Palleronia > Palleronia aestuarii. Next base: position 6,251 of record NZ_QKZL01000045.1, read on the forward strand.
TCGGCCATCTGGTTTCGGACAGATGGCGGTTCACCGCGGCGGCGATGTCGGGTGCGCTGTCGATCAGAGTTCCGTCGAGATCGAAGATGACCGCCTTCAACTCCCCGCTCATGCATCCTTCTCCGTCGCGTCGGACGGATAGCCCCCGATCGCGTCGAAGCTTGGTCGCAGCGATGGATAGAGGTCGGCATAGATGTCGAACGCCTTCGCATAGGTCTCGCTGGCATGCAGGTCGGGTGTCTGTTGCGACAGATCGCGGCAGACTTTCGCCGCCTCGACCACATCCGACCACGTGCCGTGCGCTACGCCGGTCAGCAGCGCCGCGCCGAAGGCACCGCCCTCGGCCGCGCCCAGCGTCGTGACCACCGGACAACCGAAGACGTCCGCCTGCATCTGACGCCAGAGATCGGACCTGGCGCCGCCGCCCGATGCCTTGATCAGGGATTTCTTTATGCCCATGCGGGCCATCAGACGGTAAATGTCGTAGAAGGCGAAGACGATGCCTTCCATGACCGCGCGGGTCATGTGGCGCGCGTCGTGCCGGCCCGTCAGCCCGACAAAGGCGCCGCGCGCCGTCGGATCCGGATGCGGGCACCGCTCCCCATTGAGATAGGGCAGGAAGACCAGGCCCTCCGATCCGGCCGGAACCTCGGCCGCGCGCGTCACGAGTGCCGCATAATCGTCGGCCCCGAGCAGGCGGGCCAGCCAGGCCAGCGAGGCGCCGGAGTTCAGCGATACGCCCATGCAGTGCCACAGGTCGGGCGCCACGTTGCAGAATACCTGTAAACGCCCTTCCGGGTTGTCGGCAGGCGACGTCAGGGCCGCTGCGATGATGCCGCCGGTGCCGATGGTGGTTTGCAATGCGCCCGGCCGCACGACGCTGGTCCCCAACGTCTGGATCACCGAATCGCCGCCACCGCCGATCACCGGCGTACCGGGGGCGAGACGGAAGAGCTCCGCGCCCGATCGAGACACCTGCCCCGAGATGACATCGGATTCATGGCACTCCGGCAGCATGTCGGCGTCGAACGGGAGCTTGCTCAAAAGATCGCCACTCCATGACCGGCGACGCACGTCGAACAATCCGGTCCCCGAGGCATCAGACACTTCGGTGGCGTATTCGCCGGTCAGGATGCAACGCAGATAGTCCTTAGGGTTGAGCGCATGGGCCACCTTTTCGAACAATCCCGGTTCTTTGCGCTGCATCCAGAGGATCTTGCCCGCCGTATAGCCGGTCAGCATGTCGTTGTTCGTCATGCTGAGAAGCGCATCCGGACCGCCCGCCATCTCAACAATATCCGCGGCTTCGGCGGCGTTGCGCTGGTCATTCCAGAGGATTGCGGGTCGTAGGACTTGGCCTTCTCGGTCCAGCGGAGTGAAGCCGTGCATCTGCCCAGAAAGTCCCACCGCCACAATCCGGTCGGCAGGCACCGTCCGCAATACATTGGCGACCGAGGTGCGCGCACCCTCAATCCAGACCCGCGGGTCCTGCTCAGTCCATCCAAATTGCGGGCGGTCGAAATCGTAGGCCGCCGTGTGGGTGGCCAGGATCTCTCCCTCGGGAGACAGGACCAGCGCCTTGCACCCGGACGTCCCGATATCGATCCCAAGATACGCCATCGCTTATGCCCCCTCGGGCTGGTCGAACCGCACGCGGATATGCTTCAGATTCGTGTATTGCAGCATCCCCTCGCGGCCGTGTTCGTAGCCGACGCCGGATTGCTTCCGTCCGCCATAGGGCGCATTCATGATGCCCGCATCGACGTTGTTGACGGCGACGTTGCCATAATCCAGCCGCCGGGAGAGATAGCGGATCTCGTCGGCAACCTTGGCATAGACGTAGGACGCCAGCCCATAGGGCGTGTCGTTGGCCTGCGCGACGGCATGGTCCAGCGTATCGAACGCCGCGACGCCCACGATGGGCCCGAAGGTCTCCTCCGTCATGATGTGCATCTCGTGGGTGCAGTCGGCCAGGACGGTCGGCCGGAAGAAGTACCCCTTCTCGTAGCCGGGGCCGTCGGGCGCGGCACCGCCGGCGACCAGCCGCGCACCCTTGCCCACGGCGTCATCGAGGTGCCGACGTGTCTTTTCCAGCGGCTCGAACGAGGCCATGGCGCCGAGATCGGCCGACGGATCGTCGATGCCGTTGGCGACGGTTAGGGCATCGGCGGCCCGGGCCAGTTTCCCGACGAATTCTTCGTAGATTGCGCAGGCGACGTAGATCCGGTTGATCGCGATGCAGATCTGGCCGCAATTGCGAAACGACCGTCGCGCAGCGCCCCGGACGGCGGCGTTGATATCGGCGCTCTTCGTCACGATCAGCGGGCAATTGCCGCCCAGTTCCAGCGACATGGGTTTGACCGACGTCGCCGATTGCTGGATGCGAAGCCCCACTGCGGACGAGCCGGTGAAGGCGATCTTATCGATGCCCCAATGTTCGACAAGGGCCTGACCGACGACCGACCCCGATCCGGTGATCACGTTCACCACGCCTGCAGGTATTCCCGCCTCCACGCATTTCGCACCGATGGCCAGCGCGGTGAAGGGCGTGATCTCGGCCGGCTTGATGACGATGGTGCAGCCCGCGGCCAGCGCGCCGCAGAGCTTCCAGCCTACGAGTTCGGCAGGGTAGTTCCACGGCGTAATCGCTCCCACCACGCCGATCGGCTCGCGCACTACGATGGAGGTGTGGTCGGTGGAATCGTTGGGAATTGTCTCGCCGTGGATGCGTGCGGCCTCTTCGGCGTAGAAGTGACACGCCTCGGCCAGCTTCATGATCTCGCCGCGTGCCTCATTCACTGGCTTACCTTGCTCGCGCGTCATCAGGCGCGCCATCGCGTCTGCATCCGCGGCGATCGCATCGCCAAGCTTGTGAAGGTGATGACCACGCGCCTTTCCCGGCAAGGCGGCCCATTCGGGAAACGCGGCGCGCGCTGCGGCGATGGCGCGCTCAATCTCGGACGACGTGGCGGCTCCGACCTTGCCGATAACATCGCCCGTAGCGGGATCGCGTACCTCGACATCGGGCGCCTCAGCAGCGACCATTGCCCCATCAAGAAGCATTTTTCCGGTGAGTTCCTGCAGCATGATCCCCTGCCCGCCATCATGTCATATGATATGTGATGTTTGTTTTACTATATTCGAAGCCTCAGGACAGGACAAGCACGAGTATCTTAACTTCGCCACCGATAGCCGGAACTCCCTTTGAATTCTTAGGACGGGATATACTTATAAGCCAAATTTTGCACTCAAGAACCTTGATGTGCGGTCATAAAAGTTTGTCAAGCCGATATTGCAGCATATCGATCGGACCTACCCCTTCGACAGACACATCCCGGCGGACGTAGCAATACTACTGGATCACTTGTATCGAATTGCCAATGCCGTCAAACTATCCCCCATGGCTAGAAGGATCGACGCCCCATGCTTCCGTCATTACAGTGGACGGCATGCGCGGCAGCCATGTCGGCGCGTCCGACCCAGAGGAGGCGCAGGCCGGTGGGCACGCTGCAGGTTCCGGAAGGGTCGCCTGCAGAAGTGATCCTGACCGACGCGTCTGATGCCATGCCGCCGCAATATACATTGCCCCGGCCAAGCGCTTTGGACAGATACCTGCATGGCGTGGCCGCCGGAAAATGGCCACGCGTCACGCGGCGCCAGAATTGGCGTCGTCAGAACGTTTGTTGGAGGAGAACCCCCATGGATTATGCCGCGAAACTGAGCCTGTCGGGCAAGCGCGCACTCGTCACCGGCGCAGGCCAAGGCATAGGTGCGGCCTGCGCGGAGGCGTTGGCAGCGACTGGCGCGCATGTGATCTGTACCGATCTCGACCCGGCCCGCGCCGAGGCCCACGCCAAGTCACTGTCCGACAAGGGTCTGTCCGCCGTGGCACATACGCTCGACGTTACCGACAGCGACGCCATCCGGGTCTTGTCCGACCGACTGGGCGCGGTCGATATCCTGGTCTGCAATGCCGGTGTCGTGACCTCCGCGGCGGCCGAGGAGATGACGGATGAGGCCTGGGAGCACGTCACCCGCGTCAACCTGACGGGTGTCTTTCGCTGCTGCCGCACCTTCGGCGCCGCTATGCTGGAAGCCGGGGGTGGCGCGATCGTCAATATCGGTTCGATGTCGGGCCAGATCGTGAACACCCCGCAACCGCAATGCCACTACAACGCCTCCAAGGCCGCCGTGCACCAGTTGACACGCTCCCTCGCGGTGGAATGGGCGCGGCGCGGCGTGCGCGTCAACGCGGTCGCGCCCACCTATATCGCCACCCCCCTGCTCGACAATGTCGAGGATGGCGCAGCGTTGATGGCGCGCTGGAAGGACCTTACCCCGATGGGCCGCTTGGGAGAGCCGCACGAGGTCGCCTCGGCGGTCCAGTTCCTGGCCTCGGACGCGGCCAGCCTGATGACTGGGGTCATCCTGAACGTCGATGCAGGCTATACCTGCCTGTGAAAGGATAAGCAGATCTGCCGGCGTTCCGGTTTCCGGGAGAGGTGCGCGATGCAGGCGGACGCCCTGTTGGCGGGAAATCATCGCTACGCGCATCTGCCGATCAAGCCCGTGGGAGTTCCAGCGGAACCGTCAATTTACGCTCTGAGAGCGTGTGTGAAAAGTCATGCCGGTGCGATCTGCCGGATCATTTGAGCGCAGGCGCGATGGTGATGAGTGTCTCGGACGTCTGGACGCGGTACTCGTAGTCCTTGGACATCCGACGATGTTGACCGAGCCACGCAAAGCTGCGCTCGACGATCCAGTTCAGCCCGGGGATCCGGAATGCCTGTTCCTTGCGCTTGACGATGACCAGCCGCCAGCCGTTCCCGCCGCGAATGGTCTGTGCCAGCGTCTCGCTCTCGTACCCGGCGTTGGCGATCACGGTGTGGACCTTCGGCCAGAGCAGGGACAGACCAACTGTCAGCTCACGCGCGGCCCGGCGATCGGATATGCCGGCTGGCTCGACCCGGCAGGCGACTAGAAAGCCTCGCGTATCGACGAGGCTCTGGCGCTTGCGCTCCTTCATGCGCTCGTGGCCGTCGAAGCCGCGACCACCCCCCTTTCAGTCGTCTTCACCGATCGGGCATCCTTGATCACCACCGTCGGATCGATCCGGCTGCCGGCTTTCCGCCGTGCGACACGATGAGAAGCCCGATACATCCGCGTCCAGACGCCAGCGGCCGAAATACCACCAGACAATACCCAATGTGGAAGGTCGCGGGGCAGCATACGCCATTGGCATCCGGCGCGAAGCAGGTAGACAATCGCGTCGACCACTGCGCGGAGATCGGTTTGGCGCGGTCGTTCGCCCGGCCGCGGAGTAGGAAGATGCGGTGAAATCAGCGCCCACTGAGCATCGGTCAGGTCTATCGGGTAGCTGTGTCGCGCCATGGCATGCCTCCTCATCATAGGACAGAACATGGTCCTGAAACGCTGGACGGCGCCTTCTTGCACACCCTCTCACAGTCGTTTCAGAATCTTCAGATCATCGTCGAGGCGATCCATGTCTATGGGACCGACTTTCGGTCACACGCCAAGGATATCTAAACGACGACGCTGGGCGGTTGGCAGTCGGGTGAGGCGGAGACGTCGCCCACCCGAACGGAGGCGCGTTCGTTGAATGCGGCCTCTGAGCCATGCTGTCAGTGCGCCATCATCTCATCGACGATTTCGGCAGGGCCGAGGGAAGACGGGTAATAGGTCGGCCAGTTCGTGACTTCCTCGAGTAGGGCCTCCCGATCGTCACCCCAGTAGAGATGATAATGATCGGCGTCCATCGGAGCGATCGCGTGGTCGCTGAACTGAATGACACGCGGCGCGGCTTCGTCGCCGCCGGCCTTTTCGAAGATGTACCGCACGCCGCGATTGCCGGCCTCGTAGGTCAGGACCTCGTATCCACCATCGACGTACCGACCTTCGACGGTTTCGCCGCCACGGTGGAAGGTCACCGTGTCGCCCTCGATTACGATGCGGTCGACATCGGTCTCATACCCGATTTCGTAATATGCGGTGTATTCTTCGGCCGTCATCTCGCCAGTCTCCGCCTTGTGGGCCATGACCGGGGCCAACGTGCTGTCCTGCAAGTGGGGATAGACGGACTGCCAGTCTCCCTCCCAATTCGAGAGGGGCCGTGCCTCGATCTGATTGTCGTCGAAGTATCCAGAATAAATATCGTCGGAGCCATGAGAATGAGCATGTCCGGAATGGGTATGGCTATGATCATGATCGTGGCTGTGACCATCGACGCTATTCTGCTGGGCATGGGCAAGCCCGGTGAGGGCCAGCGCTGATCCCAGGGCCAGTGCTCGGGCGTAACCGGTCGTCATCAGCATGTGTCTTACCTTTCCATGGATGTCTTTAGTTCAGCGAACGGTTGTCCGCTTCCGCTTTCTAGTATGATATGTCATAACATTGCAATCACGTGCCGAACTACGAAACTTCATGAAAGGAGTTCACCATGACCGGCACCCGCCTCCCGGCCTTGTTGCAGAAAGCCTGCGTGGGATTCACATCGTGAGTCCAGCGACATAGCTGTCCGGCATGTCCAAGCCTGCGCCCACCCGTTACCGCACCCTGAACTGGTCGAGTTACTACGCGTCGCTGCGTGAGCGCGGGTCTCTGACGGTCTGGTTCGACCCGGGCATGGCTTGGCACGCGGCGCCTTCGGGCAAGCAGGGGCGGCAGAAAACCTTCTCGGACGCGGCGATCCAAGCGTGCCTGACCATCAAGGTGCTGTTCGGCCTGCCGCTTCGCCAGACAACGGGCTTCGTGGCGAGCCTGTTGAAGCTCATGGGGCTCGACTGGTCGGTGCCGGACT
>NZ_QKZL01000046.1:0-1716 GCF_003253995.1 Palleronia aestuarii
GAGCCCCATGAGCTTCAACAGGCTCGCCACGAAGCCCGTTGTCTGGCGAAGCGGCAGGCCGAACAGCACCTTGATGGTCAGGCACGCTTGGATCGCCGCGTCCGAGAAGGTTTGCTGCCGCCCCTGCTTGCCCGAAGGCGCCGCGTGCCAAGCCATGCCCGGGTCGAACCAGACCGTCAGAGACCCGCGCTCACGCAGCGACGCGTAGTAACTCGACCAGTTCAGGGTGCGGCAACGGGTGGGCGCAGGCTTGGACATGCCGGACAGCTATGTCGCTGGACTCACGATGTGAATCCCACGCAGGCTTTCTGCAACAAGGCCTATCTGACCGTCCGCGAGAGCCGCTCGACGAAGACGTTCGTCGCGCCGTCGGCATATATGCCGACCCCTTGCCGTCCATGCTGATGGCGACCTCGTTCGCCGCCGGCCTCGAACCGATGGCGGCCTACGGCTCGCCCTTGAGCACCCGCGTGAAGTTTACGCTGGTGAACTGCGACCCCTGATCCGTATTGAAGATCTCCGGCTTGCCATGGCGGCGGAGAGCTTCTTCGAGAGCCTCGATGCGAGACAGTCCGCGGATAGCGTGATCGACAGCCGCCAGTTCAGGACCTTGCGGCTGAACCAGTCGATGGCGGCGGCAAGATAGAGTGAGGCATTGCTCGCCATCGGTTCGAGACCGATGCCGAACGCCCCGGGCCATGGGGACGTAGGTGATGTCCATCGCCCGGACCTGGTTGGGCCGGGTCACGGCCAGGCCCCTCAGCAGATAGGGATAGATCCTGTGTCCCGGCGCCGGCTTCGACGGCGAGCCTCGTCCGCCATCGGTTCGAGGACAATGGCAAGCGGACGGCGGTAGATCGCCGCAACCCCCATCCGCTTCATCAGCGTCGCGACGTAGCATCGGCCGACCTCGTGGCCCTCGTCGTTCAACAAGCCTTTCAGCATTCGGCTACCCGCGAACGGAGACTCCATGTGCAGTTCACAGGTCCGGCGCAATGAACCATGTCGCGCCATTGGTCCGAGCGACAATGGCGAATGCGAGATCTGCCTCCGAGACCGGGCGCTGCAGGTAGGAGATGCTGCCCCGACCGATCCCGAGCGCCCTGGCCTGTCGGACAAGGCCAAGCTTATGGTTCCGGTCGATCATCGTCTTGCGCTCGACAGGAGACCGCTCGCGGTTCTCTCAAACCGATGGCGTTCACCGCTCGCTGCCGAGCGCGCCGGACATCGGAGCAGGAACCGTGGCCCCAATGGGGCCGCGCAAGTCCTGCGGAGCATCGTTCTCGAGCGTCAGATCACCGATCTTCGCAGGCAAAATCTTCACGTCGACGGCCGGAGTGGCCTCGGCAGCAAGCGCGGTCCCGAACACACCGGACGCACCCTCGAGAAGCTAGGTGCGCCACCCGCGTGATCTGGTTAGGATAGACGTCGAACTGCTCGGCCAACTCGGAAAGCGGCCGCTCTCCCTTGATGGCTCCGAGCGCCACCTTCGCCGTGAAGGCCGGGTTGTGGGCCTACGCGCGGCCGTCTGGTCATGATCTTTCCTCGCTTCTCGGCATCATGCCGATCTCGCGCGGATCATCCACTCATAGCCCCTGTTCACATTTCCTCAGCCACCTCTACTGACCGATCCGGTCTCGAAGTTCCTCCCCGATTTCGCCGAGCAGACCGTAAGCGAGGTCAGCATGAGCTTCTATGGCGGCGCCAGCTACGAGG
>NZ_QKZL01000046.1:2861-13010 GCF_003253995.1 Palleronia aestuarii
GTGCTGAGCCCGACAAGCGTGCGGCTGATGGCGTCCGATCACTTGGGCGAGGGGATCGAGACACCCGTCGAACCCGGGGAGCTTCTGATGGGCGTACCGGGCTACACGTTGGGCCTGGGCTTCATGGTGCGGAAAGAGGACGGGATCGCCGGGGTGCCGGGATCGGCGGGCGAGTTCATATGGGCAGGCTACGGCGGCACGTTCTTCTGGGTCGACCCCGAAGAGGAGCTCGTGGTCATGATGATGTCGCAGCGCGCCGGTCCCTCGCGGGCCTATTACCGCAAGCTCGTCAAACAGCTCGTCTACCAGGCCATCACCGATCCCGTGCCGACGGCGCCAGTGCAGTAGGTCCAGGGCAAGCGGGCCTGCGGAGATTTTCACCGACGAGACAAGCGCCACCGGCGTGGACTAGCGAACATCTTACATGCAAACGGCGGGCCCGTTGCCGAACCCGCCATTCGTCTTTCCGTCGATCGGCCGGTCCGCAGACCGGCTGGTCGGTTCAGGCAGCCTTCTTCGCCGCGGGGCCGGCCTTGTCGGCGGCGCTCTCGGCGTTCGCCGTGGCTTGCTCGGCCATGTCCCGGCCGGCTTCGGAGGCCAGCTCGGCGGAGTTCTTGGCCGTCTCTTGCGTCACGCCGGCAAAGCTCTGCGCCGTGCGCATGAAGAGCTCCATCTGCTTCTGGAAGAATTCGTTGTAGGCCTGACCGTAGGCCGCCGGCTCGTCCCGGACCTGGCCAAGCTCTCGCAGGTTCGACAGCGCTTCCTTCGACGTCTCGCTGAAGATCTTGGTCGACCGGGTACCGGTCTCCACCATCACTTGCGTCAGGCGCTCGTTCGAGTTTGCCATCGTCCGGAAGACGTTCTGGTAGCCCTGCGGGTCGAACAGGCTCTGAATGTCGTTGGCGGCTGATTTGGTGCCTTGGTTCGTGGCCATGTCGGGTCTCCTTCTGGAGTGTCGGTGTGTGTCTCTCGGGGCATGTCTTGCGCCGTTGACCCATACCTGATGCCGCAGCGCAGCAATTAAACCGGGATACGCTGCATTGCGGCAAGAAAGTTTGTGCCGTGGAGAAGACTAACGGCAGACAGGCGCGGGCGAAGAGGATAGAGGAGCCAGCGCAAGCAACCGGTGAACGCGAAAAGACTGAACAGAACATCAAACAAATCCCCTAAGCGCTCCGAGGTCGCCTTAGAGCGGCACCGAGGTATAAGCGGTCGGAAGGGGCGGCCAGACCATCAGAGGCATTCGAAAGTTCGCTTATGGCAGGGCGCGATGGGCGCCAAGCATGCTGCAACTGCAAAACTCCTTAAATTGGCGCGGTCAGTTTGGGCTCGAGGACTAAGCCGCTTTCGCGCCAGGGCGCCCGGTTGGAGCGTTTAAAGCCGAGTCGAACACCGCGCTTCTCCGGGTGACTTTTTTGGCCCAACAATTGGGACCTTCGCAATCGCCAGATCGAAGGTTTCCATGACACAGGAGAAAATGAGGCCGCTGCGTGGCATTGATGGTGTGACCGCCCACCTACAAGGCCAAGAGCTGGCCGGACTGTGACGCAGCGCTGAAGCGGCGGGACTCGCTGACGATTTGGTTTGATCCCGAGATGAGCGGCTACGCCGTGCCGGTAGGCAGGCGTAGCCGCCAGCGGACCTGTAGCGACGCCGGCATTTAGACGTACCTTCCAATGAAAGTGCTGTTCGGCATGGCGCTGCGCCAGACAACCGGCTTCGTCGATAGCCTGTTGCGACTGGTGGGCCTTGACTGGGCGGTACCCGATTTCAGCGCGCTGAGCCGATGACAGAAGGCGCAGGCCGCAAACATCCCGTATCGAGGGCCGAAGGGCCCGCTGCACCTGCTCGTCAATAGCACAGGTATCAAGGTGGAGGGCGCAGGCGATTGGCACGCGCAAAGCACGGCGGTCCCAAACGGCGGGTCTTGCGCCTATTCAAGACCGCCGATGGACCGCCCAGGCGGATGGAGACCGACAAATACGCCTCCTGCGCCGCGGCCAAGCGCGACATCGCGCCCGCTCTCAAGCACCGCGCCCAGAAGGGCTTGAACAATCGCGCAGAGAACAGCCACCTTGCGTATCAACGATAGAAGAAACTAGGGAAACTCGGTACGCAAACGAGGTGTGGATCTGGTTTAGGCTGAACCTTAGCAGTGATGATTGAATTCGTTATTTTCCAGCTTGCGGGGGCTGCCTAGAACCCCTGTATCGCCCAGTTCGGGGGGTGTTGGGCAACCGGATGCAGGGAGTGCTGGTGTACTCATGGAAAAGACAGACACATTGATTGTCGGCGGCGGTCAGGCTGGTATCGCTATGAGCGAACATCTCGGTCGCGCCGATGTACCCCATATTGTCCTCGAAAAAGACCGCACGGCCGAAGCATGGCGTACCGGTCGATGGGACCGCCTTGTCGCCAATGGACCCGCATGGCACGATCGCTTTCCGGGGCTGGAGTTCGAAAACTGCGCTCCTGACGCCTTCGTGTCGAAGGACCGAATGGCGCAGTATCTCGTCGACTATGCCGCGATGATCGACGCGCCGATCCGTGAGGGGGTCGAGGTCCTATCCGCCGAGCCTCTGTCCGGGGAGGGCGGGTTTCTCGTCCAAACGAGCCAAGGCGGGATCCAGGCCCGCCGCATCGTTGCCGCCACCGGCGCGTTTCAGCACCCCGTCATTCCGCCGATCGTGCCGGAAACAGCGGGGATCGAGCAGCTGCATTCCTTTCACTACAAGAATCCCGACCAGCTTTCGGACGGCGCTGTAATTGTTGTCGGCGCAGGGTCCTCGGGTGCGCAGATCGCGGACGAATTGAACAGGGCCGGACGCAAGGTTTACCTTTCCGTCGGGCCGCATGACCGCCCGCCACGGCGCTACCGCGGCCGGGACAACGTCTGGTGGCTGGGCGTTCTGGGCCTGTGGGATATGGCCGCTCCTGCGCCGGGGACCGAGCATGTCACCATTTCCGTCAGCGGGGCGCGGGGCGGCCAGACGATGGATTTCCGTCGCTTGGCGAGCGAGGGAGTCACCCTGACCGGTCTGACCAGCAGGTTCGAGAAGGGCGTTCTGACGTTCGCCGACGATCTGGCGAAAAACATTGCGGCAGGGGATGCCAATTACCTCGAGGTGCTGGACATGGCCGACGCGTATGTCGCGCGCACCGGCCTCGACCTGCCCGAAGAGCCCGAGGCGCGGCGGAGCTATCCGGACCCGGAGTGCCTGACCAACAGGGTCCGCGCGCTCGATCTCGCCGCAGAAGGGGTAACCTCGATCATCTGGGCCACCGGGTTTCGGCAGGATTTCGGCTGGTTGAAAGTCGATGCCTTCGACGCAAAAGGCGCGCCGATCCACCAGCGCGGAACCTCCGTGGTGCCGGATGTCTATTTCCTCGGCCTTCCCTGGCAGTCGCGGCGCGGGTCGTCGTTTCTCTGGGGCGTCTGGCACGATGCCAAGCACGTCGCCGATCAGATCATCATTCAACGCGCCTACCAGCGCTACGAGGGCGAGGCCGCGATCGTGGCGCCCGCCGCCGAGTAATCCGAGGAACATCGCATGGCCCACACCCGCATCCGCAAGTTCAACACCAGCGAGACCTACCCCGAGCAGAAGCTCGATAACGATCTGTGCCAGGCGGTCATCACCGAAGGTGGCAAGACGGTTTGGCTGCGCGGGCAATGCCCGCAGAACCTGGACGACGCCAGGAACATCGAAAGCCATGATCCGGTCGAACAGACCCACAAGGTGATGCAGAATATCAAGCAGCTCATCGAAGAGGCGGGCGGCGAGATGGCGCATCTGGTCAAGGTCGTGGTCTACATCACCGACGTGCGCCACCGCGAGGCGGTCTACCGCACCATGGGCGAATATATCAAAGGCGTGCATCCGGTCTCGACCGGGCTGGTGGTGCAGGCTCTGGCCCGGCCGGAATGGCTGGTTGAAATCGACGGCACTGCCGTCATCCCTGAAGGCTATGGCGCATGACCTTTTCCCTCGTTGCGCGTTGCGCTGACACCGGCATGTTCGGCATTGCCATTTCATCCTCCTCTCCGGCCGTTGCGGCGCGTTGTTCCTATACTCGCGCAGGGGTGGGGGCTGTAGCCTCGCAGAATGTCACGGATCCGACCCTCGGGCCGCTGACGCTGGACCTGATGCAGGGGGGGCTGAGCGCCGAAGCTGCCGTTGTCCGCGCGGCGTCCGAAGCGAGTTTCGCTGAGTACCGTCAGGTTCTGGCCGTCGACACGCGCGGCGCCACGGCGATCCATTCTGGGCCGAACTCCCTCGGGATCTGGACCCAGGCGCACGGAGACAATGTTGCCTCGGCCGGCAACCTTCTGGACAACGAGGGCGTGCCGCAGGCCATCGTGAATGCCTATCTCTCGGCCACCGGCCATATCGGCGACCGCCTGATCGCCGCCATGCGCGCGGGTCTGGCCGCGGGGGGTGAGGCGGGCCCCATCCATTCCGCCGGGCTGCAGATCGCCGACAAGGTCACCTGGCCGGTGGCCGACTTGCGCTGCGACTGGACGGAAGACTGCCCCATCGAGGCCATCGCCACCGCCTGGGAGGTCTACAAGCCGCAGCTCGACGCCTATGTGCAGCGTGCCCTCGACCCACGCGAAGCGCCGTCCTACGGAGTGCCCGGCGACGACTGAGCAGGACACGACATGCTTGATCATTCGCCTCAGGACCGGGCGTCGCTTGTCTCGAGGCTGGAGTTGCGCGGCAAGACCTCCGACAGCATTAATTCAGCCACAAGCGCCGTCTTGACCGCCGCTGCGGAATGCGATGCCGAGGATATTGATTGCGCCGTGGCCGCCGGCCGCCGCGCCTTCGAGGCCGGTTCCTAGTCCCGTATGTCGCCCCTGGGATCGCAAGGCAGTGCTGTTGAAACTGGCGGATTTGCTGCGGGCCAAACTCGAGAAGATGATGCTGCTCGACAGTCTCGACATGGGCAAGACGATTACCGGCGCCTCCACCATCGACGCGCCCGGGTCCGCACATCTATCCATTTGTACGCGGAAACCATCGACAGGCTTTGCGATGAGGTCGCGCCGACCGGCCCCGGCGATCTGTCGCTGGTGCGCTGCGTACCCCTGGGTGTTGTCGGCGCGGTGACGCTTTAGACCTTTGCGCTGGATATGGCGACTTCGAGATCCGCGCCAGTCCTGTCGGCTGACAACTCCATCCTGTAGTAGCCCGCCGGGCAATCACCCCCGTCTGTGCTGCGGTTGGCCGAACCGGCGGAAGAGGCTAATGTGCCGGGATTGTCAGCCGGGCGCTGACGGCTGGAGCCGCAACCTTTCCGCATAGCCGTCGATCCAGCGTTGCGCATGCGTAAAGAACGCCTTGTGCAACTGCGTGTGGTTCGACGCTGCGCTGGTGAGAATGCCCAGCTTCAGCGGTCGTTGCCCGCCGGATAAGGGGATGTAGAGGATCGGCTTTCCGTCCGGCGACAGATCGTTTTGCGGCCGCACGTTGATGATCGAGTAGCCAAAGCCATTTGCCACAAGACCGCGCATCACGGCCATGTCCCGGGTTCGTTCCGCGATGTTGGCGCGCAGACCATGGTCGGTGAAGAACGACATGAAATACTCGGCGCTGTGCGGCAGGTCGAGTAGCACCATCGGGTGCGGCGCCAGCTGGATGATCGAGATTTCCGGCAAATGCGCCAGCGGATGAGTCTCGTACAAGGCGACCAGGGGCGGGAGTTCGAGGATCGGGATGAAGGTCAGGTCTCGCGGAAGATCCAGGTCATAGGTCAGGGCGAGGTCGATCCTTGCCTGCCGCTGCAAACTGAACAATCCCGACTGATCGGCCTCGATCTGGCTGGTGCGAACATCCGGATGGTCCTGCACGAAGCTTTGCCGCAGGCCCGGCACGACGATCTGGGCGAAGGTGCTGAGGCATCCGATCGCCAGCGACCCACGCACGCTGCCGGAGAGATCGCCGGCCATGTCGTTTATCGCGCCAGCCTGACGCAACACCAGGCGCGCTTGGCCAAGGATCTCGAGGCCCGCCGCGGTCGGGGTCAGCCCCTGCGCGTGGTGCCGGACGAAGAGCTGAACGCCCAACTCTTCTTCCAGCTGGGAAATCCCCGCCGAGACCGAGGGCGAAGACACGTTCACCTGCTGCGACGCCCCTGCAATGCTGCCCGTGTCGCCGACGGCGACGAAGTACTGCAATTGTCTGAGACTGAAACGCAGTGGCACGTCTCTTGTTGCCCTTCCTACGGTCCTCTTCGGTGCGTTGCCCGCTTCGCCGTCAGAGCGGAACGGTCCGAGGCGACTTCCCGCCTCGCTTTCGTCAGATGCCGCGGTTGGTGACCGCCCGTCAATGAACTTGCGCCAGGGACATGCGCAGGATCCTCCCGCTATCGCTCAGAGCGCAGGCCAACACCGAGGTTTTATCCGAGAGACGTTCCGTTCCTTGCCCTTCCTTCCGCTTACCGCATGGCAGAAACAGTAAGACGATCCCTTTCAGCGGCAATGCAGGAAGACTAGCCCGACTACGGCCTTGTCTCTACGCTGGTGGCGGGACGAGAACCAGGGAGCTTGGAACAGCATGTGCAGAGACGGTTCGACCATCGACGGGTCGGGCAATGGAAGCTGATCCTACCATGAAAGACTGCCCCGTTTGCGACGGGTCCGGCAACTTCCCCGAGGGCATGACCGGCTCTCCGGATGTGCCCTGCTGGGTCTGCCACGGTAAGGGCGTTATCCAGGCCGACCGGGAGGTTTCGCCCGTCTGGCTGGCCTACGGGAAAAGCAAGAGGGCTCTGTCGTGACCGAAGATGATTTGGAACCGTTGCGCCAGGCGCGGGAGATGATGGCAGCGCGCATGAGGGACGTGATCGACCGCAAGAGGCGGCGCGGCACGCTCGACCGGGACGACACATCCGACGCTCTCGAGATCGAGGCCGTGGGGCACTGTCTCGACCTGACGAGAGATGCCTACGACGAGATGGCAAAGGCGCATGGCCTGTCAACGCTGCGCGAGCGGCATGAGGCATGGGCTGCCCAGTTTCCGCCTCACGATCCCGATGACGGAATACCGTTCTGATGCCCGGGCGCAGAAAGTTCTATTGCCGTCGCTGCGGCGGGGAGGTGATCTCCATCTACCTCATGACGCAGCAGGACCCGATCCGCGAAAGCTGGTTACATACCTGCCGATCCTGCGGGATCATCGAGGCTGGTGATGTCCTAACAAGAAAATCGCAAGGATCGACATGAGCACGCTGTCTCCCGAAGAACTCGAACGTCGAAAAGCCTCGAGGGAGGAAGAGCACAACCGCCGGTGCCCGCACTGCGGCGGGGAGACGGCCTTTGCGCACTGGCTGTTCAAGAAGGATCACTGGCCCCCCGGGGCATGGCTGCACACCTGCAAGAGGTGCAGATTCTCGGCCTACCTGACAGGCGATCGGGAGAGAGACCTCAAGGCACAGGACTTCTTTGAACGGTTTCCGGTCGATCGGGGAGACCCGTGATGGCAAGCGGCTCTGTTGCGTTGAGCTGCTGAGCTTGCGGCGACGAGCCTGCACGGTCGCAGGTCGCGCAGCTTTGCCGGCTTCGCCGAACCGAAAACATCTCGTCGGCGTCATTCCGAGAGTCCTCGATAATGACCGGCAAAAGAAGAAGGCTGGTTCTGGTTCTACATGCCGCTGCTCGCCCACCGCTATGCGGTCGTACCACGCCGGTCACGCGCCGCAGCTGCCTGATCGAGGCAGGCGGCATTCGGTCCGCGGCACCATGGCAATACGAACCGCCAAGCATCCCCGGCGGCTCACTGGGCTCGAAGCCCATTCAGGTCCGGCGGCGTCGCCGAAGGCCGAGACCGGCGAGACCTGCCATTCCTATTGCCAGCAACGGCAGCGACGCCGGAAGCGGCACCGGGGCGATCTGGCCGTATTCCGTCACGGCCGCGCGGAGGTAGTCCGGATTGTCGGTGATGAACCCATCGAGGCCCCAATCCAGGAACGGCTCCGCCGCCGCGAACGCAGCATCCGGCTCCTCAGGCCGGAACGTCCAGGCGAAAACGCTCAAGCCCTCGCCATGGGCGGCATCGACGAGGCCCTCGGTGATCGAGGCGGCATAGAGCGCGACGGTATCGGTGTAGCCGGCCAGCGTCTCGAAGCTCTCCGTTTCGCTGACGTACCAGGTGCCGTCCAGGAGGCCACCGCTACCGAGTTGAGCGACGCCCATATCGACGCCCGCCGCATCCAGGAGTGTGGCGTACTCGCGAACGTTTTCGAAGTCGAAAGATTGCACGGCCGATTCCCGGGGCGTGTCGTATCCGTGCGCGATCAAGGTCTCGATGACCGCCTGGTTGGTCGCGGAATCGTAGGCATACTTGCCCTCCGTCAGGATCCCGACATCGGTGCCGTTCCCCTCGTTGTAGCTCGTCAGCGCACCGAGCATGTCGTCGAATGTCGGCACGCGATACGGGTCGCCATCGGCAGGCGTGAAGCCCGGGTAGGTGTCGCTTCCCGTGCCGGTGGGTTCCACGGTCAACTCGCTGATCTCGGCGTAGGTGTAGTCGCTGACCGCATAGCCGCCGTTCCGCGCGTCAAGCACGTCCTCGGCGTTCGTGGTCCGCTCGAGCGAGCTGTCATGCATCGCAATGAGGACCCCGTCCGACGTCATCATCACGTCGGTCTCGATGTAGTCCGAGCCCATCTGCGCGGAGAGCTCATTCCCGCCGATCGTGTTCTCGGGCAGGTAGGCCGGCGCCCCACGATGCGCGATGACAAGGGGCGCATCGCCGGTCAGGGTGTTGTAGGGGCTTCCGACGCTGGCGGCGGGGACGGCGCCGGCGGCACAGAGCGCCATGGCGGATAGTCGAGCGAACGATCTCATGGGATACCTCTTCGTAATCGCCATCAAGGTGGCCCCACACGCCTAGGATGTCGTTGTAACGGGTATATTGCGCCCGTTGGACGGTGAGCCGTTTATCGGCTTGCCCAAAGCCACGCCCCGAAAGGCCGAAGCCCCAACCTGATTCTCTACAACGGTATCGGCTCTGCGGGCCAATGCGCCGTGGCAAGCGCTAGCTATCTGGCCAGCCCGCAAGCTATGGCGCCTCGTGCGCCGCCATTGGCTTGGTGTTGCGCTGCCACGTAGCCGGTTTTTGCTCCGCCGTCGACACATGTGGCGATGGTCAGGATATACGCTCGAGCTGCCAAGGGATCCTCACTCAGCCATCGCGCGTGCAGACCGAGCTCCGTATAAGGCAGCGTTGTTGAAGAATTCTGCCGGGGAGCGATTCACACCGTGGTTCTATGCGGGTTGACGAACAGCGTGAGCAAGCCTCCACCCTCCCGCTATCGCACGACGGATTGGTCTAGTTATAACGCGGCGCTGCGCGCCCGGTTCGGTGTTGATCTGGATGGATCAAGCTATGGCTTGGCTGGCGCCGCGTGAAGGACGGCCTGGCCGTCCGACCGTCTTCTCCGATGCCGCGATCCAGTTCTGTTCTCCGATCAAGGTGCTGTTCAAGCTAGTCGACATCGATGCGCCATTGGTTTGAGCACAATGTCAACGCGACAGACCGCGGGGAGGGTGGCCAGCCTGCTAAGACTGGCGGGGCTGGATTGGTCCGTGCCTGATGTCAGCACCCTGCGCCGCCATTAGAAAACCTTGGCGGTTTAGAACCCTTGCCGACGTATCGACGGTTCCCTGAACCTTTCGGGAAACAGCACCGGCATCGAGTTCCTTGGCGACGGAGAATGGCAGGCGCGCGAGCACGGGGTACAAGGCCGTCGTCGGTGACACAAGGTGCATCCTGCCATGGATACGGCGACCTCGGACATCCGTGCGGTAGAGTTCACCCCCAGCAGCTGCGGTGACAGACTGATCCTGCCGGAGTTGCCCGGCGAGCGCCCCGCGGGTGATCGGCATCGACGACTGGGCCTGGCGGCGCGGCCAGCGCAACGGCACGGTGATCTGCGATCTCGAACGCCGGCAGATCATTGATCTTGCTCGCCGGACAGGGAGCCGGCGACCGTCGAGGCCTGGCTCAGGGCGCAGCCGCAGATCGAGGTAGTCACCCGCGACCGGACCGGCGGCACCGGCGGTGCGGTCACGCGCGCCTTGCCCCGGGCGGTCCGGGTGGCGGATCGTTGGCACCTCCTCGAGAACGTCAGCGCGGCGCCTCG
>NZ_QKZL01000047.1 GCF_003253995.1 Palleronia aestuarii
CACCGGCGGTGCGGTCACGCGCGCCTTGCCCCGGGCGGTCCGGGTGGCGGATCGTTGGCACCTCCTCGAGAACGTCAGCGCGGCGCCTCGGACGGCGGTGCGACGCCAGATGCCGACAATCCGCCGCGCTGTTGGGGCGACGGAGCGCGACCCCGCTCTGCTCACCGCGGCCGAGCCCCTGCAATACGAAAGCTTCCAGCGCCGCCAGTAGACGAACGAGACCGTCCGGCGCATGGCCAGCAAAGGTGGTCCGATCGAGCGCATCGTGCGGGCGACAGGGATGAGCCGCGGCCTCGTCCGCCGGATCGTGCGGGGGCCAGGCGCGACGATGTCTTCCGGGTGCGCTAGAACAGCCTGACCCCTTGGCTGCCTCGGTTGGAGCTAGATTGGGCAGCCGGGTGCCGCGATGCCACGGAGCTCCGGCGCCGGCTTCGCGCCTCGGGCTGTCGGCGGCAGTCTTCGGGCTGTCGGCGAATGGGCGACGCGACAGCGGCGTGCAGACAGCGCGATGCTGGCGGGGTTCGGGAAAGTGCCTGCCCGCGCGCAGGATCGCGCAGCTCATGACCGCGGCCCGCAACCACCTGTCCAAGGCTTACGCCGTGCTCGTTGCGCACGTCGACGTCGCGCTGCCAGCCCCTGGCGGCCACTCGTCTCCCCGTCGAACGGGTCGTCACCATGGTGCGGAACGGCACGGCGGGCGACCTGACGGCGTGGCTTGACGAGGCAGCAACCAGCGAGATCGCCTCATTCACCCGCGGACTCGTCGCTGATCAGGCTGCCGTGGTCGCAGCGCTGACAGAGCCGTGGTTCAAAGGCCAGACCAAGGGACGGACCCAACCGCCTGAAGACCCTCAAACGCCAGATATATGGCAGGGCCAACATCGAGCTTCTCAAAGCGCGTCTGGTCACTGCATCATGACGCTGGAGATGCACCAAATTTGACTCAGACCCCTTTTTCGCCGCCGATAGGGGGTTCCGTTTCAGTGCTGTTTGACATTCAGCCGACTTCACCGGGACGAACCGCATCGTCGGGCGGGTGACGGCCTTGCAAATGGCCTCGGCGTCGGCGGCGTCCGTCTTGCCCCGCTTTACATACGGCTTCACGTAAGCCGCCGGCATGATCCAAACCTCATGGCCCAGTGCGATTAGCTCACGCGCCCAGTAATGCGCGCCAGCACAGGCTTCGAGGCCGACAAGGCAGGGCAGACAGGCCTAGAAGAAGGCCATAACCTGGCCGAGCCGCAACTTCCGGCACAGGGCGACCGTACCGTCCTCCCGGAGGTCGTAGATCTAGAAGACGCTCTTGGCAAGATCGGTGCCGATGGTGGTAATCTCGTCCATGGATGGCTCCCTCGGTGGGTCTGCGACGACACCCAATGTGGCACATTGCGATGCCGGGAGCGGAAGACGTCCACACCATCAATGGCGCACAATGGACGACCATGCACACCAGTTGATTGCGGCATAGCGCAATGACTACGACTATCACCGCCTGCATTCGAGCCTCGACGAGCTCACGCCGCGGTAATACTTCAACCGGTCAGAGAAGGACCAAACTTGAAACAGACTTAACTTTTGAACGCGGACAATCCGCGAACAGGTCAGGCGGCACGTTCGACCATTACCTCAACGAGGCGCTGATCGACAGTCGGTCGCACGTGTTCGCCACCGACCTACAGCGGCTAGTGCTCGGGGGCGAGATCGGCGGTTTGGGGGAGAGCGAGATGGAGATCGGCGCCGCGCTCATCTACAACCGCGCGCTCAGCGATGCCGAGACCTACCTCCAGACAACGTATGTCAACGACGAGTTCGCCTTCGTTTGAGGCGCAACCGGGCAATCGGGCAGAGCATGGGCTTCGGCCCGGTTCGCCAAGGGAATCGAAGAATCACCGCATGGCGGGTGACGTACCGTCCGGCAGGGATACAGTGACTTCCAAAACGTCGCCAGGCAACAGCATCATGCCAGGTGTCGCCGACTCCCCTTCGACCCCGTCGGCCGTGGCACGAAAGATCCGGATGTCCACGGAGACCTCCGGTGCGCCGATCGGCATGGCGCCAAGAACGGCGAGCTGATCGTTGATCGCTTGGAGTTGACGTTCCATGTCGCGCAGTTCCGCCGTGCGCTGAGAGATCTGCTCGAGGAGGTTGATCCTGTCATTCGTTCTCTCTGCTTTGGAGTCCTCCTCGAATCTCGCCATTTCGAGTCGCATCTGCAGAACCTCGCCGCCGGTTTCGAGGGTCCGGATCGAAGATTGCAGAAGGCCCCGCCGCGCATCCGTCTCGGCGGAGGGCGGCACGACACCCCGTTCGACGAGCTGCTGGATTCTCTCAAAATCGTCCTCCTCGAATTGAAGGCTCTCGTGACTTGCGCTTTCCAGTTCCTCAAGCACATCAAGGCGGCTGTCCATGCGGTTGAGCACAAGTTCGCTACCGCTTTGTCTCGATCGCCGGAGGTCGGCTCGCGCATCCAGCCAGCGCTGCGCCAGAGTCTCGAGTTCGGAGGGAGAATCGCCCGTGAGTGGCTGCACGGGCGTTGCGTGCGGATTCGCGTCGGAGGCGGCGTTCAGCGCCTGAAGATCGGTCCGAAGTTGCTCGAGCCCAATGCGCTGGGTATCGATCCGCCCGACCATAATCGCGCGATTCTCGCTGAGGCTCATGAGGTTTTGCTGCGAACTGTCCTCTACCGCCCGACCGACACCACCCGCAACGGCGAGCGCTTGGCGCACCGTCAGGCCGGGGCGGTAGGGAATGGCGCCGGGGCGGTACACGTCGCCCCCGATATAGATCGGCCGGAATTCGAAGATGTCGAGGAAGATTTCGTCGGGCTGCAACTCGCGCCATACATCCTCGCCATTGGGGCCGCTGGCACGGTAGGCCCGGTCCTTCAGAATAGTGTAGACGGTTTCCCGCAGGTCGTCGACGGTCAGGCCTGACGCGGTGATCTTGCCCGCCAGCGGTAGGTATATGGTGCCATCGGCTCCTACTGTCGTCTGACGATCCAAACCGGACGCCCCGATGACGGAAAAGGTGACCGTGTCGCCAGGCGCAAGCCGTACGGCCTCCTGCGAGGAAATGGGCATTGCGGTCGCCAGGAAGACGACGCCCGCCAGGACGACCCGTCGAATGCCAACCCAATATTGAATCATGAATACCTCGACATACTGGACGACTGAAAAAAGGAAAATCAAGCGAGCGATCTGTGACCGGTCTCTGACGCTCTTTCCAGCGTTTCATTAGCTTGCCGACGAGATACCCGTCTTGCAATCCCATTACCTGTTGCGTCGGATATCCCCTTCCGGTCAGATCGAAACGTCTCGTAGGGGTAAAGGGTTCGAAGGGTTTTCCATGGTGTTAGACAACGGTCCGCAAGCAATGCCGGAAACTCGTCGCCTCGGCACGATATGCGTTCCCGAGGGCCTCGACCGTCCCCCGCTCGTCTCGATCGTCGTTACCAACTACAATTATGCGACCTTCCTGCGGACTTGTCTGAACTCAATCGTCCGGCAACGGTATCCCAGCCTCGAATGCATCATCGTCGACGACGCATCGAGCGATGGCTCGGTCGGGATCATCCGCGACTTTCTTGCAGAGATCGACCCCGCTTTTCCGTTCCGTCTCGTGGCGCTGCCGAAGAACGGGGGGCAGATGAATGCCTTCCACGAAGGGTTCTCGGAATCAAAAGGCGTCTTCGTCGTCTTCGTCGATGCCGATGATTGTCTGTTCGAGGATTTCGTATGGACCCATGTCCGTGCTCATCTCAGCCGGGACTGCACCGCGGCGATGACCTGTTCGGACGCGGTCGTCGTCGATGGCGGCGGGCAGATCATCGCGGGCTTGCGGCGTGGCAGGGCCGCCGATCCTGGAACGCGCGCGCGCCTGTCCGATACGATGCCCGTCGAATGCCGCCTCGTTGCCGGATGGCAGGAGACCTGGCGTATCGAGGACGACAGCATGACTGTCACCGAGCCCCCGGCGCCCCTGCGTTACGTACCACCTGCGGCGAATTTCGAGCGAGACTGGATCTGGACATCCACCAGCGCGGTGATGTTTCGCCGCAACGCACTCGACATCGTCATGTCGGACCGTACCAAAGGGCTTCGAATTTCGGCCGACTTTTATCTCTTCCAATTCTGCCATCTGATCGGTGGCACCGTGCTCGTGCCGGGGGCTCATGGTGCCTACCGGCGACATGGGGCGAACAATTTTGCTAGGGACGTTACCCTGAGCCACCTGACAGTCACCGGTTCCGGCACGGGAAGCGGCAAGGGTTTCGGAGAAATGTGGGATCTAATCCGGGCGGAAGTCGTCGCGAACGGCGACTTCCTGCACGCACTGCTTGGCCGCCTTCCCTTCATCGGCCTTCTTACGATCCTCTATCCATTGCGGGAATACCGCACCGCGCGACGCGCCCTCGGCGGCAAGAGCCGAGCCAACGGAGTAATTCTGTTCGCCCAAATGTTCAGGCGTCAGGTCCACGTCGCGCGGCGTCGATTAGGCCGGATATTCGGATGAGACCCGCCGGGTTGCGTGCGGCCTCTTCCGTCCGGACCGCGTCCCGTCTCGTTCTGCATCTTAAGACGACCAAGACGGGCAATGCCGACCTTCAGGGAAATTTGTATTCCAATCGGGATCGGCTTCTGGCCCATGGGATTCTCTACCCGCGGCTCGTCGAGGAGAAGGCGCATCATTTCTTGACCGGCTTGTTCCTCTCGGCCGAGAAGCTGAATCCCGCCCTTCTTGATAGGTACGGGCCGGAAGCGAGCGCACGACGCCACTCCGAACTCTCCTGAGCGCAGATCATCGGGAAGATTGAACGCCACGCCCCCCATACCGTGATCCTGAGCAGCGAGATGTTCGCATTCGCCACATCGTCAGGAGAGATGGAGGCGTTGCGGGAGCGCTTTCTCGGCGTGAGCGAAGAAGTGACGGCGGCACTCTACGTCCGATCCCCCGCGCCGTACTACCTATCGGCGCTGCAGCAGTGTGTCCGTTCGGGCGCGATCCCCGCCCCACATCCTTTTCAGTTTCGCGCCACCATCAAGGCCTTGGAACGTACCTTCGGCAATCCGGTCGTCCGGGCTTTCGAGCGGGAAAGTCTCTTGGACGGTGACATCGTCAGCGACTTCTTCTCCGCGGTGATCGGCGATCCTGACATCGACTGCAACTTCAAGACGGTCTCGCTCAATGAAAGCGTTTCCGCGGAGGCAACGTCGATCATCCTCGACTACCGGCATGCGCGCTTGCCCCATCGCACCGGCATCACCGATCCGCTTTGCAACCTGCTATGGATCGGCTACGCGAGATCGAGCGCGCCCATGGTGGATCCGGACGTCCACGGCTGCGCTCCCCTGTAAAAGCAGCCATCATACGTGCCTCTCACGATCTCGAATGGCTGAAGGAGCGCTACGACATTGCGTTTCGCGACATCAGCCGGGAACAGATCGGTGGCACGATGGGAGAAATCACTTGGCTCAATAGCACCGAGACGATCTGCGAGACTTGGCGGCGGGAGTTGTTCAATACCCTACTTAAGGATTTCCGGAAGACGCAGTTAGAGTGTAAGCGTCCGGGCTGTCAGCTACTTGCCGTAGTTCCAGGGCAGCAGTTCGTCGACGCGCGTGATCTTGTAGTCGGGGATGCGAGCGAGGGTGTCGGTGAGCCAGGCGTGGGGGTTGACACCGCTTAGCTTGGCGGTCTCGATGAGGGTTGCGGCGATGGCAAGGGCTTTCCCGCCCGCAGCCGAGCCGGCGAAGAGCCAGTTCTTGCGACCGAGAGCGCAGCCGCGCATGGCACGTTCGGCCCATTGTGGTTGATCTCGATGGCGCCGTCGGTCAGGTATGGCCTGAGCCGCGGCAGGCGGTTCAGCGCGTAGCGGATGGCCGCCGCGAGCGGGGTCTTTCCCGACAGGGCGAGCAGCTGCTCGACGAGCCAGGCTTCGAGCGCGTCGAAGATGGGCGCCGCGTACTCTTGGCGGGCGCGTGCGCGCTCTGCGGGCGGCGAGCCGCGGATCGCCTTCTCGACGGCGTAGAGCTCTGCGATGCGGGCGATCGCCTCCTCGGCGATGGCCGAGCCCTGGGACCTATGCACGTCGACGAACTTGCGGCGCACATGCGCCAGGCGGATGCCCTCGCTGCGGTAAAGCTCCTCGAAGCCGACATAACCGTCAGCGTGCATCCAGCCCTCGAAGCCCGCGAGGTGCCGGGCCGGGTGGGCACCCTTGCGGTCGGACGAGAAACGGTAGAGCGGTCCGAAGGGACCGTGGCCCCTGCGGGGCCGCGAAAGCCCGCAGGACGGCGGCGCCGGCCCCGCCCAGGGTCGCTCGTCGCGCACGTAGATCCACAGCCGTGCGGTCTGCGTCTTGCCGGTGCCGGGCGCGAGCATGCGGACCGGAGTGTCGTCGGCATGGATGGCGCGGCTCGCCAGAACGTGGCGACCGATTGCTTCGGACAGGGGCTCCAACAGTGCTGTCATCTTCCCGACTCAGTCGGCCAGCGTCGAGCGGTCGAGGTCGATCCCCTCGCGGGCGTAGACCTGGGACTGGCGGTAAAGCGGGAGGTGGTCGGCGTATTTGCTGACCAGCACGTGAGCCAGAAGCCCGGGCCCCGGCCGGCCGCGCTCAATAGGGCGCGACGGCAGCGGCGCCTGGGTGGAGCTGTCGCAGCCCGAGCAGGCGGAGCGGGGGCGAATGATCCGGTTCACGACGAAGCGCCCAGGGACGTATTCGAGCTCCTCGGTCACATCTTCGCCCACCTGCCGGAGCCTGCCTCCGCAGGCGGAGCAGTCATCCTGCTTGGGCAGTAATTCGATCATCGTGCGCGGGACATGATCCGGGATGGGCCGGCGCTTGGGCTTACCCTTCTCCTCGGCCGGCTCGGGCAGACGCAGCTTCGCGGTCATCGCCGCCGCAGCGAGCTCGCTCGACCATTGTTCTTGAACCAATGGCGAACAAGGTCTCGCTCTCCAGCGCCAGCTGCAACTGATCGGCCGTCTCGGCCGAGGCGCCGAACCGGTGCGCCCGGTGATGCGCTCGTCTCGCCATCGGTCCGAGAGACGATGGCGCATGCAAGCTGGTGGCAGAGCTTCTCGATCAGCACGGCCTGCGCCTTTACCTCGGCGATCAGCCGTTCCGCGAGCGAGCGCAGATCGTCGGGATCCTCGGGAAGGGTGGCCGCCTCATCAAGCATGGGACGATACTACCGGGACACGATTCCCCTGGGAATCCTCTATCCCGCCCGCAGCGGCCGCCACGTACGCTGCGGTGTCCGCCAGTCGATCCCTTCAAGCAGCATAGCCAGCTGCGCGGGCGTCAGCGCCACCTTCCCGTCCTTCGCCGCGAGCCACACGAAACGGCCCTTCTCGAGCCTCTTGGAGAAGAGACGCGCCCCCTGACCGTCCCACCAGATCATCTTGGTCAGATCGCCCCGCCGCCCGCGGAAGACGAAGAGGTGCCCGGCATAGGGATCCTCCTTCAGCACGTCCTGCGCCTGCGCGGCCAGCGTCGCGAAGCCGCGGCGCATGTCCGTCACGCCCGCCGCCAGCCAGACCCGCGCGCCGGCGGGGATCGGGATCACGGACCGGGCTCCGACAGCGCCCGCAGGAAGCGCACCAGAGCGTCGGGATCGTAGGCCCCCTCGACCCGCAGCCGGTGCCCGCCGACCAGCACGATCTCCATCACGCCTGCCGGGCGAGGTGCCGCCGACTCATCCGGTGATGCTGCTGAGCCTTCCTCGACTAACTCCACGGGCAAGAACGTCGCGGCCGCCTCGGTTTCGACGGCGGACGCCTCGATGGGCAGCTCCGCCGCCTCCTGCGCGAACCGCGCATCCCGAAGCCACGTGAACACCAGGTTCGCGTTCACGTCGTAGCGCCGCGCGACCTGGCTCACAGAGACCCCCGGCAACCACGTTTGCCGGCAAATCATCCGCTTCTCGTCGTCCGCCCAGATGCGCCGCTTCCGCGCCCGCTTTCCCATCCGAACCCGCCCCGTAATGTCCACTATCGCTAATGGACACTATGGCCACGCTACAGGATCAGGCAGGGCAGTCAGGCCGGACGCTTACGTTAGAGTTGCGCCATTTCGGACGCATCCTACCCGCCCGCCATAGCCTCTCCGTTGCGGCAACAGTCGCCCGGAAGATCGTATTGAGGGCGAAAGCGACGCGCTGCAGCCTGAGAGCGCGCCTATGGCTGCAGATCAACCGCTGCCTCGGCGCTGCAGGCGCTGAGGCAGGAGCGTGACGAGAAGATTTCGAGTCGTGGAGAGCTGACGGCGCAGCATCAACAGGGCCAACGCGAAATATATAGCGGCGCCTAGAACGATCTCCAGGGCCACAAGGGCAATACCGCCGATCCACCCGTTTAGGCTTTCGCTCATAAGCAGCACGCAAACAGCCATTATCACTGCGGCGCTGACCGGGCCGAACACGATCCGGGCCATCTCCCAGGGTGCGATGCCTATATGGATGCGAAGCAATCTCAGGACGAACGGGATCGCGGCGTAGCCAAGAAGGCTGCAGCCTAACGCTGTCAGCGCTTCGGAGTAAAGCGCCGTGACAGCGCCAATTGCCATGTTGAGAACGAATACCCCCACCGACCACCGCAAAGCGATATCGGACCGGCCAATAGCGGTAAGGGATTGGGTGAAGATAGCGTACAGGCCCACATGTCCTCCAATAAGAAGCAGGGCTTGCGAAGTGGCGACAGAGGCCGTCCCATTGGTTTCCCCCACCGCGAGCGGCAGAAGTAGGGGTGAGAGCGCCAGTAGGCCCAGATAGACTGGCGAGGCTACGAGGCTCACTAGGCCTGCAGTCTCGATAACGACGCGGCGCAACCGCGTAACGTCTCCTCGAACCTGCACAAAGACCGGCAGCGCTGCGAATTTCAATGGCGTGAGAGCCACCGTCGCGGCAAGGTTGAAAAACCGCTGCGCGATCTGGAACGCCCCTGCCGCGACTGGGCCAAGGCCGGCACCAACCATCAACTGCAAGAGCGGCATGGTCGCGTGAATGGCCAGTCCACGCCCCAAAATAGCGCCGAGAATCGGAAGCACTTGGCGCGCCATGTCCACACGCAGGCCGCTGGACGGCACCCAGCGAACCAATGCGACGACGAGAATTGTCGATACCACGGCGTTGACGATCGCGAAGCCGGTGAGAGCCCAGCCGCCATAGCCAGCGTGGCCGAACCACAGGGCGATCGCCCCGGCGATGGTAAGGCTCACCGTTGCGCGCAACGCCAGAGTCCGGATCTCGAGACGCTGTTGGATTAGCCCCTCGGGAACAGCCGCAATCCCCACGAGAAGCGGGATCACGGCCATTGCCGCGAGATAGGTGCCAGCCGCTTCGTTGCTCACGATCGGCCCGATCACGAAGGACAAGCCGAAAAGGCAAAGCGACAACGCAAAGCCGAACGTCGCGGACATCCAGAATATCGTGTCGGTGAAGGGTCCGGGTTCAGTGTCGCCCTGTACGATGGTGTCTGAAAAACCGGTACGCTGCACATTCTGGATGAGGTTGATCGGCGCGAAGGCAATGGCAAAGGCGCCGATCTCGGCGAGGCTGAGCCAGCGCGCAAGGATTAGGAATACAATGGTGTTAAGACCAAACCGCGACCATTGCAGAATGATCGACCATACTCCGTTCTGGGCGGCGGCGCTTCTTTTGCTCACGTCATGCTCCGTCACCGAGCGAATAGGGCTAACATCGGATTTGCTGGACGGAACTTTGAGATATTTCTCTCACCGCGTCGCGGGAGCTTAACCGCCGCCCTATACCGCATCAAGATGCCCTACTCCCTCGTCGAGTCCAGCCAGTCCAGATTGCGCGACGATCTCATCCCGCACCACCGTCCACGCCCGTAATGACGCAGCGGCGAACTCGGATGGATCGGCGTTGAGAGCCTGCCCGATCGCACTTGACGCACCCTCTAGGGTTGACGGAGCCACCGCGAAAAAGTTCGAGGCCGGCAAGGCCGGGGCAAGATGTGCCGGCCCGACGACGGGCTTGCGGAAGAAGATGTATTGTGCAATCTTATTGCTCGTTTCCGCAAGATATTCGGTTCCAGGCTCGGGACGGTAGAAGGCTGCGGCGATGTCGCAGGCAGCCACCATTTCCAGCGCTTCCTGAAATGGACGCTCACCGCACCAGGTAATGTTCTTTAGATCAATGCGCCGGTTCTTTGGAACTGCACCGACGATATAGAACCGTATGTCAGGACGGCTACGCGCGCAAAGCGCAAGCAGATCAGTATTGAAGAGCGTTGTACCGAGCGCAACGCAATTGGGATGCGCTAGATCCTTGGCGGGAGCCTCCAAGGCAGCGCGGAGCCGTGGAATGTCGATGCCATGCGGATGGAACTGCGCCGCCGGGAGATCGCCGAACCGCCTTTCGAGCAGCATCCGACTTGGCACACTGACGAGGTGGAAATGCGGCGCCGCAGCGTCTTCGGCTGACTGGATTTCGGGCGCCATGCCCACCACCCGCACATCGTCCGAAACGCGATAAACGCGCCGTGCATTGGGCGCGATGTGGCACACTGCATCGAACAAAAGGAGGGCCGCGCTGCTTTCGAAGACGACAAGGTCGCTTTCTGCGATCCGTCGTCTCAGCGCACTGGGAACAAAGCAACGATAGAGGCGTGCGAAAAGGCGGTCGGTGATCCCGTCGGTGGCACATGATCGAGAGAACGGATGGACCGGGGGGCAGTAAACGAAACTTTCGATCCCGTCGCAGCCGGTCATCCAGCGGTTGAGGACGGTATGCCGCATCTGGACGAGCCGAGGATCGGCCTTCAGGAAGGAAAGACGGCTGACTCCGGTCGTGACGAACCTGACCAGCCAGCCGTCGTCGCGGAACGATTGAGCTAGGCCGTGAAAGCCGGCCCGCCTTTTACTTCGCCAGTAATGATTAGACAGGAACAAAACCGTTCCGGGGGAAACATGTGTCATGGGTGATCTCTAGCTGCATCCTTGGCCTAGCATAACCGTAATCGATACTCACGCCCGTCGTATGGCCACCTTCGTCCCGTCAGGCTCCACCCAAAGACTGCGTTTTACGTGCACAAGGGCTTGTTGCGCAAATGGCCCGACGGCCGGATTTCCCCTCTCATTTTCCCCGACGAGACGTCGCCTTTCGGGGAACGTCTCCCCGGAGCGCCTACCACGTGGGATGCTTGGGTGGGGATCAGACCCTCGGCTGCGTTGACATACGAGACTCCCATCGGGTCCGAGGCGTGATTCACGGTCGTTTTCACGACGGAGGCGATCTTTGCGCGGTACCTGATGGCGGACGCGGAGTGGGCGTTCCGCGAGCTTTTCATCAACGCAGTGCGCCAGCCGAACGGCCGTAGGTGGACCGACCCGCGGCTCGCGCTGGATGGGGTGTTCTGGATCGCACGGACGAGTGCACCATGGCGGGATCTGCCCGCGAAGTTCGGCAAGTGGTCCTCCGTCTACCGGCAGTTCCGGCGCTGGACGATTGCGGGATTGTGGGAACTGATCCTGGAAGCGCTGAACGACGGCGGCGCCGCGCCCCGCGAGGTACAGATGGTGGACAGCACCACCGCCCAGGCTCACCAGCACGCCGCGGGGTCAGAAAAGGGGCTCCGCAAGAAGCTCCTGGGCGCTCGCGGAGCGGGGTTTCGACGAAGACCCATCTGCGGGCCAATGGATGGGACCTGCCTATGAGGACAGAAATCACGGTGGGCCGGGCCTTGGATCATACCGGCTATCATCTGGTGATGGCGTACAACCTTCCCGCGCCCAAAGTGCTCATCGCCGACAAGGGCTACGACGCCGACAGCATCCGAAAGGCAATCGAAGCGCGGAAAGGACAACCGGTCATTCCGATGCGCAGGAACCGCAGAGCCCGCAAGACGGTCGACATCGCCGTCTGCACCCTTCGCACCTAGTCGAACGCTGCTTCAATCGCCTGAAGCACAGCCGCCGGATCGCCACTCGCTACGATAAGACCGCCGAGAGCTTCCTCGGCTTCATCGATATCGCCTGCATCCGGCCCTGGTGCCGCCGATTGTCAACATGACCTAGGACTGGGGCTGGTTGCACGCGCTCGTCGTTAAGTATTGGACCGAAATCGTACCAAAAGCGTCTTTCTGAAAGCGATTTATGAAAACCCTGACAAGCAGCTTGTACAGATCGGTTGGTACCTTCGGAACTATTGCGCCATCTATCAGGTGGAGACCCCCTCCGGGATCCGAAAATTCGATACTGCCCAGTAGGCTCAGGACCCATTGATTGACGACGTTGGTCGTGATTCAGGCTCCGCGAGGAGACAACATGCATGAGCAACCTGTTTTGGCTGACCGAGGCGCAGATGGCGCGGCTGCGGCCGTACTTCCCGAAGAGCCATGGCCGCCCCGTGTCGACGACAGACGGGTCCTGAGCGGCATAATCTTTGTCAACCGTAATGGGTTGCGCTGGTGCGATGCCCCCAGTGAGTATGGCCCCCCGAAGACGCTCTCTAACCGATGGAAGCGGTGGAGCGATATGGGTGTGTTCGCCAGGATCATGGACGGCTTGGCGGCCGAGGGCGCGGAACGGCAGACGATCATGATCGACGCAACTTATCTCAAG
>NZ_QKZL01000048.1 GCF_003253995.1 Palleronia aestuarii
ACCAGATCCTTCATCGCAGCCAGATCCAGCATCTGCTCGGCCAGCGTCCTGCGGACCTACAGCTTCGCGTTCTCATCCTCGAGTGTCTTCAGCCGCTGGCCTCCGACACCGTCATACCGCCGAACTTGGCCTTCCAGTTGTAGAAGGTGCCTTCCGACATGCCGTTCTACGCTACAAACGATCCCCCGGATCGTTTGCTCGACGCTTGAACTGCGGCACAGATCGGCGCACTTCGCGCCTGCCTCGTGCTCGCCAAGGATGCCGATGATCTGCTCGTCCGTGAAGCTCGTTCGCTTCATTGTCCGTCCTCAAGTTGGGGCGGACTCTAATCGACGGTGGAGTAAAAATCCCGTGGCAGGTCAACTGTTGCGGAAGGCATGGAACCTGTCTTCAATCTCCTCGTGCGACGGTACCTCGAAGAGGTCCCGCAGGACATCGAGATGTCCCGCGGGACGCGATCTGAGCGCTGATCGTGCGATGGTCAGGCGACCTTCGGGCGAAGCTGCTGCGCCGGTACGATCCGCCGCCAGTCGAGACCCTCGAACAGCGCCTCGAACTGCGTCTTGCTGTGCGTCATCGTACCGCTCCGTACCTGCGGCCAGACGAAGCACTTGGCCTCGAGGCGCTTGTAGATCAGCACGAGGCCCATGCCGTCCCACATCAGGACCTTGATGCTGTTGCCGCCCTTCGAGCGGAACACGAAGAACGGGTCGAGCTCGAAGGACGCGGTCACGTGGGCGGCCAGCCCGTCCATCCCCTTGCGGAAGTCCACCGGCTCAATGGCCGTGTGGATGCGGTATCCATTCGCCCGAAAGATCATGACGGCGCGCCCTCCCGCAGGACGGCCACGAAGGACGCCAGTGCGGCGGCGTTGATCGAGGCGGGGAACTCGAGCGCGAGATCGCGGAATATCAGGCGGCATGAAGGTGGATTAACCGGCGCCGACAGAGTGTTGTTTGACAATCGATCGAACTCATGAAGCTTTGATGCCTGCTCGCTCTCGGTCAAGGCTGACCCTCCTTCGACACGCATTTCGACGAAGGGTGACGTGCCTCCGGCAATGATCGCCGGCGCGTCGCTCACCCGCATCCATTTGCGGACGTGCGCATCGGTGATCCCGACCTCGGCAGCGACGTCCCTCGGCTTCTCACCGTCGACCCTGATGCGCCGTACGGCCTCTCCCTTCAGGGCCGCCGGCCAGATCCGACGCCCATTCGGCTTACGTCGGATCTTATGACCCCAGATTGTATCCGCTTCCATGGTGGCACCTCCGGATTGTTGGAGGGCCAATCTACCCGGGGGGCCGGCGTGTCGTCAGACCGCCCGGATAGGGTCCGATGCAGCGCTTACCATAAATCGTTCGGCCAACTCAGCCCATGATCGCTCACGCTGGATGGCCGCATGCGCTGGCGTTTGACTTAGATTTTAATCAGTTATCCAATCACCCTGCCCGCTTCGGTCACATTTAGTCCACGCCGAACCATCGAACCTATCCCCATAACTTAAGGATCGTATTGTGCATAATGGCACTGAGCCAACCATAATTTACATACAGGGCCCAGTGCTTCTCCTGCTGAAACTACTACTTTACGCTTATCTCGACAGAAACGATGTCCGAACGCACTCGAACCGCATGTGCGAGGATCGCACCTGCATGATGGGTCCTGACGAAAGATGCGTGAAACGAGGACCTTGCACTGAGAATTAGGCGCCCTTCTTCGATCCGCTCGAAGTGTAGTGGAGCGATCCAAGCCGCGAAACCGGCCGGATCCGAATTCAGGAGTCTTTGCTCGATGTCCGCCCAGGACCCCCCTCGCTCCGCATAATCACGTCGGAATGGAACCACGTTCCGATCTGGGATGTCCGACACAGGTTTCGGACCCGCCATACGTTCTAGGAAATCGGGACCGACGATCGCCCAAGATGGGCTGGTATCCGCCATCACAGTGTCGAGCCCAAGCCCGTGCTGAGCGACGCGTCCACGAGCTGCGGGTCGTTTGAGGACCAGCCAGCCGATCTCTCGCAGGCGAGCCATCTCCCGCTTAACGGTTCTTTCGTTAACCGACCAAAGCGACGCAATTTCTCTTTGGCCGACATTCAAAATATCCCGCTTCCAGTCATATCGTGCCGTGAGAAGCGTCACGAAGCGCAAGCAAACTCTTTGACGATTAAGATCGCCAGCACACGCATAGGCGCCGATCGCAGTGAGAACATCGTACTTAAAGCTCGCTCCGACGGCTCCGTTGAACGGTGTTGGTCGAATCCGCTGCTCCACGCTCATGGCGTATTTTCCCAAAACTCGGGCCACACTCCCGACATCTCTGTCTCGCCTCGCGACATATTGCCCACCGCTCTTCGGCAGCCTTCCCCGATTTGCGTTGAGTAAGCAGGAAGAGTCAAGCGGAACGGCTGTATGTCGATAGGAGACGATCTGGAAAAGAATTCAGCAGGTATCAAGGTATTGGGGGACATCCAGGGTGTCACCGCAAATAGGTTAATTGTCACCTCAATGGGTTGTGGTTCGCTGCAATATGTCACCCCAATCTTGGGTGAAGTGAGTTGCGTTCCAGCTGACGCGCCGAATCGGTTATGGCGCATCGATTGAACCTGTCGTCCCTAACCCGTTTCCCCGTGGGGAAATCGGGTCCTGAACAAGAATGATCCGTGGATTGCCTGAATGTCAAATTCGGCGTACATCGTAAAAATCGTTTGATGAACGTTGGGAGAAAGAATGTTCGACCATTCAGATCTTGAATCGCTTCGAGACTCGTCCCTGCGCATGCAGGGCCACATACGGCGGCAAACTTTCTCGCCGGGCAACGACAAGTCGCTGCGGAGGTTCTCTTCGTGGGAGGTGTCCGAACTTATCTTCAAGGTCAACCAGAACACGTTTCGCGGGCGTCTTGCTGCGGACCCATCCCTACCGTCTGGAGAGGTCGAACCTGACGGTAGGCAAAGATGGTTCCTTCTCGACGAAGTCAACGAGCTTCGGCGCAGGATGCGGGTGAACCGGCGATCGCTGATGCCGGAGCGTCCTGGGAATCGGCGGGCAATCCGGGTTGCTGTTGCAAACTTCAAGGGAGGCGCAGGTAAGTCGACGACCGCCCTCCACCTCGCACATGCTGCGGCCCTAGATGGATACCGGGTTCTCACCGTGGATTTCGATCCTCAGGCGACGTTGAGCCATTCAATGGGCCTGAGCGATGTGAACGAGGACAATACCGTCTGGGGCATCATGGCGCGCGATCTCATCCATGAGACGAGTCGTATGAACCGGGCTGCGCAGGGCGCGGAATCCGGGCGCGCCCTGCCCCACCGTCGTGTTCCAACCGCAATCTCGGATTCTGGTCTCGCAGACCTGCGCATTACGGATTTCGTGCGGTCCACCTGCTGGTCGACAATAGATATCGTGCCGAGTTGTGCGAACGCGGCGTTCGTTGAGTTTGCCAGCGCGCAGTATAGGCACGTGAATCCCGATTGGTCCTTTTTCGCTGCGGTCGATCGGTGGCTGAACGCCCTGCCCCCGGATGCCTATGACATTGTCATTTTCGACTGTCCGCCCGCGATTGGATATCAGTCGATGAATGCAGTGTTTGCGGCTGACGTCCTCTACATTCCATCTGGTCCGGGATACTGGGAGTACGACTCGACGACGTCATTCATCGGGCAGCTGTCGGAAGCCTTGGCAGACTTGCAAGGTTTTGAGCACAACATTCATTTCCCTGCGGGGAAATCGAGGAAGGAGTTCCTCGACATCCGGTTCCTTCTCACCCGTTTCGAGCCTGGTAATGAACTCCACAGGGCAATGCGGGATGCGTTCCTCAAGGTATTCGGCGATCGGATGACGCAGCATCCGATCGAGCACACAAGGGCTGTCGAGCAGTCAGGGCGGTTTCTTTCTTCGGTCTATGAGATCGATTACCGCGATATGACTCGTGAGACATGGAGACGCGCGCGTTCGACGTTCGATGCGGCCTATGTCGAGTTCAAGCAGCATGTGCTTACCGCTTGGGATCGAATGGAGGAGCTTTCATGAGCAGGAAGCGTCGCATCTTCGATATCGATATGCCGGATGAGGATTTCCCCGAGGGGAAATCGAACGGTGAGCCGTTGCCTGAAAGCGAGCAGGCTCGACGCCGCGGGCCCATGGCAACGGCAATCGGTGAAACCGGTGAAGCGCTGCGAGACCGTAAGCGGATCGAGGATGATATCCGCGCCGAGAACGATGCGCTTGCATATGAATTCGTAAGGCTCAAGCGCGAGGGGCTAGTCACCGACACTATTCCCGTCGATCGTATTGATACGGAACGGCTCACGCGTGATCGCAGTACCGACGCCGATCTCGATCTCTCCGAACTCAAAATATCGCTCGATGCGATCGGGCTTTCAAATCCAATCCGCGTCGTCGCGCGACCGGACGGGCGGTACGAACTCGTCGAGGGTCTAAGGCGACTATCTGCATATCGCGAACTTTATGCAGAGACGGCGGACCAAAAATGGTCGCGCATACCGGCGGGGCTCATCGCTACGGGGCAGGGCGATGCGGCATTATACAGACGCATGGTCGATGAGAACCTGATCCGCAAGGATATCTCGTTTGCGGAGATGGCGATGCTGGCAGCGTCGTACGCCACGGAGGGTGTAGAGGGCTGCACCAATCTCGACGCTGCGGTCAATCAACTCTATGCATCAGTCTCGCCGCAAAAACGAAGTTATATCAGGAGGTTCGCCGCTCTGATTGATCGAACGTCGGGCTATCTCAAGCATCCATTCGCTGTACCTAGGGCGTTGGGCCTTCGTCTTGCGGATTTGCTTGACGATGATCCCGGATCGATCGCTGAACTGTCCGACACTCTTCGCGCGGCTCCGCAGCGAACTGCGGAAACGGAACTCGGCATTTTGACCCGGTTCGCGGAGGCAAGGCAATCTGTCGTTCCAAAGAAGACCCGTGGAGCGCCTAAGGCGGCCCGTCGCGGCCGTGTCGTCTTGTCCGTGCCGGTAGGGCCCGGGGTGCGTTGTACGGCCGCCGATGGGAAAATGGAGCTTCGCGCTTCGCTGGATTTTGCCGGGCTCGACAGGGCGAGGCTCGAGAGGGCTGTCGAGGCATTCTTCGGGGCTCTTGAGGATTGACGAGCCATATTTCCCCGCAGGGAAATCCTCTGACGCAATTAGGCATGGATTAACGGAGGATGCCTCCGTTTCAAAAGCTTCCTCTTTCCAGGCCGTGGTCCGGTCGCGGTGCAAATGTCCCGCAGAAGGACGGACCGCAATCTGGGATGCGGAGCTATTCGTCAAATGCAGGTGCGGAGTTCAAATCGCGAAGCGCCTCCATCGCCCTCAGCGCGCCGAGGAAAGCTGTATGAACGCGCTTCGCAGGTTCGTTCCGACGCGTGATCAACGCCACCGGCACCGGTAGGGCGGGAGAAAGAGGGCGAACGTTGATCCCGTACCGGTGTCCATTTACGCCTGTAAGAGAATCGACGAGCGTGACCCCTAGATCTGCCTCGGCCATGAGGCAGGCGATAGAAGTATACCGGACCTGCGCGACTGCGCCCTGTCGTATCCCGTCGCCGAGGAAGCCTCGCGTCAGCACGTCAAGCCGGCTATTCGGCTCGAAGAGGATCAGTCGTTCCCCCTCGAGGTCGGAGGCAGAGACGGTTGCCAGTTCCTCGAACCGGTGTCCCGGGGCAAAGGCGCAAACCATCTGCGCCTTGGCAATCGTGCTGATCTCCAATCCCTCCCGCTCCGGCGGATTCAGGGCAAAACCAAGATCCGCCATCCGCATCTCCACCGCCTCCATCACACCGTCCATCCTACGAGTATCCAGATGAACGCGAAGGTCCGGCCGAGGCGCGGAAAACGACTTCAGGGCGTTCGGTATGAGCGCGTTTGCGATCGGTGGAGTGGAGACGATCCGAAGACTCCCGATCTCGCTTCTGCGATGAGCTTCGATGCGATGCGTGAACGCATTGTAGAGGCTGAAGATCGCTTCGCTGTCATGATAGATCTCTTCCGCATCGGGCGTCGGTATCAGGCGGCTGCCGACGCGCTCGAAGAGGGGGAAGCCGATGCGGGCTTCCATCTGCCGGATCGCGTTGCTTACCGCGGGTTGGGAGACGCGCAATGCCCGTGCCGCACCAACGGTCGTTCGTGTGCGAATGACTCCACGAAAGATTTCCAACTGCCTCAAGGTGAACACGAAGGTCACTCCCGTCCATTTGCTCCGCATATAACCCAAACTTATTGGGGGGACGAATATTTCATAGCTATGGATATTGCCTGGCCAAACACGGTTGTGTTCCCTCATGTCGTACGCAGACCCGTTTCGGCACGCGTTCATCCGTGCCTGCCGGTATCGGCTAACGGTGGTCCGACACGGAAAGTTAGTGAACGTCTCTAAGAAGAATCAATTAGGGAGAACGTCATGAGAGAGATCGTCATCGGTGCGGCGCAGATGGGTGCGATCCAAAGAGACGAGCCCCGCGCGCAAGTTGTCGATCGGATGCTGGCGCTTCTGGAAGATGCGGCAGGGCAGGGGGCAACGCTTGTCGTCTTCCCGGAACTGTCCCTCACCACGTTCTTTCCGCGCTGGTGGATGGAAGATCAGGCGGAGGTGGATTCCTGGTTCGAGCGCGAGGTCCCGGGGGAGGCGACCCGACCGCTTTTCGACAGGGCGCGTGCCCTCCATGTCGCCATCAGCTTCGGCTATGCCGAACTGACCCCCGAGGGACGGCACTTCAATACCCAGATCCTCACCGATCGCGAAGCGAACGTGGTCGGCAAGTACCGAAAGGTGCATTTGCCCGGACATGACGAATACGATCAGGAGAGGGCGTTCCAGCATCTCGAGAAAAGGTATTTCGAACCGGGCGATCTCGGCTTTCCCGTATGGCGCAGCCAGGGCGCGATCATGGGCATGTGCATCTGCAACGACCGCCGTTGGCCCGAGGTCTACCGCGTGATGGGATTGCAGGGCGTCGAGCTCGTCATGCTCGGGTACAATACGCCGTCGGTAAACAGCCAGATGAAAGCGGAGGACGAGACAAAACGCCTCTATCACTCCGAACTGGTGATGACCGCCGGAGCCTATCAGAACGCCACCTGGGTCGTCGGCGTGGCGAAGGGCGGTATCGAGGATGGCCATCCCCTGATGGCAGGTACGATCATCGTCGATCCGAACGGTTTCGTCGTGGCGCGTGCCCGGACCGACGGCGACGAAATGGTTGTGCATGCCTGCGACATGGATGCCTGTGACTTCGGAAAGAAGACGATCTTCGATTTCGCGCGGCACCGCCGCGTGGAGCATTACAAGCGCATCACCGAACAGACAGGGGTGATCTTGCCGGAATGAGTGTCGTCGATCTCGATACGCTCGATCAGCGAGACCGGTACAAGCTCCTCTGCGCCACCGTCATTCCGCGTCCCGTCGCCTGGGTGACGACACGAAGCGCGGACGGGATCGTGAATGCCGCGCCTTATTCCTTCTTCAACGTGTTCGGACAGGATCCCGCGCTGATCATCCTGGGCGTCGAGCGGAAGGGGGGTAGCGCGAAGGACACCGCCAGGAATATCGCGGATTGCGGCGAATTCGTCGTGAACATCGCAACGCCCGCGCTTCTCGAAGCGATGGTCGCGAGCGCCGCGGCCTATCCGTCCGACGTGGGCGAAGTCGACGCATTGGGCCTCGCGACGCTCCCATCCTCGAAAGTCGCACCGCCACGGCTGGCAGACGCGCCCGTGGCGCTTGAATGCCGCCACCGCCTGACCCTGAACTTTAGCCCCGAACGCGACATCGTCATCGGCGAAGCCGTGGCGCTGGCCGCGCGGGATGGAATGCTCGATCTTGACCGGATGCATGTCGAGTGGGGCGGTGACTGGCCTGTCGCGAGGCTCTTTGCCGATCGCTACGCGAGGTTGGAGGAGATTGGTCGACACGCGATCCCGACCCTGCCGGGCGGTTCAACATGAGCGCGCAGATCGATCGGGAGACCGCGGGCGTGTTCGTGATCTCGGCCACTCCCTTCGCGGAGGACGGGGCGCTCGACCTCCAGAGCACGGATCGTCTGATCGACTTCTATCTCGAGGCGGGTGTCACGGGACTGACGATCCTCGGCATCATGGGCGAGGCGTCGAAGCTTTCACCGGAGGAAGCCGGGGCGTTTCTCGAAAGCGTCATGCGCCGGGTCGAAGGTCGTGTCCCAGTCGTCGTCGGGGTGTCTGCCGCAGGACTCGATCCGATGCGGCGCTGGCGCATCGATCGATGTCGGCCGGTGCCGCCGGCGTGATGGTCTCGCCACCTGCGGGGCTCGGTCCCGAGGATCGGGTAAGGGGCTATTTCGGCCAAGTCTGCGATGTTCTGGGTCCTGACGTACCGCTTTGCCTGCAGGATTACCCGATGGCGTCGAACGTGATGCTTTCGGTGGAGACGATCCTGCATCTCACCCGGGACCACCCGCAGATCGTGATGCTGAAACACGAGGACTGGCCAGGGCTTTCGAAACTTACCCGCGTGCGCCGGGAGAGTGGGATAGGCGATACGCCGCGGTTGTCGATCCTGACGGGAAACAACGGTCTGTTTCTGCCGCAGGAAATGGCGCGGGGTGCGGACGGGGCAATGACCGGCTTCGCCTACCCGGAGATGATGGTCCATGTGGTGCGACGCGCCCTTGTGGGAGATCACGACGGGGCGGAGGACGTCTTCGACGCCTACCTGCCTCTCGTGCGGTACGAGCAGCAACTCGGCATAGGGCTTGCGATCCGGAAGGAGACTCTGCGCCGCAGGGGGCGATCGCCTGCGCGAGGGTCCGTGCACCGGGACCTGCATTGTCGCGAACGGATCACGACGAACTGAGCCGTTTGATGACGCGGCTCGAGAGGCGCTTAGAGGAACTCAATTGATGCGCTGGCATGGAAACGAACGGTTTGGTCGTATCGATGCCGGATCAGAATACGTCGATCATGGGATGGATCTCTCGCTGGCGGCGGGAAACTGCGGCGAGGCCAGGGACGCAACATCATGATGAGTTTCGACCTCGTCATTCGAGGCGGCCAAGTCGCCACCGCCGCCGATACGTTCTCGGCAGATATAGGGATCAAATTGGGACGGATCGCCGCGATCGGGGAGGGGCTCGACGCGCCCGACGTGATCGACGCGGCCGGTCGGCTGGTCCTCCCGGGCGGGATCGAGGCCCATGCGCATATCGCGCAGGAAAGTGCCACAGGCGGCATGACCGCGGACGATTATCGAAGCGGCTCCATCTCCGCAGCATTCGGGGGGAATTCGTGTTTCGTGCCCTTCGCCGCGCAGCATCGTGGCATGGGGGTGACGGAGACGCTCGACCTCTACGATAGCCGCGCGGACGGGGCATCGGTCATCGATTACGGGTATCACCTGATCGTCGCGGATCCGACGGAGAAGGTGCTCTCCGAGGAATTGCCGGCGGCTTTTGCGCGGGGCGTCACCTCCTTCAAGGTCTTCATGACCTACGATCTCATGAAGGTCGATGACGGCCAGTTCCTCGACATCCTCAGCGTCGCGAAATCTCACGGCGCGCTCACGATGGTTCACGCCGAGAACAGCGGTATCATCCGATGGATGACCGATCGGCTGTTGGGGGCGGGGTACAGCGCACCACGCTACCACGCAATCAGCCATCCGGCGGCGGCGGAAGCGGAGGCGATCAATCGCGCGATCACGCTTGCCCGCTTCATCGACGCGGCCCTTCTCGTTGTCCATGTCTCGACCCCGGAGGGCGCGGCGCTGATCGCGCGCGCGAAGCTCGACGGTGCGAAGATCTTCGCGGAAACCTGCCGCAATATCTGTTCCTCGATCGGTCGGATCTCGACCGGTCCGGAATGGAGGGTGCGAAGTTCATGTGCTCTCCTCCCGTGCGGGACGCGGCCACGCAGGAGGCACTCTGGCGGCATCTGCAGGCGGGTACCTTTTCCGTCTTCTCCTCCGATCATGCGCCGTATCGGTTCGACGCGACGGGCAAGCTCTCGGCGGGGCCGGACGCGCCCTTCAACCGGATTGCCAACGGGATGCCCGGGATCGCGCTGCGCCTGCCGCTCCTCTTCTCCGAAGGGGTAGGGAAGGGACGGATCACGTTGCAGCAATTCGTAGCTCTTTCCGCGACGAACGCTGCGCGTCTCTACGGGCTTCGGCAGAAGGGCTCGATCGCGGTGGGGCTCGATGCCGACATCGCGATCTGGGATCCCGGCACGACACGGATCGTCCGTGCCGAAGACCAGCACGACGCGATGGATTACACCCCGTTCGAGGGGCGCGAACTCACCGGCTGGCCGGTGACGGTGCTTTCGCGCGGAAGTCGCGTGATCGAGGACGGGCAACTCGTGGCCGAGCCTGGGCATGGACAATTCGTCAAGCGCGCCCAACCCGACTTCACGGGGTATCCCGGCGGTTCTGCCCCGGAACTCGATCCGATGTCGAATTTCGGCGCCCGGATCGCACCGGAGGCCTCCAGATGAGCGGACCGATCCTGGTGGTGAACCCGAACTCCAATGCGGCCGTGACGGAGGGCCTCGACCGCGCCCTGGCGCCGTTCCGATTGCCCGGAGTCCCCGATATCCACTGTCTGACCCTCGAGGAAGGACCGTTCGGGATCGAGAGCCAAGTCGATTCCGACGCGGTCGTCATGCCACTTGTCCGTTTGGTGGGCGATCGGAGGGACGCCGCGGCGATCGTGATTGCCTGCTATTCCGATCCAGGGGTCGAGGCGTGCCGGTCCGTCGCGCGGTGTCCGGTCTGGGGCATTCAGGAGGCCGGGGTCCTAACGGCCCTGTCGCGCGGCGACCGGTTCGGGGTCGTCGCGATCGCGCCGGTCTCCATCGCGCGACACCGGCGGTTCATGCGGCGCATGGGCGTACTCGACCGGCTTGCAGGGGAGCGCGCTCTCGGCGTCAGCGTCGACGAAAGCGCACGCGGAGACAGCACCTTCGCCCTCGTGGAAGAGGTGGGTCAGGCGCTGAAGTCGGACGGGTCAGATGTCATCGTCCTCGGCTGCGCGGGAATGGTGTGCCACCGTGCGCCTCTGGAAGCGGCTTTAGGCATACCCGTGATCGATCCCGTCCAGGCAGCCGTCGCTATGGCGTGGGGCACAGTTAGGTGCTCATTCCCGGCATTTGGTGGATCGGGTTGAGGATGAATCGATATGGCTCGGAAGTCCAGATTTTGCAGATGTACTCGTAGGGCGTGAGGCCGCCGAGGGTCTTTAGCCTGCGTGCGAAGTTGTAAGCGGCCATGAAGTCGTCAAGGTGAATGCACAGCTGATCGTGTCTTTCAAAGTGGAAGCGCTCGACGTTCAGCCGTCGCCGATCCCCCGGATCGGCTTTGGGCCTCACCGTCCT
The DNA here is from genome assembly GCF_003253995.1 of Palleronia aestuarii. Lineage (GTDB taxonomy): Bacteria > Pseudomonadota > Alphaproteobacteria > Rhodobacterales > Rhodobacteraceae > Palleronia > Palleronia aestuarii. The sequence continues at coordinate 11,368 of NZ_QKZL01000048.1, forward strand.
TGATCGTGCGGTTCATCCGTTCGACCTGTCCCGTCACTCGGGAAAACGATCCCCTGGATCGTTTTCTGATCCTCGTAACTCCATGGATGGTTCGGCTTCGTCAGGCGGTGCTCGATCCTGTTGGCTTCGCAGAGTTGGAGGGGACCGTGGCCCCGGTGGGGCCGCGAAAGCCCCGGAAGCGTCAAGGCGCATTGGCCGGGAGATGCTGGTGTTTCGGTTCCGCGGCTGCTCGGCGAACTGAATGCCGTTGTCCGTGAGAATGGTGTAGACGTGATAAGATGAGCCGCAAAGCGGCGAATGCCTCCAGCATGTGCTGCAGGAACTCCCAGGCGGTGCGCCTGTCGGCCTTCTCGACGAGCTGGGTGACCGCGAATTTGCTGGTTCGGTCGATGCCCACAAAGAGATAGAGCTTGCCCTCGGTGGTCTGCACTTTGGCGATATCGATGTGGAGTGAGGCGGAGAAGACATCGTGGATGGACCCGCGATGTCCCGCCGAACCCGATCGGGTAGCGCTTGAAGCGCTGCCGCTTTAGTTTATCGCCTTCGACGTCCGGCAGGCGGAAGATGCATTCGCCATCGCGCTCGAACCGATGGCGCGCAATGGCTCATCGTTGCAGGCATCGGTGCAATGCCGAGCGCGTCAGGTGCGGAATCGTGGGCTGCAGGGCATAGAGACCGTTCTTCG
>NZ_QKZL01000049.1 GCF_003253995.1 Palleronia aestuarii
CGCCAACAAGATGGCGCGAATCGTCTGGGCACTGATGAAGAGCGGAGAGGTCTACCGGGCTCCGGCTGTGGCAACGTAACACCTGCCAGCAGTCGCGAGGTCGTCGGAGCGGAGGAGGGCTGAGAGCAGCTTGGCGCAATGGTCGCAAGACGGGGTCGGAAAACCAGAGCGCAACAGAGTGCCTCCGAGCACGCGGCTTTGATTTGGGTCCGATCTGCGAACACCATGCGGGCCCGCGGCATGACGATGGCCGCACCATGAGGCCGGATACATGTCAGCACCCGACACCGCGCCAAACTGCTCCAAAAACCCTCTTGCGCAAGGGGCGGTTATACATGTTGCGCAAAGCGAATGAAGCCCGTACTTCCCCTTTCCCAGACGCACTTATTTATGGGCTCTGTGATGGGTATGCCGAGCGCGGTGTAGCCGTTCGGGACGGCGGCGCGGAACTGGAGTTCTGCGACCCGACGATCGAAGTCGCGCGCCATGAGGCTCTGCCCCAGCAGCTTCACGCAATGCACCTTCGTCTCGGCACGGCTTCGGCGGTGGTATCCGCTCCATTTTCGCCAGATAGCGCGGCCGAGGTATCTCGATGCGCGCAGGGCTTCGTTCCGGGCAATGGCGCCTGCGGTCGACGGCTTCCAGGGCCTGGCGTTTTTCCGGGGCGGTATGACGGCATGAGCGCCACGGTCTGCGACGGCATCGTGGCACTTGCGCGTGTCGTAGGCGCCATCCGCGGTCACCGTGCCGAGTTCAACATCAGCAGGTATCTGGTCGAGGAGCTCAGGCAGCATGGGCGCACCACCGATGTTGCTCCCGTCCACCGGCTCTTTCTGACCAGTGGCAATCGCCAGTGAACTCTCGATGGCACGGATCTCCAGCGTCTGTTCGTCGATGCCGATGTGGATCTTGCGCCATAGGCGGCGTTTCGCGCCGCCGTGCTTGCGGGCATGCCGTTCGGCGCTGACATCGATCCCCCGGATCGATGTCCGGACGCCCCTCCCCCTTCGCCCTCGACCTTGATGCCGGTGCTGTCGACCAAGAGGTTCAGTGGCCCCTCCGAGCCGTGGTAGGGGATGGTCACGGCCAGAGTCTTCTGCCGCCTGCCCAGAGTGCTGAAATCTGGCACCGCCCAGTCGAGCCCAACCAGCCGGAAGAGGCTTTCAACGAACCCGGTCGTCTGCCGCATCAATATCGTGCTCGAACCGATGGCGCATCGATGTCGACCATGCCGAAAAGCACCTTCATCGTCAGGCATGTCTGAATTGCGGCGTCGCTATTATAGCGGCTGCCGGCCTCGCTTGCCGGTCGGCGGTGGCACCCAGACCATCTCCGGATCGAACCAGATCGCCAGGGAGCCACTCTGCTTCAGCGCTTCGTTGTAGGACGGCCAGTTCTTGCTCTCGTAGCTTGGCGGGATCGGTCTGCTCATGCAGGGCCACTACCACGCTGGACCCACGAGATGAATCCAGCGCTCGGCCTTTGCGCAAAAAAGCCCTCAGTGTTGGTAGGTTGTCGGCCATGACCAGATCGAAGCCGCGATAGTCCGAGGTCTGGCCCGGCGTGATTTCGGTTCTCATGGGCAGTCCGCTCGGCATCGTCCTCGGAGCGATGGCGGACAATGCCTCGCCGTCGACAAGGAGATAGATTTTTAGTCGTGAAACCACCCCGAAGGCGGCCGAAACCCTGTCGTGGAGTCCCCCTTTTGAGCTCGCTGCCTGATAGTGACGCGGATCACGGTGCTGTCGATCATCTGGAACGTGTCCGGTACGGTTCCGCTGCGGTTCAGCGCCTCCACGAGGTCCTCCCATAGCCGGGCCAGTATCCACCACCGAATCTACGCCACCAGAAACGAGGCGAAGCGCGATCTGTTCGCCTGGATCGACGGCTGGGACAATACTCACCGCCTCCACTCAGCGCTGGGATATCGTTCACTCGCCGCCATGGAACGCATGGCGGCCTAACCGCTTCTACCAAACCGGGAGAAGATCAGAAAGCGATTGCGCCGTCCTCCCGGACGCCGTGAAGCTGGAAAACGCTCTCGGCATGGTCGATGCCGACGGTAATAATCTCGTCCATGGATGCCCCCTCAATGGCAGACGAGGTTCGTTCCTCATCCCGGTATAAACCTGAACACCTCCGGTAACGTGCCGATCTGCGAATTTGAGATCTGCGAGGCTGACGGTGAGGCGATCTGACGGGTTCTTGGCGCCCGTTCGGCCACCTCGGTCCTTCGTCGAGGTTTTTCTAGACTTTGGCCGTCAAATGGACAGGGTCCGGCTCTGGATGCATCGCAGGCGGGTCATCTTGTATGCAATGTTGGCGAGCGTAACCGCAGCTTTGGCGCGGGCGATACCGATGGTCCGGATCGTTAGGCCCATGCGGGCCTTCTGCTGGGCGAGACGTGCACGACCTTCGAACGCACCACCGATCTACGGCCATTGGCGCGCGACGCGCGCTGCGGCATCTGAAGCGCCCGGGGCTTCTTGCGGTGTACTTGGCTCGTCATGCCTTGGGCTTCGAGCCAGTGCTCGCTCTCGGCAGATCGGTAGGCGCTATCGGCCCAAACGCCGCGAGTTGTGTTCGCCGTCCGGATCAGGCCTTGGCGCAGCCGGGCGCCGTCATGTTGAGCGGCATCCGTGACGATCTGGCGTCGAAGTGAGGCCCCGAACGCGATCCGCCCGAGTGTGCGGGCCGAACCCGTGCATTCGCTCGATGCCGACATGCGATTTGTAGCCGTAGATCGGGATCGCGATGTCGACCGGCTTCGATCTGTCCGCGCGGACCTTAGCCTTGCTGTACTCGACCGTCCAGCGCCCATCGTTCGCCATGGTTCTTGAACCGATGGCGACCCATGGCTCACCCTTCTGGGCGGCTTTCGCGGGCTTCTCCGGCCAGATCTGTGCAGCCGTCTTCCTTGCCTTGATCGCGGCCTTCTCTCCATCGGTTTTCCTCTGGCGCGGCGCCGCGATAAGGCTGGCATCCACGATCCGGCCTGACCGTGGGATGAACCCCGCCTGGTTGATGCCCCGATCCATCTCCTTGAATGGTGTATCACGCGCACTGGCTTTGATCAGCGCCTCGCGCTAAGCGTCTCCAACGGATCTCCCCCTCAGAGATCTCCGCGAGCCGCTCCTCAACACTCCAAAACCCTGCCCGCTTTACCATATCCACCGCCCTCGTCCCGAGGTCGATGAATCACCATGAACGGCTTCAGGGTAGAAGTTTCCGGAGGCGTCCAGCTTAGTAATTCTTGAAAGCGCTGTCGACTTTAGGGTTGTCACCGACGAACGTCCCACTTAGAGACACCCATGCTTCGTCACGAAGCAATGGGCCCTTAGCTCAGCTGGGAGAGCGCCTGCATGGCATGCAGGAGGTCAGCGGTTCGATCCCGCTAGGGTCCACCAACACTTCCTCCTAAGACTCTAGTTTCGTAGGTCGCAATTGAGCGACGTCGCGTCCGCTCCCATCGGTTTATCCGCCGGTCAGTTCGTAGTTTCGGACAGTCTACTTGAGACTGACCTGCCACGGGACTTTCATCCAGTCGCGACCGGAGCCCGGTTGTTGTTTACGCCGTTCGGCGCAGGTGAAACGTGCCAGATAGTTTCCGACTTTCGTCCACGCCGACTGACTTCTGGATAGGTGCGGGAGACAGTCACTGGACCACAAAGCGGTAAAGTCACTCGTTTCCGAAGGTCTGATCTAATCCTGAGTTTTTGGTTCTCTCAGACAAGTTTTCACACTGATACAGGCAGTTCGGCGAAAGCCTATATTAGGGATGCGGATGTTACGCGTAAGCGCTACGCCGATCCCCCTCTGACAGCGCTGATGTGATCGGGCCCCTCTTCACATCTTATGCGCGAAGGGGTTGGCTTGGAACTAGACGGCAACGTAAGCGTCCATTTGGACGGCTCAACGGCGATTAGGTTTCTCGCCTGGAGGTGATTGAGGGGCCGACTGGGCGCCGGCGGCGTACGAAGGCAAAGCGGCCGCAGATAGCCTGTTGCTCGAGGTCTCGATGGCGGATGTTACACGGCGGTAGAGGACGATGCGCTAGCAAATCTACTCAGGGCGATAACGGTCCGGTTCGTTTCCTAACCGGCCGATCCAGCGGTGGCCATTTATGTGTTGGAAGGGCGGGAAGCGGTCGTTCGCTGCGTCGTTAGCAAGTGGCCTCTAAGCGCAATATCGGACCCGAACGCCTGCAGAATGAGCGATCTCCAGACAATAGTTTTTTCGTTTTCAGATCCACTTCATTGACGCTTATTGTCAGCCAGCGTCGCGCGAAGTATCGCATTTACTATGACAATCGCTATCATCGGCCCTGAAAAATTTGCTTTCCAAGATCTTGTATGTGTGGATCTGGCACTCGCAGCTCTGGAAGACGGTCTCATTTCGATGGTCCCGGAGCAGAAGGGCAGTGAAGATGCAACACTTTCTTGGCCGACGACTGGAGACCTGCCAGCAGCGACGGTCGAGGTTCAGGTCAAGGGTGCGACCGGATCGGTCAGCATGGCGATGCTCGCGGACTATCTGCTTCATTATCCAGATCGCAACGCAAAAGGCTCACTGCTCGAGCGCTTGATGGATATGGAAAACCGAGCCGCATTGTTTGTCATGACGGCCCGCTGTGACGACATCCTCGCGCCACTCGTTCTAGACCGCACGCCGCGCGCGCTGGTCGATGGGCGGCCGACATCCAACGCACTTGCCGAAGCGTTGCATGCGGCAGTGAAGACGGTCGGCGAGAAGGCGTTGCCCAAAAAGCCCACCAAACTCCAAGAGAAGCGTCGTGCCGATGCGCAGAAGCTCGCCGAGCGGCCGCTTGCCCAACATGCGCGCGCGCTCGCGCATCTAGCCATCGTCGAGCGTGAGACCGCAGAGACAGTCGAGGTACGCATCCATCGAACATTGCAGCACCGTCGCTTCGATACGCTGTCGATCCGCGGTATTCTCGCTAGCCTAACCGACCACCTTGGAGCCGCTAAGCGCAGCCAAGAGGATGTCGTTCCTGCGCTTCAGCACGAATTGAATCACCGCGCTCCCCGGGCGGTGCGACCAGCCGATTATCTTGATCGTGGAATTGAAAATGAGCTTCTCGAGCTTCTCGAACATCAAGGAGCTTTACTGCTTACCGGGCCGCCTCGTGCCGGCAAGTCGTGGATGGCTCGGCGCATCGGCGGAGAATTGCAACATCACGGGTTCGAGGTTGGGGTCGGAAGCCATATCGACGAGGCTGAGCGTTTTCTCACCGACACAATTGGCGCCGCGCGGCTTTATATTCTCGATGACCCGCTCGGCGCACGTGAGCCACTTGCCGATGCCAGTGCCCGCCTAGGCGCATTGCGACAACTTATCGAGCGTCTGCCGCCCAACCGGAGACTCATCGTTGCGCAAACTGATTCAGTCCTGCTCCAATCACGTGCCGCCGCAACAATTGAAGCGTGTGGGGTGGGTGCTTGGTCGTGGCTAAGGATTGCCCCGCTATCACCCGACCGAGCCATTGCAATCTGGCGGGCGATATCTGAATCCCTAGACATCGAGCCAGCCGCGATTGAACGGATTGTAACGCTCATCGAACGAGATGATCAGCTTCGCGACCCAGGCGCCCTAACATATCTGGCTCAGACGTTCGATTACCTGCCTCCCAACGCGGGCGACGCCGAAATTTTGTTTCAGGCTCGCAGCGATGCTGTGGATTTCGCATGTGGTCTTGCGGGCGCCTCGCCGGGTTACCGTGCCATGCTCTCTGCAGTGGCATTTGCGACAGCGCCCGGCCAAGCGGCTGCCATCTCGGAGCTTGCATTCATCGCCAATGGTGGGGCGGCGCGTCCGGGCTTCAAACCCGATTTCAATGTGATTGTTTTCGGCGAAGATCCGCGTCCGCCCCCGGCCTACACGGAGCTTCCGCTGCTCTCTGAAACTCAGCAGCATGCCATTGATAATCTTCAGCGCCGACGCGTTCTTGATATTGGCGAGAGAGGCTTTAACTTCACCCATCCCTATCTGCGCGCAGGCGCTCAAGCGCTTCAGCGTCCTGACATTCCGAGAGACCGTGATCAGCTATTAGAACAGGCTGAACGCAGCCTAGCCTGCGTCGAAGCTGCAACTTCGCTAGCAGCCGCGCGCAATTTGAGATGGCTCCGTGCGGTGGTGGCGCCTGATGACCGATCATCTATCCTCGCGATCGCGAGTAAAGGGTTGCGTTCACTTTTCCCGGCAACCCGCGACGCCTGCTTTTCGTTCCTCATCGACGTGGCGGACGAATTGACGCCGGAACAGCGCGACCACCTACCGGACTGGGCGGATCAGGTGTTGATCGAGCTCGAAGATATCGACGTCAGAAATGGGACCGGATTTATCGCTAATCAGAGGCAGATGTTCGTCACGGCCTCACCTATCGATGAGATCCAGCCCTATCTTGACGCAATCGATGCCGACGAGCCGCTCGGTCTCGACTTGGCTCTTGGACGACGTATCTTGCTCGCTCTTGAAGTCCATCCCGAAGCGATGAGCGCCGCTGTCTGCCGTCGCTTCCTTCGCGCTGACGAAGCCGTCATCCGCGGCGCGGCGGCTGGCGTTTGGCTCGCAATACCCCGCGAAGACGATGAAGACATAATTGAATGGCTTGCGCACGACCGCGCTCCTTCGATCAGCATTGCCCTTCTTCAAAATGTCGCGTCCAACTGGGCGACACTCGAAGGGCGCCGGCGCCGGGCGCTGATCGGAATGTTGCAAGCACAGGCACAATCGACCGGCTGTGCCAGCGTCCTTTTCAACCGGCTAGTCCTATTTAATCGCGTAGAATATTTTGGCGAGGCGCCACCTTGGGCTTTGTTCGCCGAACTTCTACCAACAGTAATTGAGCATCTGCCGGTGTCAGTTTCATTTCGGAACGGCCGCCTGAACGCGGTGCTGGAAGATGCGATTGAGGTGCTGCCCGCAGATGCGCTCGTCTTGGCGATAGAAGCTTGGGCGCATCGCCTACAGCGGCGGCTCGCATATCGCACATTGGATGAATATGAACTTGCAATCGTCGAACCGCTGCTCGCCGTGTTGGAACCGAAACGACGCCTCTCCCTACTGCGCGATCTAATCGGTGTCCCAGACACCGGCGCGCGTATCGTCACAATGAAATGGTTGGTCACATATTGGGATGACCTCGGCCCTGAGGAACAAGCCCTACTGTCCGGGGCGCTCGCGGAAGACAGATCAGACAAGTGTTGGCTCGCCGCCACGGTTCTGACAAGCGGCAGCCCTCCTGAGCTACTCGTCGAACAACTGACCGGTGCTGCCAAGCTTTTGAACGGTACCGCCGAAGAGATCGATAGTGCGCTCGGCGCAGAGTTGTTTGCCGCCTGCATCCGGATGTACCGCGGCGATCCGCAACCACTCTGGTGGTATGCGACCCATCATTCAGAAAACCCTGCTTGGCCAAGGATCGTGAGCGCGATTGCGAGGAACCCGGATCATCCCTTGTTCGGTGAATGCTTTGTTGAAATCGCGAGTTTTGGAAAAAAAGGGGAGCTTCTTGAGCTTGTCGATGCACTGCCTGAGGCCGCGTTGATGCAGGCCTTCGAGCTGCTGCTCCAGTATAAACTCGGATGTAACGGATTTTGGCGTGACAAGAGCTGGACGCGCCTGCTTGAACGAGCCGAGAGTGCCGGTTTGCTTGATGCCATGTTCGAAGGGATCGATGCGGTATCGGACGGAATCCTTGAAAATCTAACGGACGTACGCAATTGGCTGGGCGAAGGGAGATTTGCCAAGCGGCTTCTGTCTTTTTATCCGCGCGATTATAATGTCTTAGTGAATCTCCGGCTCTTCGAACGAGCTGCCAACAGTCTGTTGGATAGCAAGGCGAGCGACAGATCTGTAGACCCTGACGGTCTCGCTGCCGTCATGCGGATATTCATTGGCGACAAGGTCGAGCAACTCGAAGCAAAACCCTGCAGACTTTGCGGGACGTGGGATGCCCTTACCCAGGCACTGAGGCGGCAGGGTGGTGATGCTGCACTCGAGGCGCGCATTTATGCGGGCCGGGAGGCCGCACTCGAACGCCATAACTTATTGCGTGATAGTCATAGCGACGTATCAACTGACATTCCACTCGACGGCTGGGTGTTCCAGATAGCTGAACCCTCCCAAGTATAGCATGATCGGCCTGACTTACGCCGACCGATAAAGGGCGAGGCCGAAGGAAAGCTCGAGCGACAACTGGTGTGTATCCCATAAATTTGGCTTTGGCTTCGGCTTCATGCTCATCTGAGGATTGGCAGTTCTTTTCGAACGGTAGCCAGAATTTTTCACTCCTCGAACAGTCCTCCCAACCGACCGATGCTCTCGTTGGCAATAGGTTCCCAACTATTTTAATAAGCGCTCCCAGTAATGATGCGTTCGGCACGGACGGCGGGTATTGAACTGATCGGCCATCCGCTGCGCTTGGCCCGAACGTCAGCTCACGGCCGATACTGTTGAAAAAGTCCGCTTGATTGGGGCGTTGAGCGCTGATTCAGTTCTCTCATGGCGGGAGGGCGGCTGCGATGATGGGGTCTCGACAATCGGCGCAGGGCGCTCTGTTCTACGAGTTTTCTCTCGAGGACCACGTCCCGGCGGACCACCTGATCCGCTCGATCGATCGGTTCGTGGAGCTGGGCGGCGTCCGGGATCACCTTGCCCCCTTTTACAGCGCGATGGGACGGCCCTCGGTCGATCCCGAGCTGATGATCCGGATGCTGCTGGTGGGGTACTGCTTCGGGATCAGGTCCGAGCGCCGCCTCTGCGAAGAGGTCCATCTCAATCTGGCATACCGCTGGTTCTGCCGCCTCGATCTCACCGACCGCGTTCCGGACCATTCGACCTTCTCGAAGAACCGCCACGGACGGTTCCGCGAGAGCGACCTGTTCCAGCATCTGTTCGAGACGGTGCTAGCGCGGTGCATCGCGGAGGGCTTGGTCGGGGGCGCGGCGTTCGGTGCCGACGCCTCCCTCATCAAGGCCGACGCGAGCCGGTATTCGAAGCAGAAGTTCGAGGACTGGGATGCGACGAGACAGGCGTCCCGCGCCACCCGGGACTATCTCGACACTTTGGATGATGCCGCTTTCGGGGCATCGACCCCGGTGCAGCCAAAGACGATCTCGCCATCCGATCCCGCGGCGCGCTTCACCGGGGCCAATGGCGACCGACCCTTCTTCGCCTACAGCACCAATTACCTGGTCGACCTGGAACATGCGGTAATCGTCGACGTGGTCGCGACTGCCCCGATCCGGCAGGCCGAGGTCGGTGCCGTCCGGGACATGCTGGTGCGTGTCGGTGAGCGGTTCGACCTCCACCCCGAGAGGCTCGCCGCCGACACCGCCTATGGTTCGGCAGATATGCTCGGATGGCTGGTCGAGGAGCAGCAGATCGCGCCGCACATCCCTGTCTTCGACAAGACCGCCCGCCAGGATGGTGCGTTCCCGGCGACGAACTTCGTCTTCGACGCCGAAGCCAACGAGTACACCTGCCCGGGTGGCAAGAAGCTGAAGAAGTACTGGCGCACCATGACCAAGCCGCGCTCCGGCCTCTGCAAGGACAACACCTATCGCTACTTTGCCAGCAAGGCCGATTGCTCGGTCTGTACGCTCAAGGCGCGATGCACACCGAACCAGGCCGTTCGTAAGATTGCTCGGCATGTCCACGAAGATGCGCGGGACATGGCGCGGGCGATCGCGAAGACGGACGCCTACGTGGCGTCGAGCTACGCCCGCAAGAAGGTCGAGATGCTGTTCGCGCATCTCAAACGCATCCTGAAGCTCGACCGGCTACGCCTCAGAGGACCAAGCGGAGCAAAGGACGAATTCCTCCTCGCCGCCACCGCCCAGAACCTACGGAAGATGGCGAAGCTGATCCCGGCAGAGCCCGGAACCGCCTGAAGGGAGGCGGTTCGCCGTTCGGTGCCGCTATCTTGACCCGCCTCCGCAGCCGACTTTTTCAACGGTATCTCCGCACAGCCGCCATCCAAGCGGTCGATTTGCTACACATGGCTGCCAACGTCCGCTGCGGGGAAGCTGCTGCGCAGCGTTCGGTCAAGAGGCGAACGGCAGCTCTGGGCCGTCCTTGACTGCGGCGAGACGACCGCACAGGGGCAGGAATTGATATCCGCTGCGCGGGTGCGTCGATGGCGGGAATGCGCAGGAGGACCGGAACATGTGCGTCCGGATGATGTCCCAGCTCGTGGTGTAGCTGGTGGCGGGCCTCGCGCTCAGAGGCGGGCCGAGCTGGTCAGTCGCGCTGCGCAGCAGGCAGGCTGACTATGGCATCATCGCAGACCGGTGCGAGCGTTTCCAGCGTGAGGTAGCGGCCACGTTGAACGGTCCATTCCTCGGTCTGCTCCATCAGGATCGCGCCGACGAGCCTGCGTATCGAGCTCTCGTTCGGGAAGATGCCGACGACATCGGTGCGCCGCTTGATCTCGCCGTTCAGGCGCTCGATCGGGTTCGTGCTGTGAAGCTTGGCGCGATGCTGGGCGGGGAAGGTCATGTAGGCGAGCACATCCTCTTCCGCCGTGTCAATGAGCTTGGCGAGCTTCGGCAGCTTCGAGCGCATCTGATCGGCCACCAGCCGCCACTGAGCCTTGGCCGTGGCGTGGTCCGGCTGGGCGAAGGCGGTGGCGATGAAGGCGGAAACCACCCTACGGCTGCTCTTTCCGGCATGGGCAAGCGCATTGCGCTGGAAATGGACACGGCAGCGCTGCCAGGTAGTGGAAAGCACCCGGGCCGTGGCGGCCTTGATCCCCTCATGGGCGTCGCTGACCACCAGCTTCACGCCGCCCAGCCCGCGGCGCACGAGATTGCGCAGGAACTCGGTCCAGAAGGGTTCGGCCTCGGACGCTCCGATCGCCATGCCCAGGACCTCGCGCCGCCCGTCGGTGTTCACGCCCACTGCGATGGTCACGGCCGCGGAGACGATGCGCCCGCCCTGACGAACCTTGAGATAAGTCGCGTCGATCCAGAGGTAGGGCCATTCGCCCTCGATGGGCCGCGTCAGGAACGCGTCCACCCGCTCGTCGATCTCCTCGCACAACCGGCTGACCTGGCTTTTCGAAATGCCGGTGCCCCCCATGGCCTGCACGAGGTCGTCCATGGACCGTGTCGAGACGCCATGGACGTAGGCCTCCTGAATGACGGCCGTCAGCGCCTTCTCCACCGAGCGTCGCGGTTCGAGGAAGGACGGGAAATAGCTCCCCGTGCGCAGCTTCGGAATGCGCAGCTCGACGTTCCCTGCTCGGGTCTGCCAGTCCCGATCGCGGTAGCCGTTGCGCTGTGCAAGGCGCTCTCCGCTTTTCTCTCCGTAGTCGGCACCGGTCTTCGTGCCGACCTCCAGCTCCATCAGCCGCTCGGCGGCGAAGCCGATCATCTCGCGGAGCAGGTCCGCGTCGCCGCTCTTCTCCACGAGCGCGCGGAAGTCCATCATCGGTTTAGTCATCGGGAACATCCCTCGGTTCAGGTTGGTGTCAGCAACCCGACCCTACCGAGAAACCCGATGGCCACCGCCAGCTACACCACCCCCCGGGACGTCACC
>NZ_QKZL01000050.1 GCF_003253995.1 Palleronia aestuarii
GGGATGAGCCTGACGTCATGGCCGAGCCGTGTCAGCTCCCGCCCCCAGAAATGCGCGCCACCGCAGGCTTCCATCGCCACGAGGCAGGGCGGCAGCTTGCCGAAGAACTCGAGCACCGCGGCCCTTCTGAGCTTCTTGCGAAAGACCACGCCACCTCTGGCGTCAGCGCCATGGACCTGAAACACATTCTTCGCGAGATCCAATCCGACCGTGGTAATCTCCGACATGACCGCCTCCCAAAATGGATTGTTGCGATCCCACCCTGGCACGTCGATGCCGTCGGGGGGCGGTTACAGCATCAGAGCCGTATCGAATCCTACTTGCAAAGGTCTCACTTTCACGGGAATCCAAGGGTCGATGATCGGCATGTGACCTGCTCCAAGAAGTCACGGAGCGCGGCGTCGCCGTCGCGCCGGACCGCGGCGAGGATCTATAGCACCGTCGTCTCCAAGGCCTCCGTCTCCCCGGCCTCGGGTCGCGACGGTGCCTTCATCTGCTGGACACCGGGCGGCAGGCCCACGACAGGCTCAGACATGGGCCGCGACCTCCGCGATGCTTTCGCGCAGGATCCCGGCGCAGCGGTCGATCGTCGCGTCGTCCATGACGAGGGTCGGTGACAGGATGAGGATGTTGCCGAGCGGACGCGCGACGAGGCCGCGCTTCTGCGCCGCCTGCGCGACCTTGAGCCCGACGAGTTCCTCAGGGGCGAAAGGTGTCTTGTCGGCCTTATCGCGCACGAACTCGATGCCCATCATGAAGTGGCTCCCGCGCACCTCCCCCACCATGTCGAGGTCGCCGAGCGCGCGCAGCCCCGCCTCGAACCGCCGGCCGCTCGTGCGCACCCGCTCGGGGATCCGCTCGCTCTCCATCAGCCCGATGTTGGCGAGCCCGGCGGCGGCGCCCGCCGGATGGCCGGAATAAGTCATGCCGTGGAAGAACATGCCGCCGGGACTCGAGACGACCTCGTGGATCTCGTCGGACAGGATCGTCGCGGCGAGTGGCTGGTAGCCCGAGGTCACGCCCTTGGCGACGGTGATGATGTCGGGCTGCACGCCGAAGACCGCTTCCGACGCGAAGAAGTGTCCGAGCCGTCCGAAGGCCGTCACCACCTCGTCGGCGATGTACTTGATCTCGTTGTCGCGGCAGATCGCGGCCATCGCGCGGTGATAGCCCTCGGGCGGCACGATGACGCCGCCCGCGCCCATGATCGGCTCCGCGATGTAGCAGGCGATGTTCTCGGCCCCGATCCTCTCGATCGTATCCCTGAGATCGTCGAGCAGGGCGTCGAGGAACTCGGCTTCGCTCATCCCGTCCCCCTCGCGCCAGTAATGCGGGCAGCGCAGGTGGTGGACCAGCCCCTCGGCACGGTCCCAGCCCTCGGAATAACCGGGTGTCGTCATCGCGATGGCAAGATGGGTGGAGCCGTGATAGGCGCCGTGCCGGCTCAGCACCTTCTTCTTCGCGGGCCGGCCCAGGCGGTTGAAGTAATGGTGCAGGATCCGCACCGCGCCGTCGTTGGCGTCCGAACCGGAACTGCTGAAATGCACCTTGTTGAGCGGACCCGGCGCCAGCTCCGCCAGCTTGGCGGCCAGCGCCGCCGCGGGCGGGTGGGTGAAGTTGTAGAAGGTCGAATAGAAGTCGAGCGTCTCGAGCTGGGTGGTGATCGCGTCAATGATCTCGCGGCGCCGGTGGCCGGCATTGACGCACCAGAGCCCGCCGATCCCATCGATGAGGCGGTTGCCTTCGCTGTCGAAGACGAAGGCCCCGTCGGCAGCGACGATGACGGTCCGGGCGCCGTCCTGCTTCAGGGCGTGCAGGTTCGCCCAGGATTGCACGAGATGGGTATCGGCGGTGAGTACGCCGTCGGTGGAGACGTCCAGATCGAGGGACATGGGTCAGACCTTCCTGAAATCCTTAAGTTGCGCGGACCGCAGATCGGCCGCGATGGGCCGGGAGATGTCGGCCACGAGAAGCGCCTCGGAGCCGCCCGCCGCGGCAAGCGGCCGCGCGTCCGGCCCGGCGATGATCGACCGTCCACCATAGATCATGTCGCCTTCGGTTCCGACGAAGTTGGCATAGGCGATGGTGAGGTCCATCTCCGCCGCGCGGGCGGGGACGAAGGCGGTGGAGACGTGCTCGAACCCGGTCGGGTTGGCCGTCGGGACCAGCACCAGCTTCGCCCCCCGCTGGGCCAGCGCGCGGACATGGGGGGCGAACTCCACGTCGTAGCAGATGAGCAGGCCGGTCCGGACGCCGCAGAGGTCGAACAGGCAATAGTCTGAGCCGGGCGAGAAGCTGGCATTCTCCATCGCCCCGAAGAGCTGGATCTTGCGGTAATGGCCGAGCGCCGCACCGTCGGCCCCGAAGGCCGACGCGGCGTTGTAGACGGCTTCCCCGTCGCGCTCCGCCCAGCCGAGCGTGATGCCGCAGCTCGCCGCCCGCGCGATCGCGGCCACCCGGCCGGCCCACTCGCCGTCCCGGGGTTGGGCCATGGCGGCGTGCAGGTCGGGGCGGTTGTATCCGGGCAGGAACAGCTCGGGAAAGACGACCATCTGCGCGCCAACCAGCGCCGCGGCGCGGGCGACGGCGTCGATGCGGGCAAGTCCCGCCTCGACGTCGCCGCCGATCGGCGGCCCCTGATGCAGCGCGAGCTTCATCGTCACTTCTTCAGGTTGGTCCAGATGGCGTCGTAGAGAACCTGGACCTCCTGCGGGCAGGCTTCCACGAAGGCGGTCTTCACGTTCTCGGGCGGGTTGCTCTCGGGCGAATTGGCGATCTCCGGTTCGAGATAAGGCTCCGTGCCCGTCACTCCCGAAGTATAGGCCGCGTAATTCGTGACGGCGGCGGCGTTCTCGGGCTCGAGCAGGAAGTTCATGAATTTGATCGCGTTGTCGCGGTTGGGCGCGTCCCTGAGGAGCGCCACGTTGTCCATCCAGACGATCACGCCCTCCTTCGGGAAGGCGTATTCGACGTTCGCCCCCTCGGCCCGCGCCTTGGCCGAGAAGCCCGACCAGATCATCCCGGCCGCGGCGTCGCCTGAGACCAGCACGTCCTTGGCCACGTCCGAACCGAATGACGCCCATGCTGGCTTGGCGCCGATTACGAGCGCATTCAGCGCCTTCAGCTGGTCGCGGTCGGGCGTGCATTGCGGGATCCCGAGATAGAGCGAGGCGAGGGTCAGCGTCTCCCCGCTCGTGTCGAGCACGTTGATGCGTCCGGCCAGCTCCTCCGGCGGCTCGAAGATCACGCCGAGCGAGTCGATGGGGCCGTCGTAGACGTCGCGGTTCACGGCATAGGAGGTCGTGCCCCACTGGTAGGGGATCGAGGATTGGCGGCCGGGATCGAAATCGACATCCATCCAGCGATCCTCGACATTGCCGAGATTCGTCATTTCCTCGGGCGTGAAGGTGTCGAGCATCCCCTCCTGGGCGAGGATCTTGACCATGTAGTCGCCCGGGACCGCCACGTCGTAGGACCCGAGCCGGCCCGCCTTCAGCGAGGCCAGCAACGCCTCGTTGCTGTCGTAGGTGTCCATCGTCACCTCGACGTCGTATTCTCGGGCGAACTTGTCGAGCAGCTCCTGCGGCATGTATTCAAACCAGTGGTAAATCGACAGGCTGCCCTCGGCCGTGGCGCCGGTGGCGAGGCCCATGGCGAGCGCGGACGTCGTGAGGAATGTCTTCATGGCGTTCTCCGTCATTGTCATTTCCTGGATTGCCCCGCCCGTCCGATGATCCAGGACAGCGTGACGAAGACCACCGAGACGCAGAGAAGCAGCGTCGAGATGGCCATGATGTTGGGCTTGATGCCCTGCTTGACCGATCCGAAGATCGCCGTGGGCAGCGTCTCCACCCCGGCCCCCTTGACGAAGTTGGTGATCAGGAAGTCGTCGAGCGAGATGATGAAGGCGAGCAGGAAGCCCGAGAGGATCCCTGGCGCCATGAGCGGCAGCAGGATCAGCCGGAACGCCTGCCATGGCGTCGCGTAGAGATCCATCGCCGCCTGCTCGTAGATGTCGGACACACCCTGCATGCGCGCCGAGATCGGCAGGTAGGCAAAGGGGATGCAGAACACGATATGGGCGATGAAGATGGTCATGAGACCGGTGGTGAAGCCGATGGTGATGAAGAAGACGAGCGAGGCCACGGCGGTGACGATTTCCGGCACCATCAGCGGCAGGTTGATGAGCGCGAGGCTCGCCACCTTGCCGCGGAACCGGCCCGCCCGGCTCATCGCCACGGCGGCGGCGGTGGCGAAGGCCGTGGAGAGGAGGGCCGCGCCGGTGGCGATCGCGAAGGAATTGATCGCCGCCTGCCGGAACTTCGGAGCCTCGGGCCCGGTGAAGACATCGACGTACCACTTGAACGAGAACCCGCCCCAGCGGGTGATCGAGCTCGACGCATTGAAGCTGTAGATCGCGACGATGATCAGCGGCGCATAGAGCACGACGAGGCAGAGCACCGTCATCGCCCGGAAGCCCGCGAAGCGCCGCAGATCGGTCGCCACGGCCATCAGCGGGCCCCCTTCGCCTGGGAGCGCGCGTAGAGGAGCAGGACGCCCAGCACGATGCTGAGGAGGATCATCGACGCGGCCGCTCCGAACGGCCAGTTTCCGGCCGCGCCCTTGAACTGCTCCTCGATGAGCGAGCCGATCATGAAGGTCTTGGCCCCGCCGAGCAGGTCGGGCGCCAGGAACGCGCCGAGCGAGGGGACGAAGACGAGGATGCAGCCCGCGACGATGCCCGGACGCACCACGGGCAGGATGACGAGCCGCAAGGTGGTCCACGCGCCGGCATAGAGATCCGCCGCGGCCTCCGAGAGTGCGAAGTCGTAGCGCTCGACCGCGGCGTAGATCGGCAGGACCATGAAGGGCAGATAGCTGTAGAAGAGGCCGATCTGCACGGCAAGATTGGTGTTGACGAGCCCCAGGGGGCCGTCGACGACACCCGTCCAGAGCAGGAACTCGTTCAACGGACCGGTGTCGCGGATGAGGAACTTCATCGACACGGTGCGGATCAGCAGGTTCACCCAGTAGGGGATGGTCACGAGGAACAGCCAGGCCGACCGCGTCCGGACGTCCCGCGTGGCGATGAACCAGGCTGTCGGAAAGCCGATGACGAGGCAGAAGAGCGTCGCCAGCCCGGCCTGCCAGATGGAGCGCCAGAAGATGCCGATATAGGTCCACTCGATCACCGGCGGCTCGTCGCCGAAGAGGCCGCGGTCGAGAAAGAACTTGTCGTAGGCGGCGAGCGTCGGGTCCCAGATCACGCCGCCGCGGAACTCCTTGGTCAGGAACGAATAGACCGCCATCAGGAGGACCGGCAGGACGAGGAAGATGCCGATGAACGCCCAGACGGGGAGCATCAGACGGGGCCCGTTGCCCCGGTAGATCCCGGACCCCGTCCCGGTCCCCGGTGGCGCGACGCCCGCCATCAGTCGGTAAGCAGGCGCGCCGCGCCTGCCTCGAGCTTCAAGCCGATCTCGGCGCCGCGCTCGGGTATGGCAGAGCCTGCGGCGTTCTGGATTCGCACCACCACCGCTTCGTCGTCGGCCAGCCGGGCGTGAAGCTGGATGTCGGTCCCGAGATAGACGTGGTCGCGCACGGTCGCGGTCAGATCGCCCTCTCCCGCGGCCACGAGCTCGATCCGCTCGGGGCGCACCGACAGATGGCCCGGCCCGGCGGCGACCGGCGCGGCGGCGGCGCAGGCGAAGGGCCGGCCGCCGGGCAGGAGAACCTCGGCGCGGGACCCGTCGACCGACCGGATCGCGACGTCGAGAAGGTTGGTCTCGCCAATGAAGCCGGCGACGAAACGGTTGACCGGAGCCTCGTAGACCTCGCGCGGGGTTCCGATCTGCTGAACGCGGCCGTCCGACATGACCGCGATGCGGTCGGACATGGTCAGCGCCTCTTCCTGATCGTGGGTCACGAAGACGAAGGCGATGTCGGTCTCGCGCTGGATCTGCTTCAGCTCGACCCGGACCGCCTGGCGGAGCTTCAGGTCCAGCGCGGAGAGCGGCTCGTCGAGGAGCAGCACCTGCGGCCCCGGTGCCAGCGCGCGGGCCAGCGCGACGCGCTGCTGCTGCCCGCCGGAGAGCTGCGCCGGCCGCCGCTCCGCGAAATCCGCGAGACGCACGAGCGCCAGCACCTCCCGCGCGCGTGCCGTCGCGTCGCGCCGGGTCCAGCCCCGGCGCAGTAGGCCGAACATTACGTTCGCCAGGACATCCATGTGCGGGAACAGGGCGTATTGCTGGAACACCGTATTGACTTGGCGCCGGTGCGGCGGCAACCGCGCGATGTCCTCGCCGTGCAGCCGGATCGCTCCGCCCGACACCTCCTCGAAGCCGGCAATGCATCGCAGGAGCGTGGTCTTGCCGCAGCCCGAGGGGCCGAGCAGGGTGAAGAACTCGCCGTCGCGGATGTCGAACGACACGCCGTGCAGGGCGGTCAGGGTGCCGTAGCGCTTGACGACGTCATCGACGTCGACCGCGATCCCGATGCCACCCGACGAATCCACTTGAGCCATACCCCCGTTCACTGGATCATCACGCTATGAAGCGCGGGCGCGGGGTATATACCCCCAAGGGGGTATGATGGCGGTTCCGATCGATACGGCCGAGCGCCGCCTCGGTCAGGCCATCGCGGCGCTCGGGACGAATGGTTTCGCGGCATGCTTCTACGCCTGGTTGCGCCACGGCCTCGATTGCGACAACGCCACCATGCTCGCCTACTTCCAGGACCGCCGACCCGAAATCCTCTATGTCTGCGCGGCCGCGACCGAGGTCCATGAGAACCTGGAAAACGCATATCTTCCGGGCGCTTACCTGCTCGACCCGTTCCACGACCTGCATGTCCGCAAGGTCCCGCCCGGCCTCTACCGCCTGCGTGAGATCGCGCCAGACGCGTTCACCCGGAACGAGTATTACGCCGCCTATTACCGCGCCACCACGCTGATCGACGAGATCGCCTACGTCTCCTATCCGGCGCCGGGGGTCTCGGTGCATGTCTGCCTTGGACGCGATGCGGGTTCCGGACGGCCGTTCTCGGCGGGAAATATTGGCCTTGCCCGCAAATTGGAGCCGATTGCCCGGGAATTGTGCATCCGGCAATGGTCCGCCCTGACCTCCAGTGGCGACTACGCCGATGCGACGATCGCGGGGCGGGTGATCGCGGCGATGCGGGCGCGACACGCCATCTCGCTCAGCCCGCGGCAGGCCGAGGTCGCCCTCCTGATCCTGCGCGGTCACAGTTCGGTATCGATCGGCCTGCGCCTCGGGATCAGCCCGCAGACGGTGAAAGTGTTCCGCCGACAACTCTATCGCAAGTGCAACATCTCCTCGACCGCGGAACTCTTCGCGCTGGTCATGCCCCTGCTCTCAGAGCCGCCCCCGAAAACCGGTCCCGCCCCGACGCCCGATGCCGCCTGATCCGACGGGGCGACGGGGGTTGCCCTGGGGATACCGCACGGAGGCGCCTCAGACGTAGGGGGCGGCGACGCACCCGAGGTATTCCTGCCGGCCCGATCGCGGTTCTGTAGAGAGGCTCCGGGCATCGTCTGCCACCTCCGCAAGCGACAGCGCGCCCGCCATAATCGCCCGCGCTTCTTGCTCGTCCCAACGGCGGTAGCGGTCCGCGAGGGGCTCGCTCAGAACGCCGTCCGCGATCATCCGCTCCGTGGCGAAGAGCACCCTTGCGAAGGCGTCCGTCGACGCGACATGGGCGTGGAGCAGGTCCTCAAAATCGATCGACTGGCGCCGGATCTTGGCGTCGAAGTTCACGCCCCCCGTGGAGAAACCGCCGTTGCGCAGGACTTGGTGGAACACGAGCGCCAGTTCCCTCGGATTTATCGCGAACTGGTCCGTTTCCCAGCCGAGCAGGTCGTCGCCGCGATTGACGTCGAGCGAGCCGGAAAGGCCGTGGGTAAGGCCTTGGCAACTTCGTACTCAAAGGAATGTTCGACGATGATCGCGTGGTTCTGTTCCAGGTTCAGCCTGACATTGGCCAACAACTCGTACCGCGCGAGGAAACCGTGCACCGTCCTCGCGTCGTAGTCGTACTGGTGCTTGGTAGGCTCATTATTCTTCGGCTCGATGAGGATCGGCCGCCGGAACCCGATCTTTTGCTTATAGTCCACGATGATCGCCAGGAACCGGCCGAGCTGGTCGAACTCCTGCGCCATGTCAATTTTCAGAAGCGTTTTGTAGTCTTCGCGCCCCCTTCCAATAGACGTAGTTCTCGCCGCCGAACCGGTACGTCGCGTCAAGCGCGGCCTTTACCTGTCCTCAGGCATAGGAGAAGAGGTCTGGGTCTGGGGTCGGGGTTGTTCGCGGCGCCCGCCATGTAGCATGGATGCGAGAACGGGTAGGCGGTGCCCCAGAGCGGGCAGATCCCCAACGCGGCCATCTTCTCTTCGAAAAAGTCTACGACCGCCCCGAGATTGGCGACGCTTGCGTCCAGGTCGTCGCCCTCCGGCGCCAGGTCGACGTCGCGGAAGGCGAAGAACGGCACGTCGAGGAGGCGGAACATCTCGAAGGCGACGTCCGCCTTCTCGATCGCCCCCGACATCCACCGCCGGACCAACGTGGGCGTCCAGAACGGATCGCATCTAGGCCAATTGAAGGAATGCCAGTAGCAGGCGGAGAACCTCAGCTGATCCTTCATCCGGCGGCCCATCACGATACGGTCCTTGTCGTAGTTTTGGGACCCATCGAGTTTAGCGTAAGGGCATGATCCATCGCGTGAAAGCAGAGCAATGAATATGTCTGATCTCTTCTGGCTGAGCGATGCGCAGATGGCGCGTCTGAAGACCTATTTCCCAAGGTCGCATGGCAAGCCGCGTGTCGATGATCGGCGCGTCCAGGGCGGGATCATATTCATCAATCGCAATGGGTTGCGTTGGCGCGACGCACCGAGAAAGCATGCCTCCCACAAGACGCTTTATAACCGTTGGAACCGTTGGAGCGACAAAGGGATCTTCGCGAGAATGATGGCCGGACTGGCTGCCGGACACAGTGAGAAGAAGACCGTAATGATCGATGCCACGTATCAGAAGGCCCGCCGCACGGCGTCCAGCCTGGGCGCGAACGTATGGCCCGCCCCGATTGCAGGCGCCGATTGGCTGATGGTGTGAGCAGTCTGCAAAAACGTATTCGGTATGTCGGCGCATCGGCTGCTGGCAAGATGGAGATCCGCGCGTCCCGATCCTAATAACGGGGCCGGCCTCGGAGGGCAATTTTGCGCCGGAGGGTTTCGAGACGTCGATCGACCGTCATGCCATCTTCCTTTCACCACTCGCAGTTCGTCACGTCGGGCGAAGTATTCGCGTCGAACGCGTGTTTCTCAGCTCATCGCCTGCGGCGCGGGATCGTAGGCGCGCCCGTGATGGAGCAGTGCCCAAACGGTACGGGCCATCTTTCAGGCCGGTGCGACTACCGCAACATTGGAATGTACGCGGGCGAGAAGCGCACGCAGCCAAGATCCGATCGCCGTGTCGCTCCTAGCAAACGAGGGCATGGCGGATCGCGCCCTGGATCAGCATCTTTAGCAGATACCGACTGCCCCGCTTCGTAATCCCCAGCAGCTTCGGCTTGCCGCCGGTTGCCGCTTGGCGAGGGACAGGGCCCAACCATGCGGCGAGGTCGCGTCCCTTCGCAAACGTCACCGCATCGCCCTCGGCCGCGACCAACGCGGTGGCGTTCAAAGCGCCGACCCCGAGAATGCCGGTCAGGCGACGAGCCCTTGGCGTCAGTTTGCGCCATGGTGGCGAACTCGGCATCGAAGGCGCCGATGCGCCGGTCCAGCTCCGCCCATCGCTTGCGCATGTCCTCGAGGAAGAACGCCATACGCGGACTCACGGCTTCCGCGTCCGGAGCGAGCAATTCGGCAAGCACGCTGCGCAGCCTGGCATATCCCTGCGCCACGGCATGCCCACGCTCGAGCAGGAGCCTCCGGACCCGGTTGGTCAAAGACGTACGCTCAGCCACGAGCCGGTCCCGAACCCGGTGAAAGATCTGCACGTCGAAGCTGCTCTTCACTCTTAAGCTCGACGAACCGCATCATCGGTCGGTTCGCCGCCTCAGCGATGGCCTCAGCATCGCGGTCGTCGTTCTTCTGTGCCTCCAAATAGGGCCTCACGTATTTCGCCGACATCAGCCGGATCTCGAGACCCAAGCCTGCCCGTGTTCGCCCCACGTGATGCGTACCACAGCACGCCTCCATTGCCATCGTTCAGGGGTGTTTGATCCCTCTGTTTGATGGCTTGATCCTTCCAAGGGAATGGAAGGAAACACTATGGAGACCTTGTTGCGCTAATCGAAGGCGAGTACGCTCTGCCCCTTTCCCCGTTGGGCTCAGGCAATGGCTTCGATCTCGGCCCTCCCAAGGGCCGAGCAGCGGTTCATGATGGCGATGCGGATCTGAATTTCGGCGGTCTGGCGATCGGGGTCTAGTGACATGATCTGGTCGCCGAAGAGCTTGAGGCGGTTCATCTGGGCCTCGACGCGACTTGGGATGTAATAGCCTGCCCATTTCTCTAGATCGAGGCGCTGTTCCACGAAGTTTGCCTGGGATTCACATCAGGAGTCCTACGACATAGCTGGGCGCCATATCCAAGCCTGTGCCGACCCGCTACCGTACCCTGAACTGGTCATCCTACAACGCGTCGCTGCGTGAGCGTGGGTCGCTGACTTTCTGGCTCGACCCCGTTACACCATGGCATGCGGCGGCGTCCGGCAAGCGCGGGGCGCAGCCGGTCTACAGCGACGCCGCCATCCAGGCATGCCTGACGATGAAGGGTGAAGGGCGTCCCGGAAACAGGCCGGTGGCCTGTTTCAGCCCTGAACGGGCGGAGCCCCGGGCCTGTTCGGCCTGCCGTTGCGCCAGACGACCGGCTTCGTGGCCAGCCTACTGAAGCTCGCGGGTCTCGACTGGCCGGTGCCCTTCGTCGGGCGATCCTTCCACTGGAAGGATCGCTGA
>NZ_QKZL01000051.1 GCF_003253995.1 Palleronia aestuarii
CTCGGTCACCGCCGGTGGAGCCTATGATGGCGCTCGCCGGCGGTCTCGAACCGGTGGCGACCACCGGCTCACCTGCCGTGACGCCATCGCAGGCCGTGGAGCGGAAGCAATCATCCCGCCCCGCCGGAACGCAAAGCCGTGGAAGAAGGATAGTCCCGGCGCGGCGAGCCGCAACGAAGCCCTGCGTGCCATCGGACGCGTAGGCCGAACGATCTGGAGGAAGCGGAGCGGGTACGATCGCCGAAGCCGCGTCGAAACCAAGGTGAATTGTATGAAACTGCTCGGTCAGAAGCTGATGTCCCGCGACTTCGATCGCCAGACCGCCGAGCTCCAAACGCGCATCGCAATCCTCAACCGCTTCACCGCTCTCGGCATCCCCGTCACACAGCCCGTTGGCTAACTTCAGGCGGGAAAAGGGGCCGTCCGACCTTCAGCTGCTTCGTCCGACAGCCCGGTCCTGACCCTAATGCCGCATCCCTACTTTGGGTTGTCATATCGGTACAGCAGGGGTCTGGCTGTGAGAGAACATGGCTGCGCCTTGAACTGGCAGATGCGCCCGGAGAATATTCCCCGTGTCGGATTCCGTAACGTAGATTGCATTGGCCTGCGAGGGTGAGAAGGCGACGTTTGTTGTGGTCAAACCGCTACTGCTGGTGATCCGATACAGTGGCACGCCCATATGTGAAAATCCCCAGACGCAGCCATTACCGGCATGGGCAATCCAGAGCCCGCCCATCGTATCGCGTGCCATCCCGTCCGGCCCTGAAAGCCCTCCTGAGAGTTGCAGAAAAACTCCTACCTTGGAGACCGAACCATCGGCCATAAGAGGCAGCCTCCAGATGCTGTTCCCACGGGTCATCGCGACGTAAAGGGCGTCCTCGGACGCGTTCAGCACCAAGCCGTTCGGGCTTTGCCCAGTGTCGATCAGTAGATCGAGCCGCTCCGATACAGGGTCGTAACGATACACACGACCATTCGGCATGTGCATTCCGCTCTGCCCCTGATCCGTGAAGTAGAGAACGCCATGGCTGTCAAAGACCAGATCGTTACACCCTCGGAAATGCTCAGAATGCCGATGGGTAATGATTGGAATGATTTCACCAGAGCTGGGATCGAGCTGGAGGATGCCATGCCTGTAATCCGCGAGCCATACGGACCCATCTTTGTGGATCTTCAGGCCATTCGGCCAGCCGTCGTACTGAGTGACAAGCAACCACTTTCCTTCGGGTGTAATCCTGAACACGCGGCCGTAGGGGATATCTGTGACCCAGAGATTTCCATCCGTGTCGAAGCTCGGCCCCTCAAGGAAACCGTCTATTTGACGACCCGGCTTGTTCGCAGCCGCCCAAGAGGGTGACGTGCCTTTGATACGAAACTCCTCTGGCATCCTCGTCCAGATTTCGGCTTCCAAGATCTGGGGCATTGGATAAAGGGACATGGCCGCGTTGCTCCGGTCAGACGGTGATCTGGTCAACAAGTCGTTTCTGGGCTTCGGCAAGGGCTGCGGTCAGCTCGGGATGCCGATCTTCGCCGAAACGCGTGATCAGGCCGGAAACGGCAATGGCACCCATCAGCCGCCCGCCGCGCGACAGGACGGGCATCGCGATCGCCGCGACCTCGGCGTCCCGTTCGCCGAGCGAGATCGCAAATCCAAGCTTGCGGATCGTAGAATCACCCTCCGACTGATCACCTGAGTAGGCCAGTAGTATCTTCCCACTTGCCCCTTGCATAAGCGGCATGCTGGCCCCCTCCGTGATCGAATGTCGTATCGAGCGTGCAGGCTCGCTCCGGAACAGGCAGATACGGCTCTCGCCTTCGCGAACGTAGTAGGATGCGGTCTCCTGCGTTGCATCGGAAAGAAGCTTCAGTTCCGGACGCATGATGCCTGCCAGATCGAAGCAGCGGCGGTAATGCGCCCCCAAGCGCCAAGTCGTGGGGCCAAGCCGATAGCGCCCGGAATCGCCGCGAATCAGGTAGCCGAACTTCTCGAGTGAAACGGCAAGCCTGATGATCGTACTTTTGTAGAATCCGGACTTTCTGGCGAGTTCGGCGAGGCTCAGGTCCGTCTCCCCGGGTGTGAAGCAATCGAGTATTTGCAGTGCCCGGTCAACGGCTTCGACACCTTTGGCTTCCGTCACTGTGCACCTTCCTTGCTAAAAATTTGACATATCACCAAATTCTATATTAATGTTCTATCAGGCGCAATAACGTTCTATCAGACAGAACGTTTGGGATCTCTGGGAGGAGAACATGTTCCACACATTCCGAGCGATTGTATTGGCTTCTACCGTCGTGCTGACCTCGACTGCCGCCAGCGCGCAGGGCATAATTTTCAGCGGAGTCTCTTCGACTTCGGACGATTATCAGCTGGGCGTGGTATGGTCCGGGATCGCCCGCGACGCGGGGATCTCGATGACGGTGGTGGAGAACGGCACGGTCTCAGGCATGCGCAAGGCCGCCCAGGGTGAGGTCGATATGGTGGGGGTGGGCGCCCCGCACTATCTCGATGCTCTCAACGGGACCGGCAAGTATATCGAGGATCCGGAGCGCCTCCGTGAAGGCTATGCAGATATGAAGGCGATCCTGGCGATGCCGGTCGGCATGGCACAGTATGTCGCCCGGGCCGACAGTGGAATTGAGACCTTTACGGACTTTGCAGGCAAGAGGGTCGGGATCGGCCGGCCTGGCGGCAATGCCGGCGAAGTCACCCAAACATTGTTCGACATTCACGGCATCGATGGCGAGGTGGACGCCCAGTCCATAGAGTACGGACCCGCACTGGAACAGATGGCCGCCGGAACCATGGACGCAACGCTTGTATGGGGCTCTATCCCAACGGCGGCAATCGATAATGCATCCCGGCAGATGAACTTGCGCTTTGTCTCGCCTGATCCCGAAACGCTCGACGCGTTCAAGGACGCGATCTCGAACGGAGAATACTACGTATACCAGAAAATCCCCGCGGCCTCGATCGAGAAAGCTTATGAGGGCCGCGTCGCGGCGGATGAGGATGCCTATGCCTGGACGTTCCCCTACCAGGTGATGGTGCGCGGCGATGTCGACGAGGACACCGTGTACGAACTCACCAAAGCACTTTGGGAAAATATCGACGCGGTCAACGCCGCCTCTGTGGGGCTGTCTCTAGTGACGAAGGATAGCGCCCTCGAGGCCCTTTCGGCCGAGCTGCATCCCGGGGCCGCGCGCTACTACAAGGAAGCCGGCCTAATGTGAGGGCGTTGCCGGCGGCCGCCGCGTGCGTCCACTTGCAGCACCGCCGTGGCACAAGAGTGCACCGGAAGCTCATCCCCGCATTACCCAGGAGACCGGAAGATGGTTCCGACCTTCACACAAGGTGTGCGCGCGTTGCTGCCCGGAAACACCGAAGATCGCCCCATATTTCTGGCCGCGCAGATTGCCGGCTTGATTGCCTGTACCCTCATCCCCGTTTTCATCGTCTATACGCAGCTGTTCGGCCGTTTCCCCTCGGAGATCCAATACGGCACTGTCCTGTACTTGGGGCTGATCGCAATCTTCTGCCTGAATCCCGCAATGCGTGGTGCTGATGATCGCCGGACATGGCTGGATCTGGGGCTTTCTCTCCTGCTCATCGCCGGTGCGACATTCGCCTATGCATACTTCACGGATCAGTACGACGAGATCGCGGCCAATCGCGAAGGGCTGCCGAACACTTGGGACCTTTGGTGTTACGGTGTCGGAACGGTCGTGGTGATTGTGGGGGCGCATCGCGCAGAAGGGTGGCTGCTGACCGCCGTGGTCCTTCTGGCTGTCGTCTATCTCCTGTTCGGCCACTTGATGCCTGGCATCCTTGAACACCGTCCCTTTTCACTCGATCGGGTTCTCGAGATTTCATACGGGTATCGCGGCATCTTTGGTGTCGCTCTCGGGGCCGTCGTCGATATCGTGCTGATCTTCGTCATTCTCGGGGTGGCGCTTCGGCTTACAGGTGCCGGCGAGTTTTTCAACGACATTGCGCTCATGCTGACACGCGGCCAGCGGTCGGGGCCGGCACAATGCGCGATCATCGCCTCGGCGCTGTTCGGATCGATCAACGGGTCCGCGCCGGCCAACGTGGCGTCGACCGGCGTCTTGACTATCCCGATGATGCGGCGCGCGGGCTTCTCCGGCCGCTTCGCCGGAGGCGTCGAGTCGACCGCCTCCTGCGTCGGGCAGATCATGCCTCCCGTGATGGGTGTCGGCGCGTTCATCATGTCCGACGTCACGGGCATTCCTTATGTTACGATCATGTTCGCGGCGCTCGTTCCGGCGCTGCTTTACCTGTTTTCCCTCTCGGTCACGGTCGCGCTCGAAGCTGGTCGCTTGCAGCTCGATCCGCTTTCGGACGAGGCCCCGGTATGGGACAGCAAGATGTGGAGCCGCGCAGCCCTGCTGGTCGTCGGCTTTGGCACGCTTCTCTACATGCTCTTCTCGGGTTATCCGGCGGTCTATTCCGGGATGATTGCAACGGGCGCGATCCTCTCTCTGGGCATGATCCTTCCGGACACGCGCCTCTCGCCACGGAACTGGACGGTCTTCATCGTGGACAGCGGCCGGGATGGCCTTTCGGTGCTCCTGTCCTGCGCTGCGATCGGCATCGTGATCGCTGCGATTTCCTCGACAGGTCTTGGAATCAAGTTGAACCAGGAAATTACCGCGCTCGGTGACCAGAACCTGCTGGCCGCGCTGATCCTTGCGGCGTTCTGCTCGATCGTGCTCGGCATGGGCCTGCCCACGGCCGCCTCTTACCTTATGGTGATCTTCGTGGCCGGCCCCGCGATCATGGATCTCGGTGTCTCCCAACTCGGCACCCATCTCTTTGTGTTCTACTACGCGGTGCTCTCGGCGATCACGCCACCCGTGGCTCTCGCCGTCTTCGCGGCGGCCGCGATTGCTAAGGAGAATCCGGTGGCTCTCGCGCTGAACGCGTTGCGACTGGCCTCTGTGGGCTTCGTGTTGCCGATCGCCTGGGTGTTCCACCCCGAGATCGTTATTGGAACACAAGGCACCGGATTCCTTGCCGCGATGGGCTACGTGCCATTCTTGCTGATCGGCATCGTCGGCCTATCCGCGTGCCATGTCGGATACTTCGTCCGACGGCTGTCCATTGCCGAAAGGCTTCTGCTCGCCGTGGCAGCCTGCGCAATACTTGGACCGACGCTTACCTGGAACCTCGTCGGTGCACTCCTGATCGTCTCGATCTTCGCTGCTGCCTATTGGAAGGCCCGCCATGTCCAAACCGCTTGAAAACGTCCGCGTCCTGGATCTTACCAACGTGCTGGCCGGACCATTCTGCTGTCATCAACTGGCCCATATGGGCGCCGAGGTCATCAAGGTAGAGGCCGTCGGCCGCGGTGACCTCGCTCGCCAGCTCGGTGCTGATCCGGACCTCAACTCAAGGAACATGGGGGTCTCTTTTCTCGCCCAGAACGCCGGGAAGAAGTCGGTGACCGTCAATTTAAAGCATCCCGACGGCAAGGCGGTCTTTCTGCGCCTGGTGAAGACGGCAGACGTGGTGGTCGAGAACTTTCGGCCGGGCGTGATGACCCGGCTCGGTGTGGGCTACGAAGAACTGAAGAAGCTCAAGCCCGACCTTGTCTATTGCGCCATCTCAGGCTTTGGGCAGGAAGGTCCGTGGGTTCATCGTCCGGCCTATGACCAGATCATCCAGGGTGCTTCCGGGGTCATGTCCATCACTGGCGACGAAGAGAGCGCCCCGCTCCGCGTGGGCTACCCCATCGCCGATACGGTCGGAGGCATGACGGCAGCCTTCGCTATCGCCGCGTCCCTCAATGGTACTCCCAAAGGAGGTTTCCTTGACATCTCGATGCTGGAATCGGTGTTGTCGACGATGGGGTGGGCCGTCTCCAACCATCTGATCGCTGGTCAGGAACCTCGCGCTCACGGGAACGAGAACCCGACCTCGGCCCCATCCGGCGCCTTCGAGGCCGGCGGCGGACTGCTCAACATCGCCGCCAATAAGGACGAACAATGGGTCCTTCTGACCAATCATCTGGATCTCGCTCACCTGCGCGATAGACCGGAATACGCCACGCGCGAAGACCGGAAGAAGAACCGCAAGGCCTTGAAGGGCGAGATCGAGGAGGTGCTGAGAACCCGTCCTGCACGCGATTGGGCGGAGGAACTGAACAGGATCGGTGTTCCCGCCGGGGCAATCCTGTCGGTCCCGGAAATCCTCTCGGTGCCACAGATTGCCGATCGCGGCTTCCTCTGCACCTTTGCAGAAGTCCCAGGCGTCGGGCGCGACATCCAGGTCGTCACCACCGGCATCAAGGTGAACGGGAAGGCCCCGACGGTTGCGGATCCACCGCCGCAGCTTGGCCAGCACAATGAGCAGGTCTGGCGCGAGCTGGGACTGTCTGACAGCGAGATGGAAAACCTCAAGTACAGCGGGGCAATATGACCGACGCGCACAACGATGTCTCTGATTGGTGGACAACCTCGATCATCGACATGGAACCGGGGAAGATCTTCTTCCGGGGGCATCCGATCGAGCAGCTGATCGGCAACGCATCCTTCCCGGAAATGATCTGGCTGATGACCCGGGGCGACCTTCCGACCGCCGGCCAGGCGGCGCTTCTCGACGCCGCTCTAGTCGCGGCCGTGGATCATGGCCCCCAGGCGCCGTCGATCGCCTGTGCCCGGATGGCCGTCACGTGTGGCTTGCCACTTAACAACGCCATGGGTTCGGCCGTAAATTTCCTCGGCGACGTGCATGGCGGAGCGGGCGAGCAGGCTGTGGAACTCTACCAGAAGATCGACGCCGAGGGCGGGCCGGATGCCGTTCCCGAAATCGTCCGCCTCTGGCGCGAGAGCCGGGGCAAGTACGTTCCCGGCTTCGGGCACCGGTTCCACAAACCGGTCGATCCCCGGGCACCGCGCCTCCTCGGTCTCGTCGACGAGGCTGCTGAAACTGGGGACGTCGATGGCCGCTTTGCCGCTATCGGTCGCGCCGTCGAGGCGGAACTTGGTCGCGGCAGGAGCGCCCCCGTGCCGATGAACATCGATGGGGCAACGGCTGTCATCTTTGCCGAACTCGGGTTTCCCGCGCCTCTCGCTCGCGGAATATTCTGCCTGTCCAGATCGGTGGGCATTCTCGCCCACGCTTGGGAGCAAAGCCAGCAGGGTGGCCGGAACAAGGGGCCGACCCCACCGGCCTATCGATGGACCTATGACGGGCCGCCACGCGGCGGCGCGTCCAGCTGAACCCCGACATCCAAGTTCAATAAAGGAGGAGACCCCATGATCATCCAACGCACACTTCTTGCCGCGACAATGGCGTTTGCCGCAGTGCCACTGGCAGCCCAGGAGTTCACGCCCAACAGCCCGGAATGCATCGCTCCGGCCAACCCGGGCGGTGGCTGGGATTTCACCTGTCGGCAGGTCGGCAGAACCCTGCAGGACCTCGACTTGATTCCGGGCGCCATGCAGGTCGTGAACATGGCCGGCGGGTCGGGCGGCGTGGCCTTCGCCGAGGTTGTCAACAAGCGCGACACCGACGACGATCTGATCGTCGCGGCCTCGTCGGCGACGGCTACGCGGCTGGCGCAGGGAGCGTTCCCCGGCAATACCATGGACGACGTACGCTGGTTGGCATCGGTTGGTGCGGATTACGGCGTAATCGCCGTCGACGCCGATAGCGAATTGCAGACGCTTCCTGACCTGATGAACCAGATCAAGGAGGATCCGAGCTCAATCGCGATCGGTGGAGGCTCTGCTGTCGGCGGTTGGGATCACCTCAAGGTCCTGATCGCTGCGAGAGAGGCCGGCGTCGAGGATGTCCGTCAGGTTAAGTACATCGCCTTTCAGGGTGGTGGCGAAGCCGTCACCCAACTTCTCGCCGGATCACTGCAGGCGTTCACGGGAGATCTGTCCGAGGCAACCGGTTTCATGGAGTCTGGCGATATCCGCGTTCTCGCCCTTCTCGCGCCGGATCGGCTTGAGGGTGAGTTTTCGGACCTGCCTACCGCAAGAGAGCAGGGGATCGACGCTGTGGGCGCCAACTGGCGGGGCTTCTACGTGCCGGGCGGCATGAGCGACACCGCCTATGATTACTGGGTCAACACCATGTCGACGCTCTATGATAGCGAGGAGTGGAAGACGGTGATGGAGAACAACGGCCTCGCGCCGCTCGACCTTCAGGGTGAGGAATTCCAGAACTTTGTGCAGGAGTCGATCAGCGAGATCGAGGGACTGTCGCGCGAAATTGGTATTATCCAGTAACGCAAAGATGGTTGAGGGCGCCGGGTAATCAGTCCGGCACCCCACACAGATCTCGTATTCACTACGGAGGTGTCTCAATGAGCGACCGCATCCTCGGCGGAATCGGCCTCGCACTGGCGATCTTCTACGCCATCAGCGCAGCTATGATCCAAGAAAGTTTCATGACTGATGCGATCGGTCCTAAGACCTTTCCTTACATTATTTCGGCAGTGATCGCTATCGCTTCACTGGTGTTCATCTGCAGGCCGGACCCGAACCCGGCCTGGCCGGCGCTGAACCGGCTTGCGGAGATCGGTTTCGCTGTCGTGGTGACTATGCTGTACGCTTGGGTTTTGCCCGAGCTAGGCTTTCTGATCTCCACGGCCCTCGCTGCCGGATATCTCACCTGGCGGCTCGGTACGACGCCCCTCGCTTCGATTTTGGTCGGAGTAGGCACTTCTGTCGGTATCTACGTCGTCTTCCATCTCGTCCTCGGCCTATCGCTGGCCGAGGGTCCGCTCGGCTTTTAGGAGATCAGTCATGGACGTGCTCTCTTCCCTCGCTGACGGCTTCGCAATTGCTCTGACTTGGCAGAACCTCGGCCTGGCGCTCCTCGGTTGTCTGCTCGGCACCATAATGGGGGCGCTACCCGGGCTCGGTCCTTCAAACGGGGTCGCCATTCTAATTCCGCTGGCCTTTTCGCTGGGCCTTGGCGCGACACCATCCCTGATCCTGCTGACATCGGTCTATTACGGTGCGATGTACGGGGGGCGCATCTCGTCGATCCTCCTCAACATCCCTGGCGACGAACCGGCGATGATGACCTGTCTCGACGGCTATCCCATGGCGCAGCAGGGGCGCGCTGGCGAGGCTCTGGCGCTCTCTGGCGTGGCCTCCTTCGTCGGCGCCTTCTTCGCGACATGGGGACTCGTGTTTCTCGCTCCGCAGCTCGTGAAGGTGGCGCTTCTGTTCGGCCCGGCCGAATACTTCGCACTTTTCACCCTGGCCTTTGCAACGCTCGGGGGGGTCGCCTCGTCGAACCAGGCCAAATCGGCCTTCGCCGCCGCGCTTGGACTCGGGATTGCGATGATCGGTGTCGACCAGCAGACGGGCGTGCCGCGTTTCACTTTCGGCGAAGTGCATCTCTATGACGGCATCGACTTTCTTGTCGCGATCGTCGGTCTTTTTGCGCTCTCCGAGGTGTTCGTCTTTCTCGAACATCGCGAGGACGACCCAAGCAAGTCGACCAAGGGCAAGATGACCATTGGACGTATCTATCCCGGCTGGACGATGCTGCGTTCCTGCATTCCCACAATGGGGCGCACGACCGTGTTGGGCTTCATCGCAGGCGTCCTACCGGGTGCGGGCGCCTCGCTCGGATCGTTCATCTCGTATTCGGTGGAAAAAAGGCTGGTAGACCGCGACGGAACCTTTGGCAAAGGTGACCCCCGCGGCGTCGCGGCGCCCGAGACCGGCAACAACGCGGCGGCAGGAGGTGCCCTCGTGCCAATGCTCGCGCTCGGAGTCCCCGGCTCCGGTACGACCGCGGTGCTACTGGCTGTCCTGCTGTCGCTGAACATCACGCCCGGCCCGCTGCTATTTCAGAACAACCCTGATGTTGTTTGGGGTCTGATCGCAGCGCTCTTCATCGGGAACTTCATGCTGCTCGCGCTCAACATCCCGATGGTCGGATTGTTCACCCGGGTGCTTCTGGTCCCTCCGCGCATCCTTATGCCGATCGTCGCCATGATATCATTTGTGGGCATCTATGGCATTTCGGGTTCGAGCTTCGATTTGATGGTGATGGTGGGGTTCGGAGTTTTGGGATGGGTCCTGCGAAAGCTCGACGTCCCTCTGGTTCCTATTATTCTCGGTATCCTTCTTGGGAATGAGATGGAGTCGAACCTCCGTCGCGCGTTGAGCATATCCAATGGAGATTGGCTGACGCTTGTAGACTCGTGGCTGTCTATTGGTCTCTGGGCCATTGCGATCATTGGGTTCGTGCTACCAATCTTCCTCGGACACGCCGTCCGGAGAAAAATGAAGAGCGAGCAGGAAGAGATGATTGGAGACTGATTCGAGCTGACCCTGAACCCCCAGCCCGTAGTGTCGATCACGCGATCCGGGCTGGGCTGGATCCCGTTGACTTATCCGACTCAAGTTTCTTAGAATGCCCGCGTCGGCTCCTAGGATCAGGACCCATTGATTTCGATTAGGTGGGGTGATTCACGGCTGGAAAGCGAGCGGTGAACATGTCTAATCTTTATTGGCTGAGCGACGCTCGGATGTCGCGCCTGAAGCCTTACCTTCCGAAGCCCCACGGCAAGCCACGCGTCGATGACAGACGGGTTCTGAGCGGCATTATCTTTATCGATCGCAACGGGTTGAGGTGACGCGGCGCGCCGAAGGAATACTGGCACCGCAAGACGCTTTACAACCGTTGGAAACGCTGGAGCGATAAGGGCGTCTTCACCCGGATGATGGCCGATCTGGCTGCCGAGCACGGCGAGAAGAAAACCGTCATGATCGACGGTGAGGCCCAAGGCGCCACTGGTCCGAGCCCCGGCCGAACGAGCTCAAGGCGCACAGAACGGCGACCAGCATGACCGCGAAAAAGGGGGGCGTGGC
>NZ_QKZL01000052.1 GCF_003253995.1 Palleronia aestuarii
ACCCCCGTTTCCGTCGACGTGCTCGCCAATGACAGCGACCCCGACAACGATCCGTTGAGCGTAATCTCGGTAACGCAGGGGACGAACGGCAGCGTGTCGGTCAATGGCGACGGAACGATCTCCTACGCGCCAGACAGTGGATTCTCCGGCACCGATACGTTCAGCTACGTGGTCGGCGACGGGCAGGGCGGAACAGATACCGCAAACGTCAGCGTCGATGTTCTATCACCCGAGGCAGTCGCGTTTTCTACGGTTCCACTTACGGGTATTCCGAATAAAAGCTATACGTCACTCGAATTCGGTCCGGACGGTCGACTTTATGCCTCACATCGTTTTGGTGAGATCTATGCTTTCGAGATTGAGCAACAGCTCGATGACGAAGGAAACATTGTTGGATATGCAGCAACCGATGTTGAGCTGATCAATCTGATAAAGTCTATACCAAACCACAATGACGACGGTACACTTAATTCTAATATTGGCTCGCGACAGGTTACGGGGATTGTAACGGCCGGAACCGCAGAAAATCCCGTTATCTACGTCGGATCCAGCGATCCTAGAGAGGGAGGGGGCAGCGGAGGCGGCGCGGGTGACACCGGCCTTGATACGAACTCTGGCATTATCTCTCGATTGACTTGGAATGGAAGTTCATGGGAGAAGCTTGATCTCGTACGCGGGCTTCCTCGTTCAGAGGAGAACCACTCGACGAATGGTCTGGCTCTGACCACTGACCCAGATACTGGAAACAAGATTCTTCTCGTTGCACAGGGTGGTCATACTAATGCAGGTGCGCCGTCGACCAATTTCGCATTCAGTTCCGAATACGCACTTTCCGCTGCGATCTTGGCGTTAGATCTAACAGAGCTTGAAAGCGGTGTCGGTTCCTACTCAGTCAAGGCCGACGGTGAACACAAATATGTATACGATATTCCCACCGTACTTGGACCGGTATTCGGAGGCCAAGACGGCCTTAATCAGGCACGGCTTGTAGCCGACGGTCCGGTCAGCGTATACTCTTCGGGATGGCGTAATCCTTATGATGTTCTAGTTGCCGAGGATGGTGACATATTCACCATCGATAATGGTGCAAATAAAGGATGGGGCGGACTACCGGATGGAGAAGGGACGGACAGCGTTACCAACGATGTACCGACGAACGATCCCGACGGATTTGATAGCGTAAACAATCTTGACCATCTCGAGTTTATATCGACCGAAAGTTATTATGGCGGTCATCCGAACCCAATACGCGCCAATCCGCAAGGCGCTGGCCTGACCTATACGAATGCGAATGGTTCAGAAGTCTGGTCGGAGACGGTGAGCGGCGCTTGGCCTCCAGTCGATCCGTCCTTCTCATTTGCCAATGATGGAGACTTCCTGCTTCCGGGCGTAGAAGACAATGCTCTTGTCACATGGAAAGACTCAACCAATGGGCTCGATGAATATACCGCATCGAATTTCGCTGGATCGATGCAAGGTGACCTCATCGCGGCATCTTTTGACTCGAGTGTATATCGCATAAGTCTAAGTGATAATAACACAGCTGCCGCTAAAGAAGCAATTGCAAGTGGGTTGAACGGGATTCCCCTCGATGTAACGACACAGGGTGATTTCGATATCTTTCCGGGGACAATATGGATCGGATATGTCACAGGATCATCAGATATCGATATTTTAGTACCAACTTTACTCGATGGTGACGCTAATGATCTTGACGGTGACGGATACAGCAATGCCGATGAAGCTGCGAACGGTACTAACCCCAACAATCCATCCAGTACTCCACCCGATAATGATGCCGACTTAGTATCAGATCTGAACGACAATGACGACGATAACGATGGACTTTTCGATCCCGCGGATAGTTTCGCAATCGATGCAGCAAATGGGATGAATTTGATAGTAACCGGTAGCCAAGGACTTTTTAATCCACTTCGTAATGACGATCCAGGCGCCGGGTTTGCCGGACTTGGTTTTACAGGATGGATGAAAAACGGCTCGACTGATTATTTAACGCAGTATAATTCTGAAAACCTCATTGCGGGTGGGACCTCAGGTATTTTCAGTATTATTGAGACGACATCTGGCGATGCTACTGGAAGCTTAAATAACCAAGACGATGGATTTCAGTTCGGTATTGGCCATGATTTATCTGGATCAGAATATGACTCGTTTCTTATCAATGCGCGTCTTCTAAGTGTCATGTCGCCACTTGATAATTCGCAGCTTGCGACTGGACAATCTGCCGGCATACAGATTGGTACGGGCGATCAAGATAATTTTATAAAGATTGCGGTTGCAGCAAATGGTGACCAACTTGATATCCTTTTGACTCATGAAGAAGACGGTGTTCCAGAATCAAATTTTTTACCGGCTGAAATACCGATTGGCGCTCAAGTTGATCTTTTCTTTGAGATTAATCCTATTGCAGGCACGGTTGCCCCTGGCTGGCAGGTGGACGGTGGGTCGTTAGAGGTCGGTCCGCCTATTATCTTGTCTGACAATAGCGAAATTCTTTCGGTAATCAATAACGCCTATCAGATCGAATCAGAGCCAAGTGGCATGGCTGTTGGAGTGATTGCGACGCATGGTGAAACTGGCACGCCGTTCTCGGCGCAGTATGATCACATCAATATATATGCCGGAACTCTTGAGGATCAGTCACAGACAGCTGTAATATTTACTACAAACATTGATGAGGCACTACTCTTTGATGCAAGTGATACATTCATCTTCAGAAATGAAGTAGATTTCTTGGATATATTCAAAGGAAATAAGGACCCTTCCTTACTTCCACCTCAAAATCCTTTCGATAATAACTTTGCTGTTTGGACCGAAGATGCAATCGATATTTGATAGGGTGCTGAAAAAGACCGCTGGGTAAGATGTGTTTTTTTTACGCGGATGCTGAATGGATTGGGTCACGGGTAGGCAGTGCTAATGGCGGGTTCCCTGGCCAGGCACCAAGCAATTTCTGCAGTCTTGCCAGATTGGAGGCCGTAATAGCCAAAGTGAAGCGTGCGCCTACATGTTCGATTGCCTTAGGCAATAGCGGAGTATTCGCCACTCGATCTGGCCAAGGACGGTCCATCGAAGCTTCAAGACGCGGCGGCGATGGAGCAATTGTGCTCGCATCGTTGGTCGGGCAAGCCGATCCGTCCTGATTCCCAGAAGACGCTCCGCCATCAGACGTTGCACGTCGAGGGCGAGTCCGAAAACTCGCATTTGGCGTTTCGCAGCAAGCCAGTTCCAGTCAAGCGAGGGATCGGTGAACTGGTCGGCAAGATCAACCAAATATTTCAATTGTGTCCAGCCGCTGAGAAGACCGCGATCATGCAGCATCTCATGGCCGATCATGATTAAGGCATGGAGATCGGCATTGGGAGCGTAGAACCGTACACTGTCTCGCTCTTGAAGTGTCACGCGGCACATGTCATCCGGTGAGAGAAACGACGCAACGCCGGGGGGTAGGGCCGTATGCAGATCAACCGGCCCGACCTCTCCCGGTCGCCAAAAGCTGCCGGGGGAATGCACATGGGCGGTATGCTCGAGCGGCTTCAGCCTTAATCCCTGTAGGACGTGCAGCGCCACCGCGAGGTCCTGTGGAGCGATGAGGAGGTCGGTGTCGACCAGGATCCGAGCAGCATCTCCAGGATCGGGCTGGCGGGCAAGATCAACGGCTCCTTTGATGAGAAGCGGGGTCAAGCCGGCTGAGTTGAGCGCTCCGACGACCTCGCTTAGGAAGGTCCAGAGGCGGCGGTTGCGCTCGCGATTGGCCCTCTCGAGCTCAGCTAGGAAATTAAGGACGTCCGGATCGACAGATACTGCGTGCTCACTGCGCATCAGCCTCCGGTACAAGATCGATGTGCAGAATTCCTCGTTCGCCGTCGCGACGATTTCCATCCAGTCGAGTTCGGGATCGGGCGGGCCGGTCATACATCGCGCCAGCCGTTCGATCGGGGACGGCGCGGCCATTTACACGACTTCCGCGGACCCAGTCATGCGCTGCGCGTCTGCGCCGCAGAACTGATCAAGCGCCTTGGCCGCGGACGAGAGGTCGCAATAGGTGAGGCGGATACATCGTGATGTATTGATGGCGGCAGCGAGGGCGTCGAACCCGTCCGGAGAAAGTGCGTCCTTTCCTGACCACGCCGATTGCAACAAGGCCGCGAATGTCTCGGTCGTTGAAAGTTGCGTTACGGTAAGCGCGGCCCCGTCTCTCCGGTCAAGCACGACGATCCAGTCGACCCGGTGCGCCTTGCCGGATCCCGCCGCGTCGATCGGCAGGTAGCGTACCACCTTCCGATCGGGGCGATGAAAAATCGGGGCCGAAGTAATATCATCGCGCTCAAGGAGTGACCAAGCCCCTTCCTTCAGCGTGGCTGCAAAGGGCAGGGCACGAATCCGGCCATCGGGCAGGAGATCTGCCAAGTCGTCACCGGCGATACAAAACCCTTTTTGGTCAAGATGGAGGGATAGCGTACTCTTGCCGGCGCCCGGCTCCCCAAGCAACAGCATCGCACCGCTTCCGCGGAGCAAGGTTGCGGTATGGATTGCCAGTCCATTCAGGTGGTCTAGCGCTATTTCCGTCAGGGCGAGCTTGAGAAGTGGCGCGCCCTGATCCATCCTGCCCCAGCTTACCGGCCCATCACGACGCCCGACACCGATCCGTCCGTTTTGGCCAAGAACGATTATTTGCTCATCTGAGGACTGGGCGAATGTGCGGAGATGCCCGAAAGCGGGCATCATCGCATCGCGAAGATAGGTCGATGCGAAGCTCAACAATACGGTTGCATCGCCAAAGCGAAGCGTTTCCGTTGTCTCTACCGGAACCATGCCTTCCTGACAGGACAGATGAGTGATCGCTTGGATTGCGAGAAACTCCCGTGCGCATGCAGCGCCCCCTGAGTCAGGGAATTGCTGGACTTCCGCCTCGAGAATGCCTGTCTCGAAGATCGACCATGCTTCGGCTGTGACGTGATCAAGGCCGCAAAAGGATTGAGTGGGAGCAACAAATAGGAAAGGCTGGCTATGAATCCACGCCAGCCTTGATCCCTTTGTCGGAATCAGAAAGCGGTCGTTCCGATCCCGACGATCTTTTCCAAAGCCGAAGATTTGCGGACTAAGCAGATGCGAAAAGCTTGTGCAGCTTTTTCCGGAGCGCCGCCCAGAATTTTTTCTTCTGGTAGTGATGATGGCCTTTGATTTTATGCTTTTTTACACCATCGCCACCGCCTGATTTGAAGATACTTGACGCTTCAGCCTCCATCGAGGTCGAAAGCAGAACCGTGATCGCTGGTGTCGTTACAGCTGCAAAGCGCCCAGCTTTTGACAAGAACTCGCGACGCGCGATAGATTCGATTTCAACCTGTGAATTCTCAGTGTTATCAGTGTTTTGTGCCATTAATGAACCCTCTAATACACATTCATTTTACCAAGAGTCGGCTCGACATCAAGTAGTTCGAGCTCATCGAAGCATATGCATTGCATTTTCAACCTTAGCATGTAGAACTACCTAAAACATTGGCATGTGAGTACAATTCGTACGCAATTCGACTTGGAAATCTTCACTTCCAAGCCGATACTAGTCAGACGACTCAATCTAGGCGATTGTTAACGTGACCTCTGATGTCGCTCGTGCCAAGCCATTTTTGGCTCCGACGGTTACTGTAGCGGTATAAGCCTCGTCCGTCTTGATGCGGATCGCGCCTGAATCGGGATTGATGTCGAGAACGTAATGGATGCCCGGCTGGCGACCTGGCATCGTGTCCTCCGCGACGTTGGGAATGGAGCTGACACTGCCGCCCTTAAGCCAAGCGTTGCGGACTGTCGACCAATGGTCCCGCGCGGCCTTTCCTTGCAGATAGCGGAACGCGGACGGAATTGTCGGATAATCGCGGGGTAATGGATCATCGGTGAGGTTCAGGAAATAGTTGTTCGAGGAGCCGGATTTTAGGTTATCGAAGGCCGTTTGCAGGCGGTTGAGATCAAGGTCGGTCGTTGCCGCCACCGCAATCACGCTATCCCGGATGAGCAGGCTTGGGCTGTTCCTCGTCACTTTGAACGGCGGGCCCTGCGTCGGCTGTCCTCGATAGGAATATACAGCCATCTTGAGCAGGACTCCGCGCAGTTCTACGATCCGCGTTCGCGCGGAACTCGGTGTGTTGTCATCCCCGATCGAGATACCGGAAAATACGTCTTCGAACAGGCAATCCTCGATAAGTCCCGCCTGTCCCTGATCACATTCGACCGCGTCGTCCCGTGCTTTGTCGATATGGCACCGGCGAATGGTGAAGAAATGCGTGGGATCCTCCTTGGTCGCTCCCGGGACATTCACCCTGATTCCATCGAATGTTTGCTTGATGGTCCAGTT
Organism: Palleronia aestuarii; assembly: GCF_003253995.1. GTDB lineage: Bacteria > Pseudomonadota > Alphaproteobacteria > Rhodobacterales > Rhodobacteraceae > Palleronia > Palleronia aestuarii. The sequence goes on from NZ_QKZL01000052.1 coordinate 6,374, forward strand.
CGAGATCGTCATGTGTCCCGTAATGTCCTTTCCGAACACTCCGGCGGAATTCCCGCCCTTCGACGAATCTTGATATCCGTAGACTAGGGACCAATCGTCCGTCAGGCTGATCGTCCCGTTGATCGTACCGCCGCGCAGTTCAAAATCGTTTTTCCACTTGTCGAGCAAGACGGGGTAATAGTTTGATCCGCCAGATTTAGTTGAATCGTTTTGCTGGACGAATGTCGACTTGCTACAATCAACGAGAGTTTCTGAACGGCTGCCGATCCGAAATTGGTCGTAGCCCCAATTCCCCTCGACTAGTAATGTCTTGCCGCTTTCTCTAATCGTTCCTGCCATCTTTTTACCCCGGATTTACAATACAGGTGATACCGATCCACTTATCGGAGCCTGTGAGTTCGAAAATTTCGCTCGCAATGGTTTCGTTCGCATCCGTAAGAGCGTTGCGTCGCGCGACATAACCACCGATGATACCTTTGTTGTTGGCATCGGCGATCTTGGTCCAGCCCGGCGGCGTGCCGGTGAAGGATTCCTCGTCGCACCCGCCAAAGAAGAACACCATTCCACCTGCCTTGGAGGCTTTGGTGGCGGGCGACACGACCTTGCTTGAATCGTAGCGGTCGTAAGAACTGGTTGTCGCATTGACGACGGGCGCCTCAGTATTGAACGTGCCGGCCTTGATCACTGTCGCGGAGACCACGAATTGTTCGTTTCGCTGGCAAGTTATCGAAAGCGCTGCACCGGGCGCTCTGTCCGCCTCGGCGACGTACCAATAGAGCCCGATCTGCGTCCCCCCTGAGCCTGGATCTCCGGTATCAAATGGCGCCACGGCGCGCGTTACGGCTTCTCCATTGGGCGCCGCTTTCATATCGACGATCGCTTCGAGGCCACGGTCCACGCCAATCGCAACAAGAACGAGATCTCCGGCCGAATAGGCAGGATTTTCAGCCTCGAACGTTGTGCGCCCGGAGCTTCCGGACGTCGATATTGCCGTTGCAGCATGTACTGGCTCGACAACGGGGGTCAGACTCGCAACCGCGATTTTCTTCCTGTCTTCTCCGTCCTCGGTCTTGGCGGTGAACTCCACGGTGAGTTCTCCCTTCAGACCAGCTGTGCTGATACTCGTCTCGCCAGAGGAGACGGGCTTGCCGTCGAGAAGCCACTGCGTCGTGCAACTCGGCTTCGGCATGCCAGCGACCATGGCCCGGCATCCATAATCCCCGTCACCGAGATCAATGGCTTCGAGCTGGATAACCTTCGGCAACATGAAGCACGTCACGGGGCCGGTAGCGATCACATTGCCTTCGGCGACGATGTTGTAGTATCGCGTGCCGCTGCCGACCTCATAGCTGCGGTTCTCGAGTGGATCGATCCGCAACTGGACCTCGGGTTCGGACACGGCGATCGAGAATGCGCCTTCGGCCGAACCGGCCTCGTTCATCGCCAAGACCGTGACCTCGAACGTGCCGGCGATCGTGGCCGTGCCCCGCACCTCTCCGCCAACAGCATCAATTTCAAGACCTAAAGGTAATCCCCGGGCCTCGAAGACGAGATCTTCGCCCGTGAACGCAGTTCCGGCCGTGATCGTAACGGATTCTCCGATCTGAACGGATAGATTGCCGAGACTGCCGTCATAATTGGGCTTTGCCGGCAATTGCTGGCGTGTGGCGAAGGTGATCGCCGCCGTCCCGCCGGAATTCTCGTAGCCGACGCTGAGACTTCCGGCCGCTTTGATGATCAACTGCCCGGATTCGTCCACCTCGCCCGCGATCTGCCCTTCACCGTCTGGAACGGTGACGGTCCACGCACCCCCCATAGCGTTCGCGAAGAACCCGTCAGTATCGATCGTCACGCTCTCATCGAGGGGGATCGTCACATCGACTGGAACGCCCAAGGCCTGTGGGGCGAGATAGCCGATCCGGAGGCAGTTCGAAAACAGGGTGGCCTTGCCGGATCTGTTCGAGGCGGTATCGACGACAACGATCTGTTTGCCGTCATCCTCCGGGCGGATCTGATAGGGTGATTGCCGGGATGTGCCGTCGACAAGCAGCGCCGTTTTGATATCGGGGGCGGGATTGCCGGCCCAGACGCCCGGTTTCGTTGAAACGGTGGACCCAATCTTCGTTTCGCCGACGATTTCCGGCGGGGAAACGTTGTTCGGCGGAATGTCATGAGAAAGTGCGGACTCTCCCGATGACTGCTCTGAAGAATTCAATTCGTATATGGTAGACACGCGGACCTCGCAAACGCTTGAGATGCCGGCCGGGACAGGTTCGGGTTCGAACCGCCCACCGGACGTTTGGTGCGAGGATCAGCCTTGGTCCTATGAAGCTAAGGCCGGGTCACCGGGCAGGTCGCGGAGACCCCGGATCGTGCAACAGGTCCGGGGACAGTGCCTTCGGCATGCTCGAAGGCAGATTTTGGGACAATCATCCGACGAAGACGAAATCGTCCTCGATATACGTCGATTGCAGCATTGTCTCCACATTGAGGCGTTCCCCATCGCTTAATGCGCGATCGTAGATCAGCCCCGCGGCAACCCCCATGCGGCTTTCTCCAAGCTCGGCAATTTCGGCTCCCATTACGATGCGCTCCGCATCGGTCGCGTAGACATGGGCCGTGGTGTCGATCAGCTTGCCGTCGAGGTACTGGCTGAGCGTACCGTCCTCAAGCACGGCCGATTGCACGATCCAATCCTGCGACGGCCCATCCGTCATCGTTCCAAAGTCGTTCTCGAGGCCCCATCCTTGAACGGAGAGGGTCTCTGAATTGTAGCTGGTCGTCAGATCGAAGGTCTGGTTCTGCACCCCGTCGCCATAGACCAATCCGGACGTCACGCCATTGTGGTCGAGATAGTTCACCACGAAGAACATCGTTCGATCGCCATTCCCTTCGGGCCGCCCGTTCAGAGCCCCATTGCGATCGAGCAGATCTCCAGAACCATCGAAGACGACCGCGCCACGGCCCGTTGGCGTGGTCTGGTCGGCGAAGGTCGGATTTCCAGAGGCCACCAGGTCGTTGCCATTGCCCGAGCTGTCGCTCCAGCCCGCAATGCGCGACTGGTCCTGCAGCACGATGTCGTCGATGACGTAGGCCGCAAGGGGATCGGGTTCGGCCGCCTCGTCGCTATCGGCTGCGAGAGCGGGCGTCTGGGCGGGTATCGATTCGGAGGATCGCGCGATCCACTCCGCTTTCGTCGCCGCCCAGTAGTTTCTGGCCTCCGCCCCTTCGAGGATCGTAAAGCCCTCCGGCGGACGGGGGTAATTCTCGGGGAGCGTTTCGTCGCTCAGATTAAGGAAATAGTTTCCCGATGCGTCGATCACCTTGTCCCAAGCCCGCTCCAGATCCTGCCAGCCTCGGTGGATCCCGTCTTCGATGGCGAACACGGAATCGTGGATCTCGAGCTGCGGGCTGGTGTCTAGGGTCTTGAACGGCGCCTGATGGGTGAGTTCCCCCTTGTAGAGATACTCCTTCATCCGGATCAGGACGTCTTCGACCATGACGACGTTGTCGGACTTGTCGCCCATGTTCTCGTCCGCAATGCTGACCCCGACAAAAACACCGTCGAAAAGGGCGTTGCGGATCGTTCCGCCAACGCCCTGATCGTTTTCTACCCCGTCATCGCGTATTTCGCTCAGCCAGATGTTCTCGATAGTGAACGTGTCGTCGTCATTGCCGAGGATCCGGATCCCGTCCCAAGCCCGAGATATTCGCCAATCCTGCACAACGGCACCGTCCGTACCGCGCACAAGAATTGCAGCGGAGTTTACGTAAGCATCTATCCAATCGATATTCTGCGGTACCTCACCTAAAATTTCTCCACCAATTAATGTAACGTCCGAGCTATCGTAGATGGAGACGGGATACCTGTTCGTGTTTTCCCCTGAGTTGGATACGATCCAATTGGCATCCGTTGCATCAATCAGTTTGTATGTAATTTTTTGAGCGCGATAACTTTCGTATTCAAAGCTTCCAGATATTTCTATCGTTTCATACATGATACATTCTCTCAATAGATATATTATAATCTCTCGTTTCTAGGAATAAGCCAGGGGATCATCCATCCAAAATCGTGGCTTTCGACCTTTAGGTTATAGGTAGACTGATAGTTTGCTAAGTTGAAACGTCTCTACGGCGCATCGGCGTCATTCCGCCTTAAAATTTGTAAGTTAGTTGGACACCTCCATGAACCCCGCGGCCCAAGATGGACACTCCGGTCTCGCCCCGTTTCACTAGGCTCCAGACTCATTAAGTTAGAGCCAGAACAGTACGGTTGCTGCGAGGGCGATCGCTGACAAGAAAGCTTTCGGGCACCGGTCGTAGCGAG
>NZ_QKZL01000053.1 GCF_003253995.1 Palleronia aestuarii
GACCCTAGGGCCTTCGTCACTCACGCGGCATGGCTAGATCAGGCTTGCGCCCATTGTCTAAGATTCCCCACTGCTGCCTCCCGTAGGAGTCTGGGCCGTGTCTCAGTCCCAGTGTTGCTGATCATCCTCTCAAACCAGCTACTGATCGTCGACTTGGTAGGCCGTTACCCCACCAACTATCTAATCAGACGCGGGCCGATCCTTCTCCGATGAATCTTTCCCCCCGAAGGGGCGTATACGGTATTAAACCCAGTTTCCCGGGCCTATTCCGTAGAGAAGGGCACGTTCCCACGCGTTACTAACCCGTCCGCCACTAAGCCCGAAGGCTTCGTTCGACTTGCATGTGTTAGGCCTGCCGCCAGCGTTCGTTCTGAGCCAGGATCAAACTCTCAAGTTGAAACATCCCGAAGGATGTGTCCTTGACGTTCGAACCTCTGCACATCTTCCACCGTACCCCCACCTGCCAGCTACTCGAGCACGACAGGCAAAAGCCCAGTGGAAAGTCTCTGTTTCATGTGCTCCAGGTTACCGAAGTAACGCAAAGCCACATCAAACAGTGAAGCTGACACCTCATCATCGGCCGAAGCCTAGAGGCGCGATATACAGAAGGCTGATCCATCGAATGAACCAAACCGCCCGCATATCTCTTCAGATACCCGCAATGTCAAAGAGCAACAGACAAAAACAAACAAGATGCGCCCTATCCTCGGCGCGCCCCGCCTGATCTATCTGCTTGTCCAACCAACCCGTCCCCTCAAGGACCCGCTGGCCGTCCCTCCGAAGCTCCCCGCCCCGTCGGTGAAGGCGTATCTACGGATACCGACCAAAACCCGCAACCCCCTTTCACAACTTTCCGCAAAGTTTTTGCGACAAATTCGAAGTGCCTGAAAAAGCGGTGTTCTACGGCAATATCCTTTCCCGTATGTGGCAACGAGAGACACGATTGTTAATGACCGCCGAAATCGGCCCGTGACGTGCGCGACGCTCCCCGTACGTGATCATCGCAAGACCCCAGCCCCCCCGAGGAATCGTTGCTTGATGCTGTCGAGGCAGACGGAATCCCCCAGAGCTTCCGATCCAAATACGTGCTCTTGTTTCCGGCCTGACCGCCTTGACGACCAAGCATCGGATCTTCGAGGTGATGCATGCGCGCGGTTTCCGTTCATCGGATTGCGTTCAGTCCGTGAGACGTCCGACCGTGCAGGACCCGGCCATATATGCCTAGTGGCATGTGACTGACGAACGCCAAGGGGAGTTTCCATGTCTGACGAAATCCATTCCGCAAAGATCACCCCTGCCTGGATCGCCCTGGACTGGGGGACGTCGCATCTGCGCGGGTGGGCCATGAGTGCGGAGCGGGACGTTCTCGCCGAAGCGGCATCCGACGCCGGAATGGGACGCATCGCCCAAGGCGACTTCGAGGCGGCGCTCCTTGACCTCGTTTCCGGATGGGAGCTTCCAAGCAATGTACCTGTCATTGCCTGCGGCATGGTCGGCGCGCGGCAGGGATGGAAGGAAGCTCCCTATCGCAAAGTCCCCTGCCCGCCCCTCGCGGGTCCACTGACATCCGTTCTCACCAATGATCCCCGCCTTGGCGTCGCGATCGTTCCGGGCCTGTCGCAGGACCGTCCGCCTGACGTCATGAGAGGCGAAGAAACGCAGATTGCGGGCTTTCTGTCCCTCGATCCCGATTTCGACGGCGTCATCTGCCTGCCTGGAAGCCATACCAAATGGGTTCGTGTCAGCGCGGGCGAGATCGTCTCTTTCCAGACGGCAATGACCGGGGAGCTATACGCGGCGATTTCCGACCATACCGTATTGCGCCATTCGGTAACGACGGAAGATTGGAACGATGACGCCTTCAGGTCGGCGGTTTCCGACGCGATCAGTCGACCGGAGAGCCTCTCGACACGTCTCTTCTCGATCCGCGCGGAGGGACTCTCGCGATCGCTGGACCCCGGTACGGCTCGCGCACGACTCTCTGGACTCCTCATCGGCGCGGAACTCGCGGCGACACGCGCACATTGGCTTGGCATGCAGGTCGCGCTGATCGGCACGAAGACGATATGCGATGCCTACGACAAGGCGCTCGAGGCGCAGGGGGTTCGCGCGATGCGCACCAAGGGTGAGGCGATGAGCCTTGCCGGACTGTCGGAGGCTCTGAAGATATCAGGGGGGGACCCATCATGACCCGCGAATTGATCGCGATCCTGCGCGGCATCGATCCGGAAGAAGCCGACGCGATCTCGGACGTGCTCGTCGAAGCGGGCATCACGAGGATCGAGGTTCCACTGAATTCTCCCAAGCCGCTTGTCTCTATCCGTCGAATGGCGGAGCGTCACGCAGGGCGGACCGAGATCGGCGCAGGCACTGTCCTGCAGCCCGCCCAAGTCGAGGAGGTGCGCGCAGCCGGTGGCATGCTGATCGTCTCTCCGAACTTCAACCCGGCCGTCGTGACAGCGACGCGGGATGCCGAGATGAAGAGCTATCCCGGTGTTCTCACACCCTCGGAATGCTTTGCCGCGCTCGCGGCGGGCGCGACCGGACTCAAGGTTTTCCCCGCCTTCCAGATGGGAGTCGAGGGATTGAAGGCCATCCGGGCTGTCCTGCCGGTCGAGACGGCGATCTACATGGTGGGCGGCGTCGGCCCGTCGAACTTCGCCGAATGGCGTGCCGCCGGGGCGACGGGCTTCGGCATCGGGACGGCACTCTACCGACCGGGAGACGATGCCCGCGACGTCGGTGTCCGCGCCAGAGAGATGGTCTCTGCATGGGAGGAGACGTGCCGATGAATATAGGTGTGCACGATTCGACGCGCTGCCTACTCGGTGAGGGAGCCTTCTGGCATCCCGAGCGCGAACAGCTTTTCTGGTGCGACATCCTCTCGAAGCGCGTTCTCAGCCGGGAGGACGGGCGTTTGCGGGACTGGACCTTCGACCGCTTCGTCTCCTCGATGGGCTGGATCGACCGCGACAGACTTCTCGTCGCGACCGAACGCGACCTCACCATCCTGAATATCGAGACGGATGCGCGCGAGAAGCTCTGCGAACTGGAGGCGCATAACGACGAGACGCGTTCGAATGACGGGCGCGCCGATCCGCAGGGCGGCTTCTGGGTCAATACAATGAGCACCGCGAAGGAGACCGGGCGCGGCGCACTTTATAGGTGGTATCGCGGGGAGCTTCGACGGCTCAAGGGCGGGATGAGCATCGGCAACGCGATCTGCTTCACGCCCGACGGGACGCATGCCTATTTCACAGATACGCCGACGCAACTCATCATGCGCTGGCGGCTCGGCACGGATGGCTGGCCGGAGGGCAAGGCGGAGACCTGGCTCGATCTGAGTGGTACGGACCATTTTCCCGACGGTGCGATCTGCGATGCGGACGGCAACATATGGAGCGCCGGATGGGGCGCGGGACGTGTCGCGTGCTACGGGCCCGACGCAGGTTTCCGCTTCGCCGTGGAGTTCGCCGCCACGCAGACCACCTGTCCCGCGCTCGGTGGTCCCGGGCGAGATACGCTCTTCGTCACGTCGGCGGCCGTGGGTTTGCCCGAGCCGGAAATTGCTGCGGTCGACGGGCATGGGCGCACCTTCGTCGTACCCGTGGACGCGCGCGGTCAATCTGAACATCGCATCGTGCTGTGACTTCTAAGACCGGTCCGTCGAGTGACGTGCGGACCTCGCTCGCGCGCCCGACGTTTCGCTTTCGGGTGGGTGATCCGACCCCAGAGCGTTTTTTCAGAGGAGCGACATGGATAAGTTCGGGACATTGTCCGATGGCAGGGAGGTCGGCCGACTGGTCCTCGACAACGGGGCATTGCAGGTGGCGCTGCTCGATCTGGGCGCCCTCATACAGGACGTCCGCCTGCCCGGCATTGCCTTTCCCCTAACGCTCGGTGGCGCCAGCGCGGAAGCTTACGAGGGCATCCTCTCGCATTTCGGAGCAGTTCTAGGCCCCGTCGCCAACCGGATCCGGGGGGCGGAGGCCGTCATAGACGGACGCACATACCGGTTCGACGCAAATCAGGACGGCAGACATACTCTTCATTCGGGCAGCACAGGTGTTCACCGGCGGATCTGGCGCCTTGTCGGGGCGAGCGACATCCATGCGATCTTCGAGATTGACCTCGCCGACGGAGATGGTGGATTTCCCGGCAACAGGCGCCTCACCGCGCGGTACGAGTTGAATGAGACGACCCTTATCGTGACGTTGACCGGCGAGACCGATGCGCCGACGCTCATGTCGCTTGCGAGCCACGGGTATTGGAGCGTCATGGACGAGCCCGATTGGCGCGGCCAGCGTCTCCAAATCCTCTCGGAACGATACCTCCCGACTGACGCGGACGACATTCCGACAGGCGCAATTCGCGATGTTGCCGGGACACCGTACGACTTCCGCACGCCGCGGGACCTCCAAGGAGACGATATCCCGCCTCTCGACAATAACTTCTGTCTGTCCGACCGGGCGATGCCGCTTAGGCCGGCTATCCGTCTTGGGGGAAATTCCGGCGTCGAACTGGAAATCTCCACGACGGCACCGGGCGTGCAGGTCTTCGATATGAACAAGTTCGACGTGACGGCCGCGACGATCCACGGGCGTTCCTATCGACGTTATGCGGCCTTGGCCTTCGAACCCCAAATGTGGCCGGATGCTCCGGGCCGGCCGGGGTGGCCCGATATCACCCTGCATCCGGGATCGATCTTCTCGCAGGTCAGCGCGTACCGCTTCCTCCGCGATGATTGATCCGACGACCGAGCAAAGTCTGATTGAACTCGTCCGGCATGCAGCGCGTACCGAGATCATGCCACGGTTTCGCAACCTAGCCCCATCGGAGATCGGCACGAAGTCGGGCCCGGACGACCTCGTCACCATCGCCGACCGCCGGGCGGAACGCGTGATTACGGATGAGCTCGCCCGTATCCTTCCTAAGGCGGCAGTCGTAGGCGAGGAGGCCTGCGCCGAGAATCCGGCCCTGCTGGACACCATCTCCTCCTCCGAACTCTGCGTAATCGTCGATCCGGTGGACGGCACGGCGAACTTTGCCGCCGGTCTGGCCCTTTTCGGGGTGATCCTCGCCGTCGTGCACGAGGGGCGAACCATCTTCAGTCTCCTATACGATCCTGTCCTTGACGATTGGGTGGCGGCGCGTGCGGGCGGGGGCGCGTGGTACGGCCGACCCGAGCTAGAACCCGTCCGCATGCGCTCCCGCTCCGCCCCGCCCATCGACAAGATGCAGGGTTTCCTGTCCCTCCATCTTTTCGCCGAGCCTGCGCGGTCCGCGCTCGCCGCGCGCCTGCCGACGCTGGGCCTCGTCCGAACGCTACGCTGCTCCTGTCACGAATATCGCGCATTGGCGCTCGGACACGCCGATTTCAATATCTCCGCCGCGGCAAAACCCTGGGATCACGCTGCCGGCCTCGTTGTTCTCGACGAGGCCGGCGGCGCCAGTTCGGCGGGCGGGCGGCGCTACGACCCGGCGCGGCAGGACGTTCCGATCCTCGCCGTCGCCGATCCGGTATGCCTCGAGCCAATGGCGCGCCATCTCGATCTCTTTCCTTCCGGACACGTCTCGCCATCCGGATGAAACTCTCGTATGAGGTCCGGGCCGGGCCGGCGATTGCCGCGGCGCATCCTCGGGAAACCGACCTATGGTCGTTAAATCCGGACGCGGCGCGTTTCCGCCGCTCGATTGGAACCTGTTGTTCCGCATCACGCTTGCGCTCGCCATCGGCATCGCGGGCGGCATGATCTTCAATCGTCTCGGCACGCCCCTGCCCTGGATGCTCGGGCCGATGATCTTCAACACGATCGCTGCCGTGATGCGCATCCCGGTGCGCCCGCCCTTGCGGATCCGCCCCTTCGTGGTCGTCGTCATCGGCGTCATGCTGGGCGCGGGCTTCACGCCGGACCTCATCCGGCAGGCGCCCGAATGGGCCCTCTCCTTCGCGGGGCTCGGGCTCTACATGGCGATCTCGTGCCTCCTCGTGATCCCCTTCTACCGATATTTCGGCGGGTTCGATCCCGTCACCGCGTTCTTCGCCGGCATGCCCGGCGGGCTGAACGAGATGGTCATTATCGGCCGTGATTATGGCGGCGACGACGCGAAGATCGCGCTCGCCCACGCCGCCCGCATCGTGGTCGTCGTGTCGCTCGTCGCGATCTGGATCCGCGGCATCGCGGGTTACGATCTCGGCGATCGCTCCGCGTTCGGCACGCCCCTGGCCGACATTCCCTTACCCGACCTCGGCGTCCTGGCGATCTGCGGTGTCGTGGGATACCTGCTCGGCGGCCGATTGCGGCTACCCGCGCCGACACTCATCGGTCCAATGCTCTGCAGCGCGATCGCCCATATCGCCGGATTTACCCACAATCCTCCGCCGCGCGAACTCGTCGTCGTTGCACAGCTCTTTCTCGGAACGATCATCGGCTGCCGGTTCGTCGGATCGAAGGCCGGAGAGATCGGCCGGGCCATGCTTCTCAGCCTCGGGGCCACGCTCATCATGCTGACGGTCACGATCTGCGTCGCGTTGGCGTTGCACACCGCGTTCAACCAGACCACCACGCAGGTCCTTCTGGCCTATTCTCCGGGCGGACTGGCGGAGATGAGCCTCGTCGCGCTCGCGATGGGTTCCGAGGTCGCCTACGTGGCGAGCCACCATATCGTGCGGATCACGCTCGTGATCCTTCTCGCCCCGCTCGTTTTCTCGTTCTTCAGACGACGGAGCGAGAGGAAAGACCTGGGCTGACGGACGGCTTGATATGGGAAAACGCTGGTGCAGGTGGAAAGAGAGACTTGGAACTCTCTCTTTGAGATACTTCACGATTGAGAACTCCAACTCAAGGCCGTCGAACACCTTAACATTGTAACTCAGAATAACGATCCGAAATGCGGTGATGAACATTTAGGAACGTGATTCAAACGCGGCGGTAGCCGCCAAACCGAAAAAGAAGAAGCGCGAGGCACCGTTCTCGTTGCGTTTTTCCTTTGAACAGATCGCGCAGTTGCAGGCCGACGCAAACGGCGCGCAGCTCGGCGCTTATATCAAGGCAAAGCTGTTCGATGAGCCGCTGGAAAAGGTGCGCCGCCGCAATACTAACCCCATCGAAGACCATGAAGCCTTGGGCCGCGTCCTAGGTGAGCTCGGTAAGTCTCGCCTCTCACAGAAGCTCAATCAGCTTGCCCGCGCTGCGAATACAGGCGCGCTGCTCGTTTCGCCGGAGCTTGAAGACGAAATTCGCCAAGCCTGCGAAGACGTGATGGCTTTGCGTGAAGAACTGGTGCGCGCGCTTGGCTCTCTATCCGATGTAGGCGGGCCATGATCCTGAAAGGCTCACAGCGCGGGAATGCCGCCAAGCTGACGACGCACCTCATGAACATGCAGGACAACGAGCATGTCAGCCTCTACGAGCTTCGCGGTTTCATGAGCGAAGATAATCTGCATGGGGCGCTGAAAGAATCTGAGGCCATCGCCAAAGGGTACGCGCTGCCAGCAGCATCTCCTATCGCTAGCCTCAATTCTCCGCACGATAACCACGTAGATACCGCCACCTTTGAAGCTGCCATCGAACTGGCGGAGCAGCGGCTCGGCCTTGACGGCCAGCCGCGCGCCATTCTCTTCCACGAGAAGGAAGGCAGGCGACACGCCCATGCCGTCTGGTCCCGCATCGATACCGAAACCATGACGGCCAAGCAGCTATTCTTCACCAAGCGGCGGCTGACGAATTTGATCCGGGAGATTTATCTCCAGCACGGCTGGGACATGCCAAAAGGCATGATCGACCTGACCTGCTTCGCTGAAAGGTCCGCGGTTTACGGTTAGGCTGTTCTCCGAACGACTAGACAGACGATGAGAAGAAGCTGTTTCAGCGAAGTGCAGATCATTGGCATTCTGAAAGAGCATCAGGCGGGCATGAGCGTACCGAAGCTGTGCCGCAAGCACGGGATCAGCGATGCGACCTTCTACACCTAGCGGCCCAAATACGGCGGCATGGAGGTTGCTGACGCCAAACAGCTGAAGGAGTTCGAAGCCGAGAACACGAAGCCGAAGCCGAAGCCGAAGCAGATGCTGGCCGAACAGATGATGGTTGTCGCCACGCTGAAAGAGATGCTGGGAAAAAACTTCTGAGGCCCGGTTCGAGGAACGAGTTATGTCCGCCATTGGTCCGAGGACAATGGCGAGTGCTGTGGACTAGGCCATGAAAGAGAAGAGCTACTCTCAGCGGCGGGCCTGCGCGTTGGCCGGGATCGATCCGCGCGTCTATCGGCGCCGGTCGGCTCGGGCCATCGATGCGGAGTTGCGCAAACGGCTGAAGGATCTGTCGTCGGAGCGACGGCGGTTCGGCTATCGGCGTCTGCACATTCTCCTAAAGCGCGAAGGCTGGGAGGTGAACTGGATCGGAGGCCGTGAAGCGAATGGTCCAGTGGACCATTCGTAGGCCGGGGCGCTGTATCGCATCTATCGGGAAGAGGGCCTCACCGTTCGCAAGCGTGGCGGGAGGAAGCGCGCGATCAGGACCAGGGCGCCCATGGCGATCCCGCAGGAGTCGAACCAGCGATGGTCGCTCGACTTCGTGTCGAACGCGCTCTCGGATGGGCGCCGGTTCCGCGTGCTCTGCGTGATCATTCGCCATTGTCGCTCGGACCAATGGCGCAACATGGCCCATCTTCAGCCGGGAGTGCCTTGCCGCTGTCGTCGATACCTCGCTGTCAGGCGACCGTGTCGCACGGGAGTTGGACCGGATCGCGGAGATGAAGGGCTATCCCTGCATGGTAGTCAGTGACAGCGGAACCGAACTGACCTCGAACGCCATGCCGAAATGGCAGGAGGACCGCCACGTCGAATGGCACTACATCGCGCCGGGCAAGCCTATGCGAGACACGGCTTGGTCGAAAGCTTCAATGGAAGGCTGCAGGACAAGTGTCTGAACCAGCACCTGTTCCTCAGCCTGCGCCAAGCCCGCAATCTGATCGAGGCATGGCGTCACGACTACAACCACCACCGCCTGCATACGAGCCTCGACGGGCGCACCCCGCGGGAATATCACCAACGGTCAGAAGAGGACCAAACCCTGAACAGAGCTGACTTGTAACTGCGGACTCCAAGGGGAGCAGGTCAGACGGCTCTGCCAGGAACCCGCTGACTTTCTCTCGCGCCGAATGGCAGCAAGCAAAGCGCAACAAGCAAGACCCGCAAATCATCACGGCCATCTTAAAGGATGCCTGGTGCCGCTCGGATTCTGCCGATGCGCTGAAAGCCGCGCTGGAAGCTGGGGGCTACTACTTCGCCAAAGGCGACCGCCGTGGCATTGTCGCGGTTGATTATCGAAGCGAGGCCTATGCTTCGTCGCGATGGTCGGGGGTGAAGGCGAAGAAGGTCACCACACGCTTCAAAAAAGTGGAGGCCATGCCTCACATCGAAGAGCGGAAGAAATGGCTGGGCAGGTTGGTTGCTGACAAGCTCCTCAGCCATGCGCAGGAACTTGCGGTAGGCCACAAACGCCTCCGCCCTGCATTGAAATTGCCGCGCACTCAGATGGTCAAGCGCCACCGCACTGAGCGCGCCGAACTAGGCTCAGGCCTCATAGCCAATAGATGACGGTGGCGGCGAGCGCGATGGCCGAGAGGAAGACCTCGGGGCATCGGTCGTAGCGAGTGGCCACACGGCGCCAATCCTTGATGCGCCTGAACATGATCTCGATACGATGTCGGCGCCGGTATCTGCGTTTGTCGTATCTGATCGGGATCGTGCGCGACTTGCGCGGCGGAATGCAGGCCCGAATTCTGCTTCCCGACAGAGTTACGGAACCAGTCGGCGTCGTAGCCGCGGTCGGCGAGAAACCAGTCCGCTTGCGGAAAGCCGATCTGGAGCGCGAGCGCGCCCTTGTAGTCGCTGACCTGGCCGGCGGTCACAAAGAGGCGGACAGGGCGGCTTTCGCGGTCGGTAACGGCATGGAGCCTGCTATTCATCCCGCCGTCCTCGGGGAAACGATCCACCGGATCGTCTCCTGATCCTCGAACTCCTGCCGATCAGGCGGCCACGCCCCCCTTTTTGAAGGCGCAGGCTTGAGGCCGTCCGGTGCGCCTTCAGATGGGTCGTGTCGATCATGATCGTCCGGCAATCGGCCTGCTCGGCGGCGAGCCCCTCCATGATCCGCGCGAACGCGCCCATGCGGCTCCACCCGATCCAGCGATTGTAGAGCGTCTTGTGCGGGCCGTATTCACGCGGCGCGTCCCGCCAGCGCAAACCGTTGCGATCGATGAATACAACACCACTGAGCACGCGCTTGTCGTCCACCCGCGGCCTGCCATGCGACTTCGGGAAACAGGGGCGCAGCCG
>NZ_QKZL01000054.1 GCF_003253995.1 Palleronia aestuarii
CCTCGGCGTCGGGCTGGAGGATGCCCTTGCCATCTCGGAAGCGGTCGAGATTTGATCGTCTGGGCCGCCCTTTTCGCGGGCGGCCCAGAACGGACATTCGCGGTGCTGCTAGACGCTGCCATGCGGCTTCACCGAAGCGGCCGTTCGGGCCTCAGCGCAACATTTACAACGGGCCGAGGTCCGCTCAGCGGACGGAGCGACCTTTCGCTGCGGTTGGGATGAACGTCCGGTGCAGCCGGGTATAGCTGACGGAACACGTAGACCAGAATGGTAAAAACTTACCGCTTGCTATACATACCGACCACTTGGTATTATAATTAAATGCCACGCCCGACCAAACACGCCCCTGAACGCGGCGATGCCCGCACCCGCCTTCTCGACGCGGCGCGTGACGTAATCCGCACCAAGGGCTTCGCCGCCACCACCGTCGACGACCTTTGCCGCGAGGCGGACGTGACCAAGGGCGCCTTCTTCCATCATTTCAAATCGAAAGACGCGCTCGGCGTCGCTGCAGCCGAGCACTGGGCCGAGACGACGGGCGCGCTGTTTGAGGGCGCGCCCTACCACGCGCCCGCCGATCCGCTGGACCGCGTGCTGGCTTATATCGACTTCCGCCGCAGCATCGTCTCCGACGACATCCCCGCCTTCACATGCCTCGTTGGCACCCTGGCGCAGGAAGTCCACGCCACTGCGCCCGAGATCCGCGACGCCGCCGCCACCAGCATCTTCGGCCATGCCGAGACCTTGGAGGGGGACATCCAGGCCGCCATCGACGCGCGCGGCATCGCGCCGGACGGCTGGAACGCCGCATCGCTCTCACGCCACTTCCAGACCGTCCTGCAAGGCGGCTTCATTCTCGCCAAGGCCGGGAACGACCCCGACCTGGCGCGAGAGGCCATCGACCATCTCGACCGCTACGTGCGCCGGCTCTTCGGCGCGCCCCGTCCTGAGGAGGATCGACCATGACCGACTCCATCACCGTCGAGACCCGCGTGCCCGCCCCGCCGGAGTCGGCTTGGGCCGCTTACACCGACCCCGACGCCATCACTCGATGGAACTTCGCAGGCCCCGACTGGTGCTGCCCGCGCGCCGAGGTCGATCTGTGCCCCGGTGGGCGGCACGTCGCCCGCATGGAGGTGCGCGACGGCTCCATGGGGTTCGACTTCGGCGGTACCTACAAGGAGGTCGATCCGCCCCACACGCTGGTCCTTGAGCTCGATGATGGGCGGCTATCGCGGACCACTTTCGCACCCGATGGCGACGGCACTCTCGTGCGCACCGTGTTCGAACCTGAGGCGAGCAATCCCGTCGAGATACAGCGCGACGGCTGGCAGGCGATCCTCAACAATTACGCGGCCCATGTGGCGGAGACCACAAAATGACCGACCAACCCAATTTCGGCCTATGCATTTTTCTAAAGACCGGTGCCAAGGAAACCGCGCGCTTCTAAGCCGCCACCCTGCTCGACACGACCGTCGATCATGTCCAGCCCATCTGACCGGACATGGCCATGGTGCTGTGGGCCTGCATGGGCACGCGATACATGCTGCTGGACGGCAACGCGTCCTTCGCGCCAAAGCCCGATCACTCGATCTCGGTCGCCGCGCTCGACCAAGCGGAGACGGACCAACTCTAGGCCGCGCTGACCGAGGGCGGTAGCGAGGGCAAGTGCGGCTGGCTCTGCGACCGCTTCGGCGTTCACTGGCAGATCGTGCCAACCGCGCTGAACGACATGCCCTCCGATCCCGACCGGAAGACCGCGGGCCGGGCGCAGGCCGCTATGATGGGCATGAAGAAGATCGACATCGCAGCCATGCGCGCGGCTTTCGACGACGTGCCGGCGTAACAGACCAAATTCTTCGCCGCGACGGGAACGCCAGAGGGACAAGCCGTTTCACCAAGTGCTCCTCAACTGAATGGCCGGATGGAACGGGTCAACTGTCTTACTAGCGTCTTGGCGAAGTTTCAGAACGCTCCTGCGGCCGGGTCTAAACCCATCCAAAACACTCGCTGCCTCCAAGGCACGATCCGCTGAACCCGACTTTCGTGCGCTCCGCAGCATCCGGTAAAGTGGGCTCCAAGCGGACATGCGGCGGCGCGGCAGAGTAATTGTCACCTGGCCCAGGCCATCAACATGCCCGGCCCCGAGCTGCCGTTCGCCGGTCGGTTTATCGCTGCAGCGCGGCTTCACCGAACCAGACGTCCCCATACCGCGCAGCATTTAATCGCCCTAATGACAGCTTCGCGGGACAAACCGGGCTTTCGCTGCGCTAAGCACGAACGTCTGCACCCACCACCTTGGTCCAGATCAATAGACATCCCTTCGATAACGATGATCCCGGACGAGGGCGTCGACGTAGTCGGCCGCAGCGTCCTCGGACATACCGCTGGTCTGTGCGACGACCTCGTGGATCGCGCGATCCACGTCCGCTGCCATCCGGGACGCGTCGCCGCAGACATAGATCGCCGCGCCCCGCTCTAGCCATGCGAAGAACTCGGCTGCGTCACGCTGGATGAGGTCTTGAACGTAGACCTTCGCCATCCCGTCGCGCGACCAAGCCAGCGACAGCCGGGTGAGCATCCCGCTGTCGCGCCATCCCTCGACCTGCTCCCGGTAGAGGTAGTCCCGGGCTTCGGTGCGATCTCCGAAGAAAAGCCAGTTATCGCCGGATGCGCTGCGGGCCGCGCGTTCTTCCAGAAAAGCGCGGAACGGCGCAATACCAGTGCCCGGCCCGATCATGATGAGCGGGCGATCCTCCGAAGGCGGGTGGAAATGCGCCGCACGCTGGACGAAGACGCCGACGGTGCTGCCCGGCTGGACGCGACCGCCGAGAAAGCTGGACGCGCAGCCCTTCCGCTCTGTGCCGTTCAGATCGTAGCGCAGCTCGCCCACCGTCAGATGGACCTCTCCGGGATGGGCCTCGGGGGACGAGGAGATCGAGTAGAGCCGCGACTGGAGCGGTCGCAATCCATCGACCAGCACTTGCGGCGACAGCTCCGGCACCCCCGCGCGAAGGAGGTCTATGACATGGATTTCGGCGGGCGCATCCTCCGCCGCCCAAGCCTGGCGCGTGGTAGGTGTCACCGTGACGAGGTCGAAGCGTGACATCAGAGCAGTTCGCAGCTTTGACGGGCCGCTCTTGAGGCTGACCGCTTCCGCGCCGGTGAACCCTGCCGCAGCGAGGATCTCGGACACCTCGGCGGGGTCGTTCACGGGCCAGAGGCCCAGGGCGTCGCCCGCTCTGTAGTCCAGATCTGGCCCGCCGCCGACCAGCGCGATCTCGACGTGATTGACGACCTTGCCCGCGCCCGTGCCGCTGAGCCGGCGCACGTCCAGGACGGTCGCGGTGAAGGGTCGCGCCTTGGTGAAGGTGGGTTCGGGGTCTTCAGAAGCTGTCTCAAGCGCAGTTGCTGCACCGGCGGCGTCCGCGAAGGCGGACGATGCAAAAACGTCTGTTTTCCAGGCGGCGTAATCATCTTCGTAGGCCACATCGCACAGCGCCGGTTCGCGCACGCGTGTCGCGCCGAGCGCGGCGAGGCGTTCGTCGATCTCCTGCGCGGACTGGTTGAAGGCAGGATAGGAGACGTCACCCAGACCGCAGACGCTGTAGTGAAGCGTCGCAGGCAGGTCAGGTGCATCATCGGCCAACAGCGCGGTGTGAAAGCGCTTTGCGTTGTCGCAGGGCTCGCCCTCTCCGGTAGTGGCCGCGACAATGAGGAGATGGTTGACCCCTACCAGGTCTGCGGGTGCGACCGCGTCGAGCTCGGACACGACGGCGTCGAAGCCCTTCGTTGCGGAGAACTTACGAAGGTCTTTCGACAGCGCCTCGGCGGTTCCGGTTTGCGAGCCGAAGAGGACGCGCAGCGCGGTCCCCTTGGCGGCGGGCGCATCCGGACCTTGAGCATTCGCGGCGGCCGCAAGTCCCGCGAGCATCCCGTCGAGAAACATCCGCTGCGCATCGTCGAACGGCGCATCGGCGGGCAGGAAGGACTGCGGCGGGTCAGACAATGCCGTGGCAAGGGTGGCGAGTGCCTTGTCGGGTTTGGTCATGAAACGGGTCCTCAGGCGACCGCGATGTCGCGGTCGAGCAGGGTGGGCATTGCCTCGTCGGGCAGGCGGCGGACGAAAGCGAGGAAGCTCTCACCCGGTGCGCGCTGGGCAAGATAGGAGCCGACGACCGTCTCGACGGTCGTATTGAGCGCGGCAGCCGGGATGGGACCGGACAGGGGCCGGGCCAATCCTTCGTCGTCGTCGGTGCCGCCGCCGAGCACGATCATGTAGCCTTCGCCCCCGTCTGGAAGCGTCGCGCCCATGAGGCCGATATCGCCTATGTAGTGCTGCGCGCAGGAATTCGGACAGCCGGTCAGATGGATGTTGATGGGCCTGTCGAGCGTGAAGCGCGCCTCCAGATGGCGCACCAGTGCGGTGCCGTCGGCCTTCGTGTAGGCAAGCCCGAACTTACAGGCCCATTTCCCGGTGCAGCCAACCGCGCCGGCAGCGAAGGCGGTTGCCACGGCGGGCATTCCGGCCCCGGCCAGCGCGGTGCGGATGGTTTCGACGCGCCCCTCGGGCACGTGGGGCAGCAGCAGGTTCTGCCAGACCGTCAAGCGCAGGTCGTTGCGTCCTTCATCTAACGAGAGCCGTCCCAGAAGCCGCATCTGTTCGGGCGAGAGCCGCCCCATCTCGAGCGCCACGCCGAGATAGCGCGCCCCGTCGCGCTGCGGATGCACGCCGATATGACCCTGCCGGTCGATCGGCGCGCGCTGTGCCTCGTTGGGCGTCGCGAGGACTAACTTGCCATCGGGCAGTTTTTCGATTGTGCAGTCGATGAACCAGTCCACCCCATGCCGGTCGAGTAGGTATTTCAGACGCGCGCGTTTGCGGTTGGTGCGGTCGCCGTGCTCAACGAAGACACGCAGCATGGCCACGGCGACCTGCACGGCGTCTTCGGGTCGGCAATAGGCACCCGTTGGGCGGGCGAGATCGAGGTGCCCCGAGATGCCGCCGACCGCGACGCGCAGCCATATGCCCGGCTTCAGCCCGTCGGTGACACGTACCGCCTGGAAGCAGATGTCGTTTGAATCTGCTACGCAGGACACGCGCCCGCCGCCGTCGAAGGCGATGTTGAACTTCCGCGGCAGGCCCTGCAGATCGCGCGTGTTGGCGATGCGTTCGCCTAGGGCGCGGGCCTGCGGCGTCAGGTCGATCAACTCGTCCGCGTCGAAACCCCCGGTCGGTGACGCGGTGATATTGCGCGCGCTGTCGGCGCCCGATCCATGGCACGACAGGCCCGCATCCTTCAGCGCGAAGTGGACCGCCAACACATCCCTCGGCGCAATATTGCGCAGTTGCAGATTCCCGCGCGTCGTCACATGCGCAAAACCGCCCGCCAGTCGCTCGGCGATTTCGGCGACGGCCATCATCTGGTCACCGCGCAAGCGGCAACCGGGGAGACGCAATCGGCACATATAGCCGGTGTCGGCCGGCTCGACGTTGAAGAAGCCCCAATGCCGCAAGAGGAACTGATCGAGCCCTTCGGCGATGACGCCGCGTTCGGTCCAATCTTCGATCGCGTCCCAGAGGTCGCAGGGATGGGTCTCGTACTTGCGGACCTCCTCGCGGCAAAGGTCCTCGACCGGCGTACCGTGGACGGTTTCCGGCGCCGCGGTGCCCGTCGCTGCCTGGAACGCGCGGTCGAGACCCAGACGCGTGACGGTCTCGAAAAGGTAGGCCTGTTGCTCGGCCGTGAACCGTGTCATGGGGTGTCTCCAATGGGCTGGTTGTAATTCGGCCGATGCGCCTACCAGCTGTTGTAGGAAAGATACTTGCCCGACATCTCGACCTTCACGCGGTCGCCTTTGGGGTTCTCGACGCGGGTCACGGTCATATCGAAGTCGATGGCCGACATGATGCCGTCGCCGAACTTCTCGTGGATCAGCGCCTTGAGCGTGGGGCCGTAGACGCCCACGATCTCGTAGAAGCGGTAGATGCAGGGATCGGTCGGCACGGTCTGCGACCAGACCTTGGTCGGGCTCTCGACGAGCACATCCGCCACCTCGGCGGGCAGCTCCAGTTGCGCAACGAGGGCGTCGGCCTTCTCGGGCGGCATGGCGTTCATTCCGACACAGGCCGAGTGGGTCCAGACGGGTGACATGGCGATCGCCTCGGCGATCTGCTCCCATGTTAGACCCATGCGCTTCTTTGCGCTGAGAATCAGGACGGTGACGTCTTCCTTGGTCAGATCGGCGGGTGTTTCAAAGTCTTTCATCGGGGGGTCCTTTCGGGTTGGATCAAGGTGACGAGATGACGAGCGACAGGGCGAGGCACAGTGCGAGCAGCGCGGACACGCCCTGCCAGAACCGCACGGGATGGCGCTCGATCAGGGGTCGGTGACCCCGGGGACGGGTCCGTGCGGTCGGGGCTCGCAGCTCGGCTACGAACTCCGAGAGCGCGTCATGCCGCCGCAGGGGATCGGGGTGCACGGCGCGGCGCAGCGCCGCGTCCATCCACGCCGGCACACGCGACTTCGGAGCTGCATCGGCAGGTCGATACTGAAGGCGCGCAGCTTCGCGTCGCGAGCGGACGCGCGCCGCCGCAGTACCATACGGTAGATGGCCGGTCAGCATCTCGTAGGCGATGGTGCCGAGCGCGTAGAGGTCCGAGCGCCAGCTGACAGCGTCGCCGGTGAGGTATTCGGGTGCCGTGTACTGCCACGTTCCCAAGGCGGCGCCGACGGCGCCCGCTGGCGCGGCCTCGGCCACGCCCGCAACCCAGACACTGCCGAAATCTATGATGCGCAAGGTTCCGTCGGTGTCGATCATCACGTTCTCGGGGCGCAGGTCCTGGTGCATCATCTCGCGGCGGTGAAAGGCGCGAAGGCCCGTCACGATCTGCCCGACGATGTCCCTGACGGGTTCCAGATCGGGATCGGGCGTGTCCCGCAGCCACTGGCGGAGCGAACGCCCCTCGATCCAGTCGGTCAGGACGTAGAGCGCGGTGCGTGGCTGCGGTGCATCGGCGGCCCGCAGCACGTGGGGGCTGTCGATCCGCCGGGCGATCCATTCTTCCATCAGGAATCGTTGCATCGCGGCAGGATCGGCCGCCGTCTCGATCGACGGTATCTTCATGGCGAGCCTCCGGCCATCCGGCGCGGCGGCGAGAAACACGTGGCTTCGGCTGGTCGCGTGGACCGCGCGCAGGATGCGCAAGCCGTCGATGACGGCGCCCGGTACTGGAAGCGGCGGAACGGGCAGGTGCGCGGCGCCATCGAACAGCGCGCCGCCATCGGCGTCCGCAACGGTGTTCACCCGAACGATCTGCACCGTCAGGTTGTCGTCGCTGCCCCCGTCCAGCGCCTCCCGTGCGATACGTCGCGCCGTATCGTCAAGATCGGTAGTGCCGGCGATCAGGGCCGCCGCAGTGCGCGGATCGATCCAGTCGTGCACCCCGTCGGTCGTCATCACGAACACGTCGCCCGCGGCGATGTCGACGGCGCGATGGTCGATCTCGACTGACCTGTCAGCCCCGAGGGCACGCGCCAGGTAGCTTCTGCCCTCTGACACGTGGATCCGATGGTCTTCGGTCATCGGCTCCAGCGTGTCGCCGCTCAGGCGCCAGATGCGGCTATCACCAACGTGAAAAAGATGCGCCGCCCGTCCTTTCAGGACCAGAGCCGCGAAGGTGCACACGTATCCCCGGTCGCGATCCTGCGCGCCGATACGGCGGCCCTGCCCATGCAGCCAGGCGTTGCTGGCCGAAATGACGCGCGCGGCCGAGGTGCGCACGCTCCACGCGTCCGAAGTGGAATAATAATCGTTCAGAAACCCGGTGACCGCCGCCTCGGCCGCGTCCTGCGCTACCGGAGAGGTGCTGATCCCGTCGGCGAGCGCGAAGGCCGCGCCCTTGAGCGCCAGCGCGCGCCTGTCCGGCACGGCCGCGCCCACTGCATCCTGGTTGCCCGCCTTGCGCCCGGCACTCGTGTACCGACCGCTGACGACGCTGAGTTCGTCTGGCTGGGTCATGTCGCGGGACATCGGCGGAACTCGGTCTGGAACCGGGGATTGGCGCGGCCCGCGACGTGCGGTGAGCCGCGCCGGGCGGATCACTCGGCCGGGCCGGAGACCAGGGGGCTGACCGGACCATGCGAGTCGAGCTGACGGCGCGACGGCGACATCTTGTAATGCGTCGCGTAGAGCATCGCGCCGACGAAGGTCAGGCCGCCCACGAGGTTGCCGATCACGGTGGGGATCTCATTGTACATCAGGTAGTCGCCCCAGGTGAAATCCGCGCCCAGCAATATGCCGATGGGGAAAAGGAACATGTTCACGATCGAATGCTCGAACCCAAGGTAGAAAAACACCAGGATCGGCATCCACATGGCCATGATCTTGCCCGACACGGACGACGACATCATCGCCGCGACGACGCCGGTGGACACCATCCAGTTGCACATGACCGCGCGCACGAAGAGCGTCAGCATGCCACCCGCGCCGGCTTCGGCGTAGCCCACCGTGCGAGAATGGCCGATGTCCATCAGGCGCGCGCCGACCGCGTTCGGCTCCAGTGTAAAGCCCATGGTGAAGGTGATCGCCATGAAGATCGCGGTCGTCATCGCTCCCGCGAAATTGCCGACGAAGACAAGTCCCCAATTGCGCAGCATTCCCTTGGTCGTCACGCCCGGCCGCTTGTCGAACAGCGCCAACGGCACAAGGGTGAAGACCCCGGTGAGCAAATCGAACCCGAGCAGGTAGAGCATCGAGAAACCGACCGGAAAGAGCAGTGCGCCGATGATGAATTGGCCGGTATTCACCGCGACCGTGACGGCGAAGGCGGCGGCCAGGGCCAAGATAGCGCCCGCCATGTAGGCCCGGATCAGCGTGTCCTTGGTGGACATGAAGACCTTGGCCTCGCCGGCATCGACCATCTTGGTCGCGAATTCCTGGGGTTGGATGTAAGACATCTCGAAAGTCCTTCTCCTTGTCCGCTCTTTCGCGGGCAGGTGGTTGAGAGATCGGGCACCGTTGATTTGGACTTTGATCGGAACCAAAAGGGAAATCGGGAAAAAATGCCGACCAGAGGTCCGCGACGCCATGAAGAAGGCAAACCGTTTTTGACGGAGTCGGCCTGGCGCTTCGCGGCACCGACCTGCATGCCCTGATTTTACGCCACGCCGTTGCGGCTTTTGGTGAAGCATTCACTACTTCGACGCGCCAACTGGATAACATCCATCGCATCACGTGAAGTGGCAGGTTCCGAAAACACCAACCACCGGTTGTTCTGCACAAAATAATCGCGGCGAAAAACAAACTCTGCACAAATGACCGGCGCCCGTGAGACGCTGACCCCCATGATTGCGCTCGCGTGGTGTGTGGGGGCATCGGTCGGGAAACTCGGCGAGGCCTGACCGAAGACTTGATCGCTGCCGCCCTGTGTCGTCCGCTGAAGCCAATGTCGCATCGATCGACGAGATGATCAGGGCAATCAAACTTGACGCAAAGGGCATCGCTGCATAGAGGGCCATCCC
Organism: Palleronia aestuarii; assembly: GCF_003253995.1. Lineage (GTDB taxonomy): Bacteria > Pseudomonadota > Alphaproteobacteria > Rhodobacterales > Rhodobacteraceae > Palleronia > Palleronia aestuarii. The sequence goes on from NZ_QKZL01000054.1 coordinate 9,525, forward strand.
TTTTGAGATCATTGCGCCCGTGAGTATCTGACATCCTGAGCTGCGGTTGAATAACTTGTCTGTGCTGAACCAATTTTGTCGACCAAGCCCAAAGCTGCCATTCGCGCCCAGCGCAGCATCGGTGAATCTGAGCTCGGAGCGGACATGCGGCGGCGTAGCAAGACGGACACCCGGCTGGCCGCAGCGACTGTCGCTCACGGCCCATTCTGGACATTCGCGACTGGGGGCCTTGTTGCGCAAATCTCCTGACGGAGGGACTTCCCCTTTTTTCGTTTGAGGTCAGCCGACGGGCTGCGTGACGGGGATGCCGAGGGCGGTGAAGCGGTTGAGGATGGCGATGCGAACTTGGAGTTCGGCGGTCTGGCGGTCGAAGTCGCGGGACATGAGCTTCTGACCGAGGAGCTTCATGCAGTTCATCTTGGTCTCGACGCGGCTTCGACGGTGGTAGCCGGACCACCTTCTCCAGAGCGTCCGACCGAAGCGTTTGATGGCGCGCAGGGCCTCGTTTCTCGCACCTGCCCCCGGGCTGTCTTTCTTCCATGGTTTGGC
>NZ_QKZL01000055.1 GCF_003253995.1 Palleronia aestuarii
CCCGCGGCTTCCTCCTTGGGAGGTTTTCCAACACGGGTCGTGGTTCCGACAGTGCGCAACGTTTCGCCGCGACCCGCATCAGAAAACCTTCACCAGAGCCGACCTTCGTGCCAAACGCGGCGGATGGCCGGTGTCAGCCCTTTCCTGCCGGTCGCGACAGCGCCGCGCTCGTAGAGTCCGGAGAAGCCGATCACGGCAAGCGGACTCGCGGTGCCGCAGCGAAGCCCAATCAACGATCTCATCTTGGTGGACAGAACTTCAATCTTGGGTTCGAATATAAGGTCGCGCATATGGTCGGACCTATCACCAAAGCGCCAAACCCGTCTTACGGCCCTCGCCGGATGAATACCGTGGATGGTCCTGGTCCCTGCCTCGCGCTGATCTTCCCCGGCGTTGTTGGACAAATCAGCTGAAAACCGCAGTCCCTCTTTCCCAAGACACACCTATACCCCTCGTGCAGCGCAGTTGTGGAGACTCTCTCCACATGCGAAGGCTGTTCCCAAAAGGCCACGAGCAGACAGATGAACCCGATTACACAACAAGAGATCAACAAGGCCGCCTGGGGCGCCTGTGACACATTCCGCGGCGTGGTCGACCCCTCGATCTACAAGGACTACGTCCTGACGATGCTGTTCCTGAAATACGTCTCGGACGTATGGAAGGACCACCGCACGCGCTACGAGACCGAGTATCCTGACGCGCCCGAGCTGGTCGACGCCATGATGCAGGAAGAGGCCTTCGTCCTCCCCGAGGGCGCCGCGTTCGATGCCCTGCACAAGCGCCGCTTCGAGGCTGGCAACGGCGAGCGTATCGACAAGGCGCTGCATGCCGTCGAAGAGGCCAATGGCGCCAAGCTCAAGGACGTTTTCCAGGACATCAGCTTCAATTCGAACAAGCTGGGCGACGAGGAGCAGAAGAACGACATTCTGCGCCACCTGCTCGAAGACTTCGCCAAGCCCGCGCTCGATCTGCGCCCCTCCCGTGTCGGTGCGCTCGACATCATCGGCGGCGCATATGAATACCTGATCTCCCGCTTCGCCGCCTCGGCGGGCAAGAAGGCTGGTGAATTCTATACCCCCGCCGAGGTCTCGGAACTTATGGCTCGCATCGTCGACCCGCAGGAAGGCGACGACATCTGCGATCCGACCTGTGGCTCCGCCTCGCTGCTCATGAAATGCGGGCGTCTGGTGCGCGAACGCAGCGGCACGCGCCGTTACGCCCTCTTTGGGCAAGAGGCGATCGGCTCCACCTGGGCGCTCGCCAAGATGAACCTCTTTCTGCATGGCGAAGAGAACCACCAAGTCGAATGGGGCGACACGATCCGCAACCCCAAACTGCGCACATCGGACGACATGCTGCGCCACTTCGATATCGTGGTCGCCAACCCGCCGTTCAGTCTTGAGAAATGGGGCGTGGAGACCGCTGAGAACGACAAGTTCGCGCGCTTCCGCCGTGGCACCCCGCCCAAAACCAAGGGCGACTATGCCTTCATCCTGCACATGATCGAGACTCTGAAACCCGGCAGCGGGCGCATGGCCGTCGTCGTGCCTCATGGCGTGCTGTTCCGCGGCTCGACCGAAGGCAAGATCCGCCAGAAGCTGATCGAAGAGAACCTACTGGATGCCGTGATCGGCCTGCCGGAGAAGCTATTCTTTGGCACCGGCATCCCGGCGGCGGTCCTGATCTTCCGTAAACGCAGGGCAGATGACAGCGTGCTATTCATCGACGCCAGCCGTGAGTTCGTGGCGGGCACAAACCAGAACGTGCTAAGCGAAGAGAACCTCGTGAAGATCGAGCAGACCTTCCGCGCCCGCGAGACGGTCGACAAATACGCATATCGCGCGACCAAGGCCGAGATCGTCGAGAACGACTTCAACCTGAACATCCCGCGTTATGTCGACACCTTCGAGGAAGAATCCGAGATTGATCTGATGGCGGTGCGGGCCGAGAGGACACGGCTGAAGGACGATCTGGCAGAGCTCGAAACACGCATGGAAGGCTATCTGCGGGAGTTGGGTTATGGTGCCTGAGGGATGGGCCGACGCCACGCTTGGCGATTTTGTGAAATTGAAACGTGGACACGACCTACCTGCTCATAGTCGTGCACCTGGGGACATTGAAGTAATCGGTGGAGGCGGACCAAATGGTTTTCATAACGAAGCAAAGGCCCCGGCACCGGGAGTTGTAATCGGACGAAGCGGGTCAGGGATCGGTAATGCGTGGTGGTCGCATAAACCCTTCTGGCCGTTGAACACAGGTATGTATGTCACGGATTTCTTGGGTAACGACCCAAGATTTTGTTTTCTTTGGCTGGATTGGATCGACTTTACCAGTCACAACTCGGGTGGCGCACAACCCTCGTTGAACCGCAATTTCATATACCCGATCCCCCTGCCCATACCCCCGCTCCCCGAACAAAAGAAGATCGCGGAGATCCTGTCGACATGGGACAAGGCCATCGAGACGGCCGAGGCGCTGCTGGCCACCGCCCGCACCCAGAAACGCGCTCTCATGCAAACCCTCCTCACCGGCAAACGCCGCTTCCCCGAGTTCGAGGGCCAGGATTGGCGCGAGGTGCGTTTGGGGGAGGTCTGCGATCCCAAGCAATGGACGACAATCTCGAACAAAAATATGACTGAGGAAGGCTACCCCGTGTTCGGTGCCAATGGGCACATTGGTTGGTTCGACGAATTTAATCATGACGAACCAACCATCGCAGTCGGTTGCAGGGGTGTCTGCGGCTCAGTTCATCTTACACCGCCGAAGTCTTACATTACCGGCAACTCAATGGCGCTCGACGATCTTGACACCGGTCAGGCCGATATTGGTTTTCTCTATCAATATCTAACCCACTTCGGCTTTAGGAAAATCGTCTCAGGTTCGGCGCAACCGCAGATCACGGGTAAAGCCATAAAAGCCTACCAGTTACGTCTTCCTCCGATTGCGGAACAACGTCGAATATCAGAAGTGTTCGAGTTGGCTGAGCGAGAGATTTCCCATCAGCACAGCCAAGCCGAAAAACTCCGCACCGAGAAAAAAGCCCTGATGCAACAACTGCTCACCGGCAAGCGGCGGGTGCAGGCATGAACGACGACGGCTCCCTATGGCTCTTTTTGCTCATCGGGGCCGTCCTGATCTGGTTCTTCTTCTTCCGCGAGACGGAAGCGCAGAAGCAGGCCAAGAAGGAAGAACAGGAACGCCGCGAAAGGGAACGTCTGCGCCTGGAAGAAGAGCGCAGCCAACAAAGAGAAGCCGCGCGACAGGAGTTTGAGGGCCTCGTCTCTCCCGGTATCCCGTCCACCGTGCGAAATGCGCACCGTGAGTTCCTTGCAGAGCAGCCATTGCCGAACGGGCAGCGCTGGTATGGCGAAGATGTCTCTCCCCTGACCTACTACGGCTATCGTGTCGGCAAGACGCGCGGCTTGCGTGAAATGGAGCGACGCGAGATCATCCGCTACGTCCTGCGCGCGCGGCTATCCGATCCGTTGGCGCAGGTCTATCAAAGCTCCTGGGGCCGTCCCCTGTCGCGCCAACGTCGCGCTGCCATCCGCAAGCATCTGGACAAACTGGCGGCACAACGGGCCTCTCGCCGGAATTACAAGACCGCCGTCGCCCATTGGGAGGCCGACAGCGCCTGGACCCGCACCTATCAGGATGCAGAAATCAGCAAATTTGACAGCTACAATTTTGATTAGACACGAGTGACGTCCTGATGAGCCAAACGCCCGACACCCGCGAAGAAGCTGCCGCCAAGATCCCCGCACTGCATGTGCTGATGGCCATGGGGTATACTTATGTCAGCCCCGCGAACGCCTTTGCGATGCGTGTGGCTGGCAGCGGGGTGCTTCTGGAAAGTGTGCTGCGGGCGCGCCTGAAACGGTATCGGTTTGATCATCGGGGGAAGTCTCATGCGCTCTCCCCCGGTGGCATCGACGAGGTCGTGCGGACCTTGGGCTCTACCGGCCTCACAGAGGGGCTGATCCCGGCGAACAAGGCGCTGACATCGCATATCACCAAGGGGATAACGGTCACCGAGTTTGTCGATGGGGAGAAGACCAGCAAGACGATCCCGCTGATCGACTGGACCGATGTCGGCGCCAATGATTTCCACGTCGTGGAGGAATTCAGCGTGCAGCGCCCTGGTGGGCTTGGCAGCTACAGGCCTGACATCGTGGTTTTCGTCAACGGCATCCCACTGTCCATCATCGAGGCCAAGCGCCCGGTTTCGACGACACGCGACAGGGCGATGGTGGAGGAAGGCATCAGCCAGCACCTTCGCAACCAGCAGGGAGACGGCATCCAGGACCTCTATGCCTATTCGCAGCTGCTTCTGTCGATTTCCGGCTCGGAGGGGCTTTATGCCACCACGGGGACCCGAAAGAAGTTCTGGTCGATCTGGCGCGAGGAAGAGCTGCCCGAGGCTGAGCTATCAGCTATCCGCAATGCCGAGCTGACGCCTAAGCAAGTGGACAGTCTTTTCGCCGAGCGCCCGGGCTATTCCTTGGCCAACTATAAGCGCCTACATGCAGCCCCGGTCGCCGTGACTGAGCAAGACAGGCTTATCGTTGGGCTTCTGCGCCCCGACAGGCTGCTGGATTTCACGCGGCGCTTCATGTTCTTCGACAAGAAGCTCGGCAAGATCGTCGCCCGCTATCAGCAGGTTCGCGGCGCGAAGGCGATCATTGATCAGGTGTCCAAGAAGAAACCGGACGGAAGCCGGGAAGGCGGTGTGATCTGGCACACGACCGGGTCAGGCAAGTCGAACCTGATGGTCTTCCTGACCAAAGCGCTGCTTGTCGAGCCGGAGTTGGCGGGTGCAAGGGTGATCGTCGTGACCGATCGCGTCGATCTGGAAAAGCAGCTGGCAGGCACCTTCCTGACCGGTGGCGCCTTTGGCTCCGATGTGGCGACCAAGAAAGACGGCGAGAAAGCGAAGGTTCAATCAGGAAAAGAACTGGCTGAGCGGATCGGCAGTGGCAATGAGCGGATCATTTTCACTCTGCTGCAAAAATTTAACTCGGCCACCAAGCTTCCTGAGTGCCACAACCCCTCGGACCAACTCATTGTGCTTGTCGATGAAGGGCACCGCAGCCAAGGGGGCGAAAACCACGAGAGGATGCGCAAGACGCTGCCCAATGCCGCTTTCATCGCCTTCACAGGCACGCCCCTTCTGAAAGATGACAAGACCCGCAACAAGTTTGGTCCCATTCTGCACGCTTACACCATGCAGCGCGCTGTCGAAGACGGAGCTGTGACGCCGCTGGTCTATGAGGAGCGGCAACCGGTCGTCGATATCAACGAGGCTGCAATCGACGCCTGGTTTGACAAGATCACCAAAGGCCTGACTGACAGCCAGAAGTCAGACCTGAAAAAGAAGTTCTCCACCCGAGGCAGCATCTACCGCGCCGCCAACCGGATCGACCTGATCGCTTGGGATATCGCGGAGCATTTCAACGAGAACTTCATAAAGCTCGATCTGGGTCTGAAAGCGCAGCTTGCGACAGACTCGAAGCTGTCGGCGATCCGCTACAAGGCCGCGCTGGATGCGACCAATTTGGTGACCAGTGCCGTCGTGATCTCCGCGCCTGACACGCGCGAAGGCCACGAAGACACTGATGAGACCAAGACACCGGAGGTGCAGGCCTGGTGGAAGGCGACTGTCGGCAACGATCCCAAGTCCTATGAAGACGGCATCATCGAGGATTTCAGCACAGATGGAGATCCGGACATACTGATTGTCGTCGACAAACTGCTGACCGGGTTCGACGAGCCGCGGAACGCTGTGCTCTACATCGACAAACATCTCAAGACCCATAATCTTTTGCAGGCGATTGCCCGGGTCAACCGCTTGCACGAGGCGAAAAAGTTCGGCCTGTTGGTCGATTATCGCGGTATCCTTGCCGAGCTCGACACCTCCATCCAGAACTATCAAGACCTGGCCGCACAGACGCAGAGTGGCTACGACATTGAGGACCTTGCCGGAACGGTTGCCAACGTGGCCACCGAATACAAGCGCCTACCATCGCTACATGATGCGCTCTGGGCCATCTTCAAGCCGCTGAAAAACAAGCAAGACTGGGAGCAATACCGCCAGCTCTTAACCCCGCGCCTGTCCGATGACGGCACCGGTCATATAGTCGACGACAACCAGAAGATCCGGGAGGATTTCTACGAGGCGCTGACCGAATTCGGGATGTGTCTCCAGCTTGCCCTGTCCTCTCGTGCATTCTTCGATGACGGCGCGTTTGATGAAGCACAGATACGGACCTACAAGCGTGATCTGAAGTTCTTCACCGAGCTGCGAACACAGGCGAAGCGGGACGCACAGGAAACTGTCGACTTCTCCGAATACGAACAGCAGATCCGCAAAATGGTCGACACGCAAGTGATCGGTCAGGATATCAAGGACCCGCCCGGCGTTTTTCAGATTGGCACACTTGAAGAAGACGACCCAGAGAGATGGTCTGATGAGAAGACACGAACCGAAGCCGACCTCATCAAGACCCGGCTCCGGAAGACGATCGAGCAGGACCTGATCGATGATCCCTATGCCAAGAGGGTTTTCTCGGAGCTCCTCAGAGACGCTATTCGGCAAGCAGAGGCACTGTTCGATCACCCAGACAAGCAATACGTGCTGTTCAAGGACCTTCAGGAGCAAGTCGACCAACGCAAAACACCTGGTGTCCCGGATCGCTTTGACGGACATCCCAAAGCTCAGTCTTACTTTGGCGTGCTCAGGGTCGAGACAGAGGGTTTCGAGGCCGAACTCACCGAAGAGCGCATGGTCGAAGAGGCGTTTCACATCGACGAAACCGTTGAGAACGCGGTTAAGACGCACTCCATCAATCCGTGCAACATCGAAGGCGAAATACGGAAGCAACTTTTGCCACACTATTTCAAGGTGCTCGGTGGCCTCGACGCGGCCAAGCGGCTGATAGAGGAAATCGTGGCAATCGTCCGCGCGGGCCGGGCCAAGGGAGCCCGATGACCGTCGATCCTGTTTTGACCTATGGCGGACAGACCCTCTCCTATCGGGTGCAGACCGGTGGCTCTCGGACGACGAAGATCGCGATCCACGTCGAGCCAGACGGAGAAGTCATCGTTGATGGGCCAGAAGGTGCAGACCCCGCAGAAATCCGCAGGGCGGTGAACAAGCGTGCTCGCTGGGTCTTTATGCAAGTCGAGAAGGCAAGAGAGCGTTTCAGACATGTGCGTGACAAGGAGTATGTGTCCGGCGAGGAGGTTCTGTATCTGGGCCGCCGATACGTTTTGAAAGTGATCAAGGACGACACGCACCGTGGCGCGGTGAAACTGAAGGGAAATCGCCTCGAAGTTCCCAGCCGATCATGCTCGCCTGAAAGCGTCAGTGCCGGTGTATGGGCGTGGTATCGTGTGAAGGCACGAGACTACTTTGATCGGCGGCTTGCCGAATGGGAACAGAAGCTGCCTTGGGTCAACGGCCGTCCGCCGTTTCGCCTGCAAGAGATGGAGAAGCGCTGGGGAAGCTGCACGGCCGATGGGACCATTATTCTAAATCCCCACCTGATCAAGGCACCGCGAGAGTGCATAGACTACGTCATTCTGCACGAATTGGCGCATCTCCGGCATCACAACCACAGCCCAGACTTCTGGAAGACCATCAGCTTTGCCGACCCAGATTGGCAACGAAAGAAGGCGCTATTGGACGGCGCCGCTGAACAGCTCACTGCCAAGTAGCGTTCTGCCCGGTCTGGGGAGCGACCGCACGACCTTGGCGCTGGCTGGGCTGTTTTACCACGGACCGCTTTCTGCGCACAGCGGCCGTTCGAGATGGCCGCAGCGAACGGCCGCTTCCCGCCCTCCTACGACATTCCTCCTTCGATATTGATGCCTGACACGACGGTGCGCAACGCCGGTCATTAGTGCTGATGACGCTGTCAGAACACGGGAAACGTTGCCGCGTGAACAGCCGGCGAACGGTATCCCGTCGCCGAACAATCTTGGCGCGATGAGGCATCGTTCGTAGACAGGGTCCATGATGTCCGCCCTGCCCCTGCGCCCCGTCCCGGTTCCCCGCGAGACGTTGCCCTCCTTCGTGTCACGCATGGCCGCGAAGAACTTCACCTCAGTGATGGAGTTCGCGCAGGACATGGGTTTCACCTTCAGGGCTGTCCTGCTTCTCGACCCCGCGGTGCTGGACAGCATCGCCCGACTGGGCGGTCTCGATGACGACCGGATGGCCGACCTCGTCTCGTGGACGGGGACAGCTATCGGGGACGTACGGACGACTTTCCGAAGTGAGGTCTTCGTGTCCCGCGCATTGCGGAACCCGCAGGTTCGAGGATGTCCGATCTGCCTGCGGGAGGACGCGGACGCCCATGACGGCCGGGCCGTCGAGGCCATGGCGATGCGTGGTCATTGGCAGCTGCGCCATGCGATGACCTGTGTCGCCCACGATCATCCGTTGATCCCGCTATGGCAGCGCGGTCCTGTGCCGGAGCGCTTCGACACGGTCGCGCGCCTGGCCGAGATCGAAGGCGACATCCGGTCCGGTGCCCTGGATCGTCGACGGCGGACGCCGACCGCCTACGATCTCTGGCTCGACGCGCGGCTGGCCACGGGGGACGACGGGACGTGGCTCGCTGGCCATCCGCTCTACGCGGGAACGACCTTCTGCCATCTGCTGGGCCAGGCGCTGCTACGCCTGGGCGATCACGTGGATACAGAGGAAACGGAAGCGCAATGGATCGCCCACGATCTCGGCTTCCAGGTGGCGCGTGGTGGCGAAACCGCTATCGCGAATGCGCTCGCTCACCTCGCGGCGAACACCGATCACTACAATGACCTGCCAAACAAGACCTTCAAACCGCTATACCATCGACTGTCGACCGACCTGCGGGACGACCCGGACTTCGCACCGTTCCGGGCCCTCATGCGCGACAGGATCCTCGCGACCTGGCCGATGGCAGCCGGCGATGACGTGCTCGGCGAACGGCTCGAGGTCCGGCGGCTTCATTCCCTGCGATCCGCCGCCCGCGAGATCGGCGTGGGGTCACAGTTCCTCGAGCAGTTCCTCGTCCGGCATGGCGCGATCGCGCCGGATGACGACCGGCCCGATACCCGGAAAACGTTCGACGCCGCGGCCTACGCCGATCTGCTGGCCGAGATCCCGACGCTCGTCGGGCCGAAGGAGATGCGCCGCGCCATCAGCGCAACACTGCCACAGTTCCGGGCCCTCGTCGACGCCGGCCTTCTCGTGCCACGCATCGACATTTCGACGGTCAAGTTCCCGTGGCGGCTGTCGGACGGGGCGCGCCTCCTCGACCTTCTACGCGCCGGTGCGACCCGGATCGATCCGGCCGATCGAGACTGGGAGCATATCAACCGCGCGCGGATCCGGACTGGCGTCGATCTGCGAAGGATTGTCGAGGCGATCGAGGAGAAGCGATTGCGGGTCGGGCATCGACCCGATCTTGCAGGGTATGCCGGTATCTTCGTTTGCAGGAACGACGTCGACGTCCTGAAGGACCACCGGTCTCGGCGACAAAGACCGGAGTTTCCAAGCGCGGGCGAGTTCGGCCGATCGATCGGATTGCGGAACCGGGCTGATTTCCAAAGGCTCGTGGATGATGGTCATACACCGGGCACGCCGCTCCCGAACCCGAGGACGCACCGCGTACATGTCTATATTACGGAGGAAGACGCTGCGGCATTCCATGCAAAGTTCATGACGATCTCCACGATCATCCGCGAAACCGGTCTGCACCGGAACTCCGCGAACTCCTTGATCGAGAAACGCGGTGTCGAGCGTTTCCGACCCGCCGGCGAGGATTACGGTCCGGTCTATCTCCGGGCAGATGTCGAACGGGCGCTATCCCTGCGACCTTGAGGGAATGTAGGCGGTAAGATGCCCGCCGGGAACCGCAGGTCCGCA
>NZ_QKZL01000056.1 GCF_003253995.1 Palleronia aestuarii
AGCTTGCGGCAAGCCGTGTCCGGTACGGCTACCGTCGGCTACCCGTTCTGCTCCAACGAGAAGGCTGGCGCGCCAACCACAAGCGGACCTACCGCCTTTACAGCGAAGAAGGCTTGTCGGGTCCTGACACGGAGCCCGAGGCGGCGCCGGGCCTGCCGCACCCGATCGGGTCGCTCCGAAGCCGATGCAATGAACGATGTCTGGGCGATGGACTTTGTATCGGACCGGCTGTTCGACGACCGACCATTTCGAATCCTAACTGTCGTCGACTGTCATATGAGAGAGGCTCTCGCGACGACTGCGAGGACGAACTTCAGAGCCTGACCCGGGTCATTGAAGAACTGGATCGGCTGACGAGGATCAGGGGCAAGCCGCGCAGTATACGGGTCAATAACGGGCCCGAGTTCGCCGGGCGGCTGCTGGACCAATGGGCCTACCTGAACAAGGTCGAGCTCGACTTCTCGCGCCCCGGAAAGCCCAGCGACAACGCCTTCGTCTTGCGTCGTACGAACACTCCACTGGCGTGTTCGACCTTCTCACCTTCAACAGCCGACAGCGTCAGGAGTGCCTGAACGCTGCCTGGTTCCTGTCGATGGCCGATGCGCGCCAGCGCATCGACGATTGGAGGATCGACTACAACGACCACCGGCCGCATTCGGCGCTCGGAAACTTGACGCCGAGCGCCTAAGCGGCGCTACTGAAACCAGCCCGAAAGGTCGCGTAACGCCTGGACCGGAAAACGGGTCAGGTCCCACCCGGCTCGGAAACCTGCTTCAGGGAGGGCCACTTTCCAGGGGGCAGGCCAACAGCGTCTCTGCCGTGCACCCGATCTTCGGCGCGATCGACTGGATCGCCGCCTACTGGCTTCCATGGTTGGACGCGTGGTCGCCCACCATCCGAACCGCCCGCTCGCGCACCTCAGACGCGTACCTTGCTGATGTCTTCCCTATGGCTCCGTCCTCGCACAGTCTGGAGCCTCCGGGAAAGCCGGCGCGCTTCAAGGCAATTGTGCGCCGCCGTGCAACCATACATGATCATCATCATTGCGGTCGCACGAAAGCTCGTCACCATCGCTAACGCTCTATGCAAAGTGCGCAAACCATGGGGTTTTCAAGGTGCCGACGGATACAGTTGCTAGCGAATAGCTGAAAAAACCGCCAGGTTCTGTATGGGAATAAAAGAGTACATGACGTAGTCCGATTCATCTTCTTGTGGACGGGCCGAGATGGGTATCAGAAATTTCTCTGGGCCTGTTTTTAAATGATTTGAGGTTTCGTATGAATGTCGAACGTGCAGAACAACTCGATGTCGGGTGGCGAGAAGGAACGACCGGCGCTCAGTATTTTCTGTCGGCATCGAAGCGTCAGGCCCATGTCGTGATCTTCAGTGTAATCATCGTAGGTTGTTTGGCACTTGTCTACGCTATCACGGTCGATCCGATCTACACGGCGACGTCCGAAATACGCGTTCGGATCGATCCAGAGGATGTGACGTTGCAAGCCTCCCAGATCAGCACTCATGTCGAGTTGCTGAGATCAGATAGGGTTACGGCTGAGGTGATCCGGCGCGTCGATCTCGCGCCGGTCTCGGAAACCCCTCCGGGACGTCTGCGCGGGACGATTACCGACATCCGGAACTGGCTTGAGCTTGATATGGGCGAAGGACCGGCCGCTTTCGACGCGGAGACCGCACTGATCCGGCAGGTAATGTCCGGTCTCATCGTCGAGCGCATCGGCGACACCTCCATCATCGCGGTGGAATACAGTTCGACCTCGAGCGAACTCTCCGCGGAGATTGCGGACGCCTATGCCGAGAGCTATGTCGATCAGCGCGCGGAACAGTCTGACCAATCCTTGGGGGAGCGCCGCGATCGTCTTCAGCAGCGTGCCGACGAAGTCCGCCAGCTTGCACTCGATGCGAACCGCAGAGCGCAGTCACTGCTTGCCGAGAACGGGTTCGCCGTCGTCAGCACGGATGAGCTCGGACGCCGCATGGCCGATTTCCGGGAGCGCCTGTCCAGCATCAATTCCGAAGCAACCACGCTCACGACCCGCCTGTCGCGCATTCCTTCCGCAGAAGACGAGGGATCGAGCGAGGTCGCGTTCGTGACCGACGAGGCTGCGCGGATCTATGCGAACCTCCAGGATGCTTCCAGCATCCTTGATCGCCTGCGGGCGCAGGAGGGGGCGTCGCCTTCGACCATCTCGCAGATCGAGGAGAACATCGCGAATTACCGAACCGACCTCGATCGGGAGTTGAACCGATACCGCGAGGAATTGAGGGCTGAACTCGCGGTCATCATCGCGCGCCGGCAGAATGTCCTCGACGAACGCGATCAGGTGATCGCCTACGAACAAAGCGACGCCTGGTCGGAACTCGTGAGCACTGAACGCCAGGCCGCGATGTACGAAGCGATCTACCAATCCTACGTTCAGGATCTGGAGGATCTTAATCGCCGCGATCGCAACATCCCCGTCTCGTTCATTTCCCGCGCTCGACCGCCATCGGCGCCGTCGTTTCCTGACTACAAGATCATTCTGGCATTCGGGATCACGATCGGCATTGTTCTCGGCGGGGCCCTGGGCCTGCTGCGCGAATGGCGCAGGTCGTCCTAGACTTGCAGGATTGGCAGATGACGTTTTCCTCGGTCTCCTACAGAGCCGCGCCGCGTGCTTACACGGCCGTCCTTCCGTTCTGGATCGGGCTCGTATTCTGCATCTTGATGAGCTTTCCCGGCTTCCTTGAGTTTCCCGGCGGAATTCCGGGCGCGATCGCCCTCATCTTCCTGGGCTTTCCGTTCTGGTTCCGAGCAGCCCAGTTGCGAGACGGCGCGATTTTCGATCCTGCCGCGCGAGCGGGGCTTGGACTCATCCTGTTAAGCATTGCCTTTCTCGTCATGTGGGCATTCATATCCGCAATCGGCGCGGATATTCCGTTTCGAGCAGGTCGCAGCATCGCTTCTCTGGCGGCAGCTTTTGCCATCTACTTGCTCGTCTCGGGAACGTTCACCGCATCACGCCAGAACAGATATCTCGCCACGGTCTCGTTCACGCTGGCGGCGACCTGTCTCGCGAGCTTCGTCGTACAGATAGATCCGACCCTTCGGAACATGCTCTGGTGGACGGACCGGACGCATGCCTTCTTCAAGAATCCCAATCAGTTCGGCATGGCGCTTTCAACGATGATGCCGGTGGCCATAGGCTACCTTTTCTTGCGACGCGGCGCGCGGCTCCGCTGGATGTTGTGTATTTTTCTATTCTACCTAGGCCTCATGCTTTCAGGCTCGAAGATGAACCTGCTTCTATCGGCAGCGACCACCGGCGTGACCATCCTGGCGGCAATCTGCATCATGACCACTGGAAAGCGGCGCGTTGTCATGATCGCACTCGGCTTCGGAATGTACCTACTCCTCGTGGTGGCTGGTTTTCTGCTCCTGAATATTCTCAACCCGCGCGCAGTGGAGATTTTAACACGGTTTTTCTCTCCGGATCTCGAGGTTCAATCCCTACAGAGCCGATCGGTCCTTTGGCACTTCAGCATTGACCAGTTCAGAGCGGATCCGTTCTTCGGGCAGGGGGCCGGTCAACCCATACCATTGCCCGAAGGCGGCACCATCTCGCACAGCCACAACATCGTCCTCGATTACATTCGGACCATGGGACTGCCCGGATTATGTGGTTTTCTCGTGATGGCCGTCACCGCGGTGATCCTCGCCCTTGAAGCGATACGGATGGCGCTAATTGTCAGGGATTGCCCGGTCGAGATGCGGGTCACGACGATGACCCTAGGGATCAGCACCCTGACCTATTTAGCCGCAAATTTCTCGAGCGATTCCATGGGCCCGTCGACGAGCCCCTTCTTCTGGCTGAGCTTCTTCCTGTGCCTGGCGAGCCGCCGGTACCTTTCTTCTGCTTCAAAGGTGGTTTCCTCCAGAGGGTTGCGACGGTACGCATGACACAATCGGTCCGAGCTAGTCTGAAGGCGCCCGCGGGATCCTTGGTCCTCTGGTCATTTCTATTTGCGTTCCTCGTTTCTCCCAGCTCCGCCGAGATACTAGAACTGGGACCGGACGGGGATCGTGGCTATGGCGCGGATTTCCTCTCGGATCTCGACCCAGGCTCCGTCGTCCTGGCAGATGGCGCATCCTGGATAGTAGCGAATTCCGGCGTCGGGGACGGTTCTGCCTCGGATGCGGCGCGATGCGACGATCCCGGCGGATCGAGACCGGTCAATCTCTATCCGCTGCGGATCTATCGTTCGCCGGGAGTTACACTGCAGGGCGGCCTCGTCGCCGGAGAGGTTCCGCAGAACCTGTCCTGGAGCGCAACATATTGCAATTCGGCAGCTGTTCTGATCCTCGACAGCCCCAACGCCACAGTGCGCGACCTGCGCATCGATGCCGCTTGGGACGCTGTCCGCTACACGGAACGGCACGGTAGCACCGAGAACCACCGGACCGAACATCTCTGGGTAACGCGCAACCGCGATGATTGCATCGAGGCGGATGCGAAGAACCAGGCCGTCATCGAGGACGTGCTATGCGAGAGCTTCGTCGGGATCAGCGCGGCGGACAAGAAGATCTCGCGGGCGTCGAATACGATGCGGATCAACGGAGCCCTCATCTCCGTGCTCGAATATGTTTATCGCGTCAAGGCGCAGGCCGGCCCGCCGATCAAGTTAGATGACGGCACGTCCATCGGTCTCAGCATCAACGACTCGGTGATCGTCCTTAACTCGCGACGCATGGTCGACGGGCGGGGCACGTTCGATCGCATCCGGGAGAGCATACGCGAGTGCAGTGGTAACCTTCTGATCTGGCCATACGATACTGCCCTGCCGAATTTCGTCGATCTGCCAGATTGCTTCACGGTGCTGGCCGGTGCAAAGGACGGTGGTGCGAGATGGCAGCGGATCCGGCAGAACTGGATCGACTGTCATCCCGAGGTTCCCCGATTGCCGGGTGATCGTCTAAGCAATCTACAGGATTGTGACAAACAGGAATATGGCGGCATGTACTGAAGGGTCGAGGTCTTGCCATTCGAAAATCCCATTCGCTAGGTTATGCCCGGTCTTCAAGAGGTGGCGCCGTGGCAAAGTTGCATGTAGTTCACGTGATAACACGGCTGCTTCGCGCCGGATCCGAGGAGAACGTGATTGCGACCTGCTTGGGTCAGGCCGCGCTTGGTCATAGGGTCACCCTTGTTTTTGGCCGGGAACACGATCCTGCTTATCTCGATACATTGTCGGATCGTATCAGCCTGGAATGTGTCAAGAGCCTCGTTCATCCCGTCGATCCGATACACGACATACGTGCTGTCCGCGAAATGATGCGTCTCTTTCGTGCGTTGGCGCCTGATATCGTGCATACTCATCAAAGCAAGGCGGGTATTGTTGGGCGTCTCGCGGCATATCGTGCAAAGGTCCCTGGCATCGTGCACGGGGTTCACATTGCTCCCTTCCTTAACGTGGGCCCTTCCAAGCGGTACCTTTACCTTACGGCCGAACGTATGATGGCGCGTCTCACCGATGCCTTCGTAGATGTAAGCGGCGGAATGCGGGAGACTTATCTCGCTGCCGGGATCGGCACGGCGGCCAATCATCACGTTGTCTATTCCGGAATGCCGCTCAAAGCCTTCACAGAGGCGGCGCCCCCGCAGAATTGGCGCGAGCTTGCCGGGGTGGCGGCGGATGCGCCGAAGCCGCCGATCGTGCTGATGCTTGCCGCGCTCGAGCCCCGCAAGCGCCATTGCGAGCTCATTAGGGTTTTTGGCCGAATCGTAGATCGGTTTCCCGAAATACGGCTTCTCTGTGCCGGCGAAGGACCCGCACTGCCGGATGTGGAGGCGGCTATTCGAAGGGCCGGCCTGGAGAAGAATGTCCGGCTTCTCGGTTTCCATCCGGAGCCCGGACGGCTCGTCGCACTGGCCGATCTCTGTCTTCTCACCTCAATGCGTGAGGGTTTACCCCGCGTCGTCGTGCAGGCTCTTGCCGGGGGCAAACCAGTAATCGTGACCCGCGTGGCCGGGATCGAAGAGATCGTGGAGCATGGCGTGAGCGGACTTATCACCGATCCCGACGATCTCGAGGATACGGCGCGCGCGATCCTCGACGTGATGGCCGATCCCGTCCTCTATCAAAAGCTCCGCGACGGAGCGAAGGCCCGCGACGTCAGTGGCTGGAGCTCAGAAGCGCTCGTCGAGGGCACGGAGAAAGTCTATGCCACCCTGGCCGACAGGCGTGCGACTGCGACGGCATGACAGACAGCGGTCAATTCGCGTCCAGCCTGCGAAGCAAGGCCACGAGCCGTTCAGCGGAGTGGTCCCAGCGGAACTCACCGGCCCGTATTCGTCCAGCGTCCACACGGCGCTGCCGGTTGATCGGGTCGAGGGCGAGCATTTCGGCGATCCGTTTAGCACAATCGTTCACCTTGCCACTGCGAAAATAGAGCGCCGCGTCGCCCAAGACTTCCGGCATGGCGCTGCTGTCGGAGGAAACCACCGGGCAGCCAAGCGCCATCGCCTCGAGCGGCGGCACGCCAAACCCTTCGTAGATGGAGGGGAAGACGAAAAGCAACGCGTTCTCATAGAGTGTCCGCAATGCCCCATCGCTGATGCGGCCGAGGCTCGACAACCAGGGGGCTTGCACCGTTCTCGTCCGGGCAAGGGCCGCTGCCGCGCCGCCGGCCACGGCAAGCCGCACGCCTTCGGGGGCGAGACGAGAAAACGCCTCGATCGCAAGCGCAATGTTCTTGTTCGGGCTCTGATTGCCCACGCAAAGCACGTAGCGCCCCGGTGTGAGCTTGTAGCGTTGCAGAATTTCGGGCTCGGGTGGAATTCCAAGCAGGTGCTCCGCGCTGTCAGGCACGATCGTGAACCGATCCTCCGACAGGCCGCAGGATCGGGCGATCTCGCGGCGCGAGAAGTCCGAGATCGTGACGAGGGCCCGGGCCCGGCGCATGAGGCGCGGGCGGATCAGGCCATGCAGCATCCGGTAGGAGCGTGAATAGAAGTGCGGATTGACGAAGAGATTCGCGTCGTGCACGGCGAAGACATGATCCGGATGAAAAAGCGGACCCGATCCGGAAAGGCTGACTAGAGTTCCGTTCCTCGCCGCCAGTCCGAGCTCGGACTGCTCCCAGGCATGGCCGCCCAATTGTCCGACAACGCGTGTCTCGATCGCCTGCCACGTCCGCGCACGGGCCGTGCTACGGGGCATGAGACCGATGACCCTCCGGCCGCCCAAGTGACCGGGATCCGCCGCGAGCCTGACATCGAGTGCCGCGATCAGTTCCTCGGCATATCTCTGCATTCCCGAAAGCGGCTGGGTCAGGAACCGCATGTTGAGATAGAGGGGGTGTGGGCCCCCGTATCGCGGGCTCACCCGTCCTGCGCCGCGAGGAGCGCGCGGCAGGGCGTCTTGAGGATATCGGCGGCGTCCTGGTACATTTCGGGCGAGAAATAATACTTGTTCTCGTGCCAGATACCTTGGCAGAGCGCAGCGCCTTGGCCAGCGAAGATCGGCTTCGGGTCTGCCTCGAGCAACATCGTCGTGGGCTTTCCATCGACCCGGCTAACGAGGGGCTGTGGACTGCTGCGCTGGGAGACGCATTCGGCATGGGCATCTACGAGGGGCCTAATCCGCGCCAGTGTCGGGGTGTCGATGAGCCGTGGATAGTCGCCGAGAAGCGCAGCTCGCCGATGATGGCGAGGCGTGTAATCGGGAGTGCGGGACGAGAACCAGACCAGGACCTTCGGCACTGTAATCTCCTGCGCAATGACTTCGTCCGAGATCTGCTCCACTGTCGGGGGCGTGCCGTCCGAACGACGCCGTCTATAGGCGAGCCCATTGGAATTATCGAGAAGCGAGTTCCAGACGCTGCGGCCCGATATGGCCTGAACGGCGCAGAAGGCGCTGTCATCGATGCGGCGCAATACGTCCTCACGGCCGCGAAAGAAGTCGGGACCGGCACCGGAATACCCGAGGTTCAGCCCGGGAACGCCAAGCCGCTCGCTGAGGATTGCAGGGTAAGGGCGGTCGCAGAAGCACCCAAAGGTCTGCGCGGCGCCGATCGCGGTGATATAGCGACCGCAGTTTAGCTGCTTGGAGAAGGGGCCGCGAAACCAAAGATCGGTTCCGGGCAACCTTTCGCAATGAAAGTCCACGATCTCCCGATCGCGAAGCACGTATTTTGGCATGCCCTCGTTATAGGCCGTGTCGAGATCGGCGCGTCGGCCTTCTAGTGGAACCATTCGTGAAGGCTCTTTTTAATCAGGGGTTCGAGCTTTCGGAATTCTTCTGCAATGTATCGCTGAAAGAGGTCGCGGCGGGTGTCGGGCGCAAGCCGTTCCGGCGGACGAAAGTTCCAGGCGCTGGCGCGCTGCTTGACCAGCGTCCGCGCCCCAGCCAAAAGAAGCCGCTTCAGCATGCTCTTCGCTGCACTGGGTTTCGTGACGAGATCTCTGAGGATGGCGTTCCTAGGCAAGCTTGCGGTGCGGTAATGGATGCTGGTGTCGGGATGGAAGGCAGGATCCATACCAAGAAATTCGAAGAGTTCCGTGAAGAACTCATCATGATCCTTTAGATCGTCGTAGAGGAAGACCTTGATCCTGTCCCTGGGGAAACGGCAATAGTACCGGTCCATCTGGCGGTGGTAGAGGCCCGCATCAATATAGCGCCAGTCCCATCCCGAAACCGCGCGCTCGGCCTCTTTGTCGATCGCGTTCGCCAGCGTCGTCGCGGGCTCGCAGCCGCGAGCGCGGTTCATTAGGGAGTGTGAATACGCCCAATCGACCGGATGGCGTAGGATTACGATCAAGCGGACCTGCGGGATGTCTCGGGGGATCCGTTCCGGGGCCTTATCGAAGTACAGATAGCATGGAGAGATCTCCCCACGCGCCCGTAAACCGCCCGAGCGATTGACGAGAGCGCGATAATCCCCGGGATCGGTTACTAAGGTCTCTGCCCATTCCTTATCGTCAGAACCAGTGAAGTTCAGCGTCTCCTTCGCATGTTGGAAGAAAGAGGGCTCCCCACGTTCCATGATGAAAATGTCAGAATGCTGGTCGAGACAGGTATGCAACGATGTCGTTCCGGCCTTCGCCGCCTCAATGAAAAAACAGTTTGGAAGCGTCATGGCGTTTATCATTGCAGATTACGCGCGAACCTGCCGATGAACGCTTCGATCTTGAACTGTTCCTTTTCGATGGACGTGATGTGATCATGGGTTGCCTTGATCCGTGTCAGGTCGACCGGCTTATGGACCTCTTCCAGATCGTCATAGAAGAAAGGGTAATCCTGCCCCATATATTCCATGACAGTTGGATGACGGTTTACCACGACGGCGGTGTGGCGCGCGATCGCCATCGATGATGACGTTGCTAGCGGAAGCATCAAAGAGTTCCAAAAACGTGACATTCCGGCTCAGCATGTCATCTTAGGCATCGTTGTCGAGCTAGGAAATCCATATTGGTCTTGCCTTTGTCTAGTCGGAAGCGGCCTTGTTGCAGAAAGCCTGCGTGGGATTCACATCGTGAGTCCAGCGACATAGCTGTCCGGCATGTCCAAGCCTGCGCCCACCCGTTGCCGCACCCTGAACGGGTCGAGTTACAACGCGTCGCTGCGTGAGCGCGGGTCTCTGACGGTCTGGTTCGACCCGGGCATGGCTTGGCACGCGGCGCCTTCGGGCAAGCAGGGGCGGCAGCAAACCTTCTCGGACGCGGCGATCCAAGCGTGCCTGACCATCAAGGTGCTGTTCGGCCTGCCGCTTCGCCAGACAACGGGCTTCGTGGCGAGCCTGTTGAAGCTCATGGGGCTCGACTGGTCGGTG
>NZ_QKZL01000057.1 GCF_003253995.1 Palleronia aestuarii
TCATGATCGTCTGCCGTTCCGCGCCCTCGGCCGCCAAGCCGTCCATGATCCTGGCGAACACACCCATATCGCTCCACCGCTTCCATCGGTTAGAGAGCGTCTTCGGGGGGCCATACTCACTGGGGGCATCGCACCAGCGCAACCCATTACGGTTGACAAAGATTATGCCGCTCAGGACCCGTCTGTCGTCGACACGGGGGCGGCCATGGCTCTTCGGGAAGTACGGCCGCAGCCGCGCCATCTGCGCCTCGGTCAGCCAAAACAGGTTGCTCATGCATGCGGTCTCCTCGCGGAGCCTGAATCACGACCAACGTCGTCAATCAATGGGTCCTAAGCCTAGGTTAGACCGCAACCATCGAGTGCTTTCACGGCGGCGAGATAGTTCGTCTGGGTGATCAGCGGCCAGCGCGTTAGAGATCAAGATGCTCTCATTTCGATCGAAAGGTGCCCAGTCGCTCGATCTCGTAACCACCCGGATAGGTCGGACGCGGGAGCTGCGTCAGGAGGCGTGGCCGGCGGCGCAGGGGCAGGATGCGTAACAGCCGGGCGCGGATACGAAGGGCGGCCCACATCGCATTGCGAAGCAGGATCGGCGCCGGAGGAAAGCCCATGGCCTTGCGCAAGGGCGGGTCGAGGAACGCATGCACCGCGGGACGGCCGATCGGCACGAGACGGCGTGGAAGGTAAAACCCGAGGAGCAGGTCGCGCGTCGCCTCGCCGATCCGACGGTTGGTATCGGCGTAACGGAAATGCTGCGCCTCGTAGGCCACGTTGTAGCGCTCCATCTCGTCAAGATCGTGGGGAATGTCGGCGATCCCCATCCGCTGGCCGAGGCCACGATAGTAGAGGAACCAGGCGCGGCGCTCGGGCGCGGTCATCGGACGACGTCCGAAACGGTCGAGCCAGCGGATCGGCTCGCAGACGAAGGTCGAAAGCACGTAGAGCATGTCCGCGTTCACGATCCTGTAACGGTCATGCATGGCATTCATCCGGCCAATGGCACGCCGCCCGCGGTCGCTTTCGAGCCCGTGCTCCATCGGCTCGCACAGGATCAACTCTGTGTCGTCGTAGCGCTTGCGCGGCCGCGTCTCGAACTCCCTCGTGCTGGACAGAAGGCCGGAGATCGCGGGCACGGCATAGGTACGGAAGAGGGCGAATTCGAGCGCGCGCTCGATGTCCCACGAGAACTCGTAGGCATAGAGCAGACGGGCCATCGTCTCGAACTCCGTCTCGGGGTCGAGCGCCGCGATCCGGTCCGCCACCGCCGTTCCGCGTGACAACCTTAAATCCGAAGGTTTCCCGGCAGCCATGACAGCCCCTCTCCATCGAGCAACGCTGTTGTCAGTAGGGATTGATATCGGAGGGTTCGGCAAGCCTTCGATGCGGGTACTGACGCGATGCGGTCCGTCCATCGGGGCCATGGTGAGAGGTTGCGCCGCCGCATCGGCGCCGTCTCGGCTTTCGGTCGCGGGGACTACCTTTCCGACAGCGATGCAATTTGGTCCTGAGGGTTTGGAACGGTGAAAGTCACGGCGATGGTGGGAAGCACCAACCGGACCTTCCTGAAGATGCCGGAGTCCCTGCCCGAAGCGCACTCGCCTTTATGCCTGGATCGACAGAGCACTGGGCACGCTCTACCAATCGACGAGCATCGGATGGGCATCAAGCATGAAGCTTGATTGGCCATATTTTACTGCCGTGGCAGTGCAGCCTCTGCGAGGGACTAGACGACGTAGCCGCGTCTTTTGCGCCATCTCGTGCGCGCCGTTTTGAGGACAAGGAACAACTCTGATCCCGGCTTCCGACGGCGTCATATTTTCCGGGAGCACCCAACCTCTGAACTGGGCGATGGTGAACCTCAATCTGCAGGGGCCCGGTCTCGAGGTCGGAGATCACGCCATGCAAACGGTAGCGAGAAAGACCAAGCCCCTCGCGGCTCGGTCACCCGTCGAGCATCGTCTTCACGGTCGTGACGAGCTGCTCCTCGTCGTAGGGTTTCGTCATGTATCGATCGAACGGCGGCTTTCCCTGTAGGCCGAGCTGGTCCTGCGGGATGGCGGTGATCATGATCGCCGGCGTGTTCACGCCCTCCTCGCGGAGGGCCTGAAGCATTTCCAATCCGTCGAGGCCCGGCATCATGTAATCGGTGACGATGGCGTCAATGGAAGCGGTGCGTGCAGCCTCCAGGCCCCTGCGGCCGTTGGGCGCGGTCACGACCTCGAACCCGTGATCCTCGAACGCCATGGCGACCACCATCATCAATATGGTCTCGTCTTCGACGATCAGGATGCGCCGGGTCACGGGTTTTCCCCGCTCGGGAGCGGGTCAGGCGAGGTGCGGCCGGTCGTCATGTCCTGTAACGCCGACGATCCTTCTGGCTCGCGGAACACCAGACCATTGTCGGTGATCTCGAATTCGCGACTGACGTGATCGAAGTCGCTGTCGCGCACCTTGAGGATGGTCGCCCGGCGCCGAACCCGGTCCCCGTCGAGGGCATAGTGGAAGAGGAAGGTGTTATCGATCACGCCGGACATATCGTCGACCCCAAGGATCTCGGGGAAGAAGAGCTGCGGCACTTCGCGGGTATAGAGCGTGGTGACCCCATTCGCGCTCAGTATGTCGTTGAAGGCACGAAGGAACGCGTGCAGGCGTGAAGGACTGACCAGAGGACGGCTCAGTGCATTCATCCCGTCGATCACGAGGCGACGGGCGCCGATGTTCTCGACGGCATCCACGACGCCTTGGCCGATCTCATCGACGAGATTGCCCAAGGGTCGACGCCACAGGATCTTCACTGCTCCTGATGCCTCCAGGCTGGCCAGATCGACCCCCATCTGACTTGCCTTGTACCGAAGCCGTTCTGGCGCTTCGTAGAAGCCGACGAGAAGGCCGGGCTCTTCAGGTGTCGACAGCCCCAGGAACTGCAGGCCGACCGTGGTTTTTCCCGACCCCGTGGGGCCAAGGATCACGCTGGCCGAATTTTGCGGAAGACCACCTCGCGTCATCAGATCGAGCGTTTCCACGCCCAGCGACATACGATTAGTTGGCGCATCCCGGGGATCGCTACGGGGTGCGATCGATTCCAGCCGCGGAAAGACGAACAATCCGCCGGAGCGAATGACGTAATCATGTCGCCCACGCAGGATCGGCCCGCCCCGGTGCTTGTGGACCACCATGGTCCGATGGGCGCGCCCGTCCGAGAGCAGATCGTCCGCGAGTTCGATCCAACCGTCGACCATGGTATATTCCGGGGAGGACGGTCCGCGATCCGCATTAGTCAGCATCAACAATGTCGTACCCACCATCGCGCATTGCGTGCTGATTTCGGTAATGAACCGACGGAAGGCGTGCTCGTCCCCGTTGATAGCTTCCCCTGCGACGTAAAGGCCATCGAGTACGACAAGGGAGGGTGCCCGCTTGCGGATCTCGTCGTGGAACAGCCGCACGACCCCGTCGAACCCATTTTCACGCATGGTCGCATAGACCGAGGAATAGTAGACGCCTTGCGGTATGCGGCTGCGGTCGAAGAAGTCCAACCCGTCGAGGAAAGCGAACATCTGGGTGAAGCTTTCCGACAGGAGCGTCAGATAAAGTGCGCGTTCTCCGCTCCGGACCCTCTCGAAGCACGCCTGATTTGCCATGATGGTCTTGCCCGTACCCGGCGGGCCCTGAACGATGTAGGAGGACCCCCGCACAAGGCCGCCCCCGAGAATTTGATCCAGTTTCTGTACCCCGGATGGAAAGCGAACGAGCGGAGATTTCTCGGGAATTTCCGCGTGATCGTTCCCCCAAGGGGTCTCGGATTTGGTCACAGGTTGTTTCTCCCAACCTAGCTTGCGCCGTTCGCTCTATTCATCCTAGGGTTGAGTTTCGAGCGCAAGCAGTTCTTAGTCGGTTCGGCTGTGCGTGCGTTCGCCGGGGACCATGTAAGAGTTTCCAGTCGACGCGGCCAGCATTCGGTTGGAGTGTTGAATGTCCATGACCCATGCGAACGTCGAGTCCACGCTCGCCGACCCGCTATCCGAAGAAGCACGACTAGAAGCATTGCGTGATCTGGGCCTGATGGACCGCGGCGCCGAAGAGGCATTCGATCGTGCCGTGCGCATCGCGTCCCGGGCCCTGGGTACTCCGGTCTCGCTCCTGACGTTCGTCGACGACCGGCGGCAGGTGTTCAAGGCACAGGTCGGCCTCGTCGGGCCTCATGCGGATGCTGGTGAAACGCCTCTCACGCATTCCTTTTGCCAGCACGTGGTCGTCAGCGGCGAAGCCCTGCGCGTGACCGATGCGCGGGAACATCCGCTCGTTTGCGGGAACCCGGCGATCCGCGATCTCGAGGTCATCGCCTATCTCGGTGTTCCGGTGCGCGCTCCGGGCGGACACGTCCTTGGATCGCTCTGTGCCATCCAGGACAGCCCGCGCGATTGGGTCGACGGGGATCTCGTGCTTTTGCGCGATATTGCCGGCGGAATAGAAACGGAGATCGCGCTGCGAATCGAAACCGCGGAGCGCCAACGCATTCGGGAGGCGCTCGAAGCCAGTCATGCCCGCTTGAGCCACGTCCTGGAATCCACCAGCGACGGCATCGTCTCGCTGGACGAGGAATGGCGCGTGATCTACGTCAACAGCCATTTCGCGAGACTGACAGACACGCCCGGGGATCCCCAAGGTCGGGCGTTGTGGGAAATCTTCCCCGAGGCGGTCGGAAATGCGTTCTGGCGGGACTACCATGCCGCCGTAGACGATCAGGAGCCCAAAAGGATCGAGGGGTATTATCCACCCCTGGACCGATGGTTCGAAGCCAATGCGACCCCGTCGCCGGACGGGCTCACCATCTTCTTCCGCGACATCACGGCTCGGCACAAGGCCGAGGAAGCGCGCAAATTGATGATCCGGGAGTTGCATCACAGGATCAAGAATCTCTTCAGCATCGTCTCCGGCCTGATCTCGATGACCGCCCGGATGGAGACGACCCCCGGTTCGATGGCCAGGGCACTTCGCCAGCGATTGACCTCTCTCGCGCAGGCTCACGATCTCATTCGGCCGGTCGAGGGAATCGAATCGGGCGATCACCCTGCCATCACGCTCCCGAAATTGCTCGGCACACTGCTCGACCCCCACATGCACGGCAATTCCACCAGACTGTCCCTCGACGGCCCGTCCCTCGAGATCGGCCCGAATTCGGCGACGAACTTTGCGCTTCTGATCCAGGAAATGGCTACCAATGCGGCGAAATACGGTGCCCTTTCGACGCCGGAGGGGCGGCTTTCGATCACCTGGTCGTCGGACCGGGACACGTTCCACCTTGCATGGCGCGAAAGCGGAGGACCGCTCCTGCTTTCGCCGCCGGAGCGCAAGGGGTTCGGAACGCAACTGATCAACCTGAGCGTCTGCGTTCAGATGATGGGCCGCGTTGATTACGAGTGGAACAGGTCGGGTCTCGGGATCACCATGGACATCCCGAAGGAGAGCCTCGCGCAATAGGTTCGACGGTCAAGCCACACAGGCCAGAGGGGCTCGAACCGGACCTTTTCGGTTTGACTACCGACTGTTGATCTTGCTCTGAGCAGAATAGCCGCAACCCGAGAGTGAGCGGCCATTCGCGTGAGACCTTGATGGCCGCATGTCCGGTGGTCGAGAGGTGGGAACGTGTCCGCCAACCAATGACCGCCACCTCGGAGATATTCTGGTCCGGGAAGGCCAACGTGAGGATTGGCGCAGGATCCGGACGACAATCGCAAAGGACCTGCGGCGCTAAGGCGAAGTGCCGATCGGATCGGTCAGGACACGGCGGCCGATCCTACTGGACAGCACCGCTCGAGTAGACGACCTGTCGGCGGTGGATCTGTTTCGGGTACAATGTTGACGAGCGAATGCTGACGACGATCTGGCCGATTTTCGCGCTGATATGGCTGGGCTTCGGCCTCGCGCGCTGGCGTATTCCCTCTGCGGAGTTCTGGCCCGCGGCCGAGCGGCTGAACTACTTCGTCCTGTTTCCCGCATTGCTGGTCTCCAGCCTCGCCGACGCGCCCGTACGTGACCCGGAGGTGTTGAGGCTGGGCGGAGCGGCGGTGGCGACGATCATGATCGCATCGCTCGCGCTCGGTCTGCTTCGGCGGGTTCGACCAATGCCTGCGCGACGCTACGGGCCGGTCGTTCAGGGTGTGATCCGTTTCAACACCTACCTCGCCCTGTCTCTTATCGCGACGTTTGTCGGGCCGGAAGGTTTGGAGAAGGCGGCGCTTTACCTCGCCTTGGCCGTGCCCCTGGTCAATCTGCTCTCCATCCTGGCGCTGAGCGACGCGGGCGCGTCGCGCGCACCTCGCGCTCTTATACGTACGGTCCTGACCAACCCGTTGATCCTGGCCTGCCTCGCAGGCTTCGCCCTCGCCATGACGAACGTCGGTCTACCTCTGGGCCTCGACCGGCTCGCCGCGCTATTGGGTCAGGGCAGTCTCCCCCTCGGTCTACTCTGCATCGGCGCGGCGCTGCGGCCCAGATCGCTCCGCGCCGACGCCCCTGCACTGATCGCCACCAGCGCCGCTCGCCTCGTGCTGATGCCCCTTCTCGGGGTGGCCGTGGCGCACATGTTCGGTCTGACAGGCACCGAGGCCTTCATCATAATCGTCTTCTGCTGCGTTCCAACCGCCCCGACCGCCTATGTGCTGACGCAGCAGATGAAGGGCGACGGGCAGCTAATGGCCGGTATCGTCACCCTGCAGACGATGGCGGCGGCAGCGTCAATTCCGATAATGCTCGCGATCCTGACGACCTGACCTGCATCTGGACGGGTGTTGCCGACCAAGTTTCCGCAGCGGCGGATAAGGGGTATGTATCTCCGCTGAAGCAGCCGTTCGACCGCGACGTCGGTAGGTGTTCAGTCCCGGTATCTAGCGGATCGGAGCGACCGCACAATTCTGACTTTCGCCTCTTTCGTCAGCAGAGAAGTATACTTCGATCTCTAGCTGCCGATACACTCTATGTAGCTGATCTGGGTTCCAAGACGTCTGGCGAGTTTGCCCACGATACTATGGCTCTCCATCTCTGGAGAACCCGGATGTCATAAAGCCGCCCCTGCATATGTATGCACATTAAGAATTCAAACCCACGACTTTCCGTCTCCCAGTAATCTCGTAAGGGAACTGGCTCAGGGAGGAGATCATGGGCGCATTAAATATAACGGCATTCATAGGTTTCACGGCGCTTGTCGCGGTGTTGTCGTACATCTGGACACGGGGGACGGACGAGGAGGATTCGGACGGCTATTTCCTCGGGGGTCGGTCGCTGACCGCGCCGGTCATCGCGGGATCGCTGCTGCTCACGAACCTCTCGACCGAACAGATCGTGGGCCTCACGGGACAGGCGTATTCCGAGGGCATCCTCGTGATGGCGTGGGAGACGCTCGCGGCGATCGCGATGGTGGTGACCGCGCTGGTGTTGCTGCCGCGCTACCTCAAATCGGGCATCTCGACGATCCCGGGCTTCCTGGAGGAGCGCTACGACGCGCAGACCAAGACCGCGGTCTCGCTGCTGTTCCTGTCGGGCTACGTCGTGGTGCTT
>NZ_QKZL01000058.1 GCF_003253995.1 Palleronia aestuarii
TCTCTCAAAAACGATACAAGCAATCGATCTGCGGACCGGCCAACCGCAGATTACCTGTTCTCCATCCATAGAGACGCAGGAAAAAAATATCTGGCTCTTCTGACGCGGGATGGAGCAGTCCGGTAGCTCGTCAGGCTCATAACCTGAAGGTCGTAGGTTCAAATCCTACTCCCGCAACCACTTTTACCGAACACTGATCGACACCACGAAGCGCTCCCGGCGACGCTTCCTCGATCATGGCAGTGATCGCCCCCTCCAGTTCCAGAACAGGTCCGCCGGATGTCGTATCCGTGCGGACTTTGACGCGTTGGATCAGGCCGCGCAGCGTATCCAGCGCCTTTGGGCGGATCGTCGTGTCCTGCAGGCTTGCCGCGAGGTCCGCGACCTTGCGGCGGTACAACTCCGAGAGCCCCGGGTGCAGACGCACCGGTGAGGGCTCCGGGGTATTGAGCTGTGCCTCCAGTTCCGCCTTCCGCGCTTCGGCCTCTTCGAGCTTCTGCAGCAGACCCGGCGTTCGGAACCCATCCGCGATGGCGTCGTAGAGACCCGCCAACCTGTGCTCCGTCTCTTTGAGGGCCGCGCGGGTGCGCTTGCGGGTCTCGACCTCCTTTATGCGTTTGGCATTCACCGCGATACCGAAGGCGGCGACGAACTCGGCCACCGCGTCGGGCTGCATGAGACTGTCGCGGAGAAGATCGAGGACCGCCGCGTCCAGGTCTCCGCGCCGGTACGACTGGGGCTGGTCGCAGGTTCCGAACTTACGGGCATTGGTGCAGGCGAGGTAATCGCGGCCGACCGCCGTCACGGTCCCGCCATAAGCTGCGCAGACGATCTTGCCCGTCAGCAGGTGCTCGGCACGGCGCTTCTCCCAGAACCGGCTCTTCCTGATTCCCTGCACGGCGGGCGTGGCATCGATCTCGCCCTGCCGGGTCTTCACCTGGTGCCATAGATCATCTGAGACGATCCGCAGATCGGGGACTTCGTGGGTGATCCACTCGGCTTCCGACTTCATGCGTGAGACGCGCTTGCCGGTCGCCGGGTCCTTCACGTAGCGCATCCGGTTCCAGACCAGACGTCCGAGATAGAGCTTGTTGTTGAGGATACCGGTCCCGCGGGCGAGGTGACCGCGGATCGCGGTATCGCGCCAGAGCTTGCCCCGGGGACCGGGGAGGCCGTCGTCGTTCAGGTGCCGGACAATGGCGAGCGGCGTAGTGCCGTCCGCGAACTCCGCGAAGATACGCCGGACGATCGCCGCCTCGGTCTCGTTGATCGTCCGCTCGCCGGTCACGGGCTGGCCGTCGGTACCGAGGCGGCGGACGACATCGTAGCCAAAGGCATTGCCGCCGCCGGATTTGCCGGCTTCTACCCGACCACGGAGGCCGCGCCGGGTTTTGGCCGCGAGGTCCTTCAGGAAGAGCTGGTTCATGGTGCCCTTGAGGCCCACATGCAACTCGCTGATCTCGCCTTCGGATAGCGTTTCGATACCGGCCCCGTGGAACGATAGCTGCTTGTAGAGCGTGGCGACGTCTGCCTGGTCGCGGCTCAGCCGGTCCAGCGCCTCGCAGAGAACGACATCGATACGGCCGCGCGCGGCCTCGTCCAGCAGGCTCTGCAGGCCAGGGCGGTGCAGGGACGCGCCGGAGATCGCCATGTCGGTATAGGTCTGTGAAACGGTCCAACCGTTGCGGCTCGCGCGTTCCAGACACAGCCGGACCTGATCCTCGATGGAAGCGGCCTTCTGCATGGCCGACGAGTACCGGGCGTAGATGGCGACGCGGGTCATCGCGCTCTCCTCTTTCTGGCGGCAATCAGAGCGGCGTAGTCGCGTCCGGCCTCGATCGTCTGCGCATGGATATAGTGCCGCTCCGCGGTACCGGGTCCAGCGTGACCCAGCACGGACGGGATGAGGCGGGCGGCTTGCGGTGAAATCCGAACGAAGGTCGTGGCCGCCGCGTCGCGGAAGTAGTGCGGCGGGACACGGATGCCGGTCACGCGCAGGGTCGCCTCGGCAATGCGGGGTCCGATCGCGGCCTCCGTCATTCCACGGCCCGTCCGGTCGAGCCAGAGATGCGGGTCCTCGATCGTTCCGCGACGGGCCAGGATTGGCCTTGCCTCGACGAGATACGTGCGCAGGAAGCTCTCGACCTGTACCGGGACATCGCAGTCCCAGGGTTTGCCGGACTTCGTGTCGGCGGAGGCGAGAGCGATGACGATCCGATCTTCGGTCATGCTAATCGAGTTCCCGATGCGCAGGCGCGCGAGGGATCGGCGCCGCATCGGCAGGAGAGCTAGAAGCGCGATCATGGCGGCGTCGCGTAGCCCCATAGCCCGGGAGAGCGTGCCCTCGGGGCGGGCCATTGCCGTCTCCGACACCTCCGTGGCGACCTCGAGCAGATGCATGCTCGACAGGATGCGTCCCTGTTTACGCGCAGGATCGCCGCGTCCGGCGGCCTGCTTCAACCGCGCCTTGAGGCGCCGCTGCGCCGACCAGTCTCGATCCGGCCCCGCTGCCATCGCGATCCGCAGGACGCCGTCGACGAACATCAATCGCGTCATCGGGGCGGTGTGATCGAGCGCTCGAAGCCAGTCATGCAGATGATCCATCGTCGTCCGGTCGAGCGGCGCATGGGCAAGTGTCTCCGGTCGATCTGCGGAAAGCCAGCCGAGCCAGCGGCCGTATCGCGACATGAGGGTCTGGCGCGAGGTCTCGCGCAAATGGATGAGCGGACCGCGATCGTCGAGCGGGCCACCCGGTGCAAACAGGTTCTGCCAGAGTCTCCTGTCGTCTAGAGGCCAGGCGGCAAAGGGCAGGACGAGGCTCATCGCTTGCCTGCCTTCAGTTCGGCCATGAGATCGGAATAGGCGCGTGTCGCGGTCCGTACTTCCAGCCCGGAATACATATTGATCGTGTGGCTGAGATCGGAATGGCCGAGAAGACGCCGCGCGACTTCGTAGCCGCCCGGGTTGGCATCGAGCGACAGCATCACCGCGAAATGCCGGAAGAGATGCACGTTCATCTCGAGCCCCGTCTCCCGTCGCACCCGCTTGGCGATCCGGCCTGCAAGACAGCTCGGCTGGATCGGAGCCGCGCCGGTTCTCTGCGGAAAGAGATAGGGCGTGCCGTGAGGACAAAGATGCGGCGCGCGGGTGGCCAGATGCGCGTCGAGCAATCGGACGACATCGCATGGCAGCTCGAACTCGATCGCGCGGCCAGTCTTCGTATCCTCTTCCTCGAGTACGAGGTAGACCTTGCCGTCCCCGGGCCGTTGGATATGGCGGACGAGCTCGAGCGCCGCGAGGTTCTTCACGCGGATCGGACAATTAAGCAGGATCGCAATGGCAAGCGCATCTTCGCGCGCCACGAGGAGGCGGTGTCCTCCGCTCTTGACCGGGCGGGCGAAAACCTTGTCGGGGAGGTTGAGGATGCGGGTCTGATGTCTCGGCTCCTGCAGGACGCGAAGTCGGCCGCGGTTCTTCGGCGTCATCCCGACCTGGGGCCGAACGGCGAGCTTGCCCGCAAGCCGAGAAAGAGCCGCTCGATCCACTTCGGGCGCGATGAGCTTGTTTGCGAGATTGCCGAGGAGCCGCGCCATCTCGGAGATGTGTCGCGATGTCTCTCCACCATTGCGCGCCAGCATCTGCCGCAACCCGCGTTCGGCCAGGGCGGGACCCAGCAGGTTTCGCACGGAGACCAGGTCCGTGACGGCGACGCCGGCGTGGACGAGCTCGGAGGCAAAGCGCAGGAGTTGAATGCGGTACTGCCGAACGGTCTCGGGGCGAAGTGCCCGTCGGTAGCTCTCGTCATCGAGGATGTCCGGTTGGCCAAGCCAGGCGACGAGCCGATCGAGGTCTTCGCGGAACGACACGGGAAACGTCTCGGGCGGCAGACGGTACACGATCTGTCGCGAGGGCAGGGTGAGGCGGTGCCCGGGTCATCCCGAAATGCGCAACGTCGCCAGATTCCAACCATCCACCGCTGCGCGGAGAGCGACATACGGATCCTTGCCGATCTTGTTGATCTCCAGGGCCTGGTGAAACGCCTGCGCGTGATCGATGGTGACCTCGATTGGCGCGACGTTCATCCGTCTCAGGAAATTGCACAAAGCGGCATGTCGCTTGTGGGATCGTTGGATCGCGGGACGCCAGGACCGCGTCCCAAAGGGGGCGCCATTCGTCGTTAAGATCGCCGATCCGCCGGATGCGACGTTCGACGATGCCCGCTTCGACCATGGCCGCACGGGCATTGCTGACGATGTTGGTCCAGGTCTTCGGCTTCATTCCAAGCCGGGCGGCGTTGAGCTGCGCCAGCCTCAGTTGCAGCCATCTCGCATCCGAAGGCACGTCGCCCGGCGGCAGGCGGAGCGCATTGGCCACGCGCGTCAGACCGGAGATCAGATCGCGCTTGCGGGACGCGGGAAGATCACCGCGCTCCACGAGATCTTCCACGAGTTCGGCGAAGCTCGGCGTGGTCGTGAGAAGGAACGCGCGGTCGAGGGGAACGGGGAGGTGGAGCGTCATCGGGAAAGTCTTTCCTTGGTCATCTTTGGTCTCGGGTGGACCCGCGTGGACACGAGGTCCGATTCGGGAACACCTTAGCAGTACAAGTCCGCAACTTGCGGCCAGGGGGTTGTCCCGAAATCGGGTCAACACACTGACATAATTGGACATTCATGGTCGGGATTGCTCCGATGTCCTAGTGAGCCGCCGATGCACACAGCCGATGCAAAACGTCGAGGATGTCATCCTCGCCGATGCTCTTCGATGGTCGGACTGGACGCGCTTCGCATTTGTTTGCGACGTGCAACCCAGGCATCTCCGCGACGTCGTTTGAGAATCTCCAGGATGTTCCCGTAGTTCGGGCGGCGGCGGGGGTTCTCCATGACCCAGAAACGCAGTACGTCCCGGATTTGATCGACGGGCCAGTCTTCGAGCGCTTCTGTCCAATCCTCCATCTCGATGTGATCGACGACTTCGTCGGGGGCGGGCGTCCAGTATTGCCGCAGGGTCGCTTTAATCGCCGCGTTCAGCCTTGCGACGTGCCGCGCGTAGTCGTGCAAAGTCAGCGATGCGTTGGCTCTCAGGGTTTGCGTAGGCAGGGGGGCGAGTTGATACGGAATCTCCTCGACCACGTGCAGGATCAGTTCTGTCGACATGGGTGGGCTCCATGGGCTTTTGCTTCGCATCGCGAATTTGTCCGGCCAGGCGTTCGAGCGGCCGGGTGAAGTAGGTGAGGGTGGCGGGAGGACCGTCGCGCTTCTGGTGGGCAATCGTCGTGACGGCCTCCACAACCTGGTCTTCGGTCAAACCGAGATCAGCCAACCAGCGATGCGCCTCGATCATCTGTGCTTCGGTGCCGAGCTGTGGACCGTTCGGCCCGGTCGCTCCTGTGACTGGATCGACGTTGCAGGCACGGAGAAGACGGTCCCTGTATGGATCACCAGTCGGCGCGTCGCCCGAAGCCGACGCCTGCGTGATCGGTCGTATCTCTCCGGATCGAAATCGCGCGCGACTCCCACCACCACTACCAAATCTGGACTCGGGACTCTGGCTGGTATCGTCCGCGCAATGCCCGGGGCCTGCGTCCGCATCGCAGTAGCGTTGTTTTCCCTCATCTTTCTGCTCTTCCCCGCTCCATCTCTTCGTCGCGGCGTCAGTGGCTTTCCGCGTGCGGATTCGCCGATCTGCGAGCTGCTTCTCCGCCAAGGGAGCAGAAAGCCCGCCATCTGCCGCAGTCATCGTCCCGGTGCGGAGCAGCTGATCGAGCGCCTTGCGAGAGACGGATCTCGTGGTTCCGCACGTTCGCGCCAGACGGACATCGTCGCGCTTGATCGCGCCATCTTGCTCGGAAAATTTTGCAAAGCAGGGTAA
Source organism: Palleronia aestuarii (assembly GCF_003253995.1). Classification (GTDB taxonomy): domain Bacteria; phylum Pseudomonadota; class Alphaproteobacteria; order Rhodobacterales; family Rhodobacteraceae; genus Palleronia; species Palleronia aestuarii. The sequence goes on from NZ_QKZL01000058.1 coordinate 5,869, forward strand.
GGAAGATCCCGCGTTCTGCGGCGGACAGGCCCATGCACGCCGCGAGGAAATCGCCCGTGAAGAGCTTGAGAAGCGGATAGCCGGTCATCGGTCAGTATCCCGATTGCGGATTGAAAGGAGGGGTGCCGTCGGACCAGCGACTGCATTGGAACGAAAAGGGCGGCGATCGAAGGCGGTGGCGAGAAATCCCAAGGCTGCGTGGGACAGTTCTCAAGTCCAATACAGGACCGCGCTGGTCGAATGGGTCTACCGATGCACGCGCCAACGATAGGCTGCATGGGCGTTGGGGTGGATGCGCAGGAGGCGACCGGCAGGACCGACGCGGATGACGTCGAGCAGTCCTGCCTAGATGGCGCGGCGGACCGTCTTCTCGGAGACGTCGTCCTCCGCGGCGACCTCCTTGACGGTCTTCAGACGAGCGGGGACGTTATTTGGTCTTCGGGGCATCGTCGGCATCCTCATGCGTGGTGAACTCGTCACGCATCTCCGCCGCGGCGGCGTCGCCAAGAAGGCGGGCCAGAACCATCAGGGCCGCATCGACCTTCGTAAGGTCGGCCCGGGTCTGATCGGATGAGGCGGGGGCGCGTGTCATGCCCTGACCGAAGCCACGGTGCTTAGGTTAATTTTAGGGTATTAATCGACACATTCGGGCATTGTTGCACGAAGTTTGCCTGGGATTCACATCAGGAGTCCTGCGACATAGCTAGGCGCCATGTCCAAGCCTGTGCCGACCCGCTACCGTACCCTGAACTGGTCATCCTACAACGCGCCGCTGCGTGAGCGTGGGTCGCTGACCGTCTGGCTCGACCCCGTTACACCATGGCATGCGGCGGCGTCCGGCAAGCGCGGGGCGCAGCCGGTCTACAGCGACGCCGCCATCCAGGCATGCCTGACGATGAAGGGTGAAGGGCGTCCCGGAAACAGGCCGGTGGCCTGTTTCAGCCCTGAACGGGCGGAGCCCCGGGCCTGTTCGGCCTGCCGTTGCGCCAGACGACCGGCTTCGTGGCG
>NZ_QKZL01000059.1 GCF_003253995.1 Palleronia aestuarii
GACGGCGTGAAGGTCACCGATCTTGCGGTAGTTCTGCGCAACCTTGGTCCGGCGCATGGAATGGGTACCGTAAGAGCTCGGCTCCAATCCGATCGAGGTAACCCAGCCCCGGACGAGGCGGGCATACTAACCGGTCGAGATGTGCAGCCGCTCGTGGAACCGTCCCGGTCAGAGAAATTCCGAGCCGACCAGTTCGGGATCTTCGAGCCAAGCCAAGAGAGACTTCCGCGTGCCATCGGTGATCTCGAAGCGGACCGGCTGCGGGGTCTTGCTCTGGAGGACCGAGGTCCGCTCCTTCACCTGGCCCGCCGCGTAGACGTCGGCGACACGGAGGCGAACGAGGTCGCAGCCGCGTAGTTTGCTGTCGATCGCCAGGTTGAAAAGGGCAAGATCACGGGCGCGATCGGCGAGCTCGAGCCGCACACGGATCGCCCAGACGTGTTTCGGCAGGAGCGGGCGCTTCTGGCCGACGAGGCGGCCCTTGTTCCAGGCTGGCCGGCACGCGCGGATGGCGGGAAGGTTCGAGGCAGGCATAACAAGTCCTCCGGTCCGCCGCGCTCCTCCCATCACCGGCACCGTGTCGGCGCGACATGGTAGCACGCCGCGCCGCCGCAAGTCCGCTTCGAGCCCTCCTCGACTGATGCTGCAACTTGTCCGAACGGCAGCTTCAGCGGATCGTGCCGCGACTGCCCGGCTGCGTCCTAATCGGGTCTGGACCCGCATCGGCTGGCGTTCCAAATGCTGCGACCCAGCCGTATGCGACGGTGGAGCCGTATCAACAGTCCGTTGCGTGAGGGCGCTGTCATGGTAGAAATTCTACGCTTGAGCGGCGGGCCGCGCCGTGAAAGGCAGATAGGTGCCCGGGGCCTCGACGGTATGGGACCCGTGCGCGGGTTCCGCTGGGTCGCGTGGCGGGAAGGATAACACGGTCGGGCAGGAAAATCGGCCCGAGTTCCTACTGCAACAGTGATTTCCGAGGCTCAGTCACGGAGCGGACGCATGAAGACATTCTCGAGTATTGCCGTCCTCCTCGTGGGCATCGTCCTTATCATGCTTGGGAACGGAATGCAGTTCACGCTGATGGGTCTGCGCGGGGATATCGAGGGGTTCTCGGCCCCGGAACTCGGCATCATCACGTCGGGATACTTCGCGGGCTTCCTCGCGGGGGCGCGCTACGGCCCAGTTCTGATCGGGAGGGTGGGGCACGTCCGCGTCTTCGGCGCGCTCGGCGGCTTGATGTCGGCGGGCCTGATCACGTTCCCGCTGCTGTCCGATCCGTGGTCTTGGACGGCGCTGCGCGTGCTGATCGGCTTCTGCATGTCGGGCGTCTACGTGACCGCGGAGAGCTGGCTGAACGCGCAGTCAACCAACGAGACGCGGGGGCGAGTCCTTTCAGTATACATGATCTGTCAGACGGTGGGGATCATCGGGGCGCAGTGGTTGCTCACGCTCGGTGACGCAGCGACTTCGGTTCTGTTCATCGGCGCGTCGATCCTCGTGTCCGTCTCCTTTGCGCCGATCCTACTCTCCGCCTCGCCGGCGCCGGTCGCGACCATGTCGCGATCCATGTCGCTCCGGAAGCTTTTCGAAAGCTCGCCGCTCGGGGCCATTGGGATTTTCTTACTCGGCGCAATCTACGCGACGCAGTCGGGCATGGGTGCGGTGTTCGGGACCCAGATCGGAATGACGACAGAGGCAATCGCGCTGTTCGTCGCGGCACTCTTCGCGGGCGCGCTCGTCTTCCAGATTCCGATCGGCTGGCTCTCAGATCGTGTCGACCGCCGTTTGGTGATCTGTGGATCGGCCGCGATCGGGGCTGCGTTCAGCGCATTCGGCTTCCTGGCGGCGGAAAACCGGTTCGTCATGCTGGGCGCGGCCGTGGTCGCCGGCGGCATGACGACACCGCTTTATGCCCTGCTACTAGCCTATACCAACGACTACCTCTCGGCTGAGGATATGCCCGCCGCGTCAGGTGGACTGGTCTTCGTGTTCGGCGCCGGGGCAATCCTGGGGCCGTTGGCAACAGGCTGGGCGATGGACGCGACCGGGCCGGGCGCGTTCTGGTCGTGCCTTGGTGCGACCTTCGCGTTGATCGCGGTATACGCGCTCTGGCGCACAACGCGCCGGTCGTCGCTGCTGGCTGAGGAGACCGACAATTACATCGCCGTCGTCCCTGGAGCGACGCCGGTCGCAGCGCAGGCGGCGAGCATCTGGGCGGCGGAGAATGCAGAAACCGACGCGGCCGACAATCAGCCATCGCGCTAAAACTGTTCTGATCCTACCCGAAAGAAGCAGGCGAGACGTCGTCCTCCTACATTTGCCGAGCCGAGTGTTCCAAACGTATGGCCTACTGACGCGGACCCTCAAGCATGGCGCAGCGAAAGCCCTCTCCGTCCCGCAGAGAGTGATTTCGGCTCCGCTATAATCTTGCGACTGCGGCGAATGTCCGTTTCAACGGACCGCGCCGCGGCATCGGCGGCAGCGGTGAACGATAGCTTCGGGCCGAAAGCAACGTGAAGAACACTTCGATGCCGGTTGCGTAGAACCTTCGGGGTCTTGTCTTGTCTTGTCTTGTCTCGACGCGGCCCGGACGGCTGTCCGGAGTTTGTCGAGTTCTCGTCGGAGAGCTTGCGCCGTCGGTCAAATCGTTCCGGATCGAGAGATCCAGCGGCCATCGCAGCCTGCAACGGTACATCCCGGTTCGACGGAATGGGTGCAGTCCCTGAACCGGCATCCGTGCGATGCTCCGACGATCTCTGCGAACAGTGTGGCGAGGCCGGATGAGACGTCGCTGACCTGCAACGACCGCATACCCGGCGTGTCGATCATACATTCTCCACCCACGACCGAACGAAGCGAGCGCGATATCGTCGTATGTCGCCCCTTGTTATCCGATGCCCGCACGGCGCCGGTCTGCTGGGCCGCGTCGAGTGACTTCGCGGAAAGCGTGTTCAGCATCGTCGATTTTCCCATCCCGGATGATCCCAGCAGCCCCACTGTTTGGCCCGGCCCGCACCAATGGGCCAAAATCTGCACCGCCGCTGGCGTCTTCGCGTTCACGAGCACCACATCGAGACCAAGTTGCAGGGTCTTTGCCTGTTTCATTTACACGGTGGCGTCGACGACCGTGTCGATCTTCGTCAGAACGATCACGGGATGCGTGCCGGCTTCGTTTGCGAGAGCGAGGTATCGCTCCAGCCGTGCCGGACTGAAGTCGTCATCCCAGGAAGTCACGATGAAGACGGTATCAACATTGGCGGCCTTCGACTGGCGAGGCCGCCCGCCCTCGGTTCACCGCTCCAGCAGGGTGTGTCTCTCCAGCCGCCGAACCAGAACCTTCGTCGCGGTATCGACCAGAATCCGATCTCCGACAGCAAAATCTGTAGTTGCGACGCCCTCGGGCAGGCCGACCCCCTCGGTTCCGACCCCGGTTTCAGCGGTCAGCCTGCTGCGGTGAACCGTCGCGATACGCATCTTCGCAAGACCTGAGTCACCCGACGCACGCTGGCTGTCGAAGTACGGGACCAGTCAAGTATGACCAAGCGTGCGGATTGCGCTGGGGGATGTGTCACGCGTTACCGCATGATCGCCTTTCAAGGCCTGCACAAGACAGATGGGTACAATCGGCAAGGGAATGGTGGTTGGAGCGACCCGCCGGGCAAACCCGCTTCGGGTCCCCTGCATCCATGCCTGCGGCATCGACTGAACTTTCGAGCCGGGCAGGACCGATCTCGTTGTATCAGCGGGGGTGATGCACGAGGGTACGTCCTTATCGATCAGGGAGACGACAAAATGATGATCTACGGCCTGAGTACCTGCGCCGTCTGCCGAAAAGCCCGCGTTGCGCTAGAGGCTGAGGGCGTGGAGGTCGTGTTCCGTGACATTCGGGCAGAGCCCCTGAGTGATGCGGAACTGTCCGAACTGATCGCCGAATTTGGGGATCGGCTCGTGGATCGAAAGTCGAACGATTACCGGGCGCTCAACGATTGGCTAAAGAATTCCGAGGCAGAGGCGCAAATTTCTTCCCAGCCAAAGGTCATGGCCCGCCCTGTAATCCGAGACCGGAATACACTTTACCTGGGGTGGGACGAAGATGTGAAGAAAGCTTTGCTTCCTCACTGATGGGAGGCGGTTAAGGTTCGCGAAAGCGGCCCTGTCCTGCCAACCTGGCCTTGCTCCGTCCCGAACGCGTTGCGTCGCCGTCTCATCTTGGAACTCCATCGCTGCTTTCCAATGTTCACATGACGGTGTAGGCAACCCGATTCTTTTAGCCTGAGGGGCGGATCATGGCGCAAAATGCCACTATTCATAAAATCGAACTGTCGGTATCCGACATGGATCGCAACTACTTCGAGACCCATAAACTGACTGTTGCCAAGCACCCCTCGGAGACCGACGAGCGGTTGATGGTGCGTCTCATCGCTTTTGCCTTGAATGCCCACGAATATCTGGAGATGACAAAAGGGCTTTCGACCGACGACGAACCGGATATCTGGCAAAAGAGCCTGAGCGGCGAGATCGATGTGTGGGTGGCACTCGGCCTTCCGTCCGAGAAGATCATTCGGCAGTCCTGCAGCAAAGCCGGAAAGGTGATTGTCTACGCCTTTGGCGGCAGGGTTGCCGAAATATGGTGGGACAAGGTCAAAAACGGAACGACCCGTTTCGAAAATCTTCAGGTAAACACCTTCTCAGAAGGCGACACGGCCGCATTGTCACAGTTGGCACAGAGAGCGATGAAGCTTCAGGTGCATGTCCAGGACGGCGATGTGATGGTCAGCATCGATCAGACCGTTGTCTACGTAACGCCTGAGACATGGAAGACCGCTGCGTAGCGTGCGACCAGCCCTAGTGATACAGGACTGAAGACCGTCAATTTTAGCCAGCCTGGTTCCGCACGCTAGCGTCGATATCGCCTTGGCGGACGTGCAGCGCGGACCACCGTGGCCAACGGCAGCTTTGGGTCGTGAGCATCGACAGACCAGGGCCATGCCGGATCCTCCCCCGCTGCACCGCCGCAGGTCCGCTCCGAGCCCATCTATGAACTTCACATTACGTGCATCGTATAAAGTTTGGGTGCCCGATGGCGAGCCTCGAGCATGCTTATGCCGAGGTTCGACCCCGACTGCCGATGATGAGCACAGCCTCAGCCAAGACGACGGCGGATGTCATGAAGGCCTTGGAAAGCCCTTTCGTGTCGTAGAGCCACCCACCCGCCGCGGCCCCGATCGTGATCGCCCGGGTCCTGATCCAGCAAACTGGTTCAGGCGGAGCGCGGAATTTCGGGCACATTCCTGACAGGAGAGGAGTGCCCCGATGCCGAAGAAGAAGTTCACCGACGAGCAGATCGCTTTGCGTTGAGACAGGCGGAGGCCGGCACGACGGTCGGCGAGATCTGCCGCAGTTCGCGCATCGCGCGGACGGGGTGGCGGAAGCCCCGTTCTACCGCTGGAAAAAGATCTACGCCGGGATGGGCGGCGAGCCATTGTGCGCCATTGGTTCGAGAACAATGGCGAGCGAGATCCGGCAGCTGAAGCGGCTCGAGGAGTGAGCCCGCGAACGCCACCGGTTCGAGAGAACGGACGAACAACGGCAAGCTCAAGCGCCTCGTGGCCGACCTGACCCTGGACAAGTCGATGTTGCAGGATGCGCTACGAAAGTGAGGCGATAGCCCACCATCGGTCCGAGGGTGGAGCCGAACGGTGAGGCCCGTCCTGCGGCGCGCGGTCATTCGGCATTCCCAGACGGCTTTCGGGCTCTCCGAACGCCGGACGTGCCGGGCCATGGGCTTCGAGCGGGCCACCCACCGCTACCGGGCGCGACGCGATCCTGCGGTGCCTCTCAGGATGCGCTTGAAGGAGCTTGCGGCAAGCCGTGTCCGGTACGGCTACCGTCGGCTACACGTTCTGCTGCAACGAAAAGGCTTGTGCGCCAACCACAAGCGGATCTACCGCCTTTACAGCGAAGAAGGTTTGTCGGGTCCTGACACGGAGCCCGAGGCGCCGCCGTGCCTGCCGCACCCGATCGGGTCGCTCCGAAGCCGATGCAATGAACGATGTCTGGGCGATGGACTTCCTGTCGGACCGGCTGTTCGACGACGGGTCGCTCCGCATCCTGACCATCGCCCGTTGCCACACGAGAGAGGCTCTCACGACGACTGCGAGGACGAATTTTAGGGCCTGACCCAGGTCACCGAGGAACTGGACCGTCTGACAAGGATCAGGGGCAAGCCGCGCAGCATACGGGTCGATAACTGGTGTAATCGCAGGCCGTCTGCTGGACCAATGGGCCTACCTGAACAAGTTCGAGCTCGACTTCTCGCGCCCCGGAAAACCCAGCGACAATGCCTTCGTCTTGCGTCGTACGAACACTCCACTGGAGTGTTCGACCTCCTCACCTTCAACAGCCGGCTGTGTCAGGAGTGCCTGTGACCTGCCACGGGACTTTCATCCAATCGCGACCGGAGCCCGGTTGTTGTTTGCGCCGTTCGGCGCAGGGTTAGCAATCGCCCGACGCGCGGAGCTTTCATCTCGCGCAGCGGGGCGGGCGATTGCGGTGGTCAGGGCTTGCGCGTAGTCAGCCGGGGTCTGGTAGTCCAAAGCCGAATGCGGGCGCTCGGTGTTGTAGTCGGCAGCCCAGGCCGCAATGACGGCACGGGCGTGAGCCAGGTTCCGGAACATGGTCTCATTGAGCAGTTCATCCCGCATCCGACCGTTGAAGCTCTCTACGAA
>NZ_QKZL01000060.1 GCF_003253995.1 Palleronia aestuarii
CGTCGATGGTGTGACCCCGGTGTCGGTCATGTGGAGCTGATAGGCGCGAAGATCCTCCGGCGTCGCCGTGTCGGGTGATCGCCCAAGAAAGGCCGCGAAATCCTTGATCGCGCGGATATGGGACTTCTGCGCCTTGTCGCCCATCCCGCGGATGCGCATGTCTTCGATCATCCGCTGGCGCAGCGGGGTTGCTCTCTCCTCCTTCATGGGAACCTCCTGTCTGATGATTGAGAAGGCCCCAATCGTCAGCCAGGTCGTGCAGATCACGAAATGCGCGCCGCTATGGGCGGCTCACTCCATCAGCCAAATGCGCCAATGCCGCGGAGCGGCTTCGTCCTTGGGCCGTGAGTGACGACCGCCAGCGCCGCTCCGATGTCGCGGCCACTGCGCTGCCGCAAGTCCGCTTCGAGCCCATACTGCTAGATGCTGCACGAAGCTCGGATGATGGCTTTTGCCGATCATATCGCAGATGTCGCATGACGTTCCTCATGCATTGGGCTCCGTTCGCCGTGATTAAAGCCCCGTACCTTCCCCAGTTTAGTCGAGTCCGCTCCAGCATGCACCGCTTCCTAACCTCGAACCGCCGGCAGCTGGGTGTTCCCGGCCGTCTTACGATGACGGGCCGGTTGCACCACCGAGGTTGGCATGCGGCTTGCTTAGAGGGCGAAGATGCACTGCGTGGAAAGGTTGCGGCCACGGGTGACCATGGCACCGTCCCAGAAGAGCTCATAGTGATCCCCTTGAACAGGGATCGGTAGAATATCCGGCCAAAAGACACCAATGCACATCCCTTCCTGGGCGCGCACGCTAGGATAGACCACCCCGTTGGACCCTGCCGCCCTGAGGGTGCGGGCAATCTCTTGACTTCGGGAATACGCGCCGGGATCGAGGGCGCCCGGGCATTCTGAAATATCGTGAAGATCGGCCTCGACGGATCCGACGAGGACCTGGAACTGAGAGGTCCATCCGGGCGCCTGGTCTGTCGCGGCCATGAACTCGCCATGGTGGAATGCCACTTCCCGGATCGCCACCTCCTCGCGGTCTGCGGCGTGGTAAACGCCATAGCTGCCATCCGAGAGCCGTCCAGGCCGGTCGATTGAGCAATGGAGGAACGGCGCCATGAGAAGCGATGCGCCCGGGCCTCCGACCCGGCGCTCCGCGGGCACCATCGACAAGTTGCCGACCTTGTCCCACACACGAGGGTTGGTCTTCGCCTCCGCCGAAGCCAAAGCCTCCCAATCGGCCGGATCAGCAATATCCTCAAAGAGGTCGACAGGCGGAAAGATCGACCGGATGATCCTGTAGGTCTTCCCCCAGGAAACTCGGGAAAGGGGAACGGCCTTCGGGTCCGTCACCAGCCACCGCGTTCCGCGTCGAGGTAGCGACGAACGCCGTATAGATCCATCATCTGCCCACCCATCATTACATCAAGGGCAGACTGGCCGCCGAAGACGGTATTGGCGCGCCGGATCCAGGCATGGGCACGCTCCGTATCGCGAACAAACATAATGCGAAGCGCTTTGTGGATTCCCAGAAGGAGTGACAGACGCGTCGCCAGATCGCGATCGATGCGACCAATCTTGCCTGCCTTCCAGCGCGACCAAGTACGCGGCGCAAGGCCTCCAAGAACCTGCCGGGCCTCCTCGTCCGTTAGACCCCATCGTCCCAACAGGGTTGTCACCGCCCGGGCCGAGGCCAGGGCCTCGTCTTCCGTCAGGTCCGGCCTGTCTGGCATGGCCGGCGTTGATTTGAGTTCGAGCAACATCTCTGGCGATCTCCGCTCTGCCATATGGCGGTTATATACATTATATTCGCCAAATGACAATGAAGAGAAGCATGCAATTTCGCAAGCACGCGAAAGTTTGCCTTCTAACAGGATCGTCACCGGCACTGGAGGACGCCCGCGGCCCGTGTGCCGCCCGCTCCCAGTGGTTTGGACCCAAGTCAGAGGCAGACACGATCCTGAAAATCGACACCCCCGGGAGATCATTGAAACGCGCGATGCGGGAGCGCTCTATCATACGTGCCTAAAACGGACCTTCGAATGGTATGCAGCGAAAGCCGGCTCTGTCCGCAGGGCGTGAGTTCGGGGATGCCTCGATCTCGCGATCGCGGCGAATGGCCGGTTCGGTGGGCCGCACCGCGGCATCCAGAGAAGAGGGGAACGGCAGCTGTGGGCCGACCACGAAGGTCAGCCCATTTCTTATGATCTAGAGCGCGTCGCTTACAAAGCTGGGAGCGGTTTGATGGGATCATGTCATCCCTCAAATGATCGGCTGCCGCATGGCCGCCGTCAATGGACCAGTCCACTGCCGCCGATCGCGAGCACGTTGTAGGGTGTCCCTTCGACCTCGATGGTACGTAGTTGCTCGAGGCTCTCGCTGTCGATCACGCGGACGAGGCCTTCGTTGGGATCTGTGAGCACCAGCGCATCGCCGGCAACCGCGAGCCGCGGGCGCGGATCGCGCCAGTGCCCGTCCATCGAGTAGGGTGCGGTGACTGAAGCCTGCGAGGTCTGCTCGAGACTGAGGATGTTGAGACGATGCAGTGTGCCGTCCTCGGTGAGGACATATGCATATTGTGGCTTCGCCGGATCGAGCACGAAGTCGACATGACGGAACGGGAATTCCACTCGGCTGAAATAGGGTTCGGTCTCGGGATCGATCACCACGAGGTCGTTGTCGCCATAGTCGCCTACGAAGATCTGAATTGCCGATCCACCGAGGAGCGTACCGGTCGCATTCTCGGGAAAGTCATCGGGATAGGGCAGGAAGCCCAGAGACAGCGCATCGCCGTCCTGACTCACCATCGCGGTGCCTTCCTCGCATCCCGCAAGCATGACATTGCCCGAGAAGGCCTCACCGTGGAGACCGGTGCAGGTCTGCATGTCGCTCGCTGGGGTTCCGTCTGCATCGAAGAGTTGCAGGCCGACGCGGCCTGGAAGGGCGTCGCCCTCGGTCTCTTCGTCGGAGGCGACAGAGCTGACCACGACGCCCCGGTGCGGCACGGAAAAGCCGTGATGCGCGCGGGCCTGCTCGAACCGGTCGCCATCGAAGTCTCCCGCCAGGATCTCGTCTTCCGTAAGGAATAGCGCATAACCCCCGCGATCGAAGTTGATTGCACTCGTGCCTTGATGGGTGACGACATGGAACGGGCGAGGGCCGGTCAGCTCGCCGTCGATCCGTGCAGGGTCGGAAATCTCGATATCCGCATGATCCCCGTGGCTTTCTAGCGCGATGCCGCTCCGCAGGAAGGCAACCCGGTCGTCGTCCGACTGGACGGCCAGCACAGCTTCGCCGGAGGCGGTCGGATAGAGGCGGGATGCGCCCCCGACGTCGAAGGTCCAGCGATTGTCCGGCGCATCGAGGTCGAGCGCGGTGATACGCCCATTGTCATGGTTGGCCACGAAGAGCCGCCAGAGCGTCGCGCTGTCGTCCTGCGCTGAGGCGGCGGTTCCGACGAAGGCTACGCTGGCGACAAGCACGGCGAGACGGGAGTTGATCATGGAATGCTCCTTGGTCCGAATTTCTGCCGAAGCCCCCTTGGGGTTGGCGTTCGGCAAGTCTTTCGTTATGTGTAATAGTATAACGTAGCAAGTAGAGATCGCCATGACGCAGACCGACACCCGCCTTCCCGTCACTGTCCTTTCCGGCTTTCTTGGTGCCGGAAAGACGACGCTGCTGAACCGCGTGCTCAACAATCGCGAGGGCCGCCGCGTCGCGGTGATCGTGAACGACATGTCCGAGGTGAACATCGACGCCGACCTCGTCAGGGACGGGGGTGCCAATCTCAGCCAGACGGACGAGACGCTCGTGGAGATGAGCAATGGCTGCATCTGCTGCACCCTGCGCGACGATCTTCTCCAGGAGGTCCACAGGCTCGCGGCCGAGGGACGCTTCGACTACCTGCTGATCGAATCGACCGGCATCTCCGAGCCGCTTCCCGTCGCCGCGACCTTCGACTTCCGCGACGAGGGCGGCGAGAGCCTTTCGGACGTCTCGCGGCTTGATACCATGGTGACGGTTGTCGATGCGGTGAACCTGCTGAACGACTTCTCCAGCCACGACTTTCTCCGCGATCGCGGAGAGACAATGGGCGAGGAGGACGAGCGGACCCTCGTGCACCTACTGACGGACCAAATCGAGTTCGCCGACGTGGTGGTGCTGAACAAGGTGTCTGATGCCGGCCCCGAGCGGACCGACGCCGCGCGCAAGATCATCCGCAGCCTCAATGCCGATGCGCGGATCATCGAAACCGATCGTTCGGACGTCTCCGCGGACGCGATCCTTGATACTGGACTCTTTGACTTCGAGAAGGCGCACGAGCATCCGATGTGGGCCAAGGAGCTCTACGGCTTTGCCGACCACGTGCCGGAAACCGAGGAATATGGCGTCGCCTCCTTCGTCTATCGCGCACGGCAGCCGTTCCATCCCGAGAAGGTGCTCGAGATTCTCAACGGCGACTTGCCGGGCGTGATCCGCGCCAAGGGGCATTTCTGGATCGCAACGCGGCCCGAATGGGTGGCCGAGTTCTCGCTCGCCGGGTCGCTGTCCTCTATCGCGCCGCTCGGGCAATGGTGGGCTTCGGTGCCCGAGGCGCGCCGCCCTGACCACGACAGCGCGCGGGCCTATCTGACGCAGCACTGGCAGGAGCCTTGGGGCGACCGCCGCCAGGAGCTGGTCTTCATCGGCGCGAGCATCGACTGGCCGGCCCTCAAGGCACGGCTTGATAATGCACTGGTCCCCGAGGAACTCGCCGCGGGACCGGACGCATTGCCGAACCTGCCCGATCCGTTCCCGGCATGGCGGAGGGCGGCAGCGTGACGATCCAGTCCACGATTGACCCACCCGCGGTCGGTGGCGTTCTGACGGTCCAGCAGCCAGACAGGCTGTGGGAGATCCGGTCGCAAGATGTCGGCGGGGTGATCTGGCAGAGATGTCCACTCACATCGTTCCAGGCGTGGATCGACGGACTGGACCCTGAATGTCTGCCGCGTGCTCGAACCGTTCTTCGCCCGGACGCGGTCGGAGAGGTGGTCTTGGGAGCGTGCGACAGCGCCGGAACCCCGGACGGTCCGGAACGCCGGCACCTGATCGACGATATCGCGACACTTGCCGACATCTTCTCGACTGTCATGGGCGCGACCTACCTGCGCTTGCGTCTGGACGTGGTCGACACGAATGCCTGCCGCCGTTTCCATATCGACCGTCTCACCGCGCGCCTCATCTGTACCTATCGCGGCACCGCCACGCAGTATGGCACGGCCCGCGAGGGCGATCCCGGGACGATCCACACGGTTCCGACAGGAACCCCCTTTCTCATGCGCGGTACGCTCTGGCCGGCCCGACCCGATCCGGGCCTCGTGCACCGCTCTCCGCCAATCGAGGGAAGCGGAAAGACACGACTGATCCTCGTCCTCGATCCAGTCGAAGACCCCAGCGGTGAGCCGTAAGCCGGAAATTTCGAACGTACAGATAGTTTCTTGCTTCGAGCAAGCATTGTACCGCCAACTCAACATTCATCCGCTCGAAGATACCGCGCGCCACCGCGAAGGTCCGCTTCGGGGAAGCTGCGCCGCGGAAATGGACGGCGGCTCGAATGTCCGGATTGGTGAAGGTTTTCTGATGCGGGTCGCGGCGAAACGTTGCGCACTGTCGGAACCACGACCCGTGTTGGAAAACCTCCCAAGGAGGAAGCCGCGGGGGTCTTGGTGCGATCTATGGGGAAAGTGCGCGATGGGGTGGGGCAACGGCTGGATCAGGGGGTCGGTTGAAGGTGCGCATGGCGCCTGAGACGGGCGGAAGCTCGTTCGATGATCCCGACAAAGCTGCTGGTTGCCGCGTGAGTGCCGCCGTGTGGCGCGCCGAAGGCAGACAGACCCAAACTATTTGGGCCGGGTCTGCGGATCGCAGCCGGTGGTGCTCCGTGATGGATGACGGGCGATACGTCATGCGGCCTGC
>NZ_QKZL01000061.1 GCF_003253995.1 Palleronia aestuarii
AGCAGCCAGTCGGCCGCCGGCAAACTACCCACCAAAGCCCTGGCTCCGGTATAGTCGCTGACTTGTCCGGCTGTGATGAAGAACCGTATCGGGCGCCCGATACTGTCGGTGATGGCGTGAAGCTTCGTGTTCATCCCGCCGTCCTCGGGGAAACGATCCACTGGATCGTCTCCTGATCCTCGAACTCCGTCCGATCAGCCTACCACGCCCCCCTTTTTCAACCGCAGGCTGGAAGCCGTGCGATGTGCCTTGAGATAAGTTGCGTCGATCATGATCGTCTTCCGTTCCGCGCCCTCGGCCGCCAACCCTTCCATGATCCTGGCGAACACCCCCATGTCGCTCCACCGCTTCCACCGGTTGTGGAGCGTCTTCGGCGGGCCATACTCGCTGGGGGGGCATCGCACCAGCGCAACCCGTTGCGATTGACGAAGACAATGCCGCTCAGGATCCGCCTGTCATCGACGCGGGGACGGCCATGGCTCTTAGGGAAGTACGGACGAAGGCGCGCCATCTGCGCCTCGGTCAGCCAAAACAGGTTGCTCATTCATGCGGTCTCCTCGCGGAGCCTGAATCACGACCAACGTCGTCAATCAATGGGTCCTGAGCCTAGATATATTGTACTAACCGTCGTTCTCCTATCGACGGGATCACGCTGTCGCTCGAAGGCATGCGGCTGACCGTAGAACCTTAACGCCATACACCCCATCCAGCTCGAGATCTTCGGATACGGAGGATTACGATCCCGAATCTTTTGACGATTCCGAAGGCGTGAGACGCGTGCGACAACGCCGGCGGGACGCGTCCTCGTCATGCTTCGGGCGCTCCGTGCTAGTGACGGACGACCTGATGGAATTAATCCTCATGACGTACGAACACTTCGCTGTCTAACCCAATCGCCTCTCGGAGCGAGGAAACCGGCGCGGCGTCAAGGTCTCGGCGCCGCTACACGGGTTTCCGCCATGCACGGCGCCGAAGGGTTCCCCGATCAGGCCGCGAGGGTCGCGGTGGACGTGACGGCGGGTTCGACGGGCACCAGGAGGGGGCCTGTCGGCGCGGGGAACGCGATCATCCGATTTGAGCCTTCGATGTCGAGCGGAGACTTCCGTGAGACCAGCAGATGGGCCGTCCAAAATGCCTCGACCATCGCGACCGGCCCTTCGGCGGCAACGCTGCGCATCGACCAGCATGGCCGGTAGATCTCCTTGAACCGGCGCAATCCCTGGAGGCCGTGGCGCGCCTCGTACCTTTCGTAGAAATGGTGTCCGATCCGTGAGACCAGGCTCTTTTCCCCCTCCCGATCAAGCCCGGACAGCGGCGCCGCGCAGAGATTGAAACGTTCCGCGCCACGCTCCTTGGCGGCGTCGATGGCGGCGGCGACGAGGCGGTGCATGGTTCCGCTCGGGGCCCCGGGCGCGTTCCGCATCAGGTCCAGCATCCACTCCGTCCCGTCCCCGGACGTCCAGAGGGTGATGAAGGCGACGAGCTGCCCCTGCAGCCTCGCCACGACGGAGACATGGCGTGAATTGAACTGCGGGTCCCAGTGTCCCATCGAAAAGCTCAGTTCGGGGCCGTCCTTCGCGTCGCACCATGCGGCCGCGACCCCGGCCATCTCCCCGAGCGGGGCACAGCCCGGTTCGAACACCTCTACCGTCACGCCCGCCTTCTCGGCCGCGCGGCATTTCCGGCGCAATTCGCGACGCTCGCGACCCGCGATGTCGAAGCCCCCGACATCCAGCACCCCTTCCTCGCCAAGGCTCTGGACGCGGAAGCCCGCCGCGATCCAGATCTCGCGTGATCGTTCGGTCGTCTTGTAACCGGCGAGCCGGGCTCCGGCCGCGCGCGCCTCCTCGTTCAGCCCGCGGATCACCTTCGGCCATTCCTCGACGGGCCCGATCGGGTCACCCAGCATCAGCCAAATTCCCGCGCCGATCCCGTACATGGCGAAGGCTTGGCAATCCGCCGGCGCATAAACGTGCTTGTCCCCGAGCTCGATCAGTGCGGCCTCCGCCTGATCCGCTTCGTCGCGCGTCCATTGCACGTGATCGACGACGGCGTCGGGTGACAGGAGTTCGGCCCCGGGCGCCTTACGTGCGCGCAGCAGAAGGACGATCGCGAGAAGGAGCGGCGGACCGTAATAGGTCGCCCGGTAAGTGAGGATCCCCGCCGTCATCACCTCGATCGGGATATCGGGCAGAGCGAGCAGCAGGATCGCCTCGAAGGGCCCGACCCCGCCGGGAAGGTTGGCGACATGACCGAGGGATAGCGCCATAAGGTAGATCGCGACGAAGCTTGGGATCGAGGGGAGCAACTCTCCGGGGAGCAGGACGGCGAGACAGAGGGCGGCGGGAACCGTATCGGCCAGGGCCAAGCCCGTCGCCTTGCAGAGCCAGGCCGCATCCGGACGCCGCACCTCGATCGAGAGGATGCGCAAGCGCTCGGGCATCCGACGGCCGCCGGCGATCGTGGCGCCGATGATGACGAGCGCGGTCAAGGCGGCAAAGCGTACGAGGCCCGCATCCGCACCGAAGGCACGCGCCGCCGGAGAAGGATCGATGCAGAGAAGCAGGACGAGGCTCACCCCGATCCCGGCGAAGAACCCGGCCGTCACGAAGCCCGACAGCGTGGCGATCTCCACCGCCCGGAGCCCGTTGGCACGATAGATGCGGCCCCGCGCGAGGCTTCCCGTAACGAGGCCGAAGCCCAGAACCTGCGCGATCACCGTGCCGGCAAAGCCACCTGCAAGGGCGCGCCGCCAGGGCACGTAGCGACGGAGCCGCGACAGGGCCAGAATGTCGTATCCCGACAGCGCCAGATGGCTTACCACGCCGAGGCCGAGCGCAAGGGCCACGCTCGCGAGGCCGATCGAGGCGGCGGCGTTCGCGAGGTCTGCGATGGTCAGGTCGGCGAACCGGTCGCGCACGAGGACGAGGCAAACGAGACCGACCAGGATCGCGCCCGCGGCCCGGAGGAGCATGCTTCGGCCGAGAACGACGGGACCGGACATGATGGAGGAAGACGACATGGACTCTACTCCCCGTTCGCGATGGTAGCGGCTTCCGGTCCAGTGCCGGCCATGTCGAGCAGATGCCGCACGATCCGGTCATAGGATTTGCCGAGATGGTGGCCGCCCTCGAAGGCGATCCTGTCGAGGCCCTCGATCTCGAGGTCCGGACACACGCTGCCGGCATCCTTCCGCCCGTAAAGGCAGGAGGTCGGCCCCAACCCGCCCCGGCCGACGAGATCGACGATGGCGGCCCCGACTTCGCTCGTCCCGCTCTCGCGTCCGAGCCAGCCGCCGAAAACGATCTCGAACCCGGTGCGCCGCTCGGGCGAGATCAGTCCGGTCCCCGCGATGCGGGACCGGAGGTCGTCTGGGACATGGGCAAGGGCGAAGGGCAGCACGTTTGCGCCGAAGGAAAAGCCCACGAGCAACAGTCTTTTCCGTCCGAGAACTTCCGCGAAATGTTCGTCGAGCAGGGTCAGGTCCGCCGCGATCTCTTCGGGGCGGCGTTCGCGCCAAAGGTACCGAAGGGAGGAGATGCCGACGACCGGAACGCCCGCCTCGGCTAGCCGATCGGCGATCTCCTCGTCGAAATGAGCCCAGCCTCCGTCCCCCGAGAGGAAGATCGCGTAGGTATCGCCCGGCGCCGATGCTCGGGCGTCGTGCATGGTGATCGGTATGTCGGAGAGATCCTTGGCCAGAGGTACGGTGTCGGTGTCGAAGGCCGCGTCGGTTCCGGCAAGCGAGAAGTAGCTCCGATAGAAAGTCTTCCGCGGATCCTCCGCCAACGACACGCCCCGCGCTCCTGAAAGGATTTCGACCTCAGAGGTCGCACCCGGCCCGACGAGATCGAGCCACCTGACCGGCGCCTTTCCGTCGAGCGGGTCGAGATCATCGAGAGCACAGAGCCCGCGCGACGACGCGTAGCCCTCCGTCACCAGACCCTTGTACCGCGAGTGCGCACTCCGCGCCGCGGCCAGTGCGAGGTCCGCAGCGTCGTCGATCGCAACGAGGACAGGCGCCCGGGCGGAGACCCCGGCATCGGCTTGGATCGCGTGGATCAGATCGGCTAGGCCGGTGCCGATACCGGCACAATCCGCCCCGACCGCGTCGAGAAGCCGGGCGCCGTCCACCCCCACGACCAGGCTGTGCGACCGCGCCAGGAACTCCGCGCGCGCCGCATGCTCCGAACTCCACCCCGCCGTGCCGGCGAAGAGGATTGCCGTCGACCGGGTCTCGATGCCCTGCGGGACCTGCACCGAGAGAACGGCGTCGCGACCCTCGCTGTCGGATGCGTTCGCAGCGTCGGACGCGGCCCCGGCAATCACGGATACGGCAAGGCACAGGCCCGGCAGAGCGAGGATGCGGCACCATCCTCGGGGATCGATAACGTTTCTCAAAGGCAGGCCCCTCGGCTGTTCGCCGCAGCCGATAGGCGATGAAGATTGACGTTCGATAAATTGTACCTTTCGTTGCGATCCGTCTCCGCCATGAACTGCGTTGGGTCTGCCCGAGGCTCAAACTTTTGAGTATGATGGAGCCATCATGGGCAAGGCGACGCACATGTTTTCTTCGGCCGTCCACGAGCGTGCGGTAAGGATTGTCCTCGACTGCGACCAGGTGCGTCACGGGTCTCGCTGGCGCGCCATCGTTACGCTTTTCGGGAAAGTCAACTGTTCAGCGAGTACGCTGAACGCCTGGAGCAAGAAGGTCGATGTCGGGCAGCGCGTCGGGAACTCGGGCGACACGGGCGTTAAGACCAAGCCATAATAGGCCGATACCGGTGCAAAAGGCCGGGCTCTACCTCTCGTAAGATCACCGTTGATCGGTGCCTAAGCTCATGATTTTCTTGTTTTTAGGGGATGGGAGGGTACGACGATGATAGGACGGTTGGCGGTTCAAGAGGCTCTTTTTGCACCGGTTCCGGATCGAGGGTCACGTCCCGTCCGATCATCTGCTTCGGCGTATCGACCGGGTTCTGGATTTCGACGCCATCCGTCCGCGGCTCGCTGCCCTCTATAGTCCGATCGGCAGGCCATCGATCGATCCGGAGCTGATGATCCGGATGCTGCTGGTGGGCTACCTCTACGGCATCCGGTCTGAAATGGAGCTCTGCGAGGAGGTTCACCTGAACTTCGCCTATAGGCGGTTCACCTTGGTTTCGACGCGGCTTCGGCGATGGTATCCGCTCCACTTCCTCCAGATCGTTCGGCCTACGCGTCCGATGGCACGCAGGGCTTCGTTGCGGCTCGCCGCGCCGGGACTATCCTTCTTCCACGGCTTTGCGTTCCGGCGGGGCGGGATGATTGCTTCCGCTCCACGGCCTGCGATGGCGTCACGGCAGGTGAGCCGGTGGTCGCCACCGGTTCGAGACCGCCGGCGAACGCCATCATAGGCTCCATCGGCGGTGATCGAGGCGACCGGCTCATCCGCGGGGATCTGCGACAGCAGGCCAGGCAATGAGGAGGAACAGGGATCGATCCAGTGGATCGATACCCCGACGAATGGCGCATCGCCTACGCCGCTCCCGGT
>NZ_QKZL01000062.1 GCF_003253995.1 Palleronia aestuarii
CGTCGAGTAGTCCGGCACCGACCAGTCGAGCCCCATGAGCTTCAACAGGCTCGCCACGAAGCCCGTTGTCTGGCGAAGCGGCAGGCCGAACAGCACCTTGATGGTCAGGCACGCTTGGATCGCCGCGTCCGAGAAGGTTTGCTGCCGCCCCTGCTTGCCCGAAGGCGCCGCGTGCCAAGCCATGCCCGGGTCGAACCAGACCGTCAGAGACCCGCGCTCACGCAGCGACGCGTTGTAACTCGACCCGTTCAGGGTGCGGCAACGGGTGGGCGCAGGCTTGGACATGCCGGACAGCTATGTCGCTGGACTCACGATGTGAATCCCACGCAGGCTTTCTGCAACAAGGCCTCTGGCGTATCGATGCCTCCAGCCGATAACCGGATGCCGGCGTCCTCTGCGAGGGGCGCCTTCAGAGTAGCCGGGAGTTCTGCAGCAATTTCAGGAGCGCAAGCACCCCGTAGCCGTGACCACGCCGTGAGCGCAAAATTTTTATAATTATACGCGAACCGCTTTAAAATCGGAAGAGGTCGGAACGGGGTGTGGAAAGGCCAAGCTATTGACGAACCAGCGGCGGTCAGGATGGATCGCATAAACGGGAATGGACATCGGGGCTGCCGTATTTGGTGATGGACGATGCTGCTGATTTACGGGCGCATTAGGCCTTGCACTTTTACCTCGGGATCGCAGTGGTTCTGGGCTTTGCAATAATAGCTGTAAAAAATTCTAATTTCGATAAACGTTTGAGGCTTTGTGCCATTTCGGCAGAAATGTACTTCTCGAACGCACCGGCGATGTTTGGTAGATCTTATCGATGCTGCCCCACATGCCGCATGGAGATCGGTATCGTAGCGACTTTTCCTGCTCGTCGCGGGCATCGCGGTGCAGGTAATCTACCGGTCGCTGTGCTTGCTCGGCTTTACAATTCGAATGAATCTTCCGGCGCAATCTGCCGGTGCCAGCACGATGCTGCGGCACGGGAGTTCGTGTCCATCCTGATGCACGATCACGGCATCGTCTTCGTAGCGGCCGTCCCGGCGAGCCTTCGCCATTTCGCTCCATGGGCGACCTGCCGCAACACAAGCGTCCGGGTAGAGCCGTTCGATTGAAAAACCGGGCTTTCCACCGTCGCTCCAGCCAATCAGGGTCGCCGCACTTTCCGGCCAATCCAGGATCTCTCCGTTCGCGTCGTAGGCGTACATTGCCCAGCCGGGTAGTTCCCGCATGATCGACCGCAGGGCGGCGTGCTGCAGACGCTCCTGACCCTCCAGCCTTTCCCGCTCACCGGTGTTGGCGAAGAGGATGCCGATCCCGCCGGTCGGTAGCGGGAGCGGAAAAGCCCTCATGTGAAGGCGCCGGCCTTCGTGCAGGACCGAATCCCATCCGAACGATACGTCCTCGCCGTGGTACATCGCGCGGCGCAACTGGGCTTCCGCGAGGGTCCCCCGAATCCTTGGCACGGCTTCGGTCATGACGCGACCGATCAGGTCTTCCCGTGGCTGCCCGAGGAAGAGTTCGGCGGCGCGGTTTACGGTGACGTAGCGCCATTCCGAATCCAGCGAGATGTAGCCCTCCGAAATGCTGTCGAGTATCAGAAGGAGCTTGCGGCGCTGGCTCGGATCGACCTCCGGCTTCGGCGCATCACCGAGCCGCTCGAATTCCTCGACGCCGAGAATGGCCAGCTTGGCCCGGCCGTGGTGAGTGACGATCACCGGTGACCGGATGACCATCTCCTGGACGCGACCGAAGTTGCGCGTCGCCTCGGCAGCCGTGACCGTTTGTACTTCTCTCACGCCGTCCATGAACTCACCGTTGTGTATTTTCGTATCTTAAAGATGCTGCAATTCACAAACAATACTGCAGTTAACGTATTATTTCACTTGTAATTGAAACATTTTACGCATTATACATAAATTCGTTTCCCAAGAATTTGGAATGCGTCATGCCAGACCGAGACGATGCACGCCTCTTGGCGACCGGGGTCCCGGGACTGGACACCGTTCTCAAGGGCGGGCTACCACCGCGTGGCCTCTACTTCGTGGGTGGGGCACCCGGCACCGGGAAGACTACGCTTGGATTGCAGTTCCTGCTCGAAGGTCGACGCCTCGGCGAGGAGACGCTGTTCATAAGTCTCTCGCAGGATCGGCGGGACCTTGAACGCATCGCCAAATCCCACGATTTCGATCTCTCCGGGATTCGGACGGAAGAAATTTCGGCGGTGGGTTTCGCGCAGGCAGCAGAAGATCGCCAGACAGTGATCGAGACTGCCGACACCGAATTATCATCGGCGGCAACTGCCCTTCAGGCGTTGGTTGTCAATTCCGGGGCGCAGAGGGTGGTCATCGATTCCCTCTTCGAAGTGCGGTTGCTTGCGCACGATCCCTTGTCCTATCGTCGGCAACTGCTCCTCCTGCGTGAGAACGTGGCTCGTCTTGGCGCCACCGCGCTCGTTCTCGACTATATCGACGACACGATCGGCGACCGTCAGCTCGAGGGCCTGGTGAACGGGGCAATTCTGCTGGAGCAGGAAATCCCGGGATACGGCGCCAGCATCCGCCGCCTGCATGTCGGCAAGGTCCGTGGCCAGCCCTTCGTCGAGGGATACCACAATCTGACGATCCGCAAGGGCGGTCTCACGGTGTTTCCGAGGGTCGTCCCGAAAGATGCGACCGATATGCTGACCGACGAAGTAGTCGTCTGCGGCATCGATGGGCTCGATCACATGATGGGCGGCGGCTTGGCGCTGGGGACGACGTGTCTTGTCGCGGGCCACTCCGGAACCGGAAAATCGACGGTTTGCACGGCATATGCTTCTGCAGCCGCGCGTGCCGGCCGGACTGCCGCGATGTTCCTATTCGAGGAACGTACGGCAATCTTTCGCCGACGATCCCAGGATCTCGGCTTCGATCTGCAGGAGATGGAAGAGGCGGGGTCCCTCATCCTGCGCCATTTCGATCCCGCGGAGATGTCTCCCGGAGAGTTCATGCAGATCGTCGTCGAGACGGTGGAACGGAACGGCGTGCAGGTGGTTGCAATAGACAGCCTCAGCGGGTTTCTCGGGGCGCATCCGAGCGGCACGGACCTCATTGTTCAGCTGCATTCCCTTTTGACCTACCTGTCGCGACGCAATGTCCTGACCTTCGTGACGCTAACGCATAACGGTCTTCTCGATGATGGTAATCAATCTGGAGTTGATACAAGCTATCTCGCGGATAGTGCGCTCCTCCTGAGGAACGAGGATATGGGTGGCGACCTTCGTAGAACGATCACCGTCGTCAAAAAACGACACGGGGACCACGAACAGAGCGTACGTGAACTTGTCATAGGGGATCGGAACGTGGACGTCGTCCCTTCACGAACGGGAGTGCCGCCCCATCTCGCCGTGGTCTGACACCGTGGGCGTTGCAGGAACGGGCCCCATCGAAAACGACCTGACCAACCATATGCAGCGCGTCGTGATCTACGCGCCCTACGGGAAAGACGCCGATACACTGGCGCAGATCGTGGCCGGCGAAGATATCGAAGTCGTCAAGGTCACGGATTGCTCCGGTCTCGACGAGCAACTCGGTCCCTCCTGCGCCGCGTTGGTGGTCACGGAAGAAGCGCTTGGCCCCCATCAAGAGCAGGTTTTTCTTCGGCATCTCCAAGCTCAGCCGATCTGGGCGGCCCTGCCCATTCTCGCTCTGGTCGCCGACGCCTCCCGTCTTCCACCGGCTCTACGGGGCTTGGGCATGAGAGCTTACCGCTCGGAGCTGGTCGTGCTCCAACGGCCGACTCATCCTGAAACGCTCCGGTCCACGGTGCAGACCCTCATCATGTCGCGGCAACGGCAATACCAAGTGGCCGATCACCTCGAAACCTTGAAGCGTAAGGAAAAGCACCTCGAGTTTCTCCTGGCTGAACTCGACCACCGCGTGAAGAATCTCCTCGGAAAGATCCTCAGCCTTCTCAGCCTGACCCGACGGGAAACGATCGATGCGGAGGGCTTCAGCGCAAAGTTCGAGGCGCGGACGCGGGCACTCGTCACGGCGCACGACATGCTGAACGGCAAGAACAATCTACCTGCGACAATCGGATCTTTGTTGGAGAACGCGCTCGCGCCGTTCTTGCCTTCGGTGAAGTCGAACGTTCAAACCGAAGGCCCGGAGCTTTCCCTCCTGCCGCATGGTGGGCTCGCTTTGGCGATGGCATTCAACGAACTTGCCACGAACTCGGTCAAGTACGGAGCGCTCTCTGCGGATGATGGCATCGTGTCCGTGCGATGGGCATTGGAAGGTGAAACGCCCCACCTCGTCGTCGACTGGATCGAGGAGAGGGGCCCCGCGCCGAAAGATTCGACCCGGACGGGGTTCGGCACCAAGCTTCTTACCGTTATCGTTGCCCTGGAACTCGATGGTGAGGCCGACTTAGTTTTTCGGCCCGAGGGAATTCACTGGCAACTCCGAGCACCCTATGCCGGTGCGGAGCGGTAACGCCGCTGGACTGTCCGATGGCCTTGCGGAAGATCACAGTCATCCGCTTTGTACTGCAGTGGCTGTGGTACTCATTCTGCACTGTAGAAGCGGGCAAGGTCGGTTCGCCATGCTTTCCATGTCGGCCAGTAAACGGCAGCTTGTCGCGTAAGAGGCATCGTTCCTGACATTCTCTGTTTGGATGCGTTACTGGGCAGGGCCGTCGGTCTCGGCGCTACCTTTCCTTGGCTAGGCTCAGGCCTCATAGCCATTAGATGACGGTGGCGGCGAGCGCGATGGCCGAGAGGAAGACCTCGGGGCATCGGTCGTAGCGCGTGGCCACACGGCGCCAATCCTTGATGCGGCCGAACATGATCTCGATACGATGTCGGCGCCAGTATCTGCGTTTGTCGTATTTGGTCGGGATCGTGCGCGACTTGCGCGGCGGAATGCAGGCCCGAATTCTGCTCCCCGACAGAGAGTTACGGAACCAGTCGGCGTCGCAGCCGCGGTCGGCGAGAAGCCAGTTCGCTTGCGGAAAGCCGCTCTGGAGCACGAGCGCGCCCTTGTAGTCGCTGACCTGGCCGGCGGTCACAAAGAGGCGGACAAGGCGACCCTCGCGGTCGGTGACGGCATGGAGCTTGGTATTCATCCCGCCGTCCTCGGGGAAACGATCCACCGGATCGTCTCCTGATCCTCGAACTCCTGCCGATCAGGCGGCCACGCCCCCCTTTTTGAAGGCGCAGGCTTGAGGCCGTCCGGTGCGCCTTCAGATGGGTCGTGTCGATCATGATCGTCCGGCAATCGGC
>NZ_QKZL01000063.1:0-2500 GCF_003253995.1 Palleronia aestuarii
ACCGTCGTCCGGAATATCGAATGCCGGGACGATCGAACTGTTCCGGCGTTCTTTCCAAGTCATGTACACCTTGGTGTATACTTTGTGATCGTGTCGGTCGGACGCGTCGAGGCGCCGGCCTTCCACTGGATCAAATCAAGCCTATCGGACAATTAGTACCGGTCAACTGAGCACATTGCTGCGCTTACATCTCCGGCCTATCGACGTGGTGGTCTACCACGGTCCTCAGGGATACCTTGTTTCGAGGGGGGCTTCCCGCTTAGATGCCTTCAGCGGTTATCCTGTCCGATCATAGCTACCCAGCACTGCCATTGGCATGACAACTGGTCCACCAGTGGATCGTTCACCCCGGTCCTCTCGTACTAGGGGCAACTCCTCTCAAGTATCCTACACCCACGGCAGATAGGGACCGAACTGTCTCACGACGTTCTAAACCCAGCTCACGTACCTCTTTAAACGGCGAACAGCCGTACCCTTGGGACCTGCTCCAGCCCCAGGATGAGATGAGCCGACATCGAGGTGCCAAACGGTGCCGTCGATATGGACTCTTGGGCACCATCAGCCTGTTATCCCCGGCGTACCTTTTATCCGTTGAGCGATGGCCCTTCCACGCGGGACCACCGGATCACTATGGCCGTCTTTCGACTCTGCTCGACTTGTCAGTCTCGCAGTCAGGCTGGCTTCTGCCATTGCACTCAACGAGCGATTTCCGACCGCTCTGAGCCAACCTTCGCGCGCCTCCGTTACTCTTTGGGAGGCGACCGCCCCAGTCAAACTACCCGCCACACAGGGTCCCGGAACCGGATGACGGTCCGCGGTTAGACATCAAGCAAGGCAAGGGTGGTATCTCAAGGATGGCTCCACCGCGACTGGCGTCACGGCTTCAAAGCCTACCACCTATCCTGCACATGCCTGGCCTGATGCCAGTGTGAAGCTGTAGTAAAGGTGCACGGGGTCTTTCCGTCTAACCGCGGGAAGCCTGCATCTTGACAGGCAATTCAATTTCGCTGAGTCGATGTTGGAGACAGCGGGGAAGTCGTTACGCCATTCGTGCAGGTCGGAACTTACCCGACAAGGAATTTCGCTACCTTAGGACCGTTATAGTTACGGCCGCCGTTTACCGGGGCTTCAATTCAAGGCTTGCACCTCTCCTTTTAACCTTCCGGCACCGGGCAGGCGTCAGACCCTATACGTCGTCTTGCGACTTCGCAGAGCCCTGTGTTTTTAGTAAACAGTCGCCACCCCCTGGTTTGTGCCCCCAGCCACTAGTTGCCTAGAAACTGGGCCTCCTTCTCGCGAACTTACGGAGGTATTTTGCCGAGTTCCTTCAACATCGTTCTCTCAAGCGCCTTGGTATTCTCTACCAGTCCACCTGTGTCGGTTTAGGGTACGATCTCATGATGGAGCTATTTCCAGGAACCTCTAAGCGGCCCGTTCAATCCGATAAGAACGAACAACCCTCGAGATCCGTCACTTCCATCTGGCCCAGGAATATTAACCTGGTTCCCATCGACTACGCCTTTCGGCCTCGCCTTAGGGGTCGGCTTACCCTGCTCAGATTAGCTTTAAGCAGGAACCCTTGGACTTTCGGCGACAGGGTCTCTCACCCTGTTTGTCGCTACTCATGTCATCATTCTCGCTAGTGATCTCTCCACCGGATCGCTCACGCGCCGGCTTCACAGAAAGCACCAGAGCCTCCAATGCACCCCGAGGGATGCACGAGGAGGCGTGGTGCTATGTCACACTACGCTCCGCTACCACTGCATATGCAGTCCTGAGCTTCGGCTCGTGGCTTGAGCCCCGTTACATCTTCGCCGCAAGACAGCTTAAATTTAGACCAGTGAGCTGTTACGCTATCTTTAAAGGATGGCTGCTTCTAAGCCAACCTCCTGGTTGTTTTGGCCGTCTCACATGCTTTCCCACTTAGCCACGAATTAGGGGCCTTAGCTGCAGGTCAGGGTTGTTTCCCTCTCCACGACGGACGTTAGCACCCGCCGTGTGTCTGCCAGATAGTACTCTACGGTATTCGGAGTTTGCTTAGGATCAGTAAGGCTGTGGGCCCCCATTACCCATGCAGTGCTCTACCCCCGTAGGTATTCGTCTGACGCTCTACCTAAATAGATTTCGCGGAGAACCAGCTATCTCCGAGTTTGATTGGCCTTTCACCCCTAGGCACACCTCATCCCGACCTTTTTCAACAGGTGTGGGTTCGGACCTCCAGTAAGTGTTACCTCACCTTCATCCTGGACATGCCTAGATCACTCGGTTTCGGGTCTGATCCCACGAACTCTGACGCCCTATTAAGACTCGCTTTCGCTGCGCCTACACCTAACGGCTTAAGCTTGCTCGTGAGACCAAGTCGATGACCCATTATACAAAAGGTACGCCGTCAGCCCTCAAGGAGCCTCCGACTGTTTGTAGGCGTTCGGTTTCAGGTACTTTTTCACTCCCCTCGTCGGGGTGCTTTTCACCTTTCCCTCACGGTACTGGTTCACTATCG
>NZ_QKZL01000064.1:0-4595 GCF_003253995.1 Palleronia aestuarii
TGCGGCGATCCTCGAGCATCGCGCCGAACCGATCATCCCGATCCGTCGCAATGGGCGAGCGTGGAAGCCGGACTGCCCTGCCGCGATACCGCGAAACGAGATCCTGAGGGCGACGCGCTGTATGAGGGGATCGATCCGGAAGAAATGGGCAGGCTATCACATCCGAAGTCGCGTCGAGGCCCGGATGAACCGCCTCAAGCTCTTCGGCGACCGGATCACGTCACGAGACCCCGATCGCCAGACCGCCGGAATTCAGATCCGCATCGCCATCATGAACCGCTACTCCAGCCTTGGAAGGGACGAGATCGAAGCCATTGCCTGAGCCCAACGGGGAAAGGGGCAAAGCATCCTCGCCTCCAATTAGTGCAACAAGGTCACCTTGATCGAAAGACAGAACTGGATCGCGGCATCAGAGAAGACGGCCAGGCCATGTCTCGATCCATCCAGATCGGCATCGAACCGCGCTTGCGGAGCACCGCGTTATAGCTGGACCCATTCGTCGTGCGGTGGCTAGCGGATGGAGGCTTGCTCACACTGTTCGCTAACCGAATAGAACCACGAAGTGGATCGTTCTCCGGCAGAGTTCTGCAACAACGCCCATCGGACCCTACTCCGGGAGGCCGTAGACCGACACCATATCTCCGACCGAGGGTTTGAGGATCGAATTTCCGCCCGAAATGAAGGCGACGTATTGTTTGCCCTCATGCTCGTAGACCGCCGGGTTCGAGACCGAGGGAGCCTCGGTCAGGTCGCGCCAGAGTTCCTCACCGGTCTCGATGTCGTAGGCACGGACCATGCCATCCATCGTCGCCCCGATGAAAATCAGTCCGCCAGCGGTGACGGCCGGACCGCCTATGGTGGGGGACCCCCAGCGTTCGGGCATATAGAAGCCATAGCGTTGCGACATGCCGAAGGGCTCACGCCACAGCGCCTCGCCGGTTTTCATGTCGATCGCCATGAGCTCTCCGAAGGGAGGTTCCCAGCAGGGCATTCCCCATCGGTTCAGCGCGCTCTGGAGGGACATGCCGAAGGGCGCACCGGTCTGCGGGTGGAAGCCACTCTCGCCCGGCCCGGCCTCACCGGAAATCGCATCGTATTCCTCGCGCGGGTAGAGCTGGATGTGCTGCACGACATGGCTGAGATTGACTACCGCGACCTGGTTCTCCGGGTCGAATCCCACGCCGCCCCATTGCACGACGCCCGCGCTGTTGGGAAAGGCCCCGGCCCCGGCGCCTTCGGTCGTGGGTGGCTGGTACATGCCGGCATAGACCATCTCGTCCCACAGTGCCGAGCATTCGCCGAAAGAAGCGATGTCCGCCAGTTTCCAGACGTCCGGCAGAGCCGATTGGTCGAGGAGCGGGGCGGGCGTCGTCGGGAACGGCTGCGTCGGGGCATAGCGCTCGCCCTTGACATCGCCCGCGGGTACGGGTCGTTCCTCGATGGGCCAGACATCCTCGCCGGTCTCGCGATTTACGACGAACAGGAACCCCATCTTCGTGGCCTGCATCAGCGCGGGGATCTCTTCGCCATCGACGGTGATGTCCATCAATGTCGGCGCGGCATTGATGTCGTAATCCCAGATATCGTGATGCACCCATTGCCGTGACCAGACCACCTCGCCCGTATCGACGTCGAGCGCCGTGGTCGACGTGGCGTAGGGGATCTCCTCGGTCCGGTTTCCACCCCAGTAATTCGGCGAGGGCGAGGCCACGGGCAGATAGACCAGACCGCGCTCCTCATCGGCACTCATCGCGGTCCAGACATTCGCGGTGCCGGTACGCTGGCGGATATCCTCGGGGATCGTGTCGAACGTCCACTCAAGCTCGCCGCTCCGCGCATTTACCGAAAAGACCGATCCCGGAGGGGCTTCCGCCCAATCCCAGTCGTTCCCGGCCCATCCGATGACCACATGATCGCCCACGATCGTCGGCGGCTGCAGGAGGGACAGCGGCCAACGGTCGTTGACCGTGTTCCACTGGTCCACATCGAGGATACCGCCATCGGCAAAATCTTCGCAGGGCGCACCGGTATCGGCATCTACCGCGAACAGGCGGGCATCCATCGTGCCCAGATAGACGATCTTCTGGCAGGCCTCGCCTTCCGCCGGCGTCTCGGCCTCCCAGTAGGCCACGCCGCGGTTCTTCAATGCGGGTTGCGTCAAGGCTTCGAGGGTCGACTGCGTATCGAAGGACCAGATCTCCTCCCCCGTCGCGGGATCGAGTGCCAGCACGCGGTAGAAGGGCGTGCCGATGTAGAGCATGCCGTTGGCGTAGATCGGCGTGGCCGACCAGACAGTCGCCGGCAGATCGCCCAATCCGTCGGAAACATCGCCTGTATGGACGCGCCAGGCCAGTTCCAGCTCGCTCGCGTTCTCGGGCGTGATCTGGTCGAGAGGTGAGTATTTCGCGCCCGATATCTGGCCGTGAAAACTACTCCAATCCGTCCCCGAAGGCGGGACCTTCGCATCCGAACTCGGGCGGACACGGGTCTCGCTTCCCGTTTCCGGCGGTTGGGTGCTTTCCTGCGCCAGAACTGGAGCGGCGATCATCGAAAGGAGTAGGGCCGTGTGCGACATACGCTTCATACGCGATCTCCCTCTGGTCCGGATACGGCGCCGAGCCAGCCCAACGCACCGACACCGAGCGCCGTCAGCATGACCCATTGATGCAGGAGGTAAGTTGCGAAAGCGGTCAGCACGATGCCGAGCGCGAGGAGCGACATCAGAAGGAAACGTTGGCTGCGGTGTCGGGCCATCACCATCAATACCCCTCCGATCAGCGTGCACAACGCTCCGAAAGCCGCGGCGAGCGGACCCCATGTTCCCGTGACGCCGGTAAGCGGTATGAAATATGCATAAAGACCACACCCGACGGCGACGATCGCCGACAGCATGATGATGGTAAGTGCCGAGCGATAAGGCATCTGAGCCCCCCGTGCATTGAGTTCCGTGCCGTTCGCGCCGTTTCACAGTGCGGCCGTTCAACCTTACGAACCCGCTTGGCGAAAAACCAAGTCCGACGCGAGCGAAAACGTACCGAAGTGATGTCGGCACTTCGACCATGGGTCCTGGCGTTGGCACGGTCAACTTAGAGGGTGTTTAAGAAGGCGCCGTCCAGCGTTTCAGGACCATGTTCTGTCTTATGATGAGGAGGCATGACATGGCGCGACATAGCTACCCGACAGACCTGACCGGTGCTCAGTGAGCGCTGATCTCACCGCATCCTTCTGCTCCGCGGCCAGGCGGACGACCCTGCCGAACCGATCTCCGCGCAGTGGTCGACGCGATCGTCTACCTGCTTCGCAGCGGTTGCCAATGGCGTATGCTGCCCCGCGACTTTCCATCTTGGGCATTGTCTGGTGGTACTTCCGCCGCTGGCGTCTGGACGTGGATGCCTCGGGCTGTCCATCGTGTCGCACGGCGGAAAGCCGGTAGCCGGATCGATCCGACAGTGGTGAACATGGACGCCCAGTCGGTCAAGACGACGGAAAGGGGGCGTTCGGGGGTTCGACGGCCACAAGCGGGTGAAAGGCTGCAAGCGCCGGATACTCGTTGATATGAAAGGGTTTTTTTATCCTGCCGGGTCGAGCCGGCCGGCATGTCCGATCGCCGGGCGGCGCGTGGGCTGACGGCCGGGCTTTCTGCGCTCTGGACGAAGGTTCACACCGTCATCGCCGACGCCGGGTGCGAGAGTAAGGGTCTCGCCCAGCACCTGCGCGATGAGACCGGCTGGAGGCTGGTGATCGTAAAATGGCGCAAGCAGGCGTTTCGGATCGCAGGTCTCGACTGGATCGTCAAGCGGAGCTTCGCGTGGCTCGGTCGGCATCGCCGGATGTCCAAGGACTACGAGTACCGCGTCCAGGCGTCCAGGCGTCCAGGCGTCCAGGCGTCCAGGCGTCCAAAACGTTCATTGCCATCGCCGCTTGCGTCCAGATGATCCGCTGCATCTCCCCAGCGTGATTTCTCGCACACCCTATCAGGAGCTCGAGATTGGCGCGGCCATACATTTGTCGTTTGAGGGTCTTCAGGCGGTTGGATCCGTCCCTTGGTCTGGCCTTTGAACCACGGCTCTGTCAGCGCTGCGACCACGGCAGCCTGATCAGCGACGAGTCCGCGGGTGAATGAGGCGATCTCGCTGGTTGCTGCCTCGTCAAGCCACGCCGTCAGGTCGCCCGCCGTGCCGTTCCGCACCATGGTGACGACCCGTTCGACGAGGAGACGAGTGGCCGCCAGGGCCTGGCAGCGCGACGTCTACGTGCGCAACGAGCACGGCGTAAGCCTTGGACAGGTGGTTGCGGGCCGCGGTCATGAGCTGCGCGATCCTGCGCGCGGGCAGGCACTTTCCCGAACCCCGCCAGCATCGCGCTGTCTGCACGCCGCTGTCGCGTCGCCCATTCGCCGACAGCCCGAAGACTGCCGCCGACAGCCCGAGGCGCGAAGCCGGCGCCGGAGCTCCGTGGCATCGCGGCACCCGGCTGCCCAATCTAGCTCCAACCGAGGCAGCCAAGGGGTCAGGCTGTTCTAGCGCACCCGGAAGACATCGTCGCGCCTGGCCCCCGCACGATCCGGCGGACGAGGCCGCGGCTCATCCCTGTCG
>NZ_QKZL01000064.1:4605-5847 GCF_003253995.1 Palleronia aestuarii
GAACTGCTCAATGAGACCATGTTCCGGAACCTGGCTCACGCCCGTGCCGTCATTGCGGCCTGGGCTGCCGACTACAACACCGAGCGCCCGCATTCGGCTTTGGACTACCAGACCCCGGCTGACTACGCGCAAGCCCTGACCACCGCAATCGCCCGCCCCGCTGCGCGAGATGAAAGCTCCGCGCGTCGGGCGATTGCTAACCCTGCGCCGAACGGCGTAAACAACAACCGGGCTCCGGTCACGACTAGATGAAAGTCCCGTGGCAGGTCACGAGCCATGCGTTCGCCAAGGTGACGGCGACCATCTTAACCGGTTTGCGCTACTGCATATGCCAGAGCCAGTCCGTCCCTGGCGCATACTGATCATTCGCCAAAGTCACTCAGACTGCTGGCGTGACATGGCCATCATCGCGCCGAGGTAGAGGAGCCTCCGGAGATAGCGGTTGTCAGTCCTCAAGATCCGCTCCCTTTCCCCGCTCGAATGGGTCTGCGGGGTGAGGCCGAGCCAAGCCGCGTAATCCCGCTCCGTCCCGAAGTTCTCCACCTCCGGCGTGGTTGCGGCAAAGGCACTTGAGGACAATGTGCCGATCCCGGGGATTGTGGCCAGCCTCCGGGTGAGCGGGTCCTGATTCTGAGCCTTGGCGATCCGCGCAGTAACCTCCTCGATCCGGTCGCGTGCCTCGCGGAGCTGATCGGCCAGGAGGTTCAAGGCTGGTCGCGCCGCCTCTGATGCCTCGCATATCAGCGCAAGCAGGCGGTCGGCCTTGTGAATGCCCCGGGCGTAGACGAACTCGAACTCGAACTCGAACTCGAACTCGAACTCGAACTCGAACTCGAACTCGAACTCGAACTCGGCGAGATGAGCTGAATGGTGTTCACCGGTTGGGTCTGCTGCCGGAATTACTGTGGCCCGGCGCCGAAAAAGGGGTCTGAGTCAAATTTGGTGCATCTCCTGCTTCATGATGCAGCGACCAGACGCGCTTTGAGAAGCTCGATGTTGGCCCTGCCATATATCTGGCGTTTGAGTGTCTTCAGGCGGTCGATCTGTCCCTCGATCTGGCCGCTGGACCATGGCTCTGTCAGCGCTGCGACCACGGCAGCCTGATCAGCGGCGAGTCCGCGGGTGCATGAGGCGATCTCGCTGGTCTCTGCCTCGTCAAGCCACGCCGTCAGGTCGCCCGCCGTGCCGTTCCGCACCATGGTGACGACCCGTTCGACGAGGAGACGAGTGGCCGCCAGGGCC
>NZ_QKZL01000065.1 GCF_003253995.1 Palleronia aestuarii
GCGTCGAGCATGCGCCCGGCCTCGCCCGAGACTTCCACCGTCTCTTTCGAGAGCTGGCTGATCTCGGCCGCCGCCTGCTGGCTGCGCTCGGCGAGCTTGCGCACCTCGGAGGCTACCACCGCGAAGCCCTTGCCGTGGCTGCCTGCCCGCGCCGCCTCAACCGCCGCATTAAGCGCCAGCAGATCGGTTTGCCGGGCGATCTCCTGGATGATGGTGATCCGCTCGGCGATCGTTTTCATCGCGTGCAGCGCATTGCCCACCGTCTCGCCGGAGCGGCGTGCGTCGTCGGCAGACTGGCCCGCGATCTTCTCGGTCTGCGCCGCGTTGTCGGCGTTCTGGCGGATGTTGGCGGTCATCTCCTCGACCGAGGCCGAGGCCTCCTCCACCGCCGAGGCCTGCTGTGTCGAGCCGGCGGAGAGCTGCTCGGCGGTTCGGTTCATACCCGCCGCTCCCGTGGCCACCGATGCGGCCGAGGCGGAGGCTTTGGAGATCACCTCGCGCAGCTTGAGCACCATGTCCCGGAGCGCGATCCCCAGCCGGTCGTCCACGGAGCGCGGCGTGACATCCGTCTCGAGGTCGCCGCCCGCCATCTTACGGGCTGCATCACTCATCGCGTCGAGATCGCGTGCGAGAGTGGCAGCTGCCTCTTTCACAATGCCGATCTCGTCGTTGCGCCGAGCGACGTCGTCGAAATTTACCGGAGCACCGTCCGCCATCATTTTCAACTTGCCGGAAACCTGGCGTAAGGGAACAAGCTGAGTTCTGATCCACCAAGCGAAGGCCGCCACCCCTGCCACGGCCAGAAAAGCTGCCGCAGCACCAATCACCCTTACACTACTTATCATTGCGTCATGCGCCGCAGCGATATCGTCCAAGACATGGAAAGTGGCAATCTTTTGCCCCGAGGCAGTTACGACCGGCACGGTAGTCGCGATGTTCATATTACCGTCTACACGGGTTGTGAGGCTGGCAAGTGTTTCCGAATAACGGGTCGGTGGCGTCCACGTTTCGGAAAGCCCGTCTGTTCGCGCCGTCTCGACACCCGCTTCGACCAGCACGACCTCGGCGGCCAAGGCCGAAGCGATGTCTTCAATCGCCTTGGACACGGCAAAGCCGACGACGCCGATCCCGGCAACATCACGACCCTTCAAGATCGGAAATGCGATCGAAATTCCGGACATGCCTGGTTCCAGTTCGGCCAAGCCGCTCGCTCGCCCACGGCTTTCGAGGCTTTCTCGGGAGACATCAGAGAAAGATGCGGGAGCCGAACCGGCAGGAAGGGAGACGCGAGGGGTACCGCTGAGGTCGTAAAGTGAGATATGAGAAACCTCGCCGCTTCCCGACATCCGGTTGAACGTACTGGTAAGCTGTTCGGTTGCTGTAGCGTAATCACCTGACACAAACGGACGCATCACGTCTCGCTCTCGACCGATCTGGAGCGCAGCGCCTTCAAGTACCGGTTCGTAACGAGACAGGATGGAACGAACGATCGAAGCCGTTTTCTGTGCGTTTCCCTCGAGCAGCAGATCCTGGCGTTCCAAGTCGATGAAAACGGCGGCTGCGCCCAGACAACCGGAGATCACTGCGGCCAAGGCCACCGACGCAAGAGTCAGTTTGGGAGTCAGCTTCATGAAAGTCGTCCCACCCAAAAAGGATAATTATTCTACCGGCAGACCTGCGGCTTCCCATGCCGGAAAACCTTCGCGCAAGTAGTTCACCTGCTCCCATCCCCAGGAAACGGCCATCTCGCTGGCCTGAGACGACCGCATGCACTCCTCGCCGTTACAGTAGATAACCACGGGCTCGGTCTTGGCCACGACCTCTGACAAGCTCTCTTCGGTGAAAGCCGTTTTCACGTCGAGATGCGCCGAAGTCGGTATGCGTCCCGCTTCGTAGTCCGAGGTCTTGCGAACATCGACGAAGACAACGCCTTCGTCGAACAGGACCGCCGCTTCTTCAGCGCTGACGGTTGTCGCACCCTCAATGTTCTCCGGAGAAGTTTCTGCGAGAACAGGGGTACCGATAGCGAGAGCAAGGAGTGATACGGAGAGCATTCGCATGATCGACCTCATATGAGATTAGTTTTCGAGATCGCTTGCTAATTTCCAATATTTAAAAACTGGTTATTCTTGGAATTGAACCGCTCCGTGGCTCTCGGCCTGATCCTATTAAGTAGTTCGGTTTCAGGTGTTCGGTCCTGATCAGGAGCCCCGTTTCTTTTTCCGTCCAAAGCAGGGTCCGCTCATGCACGGAGATGGGCAATGGAGCGCTCAAGGTTCAGCGAAGAACAGGTCATAGGCGTGCTGAAGGAGCAGGAGGCCGAAATGTCGATTGCCCACGCGTGCGGGACGCGCGGGGTCAGCACTGCCACGATCTGGAAAAGGAAGGCGCGCTATGGCAGGCTTGGGGTGTCAGAGGCGGGGCGGCTGACACCCCTCAACCGTCGAAGATGAGAACGGCAAGCTGAAGAAGCTGCTCGCCGAAGCCATGCTGGACAACGCGATCTGAAAGGATGTCGTGTCAAGGAGATGGCTGCGCTTAATGTGAAGCGGAGGGGCGGTTGCGCACGCCGTCGAGATCCACGGAGTGAGCCGGCGCCGGACGTGCAGAGTTCTGGCCGTGGATCGCTCCAGAGTGCGCTGTTGCAGCCTGCGCCCGGACAATGCCGAAGCCCGGCCGGCGATGAAGGCGGTCGCCACCGAGCGGCGGCGGTTCGGCTATCAGCAGATCCGCGTTATGCTCGAGCGCCAGGGGATCGTGATGAACCCGAAGAGGCTACGGTGGCTCTACCGCAAGGAAAGTCCTCAGGTGCGTCGCCGGGGCGACCGGAAGCGGGCTCTCGGGACACGGCGGCCATGCTGGTGCCGGATGCCCCGAACATACGCTGAGCCTCGATTTCGTCGGCGGTGTCCTAACCGATGAACGCCGGTGCCGGATTCTGACAGTGGTCGACGATCTCAGCCGAGAATCCCTGACCTCTGTCGCGGACCCGTCGCTCTCCAACCTGCGGGTCGCTCGGGATC
Source organism: Palleronia aestuarii (assembly GCF_003253995.1). Classification (GTDB taxonomy): domain Bacteria; phylum Pseudomonadota; class Alphaproteobacteria; order Rhodobacterales; family Rhodobacteraceae; genus Palleronia; species Palleronia aestuarii. The sequence goes on from NZ_QKZL01000065.1 coordinate 3,024, forward strand.
TGAATGCCCTGATCGCGCAGGGAAGCCGGATGGCCATGGCGGTTTTCGACGACGTCACGGCACTGACTTTTATGGTCGTGATGTCATGGTGTCACCGCACCGGGGTCGACTGGCAGTACATCGCGCCCGGCGCGCCTATGCGAAACACGGGTTTGTCGAAAGGTCCAACGGGCGGCTGATGGACTAGCTCCTGAACAAGACACTGTTCGTGTCACTCACCGAAGCCCGGCGGAAAATCCGGATATGGCAGGGGAACTAAATTATCCCCGCCCGCTCTCGGGGCTCGGGGCTCGGGGCTCGGGAACATCCCGCCAGCCAAGTTCATGGCGAGGAACGGCTTGGCATACGTGCTGCTTAGCGCAAGACATCAATCGGCGGATTCTCCGTAGACCCGGAGGGAAGTTGGGGCTCAGGTCGCGATCAGCATTGTTTTCGAGGGTGCCTGACTGAATTTCCGCTTTCGCAGTGGGCCAGAGGTGCGCCCGCACCCGCAGCGAAGGTCCGCTTTCCGCCCTTCCTTACTCCGAGGAACGTCTACGATACGACGCTCCCCGAATGCCGACTTCGCGTCACATCAATGCAGCGTCGGCAGGCCTTGTTGCGCAAATCTCCTGACGGAGGGACTTCCCCTTTCTTCGTTTGAGGTCAGCCGACGGGCTGCGTGACGGGGATGCCGAGGGCGGTGAAGCGGTTGAGGATGGCGATGCGAACTTGGAGTTCGGCGGTCTGGCGGTCGAAGTCGCGGGACATGAGCTTCTGACCGAGGAGCTTCATGCAGTTCATCTTGGTCTCGACGCGGCTTCGACGGTGGTAGCCGGACCACCTTCTCCAGAGCGTCCGACC
>NZ_QKZL01000066.1 GCF_003253995.1 Palleronia aestuarii
CTCCGCGCGTCGGGCGATTGCTAACCCTGCGCCGAACGGCGTAAACAACAACCGGGCTCCGGTCGCGATTGGATGAAAGTCCCGTGGCAGGTCACGTTCCCTCAAGACACTGACGACGTGTATGACCGGTGGCATTGGAGATTGCTCGAGCATGAAGGTCATTGAGATGGGGAGCGAACGATCGGCATAGATTTGGCGAGACGCGTTTGCAATTCCATGAGAAATCGCTGGTCGGACACATAAACGCTGGGAAGGAGCCGATGCGGGAGCGGAGCCGCTTCGCTTAGGTGTCGAAAGAATGACGCGATCGATACCGAGGCGATCATGATTGCCGTGTGCCAAATGGAACAAGGTGATCGGCGGGGGCGGGAATGACAAAGCTACTATGCGTGGAGCAATCTATCCCTTCGCGGTAGATGGCGTCTCGGTTCGCTACGCGAGGATTGTTGAGGATCCAGGCTGCGGCCTCTCTGACGGCCCGGCCCGGCCGTTACCTCATTCGATGGTCCGGATTTCGCCCGGCTCTCGTGGCGGAAGTACATTCGGCGCAGGGTCCATGTCGGGAACCGGGCGTGTCGGATCAAACAATTCGTCGCCGATCGGCAGGACGCGGGCGATCCAGTCGGACAGGACGGTCCACATCCCCGCCCAGTCGAGATCGCCGAGCCGCCCGACAAGGTCGTATAGCATGGAGGGGAGGTGGCCGAACTGGTCGGGAAACACGAACGCCAGGATAATAATGCTCGCGATCGCCAGGAGACCGAGCTTCGCGGCAAACACGAGAACCGTCCCGGCGATCAAGATGGCAACGACGATGACGGCAAGTTCGATCATGGTCTGGCAATCTCCGGATTCCTGGACACGTCCATCACCTGCGACGCATCCCGTCGGCAAGGGCTGCCGCTTGACGTATCGGGCTGAATGCATCCTTCCCCGCAATTGCCTGTAGTTTGCAACCACACGGCCGGACTGAGGATCTAACCGCTCACCGGGCGGATCAGATCGATCCTCCCGCCATACTCCGCGACCTGCGTATCAGCGGTGATCAACGTCATCCCTTCGGCGCGGGACTGGGCGACCAGAAGCCGGTCAAACGGATCGCGGTGCAGTGGCGGAAGGTCGGCAATCGTCAGCGCGTGGAGCCCTGTCACCGGCAGTTCGACATAGCCCGCATCGAGACAACTGCGTCTCAGGAGTGACCCGTCGATGCGGAAATCGGAACGGTTCAAAGCCGATTTGATCGCGATCTCCCACAGGCTCGCGGAACTGAAGACCAGGGTCTCCGCCAGATCTTCGAGACGGGCCCTGACCTCCTCAGGCAGACGTGCCGCGTTGGAGACCGCCCAGAGCAGGATATGCGTGTCGAGAAGGAGGCTCACGCCTCGAAATCGTCGGCGATAGAATTCTGTCCCATCCGATCGAAATCGTCCGGAACGGTAAAGACCCCCGGAAGGATATCGAGACGCGAGGGCGGAGGGGACTTGGGCGTGATCGCCTCGACCTTGACGAGCGGCTTGCCCGCGCGCGCGATCACGAAGGGTTCCCCCGCCGCTGCCGCGGCAACGAGCCGGGAAAGATGCGTCTTGGCTTCATGGATGTTGATCGTCTTCATTGTCGCAATCCCGCGGGGTTAGTCCACCTTACCTAGTCCACTCTCGACGGGTGCGCAAGGTTCTCTCTCAGAGCCGCGCGTGGTGCAGAACGCCGACCCCTGACACCTCCAAGCGCCGTCGGTAGATCCACCGTTCTGTCGCTGCGCATGCGACGTTTGCCGCGGATGACCACGGCCGGCGTGGAGCGAGGGTCGATCATGGTAAAGGCGCAATCCTGATATGTCGCACGTTATCCCCAGTTCATGGGGATCGTCTTGTGCATAAGACCCCCTGAGCTCGCCGATCGCCGGTCCGGCGAAACGATCCGGAGCGCCCTTACCGTTGCCGTGGAAGCCCGACCTCATGAGGCGCCATCGCTGCGATCGGTTGGCGGTTCCAACCCCGCATCCTCCACCTGCTCGGGGTCGGGCAGGTCGTCGAGCGTGGCGAGGCCGAAACGGGCGAGGAACGCGTCAGTGGGGACGTAGGTATAGGGTGCGCCGCGGCGGGGATACCGGCGGCCCGGGGCGACGAGGCCGCGCGCGGAGAGGCGCCCGATGAGGTCGCGGGAGATCTCGCGCCCGAAGATCTCCTTCAGCCCGTCGCGGGTGATCGGCTGGTGGTAGGCGATGGTTACGAGCACGACGAGATCGCCTTCGGTCAGTTCCCCCCCGGCCTCGGGCAGGTCGGCCGCCGCGCGGATCGCCGGACCGTAAGCCGGCCGGGTGCGCAGCATCCAGCCCCCGCCGATCCGCACCACCTCGTAGGGACGCTCCGCGAGGTCGGCGGCCAGGTCGTCGAGGAGCAGGTCGACGGAGGCACCCGGCCCCACCACCCGCGCGAGATCGGCGCGCGGCACCGGTGTCGCGTAGGCGAAGAGCACCGCCTCGATCCGCAGCATCCATTCCCGCCAGCGGCCCTCGGGCGGCAGGTGCGCGAGATCACGGTCGAGATCCGGTGCGGGCCGGCCGCTCACCGGTCCATCCCCTCCAGGCCGCGCGCCGCCCCCGGCGAGCCGTGACACGGGCTGTGGCCAAGGCGCGACACCTCGCTCACACTCCGTAGAGCCGGGACGTCGTTCGCCCGCTGAGCTCACGCACGACACCAAGCGCGACCAGCCGGTCGCAGAACCGCCGCGCGGCGCGGTCCTGCATGCCCCCCGGGCCCACGAGCGCGATCCCGGGCGCGAGCGCATCGCGGGCGAGGAACAACTCCACCGCCGCCCCGGCCCCGCGGGCCCGGAGCTTCGGCGCCACCGCGCGAAGTCGCGCCGCCCGGCGGGCGAGGTCGGACGCCGTCCGCAGCGCCATGGTGGCCCCCCGCAGGACCGCGCGGTGACAGGCCCGACGCATCTCGTCCCCGGAGGCCGTCAGGTCGCGCCGCTGCAACCCGATCCCGAGCACCGGGACGAGGTGCGACCATCCGAACGCCCGGGCAAGCGACACATCCGCCGCGACCAGCGCCGCCGCGATCTCGCGTGGTGCCGCGGTCAGGGCAGCCTCCAGCACCGTCGCCGCCACCTCCACCGGACCGGCTCCAGGATCGGTCACAGGAAGCGATACCCGTGCACCCGCTGCGGCGGACCCTTCCGTCTGGACCCCGAGCGGCCGTCCCGCCGCCTTGCGCCAGAGCCCGACCACCGCCCTCGCGGGCCCGGCCTGCTCCCCGGGCCGCAGGAAATGGACCTCATCGCGCAGGTCCGAGAGGGGGCGCGGGCGGCCCCCGTGGGCGAGGCAGGCCTCGGCCGCATCGAACGCCAGGCGGTCGCGCAGCAAGGGCAGCGGGACGTCCCGGGCCTCCAGCCCCTGCTCCAGCACGGCCAGCGCCGCACTTAAGGAAAAGGCTTCATCCATCGCATGCGCGCTCGTCCTCGGGGTAACCCGGCATGGCATTGTCAGGTTGTTTTGCGGCCTCGGACAAGGTGCCGCCGGCAACCGCTCACGCGGACAGATCGAGCGTGCAAGCTGCTCAGATGTGGAACGCATCCTGTCTTGCGTGGTGGTAGGAGCGGGCGGAAAGACGATGGCGGCGTGGGCGGAAGA
>NZ_QKZL01000067.1 GCF_003253995.1 Palleronia aestuarii
CCCCGCGGCTTCCTCCTTGGGAGGTTTTCCAACACGGGTCGTGGTTCCGACAGTGCGCAACGTTTCGCCGCGACCCGCATCAGAAAACCTTCACCTTAGCCGACTTTCAGTCTCGGACCGTGATGCTGCAGCGCGGCCCGTCGAAGCTGCCATTCGCCGCGCCTGCGAAACCCCACGATGGCCGAAGGTCAGCTGCGCGGGACGAAGCGGGCTTTCGCTGCGGATGCGCCAACGGCTGCATATTCTACTCTTTACCAGAAAATCTCACAACTGCGCGTCGGTATGGTCGTCATGGCGCACCTCTTTCATCGCCAGACCCATGGCCGCGCTCAACAGCAGGCAAGCCGGGATGGTGAGCAGGGCTGTTTCGAATGCGCCGCCGCTCATGTCGATTATCACCCCAACGAGAGGCTGAAAGATCAGCGCACCGCCGATCCCGACCATGTTCACGAATGCGATGGCCGTGCCACTGATATCTTTCGAGTGACCTTCCTTGGCGGCGGCGAAGGTCAGCATCTGTGCACCGCCCATCAGCCCGCCCAAGAACAGCATGGCCGAGATGAAGAGCACGGAAGTGCTGTCCGAGTAGATTGCCACACTGTAGAAAGCTGCGGCCATGGCTGCGTTCGACACGATGATCCATTTTCGATGGCCGATGCGATCCGACAGCCAGCCGGCCGCGACTGAACCGAGCGCCATGCCCCAAAAAATCATCGAAATTGCCGTCTCCGCGTTCACCGCTGTCAGGCCGTGGTCAGCGATCAGCTCTGCTTCACCCCAAAGCCCGCCGAAGACGTTGACCGGCATGTAGTAGAGCGCGCCCAAAATGGCGATCCACCAGATACGCCCCTCGCGGGCAACCAGGCGGAGCGGCGTGAGAAGCGGTTGCGTTTCTGCAGCCAGGTCTTTCGGGTCGCGCAGAGTGAAGAGAGCTACGACGAACAGTGCCGCTCCGGCTGAGGCCGTCGCGAAGAAGACAGGACGCCACCCGGCCTGTTCGATCATGCCGGTCAGGGCCACGGCCCCGATGGCCGTGCCCAACATACCTATGGCATTGACGGCTCCGGAGAGGACCGCAAAGCGGGACGGTGCGAACCAGTGATTGACGACGTAGAGACCGCCGACGAAGCCGAAGGACGCGCCTAGTCCAGTGAGGAATCGGCCGAACGCGGCGACGACCGGGTTGGATGTAAGCGCAAAAAGCGCCACCCCGGCCGTAAGTATCAGGATTGCCGGCACGACGAAGCGGCGTGGCCCGTACCGGTCCAGGACAAGTCCGACGATAAGCTGCATCGGCGCATAGACCCAGAAGAAGACACTCGACAACGTGCCGAAGCCGCCGCGGCCAAGGCCGAACCAGGCCGCGATGTCGTTTGAGGCGAGGGACGGCTCGATCCGCGCAACAAACTCGAACAGGAAAAACAGCGAGACAACGCAGAACGCGATCCATGCGCCGGGCCGGGTGGTTGCGGTCGCGTTGTCGTTCGATGAGGACAGGGTCATGCTACCTCAGAACAGGCATTCCATCTACCGATACCGTCCCGCCTCGACACAAACTCGCAGGCATGGTCCGAACTACAGTGGCCTCCCGAGCCTTCACCGCGACCGCGGACCGTTACTCACTGGCAAGCCGGGTAATTCGCTCGGTCGGCCTCGGAGACATCGACCGGGCACTCGGTGTTGATATTCGCCTCGGAGATGTCGCTCTCGTAGACGAAATTGTCGTCTTCGACGCAGGCTGCAAGAAGGGTCAGCACGAATGTTGCGGTAAGTATCCGGGTCATGGCGAAGTCCTTTTTTAGGTGACTTGAGTGGTAGTCCGGCGGCTGCAATGGGATTGGTCGCCGGGCACAGGGGGTAATGGCCCAGCGGGCCAGAGCATGTTAAATACGAACATGACCGCGAAGACCGCGATATACACGCGCCAGTCGAACGATCGATCGCCCTCCGCCTTTGTGACGTTCAGTTTACGTAGCACGAACAGCGTTGCAAGGATCAGCACCGCTGCGATGAACGCATGGATAAGATCAATGTGCTTGTGCTTTTCCAGCTTAGCTATGCTTTTACGTTAGTGGCAGCATAGCGGCGTTGCAATCGGCAGTTCCTCTTGTCGCGCTTCACGTGATCCCAATCCAGCAACTAGTGAATTAGGGTGCCCCGGTTGAGGTCGTCGCTAAAGATGATTGCGAAGTCACGAACGTCGGATAATCTCCAAAAGGTACAACATCACTTTAACTGAACGGATCAACTGTGAGCAGGAACACTTTCGCTCTTGCCGCCGCGTTTTCGCTGACGGCGACGGCTATTGCAGCACAAGCCAGCGACGATGATTCGGTGACGGGTACGTGTGTGCTAAGCTACCTTGGCAAAGTCTATGCAAACGGGGCCTGTGAGGGGACTATCTCTGACGATGCTCTCACTGATCTTAGCGGAACGGCCGATGGTTCGGGGGCTTCGTGGCAGCTCGTCATCGACGGCGCTGCAGGCTCCGGGGTATTGATCGGAGCTGATACTTTTGTACTTGCCGATGGCGAAATCCTGTCGAACCAAGGCGGCGCAAGCTATGCTTGGCAGAACGGGTATGCTCTTGATTTCATGATGGAAGGAGAGAATTGATCATGCGCGCGCATCTCGCCTTCGGGCTGATGGTGGCGTTGCCCTGCGGCAGTCCGACCTTGGCCCAGATGGCGGCCGATGTCAGGTTTGAACCCGGCAACTTCGGAACCAATGTCAGCGGCACGATCATCGGCGACGAGTACATAGATTATCGCCTCGCGGCGCGCAACGGACAGGAGTTGTTTGCGGAGTTAGCCGTAGTCGACTCAAACGGAAACGGCACGATCTACTTCAATGTCCTGCCGCCGGGCAGCGATGGCGTCGCGATCTACAATGGCTCTATGGATGGCAATACAGCCACTGTCGACCTTCCCGACAACGGCACTTACACGATCCGTGTCTATCAGATGGGCAACGATGCCAACAGCGGCGCGACCACCGGTTTTAGGCTTGATCTGTCAATCCAGTGACGTTCGGCTAAGCTGGCACAGACAGTGTACAATGTTTCTCACAGATTGTATCCTAGGTTCAATTTGAATTACACATCCTTCAAAATCAATTTACGGGGGCTAGGAGTTAATTTCGTTACATTATAGAGCCAAGAGCCGATTGCTTTGAAAAACTCGGGTAGACTTCAAAAGGACCGAATTCTCGGAACGTCCGTTCTCGGAAATGATTATAATACCCGGTCAAATGGTTAAGTTCGACCTTTGGCAGAACGATATTCTAGCCTGAGGCCTGCAATTGCAGGTCAAAGGAGTTTTTCAACACAACCAGCCAAGAGCGGACGTTGGTGTCCAGTGCAACATTCGGTAGCTTGGGGCTCGAACCGGACTTGCGTCGACGCAGCGGGACTGGCCTTTGGCCGACAAAGGTGCTTGTCGTTCCCGGCCCTTGGACGAAGCCGCTCCGCGGCATTGGCGCATTTGGCTGATGGAGTGAGCCGCCCATAGCGGCGCGCATTTCGTGATCTGCACGACCTGGCTGACGA
>NZ_QKZL01000068.1 GCF_003253995.1 Palleronia aestuarii
CCGTGGAAGAAGGATAGTCCCGGCGCGGCGAGCCGCAACGAAGCCCTGCGTGCCATCGGACGCGTAGGCCGAACGATCTGGAGGAAGTGGAGCGGGTACCATCGCCGAAGCCGCGTCGAAACCAAGATGAATTGCATGAAACTGCTCGGTCAGAAGCTGATGTCCCGCGACTTCGATCGCCAGACCGCCGAGCTCCAAACGCGCATCGCAATCCTCAACCGCTTCACTGCTCTCGGCATCCCCGCCACAAAGCCCGTTGGCTAACTTCAGGCGGGAAAAGGGACCGTCCGACCTTTAGCTGCTTCGTCCAACAGCGCCCGCTGAAGATTGAGACCCCTCAGGTAATACGAAAGCCTGTAGGCCGCTAAATTTCTTCTCAGAACGGCGAACGCTCGACGGCCAACGTCCGCAGAATGACGCCCAGATCGTAGTTTCGGTCACGCGAGGATCGGCCCTGGTGAAACGACGCTCCCATACCTTGACGGTGATACCCGATAACGCATCGGGGAAAGATGGCTTTGAATAAATTTCCGATAGCGCTTCTGTCAGCGTCTGGAGCGCGATTGGCGACTTGACGCTGTCGGCCCTCTGCAAGGCTTCGCAACGCCCCTGAACGCCAAAGTTCAGCTCCCACGAAAGCATCTTTTCGTCATCGAGTAGAGCGCTACGGTCAGTGCCGCGGGGCACCGCGGCCATTAGCAGTACGCGTACGGACTACGCGTTCGCTCGTGATGACCTGAAAGGTTTGAATTAAGTGGTATGAACTCGTTCTTCGTTAAGCGATGATGTCAGGACATTTTGCAGTGTTCGAACGATAACATCGATATGTGTCGGCTTCGGAATGACGGGGACATCGAAGTCCAACAGGAAATCGCCGACCGAACTGTTGTCCCCCGTATGGAAGACGAACGGAATGCCCTCCGCGTGGAGGCGCTTCGCCATCTCTTCGCTCGTATGGGTTTCGAGATTGACGTCGAGGATCGCCACGTCGACCTTCTCCAGCCAGGGCGTCGGCCCGAACAGGCTCTCGATGTTTCGAGCTTCCCTGCGAGGGCTGTAAACGATCGCGCCGTGCTTGCTCAGGTCCGCGCTGAGTTTCCAGGCGACGAATGGGTCGTCCTCGATCACGAGCACCCGCGTGCCGATCAGGACACCGTCCCCCGACGGGCTCGAACGAGTGATCTGGTTGGTCATTCGAACCGTTCTCCAATCTGCCTCGGGAAGATCTCGACACACGGTTAAGAATAGATTAACCACGGGACACACCTTCAGCGTGTTAAGTCAGGCAGACTTCTTACCGTTGACCGCACGCTCTACACGCGGCCGCCGAACTCAGATCGTATTACAAGGGGCTCGATCAAACTTCTCATGAGCATGACAGAAGACGACGCCCGACAAGCGAATAGGTTGCGCGATGACATGCCCGCCCACGGCGCCGAAAAGGGCGTCCGCATGTTCCGCAACGAAACAGCGACCCTCTTCAGCAAGGCTATGGCCCAGACTCGCATGGCGGTCATCCTGGCCGATCCACATCTCGAGGATTGCCCGATCGTCTTCGCGAACACCTCGTTCATCGAACTGACAGGATATCCGGCAGACGAGGTGCTTGGTCGAAATTGCCGTTTCCTACAGGGGCCGAAAACCGATCCCGGCACAGTCGCCAAGATGCGTGATGCGCTTCAGAGCGAAGACGTCGTCGTCGTCGAAGTGCTGAACTACCGAAAGAACGGCGAGCCGTTCTGGAACGCCCTCCACCTCGGACCGATCTATGACGAGGACGGGATCCTTCAGTACTATTTCGGATCCCAATGGAACGTCAGCGACATCCATACCGCGCGCGAGAACGAGGAACACGCCAAGGTCATGGCCCGCGAATTGTCGCATCGGGTCAAGAACATGTTCTCGATCGTCAGTGCCGTCGTCAGCATGACGGCGGACCGGCACGACGTGCCGCATGTCGCGGACGACATCAACGACAGGATCTTCGCACTCGGCCGGGCCTACGAGATCACGCTCCAGCATTCGTCGCACCAGATGGTCGACCTCGAACCGCTCGTGAGATCCGTTCTCGGCGCCTATTCGACGAGCACCGACCAGAGGATCGAGCTTACGGGCGCGAAGACGTCGGTTCAGGTCAGTCAATCGGCGACGATCGGTCTCGTTTTGCACGAGCTGGCAACCAATGCGGTGAAATACGGGGCATTCAGTTCCCCGCGCGGTGTAATCGTTTTCGAGTGGACGGTAAGCGAGGGCGATGAGCCTGTTCTGGAAATGCACTGGACGGAACATACGGAGAGCCCCGTCGCAGCACCGATCCGGGTCGGGACCGGCTCGGGCATCATTCAAAGCGTCCTCGAAGCCAGCGATGGAGCCATCGAACGGACCTGGCACGCCAGCGGATTGAAAGCCGTAATCAGACTCCCGCTATGACGAAGGAAACGGGGCGATGATCGACGAACTGCAACGTGATGCAACTGCCGAACCGCTGGTTCTGGATGGTCGGCAGATACTTGTTCTCGAAGACGAACCCCTCATCCTGATGCAGGTTTGTCGGGCTCTGGAACGCGTCGGGGCCACGGTGTTTCGCGCCCGATCCGGTCGGACGGCCCTGTCCCAACTGAAGCAACATGGAATTGAAGCCGCCATCCTGGACGTCAATCTCGGACAAGGCGAAACATGTAACGAAGTCGCAAGTGATCTGCGAACGAGCGGCATCCCGTTCTGCCTGTTTTCCGGAGACCTGCAAGGCGCCGACGAACTCGTATCCCGTCTGGACGCCCCCCTGATCCGGAAGCCGGCCAGCAACCGCACTCTTGTCGAAGGTGTATCCCGGCTGCTCGAAGGTATCTGATACTTCGGGCTCCAAGCTAACATCCGCTTTAAGATTTGAGGACGTCCGCTTTTCCTGCTCCGGGCCAGTCAGGTTCGAGATAGCGCCGAACATTCTGGCGATCTCGGCGATCATGCGACCATCACGGGCCTTGATGCTGTAACCGCCCCCCGACGGCATCGACGTGCCAGGGTGGGATCGCAACAATCCATTTTGGGAGGCGGTCATGTCGGAGATTACC
>NZ_QKZL01000069.1 GCF_003253995.1 Palleronia aestuarii
GCTTCCTTCTTGCGCCGATCCTCGTAGGTCTCGACCGCCTTGTTCACGTCTTTCTGCAGCTTTTTCAGTTCGTCGAGGGTAAGATCGTCGAGGTCGATGTCTGCCATGAATTATCCAGTATCTTAAGTGATAGTCGCATTCTGTATTTGGGCAATAGCGAGCGGCAGGCTGAATGCAAGCTCAAGTTTCGGTATTGACCGATCCATATCGTCCGCAAGAACAGATTACTCGCGATTTGAAATCCTTTCTGAAAACTCCCTTGCCCAACGAAGAAAGGCCAGCGTCGGCTGGCCTCTGGGTCGCGTACGGTTTCAAGGAAAACGTGCCCTTATTCGGACAGTTTCTCCTTCGCGTCGCCTGTCTTCTTCTGAACCTTGCCTTCGACCTGATCGGATTGGCCGTCGTGCTTCATCTTGTCATTGCCCGTGGCATCGCCAAGCTCTTCCTTGACCTTACCGCCAATGTCCTTGGCCTTGCCCGTGGCTTGATCTTCATTCGCCATTTCGGATCTCCTTGTGCATTATGACAGGACAACGGACCGCGGGGAGTAGAGTTCCTGCCCGGTCTCTCACAGGTCGTGATCGTAATTTAAGATTTATTGATCGGTACCGGATCAGGGTTTTTCCCGTTACGTCTCATCCAACATGCTGCATGGGATGTCGTGCCCCGTTCAGGTGGGCAGCACGCGTAAACAATGCCGTTATCACCCGACCGACGAACGCGCGCAGTCGCGATGATAATCGAATAGTGCTCAGTAGTGATGACGCTTGGCCGACGTCTCGACATCGCAGTTGGCGCAACCTGAACAGCGTAACACCGATGCGAATCCCGCCCGCCCGCCACCTTGCTCTTCGGGCCGCACCCCTATTGCAGCCTGCGACCCCTTGGCCCGGAGCCGATCGGCTCGTTGCGCGTTCGCTCTCGGACCCGGGCACGTGAGATGCTCGCCAACGCAAGGAGCAGAGCCATGACCGACACGAGCGTAAAGAAGGTAAGCCTGGAAGGATCCCCCGAGGGAGAGATGGGTCAGCGATACCTGGTTACAGGCACCAAGCTGGGGATGCGTCTCTGGAACGAGGCCACACCCGCGGCTACGAGACGGTCGGCTACGTGATCTCCGGATCGGCGGAGCTGACGCTCGAGGGGCAAACCGTGCAACTGGAGCCCGGCGACAGCTGGGTGGTGCCGGCGGGGGCCGAGCATGATTACCGTATTCTCGAGACGTTCACGGCAGTCGAGGCGACCGCGCCGCCGGCCCGCGCGCATGGCCGCGACGAGGAATAAGCTGCAGCAAGGGGGGCGTCCGGTCTCGTACCGGACGGCCAAACCGCAATGCGCCTGACCCTGCCTCCCGAGGCCTTCGCCAAGCAGGACCCGTCCGACGACGCGCTCTTCTACCGCCCCGCACGGATGGTGACCCATGTCGACGCTGCCGCGCTTTCGGCGCTCACGGCGTGCTACCAAACCCGCCTTTGGCCCGGAGCGGACGTCCTCGATCTGATGTCGAGCTGGGTGAGCCATCTGCCCGCAGGTCTCGTCCTGGGCCAGGTGACGGGGCACGGCATGAACGCCGCCGAACTCGCCGCCAATCCCCGGCTCGATGCTTGGTTCGTGCAGGATCTCAACCTCGACCCGCAACTGCTGCAGGAGGACGCGTCGCAGGATGCCGTTCTGGTTTGTGCCGGCGTGCAGTATCTGCAGCGACCGGTCGAAACCTTCGCCGACGTCGCGCGAGCGCTGCGCCGGGGTTGTCAGGTCGATTCACGCAGGGAGGCTATGATCATAGGCCCATGCCCGCACAGAGGCGAAATCACCTTCGCCACGATGTGATCTGATATGTCGACCAAAGACGCTAAGACCGGTCCGCAGTTCCACGAGATCGTCCGGCTTCATATCCCGGGGTAATTGCGTCCTGTCCTGTGCCTCCATGAGATTGCAAAGATGCGAAATCGCCTTTGGAAAGCTCATAGCTGAATCGTTTGGCACGAAATATCCCGTCAGCGGCGAGGCTGTGAACTTGACGGTGATATTGCAAAGTTCCGGCCCGAGGGACGTGATGTTTGCGGGAGTATGATCCGATTGCCGGGCATCGGCAGCATCCATCAATGCATTGTAGCGCATGGCCCAGCTACGCGCGGCCAGGGTGGTCTGCAAGATATTGAGCACGAACGTGACCGAAAGCGTGAGCACCACCATGCCATTGATCGCGGCCACCATCGACAGGATGTCCCACCACCCGTTCGTCGGCTCGACGGTAGACGCCCCCAGGGTCGACAGGGTCGATCCGGCAAAGGCGATGATCTCCACGAGATTTGCCGGTTCGTGCAGGCTCGAGGTCTGGAGCGACGCACCCGAGACATAGAGCATGACGTAGCCCATGAGAAACAGGGCCATCCAGAATGCAGCAAGAACCGAAAGTATCGTCGGCCCGATCGCACTGCGGAGGGATACCCCTGCACGCTGTTCCGAAATTCGCGTGAGTTTCCGCGCAACCAACCAGAGACCACGCGTCAGGCGGAGACTGATGGGGCCCAGGCCCGTGAGGCTGATGGTCGTGTACAGAAAATCGTAGGTCGATGCGACGAGGACGATGACGCCTGTGGCGAAAAGCAGGATGGAAATCATCTCGCGT
>NZ_QKZL01000070.1 GCF_003253995.1 Palleronia aestuarii
GGACGAAGCCGCTCCGCGGCATTGGCGCATTTGGCTGATGGAGTGAGCCGCCCATAGCGGCGCGCATTTCGTGATCTGCACGACCTGGCTGACGATTGGGGCCTTCTCAATCATCAGACAGGAGGTTCCCATGAAGGAGGAGAGAGCAACCCCGCTGCGCCAGCGGATGATCGAAGACATGCGCATCCGCGGGATGGGCGACAAGGCGCAGAAGTCCCATATCCGCGCGATCAAGGATTTCGCGGCCTTTCTTGGGCGATCACCCGACACGGCGACGCCGGAGGATCTTCGCGCCTATCAGCTCCACATGACCGACACCGGGGTCACACCATCGACGTTCAACGTGCGGATCGTGGCACTGCGGTTCTTCTTCGGCATGACCTGCGGGCGGGAGGAGATGAAGCGTTACATGCAGTTCCGCACCGAACCGCGGAAGCTGCCCGTGGTGTTCAGCGTCGAGGAGGTGTCCGACATCCTGATGGCGGCGCCGGGGCCCGGGCTGAAGTATCGCGCCGCGCTCAGCATCTCCTACGGCGCGGGCCTCCGGGCGGCCGAGGTCTGCAACCTCAAGATCGGCGACATCGACAGCGACCGGATGCTGATCCACGTCGAGCAGGGCAAGGGCCAGAAGGACCGCAAGGTGATGCTGTCGCCGGGATTGCTGGAGCTGTTGCGCACTTGGTGGCGCGAGGCCCGGCCGGAGGGTTGGCTGTTCCCCGGCAAGCCGAAGATCAACCCGATCTCACCGCGCCAGTTGAACCGCGCCTTCACCTCGGCCAAACACATGGCCGGGGTCAAGAAGCCCGCCACCTTGCACACGTTGCGCCACAGCTTCGCGACGCATCTGCTGGAGGCCAATACCGACGTGCGGGTGATCCAGGTGCTGCTCGGCCACGCCAAGCTGACGACCACCGCGCGATACACCCACGTGGCCACCAAGACGATCCGCGACACCGTCAGCCCATACGAGATGCTGGGCAGGTTGCAGGACCAGACCGTGAAGCGAAGTCTGGAGTGACCGGGTGCCGGGGTGACCCGGCCGAAGCTGGAGCTGGCTGACATCTTCCGTGCCCATGGTCCTGCGTGGCGACAGGCCAATGCCGGGCATGTCAGCCTCTCCCAGATGAAGGTGATGTCGGCGATTGAAGCCTGCCGGACCGAGGCGCTCGGCGGGCATGTGGCCGGCTGTGCCAAGTGCGGCCATCACCATATTGCCTACAATTCCTGCAAGAACCGGCACTGCCCGAAGTGTCAGGGACCGGCGGCACGCGACTGGATGGCGGCGCGGGCCGAAGACCTGCTGCCCGTGGAATATTTCCACGTGGTCTTTACCCTGCCAGCCGAGATTGCGCAGATCGCCTATTGGAACAAGAAGGCGGTCTACGGGCTGCTGTTCAAGGCATCGGCGGAGACGGTGATGACCCTCGCGGCCGATCCCAAGCGCATGGGCGCGCGGGTGGGCATGACCAGCGTGCTGCACACCTGGGGATCGGCGCTGACGCACCACCCGCACATCCACATGATCGTGCCGGGCGGCGGCCTGTCGCGAGACGGCACGAAGTGGGTCGCCTGCCGTTCCGGGTTCTTTCTGCATGTGCGGGTGCTATCGCGACTGTTCCGACGCCTGTTTCTGGAAGGGCTGATGGAGCTGCACCGGGCCAGTCAATTGGCGTTCTTCGGCGATCTGGCAGAGCTGATCGAGGCGAACGCCTTCACAGCCTGGCTCGCACCGCTCCGCAAATCCGAATGGGTGGTCTATGCCAAACCGCCCTTCGGCGGCCCCGAAGCCGTGCTAACTTATCTCAGCCGCTACACGCACCGCGTCGCCATTTCCAACGCGCGCCTGGTCAGCGCGGATGCCGATACCGTGGCCTTTCGTTGGAAGGATTATCGCATCAAGTCCGGCGATCGCCAAAAGGTCATGCGACTGGCCACGCCCGAGTTCATCCGCAGATTCCTGATCCATGTCCTGCCCGACAACTTCCACCGCATCCGGCATTACGGCTTGGTGGCCAGTTCGACCCGCAAGGCCAACATCACCAAGATCCGCGCCTTGCTCTGCGTCCAGCAGCCTGAACAGGTCGCCGTGCCGGAACCACAGGCCGAGGCTCCGCTCACCCTGCGCGAGCCATGCCCCTGCTGCGGCGGGCCCATGCGTATCATTGAGATCTTCCGGCGCGGGCAGATACCGATGTCGCGCGCGCCACCGAGGGAGCAGGCCGCATGACGTATCGCCCGTCATCCATCACGGAGCACCACCGGCTGCGATCCGCAGACCCGGCCCAAATAGTTTGGGTCTGTCTGCCTTCGGCGCGCCACACGGCGGCACTCACGCGGCAACCAGCAGCTTTGTCGGGATCATCGAACGAGCTTCCGCCCGTCTCAGGCGCCATGCGCACCTTCAACCGACCCCCTGATCCAGCCGTTGCCCCACCCCATCGCGCACTTTCCCCATAGATCGCACCAAGACCCCCGCGGCTTCCTCCTTGGGAGGTTTTCCAACACGGGTCGTGGTTCCGACAGTGCGCAACGTTTCGCCGCGACCCGCATCAGAAAACCTTCACC
>NZ_QKZL01000071.1 GCF_003253995.1 Palleronia aestuarii
AACCGCTACTCCAGCCTTGGAAGGGCCGAGATCGAAGCCATTGCCTGAGCCCAACGGGGAAAGGGGCAAAGCATCCTCGCCTCCAATTAGTGCAATAAGGTCCAGATGATCCGGCAGATCACACCAGCATGACCTTTTCACACACCCTCTTAGGCATTGGCTCTCACGAGCGATCGACGCGAACGGCGATGTGCCGGACATCTTCGTGCAGCCGCGGCGCAACACCGCGGCCGCCAAGCGCTTCATGCGCAAGCTGTTCAGGCGATGAGGCCTGCCGCGGGTGATGGTGACCGACAAACTCGGACCCTGTGCAGCGGCCAGAGCGAAGATCGTCCCGGGCCTCGAACACCGTCGCCACAAGGGTATCAACAACGCAGCCGAGGCATCGCGCCGGCACACCCGACGCCGAGAGAAGAGCATGGGGCGGTTCAAGTCGCCAGGACAGGCGCCGCGGTTCCTGTCGGTCGACTATTAGACCGCCGCCATCTTCCGCTCGCACCGCCACCGCCTTTCCGCCCGTTCTTATCGCCATGCAAGACGTGATGCGTTCGACCTATGGGCAGCCTACAAGACCGAACTATCCGCGTGAGCGGTCACTAACGGCAGCTTGCAGGTTCATCCGAGATAACCTGACAATGCCACGGGTGTTCCGTGGGGTGATTGGCACCCGTGGCGCGCCCTCATTCTATGAGAAGTCCGGCATGGTTTGGGACGTACTCGATGACGGTCGAGCTGATCACGCCGTGAGTGAACTACAGATTCCCATGATAGGCGAGTTGTCCGCAGATTATGCGTCGACCCATTCAATTCGGCAGATCGTGGCCGAGCGACGCCCGCATCTCGTTCACCGTCGCCTCGATCCGTTCGCGTTCTTTCTCGCCAAGCGGCTCCGGGCGGTCGTTCAGCCCGGCTGCCAAATCCGCATCGAGCCGGATCGTGGCGGCCATGGGGAAATGGTCCGACCCGACATAGGGGAGTTGCTCGATCGACACGACGGCGACGTCTTCGGTGACGTAGAGCTGATCGATCGGAAACTGGACAAGCGCTGTCTCGGCATCGAAGCTCGCAAAGAACCCGCGCCCGATCCGGGGGTCGAGATACCCGCCGACATGCTTGAACATCTGCGACGTGTCGGACCAGGCAACGTCGTTGAAGTCGCCCATGACGACCAGGGGAAGTTTCTCGCCCGACGCGAAGCGCGCGGCATAGTAGATCTGCGCATCGCGGTCCGCCGTGCTCTGCCCCGGTACGGGGGGTCGTGGATGCAGCCCCACAAAACGAAAGGGCATCCCGCCGGGACCCCGCAACTCGGCGAAGAGCGAAGGCGTGTCGTCCTCGGTCAAATAGACGATGCGTGCCTCGCGCGCCTCCAGGCGTGTCGCGAAAACCATGCCGTAGTGATTGTCGCGCGGCTCGCGCACGATCGTCGGATAACGCTTCAGGACCGGTTCAAGGGCATCGACCCAGGCCCGATCGGTTTCCATCAGCAAGAGGATGTCGGGGTCGAACCGCGAGACTTGTTCAAGAACGAGGTCGTGGCGATCGTTTTCCATGAGGACGTTCGCGGCGAAGAGCCGTAGTGCGTCCGGACCATCCGGCGCCAGACGCATCTCGGGCGGGTAGGCGATGGTGTAGGGAAGGATGCGATAGAGTTGGTACCCACCTGACGCAAGCGTAAGCGACAAGACGGCCAGTCGTCCGGCGCCCCGCAGGAGCAGGCCAAGGAGAGTCACTAGCCCGGCCGCGATCGCGATCTGCAGGCGAGGGAAGTCGAGCGCGCGCACCCACCATAGATTGGTGTCCCATAGCGTGATGAAGGTCAGGAGCGCGATCGAAATCGCGGCGATCCACAGAAGCCCACGGAGCAGGGTAGCCGCGACGGTCTTTTGGGACATAGCCTACTCGCTACTTCTGGAGACAGCCGACTGGTACCGCGTAATTGGTTACAGCCCGGTATCCGTTGGGCCGCGGATCGGAACCGGCGTGCTTCGAACTCGTCGCTTCATCTTACGAAGGGGACTGATCGATGTTCCGATGCGGTTGACGACGCCCGCCAGAAATTATGCCTGCCACCAAGAAAGACATTCCGGATTCTCGAGCGGTACTAGGCTCAGGACCCATTGATTGACGACGTTGGTCGTGATTCAGGCTCCGCGAGGAGACAACATGCATGAGCAACCTGTTTTGGCTGACCGAGGC
>NZ_QKZL01000072.1 GCF_003253995.1 Palleronia aestuarii
GCCTCGGTCAGCCAAAACAGGTTGCTCATGCATGTTGTCTCCTCGCGGAGCCTGAATCACGACCAACGTCGTCAATCAATGGGTCCTGAGCCTAGGTTTAGAACGGGGGTTGTGGCACGGCTAAGATACTGATGAGGCGTGGATAATCCAAAGCGTCCTTAAACGGCCATTTTTAGAGGCCATGTGCCAGCACAGATGAAAGTTAACCATCCTAAAGATGAGTGTTGACATGCTCATCTAATGTAATACGATTTACTCATCGGATGAGGTACAACACCTCATCCGAAGATATGGAGTACATTCAGTGATTAACACGACCAAACCTTCTATCAACATCCACCCATCCGTGTACGGAGCGCTCGAGAAAATCGCCGCAAAACAGAACATCGATGTAAACGAAGTGATCCAACGCGCGCTGATAGATTTTACATGGAATGAGCGCGCTCTTGACGAAGAAGCGTACAAGGAGCTGAAAATGTCCCGTGAACTTATCGATCAAGCTGTGCAGGTTGCACAAGAAATATGTGAACGAGATGGCTTCCGCAGTGACATAACTTATGAAGCCATCAAGGTCTGCAAAGAAGACCCGGAATGGATCGAGAAATATAGAGTAATTGTCGGGGATGATATTTATCGCAACGGAAATCCTCGAAAAGGTCCTATCAATCGTCAAATCGGCCTACGAATTCGACGCGCTACCGGTGCCCAACCTCGCCTTGGATCAAACGGCAAGCCGGAAAACGTGAAAGTTTCAGGGGATATCATCCAGACCTACACACCGCTTGTCCGCAACTGAACGAGAAATATAATATTATTTAGATCAAGCAGATAATACTCTAGTAACGAGGATTCTTGATGTCGAAGTATCAGAAGATTTTACAAGTCATCTTAATCTGTAACGATGAGATCAAACTGATGAACTGGATCTCCAATGCAAACCGAGAAAATGCCGTCGAGGTCGAAGATGCCGCACGAAGGCGTTTGATCGAAGTTCGAGCGACAAAAGATATTGATGACCTGAATGATCCAGTTGTTCTAGACTTTTGGAAGAGTATATCGGCTTTGGAACGAGAATTAAGTGAAGAGCGGGGTAAAACTATCAGACTTAGTCGAACACGTCAAAAAATTAACAGAGTTGGTGTTGAAAAGACCATTGCCGACTTGGCTCTTCAAACTCAACCTTCCGAAGGTTATAACCTATTGAAAGCACGGGGTATGCTTGACTTGAGCGCCGAGGCAGTTATCTTGCGATTTCCTGAAAGATTTTCAGAAGAAGTTTTAGCAGCCGCCCGGCAAAGATTGGACGTGAAAACATAGAACTTTCACAATCTTCGCGCGGCTTTTTCTCATTTATCTGGAAATTAATATTCTTACCCAGCCAACTCAATACACTTAGATAGCAAAACTGCGTCGACATGAAGCCTCGAGTTCAGCATGTCTTGAGGCTTCAACTCCGCAATTGGCTTCTGTAGCCATTCGTCGATATTCGGAAGGTGTAATAGTAGAAAAATTTTGACAGCACCATAATTTCGTACGCCCTCTGTTACTATAGTGCCGATTTCTAATTGCTGTGGTTTGCTAACTATATCATCGCTTTTTCAATTGCGCTAACTCCAGTAGGGAAGCAGCTGCCGCGCCCGATCCGGCCCCATTCCCGGATCAGGCTCGTCCCGCTAAAGAGGTCGGACTGCAGCTGCACGAGGTAGAAGCGCCGCATGTTCCGCGCCGGATCGATCGGGCGCAGGGCCAGGCGGGTCGGAAAGACATCAACCTGATCATCGTCGAAGGACATTGCAGCGGCCTTGTTGCGCAAATCTCCTGACGGAGGGACTTCCCCTTT
>NZ_QKZL01000073.1 GCF_003253995.1 Palleronia aestuarii
AACGGGTGGGCGCAGGCTTGGACATGCCGGACAGCTATGTCGCTGGACTCACGATGTGAATCCCACGCAGGCTTTCTGCAACAAGGCCAGTCAAACCAGTTCGTCGTGCGGTAGCGGGTGTTGGCAGGCTTTGGCATGCCATCGATCTAACTACCAAGATTTCCGAGGTGAAACCTTCTCACCGATATATGCAACAAGGCCATGTCGGTCTGCTTATGCAGCCCAGCTACCAATCTGGATTCACGAGATGAATCCCTCACAAGATTTGTGCAGCAGGGCTAGAAAAAGGGGAAACGCGGCCTTCAGGCGTTCCGTGCAACAGAGCCCCCAAGACCCCCGTGAATACTTTTCGTCAAAAGGCCCGAAACTTAAAAGCTCTGTTCAATTCGAGGGGCGTATTCCAAATCAGCAGGCTCCTCGTCCCGCCGCCCAGATTGTTCGAAAGATTAATCGAACATCCGTCCAGAACGACCAGTTCGACAGATATGTAGAATCCATCTCCACGCGTTCTGCGAACGTTGTCGTGCTACGCCCGGAAACCTGCCAAAGGCCCGTAATACCTGGGCGGGCGGAGATATATTGTTTTGCTGCCGATCCGTAGATCGAAAGTTCGTGGCTGGTAACAGGCCGAGGACCGACAACGCTCATATGGCCCGCCAGAACGTTAAAGAACTGCGGGACTTCGTCGAGGCTGGTCTTGCGGAGGAAAGATCCCAAACCCGGAATGATCCGAGGATCCTTGTGCAGCTTGTGATGCTTTCGAAATTCCTCGCGGCTCTCCGGCGACGCATCCAGAACTGCCTGCAATCGCTCCGCTGCGTCCGGAACCATTGTCCGGAACTTCAGGCAATGAAACGGCTGCCCGGCATAACCGACACGTTCATGAGCGAAGAAGACTGGCCCACGGGACCGGATTTTGATCGCAACCGCCACGACGACTAAAAAGATCGAAAGTCCGGAGATGGCTAGAAGCGCGAATGCAATATCTAATAATCTTTTACCACGGCCTCCAACAGGCTCTCCAAGATCTTCCATAACTACAGATCTCGTTATATCGCCAGCGTCCAACATGGAAAGACTCCGGTAAAAAGTAGACAATTATCCCAAATTCGACGCAACGATGCGCAGAAGAACGCCACTTATAATTTGAATTCTATCTTGTGGGCAGCGATCCGGTCTGCAGCGTACAGCGGAGAATTTGCCAACTTCACTGCCCTACGTTCTTACAAGAAGATCTCCCCTTAAGGTACAAAGAGAAAAATCTGAGATTGTATTTCCGAACAATATCGTAATACTAAATAACAAGATTTTTCTAAATAAGGTCATTGTACCTACCCTGAACTGCATGGTTAGCAACCATAACCGTACCCATCTGGTACTAGAAGATGATATACTGTTATGTGCAAGAGCATATTTTGTCTTCGGTTCGAAATCGACAGCAAATTCCGGCATTTGCCCGTTTGATATCCATACTGGAACAAGAAATCACCTTAAAGATGTACTTGACTAGTTTCTATCGCCTCACCAGTTGGATCGCTCTGCCAGTTGGTAGTATCGTACATTTTCTGCAATCTCTCTTTGAAATTAGGCGACCGGCTTGCCGAGGCCGTCCGATAGTTTGATCCATGACTTCCAGTCAAGAAGCTGGGCTGCACTGCCTAGGTGTTTGATCCCACGGTTTGATGGTGCGATCCTTCCGGTGCAATGTAAGGAAGCCCTACGGGACAGGTTGGTCACGGGAGCGCCACGACCACGCACGCCGTCAGAG
>NZ_QKZL01000074.1 GCF_003253995.1 Palleronia aestuarii
GCGCTTCAGCTCCATGCTATGGCTGCGGTGTCGTCTCGGCATCGGCCGTCTCCCTCGGATGAGCCCGGACCTGTCAATCCATGCCTGAAATCCTGTCCAACTCGAGGGCCGTACTTAACAGCCTGGGCCAGTTTACCGGGTCAGGACCCGGCCATAACCTATTCGCAGCGCTCGTTCCCGACGTGCTACGAGACCGAATTCGTCAGCCGGGACCTTGATCTCTGGGCCTATGCCAACGACGTCACGCTGGACTTCTCGCGGCCCGGCAAGCCGACGGACAACGGCTACAGCGAGGCCTTCAACGGCAAGCTTCGGTCGGAGTGCCTGAACGCCCACTGGTTCATGGATCTTGCCGAGGCCCGTGAAAAGCTGGAAGCTTGGCGTAGCGACTACAGCGAGGCCAGACCGCACAGCGCGATCGGATACAAAGTCCCGATCTACCTGCACATTCCCGGTGGTACAGCCAGCCCGCTACAGTGCTCCAAGCCGGAAACTCTAGCCGGTGGCGATCTAGGATTAGGGAGCGGAGCAGAAGCCGGAAAACTCTGCTTTTGGACGGATCAAGGTTTGGGGGTAGGGCAGGAGCAACTGCAATCCGGTCACGGCGGGATGAAAGTTCAGTGGTAGGTCAGTTAACTTACCAGCAAGGGATAAAAACATGGCTAAGACGAAAATGACATCCTATAAACCTTCGCCTGAGTACATCATATCTAATGAAAGCGAACTACGATCCTTGTTCCCGCCCACCCATGATTTAGCTATTAAAAAAGTGCAGAGCTATATTGATGAGCACGCGCGGGCTTTCATTGAAAGAAGCCCGTTTGTCTGCATAGGCACGCAAGGTAATGAGGGCAAAGCGGATGTCAGCCCACGCGGCGATCCTGCTGGTTTTGTCGAGATCATTGACGACAAGACACTGGCGATCCCTGACAGACCCGGCAACAATCGCCTCGATAGCTTATCAAATATTGTCGTGAACCCCCATGTGGGTCTATTGTTTGTCATACCCGGTTTTGACGATACGATGCGTGTAAACGGCAAGGCAACATTGGTAGTAGATCCTACTCTTCTCGAAAGCCTTTCAGTAGATGGCCGCCTACCCAAATTGGCGATTGTGGTCGAGGTTCAAACAGTTTTCATCCACTGCGCAAAGGCTTTTCGTCGATCACATCTGTGGAATCCCGATCACTATCAAGATCGAAGTAAGCTGCCTTCCCTTATGAAGATTGCTTTGGATGCCACAAATGCCGCCCCGAGCGACAAGGGGGAATTGGATAGGTTGAATGAGGCATTGGAGGACGGCTACCAAAAGACGTTATACTAAACCGACTCGTTTTAGGCTCAGGACCCATTGATTGACGACGTTGGTCGTGATTCAGGCTCCGCGAGGAGACAACATGCATGAGCAACCTGTTTTGGCTGACCGAGGC
>NZ_QKZL01000075.1 GCF_003253995.1 Palleronia aestuarii
TGCGGTAGCGGGTGTTGGCAGGCTTTGGCATGCCATCGATCTAACTATCAGGATTCCCGAGGTGAATCCTTCTCACCGATATATGCAACAAGGCCGTCTCGCCGCCTTGATCGCCGACGGGCACCTCCCGGCCACCACGATGTTCAACCCCCGCACCCGGCGCGAGCGACGCTACATGACCGAGGCCGACGGTGCTGCGTTCCAGGTGCGGTTCACGACCGTCACGCTGCTGTCGCGAAAGCACAGCCTGTCCGCGCAGCAGATCCTGAGCCGCCGGCGCGAGAAGGGCGTGCGGCGCTTCCGGCCGGGGCTGGGGTCGACGGCCGGCACCTACGGGCCCGTCTACCTCCTTGTCGAAACCGAGGGCGCGTTCGCGTAGGGGCTGCGGCCGAAGCGATCGCGTCGATGGGTCCGGGATGGAAGGCTGCCGCGGGGGCCGGCTCCCGCGGCCGCTGCGAAGTTTCGGTCATGGACCGAGCCTTCACTGCCCATGGAGGAGGCACCGTTCATCTCAGGACGCGGCGGTGAAATGCATCAGGGCTACGCTGACCGACAGGTAGGACTGCCTGTGAGGCGCGGACTGTCGACTGCGGAACGCTTCCGAAGAGGGTGGCAGTCTGCGCCGATTGTCATCGATGAGGCCGGGACGCACCGGCCTTCGAAGTGGCGAGACGGAATGATCTGCCAATGCGAAGTCGCGGCATCCGCACCAGAAGTCGTGCCTCGTTCGGTGCGGCTTCTACTCAACGCATTGAGCTGGAACATCTTATTCGTCGCGTACGTCCGCCCGTAAGCTTCCCGCGACGGATCTCGCGCAGACTTCCGGTGCGTTTCGCGCAGACTTCTGCTGATTCTGACATTAGTGTCAGACGCACCAAAAGTCTGCTCAAGCGGTGATTCCGTGCAGTCTGAGGAAGTCAAAATAATCATCGACATCAGTTAGTTATTCGTTGTCTGAGTTTGCTTGCAAACCATTAGTATGCGCAGCGCATGAGAAAGCTGCGCAAACCTCGTCGAAGGTTTTCTGTCGAAGAAAGACCGCGCACGAAAAAGCCCGCGTCCTGGGGGCGCGGGCTTCAGCCGTCTGGGAATACTGAGTGGTGGTCAGTCGCCGATCGCCTGAATGAAGGGATGGTCCCTGCGGAACACCGTCTCGAAGTCGCTGTGCCAGAACGGACTCGCGGCGGGAGCGACCTTCGTCTTGTCGGTCCACCACTTGACGAAATGTTCGCGCTCGAGCCGGGGTGACCTGCCACGGGATTTTTCCTCCACCGTCGATTAGAGTCCGCCCCAACTTGAGGACGGACAATGAAGCGAACGAGCTTCACGGACGAGCAGA
>NZ_QKZL01000076.1 GCF_003253995.1 Palleronia aestuarii
CGCGTTGGTAAGCCCGTTGGAACTACCGTCAATCTCGGTTTGGCATACTGGAACGAGGATGAATTGATGAACTTATCCGCTTAACAATACATAATTATTACTCTAAGAATTTGCATTCTGGAGACGGGCACATTCTAGACTGGGTTGCGACAGATCCCCTATCTTGCTGAGAAGCAAGGAGAACGGTGATGTCCCATACGGAGCTGGATCTGCGCGAACGGCGTGAGATCGAAGATTTGCTGAACGCGCCGGTGTCGATTGCCAAGATTGCGGCGCAGATCGGTGGTCATCGGTCAACGGTCTACCGCGAGATCAAGCGGAACCGTTTTGAAGATACAGAGCTGCCATATTTGATTGGTTACTACGGTATGAGTGTGCGGCGGCCTGCCTCAGATCGGCGCGCGCGCCAACGCAAGCTTGGACGGTTTGCGCGAGCATGCCATCGATTTGAAGATCGGCTGGACGCCTGAACAGATCGCCGGGCGTCTTGGATATGGCGGGCATCCCGAACGCGTCAGTCACGAGACGATTTATGCCTACGTGTACAGTCCCGAAGGACAGTCCGAATCCCTGGCGCGTTATCTTCAGAGCCGCCGAAAGAAACGTCGGCCACGTCATGCCAGACGCCCCAGGGACCAGGTATTCCCACCGGATCGATCCATCCATCGACGCCCGGAGCGTGTGAAGGCCCGAGACACCTTTGGCGAATGGGAAGGTGATCTGATGATCTTCGAGCGCGCCCAAGGCTCAATGAACGTCGCCTCGCTCGTGGAGCACAAAACGCGTTACGCCGTCCTGTTTTGCAATAACGACCGCAACTCGACGCATGTCATGAACACACATCATGGATGTGATGGAGCCCCTGCCCCAGAGCGCCCGTCGATCGATCACCTTCGACCGCGGCTTAGAATTCCGCGAATGGCGTAAGCTAAAGTCCGGCATCGGCACGGAGAGCTGGTTTTGTAATCCGCAAGCGCCATGGCAGAAAGGATCGGTCGAGAATCTGAACAAGCGTGCGCGCCGGTATCTCCCTCGCGACACCCAGCTCGCGGCGCTCTCAAATCGCAATATAAATGCGATTTGCGACCGCTTCAATGGAACGCCCCGAAAGTGTCTCGGATGGCGAACCCCGGCCGATGCCTTTGAAAAATAGATGATGAAACTGAGATAGCGGACCTTGTCGCAACGACCCTAGGTGTTCAGTCCCGGCATTTGGTGGATCGGGTTGAGGATGAATCGATCTGGCTCTGACGTCCAGATCTTGCAGATGTATTCGTAGGGCGTG
>NZ_QKZL01000077.1 GCF_003253995.1 Palleronia aestuarii
GGCGAGGCGCGACCTGTTCGCCTGGACCGAGGGCTGGTACACTACTCACCGCCTCCACTCGGCGCTGGGATACAGATCATCCGCCGCCATGGAACAGGCGGCCTAACCGCTTCCACCGAACCGGGGGAAGATCAATCATCGCCTTGCGCTCGGAAGGAGACCGCTCGCGGTTCTCTCAAACCGATGGCGCTCACCGCTCGCTCCCGAGCGCGCCGGACATCGGAGCAGGGACCGTGGCCCCAGTGGGGCCGCGCAAGCCCTGCGGAGCATCGTTCTCAAGCGTCAGCTCACCGATCTTCGCGTGCAAAGTCTTCACGTCGACGACCAAAGTGGCCTCGGTGGCAGGCGCGGTCCCGAACACACCGGACGCACCCTCGAGAAGCTGGGTGCGCCACCCGCGTGATCTGGTTCGGATGGACGTCGAACCGATCGGCCGGCTCGGAAAGCGTCCGCTCTCCCTTGATGGCAGCAAGCGCCACCTTCGCCTTGAAGGCCGGGCTGTGATTCCGGCGCGGTCGTCTCGTCATGGTCTCTCCTCGCTTCTCGGCATCATGCCGATCTCGCGCGGATCATCCACTCATAGCCCCTGTTCAGATTTCCCGAGCCACTTCTATACGCGGTGGCCTTTTTATAGGATGTCACGTTCCTCCGAGACCCGCGCCAGCTCCTTCTTCAGGCGTCGGATCTCGGTGTCCTTCTCCGCCTCCCCCGATGACGCCTTCGCGAACTTCTTCCAGGCGTAGAGCGAATACGGACTGACCCCGAGCCGATCAGATACTTCCCTGACGGGGTACCCTCGCTCGGTGATCTGCGCGACCGCGTCCCGCTTGAACTCGTCGCTGAACTTGCTGCTCATCATGGCCTCCTTGCCTCAAAATTAGCGAAGAAGGCGTCCACGATACACGGTGCTATTCAGTCATGGGCACGCAACTGCCGTTCTTCCAGGACGCAGAGAAGTTCCGCTTCCCGCCCTCCTTCGACATTGATGCCTGAAATGACGGTGCGCAACGCCGGCCATAAGTGCTGATGGCGCTGTCGAAGTACGGGAAACGTTGCCGCGTGAACAGCCGGCGAACGGTATCCCGTCGCCGAACAATCTTGGCGCGATGAGGCATCGTTCGTAGACAGGGTCCATGA